>NZ_JBBWSA010000006.1:0-265842 GCF_038150145.1 Microbacterium schleiferi
ATCGCGTTCGCTTCGCGCAGCTCCCGGTTCTCCCGCTCGAGCCGCCGAATCCGTTCAAGCTCGCTGGTGGTCACGCCCTCACGAGCCCCGCTGTCGACCTGCGCCTGCCGCACCCACCGGCGCAGGCTCTCAGCCCCGAACCCGAGCCGCTGCGAGACCGTCTCGCACGCAGCCGTCAGGTTCGGGTACTCATTGAGGTGATCGAGCACGAGCCGAATCGCACGCTGCTTCGTCTCCTCCGGGATCCTCTTCGGCATGGTGATCATCTTCCTTCCAGACTCGAAAGGAAGCGGCGTCAAACCGGTGCCGGTTCAGTCCCCTTCATTCCTGACCGTGTAGGCGCAAGGCGCGTAGGGCGATGATGAGTTCAGCCGACTCGGCTGGATGGGAGATACGGCGTCCAGTGAGTTGAGTAATACGTTGCAGGCGGTAGAGCACGGTGTTCCTGTGGCAATGGAGTGCATTCGCGGCCGCCGCGGTGGACCCGCCCGCATCGAGCCACGCGTCCAGGGTGTCGAGCAGCGCGTTCGCTCCGCTGGAATCCAGCGAGAGCACTCCTCCCAGGACTTCGCGGATGAGATAACGAACAGGATCGGGATTCGAGATGAGCGTCAGCTCAATCGGGCGATCACCGTAGAGACTCAGCCCGTGTTCGCCGGGAGTCAGACAGCGAAGCGCACTGCGTGCCTGATCAGCTGCGCGCGGGAGGTGGGAGACATGCTCGAAGGGATGACTGGCGCCCGTTGGTACGACGGTGGTGGCCGTTATGGCGGCGAGAGCTGCCTCAAGGTTCTCGAGCGTGGAGGCTCCCGCCAAGCCAATGTGCATCCCGACATCTTGTGCCCAAACGATCGCCGCGAACTCTTGTGCGCTCGTGTAGCGCGGTTCCGGATCGTCACCGCCTCCTCCGAGCGACGACGCAAGTGCTGTGTACCAACCAGTGTCGGGCAGTCCGAGGATCCGCAGGGAGTCCGTCGGATGCGGGGCCATTCCCGAGAGCAATGCCAGCAAGTGAACGCGACGTCCTTGCTCGCTGCGGCGTTCGCTCTCGTCGATGACTTCGCGGTAGGCCTCAACCGCAGCGGTTGAGAGGTGATCCAAGACCTCCCACAGCTTCGCGGTGGTCGCCATGGCGGCATCAGTCTCGCCGGTGCTCCGCGTGACTTCGTCGACCTCATGGAGGAGCGTGATGCCGGCGAGTCGGTAAGCGTGTAAGAGGCTCGCCATCGGAATGCCGTTCTCGGCTTTGGTGCGGCCCGCACGCCTTGCGGGACTCAGGCTCGGTGGGCCGCCTCGCAACTCCTTGAGGATCTCTTTGAGGTTCTGGTCGACAATGTCACTGAGATCGTACTGAAGTTCGGGATCGCGGTAGACCGGCTCGTTTCGCAGGATTGCTTCCACGATGCGGTCAACCAGGGTGCTCCGTCGTTCATCGATGTGTGTGAGAAACGACAACCCGTGGGCCTGGGGTGTGAGTGGACGAATCTCCGACGTCGTTCTGTCCATGCTTGAGCGTAGCCCCTAGCTCTGCCCCTTCGCAGGAGTTCCCATGTGCGTGTGCACAAGGGAACTCCTGCGAAGACTGGGCGGCCGCCTCTGGTGGGACGCCTAGACAACCCGCAAGATTGCGTGAGAAACCGGCTCGTGCTCGAAGGAGAGAAGAATGTCGGACCTGCAGCAGCTAGATGAAATCGTTCCTGCGCGAATCGATGAGTTGATCACAGATTTGGCGGTCGGCGCTCAAGCCTGGGCTGTTCTCCCATTGACGCGACGAGCTGAGCTGTTGGCAGAGGTGCACGAGACGGCTGAGGGTGTCGCGGAGCAATGGGTGCGTCTGGCGTGCGAGATCAAGGGAATCAACTTCGAGGACCCGTACGCCGGTGAGGAGTGGATCTCCGGACCATATGCGGTCCTGGCAGGCGCGGGCACGCTTGCTCACACGCTGTCGGCGTTGGCTCAGGGTAAGAGTCCGATTGGGCGCGACCGCCTGGGTCAGGCCACTGGGGACCGAGTGGTCGTGAATGCACTGCCTCGCTCGGTGCAGCAATGGACGCTGATGCACGGCTTCACCGCTGGCGTGTGGCTTCGGCCGGGAATTAGTGCGGAGCAGGCGAAGGCGCGAGCTGGCCTCGGTGCACTGGACCGGACTGGCGTCAGCGCGGGTGTAGGAGTGGTGCTGGGCGCGGGCAACATCACTTCGATTGCACCTCTTGATGTGCTCTATGAGCTGGTCGCGTCGAACCGTTCGGTGATCCTGAAGCTGAACCCGGTGCTGGGGCGATTGGAACCGGTGCTGAGCGCGGCGCTGGCGCCGCTGATCCGGGAGGGTTTCGTGCGCATCGTAACCGGCGGGGCGGAGGTCGGTGAGTACTTGACCTCGCACGCGGGTGTCTCGCACGTTCACATCACCGGCAGCGCCGCCACACACGATGCCATTGTCTGGGGTACGGGGGAGGAGGCCGGGCGCCGCCGCGCGAGTGGCGAACCGCGGCTGACCGTGCCGATCACGAGCGAGTTGGGCGGGGTTTCGCCGGTGATCGTCGTTCCAGGCCGGTGGAGCAAGGCGGACCTGAGATTCCAGGCCGAGCACGTGGTAACCATGCGGATGCATAACTCGGGACACAACTGTGTGGCTGGCCAGGTGGTAATCGTGAGCAGCGATTGGAGCCAGCGTGACGAGTTCGTCGCTGAGGTCGAGCGGGTGCTGGCGGAGCTGCGTCCTCGTCCCGTCTGGTACCCGCGAGGAGAGGAACGGCTCGCACAAGCGTGCGACGTGTATCCCAGCATGCAGCGCGTCGGGCCCGATGGCAGTCGTGCGCTGATCGATCTCCCGGCCGGTGAGGACGCCACCGCACTCGAGCAGACCGAGTTCTTTGCGCCAGTACTCGGCGTCGTCTCCGTGCCCGGAACGGGCTCGGAGTTCCTCCGGGCCGCAGTTGAGCATGCCAACGAGAAGCTCGCGGGAACCCTCGGGGTCAATGTCCTCATCGACCCGCGCACCCGCCGTCGCGTCGGCGAAGCGTTTGATGACCTTATCGCCGAGCTGCGGTACGGCACGGTCGCGATCAACACCTGGACGGGTCTGGGCTTCCTCACCGCCACTGCCAGTTGGGGAGCATACCCGGGCGCTACGATCGACGACATTCAGAGCGGAACCGGGATCGTTCACAACGCACTGCTGCTGGACGATGTTGAACGCACAGTGGTCGAGGGTGCCTTCCGGCCTTTCCCCCGGTCGATCGCGGGCGGGGAGTTCTCGCTGTTCCCGAAGGCGCCGTGGTTCTCCACCGCCCGCTCCGCGCACACCACGGGGCGTCTCCTGGCTGGGTACGCGGCTCATCCGTCGTGGGCGAAACTGCCAGGTATCTTCCTGTCCGCGTTCCGTGCCTGACCGGACCTATTCCGATCACCTCACCCACTCACCAAGTCACGAAGCTTCACCCCCACTGCAAAATAGGAGATCGCGTATGTCCACTCATCCCACCCCCGAGCGCTATGACTTTGTCGTCGTCGGCGCTGGTTCCGCAGGCTGCGCCGTCGCCGCCCGGCTGAGCGAGGATCCCGAGACGACGGTGCTGTTGCTGGAGGCCGGTGGAACCGACCAGCGCCAAGAGGTGCAGATTCCGGTCGCCTTCTCGCAGCTATTCAAGTCGGACGCGGACTGGAACTACCAGACCACCCCGCAGCGGCAACTCGACAGCCGCAGTATCTACTGGCCACGCGGCAAGGTCCTCGGCGGCTCCTCGTCAATGAACGCCATGATGTGGGTGGTCGGCTTCGCCGCCGACTACGACCACTGGGCCGAACTGGCCGGTCCCGAATGGTCGTGGGAAGCGCTGGCACCGCTGTTCGCCGACAACGGCATCACCGTGTCTGCGCAGCGGGACCCACGCAGCCACACAGCGGCCTTTCTGCGGGCTTTCGAGGAAGCCGGGTATCCGGTTGAGGAGGCGAACAAGCCCGAGCCTGGAGGGTTCACTCAGACTCTGGTCACACAAAGCGGTGGTGCGCGCTGGAACTCCGTGCGCGGCTATCTCGATGCCGCCGCGGGCCGCGAGAATCTCTCCGTTCTCTCCGAAGCCCATGTCGACCGGGTGCTTTTCGACGGGCAGCGCGCCACCGGGGTCCGTTACCACACGGACGGACTGTGGCGCGAGGTGGTCGCCGATGCAGAGGTCATCCTCGCCGCCGGTGCGGTGAACACGCCGACCATCCTGCTGCGCTCAGGAATTGGCCCGGCAGACGATCTCGACAAGCTCGGCATCCCCGTGCTGGTCGACTCGCAGGACGTGGGTCGGCAGATGCGCGATCATCTCGTGACCTTCCTCACTCGTGAGGCGTTCGAGGACACCCTGTTCGATGCAATGACACCAGAACAGCTCGAGAAGTACGGCACCGAACAGATGGGCATGCTCACGTCGAACGTCGCCGAGTCGTACGGGTTCGTGAAGACCGATCCGGGTCTTGAGCACGCGGACATTGAGATCCTCGCCGCGCCGGCTGCATACGTGAAGGAAGGGCTTGAGGGCATCCCCGGTCACGGTCTCACGATCGGCAGCATCCTGCTGCTGCCGGAGAGCCGAGGCTCGGTGACCCTCGCCGACGCCGATCCCTTCAGCGCACCGCTCATCGACCCTGGCTATCTCACTGACCCGGGTGGAGCGGACCGTGCTCGGCAGCTAGAAGGTGTACGCATCTGCGAACGCATTCTCGCCACGGATGCCATGAGTGGGCACATTGGGGCCCACTACATCGCGCCCGAGAACGGCGAAACGCTCGAACCGGAACAGCGGGCGGAGGTCGCGATTAGCACGCTCTCGCACACGCTGTATCACCCGACGTCCACGGCGCGCATGGGTTCTGACGAGGGATCGGTCGTCGACCCGGAGCTACGCGTACGTGGTGTACACGGCCTGAGAGTCGCCGACGCGTCGATCATGCCCGAGATCATCCGGGGGCACACGCATGCTCCGTCCGTGGTCATTGGGGAAAAGGCAGCGCAATTCATTCGTCGTAGCGTTGTTGAGAATGCCCGCAAAGGAGCTTCTCGTGTTTCCTAGTCCGTACCCCGACGTTGAGATCCCCGAAGTGAGCATCTACGACCACCTCTTCGGGAGCCTTTTGGAGGAAGACCTCAAACGGGTTGCTTTCATCGATCCTGACTCCGGGGCACCGACCAGCTACGGTCAGCTGAGGGACGATGTCGATGCGCTGGCTGGCGCACTCGCCGCGCGCGGGGTCCGAGAGGGCACTGTGGTCGGCCTGCTGAGTCCGAACGTCCCCGCTTTTGGGACCGTCTTCCACGCAGTGTTGCGCGCCGGGGGTACCGTGACCCCGCTCAACGCGCTCTACACAGCGCCGGAAATCGAGAAGCAGCTGCGTGATGCGGGCGCGACCCTGCTATTCACAGTTGCACCGCTTCTTAACAACGCAGAGGATGCGGCCGCGGCGGTCGGGATCGGCGCGGATCGGCTCATTCTGATGGACGGAGCGCCGGGCCACCCTGACCTCTCCGACCTGCTGGCCGAGGCCAGAACTGCGCCGCGGGTCGACATCGATCCCGCGACCCACGTCGCCGTGCTGCCCTACTCTTCAGGAACGACCGGAACACCTAAGGGAGTCATGCTCACCCACCGAAACCTGGTCGCGAACGTCGAGCAGTGTCGTGCTGTGATCGACGTCTCGGCGGAGGATCGGGTATTGGCGGTGCTGCCGTTCTTCCACATCTACGGCATGACCGTCCTGCTTAATCTTGCGTTGCGCGCCCGCGCAGCGCTCGTGACAATGCCCAGGTTCGAACTCATGCGATTCCTGGAACTCATTCAGCAACACGCGTGCACCTTTGTCTTTGTGGCTCCCCCGATCATGGTCGCCTTGGCGAAGCACCCGATGGTCGATGAGTACAACATCTCGAGCCTGCGGACAATCTTCTCGGGCGCGGCGCCGCTTGACGCTGTTACCGCAGAACGCGCGGCCGCAAGGATCGGCGCTCGGGTTCGGCAGGGCTACGGCATGAGCGAACTCAGCCCGGTGTCACACGTCATCCCGGATGACCGTGACGACATCCCGCGATCATCGATCGGCGTGCCCGTTCCCAACACCGTTTGCATGCTGGTCGACGTCGAGACCGGGGAAGAGATCGTCGAGACGGACGAGCAGGGTCTCACCCGTCCGGGGGAGTTGTGGGTGAAAGCACCCAACGTCATGCTCGGCTACCTAGGGCGTGACGACGAGACCGCGCAGGCGATCACGGCAGACGGCTTCTTGCGCACCGGGGACATTGCCGTCCGTTCCGACGCGGGGTGGTTCGCGATTGTCGACCGGGCGAAGGAACTCATCAAGTACAAGGGGTACCAGGTGGCCCCGGCCGAACTCGAGGCGTTGCTGCTATCGCACCCGAAGGTGATGGATGCCGCCGTGATTGGGATACTCGATGAAGACGGCGAAGAGGTACCCAAAGCGTTCGTCGTGCCAGCGCCGGACAGCGGGCTCGCCGACATCGAGGTCATCGAGTACGTCGCCGACCGCGTTGCACCGTACAAGAAGGTCCGCGCCGTGGAGTTCATCGACTCCATCCCCAAGTCGACTTCGGGTAAGATCCTCCGGAAGGACCTCCGGGTACGCAAAGATTGAGACGACGAACATCGATCGTGCCGTCGAGGGGCTGACGCAGTGATGAGGGGCCTGGCCTGCTGGATGCCTGGCGCAACTTCGACCCAGCGGCCCACCCGACCGCGAGGAGAGGCCAATCGTGCAGATTTCCGAGAGGTCTCGTCCAACGGACGTCTCATCGCGCCGCGCACCGGCCCATCGTGACCGCACTGTCAAACGTGTTGCGCGTGCGGCTCGCGTTGCCTTGTCAGCAGGGCGGGGTGTGTCGCCGGAACTCATCGCCGATGTCTGCGCGCAGATCGGACTGCACCCTCATGCCTTCCGCACTTTGCTTCCGACGGACGACGATCTCCTCGACGAGGTGAACGGAATCCTCGTGTCGGAGTGCGCCGATCGGCTCAAGGCCGGCATCGCTCGATTTCGCCCGGTCGGATCGGGCGACGCGGTGTTCGTCCAGGCAGCCGAAGCGCTCGCCGCGTCCTGGCCACTCGACTGCGCCGGCCTGACGATCCGCGCCGAACGACGCTTTCGAGCACTCCGCGACGGGCGCCACGGTAACGCGGCGGTCGCGGGCGACCGGCGATTCGCTGCCGAACTCGCGGGGGTGTTCGAAGACCTGATGGTCGTGCTGGGCCGGAAGTTCGCTTGGCCGCCGCCGCTCGCGGTCCGTGTGATCATCGACACTTATGAGCGATCCTTCGAGGCATGGGTGCTGGACGGCAACCCGGAGAGCCAATTCGAGGAGTCGCCCTTCGTGCAGCGCACGCTGCCGACCCTCCTACGCGAGATGAGTGTTCCCACGTGATCCGATCGCGATCGCCCGGTCACGCAGGAACGCATCAGAACTGGGGCTGTCCGACCAACGGTGGATCTGGTCTGGCCTGACCGAAAGGACGGGCGATGACCGGTGTTATCGAGATGATCGATCCTGTGACGGGAGAGATCATCGACGAGCAGCAGCTCGCGGAGCAGCTGCTGAAGCAGGCGAAGGAACAGGGCGTCGACTTGATCGGCCCCGACGGGTTGCCGAACGGGCTCACGAAATGGGTGCTGGAGACCGCGCTCGAGCCGGGGGTGACAGAGCACCTCGGATACGAGAAGCACGCATCGACGGTCGGCGAGAACGCGCGCAACGGCACCAGGTCCAAGATATGCTGACCGAGGTCGGCCCGGTCGAGATCGACGTCCCCAGAGACCGTGAGGGGTCATTCGAGCCGAAGATCGTCAAGAAGCGCAACGGCGGCTGAATCTAGGGCGTGTCTCCTAAATCTGGGTGCTGATGCGCGGATGCTGGAGCGGTGTCGCGTTTCCAGTTGCTCTCTGATGCTCAGTGGGATCTGATCGGCGGGTTCCTGCCCGGGCCGACCGGTCGGAAGGGTCGTCCGTTCTCGGACGCGCGGACGATGGTCGAGGCGATCGTGTATCGCTATCGGACCGGGATCGCGTGGCGGGATCTTCCTGCGGTGTTCGGGCCGTGGCAGACGGCGTGGAAGTGGCATCGGCGGATGGCCGGCGATGGCACGTGGGATCGCATCCACGCACTGCTGCTGGCCCGTGCTGACGCGGCGGGCAAGGTGGACTGGTCGGTGTCGGTGGATTCCACGATCGCTCGCGCCCATCAGCACGCGACGAACATCACCCGCGTCACAGGGGGCTTCGTCGGACTACAAGAATCTGCTGGCCGAGCCGCCTGATCACGGGTTCGGCCGCTCCCGTGGCGGCCTGTCGACCAAGCTCCACCACCTGGTCGACGGTCGCGGCCTGCCGCTGGTGATTGCGGTGACGCCGGGGCAGTCCGGGGATTCGCCGATGCTGATCCCGCTGCTGGAACAACTGCGCGTGGCACGTCCCTCCGGTCACCCCAGGACCCGACCCGACCGGGTACGAGGCGACAAGGCCTATTCGTCGCGAGCAATCCGCCAGCACCTGCGCGACCGCGGCATCCAGGCGGTCATCCCACAACCATCGGACCAGATCGGCCACCGACTGCGGCGCGGCTCCCGAGGCGGACGACCCGTCAGCTACGACCGCGACGACTACCGGAACCGGAACGTCGTCGAACGCCGCCTCGCGGCCCTGAAGCAGTGGCGCGGCATCGCGACCCGCTACGACAAACTCGCCACCGTCTATCGATCAGCAGCCGTCTTCACCGCCGTCATCGCCTGGACCCAACATTTAGGAGACACGCCCTAGGCCGGTGACGTCCCGGCGAGTGGTGTGAAGTTCTTGGCGGTCCCGGCGTCTTGGGCGTGGGTGAGCCATCGTGCGATGGGGAGCCTGACCCGGGGTCAAGTCCCTGGAGGTGGTGTAACGGCTGATCCTTCGTGTCAGGCGCTGAGCGCGATGAAGGTGTCAGCGACCAACCTCGCTCTCTGTATCAGGAAGGACGCCGCTACCTCGGGCCGGACCTCCAGCCCGGCCGCCATCCGCGACACCTGCGACTTCGACGGCGCGTGAATCCAGAGGGTCTTCCACGAGCTTGTCCATCCGACGCGTGGAGACCCCGGCGAGGTAGCAGGCGGCGATGATCGTGATCAGCGCCGCCTCGGAACGCTTCCGCCGCTCGAGCAGCCACTCCGGGAAGTAGGTGGCCCTGCCGCAGCATTGGGATCGCGACATCGATTGTCCCGGCACGGATGTCCAGGTCGCGGTGCCGGTAGCCGTTTCGATGCGTCGTCCGGGACGGGGACGGTTGCCCCCAGTCCGCACCGACGACCGGGGGTTCACACCGTGACCCCGATGGACGACGAATTGACTCAATTTCGCAAGCGCGACCGTAGTACTAGCCGGGCACGTCGCCGCAGCGATCGGGTCAGATCGACGGGTCGACGAGGATCTTGACCTGTTCGTCGCGGTTGTTCCGGAGCTCCTCAAAGCCCCCCGAAACGATCGATGCGAGGTCGATCTGGCTAGTGATCATCGGGGACGCCTTGATCTGTCCGCGCGCCATCAGTTTGAGCAGTTGCGGAATCTCTTCTTCTGCTTCGTAGCAGAAAGTGAAGACGAGCTCGAGTTCACGAAGCAGGGGAGCGGTCATCTCAAAGCTCGCCGGGCGTTCCCATGCGGCGACGACCACGAAGCGCCCCCGCTTGCGAGTGGCGGCGATCGCAGGGTCGAACGCCGCCTGAACTCCTGCTGTGTCGAAGCCGACGTCGGCACCTCGACCGAAAGTGAGGGATTGGGTGACCGATACGGCGTCTTCGGTGGTGGGGTCAATGACCCGCGTCGCCCCGAGCTCGAGTGCGGCCTGTCGGCGACGGGGAGACACCTCGCTGACGATGATCTCGCTCGCGCCTGCGGCGCGAGCCGACTGCAGCACGCCCAGTCCGATCGGACCGGCACCAGCGATGTACACGCTCTCGCCCGCCGCGACCCTCCCGCGACGCACCGCGTGGAAAGCGACGCCCAGTGGCTCGACGAGAGCGGCTTCGGTCAGCGATAGGTTCTCCGGTACAACAAAAAGCGCGCTTGCCGGTACTGCGGCGAGAGGTGCCAGCGCGCCTGGACTGCGCAACCCTATGAAGGTTGGCGTGTCGCAGATGCCGGTCAATCCATGACGGCAGAGGTAACAGACACCGCAGCCTGTCACGCCGACGCCAGCGACACGATCGCCCACTGCGAAACCTCGTACCTCGCTGCCGAGTTCGACGATCGTGCCGGAGTATTCGTGACCTAGTGTCGTCCCCGGCACTGCGAAGATCGGGCCCCCAAGATACTCATGGAGGTCGGTGCCGCAGATGCCGGTCCGCTCTACTTCAATGAGAACGTCCTCGTGCCCGACAGTCGGCTCGGGCACCTCTTCCACCCGCACGTCTTCTGTTCCGTGAAAAACCGCTGCCTTCATGATCCTGCTCCTTTGTCCGAGTTCTTCGATAGGTCATCGGCACCGGCCCGATTACGGGTACGATGCAAGTGCCCGCTCGTTCTCTGCGGTGCGTTCCGGGGAGAGCCCGCCGCCCACCAGGTCGGCGGCGAGCAGTGCGGTGTGGAGTGAACTCAGGTCGGTTCCGAGATCGTGGCCGAGGATCTCCTCGGCCCGCCTTAGTCGGTACCTGATGCTGCCGCGGCTCTCTCGAAGATCCGCGTCGAGAGCCTTCAGCACGCGCGAGTTCTCGATGATCACCATTCGGACATTCTGCGCCTCTGCATAGTGCCGGTGCAAGTGTCCCGTGTCGAGTAGTTGGCACTCTTTTGGCCTCGGGGAAGTTGGGGATCCGGGGGTCGGCGAGACCGAGGTGGACATCGAGCGGGCGGTTCCAGGCCAAGGCCTCGTGCGGGCGGATCGTGTTGAACTCGACGCGGTGCTCGTCGCCGATGCGGACGAGGTCGAGGGCGTCATCGATCTCCTCGCGGTAGAGACGCTCGTATTTCAGCGTCTGGAAGCCGCGCTCTCCAACGCCGTTCTGCCCGGGGGTTTGGGCCCGGGTTCGGATGTGACGCGGTTCGGGCCGAGCGGTGATGAGCGCGCCGAAGCGGAAGGACCGGAACGCACTCCCGTTGTCGGTCACGAGCGTGATCGGGACGACCTCGCCGGAGTCCGGGTCTGTCGGGTGCTCCAGCAGCGGGGCGTTGCCGAGGAGACGTTGCGCTTCGGTGAGGGCGAGCTCGACGGCCTGAATCGCGTCGTGCTGGTTCGCGGTCGGTGACCGGTGCCAGGCGAACTCGTATTTGGACCAGTAGGTCGATCACCGCGGCGACCCGCCAGGTGCCGCCGTGAGCGGTCTCGTATTCGGAGAAGTCGAGCTGCCAGACCTGGTTCGGCCCAGTCGGCGGCGCGGTGAACGCGGCCTTGCGGGCCTTCGCGAGTTCGCGGCGCTCCCGCTGGTAGTCGGCTTTCAGCAGCAGGCCTTCCTCGTCCAGCAGCCGGGCGACGGTGGACTGGGAGAGCCGATAGCCGTCGTGACGGACCATCGCCCAGACCTTTCGGTGACTCCAGGCCGGGTGCGCGGTCGCGTGCGCGAGGACGACATCGCGGTGCGCGGAGCGAACTGGCGCCGGCCAAGGACCCTTCGGCGGTCGACCGTCCCGAGGCCGGGCCTGGTGGCGTCGGTAGGTGCGAAGCGGAATGCCGACTTGGGAAGCGAACCTCATGGTCGGCATCCCGGACTCGCGTCGGATTACCTCGAGGTCGTCGAAGGGCCCAAGCGGCCCTCAGCTCTGCCTCAAGCGCGGACTGCAGCACCTGACGGGTCAGCCCGGTCAGCAGCCCGTTCGGGCCGGTCAGATCGATGCCCTGCTCGCGCGCGGTAGCGACCAACTGGTCTGCCACGGCCGTCACATCAGGCGGTGGAGGCAGGATCTCGCCTGTTCGCGGATCAACCTGCTCGCCCTCTTCAGTTGTCAACGTCGTAGCGTCAGTTGTCAACGTCGTAGCGGTGTTCGTCGCGTGACTCATCTTCCCGCGCGGCTCACGCCGCGCCGATCACGCCGAACCCCTCACACACGAACTTCCCGACAGACCCCGAGGTCGAGGCACTGGCCTCCGCTCTCAGGCGGTCCGAGGCGACCAGCCTCGGCGATGGGCGCGGTGCGGGCGGGGTTGCGGGTCGCGGCGGCACTGCGGACGTGCATGCCGCGCGGTCTTGCCACAGAGCTGCTCTTTGGCATCGAGTCTCATTGATCGGAACCGCCCCCTTGCTGGGAGAGTCTCCTCGCTGATGACATGGTCATCGTCACCAACCGCACCGTAGTGGTACTTGTTCACCGCAGCGCTACTTGTTCGAGGAGGAGCAATGGAGGACACGCAGCGCCGCGACGAGGCGATCCGCCTTCTCGACGCGTACCGGACGCGGGCGCCGATCGACCCGATCATCGAGCGGTTCCCCACGATGACGCTCGACGACGCGTATGCGATCCAGTCGTTGCAGATCGACGAGTGGCGCGCATCGGGGGCGGTCATCCGCGGCCACAAGGTCGGGCTCACGAGCCGCGCGATGCAGAAGCAGATCGGCGTCGACCAGCCGGACTTCGGCGTGCTGCGTGACGACATGTTCCTGCCGGAGAGCACCCCGATCGACACGGGCGCATTCCTCCAGCCGCGGGTCGAGCCCGAGATCGCATTCATCCTCGGGCGCGAGCTGCGCGGGCCCGGAGTCAGCCTCGCCGACGCCGTGCGCGCGATCGACTGGGTCGTTCCCGCACTCGAGCTGATCGACTCGCGCATCAGCGACTGGCGCATCGGGTTCTTCGACACCGTCGCCGACAATGCATCCAGCGGCGCCGTCGTCCTGGGTTCGCGAGCCCGACGTCTCGACGGTCTCGATCTTCGCGGGATGGGGTGCATCCTGCTGCGCAACGGCCGGATCGTGGCCACCGGTGCGGGAGCGGCCGTTCTGGGGTCCCCGCTGAATGCCCTGGTCTGGCTGGCGAACACCCTCGGCGAGCGGGGCGTCGCGCTCGAGGCCGGCGCGACGGTGCTGCCGGGATCGATCACAAGATCCCTTCCCGTATCCGTCGGCGACGTCATCACGGCGCGCTACTCCGACCTCGGCGAGATCACCGCCCCGTTCGCCTGACCGCCGCCCGAATCCCACCCCGTCGCCTCCGTGTCGCGGAAGCGAGTGACACCTGACGCCCACTCGAAGGAGAAGCCACACCATGGCAGAACGACTCACCGCAGCGATCGTCGGCCCAGGCAACATCGGTACCGACCTGATGTTCAAGGTGATGCGACATGCGCAGAACCTCGAACTGACGCACATGATCGGCGTTGATCCGAGCTCGGAGGGGCTCGCGCGCGCACGGCGGCTCGGCATCGAGGCCAGCGATGGCGGCGTCGATTGGCTGCTCGCCCAGTCCGAGCTGCCCGACATCGTGTTCGAGGCGACCAGCGCCAAGGCGCACCGCGCGAATGCGGAGCGCTACCGGGAAGCCGGCATCACCGCGATCGACCTCACGCCCGCTGCGATCGGCCCGTACGTCTGCCCCCCGGTCAACCTCGAGTTCAACCTCGCCAGCACGAACGTCAACATGATCACCTGCGGCGGGCAGGCCACGACTCCGATCGTCCACGCGGTCAGTCGTGTCGTCCCCGTCTCCTACGCCGAGATCGTCGCGTCGATCTCGTCGAAGTCCGCCGGCCCCGGTACGCGCGCCAACCTGGACGAGTTCACGATGACCACCTCGCGCGCCCTGTCGGCCGTCGGCGGTGCGGAGCGCGGGAAGTCGGTCGTCATCCTCAATCCCGTCGATCCGCCGATGATCATGCGCAACACCGTGTTCTGCGCGATCCCGGCGGAGGCGGCCGAGCCCGGGGAGCTCCAGGACCGCGTCGTGGAGTCCATCGAGCAGATGGTCGCCACGGTCCAGGAGTACGTGCCCGGCTACCAGCTCAAGTCCGCGCCGCAGTTCGACACCCCGCGCGAGACGTGGAACGGACTCGCCCGCGTCGCGGTCTTCTGCGAGGTGCGCGGACGCGGCGACTACCTCCCGCCCTACGCGGGCAACCTCGACATCATCACGGCTGCGGCGACCCGCGTCGGCGACCTGATCGCGGCGGACCGCATCACCAGGAAGGGGCAGGCCGCATGACTCGCGAGCTGCGCATCACCGACACCACTCTGCGGGACGGCTCGCACGCGATGAGCCACCGCTTCACCACCCAGCAGGTCGTCGACACGGTCCGGGCGCTCGACGAGGCGGGTGTCCCGGTGAGGCATGGGCCGCGGAACTCGGCCCAAAGCCCGCCGATCCGCAGCTTGCCGCGATATGGCGACGCGAGGCGCGCACCGTCGCGGCCTACCGCGACACCTACGGCATCACCGAGACCAGCGCGCTCGGACTCATCGGCGACGACGCCCGGCAGCGCACAGACGCCATGCGAGCACGCGCCGCGATCCTGCGCGCACAACAGCTCGCGGCACGCGCAGCAGAACCGGAGTCCACGGTCAGCGCAGTCGGGGTATCCGCGCCACGCCTGTAGCTGCCCTTCCGTGTGTCCGAGGTCAGGCGTACCCTGGGTGTCGAGGTAGTAGCCACGATTTCTAGGTCGCTTGCGACGGTCCTCTCGGGACGCTCACCACATGATCTATCTCCTCGGCGGAGCTACGCACCCTCTCAGGAGGCGGACATCATGCTCCGACTGCTCTGGAATCTCAGCATCCGGGTTCGGCTGTTCCTGCGGACGTACATGCCGACGAACATCCTGCTCAGCGCGCTGCGCACGCGCCGCGGACTGAAGTGGGGCGTGCCCGCAATGCTCATCGCCGTGCCGTATCTGCTCGGCGCGTGGCTGCTGACCGTCTGGATCGCCGACGGCGGGCCGGGGTGGCTGAACCTGCTCGTGCTGCTGTTCATCTGGAACGCACTGAAGTTCGTCGTCAACGGGCCGATCACGCTCGTCGTCCTGATCCGGGCTCGCCTCACCGAGCGGCGCGACCGCCGAATCGTTGAGCGCGAGTCGGCGGCTTACGCGGCGGGCGGCGACCTTCCCGTTCTCGCCGCGACGCGACTCTGACCCGGACGCATCGGGATCGCCAACGGCACTGCAAGAGCGGCCCCGCGCGCTGTCCGAAAACCTGTCCGTTTACTCCCCGTAGCCGTCCGTAAACGTCCAGAGGTAGACTGAGCCCCAGACGGCATCTGCCGCCTGGGGCTCAGCAATTTGCTGGGCTCAGAGACCGGAAGTGTGGCTCTGAGGGCCTCCCGGAATCAGACTCCGAAGTACAGCTCGGAGTCCCGCTCGGCGGAGTACCTGCGCCTCACGACGGTCGACGATTTCGATGGCGCCGACTGGGAACCCAGCAGCGCCGCTCCGGCCTCCGGCAATACGCTGGACAGCTTTCCGTCTCCACCGGGGCTTGCCGAGGGGGTCGCCGTCGTGAGGGAGAGCAGCGACATCCGCATCCTCTCACTGGACAGCCCATGGCTGCCGGTGCCGTACCCGACGACAGCGGTCAACGGGGTCGACGACTCGTGGCGCTGGAGCCGCGGCAACCTGGCGATCTCGAGCCGGAGCGACGGTTCGGCCGGCGAAGAATACCGGGTGACGAGTCTCACCCCCGACCCCAGCCCCGAACAGCTGACCGAGGCCGGCGTCTCGACTCCGAATACGGTTGGCCGGTTCCTCGACCTGCCTGCCCGCCTCTCGCCGAGCGTCACGCTGGCCGCGCTGGACGTCACCGGCAGCGCGGAAACCGCATACGAGAAGGCCGTCGCCCTGCAGGACTACTTCAGGTACGGCGACTTCGAGTACTCCGAGACCGCGCCGGTCGACGAGGGCTATGACGGCACCGGGGTCGGCGTCGTCGCCACCTTCCTCGAGGAGCGGTCCGGCTACTGCATCCACTTCGCCTCGGCCATGGCGGTGATGGCGAGAACCATCGGCATCCCCTCGCGCATCGCGGTCGGCTTCCTGCCAGGCGACCGGGTCACGCGGGAGGGCGAGTCAGCATTCGAAGTCACCAACCGCGACCTGCACGCCTGGCCGGAGCTCTACATCGACGGGCTCGGCTGGTTGCGTTTCGAACCGACGGTCAGCCGGGGCGACGTCCCCGGCTACGCGGAACCGGGGGCAGCGGATGCCCCGTCCCGCCCCGGCGAGGAGTCCCCGGCCCCCACGGCGAGCGCCGCCCCGAGCGCGGCGCCGACCGCGGCGCCCAGCGCCGCTCCCGACGACGCGGGTTCTGACGCCGAGGCCGGAACGGGTGGCCCTTCAGCGTGGATCTGGGCCGTCATCGCGGTGCTCGTGCTGCTCCTGGCGGCGGCCGTCCCGGCGCTGACCCGCCGGCTTCAGCGGCTGCGGCGGCGGGGCAGACTCCGCCGCGGGCTCGCGCCGCCGACGCTCGCCTGGCGGGAACTGCTGCAGACAGCGGAGGATCTGCGCGTCCAGGTGCCGCCGACCCTCACGCCGGCCGAGATGGCGGGGGCGCTGCTACCCGGCAGCAGGAACGAGTCGCTCGAGCGCCTGGTGGTCGCCGTCGAGCGGGAGAGCTACTCGCGGGAGGGACTGGCAGCGGAGCCCGGCATCGTCGCCGACCTCGATGCGACGATCTCCGCGCTGCGGACCGCAGCGTCGCCGAGAACGAGAGCTTTCGCCGATCTGGTGCCGCCGTCGATCTGGTCGCGGCTGCCGCTCATCGGGCGCTGAAGTTCACCGGGCGCTGAGCAGCGAGTTGGTCGACTTCCAGTAGCTCGCGGCGATGATCGAGTCGAACAGGCCGAGCATCTCGTCGCCGATGTCCACCAGTCCGGTGCTGAAGGTGATGAGCAGCACGCGCTTGGAACGGGGGACCGTGACCCATTAGTCGGCGATCAGGGTGGGGGGAGTCTCATCCGGTTCCTGGGGCAGACGGACGCGGTGCGTGCGCAGCACCTCGGATTCGCGGATGCCGAACCGGTGGGCCGTCGCGTCGATCTTGCCGCCGGCGGTCAAGGTCTTCTCCAGCACCCCCATCACCGCGGCGGCGGAGGTGCCGATCGCCGGGGTCATGCCGATCTCCGGCAGGAACACCGTGAAGTGCGCGGGAAGGGGAACCTGCGGCACTATCGACAGCGCGATCTGCATGCTGAGCCCGTCGCCGTCGATCGCCCGCTCGAGACCGTCCAGGAGACGACGACTCAGTTCTCCGCGCAGACCGGCGAGTTCGTCGGAACGGCCGAGCTGGCGACGGACCAGGTCACGCACGCTCACCCTCGCGGTCTCATGGTCGTGAAGCGGCACCTGCCACCATGCCCCGGGGAGGCGGAACCGCAGTTCGGGAAGAGCGACGGCGGTGCCGGTCATTCGGCGTCCTTGCCCGACCACGGGCCGTAGCGGTCGGCCAGTTCCTCGCGACTGAGCTTGAGGATCTGGCCGGCGATCCCGAGGTGCGCCTCTGGGAACTGTTCGGCGAGCGGGGCGAGATCGAGGTTGCCGAGGGTGTCGCTCGCCGGCTGGGACGGACGAGAGCCCTGTGCCGCCTGGAAGGAGATCGAGCTCGGCTCCCTGATCGCGTTCCTCCAGACCGTCTCGAAGGTCGTCTCGGCCGTGGCGGCGAGAAAGGCGGGATCGGTCTGGTCGACGTAGACCCGGACCAGGATGCTCTGGGTGTTCGGCGCCCCCGACCAGGTGAAGCTCGCGAAGGCTCCTGCAGCGTCGGGAACGGCGCCGGCGACTGCGGCCTCGATCGCCCTGCCGTCGTCCTCGTTCATCGCACTTTGCTCGGGGGAGCATCCGGCGAGTGTCGGTGCAGCGAGCCCCAGGAGCAGGGCGGCGGCCAATCGGCGCGTCTGGTCATTCATCAGCGACGTGCAGGTGGTACGCGGCCTGCTCGAGGTCTACGGCGTCACCGTGACCGACACCGCCACCGGAGAGCTCAGCTTCGACACCAGCAACGTGGAGAAGGCGCACTTCGCCGAGATCGACGCCCACGCCGGCTCCAGCCGAATCCCGATCCTGTTCTGCGGCCCGCTGCTGCACCGGCTCGGCGAGGCGCGCATCCCGGACCTCGGCGGCTGCCGCATCGGCGACCGGCCGATCGACTTCCACCTCGACGCGCTTCGAGCGATGGGCGCCATCGTCGAGAAGAGCTACGAGGGCATCTACATCACGGCGCCCAACGGTCTGCACGGTGCAGACATCACCCTGCCGTACCCGAGTGTCGGTGCCACCGAGCAGGTGCTGCTCTCCGCCGTCAGGGCGAAGGGCACCACCGAGCTGACCAACGCGGCGATCGAGCCGGAGATCATGGATCTCATCGCGATCCTGCAGAAGATGGGCGCGATCATCTCGGTCGAGCCGAACCGGGTGATCCTCATCGAGGGGGTCGACCGGCTCGAGGGCTACAAGCACCGCGCGCTCTTCGACCGCAACGAGGTCGCCAGCTGGGCGGCGGCCGCGCTGGTCACCGAGGGCGACATCTTCGTGCAGGGTGCCCGCCAGAGCGAGCTCATGACTTTTCTCAACGTGTTCCGCAAGGTCGGGGGAGCGTTCGACGTGGAGGACGACGGCATCCGCTTCTACCACCCGGGCGGCGAGCTCAAGCCGGTGACCATCGAGACCGATGTGCATCCGGGGTTCATGACCGACTGGCAGCAGCCGCTGATCGTGGCCCTGACCCAGGCGAGGGGTGTCTCGATCGTGCATGAGACGGTGTACGAGGATCGCTTCGGCTTCACCGACGCCCTCAACGAGATGGGCGCGAACATCGTCGTGCACAAGAACGGTCTGCCCGACCATCCGCGCCGCGTGGCCCGCCGCGACTTCGAGCAGGCGGCGGTGATCACCGGTCCGACACCGCTGCACGCAGCGAACGTGCACGTGCCCGACCTGCGTGGCGGCTTCAGCTATCTGATCGCGGCGCTGCGCGCCGAAGGCAAGTCGACGATCAGCAACGTCGGCATCATCAGCCGGGGCTACGAGCACTTCATCGAGAAGCTGGAAGTCCTCGGTGCGGACTTCGTCTTCGAGGCCTGAGCCCGTGGGGACGGCCGGCGCCGCAGAGTCGCGGCAGGGGCGGGCGCCGAAGCGCAGGTCGGAGAAGACCCCGTTCTTCCGCATCGTCGCCGGGATCGTGATCCCGCCCATGGCGGCCATCGTCAAGCTGGAGCTGATCGACGGCCACAACCTGCCGAAGTCCGGCGCGGTGGTCGTGTCGCCCAACCACATCAACGAGCTCGACCCGGTGCTGATCGGCTACGCGATGTGGAAGCTCGGCCGGCCGCCGCACTTCCTGGCCAAGGCCTCGCTGTTCGCCATCCCCGTCCTGGGCTGGGCACTGCGCAAGATCGGGCAGGTGCCGGTGGAGCGCAGCGGATCGGTGCGCGGCAACGATCCGCTCACCGCCAGCAGGAAGCTGAGCGACGAGGGACTGGCCGTGGTCGTCTACCCGGAGGGCTCGCTGACCCGGCAACCGGACCTCTGGCCGATGCGCGGCAAGTTCGGCGCGGTCAGGCTCGCCATCGACAACGGCCTTCCGCTCGTGCCGGTGGCGCACTGGGGCGACCACAAGGTCATGCAGCCCTACGGCAAGAAGATCAGCCTGTTCCCGCGCAAGACCGTGCAGATCAAGTTCGGTGCGCCGATCGACCTCAGCGCCTATGCCGGTCGCCCGCTCGACTCTGCCGCACTGACCGCGGCGACGACATCGGTGATGCTCGCGATCACCGCCCTGCTCGCCGACCTGCGCGATGAGCCTCCGCCCGAGCGGCTGTGGGACCCCGCCGAGCACAACCAGACGGAGACCGGGCACTTTGACTAGCACGATGACGATCCCGATCCGCCTGCCGCAACCCGGCCTGCGTCGCGTCGCCGTGCTCGGGGCTGGGAGCTGGGGCACCACCTTCGCGAAGATCCTTGCCGACGGGCAAGCGGATGTCGCCCTCTGGGCCCGGCGTCCTGAGCTGGCCCGCGAGATCTTCGAGTCCAAGCGCAACAGCGACTACCTCCCGGGAATCAACCTTCCGATGAACCTCTGGTCGAGCTCGCGCCTGCCCGATGTGATGGATGGCGCGGAGATCGTCTTCCTGTCGATTCCGAGTCAGTCGCTGCGGGAGAACCTGCGGATCGTGCGCGAACTGATTCCGCGAGACGCGATCGTCGTGAGCCTGATGAAGGGCGTCGAGAAGGGCACCCGCTTCCGGATGAGCGAGGTGATCCTGCAGGAGCTCGAGATCGACCAGAACCAGGTCGCGGTCGTGTCCGGACCCAACCTCGCGCTCGAGATCGCGAAGGAGCAGCCGACGGCGGCCGTGGTCTCCTCGAACGATCTCGCCACGGCCGCCTTCGTCGCCCAGGTCGCCACCAACCGCTACTTCCGCACCTTCGTCAACACCGATGTCGCCGGCACCGAGTTCGGCGGGGTGCTGAAGAACCTGATCGCGGTGGCGATCGGCATCGTCGACGGCGTCGGCTATGGCGAGAACACCAAGGCGTCGATCATCACCCGGGGGCTGGTCGAGATGACCGACTTCGCCGTGGCCTACGGCGGCCGTGCGGAGACCCTCGCCGGGCTCGCCGGCCTCGGCGATCTCATCGCGACCTGCGAGTCCCCGCTCTCGCGCAACAACACGGCGGGCAGGCTGCTCGGCCAGGGGCTCAGCTTCGATCAGGTTGTCGCCCAGATGAAGCAGACGGCAGAGGGCCTCGCCTCCGTCGCGCCGGTGCTCGAACTCGCCGAGGCGAAGGGCGTGGACATGCCGATCGTGCTCCAGGTCGCCCAAGTGCTCGCCGGCACCATGGCGCCGAAGGACATCGCACCGCATCTGACCACCGACAGCGACCAAGCCGCGATCCTGGTCGAGTAGGCGCCTGGCGTCGTCCCCGACGTTGCAGCCGGCACATCGAGCCGGGTCTGCTCAGGTCTCGTCGAGCAGTTCCGCCAGGCGCGCGAGCACGTGACCACGCGGGGCACCGTCATCGAATCGCACCGCGATGACATGCCCGCCGGCTGCCCGATTCGAATCCGGCTCGCGGAACCGCGCCGCAATCCGGCGAACCCGAACCCCCAAAGACTCCGGGGAGATGTCGGAGTCACCGCTCAGCCACTCCCTATGGGCAGCATTGTGCACCGCGACGACCGCCGCAGCGAACCCGGCCGCCAGGTCCGGGTCCCCCTCGGGAACAGTCCGCCGCAGGTACTGGACGAACAGCAGCTCATAGCGCCGGATGCTCAGGATCTCCCGGTCGCGCAGGCTGGGAACCGTACGAACGAGCGCATACCGCGCTCGCGCGACATCAGGGTCCGCGAGCAGCTGGCCGAGCGCGTACTCCGCGGCGTCGCAGATGACGGCATGAGGATCACCGGACGACCGTGCCAAGAGATCCTCGACCCCTTCAAGGAGGGTGTCGTGATCGGCGAACAGCACATCCACCTTCGAGCCATAACGTCGAAAGAAGGTTGCGCGGCTGATGCCGCTCGCTTCTGCGAGATCTTCAACGGTTGTCGCATCGAATCCCTTCTCGCGGAACACCCGAAGTGTCTCTCGGATCGTGGAGTCTCCCAGGGTGCTGTGCATGAGCCGAGAATACTCGCCCGAAACATCAGTTGACACTGGGTCTCGGTTGCCTAAGACTGAGTCTCTGACAGGATGGCGTGCGAGCAGTTTCGATGACGGACCGCTCCCCGCGGGGCTGATCCCGCACGGCGGGACCATCGCGCCAGTAGCGGGTGACCCGCTGGATGTCGGTAGACGTACGAAATCGACCAATGTAGATCGAGAGGACCAGGCGTGACGATCAAGAGCATCTACCCCGATATCGAAATCCCGGATGTGAGCGTCTATGACTTCATCTTCGGCAGCCTCACGGACGAGGAGTCCGCTCGCGTCGCCGTGGTCGACGGACCCAGTGGCGCATCACTGACCTATGCTGCACTGCGGCAGCAGGTCGACGCATTCGCCGGCGCACTCGCCGCCAGGGGCATCGGAGTCGGCGACGTCGTCGCGCTGCAGGCCCCGAACTCGCCCGCCTTTGTCACCGCCTTCCACGGGATCCTCCGCGCCGGGGCCACGGCGACGACGGTCAATGCGCTCTACACCCCCGAAGAGATCGCAAACCAGCTGACAGATTCCGGTGCGAAGCTGATCATCACCGTTTCGCCACTGCTGCCAGCGGTCGCCGCCGGTGCCGCCGCGGCAGGTTTCGAGCCCGATCAGATCATCGTGATGGATGGGGCCGAGGGCTATGCAAGTGCTGCCGATCTTCTGTCCTCGGGGCATCCCGCGCCGGACATCTCCTTCAGTCCCGCCACTCACCTCGCGGTGCTGCCCTACTCATCGGGGACGACGGGAAAGCCCAAGGGGGTGATGCTCACCCACCGCAACCTCGTCGCGAACGTTGCGCAGTCGTGGCCGTTGGTCGTGGTGTCAGCGGAGGACACGGTGTTGGCGGTCTTGCCCTTCTTCCACATCTACGGCATGACGGTGCTGTTGAACCTCTCTCTGAAGGCCAGAGCGCGGGTCGTCACCCAGCCCCGCTTCGACCTGCCGGAGTTCCTGCGCCTCATCCAGGATGAGAAGTGCACCTACGTGTTCATCGCACCACCCATCGCCGTCGCCCTCACGAAGCATCCCCTCGTGGACCAGTACGACCTCTCCAGCCTGGAGGTCATCCTCTCCGGCGCTGCGGCACTGGATGAGGCTCTCGGGCGTGCGCTCGAAAGCCGTTTGGGAGTGCGGGTCCTGCAAGGGTACGGGATGACCGAGATGAGCCCCATCTCGCATGTCATCCCCCGTGCCAGGGAGGACATCTCCGTCGGCTCGATCGGGTTGGCGGTGCCGAATGTTGAGACCAGGATTGTCGACACCATCACCGGCGACGAGGTCGACCTGCCCGACGCGGGCCTGTCGGAGCCTGGCGAGTTGCTCGTCAAAGGCCCCAACGTCATGGTCGGTTACCTCAACAACATGGAGGCGACCGAGACGACATTGGAGGCGGATGGGTTCCTCCACACCGGAGACGTGGCACGGATCGGCAGCGACGGCGCCGTGTGGATCGTCGACAGACTCAAGGAGCTCATCAAGTACAAGGGCTACCAGGTCGCTCCGGCGGAGCTTGAAGCGCTGCTGCTCACCCACCCCAGCATTGCCGATGTTGCCGTCATCGGATATCCGGACGAGGACGCGGGCGAGGTTCCGAAGGCGTTCGTCGTCGCCCAGCCCGATGTCGAGCTCACCGCACCCGAGGTCATGGCGTTCGTCGCGGAACACCTCGCACCGCACAAGAAGGTGAGGGTCGTGGAGTTCGTCGACTCCATCCCCAAGAGCACGTCTGGCAAGATCCTGCGCAACGAGTTGCGGGCGCGGGCGTCGTAGCGAACCCAGATCACGCAACGTCGTTGGGCGCTGCAGCCAGCTTGCGCCGGGCCAGCGGCCCCAGCCCGCTGGTCAGGAGCAAGGCACGCAGAGCAACGAACAGTTCCGCGGCATCTTGCGGTTTCATCACCGACTTCCCGGTCAACTCGGCGATGCGCCCGAGACGATGGAGCACTGTGTTGCGGTGGCAGTGCAACGCCTGCGCGCACGCGACCGTAGATCCATCAGCGGCGAACCACGTCTGAAGCGTCTCCAGCAGCACTCCAGCGTCATCCTCGTCCAGCTTCAACAAGGTGCCCAAAGCGCGGTCGCGCAACTCTGCTGCGTATCGGGGCTGTGCCGCGAGCATGGTGTCGATCGGGGCTGAACCGTATGCGTGGATTCCGGTGCTCGTCGGAGGTACGCACCTGAGCGCAAGCAGCGCCTGAGTGACGGCGGTCTGGGCATTCTCGAGCAGGACGAAAGGCAGACTGACCCCGATCCGCGACTGCACCGACCCGGCCATCAACTGCAGGGCTTCCACCACATCGGTGCCTGGGCTCCCGGCAAGCAGCCCGAGATACTTCGTCGTCGGCGCCATCGACGAGATTGCGAAGGATTCGGAGTCGAACCGCGATTTCGCGGGTCGCATACTGCCGATGAATGAGCACGGCGAAGAGCATGAGCGTCTCCGCCAGAGAGAATAGCCGCCGGTTTCCAGTTCGCTTTCCGTAAAGCTCGAGACAGCCTGCGAACAGGTTGAGATTCGTGGTGTCGAGCGGCACCCGCCCGGTCTGTGATGCGGCGCTGCTGCGGGCGAGGTCGACGAAGTGCTCCTCGAATGCTGCGCGCACGTCGTCGACACCTACCCAGGTGTCGAAGGCATGAGTCAAGAAGGCGACGTGACTCGCTGCGTTCGGGTTGCCGACGTCGAAGGCGCGTTCCGCCCGCTCCAGCAGCGTACCCTCAGGGATCACGTTGTCGCGCCACTCGCTGATCTCGATGATGAACTCGAGGTACCGGAGGAACTCGTCGTCGATGAGGTGGTCTCCGCCGTGGAAGCTCCAGAGCAGGTCGCTCCACACACCGTCGAGTTTGTGGATGATCGCGTCGAAGTCGTCCTTGGGCAGAGTCTCGTGAAAGAGCTTCTCCAGTCTCGCCTTGAAGTTCTCGAAGTCCGTGAGCGGCTTTCCCCGCGAATTCATCTTGATGTACAGCTCTTCGCCGGACGGCATGTCGTCGATGGGAAGAAGGTAGAAGGACACCGCTGGTTTCGACTCGTCCACGAGTCGCTCCCATGCGGAGTCGAGATCGATGTTCTCCGCGGTGATTCGCTCGTGGACCGCGTCAAGCATGTTCAACATCGATTGGATTGTCGGGTCATGCCGCCAGGCATGGAGATACCACGCTTGATCCGTGATCCACGTCTTCGGTGTGGAGAAGTCCTCGCCAGGGGAGTGCTCAGGCTTCACGAGCTCGCGGCAGAAGAGTTCGGCGCTGGCACGAGTCGCGTACTCGAACCGGAGGACCGCCGCGGCTTCGTGGAGTCGATCCGCTCGCGCGGCGATATACCAGTGAATGAGGAACAGGGTTGTGAGGCGCTGCTGTCCGTCGAGGGGTCGCAGAGTCCCGTCGCCAATCTCCCCATACACAAAATCGAGGTCAACAGCCTCGTCGCTTACGAGCGCTTCGATGAGGACGCCGAGGAAGTCTGCGCGGATGGCGTTGACATCGCGTTCGTCTCGGCCCTGCGCGTAGTCCCGCTGGATGAGCGGGATCTCGACACGCTTGATGGTGTCCGCGCCGGTCTCACCCGGCTGGAACATGCGGGCGAATGAGGTCTTGGTGCCTCGCATCTCGGTCACGCTGCAACCTCAGACGTCTGCAGGTACGGGGCGACGGCTTCGAGGATCGCCTTCAGATAGCTCTCGCGGTCGGCGGCTCCCCAGAAGTGAATCTGCTGGTCATCGGCATCGGTGTAGTACTTGAGAAACACGTTGCGGGTGCACGGCGGAATGTAGGAGCCTGCCTTGTCCCGAGCAAGAATCTCCCGGCGTTTGACCTCGAACGTCGAGTTACTCAGAGCACTGTTGTCACCGCTTGCCAGCAAGGCCAGGTTCGCCAGCGAGTGCACGTTCTCTCCCCGGCGAGTCGATTCGTCCGTGAGGGCATCCTCGACTGCGGCCTTCACCGCGTCGAAGCGGACGCCGACTCCATGCACCTGCTGCTCCGCGATCATCCCGAGCACGTCATCGATCTCGGAAAGTAGTTCGGCGCGGACGGCGCTCTCGAGCGTCGGCAGGTCCTCCACGACATCGCGCTGTAGGAGGAGCCACTCGCGCCAGATCTTCTCGTCGCGCCGGAGTTCCTTGGCGTTCTGCGCGTGGATGTGCTCCAGAGACCAGGAGCCGCGTGAGTGGGCGTTGAACGAGTACCGGGCAGTGTCGTCCTTACGAGCGCGAACTGTCTCCACATTCATCAGCAGCAATACCTCGCTACATTTCGCGCTCCTCGTGTCGTAATCCAGTGCGCCGAGGTCCTCCTCCGTCAGGTCGAGCACATCACGGATGCGGCCGTCGAGTGCCGCATGCAACTGCGGCTTGGTGAGTCCGTCGGCCAGATTCACGAGTTGCCCGAAGGTGTCGCTTCCAACCTGAATCAGGAATCCGACCTTGTGGAAGACTTGGCGGTCGTCGTACCAGCCGAGGATCAGCGAATGCAGCTTCACGACTCGGTCCCAGAATGCCTGCGCACCTGCGGTGATCTCGTTCCTCAGCGTTTCGAACGTGTAGTAGCGAGGGCGGTGCCGACCGGAAGGCCTCCCGCCGATCTGATCGGCGAGAGTGTCGAGGACGAGCCCGATGTGAGTTGCCTCGCTCTCGTGTCGGCCCGTGATGAACGACCAGACCTCCGGCGCGCGAAGTTCCCGCTCGAACTGATCCCACTGCGCCGCGATCTGCTCGCTCTTGTCTGAGTATCCAGGACGCGCGCGGCTGTTTGCCAACACGAGCGCCTTGACGAGTTCGGCGTCAGTCAACGGGATCCGCCCGACGTTCAGCCGGGTGAACAGGGTGATGGAGTCGAGATCTTGCGATGCCTCATACCAGATCACTTTGACCGAGTCGAAGAGGTAGCCGTAGAACTTATTGGCGACGTGCTGAGTGCGATGCTCCCACGCCTCGAACCATGAGCGGATCCGTTCGTACGCTCCGAAGATGTGGTGGAAGTCGATGTTCTCGTCGTTGTGGTCGGCCATCGGCGACCGTAGGAACTCTTGGCTACCGGGGCGTGTCTCGTACTCGATCGAGTAGCCAGCGCCGGCGCTTTGCAGCCCCTGATCCCGCATGTACTGGAAGATCAGGTACAGAGTGGTGAACCGCTGCTGGCCGTCGATGAGTTCCCACCGACCGTCGGCCATCTGCTTTACGACCACGGGCTGGAGGTAGTACGGCGCGCCGTTACTCTCCCAGATGTCTGCGAGGAGACGGTCCACCTCGTCAGGACCCCAACGGTAACCCCGCTGATAACCGGGAACGAAGAAGGCTCCTGTGACGTCACCGACTGCTCGCGGTTCAAGAATCGCATCCACATGTCCACGCTAGTGGAGCCCCCCGACGCTCGGTTGACCAGCTCGCCGACGAGAGGGGAGGCATTTGTGCGCGCTACCCGACCTTTGACTGCCTAGATCTCCGAAGCGTGGAGGGTTCGCTCAAGCAGCTCGTGCGCCGCTGTCCGAAAACCTGTCCGTTTACTGCCCGTAGCCGTCCGTAAACGTCCAGAGGTACACTGAGCCCCAGACGGCTACTGCCGCCTGGGGCTCAGTGAATTGCTGGTCTCAAGAACCGGAAGTGTGGCTCTGAGGGCCTCCCGGAATCAGACCCCGAAGTACAGCTCGTACTCGAACGGGTGAGGACGGGCGTTGATCGGCTGGATCTCGTTCTCGAACTTGTACTCGATCCAGGTCTCGATGAGCTCGGGCGTGAACACGTTGCCACGGAGCAGGAACTCGTGGTCGGCGCGCAGGGCGTCGAGCGAGTCCAGCAGCGAGTTCGGCACCTGCGGGATGAGCTTGGCCTCCTCGGGGGGCAGCTCGTAGAGGTCCTTGTCGACGGGCTCGTGCGGCTCGATGCGGTTGATGATGCCGTCGATGCCGGCCATCAACTGCGCAGCGAACGCGAGGTACGGGTTACCCGAGGAGTCGGGGGCGCGGAACTCGAGGCGCTTGGCCTTCGGGTTGGATCCGGTGATCGGGATGCGCACAGCTGCCGAACGGTTACCGGCCGAGTACACCAGGTTGACCGGAGCCTCGTAGCCCTTGACCAGACGCTTGTAGGAGTTGAGCGTCGGGTTGGTGAATGCGAGAACAGCCGGAGCGTGGGCGAGCAGGCCACCGATGTACCACCGAGCGGTGTCGGAGAGCTGTGCGTAGCCGGCCTCGTCGTAGAAGAGGGGCTTGCCCTCGAGCCACAGCGACTGATGGGTGTGCATACCCGAGCCGTTGTCGCCGAACAGCGGCTTGGGCATGAAGGTCGCAACCTTGCCCCACTGCTCAGCCACGTTCTTGACGATGTACTTGAACTTCAAGATGTCGTCGGCGGCGTGAACCATCGTGTCGAACTTGTAGTTGATTTCCTGCTGGCCACCGGTACCGACCTCGTGGTGGGCGCGCTCAAGCTCAAGGCCCGACTCGATCAGCCGCAGCGAGATGTCGTCACGCAGGTCAGCGGTCTTGTCGACGGGGGAGACGGGGAAGTAGCCGCCCTTGTACGGGGTCTTGTTTCCGAGGTTGCCGCCCTCTTCTTCGCGGCCCGTGTTCCAGGCACCCTCGGAGGAGTCCACGGAGTAGAAGCTAGAGTTCTGCTTCACCTCGTAGCGCACGTCGTCGAAGATGTAGAACTCAGCCTCCGGTGCAAAGTACGCGGTGTCCGCGATGCCGGTTGAGGCGAGGAACTTCTCTGCCTTCTTCGCGACCTGGCGCGGGTCCTTGTGGTAGATCTCGCCGGTGCGCGGGTTGTAGATGTCGAAGACCATGATCAGCGTCTTGGCGTCGCGGAACGGGTCGAGGTACGCCGTGGTGACATCCGGAATGAGCTGCATGTCCGACTCGTGGATGTTCGCGAATCCGCGGATCGAGGATCCATCGAACAGCTGGCCGACGGTGAAGAAGTCCTCGTCGACGGTGGATGCCGGAATGTTGAAGTGCTGCTGCACACCGGGGAGATCCGTGAAACGGATGTCGAGGAACTTGACGTCCTCGTCCTTGATGAACTTCAGCACCTCAGATGAATCTTTGAACATGAAGACTCCAGAGGTAGGGCGTGGTGATACCCGTGTCGGGTTTCCCAAAACGGTAGTCGGCAGGGATTGCCCTGCCGTGTCCCTATTGTTTCGGGCATGTTACGAGCCTGTCGAATCGACTCGCCCAGGTAGGCTCGTTCGGTGACCTCAGTTGCCCAGGACTACCCCGGCAAACGGCTCGGACTTCCGGAGTCTGGGCCCGGATCGATGGGTCGACTCGGTCGCCGAGTCGGTGCACTGTGCATCGACTACGGCGCGGCGTACCTGATTTCCGGGTTCTTCGGATGGGACCCGCTCGCCATTCTGGGAATCTTCGCGCTCATTCAGATCGCCTTCCTGCCGACGCTGCAGGGCAGCCCCGGTCACCGGATCTTCGGGTTGACGCTCCAGCGCGTAGACGGGGGCTGGGTCGGCCTGTGGCGACCGGTGATTCGCACGCTGCTGTTGATCGTTGTGATCCCGGCAGTGATCTGGGATGCCGATCAGCGAGGGCTGCACGACAAGGCTGCCGGCACGGTTCTGCTTCGCAGCCGCTGAGGCGGGGGCACGTCCGTGGGTTCGACGCTCCGCGGGCTGTCAGGGATCAGCGCGGACGCGGTGCCCTGACCTTGGTCGGGTCGATGCCCTTCGGAATCGGAAGCGACGTGAGCGACTGCGAAACCGAGTCAACTCGCTTGATGACGGCGGCCATCGTTGCGCGGTCGATCTTCTTGGGGAGCTTCTTGATCCGGGTTGCGAGCTGCGAGATCGGCACATCGTCATCACCGTGCCCGACGTAGATCACTGTCAGCGGTACACCGGATGCCACACGCTGAACCTTCTGACGCTCGTCGTTGACCAGCCGAGTCAGTCGTCCGCGTGAACCCTCGCCAATGATGACGACGCCGCCGCGACCAATGACGCGATAAACCGCTTCCTGCGTCTTGGGGTTGACGCCCACGGGGTTCTCGTTAGCCTGCCACGAACGGCCGAGTGAGGTGGAGATCACGTGGCCGGTGGCCCCGGGGACGCCGTCGATGCGCTTGTACATCGCGCGTGTCGACAGTCGCGTCGTCAGGGTCAGGCCCATCAGCACGCCGAAGAGAAGCCCGGTGACACCCCAGAGGATGATGCTCCAGACCGCGACCGGCGGGATGAGGAACCCGACTCCGACGCCGAGGGCGGCGCCTGCGAGCACGACACCGACGAGCATCCAGGGAAGACCGCGGTAGGTCTGCTGCGTGAACGTATACAGGGTACGAAGCTGCGAGAAGAAGCCGGGCCTTTTCTCCGGTGAGGACGCGCGTGCTGCCATCCCTCCAGCGTACCCGGGCGGGAAGTGCCGTATGCATTGCTGCGTACGGCAGCCGATCCCCGAGCGCTCTCCTCCCCAGGCCATGCTTGGGCTCGTCAGTCCCCGCACCGGATGGGCCTTGGCTGGGCCGCCGCCGCTTCCGCTCAGGCTGGGGGCATGAGTGATGCAATGCCCGGGTGGGCGGATGATCCGCTCCTGATCGCGTTCACACCGCTGCGCCGTGTGACAACGAGAGAGTCGCCCTACGCGGGAACCCTCGTACGCAGCCCGGCGGGCGTTCACCTACTGATCGATCCTGAACAGGTGCCTGCGGGCGAGCTGTTCTGGACGCCGCAGGAGGACACGCACGTGCTGCGCGCACTGGATGTCGTACACATGGGTACGTCCCGCTCTGAAGCCGCCGCTGGCGCACTGGTCGAAGCGTGTCGCGAGCCCCTCGAAACGTACCTTGAGGTGCGGGACGGCCTACGATCGCCTCTTACGGAACCGGAGTGTGCCACCATCATGATCAGCCTGTTGCGCGGGGCGTACGAGCTGCGTGTTGCAGCTGGGAAGGATCTCGGCGGAGCATGGTGGCTGTCCGGCTCCGCCAGGCCCGTCTTCGCCCTCGGGCCCGGCGCGGAACCCGCTCGGGAGAGCGCATGCCGCATCCTGAACCGACTTCCGCTCGATGATGCGCGGGGTGGCTCCGTCCGGGATGCCATCGTGGCTGTCTTGCGAGCCGATGACCACCGCGCAGGTGGCTTCGATGCCTGTGAGCGAGCCGTGTTCGAGTGGGTCGAGCCCGGGCCGCTTCGTCCGTCGTCCGAAGCCCCGGCCACTGTGCGGCTGGTTCCGAGCCCGGCTGTGGTTGAGCCCCACCTGCGGGCCGAGTCGCGGGTCGTGCCGCCTGATGAGCCTGGTGCCTTCGATCGGCTCGTGCGCGGTGGCGATGGCGGATGGCATGAGACTCTCGCGGACGTGGCTGCCTCTGCCCGTGGCGCTCTGCGTTCATTTCGACGTGGCCCGAGAGCGGGGCGCCCTGTCGGGCGGGGGCGGCTGGTCATTGGTGCTGTTGCCGTAGGCGTGGTCCTGGCTATTGCTGTCACGGTCCTGGCGCCTGATGCGCGCAGTGCGCCAGCAGAAGGTGCACCGACCGGAGATGTCATCTCGCCGGATACCGGCGAAACCGCTTCGTCCGACTCCCACATCGAGGCGGACGCGCCTGATCTGCCTCGCGTGGCGGGCGTCATCCTCGACGCCATGTCGACGTGTGCCGGGGATGCCGCCTGCGTCGGGACGGTCGCCGAGCGTGGGGATGTGGCATTCGCTACCGGCGCCGCCGCCGCTCCTGCAGCTCTTCGGAACCTTCATCTGGTCGACGAGTACGGGGATGTCGCGGTCGTTCGCGCCGAGGCCGACGGCTTTCCGCCGCAGCTCGTTGTGATTGCACGTCACGACGACAAATGGCTGCTGCGTGAGGTTCTCGACCTCACGCAGCAGCCATCTGCGTAGTGCTGGTACGTTCTTGCCGGCTCGACGCCGATCCCGTCAGATGCCGAGATCGCCGGCGAAGTCTGCCTCTTCGAGGCGCGCCTTCACGGCACCGAGGAAGCGGGCCGCATCCGCACCGTCAATGATCCGGTGGTCGTACGACAGGGCGAGGTAGACATACGAGCGAACGGAGATCGCATCCTTTCCGTCAACCTGCACGACACCGGGTCGCTTGACGACAGTGCCGGTGCCGAGGATCGCGGACTGCGGCAAGAAAACGACCGGCGTGTCAAACAGCGCGCCACGGGATCCCGTGTTGGTCAGCGTGAACGTGCCGCCGGCCAGCTCGTCGGGCTTGAGCTTGTTGTCGCGCGTCCGGGCCGCGAGATCGGCGATCTCGTGAGCGATCTGAGCGAGGTTCTTTGTTGCTGCATCACGCAGTACGGGAGTCAGCAGGCCCCGCTCGGTGTCGACGGCAATCGAGAGGTTCTCGGTTGCCGGGTAGACGATCGAACCCTCGTCGACGGTCGCGTTGATGACGGGGTACGCCTGCAGAGCCTCGGCGGCTGCCAGCGCGAAGAAGGGCAGGAATGAGAGTTTGTCGCCCGTCTTCTTCTGGAAGTCGCCCTTCACCGCGTCGCGGAATGCCGCAACCTTGGTGATGTCGACCTCGACCACGGTGGTGAGCTGAGCCGTCGACTGCATCGACGCGACAGCGCGCTCGGAGAGAACCTTGCGCAGTCGCGACATCGGTTGCGTGGTGCCACGGAGCTCAGAAACCTCCCGAGCAGCACGCTTAGGCGCAGCAGTTGCGGGCGCGGGCGTTGCTGCCGACTCGGCAGCTGCCAGGACGTCCTCCTTGCGGACCCGTCCGCCGACGCCGCTTCCCTTGACCGTCGAGAGGTCGACGCCCTTCTCCTGCGCGAGCTTGCGAACGAGCGGGGTCACATACGTCTTGCCGTCGCCGTCAGACTCGGGCGCAGCTTCGTCGGCGGCTGCCTCGGTCACTTCGGACGAGGTCGCGGGGGTCTCTGCCGTGTGGCTCGGCGCTGCGGGCTTCTCGGGCTCAGCCGCAGGCTTCTCGGCGGCGGGTTCCGGCGTCGGCTCAGGAGCGGGTGTGGGCTCTGGGGCGGACTGCTGCGCGGCACCGTCACCGATTCGGGCGAGCGTCGCACCGACCGAAACCGTCTCGTCTTCTCGTACGAGAATCTCCTGCAGCGTTCCCGCGACAGGGGAGGGGATCTCGGTGTCGACCTTGTCGGTGGAGATCTCCAGCAGCGGCTCGTCGACCTCGACGGTGTCGCCAACGGCCTTCAGCCAGCGGGTCACCGTGCCTTCGGTCACGCTTTCACCGAGCTCGGGCAGGACGACGTCCTTGCCCTCGCCGGACGGAGCGGCCTGCGCTGCGGGAGCGGGTGCAGGTGCGGGCTCTTCGGCCGGGGCGGGCTCGGGCTCGGGAGCCGACTCCTGCGGCGCCTGCTCGGCGGGAGCCTCCTCGGCGGGAGCGTCCGACGAGGGTGCGGATGAGCCGTCACCGATCTTCGCCAGGATCGCGCCGACCTCGACGGTCTCGTCCTCGTCAACGAGGATCTCCTCGATCACGCCAGATACGGGAGAGGGGATCTCGGTGTCGACCTTGTCGGTCGAGATCTCGAGAAGCCCTTCATCGGCCTGAACTGTGTCTCCCACTTTCTTGAGCCAGCGGGTCACCGTTCCCTCCGTAACACTCTCGCCGAGTGCGGGGAGGACCACGGAAGTGCTCATGAGTTTGTCTCCTTCAGGATGCCGATGTCGTTTCCAGCTTAGTGATTCTGCGGGGGCGGTCGTCAGATCGCATGTAGTGGCTTGCCCGAGAGCAGCAAGAGCGCTTCGCCGAGCGCCTCGCTCTGTGTCGGATGGGCGTGAATGAGGGGGGCGACGTCTTCGGGGTGCGCGTCCCAGCCCACGAGCAACTGTCCTTCGGTGATGAGCTCGCCGACGCGATCGCCGACGAGGTGCACACCCAGGACCGGGCCTTCGCGCCGCCGCACGACCCGCGCAAATCCGGTGGTTCCCAAGATCTCGCTCTTGGCGTTCGCTGCCAGTGGGATCTCCGCGACCTGAACGGCATCCTCACCGAACCGTTCGACCGCCGCCGCTGTCGTGAGCCCAACGGAAGCTACCTCCGGACTCGAGTACGCGACGCGCGGAACGGAGTTGTCGTCGAGCGGGGCGACGGACAGCCCGGCGATCCGCTCCGCCACAGCGATGCCGTGAGCGAAGCCGCGATGGGCAAGTTGTGGCCCTCGAACGATGTCACCCACTGCCCAGATGTGCGGTGCGGTCGTGCGCAGCTCGGCATCCGTCACGACGAACCCGGCAGTGAGTTCAACGCCAGCTTCCTCGAAGCCGAGGTCAGCGGTAGCCGGAACTCGGCCCGCCGCAACCAGAACGTAGTCGGCGGTGCGGGTCGAACCATCCGACAGGGTCACCGTGACGTGATCGTCGCTCGCGTCGACACCCGTGCACGAGACTCCAAAGGTCGCCGTGATCCCTCGCTTGCGGAACGCCCGGAGCAGCGCAGCGCTGCTGGCTTCGTCTTCTGAGGGGAGCAGGCGCGCGAGCGGCTCGATGATCGTCACCTCTGCCCCGAACGAGCGCCAGATGCTGGCGAACTCGACACCGATGACGCCGCCGCCGAGGATGAGGACGGATGACGGCACCTCGTCGAGCTCGAGCGCGGTGTCGCTGCTCAACACCCGCCCGCCGAGAGGCACATCGGCAAGCTCGCGGGTGCGCCCGCCAGTGGCAAGGATGATGTCGGATGCCGACAGGGTGCGGTCTCCCACCCGAACCTTCAGACCGGGCTCGAGATACCCGTCACCGGTCACGGTGACGACACCGCGCGCGGTAAGAAGTCCGGTGAGTCCTGCGTGCTTCTTGCTGACGATCTTGCGACGGTAGTCGTGGACCGCGGCCATATCGATGGCATCAAGGCTCGCGCTCACGCCGTGGTGCCGAGCGTTCCGCACCACATCGGCGACTTCTCCGGAGTGCAGCAACGCTTTCGTGGGGACGCAACCGCGGTGAAGGCATGTCCCGCCCACCTGGTCTCGCTCGACCAGAGCAACCGTTCGTCCGAGTTCCCGGGCGCGCAACGCTGCCGCGTAGCCTCCGGAGCCGCCGCCGAGCACAACGATGTCGAAGGCGTCCTCGCTCATCGGCCGGCCTCGTTGAGGACGAACTCGATGAGGCTCCGGGTCGTCGCGGCGGTCGGGCCCTTGTCGGTAAAGGCGAAGGGGGCGCCCTTGTTCATGCCGACACCGGCGATATCGAGATGAACCCACGGGATCCGGGATCCGCTGCCGTCGGTGTTGTCGCGTGTTCCGACGAAATGACGAAGGAACAGACCAGCGAAGAGGGATCCTCCCGCGGGGTCACCGACCTTTGCATTACGAAGATCCGCGATGGGGGAGTCGAGCTCATCGACCATGTGGTCGGGAAGGGGCATCTGCCAGGCGAGTTCGTTGACACGATCCGCTGCAGCAAGGTATCGGGCGACGGCGTCGTCATCGCCCATGACACCTGCGTGCCGCGTTCCAAGCGCTGTGGTGATCGCACCAGTGAGGGTTGCCACATCGACGATGAGGTCGGGGTGCTCGCGGCTCGCCGCGACAAGGCCGTCGGCAAGGACCAGCCGGCCTTCGGCATCCGTGTTCAGCACCTCGACCGTCGTGCCATCGGCGATGCGAAGGACGTCGCCCGGGCGCGTCGCCGTTCCCGAGGGCATGTTCTCGGCCAGACACAGCCACGCCGACACGCGCACGGGAGCGCCGATCTCGGCGACGGCGCGAAGCACAGCAAGGACCGTGGCAGCGCCGCACATGTCGTACTTCATGTCGACCATGCCGGCGGCGGGTTTGAGCGAGAGCCCACCGGAGTCGAACGTGATGCCCTTGCCGACCAGAGCAACGTGACGCGTCGCGCCGTCCGGCGCATACTCGGCGCGAACCAGGCGTGGTGGGCGAACCGACCCGCGACCGACACCAAGGATGCCACCGAACCCGCCGGCCGCCAGATCGGTTTCGTCCCACACCTGGACTGTTGCCGGGAGGCCTGTCAGCAGGTCGCTGGCAACCTCAGCCATGTCAGCAGGGCCGAGGGCATCGGCGGGGGTGGTCACGAGATCCTTCACAAGTGCGACTGCCTCGATCACCGCGCGCACTCGTGCCGCATCCTCGGGCGGAACCGCCGCCGCAGCGTGAACGACGACACGCGTCGCGCGGGGCTTCGGTGGCTCTTTCTTGAAGCTCGCGAAGCTATAGCCGCCGAGACCTGCGCCCTCGGCGGCTGCGAGCGCCGCATCCGCAGTCTGATGGAACGGCAGAGCCACCGCGACAGTGGCGAACCCGGTCAGAGTGCGACTTCCAACACCGACAGCGTTGCGAACGGATGCCGCGTCCCGACCCGCACCGCTGCCGACGACGGCAACGGGGTGAGCGAACAGCTGCGGAACCGCCACTCGGGCATACGATCCCGCCGCGCCTGTGAACCCGATCGACTCCAGGCTCTCGCGCAGTCCGGGAAGGGATTCCCACTCGTCGCCAGCGGTTGCGGAAACGAGGGGGATCACCATCACCACCGCGTCTGCGTCGTGTTCGGTAACCGGGGCTTCGCTGAATTCGACGACAGGACTGGCCATGTATTCATCCTAGGTCGGGGCATGTTCGCTCTGAGCGGCACGCGTCGGGGCGGCCACTGCGACCACGCGCCTAGCATGGAGACATGACCTTGTCGGTACCCGTTTATCACCGCGTCGCCAGCGCCCCGCCGGTGCCCGCGGGTCTGCCGCTCGTGATCGCGCTCACCGGTTTCACCGACGCCGGATCCGCCGTGAGTCGGGTCGTCACCTACGTGAGAGAGGATCTGGAGCCGACGCCCATTGCGGTTTTCGAGAACGACATTCTTCTCGACTACCGCGCGCGTCGCCCGGTCATCTCTTTCGAGCACGACCACCTCACTGACTATCGGCCTCCCCGGTTGGAGCTTTCGCTCGTTCACGACGCCTTGGGGCAGCCGTTCATCACGCTCACGGGGTACGAGCCGGATTTTGCCTGGGACTCGTTCACAGCTGCGGTCCTCGAGCTGGCCGCTGAACTTGACGTGGCGAGCGTGACGTGGGTACACGCCATTCCGATGCCCGTTCCTCACACACGTCCGCTGGGAACGACAGTGAGCGGGACCCGGACCGAGCTCACGGCTGCGCATTCGGTATGGCAGCCAGAGACACAGGTTCCCGCGACTGTCGGTCATCTCCTCGAGTACCGCTTTGCCGAGACCGCGGCGGATGTTGCGGGCTTCGTGCTGCTGGTGCCGCACTACCTCGCCGATACGCAATATCCTGCAGCGGCTCTCGCCGCGCTCGACAGTGTCACAGTCGCCACGGGATTGGTCTTCGCTGGTGATGAACTGCGCGAAGAGAACCGCGAGTACCTCGAGAAGGTGCAGGAGCAGGTTGGTGGCAGCGACGAACTGCAGCGGATGATCGAGACCCTCGAAGAGCGCTACGACGCGTACATGGCGGGAGCGACGAACGCCACGCCGATCATCCACACCGGTGACCTGCCGACCGCGGACGAGATTGCCGCCGAGCTGGAGCGGTATCTGGCCACCCGCCCCGCCGGCGACGATGACAAGGCTTGAGCGCGGGGAATACGCAGCACGGCCCAATCGTTGTGGCTTATATCCGTTAGCGGACGGTCGGGGGAGTGGGCCAGGATTCGCTGACGGAGTATGAGAGAATGGTGGTTCGACCCATTGTCGCCCGTGGCCGTTAGACGCTTCGGGACTTGACAAGGGTCTTACTAGCGTCCGAAACCAACAGCGCGGCAATCAGATCGCCGTGCGCTGAGAGGCGAAACGTGACCGCAAGCACGACACCCACCCGTACGCGCGCCAAGAAGGCTGACGCGGACGCGCAGGCGGCTGAGATCGAGAGCGACGACGAGGTCGCCACGACTGCTGCCAGCAAGCGTCCCGCAGCCAAGAAGCGTAGTGGCGCGGCGGGCGCAAAGGCCAGTGCGAAGAAGTCATCCACGAAGAACGCGGATGACGACGCCGACGACATCGACGAGGACGAAGAACTCGACGAGGCTGATGTGGACGGCGACGACGAGGGAGCTGACGACGAGTCGTCTGACTCGGAGTCATCGGATGACGCAACCGACTCGCCGGCCGCGAAGGACGCGTCTGACGACGACGACGCTGATGCTGACGATGACGATCAGCCCGGTAAGCCCGTCTTCACCGAGCCGCTCCCCAGTGGCGCCATCGTCATCACCTCGAGCGACGAGGATGACGTCCCGGTTTACTCGACGCAGATCACCGGCGCGACAGCCGACCCGGTCAAGGATTACCTGAAGCAGATCGGTAAGGTTCCGCTGCTGAACGCGGCCGAAGAGGTTGAGCTCGCTATGCGGATCGAGGCGGGTCTGTTCGCCGAAGAGAAGCTGTCGAACATGACGCCGGCAGAGAAGTCCAGCCAGCTTGGCCTGGACCTGCAGTGGATAGCCCGCGACGGTCAGCGCGCCAAGAGCCACCTGCTCGGAGCTAACCTGCGCCTGGTGGTCTCGCTTGCGAAGCGCTACACGGGTCGCGGGATGCAGTTCCTCGACCTCATCCAGGAGGGGAACCTCGGCCTCATCCGTGCCGTCGAGAAGTTCGACTACACGAAGGGCTTCAAGTTCTCGACCTACGCGACGTGGTGGATTCGCCAGGCGATCACCCGCGCGATGGCAGATCAGGCCCGCACCATCCGTATCCCGGTGCACATGGTCGAGGTCATCAACAAGCTCGCCCGCGTGCAGCGTCAGATGCTGCAGGATCTTGGTCGCGAACCCACACCCGAAGAGCTCAGCCGCGAACTGGACATGACGCCCGAGAAGGTCATCGAGGTCCAGAAGTATGGCCGCGAGCCGATCTCGCTGCACACGCCGCTCGGTGAGGATGGCGACAGCGAGTTCGGTGACCTCATCGAAGACACCGAGGCTGTCGTTCCGGCTGACGCTGTTGGGTTCACGATGCTGCAGCGTCAGCTCGAGTCTCTGCTCGACTCGCTGTCCGAGCGGGAAGCCGGCGTCATCCGCATGCGTTTCGGACTCGGTGATGGTCAGCCCAAGACGCTCGACCAGATCGGCGACACGTTCGGTGTGACCCGTGAGCGGATCCGCCAGATCGAGTCGAAGACGATGGCCAAGCTTCGCCACCCGTCGCGGTCGCAGTCGCTGCGGGACTATCTGGAATGACCGGCGTCGCCAACGAGGGGAAGTCGCTCGACGTCGAGATCGACGGCGCGAGCTACCGGCGGATCCCGATCCGCACGCGCGTTGTGATGCCCGGTGATGACCTGGATGACATCATCCGCGAGTACGCCCTCGAGCACGCCGTCGCCGGCGACACGCTCTTTGTCACCGAGAAGATCGTCGCGATTACGCAGGGTCGCTCGTACGCGGTGTCGGAAATTCAGCCGCGGAAGCTGGCGCTGTTTCTGTCGCGGTACGTGACGCGTACTCCGTACGGGATCGGCCTCGGGATGCCCGAGACCATGGAGATGGCACTGCGCGAGTGCGGCACGCCGCGCATCCTCTTCGCTGCGGCGGTCTCGGCCGTGACGAAGGCCTTCGGTCGCTCAGGCGACTTCTACCGGATCGCCGGCGACCGCGCCCGAGCGATCGACGGGCCGACCAGTGGGACCATCCCGCCCTACAACAGTGCCGTCGTGCTGGGGCCGGAGCGTCCCCGGGAGGTAGCTCAGCACCTCAAGACGTTGCTGGCCCCGGGCGTCGAGGTTGCGGTGGTCGACATCAACGATCTCGGTGGGAACATTCTCGGGTCGACGCTCTCGAAAAATGACGAGAAGACGCTTCTCGCCGTCCTTCGCGACAACCCGCTCGGCCAGGGTCACCAGTCAACGCCGCTCGGCATCGTGCGTGCGGTCTAGCGCTGCTCAGAAGCCGATAGCTGCGCGGTACCGGGGCTTGTGGCCGGTACGGATGCCGGTCACGCTGGGCTTGTTCTCGTAGACCCCTGCAGCCCAGTTCCCCTCCACGAGGACAGGGCCGGTGGGGGTCACGACGACGTCCCACCCTACATAGCGCACTGTCGGAACGACACGGGCCACGTCATCGATGAAGGCAATGACCTCGTCGAGCATCGGCAGGGTGAACTCGCAGATGCGGCGCCCGGTGTCGGGATGAGACTCGTGCACGTTGCCGTGCGAGTCGTATCCCGCGCCCACGGCCCGGCCCTCGTCATCGAGCATCGAATAGAAGCCGCCGAAGCTCATCTGGTCGCTCACTTCGCCGCGGCCGAACTTCTGGGCCATGGCGAGGATGTGTGTTCGCTCGCCGTCGAAGAATGTCGTGACCCGCGTCGTATTGACCGTTCCCGGGCAGAAGGCAGCGAGATCAGGATGCTGTGTGATCACCTCTTCAGCGAGGAGTTCCCCGCGCTCGAGCAGACCGGTGTGGAACGCCTCCCAGTCGGTGACCGCGTCAGCGCGATAACGGTGGACGCCGGATCCTGCTTGCCCGACCGGCTCTTTGACGATGACGGTGCCGTGGCTCTCGACGAAATCGCGCAACTCGTGGGCGTTATCAGCCGTGATCGTCATCCATTCGCGGTGGAGGAAGGGTGCAAACGTGCGGTTGAAAGCGATCTTGTTGTGAAACTGGGCTCGGTAACGCGGGTCGTCGTAGCGCTGTGACAGCTCGTTCGAAACGGGATGCGTCATGTATGTGGCGCGCTCAGCGCGGCTCAGAATCGCGAAGTCGTAGTCGACGTAATCCTGGAATCCCACCTGACGCACGCCAGCCGACCAGAGCATGTCGGCAAGCACGGCAGGAGCCCAGCGATCGTGCTCTCGCGAGGTCTCGCGGGCTCGTTGCCACAGCGATCCGACGTCGATGCGGCGTGCTCGCGCGCCGCGATAGCGCATCCGCGTCCGCGGATCGAGCGAGGCCATTCAGGGAGTACGGGGTGAGAGTTGTGCTGAACTCACTCAGCGCTCAGTCGGTGCGTCTCGTCGTGCCAGCTCGTGGCGATCTCGCGCAGCTTCTCTTCGTAGCGGCGTCCGTGGTGGGCGCAGAAGAGCAGTTCGCTGCCGTTGACTTCGGCGGCAATGTAGGCCTGTGCGCCGCACGAGTCGCAACGGTCGGCGGCGGTAAGACGGCTATCGATGACGTCGATCTCTGCGGGGGAAAGGGTAGCCATGGTCATGCCTCCTCGGTGCGTCACTCCTGGCGGTGTCATGACATACAACCACGGGGATGTTTCGGGTATGCCGCTATTGGGTCACATTTCGCTGAGCGCGTACGGCGACCGCCTGTGCCGCGTGGCTCCGCAGGGATCTCCACGACGCCACGTAATCTGAACGACTGTGACCTCCGAGTACTCCGCCCACCATCTTCAGGTACTTGAAGGCCTCGAGGCGGTTCGCAAGCGACCGGGAATGTACATCGGGTCGACCGACTCGCGCGGCCTGATGCACTGCCTCTGGGAGATCATCGACAACTCGGTCGATGAGGCGCTTGCCGGGCACGGTTCGACGATCGAGATCGTGCTGTACGCCGACGGCAGCGTCGAAGTGCGCGACCGAGCCCGCGGCATCCCGGTCGACATCGAACCCCGAACCGGGCTATCGGGCGTCGAGGTTGTCTTCACGAAGCTGCACGCCGGTGGAAAGTTCGGATCCGGTTCGTACAGCGCGTCGGGCGGGCTCCACGGTGTAGGAGCGTCAGTGGTCAACGCGCTTTCGGAACGCCTGGATGTCGAGGTCGACCGGGGCGGCAAGACGTGGGCGATGTCGTTCCACCGGGGTGAGCCGGGAGAGTTCGCTGGCCCCACTCCGGACTCGGCCTTCACCCCCTTCGAGAAGAGCTCAACCCTTCGTGTCGTGGGCAAGGCGGCGAAGGGTGTGACCGGCACGCGCATTCGATACTGGGCCGATCGGCAGATCTTCACTCGTGACGCGACGTTCTCCCTCGAGGACCTGCAGCAACGGGCACGGCAGACGGCGTTCCTCGTGCCCGGCCTGTCGATCACGATCACTGACCAACGTGACCCCGAGGCGCCGCTGACGACGGAGTACCGCTTCGATGGCGGGATCTCGGAGTTCGCGGACTTTCTCGCCCCCGACGCGGCGGTTACCGACACCTGGCGGCTGCAGGGTACGGGGACGTTCACCGAGACCGTCCCCGTGCTGCAGGCATCCGGGGCCATGGTGCCGACCGAGCTCGAGCGATCGTGTGAGGTCGACGTCGCTGTGCGCTGGGGTACCGGCTACGAGACGACGTTGCGCTCTTTCGTGAATATCATCGCAACGCCCAAGGGCGGCACGCACCAGCAGGGCTTCGAAGCGGGCCTCATGAAGGTCATTCGGGCTCAGGTTGAGCAGAATGCGCGCCGGCTGAAGGTCGGCAACGACAAGCTCGACAAGGACGACATCATGGCGGGCCTCACTGTCGTGCTCACCGTTCGACTTCCCGAGCCGCAGTTTGAGGGTCAGACGAAGGAAGTGCTCGGTACGCCCGCGGTACGCCAGATCGTCTCGACCGTGGTGGCCCGGGAACTGGCTGCGCGATTCTCCTCATCCAAACGCGATGACAAGGCCCAGACCTCGCTGCTGCTCGACAAGGTCGTCGCCGAAATGAAGGCTCGAATCTCGGCGCGCGCCCACAAAGAAACGCAGCGACGCAAGAACGCTCTCGAGTCCTCGTCGCTCCCGGCCAAGCTCGTGGACTGCCGCTCCAACGACGTGGCCGACTCCGAGCTGTTCATCGTCGAGGGTGATTCGGCCCTGGGCACCGCCAAGCTCGCGCGTAATAGCGAGTATCAGGCGCTGCTGCCGATTCGCGGAAAGATCCTCAACGTCCAGAAGGCGTCGATCAGCGACATGCTCTCGAACGCGGAGTGCGCGTCGATCATCCAGGTCATCGGTGCCGGGTCGGGGCGTTCGTTCGATATCAGCACCGCCCGCTACGGCAAGGTGATCTTGATGAGCGACGCCGACGTCGACGGCGCTCACATCCGCACGCTCCTCCTCACGCTCTTCTTCCGCTACATGCGTCCGCTGATCGAAGAGGGACGCGTGTTCGCCGCTGTGCCTCCGCTTCATCGCGTGGTCGTGAAGCATCCGGGGTCCAAGCCCAACGAGACGTTGTACACGTACAGTGAGGCGGAGCTCCACGGTCTGCTGAACAAGCTGACCAAGGCCGGCCGCACGTGGCAGGAGCCGATTCAGCGCTACAAGGGCCTCGGCGAGATGGATGCCGAGCAGCTGGCGACGACCACGATGGATCGCGCTGGTCGAACCCTGCGTCGCGTGCGGGTTCAGGATGCCGAGAGTGCGGCATCCGTCTTCGAACTGCTCATGGGTAACGACGTCGCCCCGCGGCGCGAGTTCCTGATCGAGTCGTCAGATCGGCTCGCCCGCGAGCGCATCGACGCCTGAGCGACGCCCGCCGGCAAACGTGTTCAGCGGACGACGGTACCGATCGCCGCGACCCCCGCTTCGAGCGACACCCCGGATGCATCGCGCTTCGCGCCTGCGGGCGGCAGCGCGCGCGCTGCCCCATCCTGCGCGACTGCGCGCGGATCCGACCCCGCCCAGGCAAGAACCAGGCGGTCTTCGCCCTTGAGCAGGCGGTGGGCGCGCACGCCGCCGGTGGCACGGCCCTTCGCGGGGAACTCGCCCAAGGGCGACACCTTGCCTGAACTCACGTCCGCCCCGGCCAGCGCGCCTGCGCTCCCCGCGGCCGTCACCACGACAGCCCCGGCAGCATCCGCCGCCGGAATCACGGCGAACCCGATGACTGACGCGCCCGAGCCGAGTCGGATGCCAGCCATACCGCCCGCTGCACGGCCCTGCGCACGCACGGCGCCCGCCTCGAACCGCAGCAGCTGCGCATCGTCGGTGATGAAGAGAAGCTCGGCGCCATCGGCGGCCAGCGCCCCGCCGACAACAGCGTCCCCGGGCTTCAGCGAGATGATCTCGACCTCGTCACGAGCGGCGATTTCGCTCGGCAGTACGCGCTTGACGACACCCTGCGCGGTACCGAGCGCGAGTGGGATCGCACCGTCGAGCGGAACGATAGCGACGACATGTTCACCGCCGGATAGGCCGAGGTACTGATCGGCACGGGTCCCCGCAGCGAGCTGCACGGCGTTGCCGGGAACAGAAGGGAGGTCAACGGGTGTGAAGCGCACGAGGCGTCCGCGGGTCGTCAGGGCTCCGAGGTGACCTCGCGTTGTCGCGTCGGCGGCGCTGCGGATCGCGTCATGCTTCGACCGGCGTGTGGGAGAAACGATCCCGCCACCTGTCGCCGCTGGATCCAGGTCGGCCCGAACCATGCGGCCTGTCGCCGAGAGGAACACGCGGCACGGGGTGTCGGCGATTTGGAGATCGACGGGCGTCTTCGACGACGAGCGAGAGGCAACGGGGCCTCCGTTGAGCAGAAGCGTGCGCCGCGGCGTACCGAACGCCTCCGCTGCGGCGTCCAACTCGGTAGCGACCTGTGCACGGATCAGCTGGTCGCTGGCGAGGAGCGCCTCCAGCTCGGCGATCTCGGCCTTCAAAGCGTCGCGTTCCTGCTCCAGCTCGAGGCGGGAAAAACGGGTGAGCCTGCGCAGTCGCAGCTCGAGGATGTACTCCGCCTGCGGCTGTGAGAGATCGAAGACCTCCATGAGTCGGGTGCGGGCCTGCTCGCCGTCATCCGAGGTGCGGATCACCTGGATGACCTCGTCGATGTCGACGATCGCGATCAGCAGGCCCTCGACCAGGTGCAACCGCTCACGCCGCTTGCCGAGGCGATGCCGGCTGCGCCGCGTCACGACCTCGATGCGGTGCCCGACGTAGACCTCGAGCATCTCCTTAAGGCCGAGCGTCTGCGGCTGACCCTCGACGAGCGCGACGTTGTTGATGCCGAAAGAGTCCTCCAGCGGCGTCAGCCGGTAAAGCTGCTCGAGGACCGCATTCGGATCGAATCCGGTCTTGATGCCGATGACCAGCTGCAGGCCGCGGTGCCGATCGGTGAGGTCGGTGACGTCGGCGATGCCCTGCAATTTCTTGGACGTGACCGCATCCTTGATCTTCTCGATCACGCGCTCGGGACCGACCAGGTAGGGGAGCTCGGTCACCACCAGGCCGGTTCGTCGGGGGCCGAGCGACTCGATCGACACCTTTGCGCGGGTTCGGACCGAGCCGCGGCCCTTCGCATAGGCGTCCTTCACCCCGTCGAGTCCGACGATGATGCCTCCCGAGGGGAAGTCGGGTCCGGGAACGAACTCCATGAGCTCTTCCACGGTGGCCTCGGGGTTCTCCAGCAGGTGGATGGCTGCCGCTACCACCTCGATGAGGTTGTGCGGCGCCATGTTCGTGGCCATGCCCACCGCGATGCCCGACGCGCCATTGACGAGCAGGTTCGGAAAGGCTGCGGGGAGAACAGCCGGCTGCTGGAACTGTCCGTCGTAGTTCGGGATGAAGTCGACGACGTCCTCATCCAGGTTCTCGGTCAGCGCGAGTGCCGGGGCTGCAAGGCGTGCCTCGGTGTATCGGGGAGCTGCAGGTCCGTCATCCAACGACCCGAAGTTGCCGTGCCCGTCCACTAGCGGAACACGCAGCGAGAAGGGTTGGGCGAGACGTACCAGGGCGTCGTAGATCGCTGCATCGCCATGGGGGTGAAGCTTTCCCATGACCTCGCCCACGACACGCGAACTTTTCACATGACCGCGGTCGGGCCGCAGACCCATGTCTGCCATTTGGAAGAGGATGCGACGCTGCACCGGCTTCAGACCATCGCGGGCGTCGGGGAGTGCCCGCGAGTAGATCACCGAATACGCGTACTCAAGGAACGAGCCCTGCATCTCTGCTGCGACGTCGACATCCTCGATCCGCTCGGCGACCTCAGCGGGCTGGGGGGGACGGGATGACGGCATGACAAAACCTCGGACGCTGGAACTGACGCACCTCGCCCTGCGGGAAGAAGGCGCGTGGGAGACTTGCGTGGATGCCGATCACACTACCTGCGCACTCGCCGAGAACCCGGAGCCTCACCGACGTCGTGCCGGAGATGTTTCGTTCGCTGCGCGGGGAGGGCACCTGGCTGCGTCCCGTTCGTAGCGCCGTCCTGGTCATGTTGGACGGCGTAGGCGCCGCACAACTCCGGGCGCGCGCCGGACACGCGCGCTTTCTCGCGAGCATCAGCGGCGTGCGCGACGTCGCCCGCACGACATTCCCTTCGACGACCGCCAGCGCACTCACGAGCCTTCTCACGGCGACGCCCCCCGGACAGAACGGGATGCTCGGGTATCGGGTTCGCGTCCCCGAGACGGGCCGCGTGGCAAATCTGCTCCATGGCTGGGAAGACGGCGATCTGCCGGACACCTGGCAGCAAGAGGCGCCGCTTACTCGCGCGCAGGCTCGGCAGGCGCCGGTCTTCGTGGTCTCGAAGCCGGAGTTTGCCACCACGGGCTTTACCCGCTCGACCACGGACGGTGCCGAGTTCATCGGGGTCACGGATCTCGATGACCGAATCGCCCGCGCCGGTGCGATCGCGGCGCAGCATCCGGGAAGTTTCACCTACCTGTACGTACCAGAACTCGACGCCATCGGTCACCGGGTCGGCTGGGAGTCGGGTGCATGGACCGACGGTCTCGAACGCGTGGATGCCGCGCTTCGCGACCTGGCCCAAGCGGCACCCCAGGCAGGCCTGCTCATCACCGCCGATCACGGCATGATCGATGTACCCGCGAGTCGTCACGTGCTCCTGGATGACGCAGACCCACGGCTGGAGGGCGTCGCCGACATCGCCGGCGAACCGCGCATGCTGCATCTGTATGCGCAGCCGGAGACAGCCGATGCGATAGCCGGTGTCTGGCGGGCATCCGACGCCGAGCGCGCCTGGGTCATGACCCGTGACGAAGCGATCGCCGTCGGGGTGTTCGGGACGGTGAGCCCAGACATGGTCCAACGGATCGGGGATGTTCTTGTCGCGGCCAGAGCACGGGTCGCCTACTACGACAACCGGCTGGACGATCGTTCACCCCAGCGAATGGTCGGGCAACACGGATCGCTCACGCTCGAGGAGTCCGTCGTTCCGCTGCTTCGAGCTGGCGCATACGCCGCCTGACCGTCATCGCAGCGTGCCGGGGGCTACTCGTCGGAGCGGGCACCGAAGACGATCTCGTCCCAGGTGGGGAGGGCCGCCCGACCGCGCCGACGGGATGACGTCAGTTGCGTCGCCTCGAGCTCGGTGGGATCCTCTTCAGCGGCGGCCGGCGGGGGAGCGGTGGTCTCGTCGTAACCGGGCTCGAGGGCATCGAACAGGGCAACGGGTGCACGTTCTGCCTCATCTGTGCTGGGGTCCGGAGCGGATTCTCGCTGACCGCGGCGCCGACGCAGCGCTTCGAGCAGATCCGCTGTCTCGGGGGACGTTGTCACGACGGGATCGGCGGCGCGCTTGGTAGCAGCCTCGCGAACCGCAGCGCTCGCCCGCTCCGGGGTGCGCTCTGTAGGTCTCTCCGCGTCGCGCGCCTGGTCATCGTCTCGTCGTGGGCCAAAAGCGCCGGAGTCGAATCGCGAGTCATCCTTCGACGGAGAGGGATCGAGTGCGCGGAGTCGAGGGATCAGCCCATCGGGCAGGGCGCCCTGCCTCGACAGCTGCGTCGCATCTGTGTTCAGCGGCGACAGGGTCGTGCGCCGCGGGTCAAACCCCCAACGGGCGTCGCGATCGACGTCGCCGGTGCGGAACTCGAGCTTGATGACCCAGCCCGTTGCGTCCTTCCAGCTGGTCCACCGTTCCGCGGTGGCACCCGCCTCGGCGAGTCTCGCGCGCACCGCTGCGCCGAACGTGGATTCACCGTCGGGTTCAAGTTCGGCAGACACGAGCACGGGGACTGCCAGCGCCTGGCTGAGAACGTGCTCGCGCTCGGCGAGGACGGGACCTTCATACCGCCGCACATCCTCGACCCGAGCCCCCAGAAGCTCGGCGACTTCCTCTGCGCTCAGGCCCGCACGGATCTGCGTCTGGATCTCACGCGGGCTTGGCCTGGCAGCCGTCGTGTCCGATTCGCGGGCCCGACGGGCTCGCCGGACTTCGAACGCCAGTGCATCATCGAGGGCGAGCGTGAATCTGTCGCCCGACTCCGTTGCGAGGATCAGCTGATCGTCTTCCGTCGCGATGACTTTGAGCTGTTCCATCCCACGCTCCTCCCGTGCCTCTGCGGCGTGTCGGCCCCATGCTGACACACCGAACCGCTGCCACAGGGAATATCCGTCGCGTGCCGCTCGTTTCGTCGACGTCGGCACACGGAGTGAGCATTTGCTAAATCCCGATCCGTCGTGCAAACTATCGCCGCCCATAGCGGCCCCGCAGCACCGCACCACAGCATCACGCAACGGAAGTAGAGAATGGCCACCGACTACGACGCACCGCGCAAGAGCGACGACGACAGCGAGTCCATCGAGGCGCTCAAGGAGCGGGTCCCCGACAAGATGTCGGGTTCGGTCGACGTCGACGATTCGGACAACCCGTCCGGCTTCGAGTTGCCGGGGGCCGACCTCTCAGACCTCGAGCTCGACGTTGTGGTTCTGCCGCCCCAGCAGGACGAATTCACGTGCGCAAGCTGCTTCCTGGTGAAGCACCGTTCGCAGGTGGATCACGAGGAAGCCGGCGGCATCATCTGCAAGGAGTGCGCGGCCTGATCGCCGGCCGTATGGCCTCCGAGCCGCCTACACCACGGCTTGAGCGCGTCGAATCGCCGCAGCAAGTCTGTCTGGTGTCCGGCTCGAGATGACCCAGGCTCGTGCCGGGTCATCCGGGTCGACCACAGGCACCACCACGACGCCGTCGATTCCCCCTCGGATGACGTGCCACGCGGTCGCATCGAGGCCTGGCCCCCGGGCGAAGCGTGCATCTTCCGCTGTGAGGGCGACGGGTTCGCCGAGGTAGCGAGCGTCGATCCAGGCTCGGCCTGCGAAGACGCGATCGTCGGTGACCCGCACAACCGGGCTCATCCACACCAGCAGCGCAATCGCGGCAACACCGATCGCTGCTCCCACTGCCAGCGCGACAGTCGTGTCGATTGGCGCCAAGACCAGCGCCGCCATGGGGGCGAGCACCGCTGCAGACACGATCACCCACAGTGACGGCCCCAGCCGTTCTCGATAGTCGGCCGCGGTCTGGACTCTCGTCGTCGCCATCGTGTTCTGCACTACCCTCGTTGCGTGACCCCATCCGTGGATATCCCCATTATCGCCGCACACCCGCCGACGTATAGCCATCCGGGCGACGCCGGCGCGGATCTGGTCGCCGCTGAGGCGGTGCGTCTCGAACCGGGCGAACGCGCGCTCGTGGGCACCGGTGTTCGCATCGCCCTCCCGGACGGATACGCGGCCTTTGTGGTTCCTCGAAGCGGGCTTGCCGCTAAGCACGGCATCACGGTTGTGAACTCGCCGGGCACTGTGGATGCCGGGTACCGCGGCGAGATCAAGGTGTGTCTTCTCAACACCGATGCGCGTGAACCGTACGAGATCGCGGTGGGTGACCGAATCGCTCAGGTGATCATCATGCCGGTGACCATCGCCCGGTTCCTGCCCGTCGACGAGCTGCCTGACAGCGTGCGCGGCGATGGTGGGTTCGGATCGACCGGTTACGTCGGGGGTAGCGTTGACGGTATGGGACGGAGCGCAGCACGATGACGGAGCAGATCGACGACGGTTCACCGGACACCTCGGCTGACGGACCTGAGAAGGACGCCAAGTCCGCTCCCGCAGACCGCGAGCAGTCGGGCCCCTTCGATGAGGCCGAAGCACGGGCCGTTCGTCCGTATATCGACCTTGGTGCGATCAAGATCCTCCCGCGCGAAGGCTTGAATCTTCGCCTCGAGGTCGAGGAGCAGACCAAGCGCATCGTGGCTGTCGGTCTTGATTACGCCGGGTCCACGCTGCAGGTGCAGGCCTTCGCTGCGCCGCGATCGACCGGGTTGTGGAATGAGACGCGAGACCAGATCCGCGCGCAGATCCGCCAGCAGGGCGGTCGCGTCGAGGAGCGTCAGGGCCCGCTCGGCCCGGAGCTCCTGGCCGAGGTTCCCGTTGTCGCGGGCACCGATCCGTCGGCAGGAAAGCGCATCGCTCGCTTCATCGGCGTGGACGGACCGCGGTGGTTCCTCCGTGGCGTGGTCGGCGGCGCCGCAGCTACCGATGTGGACGCTGCAGCGCAGGTCGAGGATCTGTTCCGCTCGATCGTCGTGGTGCGCGGAACGACCCCGATGCCGCCCCGCGACCTGATCCCGCTTCGAATGCCCGCCGCCCCGGGTACCACGTGAGCACGCCGCTCTCGGGTGCCGATGATGCTGCCCAGCCCGAGGAGTCAGCCGCTCCGCCGGTGAGTGGAGAGCAACCCCGGGTCTCGGATGCCGTGAGCGCCGCTCTCGGTGAAGCTGCGCGTCGCGCGGGCCTCGACCCCGCGCAAGACGTCACCACCGGTCGCGCCGTCTGGGCTGCGATCGGCGGGTGGCGCGGCATCCTCGAATCGGTCCTCCCGAGCCTTGCCTTCCTCGTCCTTTACACGCTCACGAGTGAACTCGTGCTGGCGTTGTGCGTGTCGGTGGGGCTCGCGCTCGTCTTCACGGTGGTGCGTTTGCTCGCCCGATCCTCGGTCAACGCGGCGCTCGGTGGCTTGATAGCCGCTGCAGCCGCAGCCGCGCTCGCGCTGTGGACCGGGAGAGCTGAAGACAACTTCGTGCTCGGCTTCGTCACGAACGCCATCTACGGATCAGCGTTCCTCGTCTCAGCCTTGGTGGGATGGTCGTTGATCGGACTGGCCGTCGGGTTCCTGATGGGCGAAGGGACGGCGTGGCGCCGTGATCCGCGCAAGCGCCGGGTCTTCTTCTGGCTGTCGATCGCGTGGGCAGCCCTCTTTGCTGCGCGCCTGATCGTTCAACTCCCGCTCTACTTTGCGGGAGACGTGACCGCGCTCGGAACGACCAAACTGCTGATGGGGATCCCGCTGTTCGCCCCGCTCATCGCCGTGACGTGGCTGGTGGTCAGAGCGCTGTATCCACGCCAGACCGAGTGATAGCATTTATCTTGACGTCAAGATACTTTCCGCGTCAGAGCCAGTAAGGCTCGCCTTGCTGGCAGGGTCTGATGCTGAAGAACAAGATGGGGAGCGACCGGCTTCCCGCCTCCGCCGACGAAGGAGCACACATGTCCACCGTTGACAGCTTCGGTGCCAAGAGCACACTGACAGTCGGGGAGACCGACTACGAAATCTTCCGGATCGACTCCGTCGCCGGGTACGAGAAGCTTCCCTTCAGCTTGAAGGTCCTCCTCGAGAACCTGCTTCGCACCGAAGACGGCGCGAACGTCACGAAGGAGCAGATCCAGGCGCTCGGCTCCTGGAATCCGGATGCCGAGCCCGACACCGAGATCCAGTTCACCCCGGCTCGCGTGGTGATGCAGGACTTCACCGGTGTTCCCTGCATCGTCGATCTCGCCACGATGCGAGAGGCAGTGACCGCCCTCGGTGGCGACCCCGCCAAGATCAACCCGCTCTCGCCCGCCGAGATGGTGATCGACCACTCGGTCATCGCGGATCTGTTCGGCACGCCGAACGCACTCGAGCGCAACGTCGAGATCGAGTACGAGCGCAACGGCGAGCGTTACCAGTTCCTGCGGTGGGGCCAGACAGCCTTCGACGACTTCAAGGTCGTGCCCCCCGGCACCGGCATCGTCCACCAGGTGAACATCGAGCACCTTGCGAAGGTCGTTTACGACCGCGAGGTCGGCGGCGTGCTCCGCGCATACCCTGACACCTGTGTCGGCACCGACTCACACACCACCATGGTCAACGGTCTTGGCGTGCTCGGCTGGGGAGTCGGTGGCATCGAGGCCGAGGCCGCCATGCTCGGCCAGCCGGTCTCCATGCTCATTCCGCGGGTCGTGGGCTTCAAGCTCACCGGTTCCATTCCTGCCGGTGTGACCGCGACCGACGTCGTGCTCACGATTACCGACATGCTCCGCAAGCACGGCGTGGTCGGCAAGTTTGTCGAGTTCTACGGCGAGGGCGTTGCGTCAGTGCCGCTTGCCAACCGCGCGACGATCGGCAACATGAGCCCCGAGTTCGGCTCGACTGCCGCCATGTTCCCGATCGACGATGTGACTCTCGACTACCTGCGCCTGACCGGCCGTGACGAGCAGACGGTTGCGCTCGTCGAGGCGTACGCGAAGCTCCAGGCGATGTGGCACGACCCGGCGCGTGAGCTCGTCTTCAGCGAGTACATGGAGCTCGACCTCGGTACCGTCGTTCCCTCGATCGCCGGACCGAAGCGCCCGCAGGATCGCATTCTGCTTTCCGAGGCCAAGTCCCAGTTCGAGAAGGACATCCTGAACTACGCGGCGCCGACCTCGTCTGACTCCATCGTCGACCTCGAGTCGCAGGGCTCCTTCCCGGCATCCGATCCGGGCGGGGAGCCCGGTGACGAGGACGGTCACGCCCACGACGTCCTCATCTCCTCGGGTGGTCCTGCAGCGGCATCCAAGCCCGTGAAGGTGACGACCCCTGAGGGCCAGAGCTACCTGCTCGACAACGGCGCTGTCACGCTCGCCGCGATCACTTCGTGCACCAACACCTCGAACCCGTCGGTGATGCTCGCTGCGGGCCTGCTGGCGAAGAAGGCCGTCGACAAGGGTCTCAAGCGCAAGCCGTGGGTCAAGACGACACTGGGCCCCGGATCGAAGGTCGTCACTGACTACTACGAGTCATCGGGCCTCGACAAGGCGCTCGAGGGGCTCGGCTTCTACACGGTCGGCTACGGCTGCACGATCTGCATCGGTAACTCCGGTCCGCTCATCGACGAAGTCTCGGCGGCAATCAACGACAACGACCTCGCGGTGACCGCCGTGCTCTCGGGCAACAGGAACTTCGAGGGGCGCATCAGCCCCGACGTCAAGATGAACTACCTGGCCTCGCCGCCCCTCGTCGTGGCCTATGCCCTCGCCGGTTCCATGAACTTCGATTTTGAGACCGACCCCCTTGGCAAGGATCAGGACGGGAACGACGTCTTCCTGAAGGACATCTGGCCCTCGACCGACGAGGTGCAGGAAGTCATCGACTCGTCGATCTCACGCGAGCAGTTCATCAAGCAATACGCGACGGTCTTCGACGGTGACGAGCGCTGGCGCAGCCTCCCCACCCCGGATGCTGCGCAGTTCGAGTGGGACGAGAACTCCACCTACGTCCGCAAGGCTCCGTACTTCGACGGCATGACGATGGAACTCACCCCGGTGAGCGACATCCGCGGTGCTCGCGTGCTGGCAACCCTCGGCGACTCGGTGACGACCGACCACATCAGCCCCGCGGGGAACATCAAGGCCGGCACCCCCGCCGCTCAGTACCTCGCCGAGCACGGGGTCGCGCAGAAGGACTTCAACTCCTACGGTTCACGCCGTGGCAACCACGAAGTCATGATCCGCGGAACGTTCGCCAACATCCGACTGAAGAACGAACTAGTCGCAGCGGTCAACGACGGTCAGATCGTCGAGGGCGGTTACACCCGGGACTTCACGCAGGAGGGCGGCCCGCAGTCGTACATCTACGACGCGAGCATGAACTACCAGGAGCAGGAGATTCCGCTTGTCGTGTTCGGCGGCAAGGAGTACGGCTCGGGCTCGTCGCGCGACTGGGCTGCCAAGGGAACGAACCTGCTGGGCGTGAAGGCCGTCATCACTGAGAGCTTCGAGCGTATTCACCGCTCGAACCTCATCGGGATGGGAGTCGTGCCGCTGCAGTTCCCCGCCGGAGAAAGCTGGAAGTCGCTCGGCCTGGACGGCACCGAGATCATCAGCATCACCGGCCTCGAGCAGCTCAACGCGGGCGTGACCCCGAAGACGGTGCGCGTGACCGCTGAGCCGAGCGAGTTCTCACCGGAGGGCAAGCAGACTGTCGAGTTCGACGCGATTGTTCGCATTGACACACCCGGTGAGGCTGACTACTACCGCAACGGCGGCATCCTGCAGTACGTGCTGCGCTCGCTCGTCTGAGAGTCGAACGCAGCCGAGGGGCGGGGTCGAGACACGGGAGTGCTCGATCCCGCCCCTCGGCTCATCGATAGACTTGCGAGATGGCATTGCGGCTGGGATGCCACCCGACGGGAGGAGTGAGATGGCTTTGCTTGCCACGATCCGCTCGCCACGGGATCTGGACGCTCTCACGACGGATCAGCTCTGCGAACTTGCGGACGAGGTGCGCGCGTTTCTGGTCGAGAACGTCGCTCGCACAGGAGGCCACTTAGGGCCGAACCTCGGCGTGGTCGAACTGACCATCGCGCTACATCGGGTGTTCTCTTCGCCGGATGACCCGATCATCTTCGACACCGGGCACCAGTCATACGTCCACAAGCTCCTCACGGGCCGCCAGGACTTCTCACAGTTGCGCAGCCGTGGCGGCCTTGCCGGCTACCCGCAGCGCTCAGAGAGTGAGCACGACGTCGTCGAGTCATCGCACGCGTCCAGCTCCCTCAGCTGGGCCGACGGAATCTCACGCGCGTTCGCCCGCACGGGGCGCCATGACCGCCATGTCGTTGCCGTTGTCGGTGACGGCTCGCTGACCGGCGGCATGACGTGGGAAGCGCTCAACAACATCTCCGACGACAACGACCGCAATCTCGTCATCGTCGTCAATGACAACGGACGCTCATATGCCCCGACGATCGGCGGCATGGCGCGGTACCTCAATCGCGTGCGTACGGCATCCAGCTACGAGACGCTGCGCAAGCGGTCCGACCGGATCTCCAGCCGGCTCGGGCCCGCGGCTCGCGCCTTCTACCGAGGCGTCCGGGGCGGAACCCGGGGTTTCCTTTCTCGGTTCACGAACAACGAGGCGTTGTACTCGAACCTCGACATCAAGTACCTCGGTCCGATCGACGGGCATGACCTTCCGATGCTGATCGAGACACTCGAGCTCGCAAAGGAGCACGGGGCACCGGTCATCGTGCACGCGATAACCGAGAAGGGGCGCGGGTATGAACCGGCGCTCCGCGACGTTGCCGACCAGTTCCACGCTGTCGGCAAGATCGACCCTATCTCGGGTGAGCCCGTCGGCGGTTCCGGTGCATCGGCGTGGACTGACGTGTTCGCCCAGGAACTCGTTGAGGTGGGGTCCGAGCGTGAAGACGTCATCGCCATCACCGCTGCGATGCTGCGCCCCACCGGCTTGCAGCCCTTTGCGGAGCGCTTTCCGCAACGGGTTTATGACGTTGGCATCGCTGAGCAGCACGCCGTGGCTTCAGCGGCGGGTCTGGCCTTCGGGGGCCTGCATCCTGTCGTCGCCGTCTACGCGACCTTCATGAACCGCGCGTTCGATCAGGTCATGATGGATGTCGCACTGCACCGCGCCGGGGTCACCTTCGTCCTCGACCGCGCGGGGGTGACCGGGCCAGACGGCCCCAGCCACCACGGTGTGTGGGACCTCGCCATGTTGCAGCTCGTGCCCAACATCCGGATTGCGGCACCGCGGGACGCGGAGCGACTTCGCGAAGAATTCCGCGAAGCGGTTGCTGTCTCGGACGCACCGACGGTTGTGCGGTTCCCCAAGGGATCCGTGCTTCCCGATCTGCCCGCTGTGGAGCGCCTCGAGGACGGGGTCGACGTGTTGGCTCGCGGAGGAGCGGAAGACGTCCTGCTCATCGGCATCGGACCCATGGCCCACATCGCGATGGACGTGGCCACTCGTCTTCGCGCCCAAGGGATCGGTGCGACGGTCATCGACCCGCGCTGGGCGATCCCCGTGCAGCCATCTGTGATCGACCTCGCCGCAGCACACCGCCTCGTGATCACGATCGAAGACGGCATCCGCGTGGGCGGGATCGGAACCCGCGTCCGCCAGGTCCTGCGGGAGGCTGGCGTCGACACTGCCGTTGACGAGCTCGGGCTTCCTGACGAGTTCGTCGCTCACGCGACCCGCGAACAGATCCTCGAGGATGCCGGGCTCGTCGCCAGCAAGATCGCCCAAGATGTCGTCGCGCAGGTCCTCGGCACCAGGATTCCGATCGCACGCCGCGCTGAGAACAGCGCCGATTTCGTCGCCGAGTTCGCGGAACGCCGCGACTGACGAGGCAATGCCAACGAGAGAGGGGGCCCGGCTGATCCAGCCGGGCCCCCTCTCGTGTGCGGTCTGATCAGACGGCGGCGATTCCTCGGATGGGCGGTTCGTGGAAGGTGCCCCCAAAGACGCGCTGAGACGCCCCTTCGCGATCGAGATACGGCGAGGCGCCGCCGTCGATGAAGGGCCAGCCGGCACCGAGGATCAGGCACAGATCGATGTCTTCAACCTCGGGCACGACACCCTCATCGAGCATGATGCGGATCTCCTGCGCCAACCCGTCCTGCACGCGGCGAAGGATCTCGTCTTCGCTGGCCGGGGCAGCGCCCACAGCAGGCTTGAGGATCTTCTCGGCGGCCTTCGTCCAGCCGGTGACCTTGCCGTTCTTGTCCTTCTCGACAACCTGCGACAGTTCCGCCAGCTCGTGGAGGTTCTCGTTCGCATAGAAGCGCTCCGGGAACGCTGCAGCCATCGTGTCCTGCACGTGCGCGGCAACCTTCCAGCCCACAAGATCGATGAGCTGGAACGGCGTCATGGGCAGGCCAAGGGGGCCGAAGGCCTTCTCGACCGTGAGCAGCGGCGTGCCCTCGTACACGGCCCGAGCAGCCTCGCCCATGACCTTCGCGAGAAGGCGATTGACGACGAAGCCCGGGGCATCGGCCGTCAAGACGGCGTTCTTGCCCAGACCCTTGGCCACAACGAAGGCAGTCGACAGCGCCGCCTCGTCGGTGGTGGGGGTCTTTACGATTTCGATCAGCGGCATCACCGCCACCGGGTTGAAGAAGTGGAATCCCACGAGCCGCTCCGGGTGCTCGAGCTTCGCTCCGATCTCTTCGACCGACAGCGACGACGTGTTTGTCGCGAGGATCGCGTCTTCGGCGATGATCTTCTCGATCTCGCCGAACACCTGCTGCTTGACCCCGACCTCCTCGAAAACCGCCTCGATCACGAAGTCGCAGTCGGCGTACTCGTTCTTGTCGGTGGTGCCGTGGATGAGCGCACGAAGGCGATTCGCACCATCCCCGTCGAGTCGTCCCTTCTGCTCGAGCTTGCCGATCTCTTCGTGGATGTAGGCGAGTCCCTTGTCGACGCGCGCCTGATCAAGGTCGGTGATCAGGACCGGCACCTGGAGCTTTCGCACGAACAGCAGCGCGAACTGGCTGGCCATGAGGCCGGCACCGATGATCCCGACCTTCTGGACCTTCTTGGCAAGCGCCTTGTCGGGAGCGCCGACGGGTCGCTTGGCACGTTTCTGTACGAGGTCGAACGCGTACATGGATGCCGCGAACTGATCGCCGGTGATGAGATCGGTCAGTGCCTCATCCTCGCGAGCGAAGCCTTCTGCTTTCGTGCCGCCCTTGGCCTTGTCGAGAAGATCGAGCGCGACGTAGGGGGAGCGGGGGACCGTGCCGATGCGGCTCTCCAGCATCCCGCGAGCCATTTTGATCGCGATCGGCCACTTGGTCAGACGCTCGATCTTGCCCGGCTCGTTCTTGCGCTCGACCTTGACCGAGCCGGTGAGGACGCCATCGGCCCAGCGCAGTGAATCCTCAAGGTAATTCGCTGCCGGGAAGATGGCATCCATGATGCCGAGGTCGTAAGCCTGCTGGGGCTTGAGTACCCGGTTCTGCTTCAGCGGGTTGGAGACGACGACTTCGAGCGCGTTCTCGATACCGATGAGGTTGGGGAGCAGGTACGCTCCACCCCAGCCGGGAATGATGCCGAGGAACACCTCGGGGAGCGCGATAGCGGCCGCCGAAGCATCCACCGTGCGATACGTGGAGTTCAGCGCGATCTCGAGCCCGCCGCCGAGCGCGAGACCGTTCACGAAAGCGAAGCTGGGTACGCCGAGGCTCGAGAGCTTGCCGAGGACCTGATGGCCCCGCTGCGCGATCAGTTTGGCGATAGCGGCCGAGGGAACCCGAGAGACGTCGCTCAGGTCGGCACCGGCGGCAAGAATGTACTGCTTGCCCGTGATGGCCAGAGCATCGATCTCGCCGGCCGCGGCGCGAGCGGCGAGAGCGTCGAGTGTTTCCCCGAGCTCCTTGAGCGTTGCCGGTCCGAGCGTGTTGGGCCGCGTGTGATCACGCCCGTTGTCGAGGGTGACAAGGGCCAGCACCTTGCCGGAGGCCAGACGCACGTCGGTCACCAGCGAGTGCGTGATGACCTCGCCGTCGGTGAGGTCATCCAGCGGCGAGAAGTCGATCTCGTCGTAGTTGGTCATGGCGGCGAACTCCTACTTCTTCTTCTTGCCGTTGTAGTGCGGGTTTTCCCAAACGACCGAACCGCCCTGCCCGAGACCCACGCACATGGCGGTCAAGCCGTACCGGACGTCGGGGCGTTCGGCGAACTGTGCCGCAAGTTGGATCATCAGCCGCACGCCGGATGCCGCGAGCGGGTGCCCCAGAGCAATGGCGCCACCCCACTGGTTCACGCGAGGGTCGTCATCCGCCACGCCGAAGTGATCGAGCAGTGACAGCACCTGCACGGCGAAGGCCTCGTTGAGTTCGAACAGCCCGATGTCATCGATCGTCAGGCCGGCTTTCTGAAGCGCCTTCTCGGTAGAAGGAATGGGCCCGATGCCCATGATTTCGGGCTGCACTCCCGCGAAAGCGAAAGACACCAGTCGCATCTTGGGGGCGAGCCCGAACTGCTTGACCGCGTCGCCGCTGGCCAGGAGCCCCATCGTGGCCCCGTCTGTGAGCGGTGATGACGTGCCCGCGGTAACGCGCCCGTGCGGGCGGAACGGGGTCTTCAGCGATGCGAGCCCTTCCATCGTCGTCTCCGGGCGGCGACCCTCATCCTCCGTCGCGAGCCCCCAGGCACCCTCAGCAGTCTTGATCGCGACGGGGACGAGATCAGGCTGGATCTTTCCGGCGTCATAGGCTGCCTGCGCCTTCTGCTGACTCCTCATGCCGAAGCGGTCGGCGCGCTCCTTGGTGAGCTGCGGGAAGCGGTCATGCAACCGCTCAGCGGTGACGCCCATGTTCAGCGCGCCCGGATCGACCATCTTCTCCGCGACGAAGCGCGGGTTGGGGTCGGCGTTGGAGCCGATCGGGTGGCGGCCCATGTGCTCAACGCCGCCGGCGATCGCAAGGTCATACATGCCGAAACCGATCGAGCCGGCCATCGTGGTGACACTCGTCATCGCCCCGGCACACATGCGGTCGATCGCGAAGCCAGGAACGGTCATCGGCAGTCCGGCGAGGATCGCCGCAGACCTGCCGAGCGTCAGTCCCTGATCGCCGGTCTGTGATGTCGCGGCGATCGCAACATCGTCAATGCGGTCTTTCGGAACGTCGGGATTGCGTTCCATCAGTCCGATGATCGCTTTGACTGCCAGGTCGTCAGCCCGGGTGTTCCAGTACATGCCCTTCTCGCCCGCGCGCCCGAATGGGGTGCGCATACCGTCGACGAAGAAGACGTCCGATATTTCGGCCACTCTGCCTCCAAGGATTGGGAATGACGCCAGCCTAGGAAGGCGTCAAAACGGCGCGGAATCGGTTGGGTCGAACCTACGAAGCGCTCTCGGAGGCCTCCGGCGAGGGTTGACCGGATTCCACAAAGGCTTCGGCGATCACCTGTGCAGTCTGCTCAATTTGCCAGGGTCGCGCACCGAGTTCCGACAGCGCTGCGCCGATGGACTCGGCGTCGATCGACGCCGGGGGAGCCCAGGCGACGCGTCGGAGCAGCTCCGGGGTGAGGAGGTTCTCGACCGGCATGTGCAGCGACTGCGCGAGTTCGTCGATCGCCGGCTTGGCGGCCTTCAGACGGGCGTCAGCCTCGGGCGCGCGATCGGCCCACGCCCTTACCGGCGGGATCGTGTCGGTGTTTCGCACCCGTTCGGGTGGCAGGTCGGGGTCGGCGCGTCCTGCTTCGAATGCTGCCCACCACCGATCGAGCTCGGAGCGGCTGGCTCGGCCGGTGAACTCTTTGACCGCCGCGAGCTGCTGCTTGGTCTTCGGGTCGGCCAGGATAGCCGCGACCAGAGCACGGTCGGGCACGAGTCGCCCTGGCGAGACATCCTGCGTGATCGCTAGTTCTTCACGGGCGAGCCACAGCGCCCGCGCGATCGCGAGCCCCCGGCGTCCACGCACCGTGTGGAGACCACTGAGCCGGCGCCAGGGATCCTCCCGCGGCGGTTTGGGCTCCCGGGTGAGGACCGCAGAGAACTCCTGCGCCGCGAACGCCGTCTTGCCGGCATCCGCGAGCTGCTCGACAAGGATGTCGCGCACATCGATCAGGTACTCGACATCGAGCGCGGCGTACTCGAGCCACGCCTGCGGAAGAGGACGAGTGGACCAGTCGGATGCCGAGTGTGCCTTTGCCAGGGTGACGCCGAGGGTTTCTTCGACGACGGCACCCAGGCCCACACGCTCTCGTCCGAGAAGTCGCGACGCCAGTTCGGTGTCGAAAATCGTCGGAGGCTCGAGGCCCAACTCGCGCAGGGAAGGCAGGTCCTGACTGGCGGCGTGAAAGACCCACTCGAGGTCACCGATTGCCTGCTGCAGCGACGAAAAGTCCGTGCCGACCGCTGGCGGGTCGACCAAAACCACGCCGGCGCCGCGGCGGAAAAGCTGCACGAGATACGCGCGTTGCGAGTAGCGGAACCCGGAGGCGCGCTCAACGTCGACGGCTACCGGGCCTTCTCCTGCTGCGAGGTGCGCAGCCGCGGCACGGAGGGCGTCGGCATCCGTGATCACGGTGTATTCAGCCACGGCTCACCCTGCGGGAGGTTACGGTTGCGATCTGCTCAGACCCGGGCGGAAGTCCCGCCAGCATGCACACGAGCTCTGCCCACGCCTCGACGTGCGCGTCGAGGTTTGCGGTCGGTGTCCACGACGCGCGAAGTTCGATCTGAGCGCCGTCACCCTCGTCGGCAAGACTCCCGAATCCTTTGGAGAGGGTTTTCGTGGCGGTTCCGGAGGGAGAGTGGTACGTCGCAGCGTGAGCCCGGAGGGCGTCGGTGAGCCATGACCACGTCACATCCGCCAGCAGCGCATCCATGCCGATTTCGGGCTCGAGCGGTGCCTGCGCAAAGCACACGATGCGCCACGCTCCGTTCCACTGGGAGGGCTCGTCCGGGTCGTGCAACAGGATGAAGCGACCCGTTCCGTACGCTGAGTCGATGCCGGATGCCTCGGGCCTCACGTCGGCAGCAAGGGCCAGTGCGTGAGGAGCAAGGCCGGTGGGTGCGGGAATCTCGCGGACCGTGAGGTCGTCACGAAAGGTGGCCTCGCGAATCACCGCGGCCACGTCGTCGAACGCCACCCCCGACAGAAGGTCTCCGGTCACCCCGACAGACTAGAGTGAGGACCCCATGGTCGAGTCCAGGCGCGCCGCCTCCCCACAGTACGTCGTTGTTGTCAAAGCGGCCCTCACGGTGATCTCGTTGGCCCTCGGTGCCGTCCTTGCGCTGTGGGGCGGTATCGCCGTTCGCATGGCCCGGAAAGTCGTCACGCCAGAGGCTCGGATCCCCGATTGCCGCATCCTCGAGCTTGATACGTCTGCCCAGACCATCACGCTCACGCGGACCCCCGACACCGAACTCGCTGGCCGATATGGCCTGTTCACCACGGGCACAGAGCGCTACCTCAAACTCGGATCCGTGCTGTCGGAAACGACCGACACGGTCAAGCGCAAGCTCCTGACGCACGTCGGTCCCCAGGCGCGGATCGTCAGGGATGCCGCGTTCAGCGGGTGGTATTACGAGCGCCCCGAAGAACTGCACCTGCCCTTCAGCCCGGAGCTGGTCGGCTCGGCGCTCGGACCCTGCCCCGCATGGTTGTTTCCCGCCGGTCAGGGCGACATCTGGGTAATCCAGGTGCACGGGCGTGGCACCACGCGAGCGGAGTGCCTGCGCGCCGTGCCGGTGTTCCACGGGTTGGGAATCACGTCGTTGGTCGTCTCGTATCGCAATGACGGCGAGGCGCCTCGGAGCCGATCGGGTACCTACACGCTCGGAGCTACCGAGTGGCGCGATGTCGACGCCGCGGTCGGGTTCGCCCGCCGGCGAGGCGCGAAGCGGGTCATCATCATGGGCTGGTCAATGGGCGGCGCGATTGCGCTGCAGCTCGCCCTGAACTCGGCCCACCGTGACCTCATTGTCGGGCTCATCCTGGACTCGCCTGCCATCGACTGGCGAAGCATTCTCGACTACCAGGCGCGGGAGATGAAGCTTCCCGCGCCGATCACGCGCCTGGCGATCACTGTCCTTGGTGCCGATTGGGCGACGGCGCTCACCGGCGCGGGAGCAGCGATTCCGTTCCGTCGACTCGACGTCCTTGCCCGCTCGGCGGAGCTTCGGCATCCGATACTCATCCTCCACAGCGACGATGACGGCTTTGTCCCCTCGGATGCCTCCCACGATCTGGTCGTCGCGCGTCCCGACCTCGTGGAACTCGACGTGTTCAGTGTGGCTCGTCACACCAAGCTGTGGAACTACGACCAGGAGCGCTGGACCGGCCGGATCACGCGGTGGCTCATCCAGCGCGGGTTCGTCAGCGAGCGCGCAGACGCAGATAGGTGAATCCCTCGTCGTCGACGAGGTGACCGGCGAGCTCCGTCGCGACGGCGTTGTGGATGCCCAGAAACGGATGCTCGGCCGGTGTCAGAGCTGGTGCGACGGTGATGCAGTACTCGTCGATGACTCCCGAATCCGCGAACTGTCGAGCCAACGACGGGCCGCCCTCACACACGAGGTGACATATGCCCCGATCCCGGAGAGCGTCAACGATGAGCTCGGGCGTCGGCTCGTCGGAGGGGAGCCCAATGACCTCGGCCGAAAGGTGGGCGACCGATGCTTCCACCTGCTTCGCCCGGGATGCGGGGCACAGCGCAATCAGGGGTTGGTCCGCCTCGTCAGGCATCCGGAGTCCCTCCAATGAGCCGGAACGGGTCACGACCGCGAGAGCTGCCGACCGGGGGAGGAGGTAACCCTCGGCGCGCACTGTCTGAGCCCCGACGATGACGGCATCGGCCGCCGCACGGATGGCGCTGAGAATGAACCGGTCGGCCCCGCCGGTGAGGGTCTCACTCGTGCCGTCGGCGCCGACGGCGGACCCGGTGAGCGAGGTGATCATGTTCAGTCGCACGGACTCTGGATCTGCGGACCCGTAGCGCGCGGCGATCCACGCGCGTGCTGCATCACGGTCGTCATCGACGTCGATCGAGTCGAGGCTTCGTGGCGACAGTTCGGTCACGATCATGGAGAGATCCTCTCTGGGCCCGCGGGAACTCCGTTGGGGGAGTCCTCGCGTGCGCGGGGTGTGGTGACAGCCCGCGTAAAGTAGGAGGGTCCTCCCGCCCCCCTGACTCTAGGCGGCACGCGGCACGCCCGCATCCGTCTCCACTGCGGAAGCCACCCATGCCAGCATCCGGCCCCACCGGCATCGTCCACCTCGCAACGCGCTCACCCGAGCTCTCCGGCGACCAGATGGTGGCGGCGCTCACGCCCCCACCGCAGTTTGCGCATGCGTCATTCGAGTCGTACCGCGCCGACCCGGCCTTCCCCTCGCAGCAGGAGGCGAAGGAACTGCTCATCGCCTTTGCCGGTGGGCGCCCCGAGGCGCCGCGCGGAGGGCTGTTCCGGCGCCGACCGAAGGAACCCGAACTGAAGCCCGGCGTATACCTGGACGGTGGATTCGGTGTCGGCAAGACGCACTTGCTCGCCGCGATCTATCACGCGATGCCGGTACGCCGGAAGTACTTCGGATCGTTCATCGAGTACACGGCTCTGGTCGGGGCGCTGGGCTACCAGAACGTCGTCAAGCTCTTCACGGGAGCCGACCTGCTGTGCATCGACGAGTTCGAGCTCGATGATCCCGGCGACACGATGGTCATGACGCGTCTGCTGGGCGAACTGGTGGCCACGGGCACCCGGCTTGCGGCGACATCCAACACTCCGCCGAATGCCCTGGGTGAGGGGCGATTCGCCGCGCAGGACTTCTTGCGTGAGATCCATGCGATGGCCGAGAGCTTCCAGACCATTCGGATCGACGGCACTGACTACCGTCACCGCGATGTCGATGGACACGCAGTGTCGCTGGACGCCGCCGGCTACGAGACGGCAATCGAAGCAGCATCCGGTGAAGCGATCGTGAGCGACGACGCATTCGAGGCCGTGGTTGCTCAGCTGGCACGCGTCCATCCGTCGCGCTATATCCGTCTCATCGAAGGTGTATCTCTGGTTGGTCTTCGCGATGTGTCGGTGTTCACCGATCAATCCGCAGCACTCCGATTCGTCGCCCTGGTTGACCGCATCTACGACGCGCAGATCCCTATTCGCGCGACCGGCCTCACTCTGGACACGGTCTTTCCGGAAGAGATGCTGGCCGGCGGATACCGCAAGAAGTACCTGCGCGCGATCTCACGCCTCGTCGCATCCACACTCGCGTGAATTTCGTGGCGACCTCGGGGTCGTCCGAAACCTGATGTTTACCTGAGCGTCGGTCGTGTAACAGACGCGAAACACGGGGCACCCTCTGGTCGAAACCGGTCGCCGCGAGACTGGCTGCGCAAGTGCATCGGCTACCCGCGTCGATGCAGCTTTCGACACACGACACGAATTGAGGACTCTCAATGGATGCTGGAACTCTCGCCTGGGGTATTACCTCATCGGCGCTAGTCCTGTTCATGACGCCCGGCGTCGCCTTCTTCTACGGTGGTCTCGTCAAGGCGAAGAGCGTCATCAGCATGATGATGATGAGCTTCGGCGCGATGGCTCTGATTGCTGTGCTTTGGATCCTCTACGGATTCAACATGGCCGCCGTGAGCGACCCCTGGGCTTTTGCAGGAAACCCCTTCTCGAACTTCGCGCTCTCGTCGCCTGAGCTTTCCAGCTCGGACTTCGTGCTCGCGCTCTTCGGCTGCACCTTCGCGATCATCACGGTGGCCCTGATCTCGGGAGCCATCGCTGACCGCGCCCGGTTCGGATCGTGGATGATCTTCGCCGGTGTGTGGGCAACTGTCGTCTACTTCCCCGTGGCCGCATGGGTCTGGGGAGGCGGCTGGATCATGAACCTCGGCACCACGCTGTTCGGCGAGGAGTCCGGGATCTTCGTGATGGACTACGCGGGTGGTACTGCCGTTCACATCAACGCGGGTGCTGCAGCCCTTGCCCTGGCCCTCGTGCTCGGCAAGCGCATCGGCTTCCAGAAGGGCATCCAGAAGCCGCACAACGTGCCGCTGGTCATGCTCGGCGCATCGATCCTCTGGTTCGGCTGGTTCGGCTTCAACGCGGGTGCAGAGGCGAACTGGTACTACGCCGACACCGAGACCTACGGCTCGATGGGCCCTGACTCTGCAGCCGGCATCATCGTCATCAACACCCTCGGGGCGACCGCCGCTGCCATCATCGGTTGGCTGATCGTCGAGAAGTTCAAGGACGGCAAGGCTACGTCGGTCGGTGCCGCTTCGGGTGCCGTCGCCGGTCTCGTTGCGATCACCCCTGCCTGTGCGTTCCTGACGCCCGGCTGGGCGCTCCTGCTCGGTCTCGTCACCGGTGTGGTCTGCGCCTTCGCTATCGAGCTCAAGTGGAAGCTCGGCTACGACGACTCGCTCGACGTTGTCGGCATCCACCTCGTCGGTGGTGTCATCGGAACGCTCTACCTCGGCTTCTTCGCAACCGAGACCGGTCTGTTCCTCGGTGGCGGCATCGAGCAGCTGACCGTACAGGCGATCGCAGCCTTCGGCGTCCTGATCTACTCCTTCGTGGTGGCCTGGATCCTGGGCTTCGCGATCGAGAAGACGATCGGCTTCCGCATCAAGAACGAGGACGAGCTCGCCGGTGTCGACACCAGCGTGCACGGCGAAGAGGGCTACTCGCTCGCCGAGCAGGTCTGATTCACCCGGAGTTCGTCTCCTTACCCTCAGGGGCGTCGCGACTGAGTCGCGGCGCCCCTGAGGCGTTTTCTCGTGTGTTCGGCGGTTAGGGTGACTTCGTGAATCGGTTGTCCTCGCTTGTCCGTAATGTTGCGCGTGCGCTCACGCCTCCGATGCGCAGGAAGCAAAGCGCGGATGCCGCACCAGACGCGCCGCCGCTGGCCGTCCGGACCCGGCTTATTGCACCACCTGGCGCGAACGGCCTGAAGATCAGTTACGCACCCGAAGCGGACGGGGATGCTGACGCCGGCGAGATCGTGTGGACCTGGGTGCCCTACGCCGAAGGCGACGGACGAGGCAAGGATCGTCCGGTTCTCGTGATCGGACGCCAGGACTCCGAGCACGTCTACGCGGTGCGACTGACCAGCCAACAGCACGACGGGGACCGGGACTACATCGCGATCGGCTCAGGTCCGTGGGATGCGCGAGGGAGAGCATCCTGGGTCGACATCGAGCAGCTCTACAGCGTGCATCATCGAGGAATGCGCCGTGAAGCTGCTGCGCTGGATCTCGACCGCTTTGTGATCGTCGCCAACGCGCTGCGTAGCCGCTACGGCTGGGATGCCGAGAAGCGTCGGTGATACTCAATGTGGTGGGCGATACCAGACTCGAACTGATGACCTCTTCCGTGTGAAGGAAGCGCGCTACCAACTGCGCCAATCGCCCAAGACCCTCGCGGGCCGAGTCTCGATCTTACCGGATTCCTGGTCGAGCACACGACCGCGGACCACGACACGCGCGGAGCCGTTTCGGTTTTGCGCGGCGGCGATTCTCGACTAAAGTCGATCAAGCGCCACACGGTGGCGCAATGCGGATGTAGCGCAGTTGGTAGCGCATCACCTTGCCAAGGTGAGGGTCGCGAGTTCGAGTCTCGTCATCCGCTCGAGTGCGGGGCTTCCTTCGGGAGCACGACACGTGGGTCGAACCACACACGGTGGCGTGGCCGAGCGGCTAGGCACCGGCCTGCAAAGCCGTTTACACGGGTTCGAATCCCGTCGCCACCTCGCATGACAACTGAATAGCCTTTTAGGCGCGATTGGCGCAGCGGTAGCGCGCTTCCCTGACACGGAAGAGGTCACTGGTTCGATCCCAGTATCGCGCACCACGAAACCCCCGGAATTCCGGGGGTTTTCTCGTTCTCCGGCGGTCCCGTGCAATATGCGTGCAATTCGGCGTCGAGCGATCCGGCTCAGATGTGCAGTTGACAACCTGAATTGCGCAGATTGCCCACACCAAAATCCCCCCGCACAGTCCCGGAAACACGCGGGCAACGCCCATCGATGGTGCTCATGCGTTGGTGGAAAAAGCCGGGGAGAGATCGAGATGACTCGCGGGTCTTCAGCGACCCCCGGTGGCTAAAGAATTGGTCGGTCGATTCCGTGGTTCTTCCACGATCACGGCGTCCTCGATAACCTCACCCGTGACCGGATCAGCGATCAGATCAGGGTCCGGATCAGGTGACACATTTGTGTCACGTCCAAGGTCTCGATGCACCGTGGCGTTAGGCCCGAAGCAGGTGGGACATTTGTCCCACCTCGCCTGTGACCGGATCAGCAGTGACTTCTGGCTCATCGGGTAGGTGTCCAGAACTGGACACCTGCGACTCACGAATGTCTTTCATAACGGTCTTGCGGTCCCTCAGTGGCGAGGGACTGTCCACCAGGGCTATTGCGCCCATCGTCGGCGTCACGCCCATGCAGGTTTCGCGCGATGTGAAGCGCGGCGACGCAGGTGTAACAAATGTGACACCTGCTCCTGAGCAGACCCCGGACCTGATTGCTGATCCGGTGACGGGTGAGGTCATCGAGGACGCGGTGACCGTGGAGGAACCGCGGAAGATCACCGGCCTCGACGGGAAGACCTACAGCCCCACGGCTCCTAAGAAGCCAAACCGCCGCGAGGTCGTTATGCCGATGCCAGTGCCCTCTCCATTTCGCGGCTCATCTGCCGAACCGCCAACCTGGGGTCATCGGACCGGAGTGTGACGTTTTGAGTCACCGACGCCCCCGACATGCCGGCCATGCCCATGCCGCCAGCGGCGGCTTGCACCATCCGGTAGTTGGACCGCAACCCTTGCGCGTACCCCTCAGCCGAATACGCGCCCATCTCCGCGAACACCTTCGATGGCGACTGAATCCCGAGGAGATCTTTCGCCCACCCGATCGCGCCGCCCACAACATCCGAGATCGTGTTGTACAGGTCAGCGGAGCCTTGCAGGAAACCGTCGATCAGACCAGCGATCGCGTCGACACCGATGTCCCCGAACGTGTCGACGATCCACTGGTTTGCGCCGGCCAGCCAGCTCGAGATGTTCTCGCCCCACCCCTCGAGCCCGTTGAGGATCGCTTGGCCGGCCCCGGTGAATATCCCGACGATCCCGTCCCACGCTTTCCCGAGATCAAGTGTGAACACCCCCACGAGGAAGTCGACGATGCCCTGGAAGAAGGTTTTGATGCCGTCGAGGAGCGGCTGCGCTTCCTGCCAGCCGGTGACGATGCCGGTCATGAAGTTCTGCACGTCGGGTGAGTTCATCCATTCCGCGAACGCTTCGATGCCTGGCACGAGTTCGGACTGGATGAAGTCGGTGACGGCGATAGCGATCGGCAGGAACGCGGTCCCGATCGAGATCCCGATGTCTTCCCACGTCGCGGCGAGCTCTGCTTGCTTGCCGGCGAGGGTGTCGGACTCTCGCGCGTACTGTCCCTGTTGGGTGGCTGTGTTCTCGAAGATCGCGGCGTTCGCGGCGAGGATCTTCTGCTGCGACGTCAACGCCCCGTTGCCGTCGTAGATCCCCAGCTCCATCGCTTTCGCGCGGAGGGCCTGGTCGTCGAGGATCACGCCGTACTTGCGGAGTGGTTCGTACTCGCCGCGGAGCGCGGAGCCGAGGGCTTGCACGGCTTCCTCAGGGCTCGTGTTCGCGAACGCGGACAGATCCGATCCGAGCCCGAGCAAGTCGGTGGAGAACGTCGCCAGGTCAGTGCCACTCAGCCCCGCGGCTTTGCCGAAGATGCCGAAGTTCTTCGCCCCAGTGAGGGCCTGGGTTTTCGACAGCCCGAACATCTTCGCGGACGTGTCGGAGAAGTCCTTGATCTGCCCGGACGCGGAACCGAAGACGTCCCCGACCGCGCCGAGGGCCTGCTGGTAGTCACCGGCGGAGCCGATCGCCCCCAGCAGTGAGTCACCGAGCGAGAGGGCACCGATCGCGGCACCGATGACACCGGCACCCTTCAGTAACCCTTTGCCGATCCCGCCGGCTGCAGCACCGCCCGCGGCGGCACCGGCCGTTGTCATCTGCCCGGTGAGTGCCCCGGTGAAGTGCGACGCTTCCGGGACAACTTCCACGAAAGCCCGGTACATGGGCGAATCTGAAGACATGAGTCTGCTCCCTTTGAGTTGAGGTCCGGGAGCAGACCGTGTGTATTTGTGTTCTGTTGTTACGTCGCGCTCAGTGCGCTCATCGGGCCAGCGACCGTTCAGCCTGGTCAGGCGTCACAGTTGAACCTCCTGGCCAGTGATACGGATGAAGCGGGCTCGCGTGTAACGCTCATGTCGCCCTTGCCACTTCTTCGTGCCAGGCGACTCCACAGCCATCACGAACACGTGGACACCTTCGCCAGAGAGCGACCGCTCCACGTAGACAATCGGCTCAGAGATCCGCTCGATGAGTTCACGCGCCTCGTCGTCGGAGACGTGGTCGAGGTCGTAGCATCCGAGCCCGTCGCCGAGCATGATCCCGAATCCATCGCCAGCAACCGACACCAGCACCTCATCGAACGACGTCCACGTCGCCCGGTTCGTGGACGAAGCCGGCAGACCATCGACTGCGAGCGGACGCTTACCGTCAGCTCGCACCCACGCAACCCGAGACGTCATCGCCTCAGGAAACCGAGGCCCACGCCGATGCCAGTACACTCGACACTTCGCAGAGCAGAACCGCGCACCCCGACGCGACAGAATCAGCGACCGGCTACACCACTCGCACTCGCCATACCCCATGCATACAGTCTATCCGCTGTTACGGATAATCCGCGTTATTCCGCGGATTGCGTTCAGGCGTTCTGATCTGAGCATCCTGACGACCCGGCAGCGCGCGAACCCTCACCAGGCGCCATCTAAGCGCTCAGATCGAGCCCCACGGACGCCAGTGCCACGAAACCCTCAGACCCGTACGCAGAAAAAATCACAGCCCCTCCCGTGGGAGAAGTCGGGGCGGGGAGGGGGGTCCCCACCCGGTTGTCTTCTGCCGTCTTCGCGGATGGTGTTCGCGCGGTCGGTGTGTTGCTGTGTTGCTGTGGTGCTGTGGTTGTTGCGGTGGTGTCGGCGTGGGCCGTGACGTCAGGACGTAGCGGGCGGGGTTGCGCGTGGTGACGAGCGTTTGTCGTGGAGTGCATCTCGGGTTCCCTTCCTGCGTTCTACGGTCCGTGTGGTCCGGGATTCTCTTGCTGGGTATGCCCCTCGGTTGGTGACGGGCACCCGGTCGGCTGAGTTGCCCATCCCGGTGTGTGCTTGTTGGGGGAGAGGGCGCGCGGATGACTGGTGCGCGCGCCCCCACCCACTCGGTTCAATCAGGGCGGTCGAGTTCACCCGCGGCGAGGGCTTCAGCGAACTGTTCCGCGCTCATGCGGGCGATGTCTCGGGCCGTCGGGTGGGAGAGTCCCCAGCGCTTGCTGTTGTCGTGCATCCAGTCGGGTTCGGTCTGGTCGGGGATCATGCGGTGACTCCGTGGAGTTCCGCGGCAGGGTTCGCCGCCCGCCACTGGGTCATCAGTTCCTCGTCGCGGCGGAGCGTGTCGAGGTCGGTGAGTCTGGTTGTGAGTTCGTCGAGCGCTTCCCTGACCTGCGCGGGGACGGCGGGGTTCGGGTCGAATGATCCGACCAGGCCACCGTTGAGGGCGAGGGTTCCGAAGATCCGTCGGATCTGCCAGGCGCGGGAGTACTCCGCCCATGACTTCTCGAGCGCGGTGATCGCCTTCCGCATGGTCGCGGTGACTTTCTCGAGCTGTTCATCTGCGGGAGGGATGTAGTCGGTGGCGGTGTCCCCGAGTCGTGCGGCGAGCTCCCGAGCGGTGTTGTCCGCGCCGGCCTGCGCTTCGCCCGCGAGGTCGACGTACGCGGCGGCCTGGGCGGTGTGGGCGGCTTCCCCGCTGGTGACGGTGGCGGGGTCTCCGCCGTTCGCGATGACTTCTCGGACGTTGCGTCGGTACGTGTCGGCGGCGTCGTTCGCTGCCCGGGTGGACTCGGATGCGAGACGGTGGAACTTCCCGACCGCTTCCCGGAACGAGATCAGCCGGTCGTACAGGTCGAGAGTGTCCGGGTCGAACTCAAAGACGGTCCGGGGTAGCGGGTTCCAGTTGCGGGAGATCGACGGTCGAGATGTTTTCTCGGCGCGGTTGTGGAACGTGATCTCGTCGAGCAGGTGCTTACGTGACATTGGGTTCTTCTTTCCGGCCCGGTCGGGCCTGTCTTCTGTGGTGTCGTTTCGTCCAGAGGCGGGCGAGGTCTTCTCGGAGCGCGTCGGCGGCGGTCTGCCAGCCGTCCGACTCTTCCCGGATTCGCCTATTCCTTCGTGGCACTCTTCGGTCCCTCCGTGAGCAGTCGCAGCAAGTTCGCTTCGAAGGACTCCCGGGTCCCCGCGGTGTCGATGAACTTGTCGATGGTTTCGGACATCGCGACGACGATCGCGCGGAGGTCAGCGACCATCAGGTGAGTTTGGCGGTGCACTTCCTCGCGTTGCAGGACGTTCCACCGCTCGTGCGGTTTGGCGAGCAGCACGCGACTCATGAGGTTCAACCTGTGGGCGTTCGCCACGTCCCGGCGTTCACTCGGCTGCATCGGCATGAGATGCTCCCTTCCGGCGTTTGCGGGGCTGGTAGGTTCGGCCGGCCCAGATCCCGACCGGGGGCTTGGCTCGCTCTGCGTATGCCCTGCATTCGGTTCTGAGCGGGCAGGGGCGGCAGACCGTGAGGGCGAGGTGCGTGAGTTCGTCTGCGGCGATCTGTGCGGGCTCGAGGAGGAACCTCGGGTCGTCGGTGCATTCCGGCGTGGTCTCCTCGAGGACTCGGGCGAGTGCCCGGTAGAGGTCATCAGCGATGGTCATGCGACCTCCTCCCTGCTGTCGCAGCGAGTGCATGTGCCGTCGGCGAGTCGTCGGTGGTTGCCGGGGCCGCAGTCGGAGCCTGGTTTGACTGTGACGAGTTGCCCCGCGTGACCGGTCACGTTGCCGGTCCTGTTACCTGTCACGTAGGCAGAGGCATCTAATTGATTACTCCTAGTAATGCCTTCGCCTACGTTGCCGGTCACGTTGCCGGTCACGTTGCCGGTCACCGACCCTCCGAAGATGCGGTTGTACTCAGCGGCGTTTCTGGCCGCCTTCGATTGCGGTTCGCTTCTCCGGCTTTCGCGGTACTTGGCTTGGTTCTCCCTCTTCCGGGCACGGTATTGCTCCACCTGAGCAGACGTGGACTGCCTCAGCCCACGAGGATCGGCCCAGCCAGGCAGCGTCACCCCGTCAGATGTGCGAACCACCATGCCGGCAGCATCGAGTTCTGCGATCGCGGCGTCAACGTCGCCGTCAGGGTGAAGGTTGCGCAGGTAGCGAGTTGGGATGATCCCGTCGGTTCCCTGCTCATTGCTCCACATGAGAGCACCGCAGAGCACCCGCCAGGCACGGTCGGTGAGATCCGCGAATCGCATGTCGGTGAGCCAGTGACCGGGGAGGCGCGAATCCGTCATCGGGTCCACCTCCTACCGGCGGTAGAATTGAGAGCAGAGGCTGCTGCGATGCTTCTTCGGCCGTCCCGTTGGCACGCGGGGCGGCTTCTCTCTTGCTCAGGCATCACGCGGCTCCCAGATCGTCGCGGGGTTGCCGAGATCGGAGTGTCCGAGCATCGGTGCGGCCACCACAAGCCCGTCACGGACCAGCGTCGCTCTCGCAGATCGGATTCGCTGGGCGGTCACGAGCGGGTAGTACGGGTGCGGGCCTCGATCGGTGTACTCGCGGACGAGCTCGTCATCGGTACGCGGGCACTGTTTCAGAATCCTCAACACGGCCGTCTTCACGAGCCCCAGGACCTCCGGATTGGCGATCAGGTCGGCGGTGCTCGATGTGCCGAGGTCGAGCACCATCGCGCGTTTGCGGGTGCTCATGCGGCACCCTCGCGGTACTGCATCGGCTCGAGTGCGGATGCAACGGCCCCAGCAGGTATGCGGATGAGTCGCGGTCCGAAGCGATAGGCCTCGATCTCACCGCGCGCGATCATGCGGCGAATGGTCTTGGTGGCGACGCCCTTCGCGTCTGCGACTTGAGCGATGGTGAGGTATTCACCGGGAAACGGAGAAGGCACTCCGAACCTCCACAAATTCAGTGGGAGATTCCGAGCGCCTTCTCGAAAGTGGTTGAGTTTCGTTCAGCGCACCGAACGAAACAGGCTTACTACGACTCTAGTGCACTTGGAGAGACTTGATCGTCTTTCGGCTTGGGCGCGTCGCCCATTGCCTGATAGACAGCGCGGCCACGCGAGCGAGCCTTTTCCAGTGCGACATTCAGCACATCTAGGTCAACTACGAACGCTTCGCCACCGCCATAGCATGTGCACTTCAGGTCGATTGGGTGCCGGGTCCATCGACGCGTGCGCTCGGAATGGAACAGTGGTCGGTGCTCGAAGTCGACGATCTGGCCCAGTTCATTGCCGCACCTGCCGCAGATGATTCGGACGCGTTGCGCGATGCGCCTCCCGGACGCTGGCCTTGGGTCGTAGTGTCCTTTGTCGCGAGCACGCAACTGCTCGTCGGACGCGAGGGCGTCGCGAACGCCGTACTGCTCGACATACTTCCTGTCGGTCATCGCTGTTCCAGTCGTAATTTGTGATGCGATATCTCGGAGGTTTGCGGGGGTGCCGCCTAGTCTCCCAGGCGGCACCCGCGATTCGCTCATGCGCGTGTGGGGAGTTCCCCGGCGTACCCCTCAAGCGGCGTCGGCTCGACTTCGACCCACAGGTCATCGAAGCCGTCAACCTTCGCGACTCGCGCAACCAGGCGGCTGCGAAGATCGAGGGGCTCACCGGTCTCCACATCGACCTGCGGCCATGAGTCGCCCACCGCCGCGACGTCCGCTGGGTTCCAATGCCCGCTGCTGGGACGCCCCGGCAGTGCCTCCCACGATGAGGGGTAGGGGATCCAGACGGTCCCGGTCGACCCGTCCTCGAGCTCTCGCTCGACCAAGCTCAGCTCGGTCACCGTATCCACGAAACGGCTGCGGTACGCCCACACCCGTCGTCCCGCGTCGGTGAGTTGGATCTTGGCGAGTTCACGGGCGGCTGTGGCAAGATCAGCCGAAACCGTCCTTGCGGCGTCGCTGTCGAGCTTCTCGTTCTCAGCCCACACCCGAATGTAGGGCCTGTCCGCGTCGACCTTCAGACCGTCGAAGGTGTACCGCGCGGGTTGCAGTATGTCGACGTCACCGAACTTCTTGCACCAATCGACCACGTACAGGTCGGGGTGGGTGTCTAGTATGTCCCCTCCGATGTAAGTGTCATCGAACTCGGCCCATTCCGGCTTGGTCTCCGCGATCCGTTCCACGATCTCTCGTGTGAACGGCGGCAAGAACGACCCGTCAGAAAGCTCGACGGGCTCGTCGCCGGCTGCGCGGTAGACCGATTCTGGGAACCGGGCGGTAGCGTTGGTGGTGTTCATGATTGGTATGCCCTTTCGTGTTCTGCCCTCGTCGCGTTGCCTCGCGGCGGGGGCTCTTTCTTGCCCTCGGTTGAGGGAAGTCTCTACGCGAGGTCTGACATGCGCCTCGCAAGCTCTTCGTCGCGGCCCGCCGTGTGCTGGTAACGCATCGCGGCGGCGACGGTGGAGTGCCCAAGCCTGGTCTGCAACTCCTTCAGCGTCGCGCCCGCGAGCGCGGCTCTGGTGGCCCCGTAGTGTCGGAGCGCGTGCCAGGGCATGTCTGGGCGTCCCGCGGCGGTTCTCGCGGCATCCCAGTGCCGGTAGAACGCGGACTGTGCGAGGTGCGTGTGTCCGTCTGCGGCTGGGAACAGGAGCGACTCCGCGAACGGATTCACATGGTCGCGGATGTGAGCGTCGATCGTGGGGGAGACGTGAGGGGGGAGGACGATGGTCCGCACGCCCGCCTCGCTCTTTGTGGTGCCGACGATGAACCCTTGCCCGGTGACCTGGGTAACGGCCCGCGACACATTGACGACGTAGACGTCCCCGGTCTTCTCGAGATCGCGGCGGCGTAGCTCAGTGAGCTCCCCATACCGAACGCCCGCCCACGCGGCGAGAATGACGGCGGCGCGGAACCGCTCGGGAATCTTGTCCATGATCGCCTGCAACTCGGCAGCCGTGGGCGGTTCCACCTTCTTGCCTGTCGTCGCGGACGCACCGCCGCGGATCTGACACGGATTCACCTTCAGCCGCCCGTCGTCGACCGCTGTCGCCAACACGGCCTTGAGCAACTCGTATGCTCGTGCGGCTTGCGTCTTGGTGCCGGCGGCGATCAGGCCGGAGTACCAGGCCCGAACGGCTTCGGGTCCGATCGCGGTGAGCCGAAGCGGCCCAAAGTCTTTGAGAGGGCCAGCAATCAGGCGACGGTACTCAGCCGCTGTCCGGGGACGGAGGTGGTCGCCGTGTCGATTGGTCCGGGTCGCTACCCACTGCTCGGCGTACTCAGCAAACGTCGTCGCGCGACCCTTCCCAGCCCCAGCGGACGCCTGAGCGGTGTGCTGCGTCCATTGATCGTCTGCAATCTCGATCCGGCGACGGGCGAGCCACGCGCGGGCGTCCTCGATAGCGGTGAACGTCGATGGAGCCGTGTACCGCTCACCGTCAGGGCCGACGTAGGACGCCTGATAACGGCCCGAGGGGAGCTTGCGGATAGCACCGAACGACTCGCGTCGTTTCCGGTTCTTCGCAGGCACTACGCGTCCACCGTCGCATATGCCCACGGCTCCCAGCCGAGCGACCGCCACGCGCTGGGGTACAGCTCGACGTCGTGCACGCGGTCGTACCAGGTGGCGAACCTGCCGTGTCGGTGGGCGTGCACGATGACATCGCGGGTCTCGCCGGCCACGTTGCGGAGGGTGAGAGTGTCCATACTGGGAGCCCTTCGTGCAATACCGTGCAATATCTCATGTCCGGCCGTGTCCACTTGCGTCTTCCAGTGACCTTAACACGATGCCGAGACATCCGCACCATACTGCGGCGGAATGCCGTAAAGACGCGGCTCAACCCAGTTGCGTGTTTACAGATTCGATCCCAGTATCGCGCACCACGAAACCCCCGGAATTCCGGGGGTTTTCTCGTTCCTCCCTGTCGCGACCGGAACCTGACCGGCGGATGCCAGCGAAGATCCACAGAGACGACGACGGCCCCCACCCTTCATCGGATGGGGGCCGTCGAAGCGCTGGGGGTCAGGCCTCGCTCATCGCGAGCTTCTCCTTCTGGCCCTTTGCTGCGTAGTACGCGGCACGCGCTGCATCTCGGCGCGCCTGCTCGGCCTGGCCGGCCTCGCGAATCTCCTCCGAGACCGGGTAGTACTCGGTGGTGGGCTTGCCGTGGTACTTCTCGATGTAGGCGTCGAGCTCGGGGCCCGATGTCCACGAGGTGATGAGGCAGTAGCGCGGCTTGTCGCCCTGATGGTGGACGGCGTGCCAGAGGCGCTGCGTGTCGACGATCAGCTGCGCGCCAGCCGGAAGAGCAATGCGGTACTCGATGCTCGGGTCGGTGCGGTTCTCTCGCAGGACGAAGTAGCTGTCCTTGTCGTCAGTCAGATTGAAGAAGCCACGAACGACCCAGCCGGTACCGTCGGGGTTGAGGCGGTTGTTGTCGTCCTGGTGCAGGTTGTACAGGCAGTCGGCGTACGAATTCGGCTGCAGTTCGATGATGCGGCAACGTCCGACGTTCGCGCCCGGCTCCTTCGCCCGCGCAGTGAGAGTGGGAGCAAGTTCTGTCTGCGAGTCGATCCAGACGCCGTCCTTGTCGGTGCGGGGCGGCTGGTGATTCCAGAAGCCGTTGCACTCAATCTCGCCCTTGGCCGAGGCGAGGGGAGCGAATCGGGTGTCACCCGAGGACTTCCAGTCCACATACTCGATGTCGAGCCATTCCTTCGGATCGACGGGCTCGTTGTAACTGTCGAGGACGACAAAGCCAGTCTCGTCGAGAGCGGCGCTCTTGATGTAACCCATAGGGTCTGTGCCTTTCGGTCGGTGAGCCAGCGCGTTTTTACAGGCCCAACTTAGGTAACCCTACCTCCGGCCCTGCGCGGGAACCTGGGCATCCGCGCCGTGATTATTAGACTCGACGGGGTCATCCACGCAGCCGGAGGAGACACTCGATGATCACTGCGACAAACATCCGCGCTCACGCTGTGAACACGGTCGCGTGGCTGGCGTCGGCGCAGGCAACGATCGTCGTTCCGGTGTATCAGCGGCAATACCGGTGGGACATCGGGGGCTGCGAACAGCTGCTGAGCGACATCCGTGCCGTGGCCGATCGGGATGACGACCAGATGCACTTCATCGGGTCGATCCTCAGCGCCTCCGATTCGGCGGGCCGCGGCTCAGCCGAAAATACGGAGGAATGGGTGCTCATCGACGGGCAGCAACGCATCACGACACTGATGCTTCTGGTAGCCGCCCTGTTTCACACCATCCGTGACGAAGACGCGAAACTTGCTACCGAGCTGGAGCGGGTGCTCATCCACCATGCGACCGGTGACACCAAGCTCCGCCCACACCGTGAGTGGGCGGGTCCGTTTCGCGACGTGGTCGTCGGAGCTCCGGATGGAGCGCCTGCGCCCTCGCGGTTCGCGGACAACTACGCGTTCTTTCGTAGTCAAATCGCCGCCGATGATGTCGCCCGGGTGTGGCGCGGACTTCAGCGGCTGGAACACGTCGCCATATCGCTGGGCACCGGCGCCAATGCGCAGCAGATTTTCGAGAGCCTGAACTCGACGGGCGAGCCCCTGCGCGACCATGAACTGATTCACAACTACGTGCTCATGGGACTCTCGCACGCCGAGCAGCTGGTCATCGAGGACGACTACTGGGCTGCCATTGAGCGCAGCACCGGCGAGCACATCGCCTCGTTCTGGGCCCATTACCTCGTCATGGTCGGCGGACGCGAGGTTGCCGCAACCGCGTCGGGTCGCGGTGTTTACGACGTCTTCCGGGCTCTTTTCCCTCGACTCGACCCCGCGGCGCTTCGAACTCAGGCGGAGCAGTGGAGATCCTTCGCCCAGCTCTACGCGACGCTGCTTGACCCCATGGGTGAGCCGGATGCCGATATCCGGGTGCGTCTGCACTACCTTAATACGTTCGGCCGCGGGATGTACCCGTTGGTCATGTCGCTGTACGCGCGACACCGCAGCGGCGAGGTCCGACGTGACGATCTCCTCGACGTGCTCGACGACCTGCAGTCGCTCCTCTTGCGCCGCGATGTCGTCGGCGTGGGCTCGGAGCACCTCGTTGCCCGCCTCGTGCGCGCATCCCGAGACGGCATCGACTCGCTCGTCGCGGCAATCTCGCGCCTGATTCCGTCGGATGACCGTGTTCGCGTTGCGCTGAAGCACAGCCCCCTGCCGCATCCGGAGTATGTCCTGTCCCGGCTGGCCGACAACGATCCGGCGCAGGATGACCTCGTCGTCGACCACGTCTTCCCGCCCGCGCCGTCGGATGACTGGACCGGTGGCGATGGGCGACGGTGGAAGGACTACAGCGAGGACGAACAGAACAGTCATCGTGCCCTGGCCGCGACCCTGGGAAACCTCACGCTGCTGGAGGAGGCACTCGCGGCTCAGGTCTTCGACGCCGACTTCCCCGTTAAGCGCAATCTCTACGGGAAGAGCTCGATCACCCTGACGCGGCAGCTGGAGTCCATCGAAACGTGGGGGACCGGCGCGATCAGCGCTCGGTCCGCGGGACTCGCTCAGCAGCTGATGACCCTCTGGCGGCGCCGGGGGCCGCTCGTCATCGACGACGACGGCTTGACCCCCATCCTCGACGCGATCCCGCGGCGTGGCTGGCCACGTGGCTGGGAGCGCGAGTTCTCCTACGTGGAATACGTCGGTGAGCACTGGGAAGTTCCCGACATCAAGTACCTCTTCAATCGCATCTTCAAGCGACTGTGGGCAGATCGACGCGATGCCGTCATCGCGTACTGCTCCCGGCGAGGTGGGCCCGTCTACAACGATCGCGCATGGAACGGTGACTGGGACAGCTTGGATGCCGACCACCACCTGTACATGGGATGGGACTCGCGCTACATGATGGCTGCCGTGCAGGGAGTGCTCGCGGAGGCGGGACTCGCGCCCGAGGTGTTCGTCAAGTACTCGTACATCGGGCAGATCATGTGATCGCTCTGGTCCGACGCCCCCGATCGGCTCGGTAGCCTTGAGACTGACATCGCCCAGGAGTTCGCTGTGACACAACCGCTCGTCCCGTCTGACGTGGCCTATCCCGCCGACGGCTTCGCTCTCTTCCCCGACCGCTCTGTCGTGGCCCTACGGGTCAACGGCACCTTGCGGGATCTCGCGACGGTTGTGACCGCTGAGGACACGGTGGAGCCGGTGACGATCGACAGCCCCGACGGGCTCGACATCCTTCGCCACTCCACCGCGCATGTGCTCGCCCAGGCCGTGCAGCGGATTCGTCCGCAGGCGAACCTCGGGATCGGACCTCCGATCACCGACGGCTTCTACTACGACTTCGGCGTCGACGAGCCTTTCACGCCCGAAGACCTCAAAGCCATCAAGAAGGAGATGGAGCGCATTGTCCGCGAGGGTCAGCGCTTCACCCGTCGCGTTGTCACCGAAGACGAAGCGCGCGCAGAGCTTGCCGACGAGCCGTTCAAACTCGAGCTCATCGGCCTCAAGGGCGGCGGTGCGGATGCTGCCGAGGGCGCCTCGGTCGAGGTCGGCGGTGCGGAACTGACGATCTACGACAACGTGACCCGCGACGGCGAGACGGTCTGGAAGGACCTCTGCCGCGGCCCGCACGTGCCCGGCACACGAATGATCGGCAACGGCTGGGACCTGACCCGGATCGCCGGCGCCTACTGGCGGGGCAGCGAGAAGAACCCGCAGCTGCAGCGCATCTACGGCACCGCGTGGCCGACCAAGGACGAGCTTCGCGCCTACCAGCACCGACTCGAAGAAGCAGCAAAGCGCGACCATCGGAAGCTCGGCAAGGAACTCGATCTGTTCTCGTTCCCCGACGAAATCGGCTCGGGTCTCTCGGTGTGGCACCCCAAGGGTGGCATCGTGCGGGGTGAGATGGAGCAGCACGCGCGGCGCCGCCACGTCGAGGGCGGGTACACCTACGTGTACACGCCTCACATCTCCAAAGAGGACCTCTTCATCACCTCGAACCACCTCGTGACTTACCGGGACGGCATGTTCCCGCCGATCGTCATGGATGAGGAACGGGACGCCGACGGCCACGTCACCAAGAAGGGCCAGGACTACTACCTCAAGCCCATGAACTGCCCGATGCACATCCTGATCTACAAGGAACGTGCACGCAGCTACCGCGACCTACCGATGCGCTTGGCAGAGAACGGCACCGTCTACCGCAACGAGCTTTCCGGAGCCCTCCACGGACTCACGCGTGTGCGCGGATTCACGCAGGACGATTCACACCTGTTCGTGACTCCCGAACAGCTCGAAACCGAGGCGACACGCGTGCTCGAGTTCGTGATCTCAATGCTGCGTGATTTTGGGCTCGACGACTTCGAACTGGAGTTGTCGATGCGTGACGACGAGAAGTCGAAGTGGATCGGCAGCGACGAGTTCTGGGAGTATTCGACCAACGCCCTACGTAATGTCGCCGTGGCATCAGGTCTCAAGCTCACCGAGGTGCCGGGTGAAGCAGCGTTCTATGGGCCGAAGATCGACCTCAAGACAAAAGACGCGATCGGTCGTACCTGGCAACTCTCGACCGTTCAGGTCGACCCGAACCTGCCTGAGAGATTCGGGCTCGAGTACACGGGCCCTGACGGTGAGAAGCACCGCCCGATCATGATCCACCGCGCCCTCTTCGGTTCGATCGAGCGCTTCTTCGCGATCCTGCTCGAGCACTACGCAGGGGCGTTCCCGGTATGGCTCTCGCCGACGCAGGTCGTCGCCATCCCGGTCGCCGAAGAATACGGCGGCTACCTCGATGAGATCGTGGCGCGCCTGCGCGCGCGCGGGGTGCGGGCCGAGGTCGATCACTCCGATGACCGGATGCAGAAGAAGATCCGGACACACACGACGCAGAAGGTGCCGATCCAGCTGATCGCGGGGGAGCAGGACCGCTCCGCAGGGACAGTCTCGTTCCGCTTCCGCGACGGGACGCAGACCAATGGCATCCCCGTCGACGATGCGATCGAGCGCATCCTGACGGCGATCGCCGAGCGCACTCTCGTGGACACCGCTGAGGACCTGGCATGACGGATGCCGCGGCATCCGAGTCAGAGACCGTGCCCTCATCTGAGTTCGCGGGAGTGCCCGACGGCTTCCAGCGCCTCTGGACTCCGCACCGGATGGCGTATATCCAGGCCGGAGCCGACGCGATGCGCGCGGCGTGCCCGTTTTGCGCGGCACCGGGCAAGACGGATGCCGATGGACTCATCGTCCACCGCGGCAAGAGCGCATACGTTCTGCTGAATCTCTTTCCCTACAACTCCGGTCACCTGCTGGTGTGCCCGTACCGCCACACCGCAACGTACGATCAGGCGACGGCCGAGGAGACTCAGGAGATCGCCGAGCTTACGCAGACGGCGATGCGTGTGCTTCGCGCCGTTTCGCGGTGCGATGGTTTCAATATCGGGATGAACCAGGGGGCGGTGGCGGGCGCGGGTGTCGACGAGCACCTGCACCAGCACGTCGTCCCGCGATGGGCATCCGACGCGAACTTCTTTCCGATCATTGCGCGCACCAAGGCGCTGCCTCAGTTGTTGGGTGATGTGCGCGAGACGCTCGCAGCAGCCTGGCTGACCGACTGACTGAGAGGTCAGCGCACGCGCACAACCTCGAACTGCATCCGCGGGTGGGCGTAAGCCTCCTGCGATTCGATGAGCTGCAGTTCCCGCTCGCCCGAGTCGTAGGTGTTCTGCAACAGGTCGAACACGCTCGACACGGTCCGAGCCAGAGCGAGCGCTGCATCCCCTGTCGCGCCATAGTGGGCGGTGAACAGCGCGGCGGTCACGTCACCGGAGCCGTTCGCCTTCATCGGGATTCGCGGCGTCTGCACGATCCACGCGCCATCGTCGGTGACGGCGAGCATCTCGATCGTTCCCTCAGGAGCGTTCGGACGTTCGACACTGGTGACCAGGACCGTGCGCGGACCCATGTCGCGGGCGAGATCGACCGAGACCAGCGTGGACTCGAGATCTGCCGGTTCCGTTCCCGTCAGGATGCCCAACTCGAACTGGTTTGGGGTGATGATGTCGGCAGCCGGAACCACACGCTCGCGCAGCAGCACCGGGATCGCGGGTGCGACGAAGCACCCTGACTTTGCGTTGCCCATGACCGGATCACAGGCATAGACCGCAGCAGGATTGGCAGCTTTCACCCGCGCGACGGCATCAAGGATGACGTCGCCGATCCCTTCCGACCCCTGGTAGCCCGACAGCACCGCATCGATCTGCGGAAAGACGCCGCGTTCTTCGATACCAGTGAGTACCTCCGCAACGTCGGCGGGGGAGATCAGCGGTCCGCGCCACGCGCCGTACCCGGTGTGGTTGGAGAAGTTCACGGTGTACACCGGCAGGACCTCGACGCCGATGCGCTGCAGGGGGAACACCGCTGCAGAGTTGCCGACGTGGCCGTAGGCGACGGCGGACTGGATCGAGAGGATCTTCATGAGGGCTGGCCTGCTTTCGTGGAACGGGCCGCGTCGATAGCGGCTGACAGGTCGGATGCCAGGCGCGTCGCCTCGGCATCCGTGAGGTCGTGAACGGTCAGGCGCAGGTGCTGCGCGGCATCCTCCCCGGCAAGCACGAACTCTTCGCCTGAGCGCGCGAGCCACCCGCGCCGCATGAGGTACTCGCCGACCGCACGGGCAGGTACCCCCAGCGGCACCCAGAGGTTGAGACCGTCGGCCGCGTGCGCCGGAACACCGGCATCCTGCAGCAGCGCGGCAACTGCGGCGTTGCGTTCGGCGTAGTGCTCTCCCGCCCGCCGGATGTCGTCTCGCACGGCATCATCGGTGAGCAGCGCGTGAGCCAGGCGCTGCAGCAGATGGCTCACCCACGTTGTTCCGGGGCTCAGACGCAACGCGAGGCGCGCCGCCGTGTCGGGATCCGACGCGGCGACCGCCAGACACATGTCAGGACCCAGGAACTTCGACACGGATCGGACGAGAGCCCAGCGTTCGTGATCGGGTCCGACGATCGTGTGGAAGGGGCGCTCGGAGAGCAGCGAGAAGTGGTCGTCCTCCACGACGAGAACGTACGGATGCTCGGCCAACTCGGCACGCAGCGCCGCTGCCCGCCGGGCCGACAGGCTGGCGCCCGTGGGATTCTGCGCGCGCGGGGTACTCACGATGGCGCGCACCCCGGCATCCAGGGCCGCACGGAGCCCCGCGACTGTCATGCCCTCGTCGTCGACGGGAACCGGCACCGCCCGGTATCCACCCAACCGCAGGATGTTCATCGTCGACAAGAAGCACGGATCTTCGACCGCGACGGCATCGTCACGAGTGAGGGATTGGCCGAGCAGCCGTTCGATCGCGTCTGAGGCGCCGCCCGTGATCGTCAACTGCAGCTCGGGCTGATCGACCATCGCCTCGCGCATCCATTCGGTGGCCCACGACTCGAAGTCGCGGTCGATGACCGGCTCCCCGTACAGCACGGGTCGGCCGATGACGCGGGCGAGTACCCGAGCAGGATCAGGGATCAGTGCGGCATCCGGGTTGCCGGTGCCGAGGTCCCGCAGCACGGTTCCGGAAGAGAACCCTTCTTGCGGCATCCGGGGCGATCCGGCGATGAGCGTGCCGCCCCGGCCCCGCGTCACGACGGTGCCCGCCTGCGCGAGGTGCCGATAGGCGGCAACGACGGTATTGCGATTCACGCCGAGACGCTCGGCAAGGGCACGGACCGGGGGGAGAGCATCTCCGGGAGTGAGCATGCCCCGTTCGACAAGGCCTCGAACGCTCTCGGCGATGTCGGTCGCCGTGGAGCCGGCGATAGCCGGTTGAGCATCGAGAGCAGTCATCTCGAAGAGTCTAAGCGGTGGGACATGCTAGGTTTTGGCATAGGTCAAGACGAAAGGGTCCTCGTGTCCGCATCCACCACCGGTTCGTCTCGCGTCAAGCGGGGTCTCGCCGAAATGCTCAAGGGCGGCGTCATCATGGACGTCGTCACGCCCGACCAGGCGAAGATCGCCGAGGATGCTGGCGCTGTCGCGGTGATGGCGCTCGAGCGGGTGCCCGCCGACATCCGCGCCCAGGGTGGTGTCTCGCGCATGAGCGACCCCGACATGATCGACGGCATCATCGAGGCGGTCTCGATCCCGGTCATGGCCAAGGCCCGCATCGGCCACTTCGTCGAGGCTCAGGTACTGCAGGAACTCGGCGTGGACTACATCGACGAGTCCGAAGTCCTCTCGCCCGCCGACTACGTCAACCACATCGACAAGTGGGGTTTCACGGTGCCGTTCGTCTGCGGCGCCACGAACCTCGGTGAGGCCCTGCGACGCATCAACGAGGGCGCCGCGATGATCCGCTCGAAGGGCGAGGCCGGCACCGGTGACGTTTCCGAGGCGATGAAGCACATCCGCAAGATCAAGGGCGAGATCGCGGCGCTCGGAGCTCTCTCCAAGGACGAGCTGTACGTCGCTGCCAAGGATCTTCAGGCCCCGTACGAGCTCGTCGCCGAGATCGCCGAGACCGGAACACTGCCGGTCGTGCTCTTCGTCGCGGGGGGTGTTGCAACGCCAGCGGATGCCGCCATGATGATGCAGCTCGGCGCCGATGGAGTCTTCGTCGGATCGGGCATCTTCAAGTCCGGGAACCCGGCGCAGCGCGCGGCGGCGATCGTGAAGGCGACAACCTTCTACGACGACGCGAAGGTCATTGCCGATGTGTCGCGCGGCCTCGGTGAGGCGATGGTCGGCATCAACGTCGCTGACCTTCCGGCACCGCATCGACTGGCCGAGCGGGGCTGGTGAGCACGACCCGTCCGCACGTCGGTGTTCTCGCCCTCCAGGGGGACGTGCGCGAGCACGTGGCCGTGCTGCGGTCCCTGGAGGTCGAAGTCTCGCTCGTGCGTCGCCCCGAGGAACTCGCCGCGGTCGACGGGCTCGTCATCCCCGGCGGGGAGTCCAGCGTGATCGACAAGCTCTCGCGGGCGTTCGGGATGCGCGAGCCCATCATGGCCGCTCGCGAGGCCGGAATGCCGATGTACGGCACGTGTGCTGGCCTCATCCTGTTGGCCGATTCCATCGTTGATGGAATCGAGGGCCAGCAGACATTCGGAGGCCTTGACGTGGTCGTTCGCCGCAACGCGTTCGGGAGCCAGGTGGACTCGTTCGAAACCGATCTCGTCGTCCCGGCTTTCGACGATCAGAGCGTCCACGCTGTCTTCATCCGCGCGCCGCTGGTCGAGCAGGTGGGGGAGCGCGCCGAGGTGGTGGCATCCCTCGACGATGGCCGGGTGGTCGCCGTCCGTCAAGGTGCGCTGCTCGGAACCTCGTTCCACCCTGAGGTGACCGGTGAGACCCGCTTCCACGAGCTGTTCCTGCAAGCCGTGCGCGCGGCAGCCTGACGATTCCCGCGTCGCGCGGCCGATAGAATCGAGCGCATGTCCGGCCACTCCAAGTGGGCGACGACCAAGCACAAGAAGGCCGTCATTGACGCGCGTCGTGCGAAGTCGTTCGCCAAACTCATCAAGAACATCGAAGTCGCAGCCAAGCTCGGCGGTGCCGATCTCTCGGGTAACCCGACGCTGTACGACGCAGTACAGAAGGCGAAGAAGACGTCGGTTCCCAACGACAACATCGATCGCGCGATCAAGCGCGGCGCGGGAATCTCCGGCGACTCGGTCGAGTATCTGACGATCCTCTACGAAGGCTACGGACCCAACGGCGTCGCGCTCATGATCGAGTGTTTGACCGACAACAAGAACCGCGCTGCCGCGGAGGTGCGCACCGCGCTCTCGCGCAACGGGGGAACGCTGGCTGACCCCGGGTCGGTCGCCTACAACTTCCACCGCAAGGGTGTCATCGTCGTCTCCGGCGAGGGCACCACAGAAGACGACGTCATGCTGGCAGCTCTCGAGGCTGGCGCCGAGGAGATCGAGCCGCACGCGCAGGGGTTCGAAGTCATCACCGAGGCATCCGACCTCGTCGCGGTGCGCTCGGCACTGCAGGAGGCGGGGCTGGATTACGAATCGGCGGATGTCGAGTTCGTCCCCTCTCTCAAGGTCGAGGTCGACGCCGATACTGCGCGCAAGGTCTTCCGCCTCATCGATGCTCTCGAAGACAGCGACGACGTCCAGAACGTCTACAGCAACTTCGACCTGAGCGCCGAGGTGCAGGCCGAACTCGAGAACGACGAATAGGGCGCGCCTTCTGGGCACCGCCGCTCGTCGCGCCTAGCGTTGCCGAGTGGCGACTGTTCGTGTGCTCGGAATCGACCCCGGTCTCACCCGCTGCGGCGTGGGTGTCGTGGATGTCGCTGCCGACCGCTCGGCCGTCCTCGTGCATGTCGGCGTGATCAGGACGGATGCCGACCTCGCCATCGAGCGCCGTCTCGCGGGCATCGCGTCCGGCATCCGAGAGATCCTCGATCTGCATCGGCCGGATGTCGTGGCAGTCGAGCGGGTGTTCGCCCAGCAGAACCGGAGCACGGTCATGGGTACCGCTCAGGCCAGCGGCATTGCGCTGATGCTTGCGGGCGAGCGGGGTCTTCCAGCGGCTACGCACACGCCAACCGAGGTCAAGGCCGCGATCACCGGCTACGGCAGCGCTGATAAACGCCAAGTCCAGACGATGGTGGCGCGCATCCTGAGGCTTGATGTCCTCCCGCAACCTGCAGACGCCGCCGACGCCCTGGCGCTCGCTCTCTGCCACGCGTGGCGGGGTGCTCCGCGGGCGGGGGCGGCAACTGGTGGCTCGTTGACCAAGGCCCAGCAGGCCTGGCGGGATGCTGAACGGCGCACTCGGGTCTGAGCGTGTCGCTCGAACAAATGTCCGATCCGCCGCATAGCCTGCTCTGAGGCGCGGGCTGCGCCGAACGGAAGGAGCACGATGATTTCGTCTGTGCGGGGCATCGTCGGCTACGCCGATCTGGACTCGGTAGTGGTCGAGGTCGGGGGAGTAGGACTCACCGTCGCCGTGACGCCCGATGTCGCCCGCTCGGCGCACGTGGGCGAGCCGCTGTTTCTGCACACGTCGTTGATCGTGCGGGAAGACGCCTTGAGTCTCGTTGGCTTCGAGACCCGCGACGAGTTGACGACGTTCCTCCTGCTCGTCGGAGTCACCGGCGTGGGCCCCAAGTCCGCACTGGGCGTGCTCAGCGCCATGTCCGTCGACCAGATCGCCACCGCCGTCGCTGCCGAAGACGACGCGCCGTTCCGGCGGGTATCGGGGATCGGCCCGAAGACAGCCAAGCTGATCGTGCTGCACTTGACAGGGAAGGTCATCGCCCCCGCCGTAGCCTCGCGCGCGGCATCCGTCACCGATAATCGGGCCGATGCAGTAACCGCAGCGTTGACCGGACTGGGATGGCCCGAACGCCACGCCGCCGAGGTGGCAGCCACTGTTCTGGAGGATGCCGCGGCAGAGGCATCCGTGCAGGACCTGCTGCGTCGAGCACTGGCTGAACTCGGCCCGGCGCGAAAGGAGCCCCTGCGTGGATGATCTGACCGACCCCACACCCTCGAAGGATGAGTCAGAGCTCGCGATCGAGGGGGCGCTCCGGCCGGCATCCCTCGCGGAGTTCGTTGGGCAGACGAAAGTGCGGGGACAACTCCAGCTCCTCCTCGACGCAGCCCGCCTCCAGGAGCGCCCCGCCGAACACATTCTGCTGGCCGGACCGCCGGGCCTGGGTAAGACGACGCTGGCCATGATCGTTGCCCACGAGAGCGCGCGACCGCTTCGAATGTCGAGTGGACCGGCGATCCAGCACGCCGGCGATCTCGCGGCGCTGCTCTCAAGCCTGACTCCCGGTGAAGTGCTCTTTATCGATGAGATCCACCGCATGGCGCGCTCTGCCGAAGAGATGCTCTACCTCGCGATGGAGGATTTCCGGATCGACATCATGGTCGGCAAGGGAGCCGGCGCGACGAGCATCCCGCTCGATCTTGCCCCGTTCACGCTCGTAGGCGCGACCACGCGCGCGGGCCTGCTCCCGAACCCGTTGCGCGATCGGTTCGGTTTCACCGCACACCTCGAGTATTACGAGCCCGAGGAGCTCGAACGCGTCCTTGAGCGCTCGGCACGGATGCTTGATGTTCCGCTGCCAGCAGAATCCCGTGCCGAGATCGCCCGGCGATCGCGCGGGACCCCGCGCATCGCCAACCGCCTGCTGCGACGAGTCCGCGACTACGTCGTGGTCCACGGGGGGAGCGCCACCGCGGCATCCGTCGATGCAGCCCTGGACCTCTACGACGTCGATGCGATCGGGCTCGACCGACTTGATCGGGCCGTCCTGGAGGCCCTCGTACGCCGATTCCACGGCGGGCCGGTCGGACTCAACACGCTCGCAGTGACGGTCGGCGAAGAAGCAGACACCATCGAGTCCGTCATCGAGCCCTACCTCGTGCGGATCGGATTCATGGGGCGTACGCCGCGCGGGCGCGTGGCAACTCCCGACGCCTACGCGCACCTCGGCGTGCGTCATGCCGATCAGACGCTGAGATTCGATGACCTATAATTCCTGGAGGCTTTGACCCCCACGCGGCCCGACGTCTGCGCGGCCGCACCCGAAAGGCGCCCCTCTTCATGAACTTCCAGGATTTCTTCCTCAACTACGGTCTGCTCATCCTGCTGGGCGCCCTCCTGGTGTTCATGTTCTGGAACTCCAGTCGCCGCATGAAGAAGCAGCGCGAGGAGCAGGCACAGAAGGCTCGCCAGACCGTTCCCGGCGCCGAAGTGCTGCTGCAGGGCGGCCTCTACGGCACGATCGTGGAGTTCGACCCCGACAATCTCGACCAGCCCGCAGTGGTCGAGATCGCACCCGGCGTCGACATCAAGGTTCACAGCCAGGCCATTCTGCGGGTCATCACTCCCGCTGACGAGGTCGAGGACGAAACCGATGACGGGTTCGATGACATCGTCGACAACTATCACGAGACCCACGACGGCGAGTCGTCGGATGCGGTGAGACCCGACGCGGAGCCGGCAGCCGAAACCGACGCCGACGGGCGTGACGGCGACGCCAAGCCCAACGCCTGATCTTCTCGAAAGCATCCCGTGGCCGCATCCACTCCTGTTCGCCGTGCCTGGCGGGCCCTCACCGGCCTGCTGACGATCACGGCGGTACTGTTCGGCATCAACGCCCTCGGCGTCTACGTCTTCAACGCGAGTTCGTGGACCCCCGAGCTCGCTCTCGACCTTCAGGGTGGCACCCAGATCATCCTCGAAGCGCAGACTGCAGACGGGACGAATCCGTCGGCCGAGCAGATGAATCAGGCCGTAACGATCATCCGGCAGCGTGTCGACGCATCCGGTGTCGGCGAAGCCGACGTCACCACAGAAGGTGGCAAGAACATCGTCGTCCAGATCCCTGGTCAGGCTGACGAAGAGACACGGCAACGCATTGAGGCCTCAGCGCAGTTGCAGCTGCGCGCTGTCCTTTACTCCGGATCGCCCGCGACGAGCTTCGTCGGCGACGATGGCCAGTCCACGCCGTACCCCACGCCGGATCCGACGCTCGAATCCACGCCCACGGTGGAGCCCACCAACGGCAGCGACCCCGCGTGGATCACTCCTGCGCTCCAGGCCGAGTTCCTCGCATATAACTGTGCTGATCCGGCCAATGACCCCGCAAACGCGCCGACCGACGAGCCGCTCATCACCTGTGATGCCAACGGGACGGTCAAGTACATCCTCGGGCCGGTAGAGCTCGACGGCTCGTCGATTGTGGATGCGACAAGCGGCCTTGAGCAGACCTCTGGACAGTGGGTCGTGAACCTCCGTTTCGACGAAGCGGGAACCGACACGTTCGGTCAGATCAGCCAGAGACTGTACGGTGCAACGCCGCCACTCAACCAGTTCGCGTTCGTCCTCGACGGTTATGTGCTCACTGCGCCGTCGATGAACGGCGTCATCCTTGACGGTCAGCCGAGCATCAGCGGCACCTTCACCCAGGAGACCGCGAAGGTTCTGGCTGACCAGCTCAAATACGGCGCGCTGCCGCTGAGTTTCGCCGTCGTGAGCTCCGACACGATTTCGGCAACCCTCGGGTCGCAGCAACTGCAGATCGGTCTGATCGCCGGTCTCATCGGCCTTGCCCTGGTCGCCGTCTATTCGCTGATCGTCTATCGCGCACTCGGGTTCGTGATCATCGCATCGCTGGTCGTGATGGCAGTTCTCACCTACGTGATGCTGCTGATCCTCGGCTGGCGCATGGGCTTCCGGCTCTCGCTCGCGGGTGTCGCAGGTCTGATCGTGTCGATCGGGTTCACCGCTGACTCGTTCATCGTCTACTTCGAACGCATTCGAGACGAACTGCGCGACGGCAAGTCGATCACGGGCGCCGTCGAAGATGGGTGGTCGCGAGCCAAGCGCACGATCTACATCTCGAAATCGATCAACATCCTTGCCGCGGTCGTGCTCTACATCCTCGCTGACGCGACGGTGAAGGGCTTTGCGTTCACCCTCGGGCTCACTACCGCGATCGACGTCCTCATCTTCATCCTGTTCACCCACCCGGTGATGCAGCTGTTGTCTCGAACGCGACTCTTCTCGTCCGGCCACCCGTTGTCTGGCCTCGATCCCGACGCGCTCGGCGCGGTCTACCGGGGCCGCGCGCAGTTCCGCGCGCCGGTGGTAACGCCCAAGACGGCAGCCGAGAAGCGGGCGTCCCGATCGCGGGGCGAAGCCGCGCGTCGCCAGACGATCGCCGAGCGTAAGCTCGCCGAATCCCGCACATCCGGGTCTACCCAGACCACCGAGGGAGAGGACACCCCCTGATGCGCTCCCTCAACCAGCTCGGAAACGACCTGTACAGCGGGAAGACCTCCTTCCCGTTCGTCGGGAAGCGCCGCCTATGGTTCATCATCGCGGCCGTCCTCGTGATCGGCTCAGCGCTCGTGCCCTTCATCCGGCCCATTCAGTTCTCGATCGAGTTCACCGGTGGATCGCAGTTCACCGTTTCGGGAGTCACCGACCCCGATCAGTTGATCGCGACCCAAGCGGTGCAGTCCGTCGTGCCCGGCGCGACGACCAAGGTCGCAACCGTCGGAGCTGAGACCGTTCGTGTCCAAACGGACCAGATGACGGATGCCGAGACGCGCGATGTCGCGGCAGCGCTTGCCGAGGCTTACAGCGTCGACGCAAGCGAGGTGACCACCTCGTTCATCGGCCCCAGCTGGGGTCAGGATGTCACGCGCCAGTCGCTGTGGGGTCTTGCGATCTTCCTCGCGCTGACCTTCATCATCCTTGCGCTCTACTTCCGCACCTGGAAGATGTCTGCGGCAGCGATCATCGGCCTCGTCGACGTGCTGGTGATCACGGTGGGGGTGTACGCACTCTTCGGCTTCGAGATCTCGCCCGCGGCAGTCATCGGATTCCTCACGATCCTCGCGTACTCGCTGTACGACACGACAGTCGTTTTCGACAAGGTCCGCGAGAACACCTCCGAAGACGGCGAGATATCTGGTCGCACCTTCGGCGAGTCGGTCAACCTGGCTGTCAATCAGACACTGGTGCGCTCGATCAACACCACGGTCGTGGCGATCCTGCCGGTCGGCGCGATCCTCTTCATCGGTGCGTTCTGGCTCGGCGCTGAAACGCTGACCGATATCTCGCTGTCGATCTTCGTCGGGATCATCGTGGCTGCCTATTCGACACTGTTCGTCGCGGCACCGCTGTTCTCGCTGTTCCGCGAGGGCGAGGCACCGATCCGCCAGCGCGATCAGCGCGTACTCGCTGCCCGCGAACAGGCGGTTGCTTCGGCCTGATCGCCTCAACCGCGGCGTAGGATATGGGCTCCAGTGAAGGGAGGGCTATCGGGTGACCGAGACCGTCCCGCCCGCCCAGAGCGTACCCGCGGGCTCGTCGTCGCTGCTGCGGCTCGTTCCGCGCATCTTCTCGCGAGCCGCGCGCCGCGATGACGTCGAGAAGCTCCTGCGCACCGTGCGCACGCACCATCCCAAGGGTGACCTGGCGATCATCGAGCGCGCGTACGCCATCGCGGACCGCGCCCATGCGGGCCAGAAGCGTCAAAGCGGCGAGCCGTACATCACGCATCCCTTGGCGGTAGCCCAGATCCTCGCTGATCTGGGACTCGGGCCCAAGGCGGTGGCCGCCGCTCTCCTGCACGACACCGTGGAAGACACTGGCTATTCGCTGGACGCCCTCACCGCCGAGTTCGGTGACGAGGTGGCCATGCTCGTCGACGGTGTGACCAAGCTCGACAAGGTCAAGTACGGCGAGAGCGCGCAAGCCGAGACCGTACGCAAGATGATCGTTGCGATGTCGCGCGACATCCGTGTTCTGCTCATCAAACTCGCTGACCGGTTGCACAACGCCCGAACCTGGGGCTTCGTCCCGCCCGAGAAGGCCCGGAAGAAGGCGACGGAGACCCTCGAGATCTACGCGCCGCTCGCGCATCGCCTCGGTATTCAGACGATCAAGTCGGAGCTGGAAGACCTCTCGTTCGCGGTTCTGCACCCGAAGCTCTACGCCGAGATCGAGAGCCTGGTGAAGCAGCGCACGCCGCAGCGTGAGAAGTACCTGCAGAACGTCATCGACGCTGTCGACTCCGATCTACGTGAACTCCGCATCCGAGGGCGCGTGCTCGGCCGCCCCAAGCAGCTGTACTCCGTGTACCAGAAGATGGTGGTGAGGGGTCGTGAGTTCGACGACATCTACGACCTCATCGGCATCCGAATTCTTGTGGCATCCGTTCGGGACTGTTACGCCGTGCTGGGTGCCATTCACGCCCGGTGGACCCCGCTCCCAGGGCGTTTCAAGGACTACATCGCGACGCCGAAGTTCAACCTGTATCAGTCGCTGCACACGACGGTGATCGGCCCGGAGGGGCGCACCGTCGAAATCCAGATCCGTACCCATGAGATGCACCAGCAGGCCGAGTACGGTGTGGCGGCGCACTGGAAGTACAAGGAACGGATGGCCGGCGGGAAGATCGACGACAAGGCCGTCGACGCGGATCTTGCCTGGCTCGCGCGGATATCGGACTGGCAGGCAGAAACCGCGGACCCGGGGGAGTTCCTCGACTCACTGCGGTTCGAGATCGGGGCGAAAGAGGTCTATGTCTTCACGCCCAAGGGTCGTGTGATTGGGCTTCCAGCAGGGGCCACCCCGGTGGACTTCGCGTACGCCGTGCACACCGAAGTCGGTCACCGCACCATGGGCGCGAAGGTCAACGGGCGGCTCGTACCTCTCGAATCAGAGCTCAAGAGCGGCGACGTCGTCGAGGTGTTCACGTCGAAGAACCCGGATGCCGGACCCAGTCAAGACTGGTTGAGCTTCGTCAAGAGCACCAGGGCCCGCAGCAAGATCCGCGGGTGGTTCACGAAGGAGCGGCGCGAAGAGGCGATCGAACAGGGCAAGGAGTCGATCGCGCGCGCGATGCGACGCCAGAACCTGCCGCTCCAGCGACTCATGAATCAGGACACCCTGAGCGAGGTCGCCCACGGTTTGCGCTACGAAGACGTCTCCGCGCTCTACGCAGCTGTCGGCGAAGGCCATGTCTCGACCCAATCCGTCATCGAGAAGGTGACGGCGCTGGTCAGCGCCTCCAACGACACCGCAACGGGCCCAATCGACCTCCCGCACGTGGGGCGCTCGCGACAACCGCGAGCAGGAGACTCGGGTGTCCTCGTGCGCGGCGCGCCCGACATCCTGGTCAAGCTCGCCAAGTGCTGTACTCCGGTTCCCGGCGACGAGATCCTCGGCTTTGTGACGCGGGGGAGCGGCGTCTCGGTCCACCGCGCAGACTGCACGAACGTGGCCTCGCTGCGCTCAGACCCCGAGCGTCTCATCGAGGTCGAGTGGGCACCGACGACCAAGAGCGTGTTCCTCGTGCAGATTCAGGTCGAAGCTCTCGACCGGTCGGGTCTGCTCAGTGACGTGACCCGTGTGCTCAGCGAGCACCATCTGAACATCCTGTCAGCGTCGGTGTCCACGACGAACGACCGCCTTGCCCTGAGCCGCTTCGTCTTCGAGATGGGTGACATCGTGCACCTGGACCGCGTCCTTAACGCTGTTCGCCGCATCGACGCCGTCTACGACGTCTACCGCGTGACGTCCTCGTAAGTTTCCCGGGCCCGCAGGATCTCGAGAGCCCGCACTTTGTGTGGGACCGTGCCGGCGTTCTCCAACCAGCGGATCCCCGCCCGGAGGGTCTCAGGATCTCGCGCGAAGCCGTCGAGGGCTGCTCCGTGGTCGGTGTCGCCGACGCGGGCAAGGTCTGCAGCCGTGCGTGCCGGCGTCGTGACGAGCACCCCGCCGATGCGGCAGAGGTCGGCCTCGGGGAGGTAGCTGTCGCGGTAGTGGAGCCGGCGATGGATGACCCCGTGGATGCGGTGCGGCACCGCTCGCTGCACGGTATGCCGAGCCGGCGGGTCGCCGATGGCACCGTACACCCAAGCTGCCGAGAGGTGTGTCGCCGCCATGAGGTCGCGAAGCAAGCGTCCGAGAGATGCAGCTCGCGCGCTCGGTGTTTCCACGGTGTCGGCAGGCATATACGCGGCGTCCACCTCGATGAGGTGACCGTCGAGCCGCGCGGCCGACAGTTCAGCGAGCGAGAGACGCTCGTCAACGAAGTACAGGAACGGCGAGGTCATCCCCGCAGTCTGCCCGGGGCAGACTCGGTCGGTGGTGCGCTCTTCTCAGTCTGTGGAGAAGTCCCGGTCAGCCCTCGAGGGCGCGGAGCCATGCCCGCCGGGCGTCGAGCGCCTCGCTCGCCTTCTTCATCGCGCGCTGATCCTTGCGGGCGGTGGCGTCGGCAAGCTCAGCCTCGAGTTTCTCGATCGCGTCGTAGAGCTGGCGCGTCATGTCGTTCGCGCGCGCCGTCGTCTCAGGGTTGTTGCGGGTCCACTCGGCATCCTCACGTGCGCGAACCGAAACCTCGATCTTGCGCAGTTCATCGTCGAGAGCGCGTTCCTGCTCGCGGGGGAAGACCCGACCGATGTCATCCCACGATCGCTGAATGGCGGTGAGAGCGCTGCGTGCGGCGGCAAGATCCGCCATGTCGAGAATGGGACGAGCTCGCTCGAGGAGCTCGCGCTTCGCGTCGATCTTCTCCTTCGAGGCCTCGACCTCCGCGGCTTCGCGGCCCGCCCGTGCCGAGTAGAGCGCGTCGCCTGCAGCCTTGAACCGTGCCCAGAGGGCGTCATCGACCTTCTTGCCGGCGCGGCCCGCAGCCTTCCACTCGTTCAGGAGGTCACGATAGGCGCCGATGCCGTCTTCGCCGCGCGGCGCCAGTGCCTCCGCGCGCTCAACCAGCCGGTTCTTGCGCTCGCGTACCGCCTTGTGAGCCTCATCGAGCTCGGCATAGAACTCTCGGCGGTGCTTGTCGACGGTTGCCCGCGCATCCCGGAATCTCTTCCACAGCGATTGCGAGATCGACTTGGGAAGGTGAGGACCGTTCTGCTGGTGCGACTGCCACTGGTCGAACAGGGAGCTCATCTCCGCCGAGGCGGTCTTCCACTGCACGGTCTTCGGGTCCCGCGCGGCGATCGCCTCGGCCTGTTCGACGAGCTGCGTGCGCTCGGCGATCGCGGCATCCACCGCCTCGCGCGCCTGGGCAGCCTCGGCAGCGCTCGCTTCGGTCAGCGACGCAGTGAGAGCATCGACGCGGGCGCTCAGCGCTGCGAGGTCACCGACGGCCGATGCTCCCGAAATCTTCCCGCTCAGGGTTGCGGCTGTCGCGCGCAGATCCGCGGCGCTGGCGCCGCCACGGCGGTGGCGAACTTCCAGCAGCGTGACCTCCGATGCGAGATCGGCGAACTTCCGCTCGTAGTAGGCCAGGGCCTCCTCGGCGGTACCGTCGGGGTACTGGCCAACGACGCGCCACTGGTCGCCTTCGCGCACCGAGACCGTGCCGTCGTCATCGACGCGGCCCCAGGGCTGATCGACTGGGGTGGAGGACGAAGTTGTGTCTGACACGGAAGGCACCTCAATGCGGCGAAGCCGCCTGCGGGGGGATGGACGCTTAAGCCTAATACGCAGCGCTGCCGCGACCAGGAGTCGATGCTGCAGGGATGTCGTGCCGCGCGGCTAGCCTGGGACCTATGGCGACTACGGCGGGGCTCTTCTCCGGGCAGACCCCGCTACCGGTGCGGATGAGACCGACCTCGCTCGCCGAGGTGGCGGGTCAGCAGCATCTGCTTCGACCGGGCGCACCGCTGGTCGTGCTTGCCGACCCCGACGGTGGTGCGCGAGCCGCGACATCCGTCATCCTTTGGGGTCCCCCGGGCACCGGCAAGACCACCCTCGCGCAGGCAGTCGCGCGCTCATCAGGTCGCCGCTTCGTCGAACTTTCGGCTGTCACCGCCGGTGTCAAAGACGTTCGCGAGGTCATGCAGGATGCGCTCACCCAGCGCGATCTCTATGGCACCTCGACGATCCTCTTCCTCGACGAGATCCACCGATTCACGAAGGCGCAGCAGGATGCCCTGCTGCCGGGCGTCGAGAACGGCTGGGTCGTCTTGATCGCGGCAACCACCGAGAATCCCTCCTTTTCCGTGGTCTCGCCGTTGTTATCCCGGTCTCTGCTGCTGACCCTGCAGCCGCTGACGGATGCCGATCTTGCTGGGCTCATCGATCGAGCGGTGTCCGATGCGCGCGGGCTTGCCGGTGCCGTTGCCCTCACCGATGAGGCACGCGCTGCCCTCGTACGGCTCGCTTCCGGGGATGCCCGCCGGGCGCTCACAGCTCTCGAGGCTGCGGCATCTCTGGCAGAACCGGAAGCTGACGAGGCAACTGGCACGATCACCGCCGAGCATGTTGCGCAGGCTGTCGACCGCGCACTCCTTCGCTATGACCGTCAGGGCGACGAGCACTACGACGTGATCAGCGCGTTCATCAAGTCGATCCGCGGATCGGATCCGGATGCCGCGCTGCACTACCTCGCGCGCATGATCGAGGCGGGGGAGGACCCTCGCTTCATCGCGCGCCGCCTGATCATCTCAGCCGCCGAGGACATCGGGCTCGCAGATCCCCAGGCCCTTCCGCTTGCCGTCGCGGCCGCGGATGCTGTGCAACTGATTGGATTCCCCGAGGGGCGCATTCCCCTCGCTGAGGCGACGGTGTACCTGGCAACGACGGCCAAGTCCAACGCCGCGTATCTGGCTATCGATGCCGCGATCGCCGACGTACGCCAGGGCGGTGGCGGTCGCGTGCCGCCACATCTGCGTGATGCGCACTACCCGGGGGCTGCGCGACTCGGCCATGGGAAGGGCTACCGCTATCCCCACGACGACGAGCGCGGGGTGGTTGCGCAGCAGTATCTTCCCGACGCACTTCGTGACCGTAGCTACTATCGCCCTACCGTCCGCGGCGCGGAGCGGGAGATCGCGGCGCGGTGGAGCCGTATCCGTCGCATCCTCGGCAGACCTGACGAACCTGGCTCGGGTGCAACTTCCGGCGCCGACTGACCGCTCTGGTAGACTTGTTCGGTTCGAAACCGAGTTTTCGGATATCCCCTCACTCGAGTAAAACCCCTTCGGTGCGCTGCGACGTGCGAATCGAGGTGGAGTGCGGGATACGTCCATGAGTCGCGAAAGACGCGGCCATGTCATCGGAAGGAATCCTTCGTGCCTACGAAGTCCCAGGATCGCCGCAAGGTGCGCATGTCGCGTGCCCTCGGCGTCGCACTGACCCCCAAGGCTGCTCGTTACCTCGAGAAGCGTCCCTACGCGCCGGGTGAGCACGGCCGCACCAAGCGCAAGGCCGACAGCGACTACGCCGTTCGCCTCCGTGAGAAGCAGCGTCTGCGCGAGCAGTATGGCATCCGCGAGAAGCAGCTTCGCATCGCGTTCAACGAGGCACGCCGCAAGGACGGCCTGACCGGTGAGAACCTGGTCGAGCTGCTCGAGATGCGCCTGGACGCCCTCGTGCTTCGTGCCGGCTTCGCCCGCACCACGGCGCAGGCCCGTCAGCTCGTTGTGCACCGCCACATCCTCGTCGACGGCAAGACGGTCGACCGTCCCTCGTTCCGTGTCGCACCCGGCCAGCTGATCCACGTCAAGGCGAAGAGCGAAGGCCTCGAGCCGTTCCAGGTCGCCGCGGCAGGCGGACACGCAGAGGTTCTGCCCCCGGTTCCGGGCTACCTCGAGGTCGAGCTCGACAAGCTCCACGCCCGTCTCGTGCGCCGCCCCAAGCGCGCCGAGGTGCCCGTGGTCTGTGACGTTCAGCTCGTCGTTGAGTACTACGCAGCGCGCTAAGCGGCGCGTAGTACTGCCGCGAAGCGGCGCATGAGCAAGGGCGTCGGGGAGACCCGGCGCCCTTCGCTGTTCTCGCCTACGATGGGATGAGCCGCCGTCGCGGAAAGGGAGTGAGCGCATGAAAAACCTGCTGTGGTTCGCGTTGGGGCTTGCCGGGGGTTTCGTCGCCGCCCATTACGTCAACAAAGACCCGCGCGGACACGAACTGCTGGCCGAGGTAGACGCCCGTATCTCTCAGTTCACCGACCGCATCGCGGATGCTTACCGTGAGCAGGAGGCTCGGATTGTCGGGATCGTCGAAGACGCCGTGGACTCGGCATCCGCGGCGGTTGACACCGTGACCGAGGCCGTGACGGACGCTGCCGGCGATGCCGCCGACGCAGCGAAAGACGCCGCCAAGAAGCTCACTGACTGATCTCATTGCGTGCGTGCGTTGCCCGGGCCGGGCGATGCCGTTCACCCGTGCAAAGGAAACCCGATGAAGACCGCTGAGATCGCCCAGCGCTACCTCGACTACTTCGAGAAGAACGATCACGTCATCGTTCCGAGCGCATCGCTGGTCACCGACGACCCGTCACTGCTTTTCACCGTCGCGGGCATGGTGCCCTTCATTCCCTACCTCACCGGGGTCGTTCCTGCGCCCTACCCTCGCGCTGCTGACGTGCAGAAGTGCATCCGCACCAACGACATCGAAGAGGTCGGTAAGACCGCGCGCCACGGAACGTTCTTTCAGATGCTGGGGAACTGGTCGTTCGGCGACTACTTCAAAGCTGGTGCCATCGAATATGCCTGGGAACTGCTGACCTCACCCGAGTCGGCCGGAGGCCTCGGCTTTGCCGAGCGCGACCTCTGGGTCACCGTGTACGAGGACGATGACGAGGCAGCCGGGCTCTGGAAGAAGATCGCCGGACTTCCCGATGAGCGCATTCAGCGCTTCGGCAAGGAAGATAACTATTGGTCGACCGGTCAGCCGGGCCCCGCGGGGCCCTGTTCCGAGATCTATTTCGACCGCGGACCGGCGTATGGCCCGGACGGGGGACCAGCGGTCGATGACAGCCGGTTCACCGAGATCTGGAACCTCGTGTTCATGCAGTACGCGATCACCAACGTTCGGTCCAAGGTCGATTTCGATGTGGTGGGCGAGCTCCCGCAGAAGAACATCGACACCGGCATGGGCCTAGAGCGGGTCGCGTTCATCAAGCAGGGCGTCGACAACATGTACGAGACCGATCAGGTGCGCCCTGTGCTCGATCTCGCCGTCGCGCTGTCGGGCCGCACGTACGGTGCCGTCCACGAGGATGACGTGCGATTCCGCGTTGTCGCCGATCACGTTCGTTCTTCGCTCATGCTGCTCTCCGACGGGGTCCGCCCCTCGAACGAGGGGCGTGGCTACATCCTTCGCCGCCTCATGCGCCGCACGATTCGTGCGATGCGTCTGCTCGGTGTCGATGCGCCGACGTTCCGCGAACTGTTTGCCGCGTCGCGGGATGCCATGGCTCCTGCCTACCCGACTCTCGCTACCGACTACGACCGGCTGGAGTCCGCGGCCGTCGCAGAGGAAGAGACGTTCCTTCGTACGCTCGCGGCTGGCTCGACGATCCTTGATCTTGCCGTAGCTGAGACCAAGAGCTCGGGCAAGGCCGAGATCGCGGGCGCCGAGGCGTTCCTGCTGCATGACACCTACGGTTTTCCGATCGACCTCACGCTCGAGATCGCCGAAGAGGCCGGTCTGTCTGTGGACCGGGCCGCGTTCGACTCGCTTATGCACGAGCAGCGCCAGCGCGCCAAGGCCGACGCGAAGTCGCGCAAGCGCGCTATCGCCGATCATTCGATCTACCGCGAGTTCCGCGCCCTCGGCGAAACGACGTTCACGGGGTACACCGATCTGGAGACCGAGTCCCGCATCCTGGGTGTGCTCGTGGATGGGGTCTCTGTCGATCGTGCCGCCACCGGTCAGGTGGCTGAGGTGATCCTCGCCGAGACGGCACTGTACGCGGAGTCGGGTGGTCAGGTTGCCGACAAGGGGATCATCGTCGGTCCCGGCTATCAGCTCGACGTCATCGATGTGCAAAAGCCTGTGCCGGGCCTGGTGAGTCACACAGTGGAGGTGACCAGTGGCGAGGTCGCTGTCGGGTTGGCTGCGACCACGATCGTGGATGCCGCCAACCGTCGCGCGGCAGCACAGGCGCACTCGGCTACCCACCTCGTTCATGCTGCCCTTCGCGACACGCTCGGGTCATCAGCCACGCAGTCCGGCTCGCTGAACCGCGCGGGCTACCTACGTTTTGATTTCGCCTGGACACAGGCGCTTTCTCCCGAGACGAAGTCCGAGATCGAAGAGATCGCAAACAACGCCGTGCGCGACAATCTGCAGGTCACCACGCGTGTCCTCGCGCTCGACGAAGCCAAAGAGCTCGGCGCCATGGCCCTGTTCGGGGAGAAGTACGGCGACACCGTTCGGATGGTCGACATCGGCGGACCGTGGTCGCGCGAGCTGTGTGGTGGCACCCACGTCGCGACGAGCGCCGAAGTTGGCCTCATCAACCTCGTGGGCGAATCCTCGGTCGGCGCCGCCAATCGTCGTGTCGAGGCGCTCGTCGGCGCTGATGCGTTCCGTGAGCTCGCCGCCGAACGAGCGATCGTCTCACAACTGACCTCTTCGCTGAAGACCCCCCGAGATCAGCTGCCGGCGCGCATCGCCGAGCTCGCCGCGAACCTCAAGGCAGCCGAGAAGAAGATCGCGTCGCTGCAGGCGAAAGCTCTGAGCGAGCAGGTTCCGGACCTCGTTGCCGGCGCTCGTCGTGTGGGCGATCTGTCGGTCGTCACCGCCAACCTCGGCCGCGCAGGCTCGGCTGACGACGTCAGAGCCGTCGCGCTGAAGGTCCGCGAGCGACTCGGTTCCGACGCTGCGGTCGTCGCTCTCGGAGGCGAGGTCGATCACCGACCGGTCGTCATCGTCGCCACGACCGACGCGGCACGCTCGCTCGGCGTGAAGGCCGGCCCCCTGGCAAAGGCTGCCGCGACGACACTCGGCGGTGGCGGTGGCGGACGCGACGACCTCGCCCAGGGCGGTGGCGCCGATGTCAGCGCGCTGGCTCGCGCCCTCGATGACGTCGTGGCGGGGCTGCCCCGGCCGTGAGCGGATTTCGCCGCGGCATCCGTCTGGCCGTCGACGTCGGGAAGGCGCGTGTGGGCGTCGCCCAGTGCGATCCTGACGGCATGCTTGCGACGCCGACCGAGACTGTCGCGCGCGGCGACGGCACGATCGGGCGCTTGGCTGAGCTCGTATCCGATATGGATCCGATCGAAGTCATCGTCGGCCTGCCGATCAATCTGCGGGGAGAACGCACCGCCTCGACCGACGACGCGGAGGGGTTCGCCGTCGAGCTGGGTGCCCGGATCACCGTTCCGATCCGGATGCTCGATGAGCGCCTGAGCACGGTCTCGGCGCACAGCGCCCTGCGCGCATCGGGCAAAACCACCCGAACTTCTCGTACCATGGTGGATCAGGTCGCCGCCGTCGTGCTGCTGCAGCAGGCGTTGGACATCGAGAAGAGCACCGGCCGCCCACCGGGTGCGCTACTACCCCCCGCCGAGGAGCCTGCCTGACATGCCCGACGATTCGTCACCGTTCGACGATCCGTTCGCCGATCTCTTCGGGAAACTCCCGGACGGTCGGTCGCGCGGGACCGGAGGTGCAGCCTCGGCCTCGTCAGAGCCGTCTGCCCCCGAGCCTGCCGAACCGGCAGCATCGGCTCCAGCTTCCGAGGGATCGTCCACACCGGCTCCACCCTCACGACGTGCCGCGCGCGAGGCCCGCGCCGCAGGCACGACCGGCGGCACTGCAGGCGGCACGCCGTCAGATTCTCCGCTCCCCACACAGCCAGCGAGCCCGGCGACCTCGATCCCGACAGACGACGACGTACCCCCGGAACTGTTCTGGGCCGCGGTGGCAGCACCTCCGGCCTCAACGCAGAGTCTCACCTCGACCTCGACATCCGGCCCTCGTGCGGATCGTCCCGCGCCGGCACCGACCGGCACCCTCGATGACCTCTTCGCAGGAGAGCGCACCACGGATGACATCGGCATGACCCCTCCACCGGCAGAACGCCGCCGTCGCCGACGCGGCGGATGGATCGCCCTCATCGTCGTTCTCGTGCTCTTCGGCGGAGCTGCGGCAGGCGGCTGGTGGGTGTGGTCGACGTACGAGGACAAGATCCGCGAGGTGCTGGGCTGGGAAGAGCCGCAGGAATACGAGGAGGGGATCGCCACCGGCGAAGCCTTCCTCACGATCGTGTCGGGGGATACCGGCGCATCGATCTCACCCAAGCTCTACGAGGCAGGTGTGACGAAGACGCCCGACGCGTTCTACGACTACCTCGTCGCCGAAGACCTCAATCCGCCGTTCGTCCCCGGCGTCTTCCGACTCCAGCAGCAGATGACGTCGGCAGCGGCGCTGGAGGCGATTCTCGATCCCGCCAACAAGATGGAAAACACCGCGCAGTTGCGCGAGGGACTCACGGTCGATCAGTCGATCCAGATCCTCTCCGACAGCCTCGGCATCCCTCTGGAGGACTTCCAGGCCGCAGTGGCCGACCCGAGTCTGTACGGCGTGCCCGTCAACGAGGCTGTCGTCGCCGCCGGCGGGCAGCCGCTGGAGGGATGGTTGTTCCCGGCGACCTACACCTTCGATCCCGGAGTAACCGCACAGCAGGTCATTCAGACGCTCGTCAACCGCGCGGTCCAGTCCTTGGATACCGCAGGCGTGCCTGTCGATGATCGGGAGCGCATCCTCACGGTCGCCTCGATCATCCAGCGCGAGGCCCGGTTTGAAGCCGACTTCTACAAGGTCTCGCGCGTCATCCAGAACCGCCTCGATCAGGGCATGAAGCTGCAGATGGACTCGACGGCTCAGTACGGCTACGGCGAGTTGCATGACGGCACAGTAAGTTCATCGGGCGAGGCTCTCACCGACAACAATCCGTGGAACACGTACGTCATCGATGGACTGCCAGTCGGCCCCATCGCCAACCCGGGCGACCTCGCGATCGACGCGGCGATGCATCCTGAGGACGGCCCGTGGCTGTACTTCGTCACGGTGAACCTCAACACCGGCGAGACGGTCTTCACGACCAACTACGACGACCACCTGGCCGCCGTGGAGCAGTGGCGCCAGTGGTGTACAGACAACCCCGACGCAGGCTGTTGAGGTGACGCAGCGACGTACGCGTCTGGAGGTCTGGGGTGACCCGATCGAGCACAGTCGGTCACCCCAGCTCCACGCTGCCGCGTACCGCGCGCTCGGCCTGGATTGGTCTTACGGACGCCGCCGTGTGACGGCGGAGAGTTTCGGTTCGCAACTGCACTCGCTCGACGACGCGTTCCGGGGATTGTCAGTCACGTACCCACTCAAGGAAGCGGCTTTTGCAGGATCCGTGACCCGCGATGCCCGCGCGGAACTGACCGGCGCCGTGAACACCCTCCTCTTGACTGGTGCTGAGCCTTCCGGATTCAACACGGATGTCGGCGGCATCGTCAGCTCCCTCGCCGAGTGCGGGATCACCGAGCTGCAGCGGGTTCGGATCGTCGGGGCAGGCTCCACAGCGACATCCGCTCTTGTCGCTGTCGCAGAGCTCGGTGCGAGCCACATCGAGGTAGCAGCGAGGCGGCCTGACGCGGTCGCCGGGCTCCGCGATATCGGCGAGCGGCTGGGCCTCTCCGTTCACGGCGTCCCTCTCGCGCAGCCGTGGCTTGCACCTGTCGATCTGACCATTGCGGCGCTCCCTGGCGGTGCGGTCGTTGCCGACACTGACGCGGATGCGCTCGCATCGGGCGGCGCGCCGTTGTTCGACGTCGTCTATGGCCAGGGGATGACCTCCCTACAGGCGGCCTGGCTGCGCGCCGGTCATCCGATCCATACGGGCGAAGGGATGCTGCTGCACCAGGCTGTGCTGCAGGTCCGGATCTTCGTCGGCGGTGATCCGGCGGTGCCACTTCGCGACGAGACGACTGTCGTCGGCGCGATGCGCTCAAGCCTCATGGGAGACTAGACCAATGCTCCGCGTGCTCACGGCCGGCGAATCGCACGGCCCCGAACTGGTTGCCGTCATGGAGGGTCTTCCCTCTGGCGTTCCCATTTCCCGCTCCGAGATTCAGGCTGACCTTGCCCGTCGCAAACTCGGGTATGGGCGCGGATCGCGCATGAAGTTCGAAGAAGACGAACTCACGATCTCCAGTGGCGTCGTCCACGGGGTGAGCCTGGGCAGCCCGATCGCCCTGCGCATCGCGAACACCGAGTGGCCCAAGTGGGTCGAGGTCATGAGCGCTGAACCCATCGAACTGACCGAGAAGTCACGCGGTCGTGGCGCAGCGCTCACCCGTCCCCGCCCCGGGCACGCAGACCTGGTCGGGATGCAGAAGTACGGGTTCGACGAGGCCCGGCCGATCCTCGAGCGGGCAAGCGCCCGCGAAACGGCTGCCCGCGTCGCACTCGGTGCCATTGCCCGCGCGTTTCTGGCAGAGCTCGGCATCCGTCTCGTCTCCCACACGGTGGGTATCGGCCCGATCGAAGCTCCCCGTGACGCCCCGCTTCCCACGCCCGACGACGTCGAGGCGCTGGATTCTGACCTGATGCGCTGCTTCGATCCGGAGACGTCGGCGCGGATGGTCGCTGAAGTCGATGACGCTCGCAAAGCCGGCGACACCCTCGGTGGCGTCGTCGAAGTCCTCGCATTCGGACTACCTCCGGGGCTCGGCAGCCACGTGCACTGGGACCGCCGGCTCGACGGCAAGCTGGCGCAGGCGCTCATGAGCATCCAGGCGATCAAGGGCGTTGAAGTCGGCGACGGCTTCCTGACGGCGCGGCGCCGGGGCTCGCAAGCCCACGACGAGCTGTTCGCGACCAACCGCGGCATTGCCCGGGCCACGGATCGCGCCGGGGGAACCGAGGGCGGCATGTCAACCGGAACCGTACTGCGCGTGCGTGCCGGCATGAAGCCGATCGCCACCGTCCCGCACGCACTGCGTACGGTGGACGTGGCATCCGGCGAGACTGCCAGCGCTCACCACCAGCGGTCAGATGTGTGCGCTGTCCCGGCAGCCGGTGTGGTCGCCGAAGCCATGACAGCGCTCGTGCTCGCTGACGTCGTTCTCGAGAAGTTCGGCGGTGACAGTGTCGCCGAGACGCGACGCAACCTGCAGTCCTACCTCGACGCGATTCCCGCGGCCCTGCGCACAAGCGCAGAGAGCGACGAATCGCTGCTGGACGCGGCAGTTCTTACCAGCGATGGCCCCCGCTAGTCCGCTCGTTCTTGTCGGCCCCATGGGGGCGGGAAAGACGAGCATTGGACGTCGCGTTGCCAAAGCCCTGGGCGTGACGTTCATCGACACGGATGCCGTGGTTCAGCGCGAGCACGGACCGATTGAGCAGATCTTCGAGACCCAGGGCGAGTCGACATTCCGCTCCTGGGAACGTGCGGCGATTCAGGAGGCCCTCGGGCACGCGGTTGCCGTCGTGTCACTGGGCGGCGGGGCTGTGCTGGATGCCGATACGCGTGCGGATCTCGCAACATGCCATGTCGTGATGCTCACGGTCGACCCGCGCGTCGTAGCCGGGCGGATTCAGGGGACAGCCCGGCCGCTCCTGTCGGGCGAGGACCCTCTGGAGCGGTGGCGGCGCATCTGGCAGGAGCGTCGTCCCCTCTATGAAAGTGTCGCCGACATCACGATCGACACATCGACCGGTCCCCTCCAGAACGTCGTGGACGAGATCGTGTCGTGGGCGCGCCACCGCACCGAGTCCTCCTATCCACGCGCCACCGGGAAAGAAGAGTCATGACCGCTCCGACGACAATCGCCGTTACCGGCGACAGCCCCTACGACATCACGATCGGTCGCGGCATCCTGGACTCGGTCGGTGCGGCACTCCCGACAGCTGCACAGCGTGTGCTCATCGTGCACCCGCCGACCCTGTCAGCGCGGGCTGAAGAGCTGCGCGGACGCCTACAGGGCGAGCGGCAGGTTCTTCTTGCCGAAGTGCCCGACGCCGAGGCAGGCAAGCGCGTGGAGGTCGCGGCATTCTGTTGGCAGGTCATGGGCCAGGCGAACTTCACTCGTACTGACGCCGTCATCGGCTTCGGCGGGGGAGCAGTGACCGATCTGGCCGGGTTTGTCGCCGCGACGTGGTTGCGCGGCGTCTCGGTGGTGCAGGTTCCGACGACAGTCCTCGGCATGGTTGATGCCGCGGTCGGCGGAAAAACGGGCATCAACACCGCCGAGGGGAAGAACCTCGTGGGGGCGTTCTGGCCGCCGTCCGCCGTCGTTTGTGACCTCGATCTCCTGGAGACCCTCTCGCGCAACGAAACTGTTGCCGGCTTCGCCGAGGTCGTGAAGGCCGGTTTCATCTGGCATCCGGAGATCTTGGAGCTCATCGAGCGCGACGCCGACGCCGCCACAGACCCGGCATCAGATGCGTTCCGGCGGTGCATCGAGCTGGCGATCGGAATGAAGGCCCGCGTCGTGTCCGAGGATCTGCGTGAGGCTGGGCTTCGCGAGATCCTCAACTACGGACACACCCTGGGCCACGCCATCGAGCACACCGAGCGGTATCAGTGGCGCCACGGCGCCGCGATCTCCATCGGCATGGTGTTCGCCGCCGAGCTCTCTCGGCTCGCTGGGCGCCTCTCGGATGACGCCGCTCAGCGTCACCGCGACATCCTCACCTCCCTCGGCTTGCCGACCACATATCGCGCCGGCGCCTGGCAGCAGCTGCTCTCGACGATGCAGCGCGACAAGAAGACGCGGGGGAGCATGCTGCGCTTCATCGTCCTCGACGACATCGCCCGCCCCACCGTGCTGCAGGCCCCCGACGAATCCCTGTTGTTCGCCGCCTATCAGGAGGTCGCCGAGTAGTGCGCGACCTGCCGCGTCCGGCAGCGCAATACGAAGTACGTCGAGTCCAGCTGCACGAATGGGCAGACGTGCGCGACCTGCGTATCCGTGCGACCGGCGACCCGGACGCGGCGCTGGCATTCCTCACCACCCAAGACGAAGAACTCGCCCGAGAAGACTCCTTCTGGCGGGAGCGAACGGCAGGCGGTGCCCTCGGCGAGAATGCTGCACAGTTCGTAGCCATCGCTGCCGGTGAGCGCTGGATCGGCACCGCGACCGTGCTGCTGCGTGCCTCCGGCGACATCGACCACCTCGGCCGCGCCCTCACGGCGCCGCGCGCAGATGTGGTCGGCGTGTACATCGACCCCGGACTCCGCGGGCGGGGACTGCTCGGCGATCTCATTGACGCCGCGTCAGCATGGGCCGCAGAACGCGGGCATGACGCTCTGACACTGGATGTCCACCGTGACAATCTGCGCGCACAGCGTGCTTATGCGCGGATCGGATTCACACCGACCGGCGTCACGCTCGTGAGCTCGATCGGGCCCGAGCTCGAAATGCGCCGGGCAATAGAGTGACACCGTGACGTCAACTCCTCACCGGCTCCTGCTGCTCAACGGACCGAATCTGAATCTGCTCGGGACCCGCGAGCCCGACGTGTACGGACGAGAGACACTCGCGGATGTCGAAGCTCTCGTCTCGCGGACGGCCGCCGCATCCGGCTTCGAGGTGCGTGCACTGCAGTCGAACCACGAGGGCGTGCTCATCGACGCCATCCACGCAGCTCGAGAGGATTGCGCCGGAATCGTGATCAATCCCGGCGGGTTGACTCATACGTCGGTGTCGCTACGTGACGCTCTCTCGGGCGTCGCGCTTCCCGTCGCCGAGGTCCACATTTCTGACGTGTACGCACGCGAGGAGTTTCGCCACCACTCCTACATCCGCGACATCGCCGCCGTCCACGTGATCGGCGAGGGCGTACCCGGCTACGCGCGGGCGACCACGCTCCTCATCGACATCCTCACCGGCCAGGCCGACGGCTGATCGCTCGCACCGAGCCCACGCGCTGAGACACAACCTGACGCGTGAGGCGGATTGTCGTCTCTCGCGCCAGGTTGTGTTTCACGGATGCCGGATCTGCGCGGGTGCGGGCGGGCGCGGGACTCCCGTAGACTCGGATGTCGGCCGCGGCCTGGCGCACGGCATCCACGCACACGAACGGAACTTCCCCCTCATGGCATCCACCGCAGACATCAAGAACGGCGTCGTCCTCAACATCGATGGACAGCTCTGGAGCGTCGTGGAGTTCCAGCACGTCAAGCCGGGCAAGGGCGGCGCATTCGTGCGCACCAAGCTCAAGAACGTCCTGACCGGCAAGGTCGTCGACAAGACCTTCAACGCCGGCGCCAAGATCGAGATCGAGAACGTCGACCGCCGCGACTACACCTACCTGTACAACGACGGCGACAGCTTCGTGTTCATGGACCAGACCGACTACGACCAGATCAACGTGCCCGCCGCCACCGTCGGCGACGCGGCGAACTTCATGCTCGAGAACCAGCAGGTCACCATCGCGATGAACAACGGCACCGCGCTCTACCTCGACCTGCCGGCATCCGTTGTGCTCGAGATCACCTACACCGAGCCGGGTCTGCAGGGCGACCGCTCGTCGGCCGGCACAAAGCCTGCAACCGTCGAGACGGGCTACGAGATCCAGGTCCCGCTGTTCCTCGAGACCGGCACGAAGGTCAAGGTCGACACCCGGACGGGTGACTACCTCGGCCGCGTCAACTGACGCGACAGCACCGATGAGTGCACGTTCGAAGGCGCGCAAGCGTGCGCTGGACATCCTGTTCCAAGCTGACGTCCGCGGTGAGGATGTCGCGCTGACACTTGCCGCAGAAGCCCGTCGCGCCGCGTCCGAACCGGCGCGCGAGGCGTCGTGGCTGTACGCCCGTGAAATCGTCGACGGTGTGATCGACAATGCGCCGGCGATCGACGAGGCGATCACGGCCGCCGCGAAGGGCTGGACGCTTGTCCGAATGCCGGCCGTCGACCGCGCGTTGTTGCGCATCGGCACGTGGGAGATCGTCTACAACGACGGCGTTCCCGCCGCCGTCGCGATCGATGAGGCGGTGGAACTCGCGAAGGAGTTCTCGACCGACGACTCCGGCGCGTTCGTGCACGGTGTGCTCGGTCGTGTGGCGCGCGGGGGCGAGACTGCCACGGGAAAGCTCGACTGACCCGCCGCATTTGCACGGCGTGATCCCACTGCCGACGCGCAGGAGCCGCCTACACTCGTCTCGGGAGAGGAGCGTCCATGCGCATCACCGGACTCGGACATGCCGGCATGTTCATCGAGACCACGGGAGGTTCGATCCTGTGCGACCCGGTCATCGGGCCGTCGTTCTTCGGATCCTGGTTCCCGTTCCCTGACAACCGGGGGTTGGATTGGGAGCGTTTCGGCGCCGCTGACTTCCTCTACATCTCTCACCGGCATCGCGATCATTTCGATCCCCGGATGCTGCACCGGTACGTCCGCCGCGACATCCCCGTGCTGTTGCCGGAGTATCCGACAGATGACCTCGAACGCGACCTGATCGACCTCGGCTACACGAACATCGTCCGCACGGAAGCCGGCGTCCCGGTGACGTTCGGTGAGATGACGCTCATGATCACGCCGCTGCGCGCCCCCTCCGACGGCCCGATCGGGGACTCGTCGCTGTCGGTGGACGACGGCACCGCCAGCATCCTGAACCAGAACGACTCGCATCCGCTGGACCTCGAGAAGCTGCTCGCCTTCGGTCGCCCGGACGCGTACTTCACCCAAGTCTCCGGAGCCATCTGGTGGCCCATGGTCTACGACCTGCCGCAGGATTCGAAGCAACACTTCGCGCAGCTCAAGCGCGACGCGCAGAACAAGCGCGCGATGTACTACATCGACAAGGTCGACGCCGGGCATGTCTTCCCGATGGCGGGACCGCCGATGTTCTTGCGCGAAGAGTTGTTCCGCTACAACGGCACCGGGCTTGAGAACGATTCGATCTTCACCGATCAGGCAGAGTTCCTCGAGCACCTGCGCGCGGAGCGGCCTGACAAGGCGGGTCACCTCTTCATCCCCGGAACCCAAGTCGACATCGTGGGCTCCGACGTGACGATCACCCAGACGCTGTACACCGATGCCGAGATCGAGCGCATCTTCCACGACAAGTGGACCTACCTCGCCGAGCAGCGCGACAGTCGGCAGGACGAGGTCCGCGCCGAGGAGTCGCGGCGTGCGACAGTACTCCCGCCGCAGGAAATGCTCGCGGCGATCAAGGAATGGTGGGAGCCGCTCCTGCGGCGGGCCCGGACGATCCGCGATGGCGTCGGTGGCAACGTCCGGTTCCGCATCGGCGAACTCGATATGGTCGTCGACTTCCCCAAGGCGAAGGTTCGCGAGTACGCGGGGGAGGAGTGCATCTACTGGTACACGATTCCGGCTGACCTCGTCTCGACCAATATCGCCGACCACGAGATCGACTGGTCCAACTCGATCTTCCTCTCGATGCAGTTCTCGGTCGGTCGCAGCGGCAAATTCAACGAGTTTCTCACCACGTTCCTCAAGTGTCTGTCGCGTGACCGCATCGAGTACGTCGAGAACTGGTACGCGGAGCAGTCAGATCAGACCGAGGATGTGCAGCTCGAGGACTGGGTCGTGCAGCGCCGTTGCCCGCACCTCCGGGCCGACCTCACCAAGACCGGCAAGATCGAGGACGGCGTACTGACCTGTTCCCTGCACGACTGGAAGTGGGATCTTGCCAGCGGCAAGTGTCTCACCACGACGGGGCATCCCATCCGGTCACAGCGGATCATCGAGACGGCTGACGCGCCTGCGATTCCCTGACGAGCGCTTCCGGTAGGCTCGGACTACAGCAACCTTTAACACCGTCCTGTGAGGCGGAGAAGGGAGCGACGATGAGCACCCGCGCAGTCATGCAGGATGCCGACATCTCACGCGCTCTGACGAGAATCTCTCACGAGATCATCGAATCCAATCGCGGTGCCGGCGAGCTCGTCCTCCTCGGCATCCCGACCCGCGGCGTGCCGCTGGCAGAGCGCATCGCTGCGCTGATCAGCGGCTTCACCGGCCAAGCGGTGCCCGTCGGCTCACTCGACGTCACGATGTACCGCGACGACCTGCACCGCAATCCGACGCGGACGCCCCACCCCACACGCATCCCGGACTCGGGCATCGACCGGAAGACCGTCGTGCTCGTCGACGACGTGCTCTTTTCGGGGCGGAGCATCCGCGCAGCGCTCGATGCCCTGCAAGACATCGGCAGGCCAGCAGCAGTGCGCCTCGCGATCCTCGTGGACCGCGGACACCGCGAGCTGCCGATCCGGCCGGACTTCGTGGGCAAAAACCTGCCGAGCTCCAGATCGGAGCACGTGGCGGTCCGCCTTCGCGAGATCGACGGCGAGGACGAGGTGAGCATCCGATCATGAGACACCTGCTCGACACAGCGACCCTCAGCCGGGCCGACGCGCTTCGTATCCTCGACACCGCCGAAGACATGTCGGACACGCAACGCCGAGAGGTCAAGAAGCTGCCGACCCTGCGCGGCAAGACCGTCGTGAACCTCTTCTTCGAGGACTCGACTCGCACTCGCATATCCTTCGAGGCGGCTGCCAAGCGCCTGTCAGCCGATGTCATCAACTTCGCAGCCAAGGGCTCGTCGGTCTCGAAAGGCGAGTCCCTGCAGGACACCGCACAGACGCTCCAAGCGATGGGCGCGGATGCCGTCGTCATCCGCCACGGAGCATCCGGCGCGCCGCACACCCTCGCCACGAGCGGCTGGATCAGTGCGGGCGTCGTGAACGCCGGCGACGGAACCCACGAGCATCCCACGCAGGCGCTGCTCGACGCGTTTACGATGCGCAAGCGTCTCTACGGCGATGACAGTCGTGGCCGGGATCTCGCCGGCACCCGGGTCGCGATCGTGGGCGATGTGCTCCATTCCCGCGTGGCGCGCTCGAACATGTGGCTGCTGCACACGCTGGGAGCGCACGTTACCCTCGTCGCTCCGCCGACGCTCGTGCCGCAGGATGTATCGGCCTGGCCCGCTCACGTCATCTACGACCTCGACGAAGCTATAGCAGCAGCTCCCGACGTGCTGATGCTGCTGCGCATCCAGCTGGAGCGCATGAACGCAGCGCATTTCCCGAGCGAGCGGGAGTACGCGAGGCGCTGGGGCTTTGACGCACGGCGGCTCGCGGCCCTCGGCGCCGATAGCATTGTGATGCACCCGGGCCCCATGAATCGTGGGCTCGAAATCTCCGCCGAAGCCGCCGACTCGGCTCAATCGACAGTGCTGGAACAGGTAGCCAACGGCGTGTCGGTCAGGATGGCGGTGCTCTACCTGCTGCTGGCGGGTTCGACGACAACCACAGCGACGACAACGACAGGGGAGGAACGAGCATGACCGAGGTCCTCCTGGTTCGCGGCGCCGAGCTCGTGGACGGCACCCGCACAGATCTGCTCGTGCAAGACGGCATGATCGTCGAGACAGGCTCCGCGCTGGACAAGCCCGGCGCGCGCGTGATCGACGCGTCGGGCCTCATCGCACTTCCCGGACTGGTCGACCTTCACGTGCACTTCCGCGAGCCGGGCTTCGAGGCATCCGAAACGATCTTCACCGGTTCGCGCGCAGCAGCTGCCGGAGGCTTCACCACGGTCTTCACGATGCCCAACACGTCCCCGGTTGCCGACACCGCCGGAGTTGTCGAACAGGAGCTGGCACTCGGCGAGGCCGCCGGCTACGTCACCGTCCAGCCCATCGGGGCCGTCACCGTCGGCCAGAAGGGAGAGCGGCTCGCGGAGCTCGGCGCCATGGCTACCTCCCGGGCCCGGGTCCGTGTGTTCAGCGACGACGGGTTCTGCGTCTGGGATCCCGTGATCATGAGGCGCGCCCTCGAGTACGTCAAGGCATTCGGCGGCGTCATCGCCCAGCACGCGCAAGACCCGCGCTTGACCGAAGGCGCGCAGATGAACGAGGGTGTGGTCTCGGCCGAACTCGGCCTGGCGGGATGGCCGGCTGTCGCCGAGGAGGCCATCATCGCCCGGGACGTGCTGCTGGCAGAGCACGTCGGGTCGCGCCTGCACGTCTGTCACCTCTCGACGGCGGGGTCTGTCGACATCATCCGCTGGGCCAAGAAACGCGGAATCGATGTCACTGCCGAGGTGACCCCGCACCACCTGCTGCTCACCGAGGATCGCGTTCGCGGCTATGACGCGCGGTTCAAGGTCAACCCGCCCCTTCGCACCGCCGAGGATGTCGAAGCCGTGCGCGAAGGCCTTGCCGACGGAACGATCGACATCGTGGCAACCGACCATGCGCCGCACCCGAGCGAGACAAAGGCGTGTGAATGGCAGGCGGCATCCCACGGGATGGTCGGTCTGGAAAGCGCCCTCCGTGTCGTGCACAGGACGATGGTCGACACCGGTCGGATGACGTGGACGGATGTCGCGCGCGCGATGTCGGCAGCGCCGGCGCGGATCGGGAGCCTCAGCGGGCACGGCACTCCCGTGGCGGCGGGCAACCCGGCATCGTTCACGCTCTACGACCCGGCGCCGAAAACCACCTTCTCGGTCGATGATCTTCGCGGGCGCAGCCGTAACTCGCCCTACCTCGGCGAAGAACTGCCTGGCGAGATCCGCTGGACGATCAACCGGGGCACCGTGACCGTGGCTGACGGAGCTCTTCTCGAGACGCCGGGGGTGGTGTCATGACCCGCGAGGCCGCCGTCCTCGTGATGGTCGCGGTGGCCGTGGTGCTGCTGGGACTCGCCGCCTGGGGCTGGGTGCGACGTGCCCGTCGCGATCGGACCCCCCTCATCCAGCCAGCCGAGCTGAACGCTGCGGACGTACCCCGCGAGACGATAGACGCGCTCTACGTCGCGACCACGGTCCACGATGCTCCGCTGGAACGGATCGCTGCCCCGGGCCTCGGTTTCCGATCACCGGTGACTGTCACCGTGACGGATGCCGCTGTCGCGCTGGACCTGACCAACCAGCCGCGAATCACCATCCCGGCTGACAGGATCACCGCCGTCACACAGGCCACCCTCACGATCGATCGTGTCGTCGAGAAGGACGGCCTCGTGCGTCTGAGCTGGCTCGCCGACACCGGCGTGGTCGTCGACACCTACCTTCGCCCCCGCGACACCTCGGCCAGACAGCTGGCCGACGCCCTCGCGCCGCTCGCCGATGCCACCGACCCCTCCACCGCAACCGGAGATTCCGAATGAGCTTGTTCACCACCGATCCCGCCGTGCTCGTCCTCGAGGACGGAACCCGATTCCGTGGGCGCGCCTATGGGGCGCGCGGCGTGACTCTGGGCGAGGTCGTCTTCGCGACCGGCATGACCGGCTACCAGGAGACCCTCACAGACCCGTCCTACGCGGGTCAGATCGTGCTGCAGACCGCGCCCCACATCGGCAATACGGGAATGAACGACGAGGACCCCGAGTCGCGCCGGATCTGGGTCGCCGGCTACATCGTCCGCGATCCCTCGCGCGTCGTGTCGAACTGGCGAGCCGATGAATCCCTCGACGAAGCACTCGAACGCGACGGCATCGTGGGGATCAGCGGAATCGATACCCGCGCGGTTACCCGTCACATCCGGTCGGTCGGGTCGATGCGCGGTGGCGTCTTCTCCGGAGACGCTGCATCCCTGGACGCCGAGGAACAGCTACGCCTGGTGCGGGAAGCGCCGCTGATGGCCGGCCAGAACCTCTCGGCATCCGTCTCGGTGACGGCCGCGGAGATCACCCCGGCGACGGGGGAGAGGCTCGGGTCTCTCGCGGTCATCGACCTCGGTATCAAGAAGGCGACGATCGAGAACCTCGCCGCCCGTGGGTTCGACGTCCACGTGCTGCCGCAGGATGCCACGATCGACGACATCCGCGCGATCGACCCGGTCGGGGTCTTCTATTCGAACGGCCCGGGTGACCCATCGGCCTCTGCGGATCACGTCTCGCTCTTGCGGTCCGTGCTCGATGATCGGGTGCCGTTCTTCGGCATCTGCTTCGGAAATCAGTTGCTCGGCCGCGCCCTGGGTCTGGACACCTACAAGCTTCCGTTCGGCCACCGAGGCATCAACCAGCCCGTCCTCGACAAGCAGACCGGCCGCGTCGAGATCACCGCCCACAATCACGGCTTCGCCGTCGATGCCCCCCTGGATGAGCCGTTCGACAGCCCCCAGGGCTACGGTCGCGTCGAGGTGAGCCACATCGGTCTCAACGACCGCGTCGTCGAGGGCCTTCGCGCCCTCGACATCCCGGCCTTCTCGGTGCAGTACCACCCCGAAGCTGCCGCCGGCCCGCACGACGCCAACTACCTGTTCGACCGGTTCGCAGACCTCGTTCGCGCGAACCTCAGCACGAAAGAAGCGAATGCCTAAGCGCGACGACATCCGCTCCGTCCTGGTCATCGGCTCCGGCCCGATCGTCATCGGCCAGGCTTGTGAGTTCGACTACTCCGGAACCCAAGCCTGCCGCGTGCTGCGCGCCGAAGGCGTCAGAGTGATCCTGGTCAATTCGAACCCGGCCACGATCATGACCGACCCCGACTTCGCCGACGCTACCTACATCGAACCGATCACCCCCGAGGTCATCGAAACGATCATCGCGAAGGAGAAGCCCGACGCGATCCTCCCGACTCTCGGTGGCCAGACGGCTCTGAACGCCGCGATGGCGCTGCACGACCGCGGCATTCTCGAGAAGTACGACGTCGAGCTCATCGGCGCGAAGGTCGACGCCATTCGCAAGGGCGAGGATCGCCAGATCTTCAAGGAGCTCGTCATCGAAGCGGGCGCGGATGTCGCCGCGAGCCGCATCTGCCACACGATGGATGAGGTTCTCGCCGGCGCCGAGGAACTGGGCTATCCGCTCGTCGTTCGCCCGTCGTTCACGATGGGGGGACTGGGTTCCGGTTTCGCATACACCGAAGCCGACCTGCGCCGTATCGCGGGCGCCGGCCTGCATGACTCGCCGACGCACGAGGTGCTGCTCGAGGAGTCGATCCTCGGGTGGAAGGAATACGAACTCGAGCTGATGCGCGATACCGCCGACAACACGGTCGTCGTGTGCTCGATCGAGAACGTCGACCCCGTCGGTGTCCACACCGGCGACTCGATCACCGTCGCGCCGGCGCTGACGCTCACCGACCGCGAGTACCAGAAGATGCGCGACATCGGCATCGACATCATTCGCGCCGTCGGTGTCGACACAGGCGGCTGCAACATCCAGTTCGCCGTCGACCCGACGAACGGTCGCATCATCGTGATCGAGATGAACCCGCGCGTCTCTCGCTCCTCGGCGCTGGCCTCGAAGGCCACCGGCTTCCCGATTGCGAAGATCGCCGCCAAGCTCGCGATCGGCTACCGGCTCGATGAGATCCCCAACGACATCACCAAGGTCACGCCGGCAAGCTTCGAGCCGACGCTCGACTACGTCGTCGTCAAGGTGCCGCGCTTCAACTTCGAGAAGTTCCCCGCCGCCGACACGACGCTCACCACGACGATGAAGTCGGTCGGTGAGGCGATGGCGATCGGCCGCAATTACGCGACGGCGCTGCAGAAAGCCCTTCGGTCGCTCGAGAAGCGCGGCTCCAGCTTCCACTGGGGCCCAGAAGAGCGAAGTGTCGAGGAGTTGCTCGAGATCGCACGCACGCCCACCGATGGCCGGATCGTCGTTCTCCAGCAGGCCCTGCGCAAGGGCGCGACTGTCGAGCAGGCCTTTGAATCCACCGCGATGGACCCGTGGTTCCTCGATCAGATCGTGCTCATCAACGAGGTCGCGGCCTTCATCGCTGGCGCGGGGGAGTTGGATGCCGAGACACTGCGGATCGCCAAGGAGCACGGCTTCAGCGACGCACAGATCGCCGAGCTGCGCGGGATCACCGAGACCGAAGCGCGCGGCATCCGGCACGGCCTCGACATTCGGCCCGTGTACAAAACCGTCGATACCTGCGCTGGTGAGTTCCCCGCTCTGACCCCGTACCACTACTCCAGCTATGACGCAGAGACCGAGGTCATGCCCTCGGAGCGCACCAAGGTCGTGATCATCGGATCGGGACCGAACCGCATCGGTCAGGGAGTCGAGTTCGACTACTCGTGCGTGCACGCCTCGTTCGCCCTGAGCGACGCGGGTTTCGAGACGATCATGGTCAACTGCAACCCCGAAACGGTGTCCACCGACTACGACACGTCCGACCGGCTCTACTTCGAGCCACTCACTCTCGAAGACGTGCTCGAGGTGCTGCACGCCGAGGCCCGGTCGGGCACGATTCTCGGGGTCATCTGCCAGCTGGGCGGACAGACCCCATTGGGACTTGCGAAGGGGATCGAAGCCGCCGGCTACACGATCCTCGGCACGAGCCCCACGGCGATCGATCTCGCCGAGGAGCGGAGCCTGTTCAGCGGCATCCTCGCCGACGCGGGACTCGTCGCGCCGCGTCATGGCACCGCGGTTGACGTCGAGGGCGCCGTTGCCGTGGCCGAAGACATCGGATACCCGGTGCTTGTCCGTCCGAGCTTCGTGCTCGGTGGACGCGGCATGGAGATCGTCTACGACACGGCGAGCCTGCGTGACTACTTCGTGCGCGTTGCCGACCAAGCGATCATCGGCCCCGGGATGCCACTCCTGGTCGACCGGTTCCTTGACGACGCGATCGAGATCGACGTCGATGCGCTCTACGACGGCCACCAGCTCTACATCGGCGGCGTGATGGAGCACCTCGAGGAGGCCGGCATCCACTCCGGTGACTCGAGCTGCACCCTGCCGCCCGTGTCGCTCGGACGCACCGAGATCGATCGCGTTCGCGAAGCCACTCTCGCCATTGCGGCTGGCGTCGGGGTCCGAGGGCTCTTGAACGTTCAGTTCGCTATCAGCGCGGGCGTGCTCTACGTCATCGAGGCTAACCCACGGGCCAGCCGCACCGTCCCGTTCGTGTCCAAGGCGCTGGGGATTCCGCTTGCGAAGGCGGCCAGCCGCATCATGGCAGGCTCCACGATCGCTGATCTGATCGCTGAGGGGCTACTGCCGGCATCCGATGGCTCGCGCGTTCCGCTTGACGCACCGGTCGCCGTGAAAGAAGCCGTTCTGCCCTTCAAGCGGTTCCGGACAAAGGACGGGCAGATTGTCGACTCGGTCCTGGGGCCTGAGATGCGATCCACGGGTGAAGTCATGGGGATCGACCGCGACTTCCCCACGGCCTTTGCGAAGAGCCAGGCTGCCGCATACGGTGGGCTTCCCCTCGAGGGAACGGTCTTCATCTCGGTATCGGATGCTGACAAGCGCGCGGTGATCCTGCCCGCCCACCGGCTGCAGGAACTCGGGTTCGAGCTGCTTGCCACGGAGGGGACTGCCGAGATCCTTGCCCGCAACGGAATCGCCGTCGAGGTCGTCAACAAGTACTCCGCAACGCATGCCTCGGGTGAGACCAACGTCGTCGACCTCATCAATGAGGGACGCATCGACATCGTGGTGAACACCCCGAGCGGCGGCATGGCGCGGGCTGACGGCTACGAGATCCGCGCCGCTGCCGTGGCCGGCGACAAGGCCTTGTTCACGACGATGGCAGTCCTCGGCGCCGCAGTCAGCGCATTCCCCGTGCTCCGCGAGGGTTTCGAGGTCAAAAGCCTGCAGGACTACGCACGTGAAAGGGCTGAACGCGCGTGAGGTCGTTCGGTTCACGCCTGTGGGAGACGCTCGGTCAGTTTGGCCCGTTGTGCGTGGGTATCGACCCTCACGGGAGTCTGCTCGATTCCTGGGGCCTGGGCTCCACCGCCGAGGGAGCCCGGCACTTCGGACTCCGTGTGGTGGAGGCGTGCGCGGGTCGGGTCGGCATCGTGAAACCTCAGGTTGCGTTCTTCGAGCGCTACGGCTCGGCCGGGTTCGCGGCGCTTGAAGAGGTCATGGCGGCCGCGCGTGCGGCCGGGCTGATCGTCATTGCAGACGCCAAGCGCGGCGACATCGGAACCACGATGGACGGCTATGCCGCGGCGTGGCTCGAACCCGGCTCACCGCTCGAGGCGGATGCCGTGACACTGAGCCCCTACCTGGGTCCCGACTCGCTTTATGCCACCGTCACGACCGCGATCCGCCGAGAGAAGGGGGTTTTCGTCCTCGCAGCGACGAGCAATCCCGAAGGCAGGCCGGTACAGACTGCACTCACGAGCGATGACTCCGGGCCCGATGACGAGCGCGTCGCGGCGCGGATCGCTCGCGAGATCGGGTCCCTCAACATCGGCCTGCCGGGGGCGCTCGGTTCGGCCGGACTCGTGGTCGGGGCAACCGTCGACCGCGCTGCGTTCGGGCTCACCGACGTCGTCCTCGCCGGCACCCCGATCCTGGCACCCGGCTTCGGTGCGCAGGGCGCGCAGCCGGCCGATCTGCATCGTCTTTTCGGATACGTGGCAGCAAACGTCATCGCGTCCGAGAGCAGAAGTATCCTCGCCGTCGGCCCCGACCGCCTCGCCTCGCGTATCGAAGAGCGCGCTGCGCTGTACCCGCGAACCACCCATGACTGAGCGCCCCGCCCCTCCCGACGTCGACCGCCTCGCAGCATCCCGTCGGGCCGTCGCAGCCAGGCGGGAGCGTGCCTCTCTGAAACAGGATGTCGCGACCCGCGTGATCAGCCCCCAAGAGCTACTGCGCCGCGCCCTTGCCGCTCCGGATTCACCTGCCGGTGCGATGCGGGTCACAGAGTTCCTCACCGCGATCCCCGCGATCGGCGTCGGCAAGCGAGACAGAATCCTCGAGCATCTGCAGATCTCGCCCGTGAAGCGACTCGGCGGCCTCGGCCGTAGGCAGCAGCAGGCTCTGCGTGCGTTTCTCGATGACCGCCTGCCCGAGCCGCACCCACGCGATGACCGGTCTGCCCTGGTGGTGCTCGCGGGGCCTACGGCGGTCGGCAAAGGGACCGTGGCGCAGCACATTCGGGCTCACCACCCCGAAATCCACCTGTCCATTTCGGCTACGACCCGCCCGGCTCGTCCGGGGGAGCGCGACGGAGAGCATTACTACTTCGTCGACGATGCGGAGTTCGATCGACTCATTGCCGATGGCGAACTTCTCGAATGGGCGACGGTCCACAACGCGTACCGCTACGGCACTCCGCGTGCACCGATCCGCGCCGCACTCGATCGCGGTCAGGCGGTGCTGCTGGAGATCGATCTGCAGGGCGCTCGGCAAGTTCGCGCGGCCCAGCCCGATGCAACGCTGGTTTTCCTACTCCCACCCAGCTGGGACGAGTTGGTCAGCCGATTGGTCGGACGCGGCACCGAAGACACCGAAGAGCGGGCTCGACGCCTGCGCACTGCGCGAGTCGAACTGGCAGCCCAGGATGAGTTCGATTACCGCGTCGTGAACGCCGACGTCGCCGTTGCGGCGCGCGAGGTCGTAGAATTGATGAATGCGCCCGCGCGCTGAGCGTGACCGCGGCGCCACAGACCTCTCACCGACATCCGTCGCCAGCGAAGGGATTCCGCCATGGCCGGGAACAACCAGGGCATCATTGAGCCGCCCATCGACAGCCTTCTCGAGAAGGTCGACTCGAAGTACCAGCTCGTGATCTATGCGGCAAAGCGCGCGCGTCAGATCAACGATTACTACTCCGACCTCCACGAGGGAAACCTGTTCGACAACGTGGGGCCGCTCGTCGACTCGACCGTCGAGGACAAGCCCCTGACCATCGCGCTCCACGAGATCAACGAAGACAAGCTTCGCCTCCGCCCGATCGACTGACGGTCACCCGTTTGCGCGCCGGTGTCGTATGCCGGCGCGATACTGATCGGCGTCCACCACTGACGGGAGCTCCATGAGCGCGTTGCGTCTGTTCACGTCCGAATCGGTCACGGAGGGTCATCCCGACAAGATCTGCGACCAGATCTCCGACAGCATCCTCGACGCGATCCTCAGTGAGGATCCGCGCGGGCGCGTCGCGGTCGAGACCCTCGTCACCACCGGACTCGTGCATGTCGCGGGCGAGGTGAGTACGTCTGCGTACGTCGAGATTCCCGCGATCGTGCGCGATGTGGTCAACCGCATCGGATACACCTCGAGCGAGACCGGGTTCGACGGCGACTCGTGCGGCGTGAGCATCTCCATCGGCGCGCAGTCCTCCGACATCGCCTCGGGCGTGAACAAGGCCTTCGAGCAGCGTGAACGCGGATCATCCGACCCGCGCGACGAGCAGGGCGCGGGCGACCAGGGCATCATGTTCGGCTATGCGACGACCGAGACGCCACAGCTCATGCCGATGGCCGCGTGGACGGCACACCGGATGGCTGAGCGCCTCGCCGAATCGCGGCGCTCGGGTGCGCTGCAGTTCCTGCGTCCCGACGGCAAGACACAGGTCACCCTCGGATTCGAGGGTGCCGTGCCGCGCACCGTCGAGTCCGTGGTGCTCTCGACCCAGCACCACCCCGACATCTCGCAAGAAGACCTGCGTGCCCAGGTGCAGGAAGTCGTCATCGATCCGGTTCTGGAGAGCACCGGACTCGATCTTTCCGCGGTCACCTACTACATCAACCCCGCCGGTCCGTTCGTCATCGGCGGCCCGAAAGGCGATGCGGGCCTCACGGGCCGGAAGATCATCATCGACACCTACGGCGGTGCTTCGCGCCACGGCGGCGGAGCCTTCAGCGGCAAGGACCCCTCGAAGGTCGACCGTTCGGCTGCCTACGCCATGCGGTGGGTCGCGAAGAATGCCGTGGCCGCAGGACTTGCTGATCGGCTCGAGGTGCAGGTCGCCTACGCCATCGGCAAGGCCGCTCCGGTTGGCCTGTACGTCGAGACGTTCGGAACCGGTCACGTGGCCGATGACATCATCACGACGGCGATTCTTGAGGTCTTCGACCTGCGCCCGAAGGCGATCATCGACCAGCTCGATCTACTTCGCCCGATATACGCGCAGACCGCGGCCTACGGTCACTTCGGTCGAGAACTCGCCGACTTCACGTGGGAGCGCACGGACCGCGTCGACGACCTGCGCTCAGCCGCCGGTCTCTGACATGACCACTCGGCGCATCGCGCGAGTGCTCCTGGATTCCCCGCTGCCCCAACTGGATCGGCTCTTCGACTACGAGATTCCGGACGCGCTGGCACCTGAGGCGCGCGAGGGCGTCCGCGTACGCGTGCCGCTTCGTGCGGCCGGCCGGATCGTGGACGGCTTCATCGTGGAGCTTGACGACGAACCGTCCGCTGACCGCCCCCTCTCGGAGCTTGAGTCAGTCGTCTCTCCGGTATCCGTCCTTCCTCGGCGGCTCTACGACCTCGCACGACGGGTCGCCGACCGGTCGGCGGGGTCGGCATCCGACATCCTGCGCCTGGTCGTACCGCGACGGATGGTGCGCGCCGAGCGCTCGTGGCAGAACGCGGAACGAGCGGACCTTCCGGGGGTGCCGGCATCCACCGCAGAGTGGGCATCCGACGCCCTTGCCGGCTTCCCCGGTCTGACCGAATCGCTCACCCGCGGCGCCCGCATCGCTCTGACGGCACCGACAACGCCCGTAGGGCATGGCTCACCTACGCCGGGGTGGGTGGCTGTCCTCGCTGCCGCGGCCGCGCAGCTGCTGGCGGCAGGACGCAGCAGCATCCTCGTCGTGCCCGACCACCGAGACCTCGACCAACTTGAGCAGGGTCTGATCGCATACGGACTCGGCGAGGCAGTCATCCGGACGGATGCCGCTCAGAGCGCCCCTGCCCGCTACGGTGCTTACCTCCGGGTGATCGAGCCCACGCCGTCCATCGTGATCGGTAACCGATCGGCAGTGTACGCGCCCGTGCACGCGCTCGGGCTGATCGCGCTCTGGGACGACGGCGACCCGCTGTTGCGGGAGCCGCTCTCGCCAGGCGTCCACGCACGCGACGCGGCGCTGGTCCGGCAGGAGCAGGAACAGTTCGCGCTCGTCTTCGCCGGATACACCCGCACCACCGACGTCCAACGCCTTGTCGACATCGGCTGGGTGGAAGAGCTGCGCGCAGCCCGTCCCGCATCGCCGCGCGTGGTACTCACTCCGCTGCGCGAGGGGGAGACCGGGGCCGCGCGGATCCCCTCTGCAGCATTCGCCGCCGCGCGCGAGGCAGTCCGCAGTGGCCCGGTGCTGGTGCAGGTTTCCCGCCCCGGGTACGCTCCGGTGCTCGCCTGCGCGGATTGCAGGCATCCTGCCCGCTGCCGCGCCTGCGGCGGACCGCTTCATGCTGGAGCGCGAGGGGCGACACCGACCTGTTCTGCATGCGGACGGCGTGCTGAAGGCTGGACCTGCGCCTCCTGCGGTGGCGCACGATTCCTGCTCATCGGATCCGGGAGCCGCCGCACCGCCGAGGAACTCGGACGCGCCTTTCCTGGCATCCGGGTCATCGTCTCGGATGCCGATCATCCTGTTCTCGAGGTGCCAGACACACCGGCGCTCGTCGTCGCAACACGGGGCGCCGAGCCTCGGGCCGCGCGCGGATACCGCGCGGTGCTGCTCCTGGACGGCGAACGGATGCTACTCGCAGATGATCTGCGGATCGCCGAGCATTGTCTCCGCTGGTGGTCCAACGCGGCGGCCCTGGCTGCACCAGGTGCGCCGGTGCACCTGGTCGGAGTCGCCGGGGCTCTCGGCCGAGCACTTGCTACCTGGTCCCAGCCTGCCTTCGCACGCGCTGAACTCGCCGAACGCGCAGAGCTGCGCATGCCTCCCGCGGTTCGTGTTGCCTCACTGGAAGGGCCTCGACCGGCAGTGGAGACCGCGCTTGCCGCCGTGCGGTCGGATGTGCCGGGGCTGCGGGCCAGCGACGTGCTCGGGCCCGTGTCGCTGCCCACCAGCGGCTCGCACGAGGACGACGTGCGCGCGCTCGTACGCTGCGACTATCACGACGGACCTGACCTCGCGCGTTCCCTCCGCGCGGCGCTCGTTTCCGCAGCGCTGCGAGGACGCCGCTCACGCAGTCGCGGCGGAGCACGCGCGACGCTACGCATCCGTCTCGACCTGCCCGACCTGAAATTGGAGACACAGCCATGAGCCGGAAGACACAGCCATGAGGATCGTGTTCGCCGGAACGCCCGAGCCAGCGGTGCCGTCGCTGCACGCCCTCGTCGACGCCGGTCACGATGTCTCTCTCGTGATCACACGGCCCGATGCGCCGATCGGTCGCCGCCGCATCTTGACGCCTTCTCCGGTGGCTGCCGCCGCCGGCGCTCTCGGCCTACCGCTGCATCGCACTGCACGCCTCGACGATGAGGCGCTCGAGGCGGTGCGCGCAACCGACCCCGACCTCGGCGTGATCGTCGCCTATGGCGGACTGGTTCGCGAACCGCTGCTCTCGATGCCGCGGCACGGCTGGATCAACCTGCATTTTTCAGTCCTGCCCCGGTGGCGGGGCGCCGCGCCGGTGCAGCACGCCATCATCGCTGGCGACGCCGAGGTGGGCGCAGATGTGTTCCAGCTGACAGCGGGACTCGACGAGGGAGACATCTTCGGCGAGATTCGCCTTTCTCGCCCGCGTGACGCGACGGCAGGGGAGCTACTCGCGACGCTAGCGGATGCCGGGGCCGATCTGTTGACGAGGGTCGCCGGCCAGATTGCTGACGGCACCGCACGGCCCCGCCCCCAGGAGGGCGAACCGACCTACGCTCCGAAGCTTTCGATCGAGGACGGCCGCGTGGCTTGGGATCAGCCGCAAGAACAGGTCATGTCGCGAATCCTCGGCGTCACCCCGGAGCCAGGTGCCTTCGCGACGTCGCAGGGCTCGCGGCTGAAGATCCTCGCCGCCGCCCCATCATCCTCCGATGCGCCACGGCTAGGTCCCGGACTGGTCGCAGCTCATGCGAAGCAGGTGATCGTCGGAACCGCTGGAGATCCGATCGCGCTAGTGAGTGTCCAGCCAGCGGGAAAGCCAGCGATGGATGCCGGAGATTGGTGGCGCGGCACACGCCTGAGCGAACTCCAGTTCGATACTCACGCTCAGATGCCCGGGGATATGGAAGGCACAGCATGAGCGGCGCACCGTCAGCCCGAAAGGTGGCCTTCGAGACGCTGCGTGCCGTCCACGACGCCGATGCGTACGCGAACCTTGTCCTGCCGACGGCTATCGCCCGGGCAAGCCTCAGCCCGGTGGATGCTGCGCTTGCGACGGAACTGACGTATGGAACCCTGCGGCAACAGGGCACCTGGGATGCCGTCATCGCTGTCGCGGCGAACCGGCCGGCCGAGAGCCTCGACCCACCCGTCCTCGACATCCTGCGTCTCGGGGTACATCAACTCCTGGCCACGAGGGTTCCGCCGCACGCGGCTGTCAATGAGTCGGTGGCTCTCGCGCGTTCGAGCGCGGGGGAGCGCGCTGTAGGTTTCGTGAACGCTGTGCTGCGCAAAATCGGTGGAGCGGATGCGGCGATCTGGATCTCCCGCGCCGAAGAGGCTGCACGCTCCGACGACGAACGCCTCTCGGTGCGCACCTCACACCCGGTGTGGGTCATCCGGGCGCTGCGGCGCGCTCTGGACGACGAGGGGCGCGCCAGCGAACTCCTCGACCTTCTCGCCGCCGACAACGACCCACCCGGCGTCACGATGGCGGCTCTTCCCGGTCTTGCCACAGTTCCCGAAGCGTCGGAGCCGACATCCTTCTCGCCCTATGGGTTCCGGGCACCGGCGGGGGATCCCGGCAGGCTCGTGGCTGCCTCACAGGGCGCGCTGCGCGTCCAGGACGAGGGATCCCAGCTTGCTGCCCTCGCCTTGTCGGAGGTCGACCCGGTGCGGCCCGGAGAGCGCTGGCTCGACCTGTGCGCGGGCCCGGGCGGGAAGACCGCGCTGCTCGCTGCCCGCGTGCTGCAGGCGAGGGAGGGTGGGACCCAGGTCGACCTTGAGGCTAACGAAGTCTCGTCCACGCGCGCCGGTTTGGTTCGTCGATCCCTCGAGCCGATCCCGTTCGAGGTCGTCGTCTCTGAGCAAGACGGCAGAGACAGGGTTGGCGCTGAGGCGTACGACCGGATCCTTGTCGACGCGCCCTGCACGGGCTTGGGTGCCCTGCGCCGCCGACCCGAGTCGCGCTGGCGCAAGTCCCCGCAGGATGTCGCACCGCTGGCCGACCTCCAGCGTGAACTGCTCTCCGCTGCGGTGGCCGGGCTCCGCCGGGGCGGTGTCGTCGCTTACGTGACGTGCTCGCCGCACCTCGTCGAGACCCGCGATGTCGTGGCGGCGGTGTTGGATCAGCACCGAGACGAGGTGGACGAGCTGGACGCGAGGGACGTGCTGCGCCGAGTGTCGCGGAGCACGTTGGACCTGGCGAGCCCCACGGGCGGCGGCGGGCGCGCGCAGTTGTGGCCCCACCGGCACGGCACCGATGCGATGTCGATCACACTCCTGCGGCGGCGAAGCTGACCGGCACCCTCGCCCATAATGGACGGGTGAGTTCCCCCGACGCCGCGACCCATGATCCTGCGGTGCGCATCAATCCAAGCATCCTTGCCGCCGACTTCGTCAACATGCAGGCCGAACTGCAGCGCATCGCCGCCGCCGACTTCGTCCACGTCGATGTCATGGACAACCATTTCGTTCCCAACCTCACGTTCGGTCCGCAGATGGTTGAGAGGATCCACGCGACATCTCCCGTGCCGCTGGATGTTCACCTGATGATCGATGACGTCGACCGCTGGGCGCCGGGATACGCCGAGATCGGTGCGGCATCTGTCACGTTCCACACGGAGGCCACGTCAGAGCCGGTGGCCCTGGCGCGGAGGTTGCGGTCGATCGGCGCACGCGCCGGGATCGCGCTCAAACCGGCTACTCCGGTCGAGCCGCTCTTCGACATCCTCGACGAGTTCGACCAGATCCTCGTGATGACCGTCGAACCCGGATTCGGCGGTCAGTCCTTCATGACTGACATGATGCCCAAGCTCCGCACCCTCGCTGATGAATGCCGCCGCCGCGGTTCCGCGGTGTGGTTGCAGGTGGACGGCGGCATCTCGGAGTCCACGATCGAACAGGCCGCCGCATCCGGGGCCGACACGTTCGTCGCCGGATCAGCCGTGTTCGGGGCCGGCGACCCGGATGCTGCAATCGCAGGGCTGCGTTCTCGCGGCACGCACGCCCATCGGCACTGACCGAGCAGGCCGCGCGGTTCGCTACCCTGGCATGGTGAAGTCCTTCGAAGAGCTGTTCGCCGAATTGACGGTGAAGGCGCAGACCCGTCCCGCGGGATCGGGGACCGTTGCCGAGCTCGATGCAGGCATCCACACGATCGGCAAGAAGATCGTCGAAGAGGCCGCCGAGGTGTGGATGGCCGCCGAGTACGAGTCGGACGAGGCCGCAGCCGAAGAGATCTCGCAATTGCTGTATCACCTGCAGGTGTTGATGCTGGCGAAGGGGCTTTCGCTCGAGGACGTGTACCGACATCTCTGAACCCGTCGCCTCTCCCGCTTCGACCCGAAAGACCCCCATGCTCCGAATCGCCGTGCCCAACAAGGGTTCGCTGGCTGAGACGTCCGCCGCCATGCTCACCGAAGCTGGATATACCGGCAGGCGTGACCCGAAAGACCTCCACGTCATCGATCCCGCAAACGAGGTCGAGTTCTTCTACCTGCGTCCGCGCGACATCGCGACCTATGTGGGCTCCGGCGCCCTGGACGTCGGCATCACCGGCCGTGACCTTCTCCTGGATGCGCGGATGCCTGCGCGCGAGATCGAATCCCTCGGATTCGCGGACTCGACGTTCCGCTTCGCGGGGCCTCCCGGACGCTTCACCGACCTCGCTGACCTCGAAGGAACGCGCGTCGCCACCGCCTACCCCGGCCTCGTGGACTCGTTTCTCGACGAACGGGGGATTGCGGTCGACCTCGTTCCGTTGGACGGCGCTGTCGAGTCGGCGGTGCGGTTGGGCGTGGCGGATGCGGTAGCCGATGTCGTCTCGACGGGTACCACCCTCAAGCAGGCGGGGCTCGAGATCTTCGGCCCCGTGCTCCTGGAGTCAGAAGCCGTCCTCATCGGAGGGCCGCGGGAGGTCGAGGGGACCGAAACGCTCCTGCGGCGGCTGCGCGGAGTGATGGTTGCCCGCCGCTACGTTCTCATCGACTACGACCTGCCGGCGGACCTCGTCGACCGGGCAGTCGAGATTGCGCCCGGAATCGAGTCGCCGACGATCTCGCCACTGCGCGACCCGTCGTGGGTGGCAGTGCGCGTCATGAGCCCCCGCAAGGGCGTCAATCAGGTGATGGACGCGCTATACGGCATCGGTGCTCGCGCCATCCTGGTGACCGAGATTCACGCGGCGAGGCTCTAGATGGCTGTCGCGACGCGCGTCATCCCGTGCCTCGACGTCGCCGCCGGGCGCGTGGTGAAGGGCGTCAACTTCCTGAATCTTCGCGACATGGGCGACCCTGTCGAGCTGGCTGCTACGTACTTTCGCCAGGGCGCCGATGAGATCACGTTCCTCGATGTCACGGCGACCGTCGACGAGCGCGCAACGACGTACGACGTCGTCCAGCGCACCGCAGAAGAGGTCTTCATTCCGCTCACCGTCGGGGGAGGGGTGCGTTCGGCAGACGACGTCGCTCGCCTGCTCGGAGTCGGCGCCGACAAAGTAGGAGTGAACTCCGCAGCGATCGCCCGACCTGGACTCGTCGACGAGATCGCCGACCGCTTCGGCGCCCAGGTCCTCGTGCTCTCCCTCGATGTGAAGCGCTCAGACACCGTCGACTCCGGCTTCGTCGTCACGACCCACGGTGGGCGAACCGAGACGGCTCTGGATGCGCTTGCGTGGGCTCGCGAGGCCATCGAGCGCGGAGCAGGCGAGCTGCTGGTCAACTCGATCGACGCTGATGGCACACGGGAGGGTTTCGATCTCGAGCTTGTCTCGCTGATGCGCGAGATCTCGTCGGTACCTGTGATCGCCTCCGGCGGCGCGGGATCGGTCGAGCATTTCGCACCCGCCGTGCACGCCGGGGCTGACGCGGTGTTGGCCGCCAGTGTTTTCCACACCGGTCATCTCACCGTCGGGGACGTGAAGTCCGCGCTGGCAGCCGAGAACGTGGAGGTGCGAGCGTGACCGATCTCGAGGAGCGCATCGCGGCAGTCGCCTTCAACGGCGACGGTCTTGCGCCGGCGATCATCCAGCAGTGGGACACCGGAGAGGTGCTCATGCTCGGCTGGATGGATGCCGAAGCACTCCGGCGCACGCTCACGACCGGACGCGTGACCTTCTGGTCTCGCTCACGCCAGGAGTATTGGCGTAAGGGCGACACATCCGGGCACGTGCAGTATGTGCGCGGCGCCAAACTCGACTGCGATGGCGACGCGCTACTGATCGAGGTCGAACAGATCGGTGCGGCCTGCCACACCGGCACGCGGAGCTGCTTCGACACGACCGACCTGAAGCCTGCCGTCACTCACGGGGACGCATGATCGCGCGGGCTCGGCTCATCGGCGTTGTCGGCCTGCTGATCGCGGGGGCGACGGGCCTCATCTCTTCGACCCAGACATGGCTGCTCGTGTCCTTGACTGACGGAGCCACGGAGCCGCTCGCGATAGCCGGCGCCTCTGCCGTGGTGCTCCTCGCACCGCTGAGCCTGACTGCGCTCGCCCTCGGCGCCGCTCTCTCCATCGTCGGCCGGATCCTGCGTCCAGTTTTCGGCGTCATCGGAGCCGCACTCGGCATCGCACTAGCCGTCCTGACGGCGCCGATCGCCTTCGACGCACCGGTAAGCGCCGTCGCGTCCGAGGTAGCGGCCGTGACCGGCATCCGCGGTGATAGCGCGATCGCGGAGCTTGTGGCAGGGATCACTGTGACGCCTTGGCCCGCCGTCACCCTCGTCGCTGCCGTCCTCATGGCGGCCGCCGGGATCTGGGTTCTCGCGACCGCGCGCCGGTGGCCCGAGGGCGGAAAGCGGTACCAGTCAGAGCGGGTCGGGCGACGTCGGAGCGGCGAACCGCTCGATGCCATTGACTCGTGGGATGACCTCTCCCGTGGCGGGGACCCCACGACCTGACCGCTAGACTGACCACAGCCCGCGCACTACCGGAGGATATCCATGAGCAACCCCATCGGCGACCCCGGCCACGGACACTCGCCGGCGGCCTGGACGGCTGTCGTCATCATGCTCGCTGCCATCGCCCTGGGCACAGTGGCGTTCTTCCTCGAGATCGTCTGGCTGGTGTGGGCCTCTGTGGGCCTTGTCATCGTGGGCGCTCTGGTCGGCTGGGTCATGGCAAAGGTCGGCTACGGCGTGGGCGGCTCCAGGTACACCGCGAAAGAGCATTGAGCATGCTCGCCGACCTCACGGCCGGCGCTCTCGAGGACGCCCGGACGCGCGAAACCGTGCGACCGCTCGCGGATGTCGAACGCGCCGCGCTCGCTCGCCCGGCTGCACTCCCGGCGCTGGAGCACCTTGCACCCGCAGAGCGTGTGCGCATTATCGCCGAGGTCAAGCGTGCAAGCCCCTCACGTGGCGATCTCGCGGACATCCCCGACCCGGCTCACCTCGCGTCGCTTTACGAGCACGGGGGCGCGTCTGCCATCTCGGTCCTGACCGAGCAACGTCGGTTCAAGGGAAGTCTCGCCGATCTCGAGTCGGTCCGGGCTGCGGTATCGCTCCCGGTGCTGCGGAAAGACTTCGTATCCACCGAGTACCAGGTCTTCGAAGCCCGCGCCGCGGGTGCCGATATCGTTCTGCTCATCGTCGCGGCCCTCGACCAGCCGGTGCTCGAGCGGCTGTTGCATCTGATCGAACAGCTCGGGATGACGGCCCTTGTCGAGACGCACTCACTCGAGGAGCTTCACCGTGCCGCCGACATCGGTGCGCGCCTGGTCGGTGTCAACGCGCGAGATCTCTCCACGTTTGAACTCGACCGGAACCTGTTCGGGCGCCTGCGCGACTCGATTCCCGCAAACGCCATCGCCGTCGCCGAGTCGGCGGTACTGGCACCGGCCGATGTCGCGCACTACCGGGCTGCCGGCGCGGATGTCGTCCTCATCGGCGAGGCGCTGGTGACCGGCGACCCCGTTGCGACCCTCACGACGTTCCTGGAGGCAGGATCATGACCACCAGCCTGCGCGAACAGCGCGGTCCCTTCTTCGGCGATTTCGGCGGACGCTTCATGCCCGAGTCGCTCATCGCCGCCATCGACGAGCTCACTGCCGAGTACGAAACAGCTCGCGTCGATCCGGGCTTCCAAGCAGAGTTCGTTCGGCTACTGAACTCGTACGCAGGCAGACCTTCTGCCCTCACCGAGGTGCCGCGGTTCGCCGAGCACACCGGCGCCGGGCGGGTGTTTCTCAAGCGTGAGGACCTGAACCACACGGGGTCCCACAAGATCAACAACGTGCTCGGCCAGGCTCTGCTCACGCAGCGTCTGGGCAAGACGCGCGTCATCGCTGAAACCGGAGCCGGCCAGCACGGTGTGGCAACCGCCACTGCCGCGGCGCTGTTCGGTTTCGAATGCACGATCTACATGGGCGAAGTCGATACGCAACGCCAGGCGTTGAACGTGGCCCGTATGCGCCTACTCGGAGCTGAGGTCATCCCGGTCACGACTGGCTCGAGGACGCTCAAGGATGCCATCAATGAGGCGTACCGCGACTGGGTCGCCAGTGTCGAGAACACCAACTACATCTTCGGAACGGCTGCTGGCCCGCATCCGTTCCCCGCGATGGTTCGCGATTTCCAGAAGGTCATCGGTGAAGAAGCGCGCGCTCAGCTTCTGGATGAGATCGGACGGCTTCCCGATGCGGTCTTCGCGTGCGTTGGCGGGGGATCGAATGCGATCGGCATGTTCGACGCCTTCCTCGACGATGAGGGTGTCGCCCTCTACGGCGTAGAGGCGGCCGGCGATGGTGTCGACACGCCCCGGCACGCGGCATCCATCGAGCGGGGCACGCCGGGCATCTTGCACGGCGCCAAGACCTATGTTCTGCAGGACGAAGACGGCCAGACCGTCGAGTCACACTCGATCTCTGCGGGCCTGGACTATCCAGGAGTCGGACCCGAACACGCGTGGCTCTCCGACATCGGTCGGGCGCACTACATCCCTGCCACCGACACCGAAGCGATGGAAGCTCTGCGACTGCTCTCGCGCACGGAGGGCATCATCCCGGCTATCGAGTCGGCGCACGCATTGGCTGGGGCGCTGCGCATCGGACGCGAGCTCGGATCCGATGCCGTTCTGGCCATCTCCCTGTCAGGTCGCGGCGACAAGGACATGGACACTGCGGCCCGGTGGTTCGAGCTGTACGACGAGGGAGCCGAGGCGTGAGCGCCGTCGCCGCCGCGATCGACGCTGCTCGCGACGCAGGTCGCGGCGCCCTCATCGGCTACCTTCCCATCGGCTATCCCGACCTCGAGACCAGCATCGAAGCGGCAGTCACGCTCGCCGAAGCCGGCGTCGACATCCTGGAACTCGGCCCGCCCTACTCGGACCCCGTTATGGACGGCCCCGTCATCCAGGAAGCCACCAACGCCGCACTGCAGGCGGGGTTCCGGATGCGTGACACCTTCACCGCGGTCCGCGAGGTCACCGCACGCACCGACATTCCCGTCCTGGTCATGACGTACTGGAACCCGGTTGTCCAGTACGGAGTATCCCGGTACGCCGACGACCTCCGCGCCGCTGGTGGGGCCGGACTGATCACGCCCGACATCACTCCCGATGCGGCAGCCGACTGGCTCGCCGAGAGCACCCGCACCGGGCTCGACCGGGTGTTCCTTGCCGCCCCGAGTTCGACCGATGCCCGCCTCGAGATGATCGTGCGCGAGACCACCGGTTTCGTCTACACGGTCTCGACCATGGGAATCACGGGGGAGCGGGCACAACTGGATGCCGCAGCACGCGCCCTCGTCGCCCGCCTCCGCGAGCATGGCGCCGAGCGCGCATGCGTGGGAATCGGCGTCTCCAACGCCGACCACGTGCGGAGCGTGCTCGAGTACGCCGACGGCGCGATCGTCGGCACCGCGCTTGTGCGCGCCCTGCGCGACGGGGGCCTCAACGGCCTCGCTGCTGCCGCGCGCGAGCTTGTCGCAGGCACCGTTCGCGAGTGAGCGCGCCCCACTCGAACTAGACTCACGTCGTCGGCCCACCGGTCGGCGCCCGACCAACCGAGGACGATCGACATGATCAGCGCTTTCCAGAACGTCCTGACGAGCATCCCCAGTCCGAGTGTCAGCTACATCGACCTCGGCCCGCTGCGCATCCACTTCTACGCGCTGTGCATCATCGCCGGCATCATCGTCGCGGTCCTGCTCACCAACTATCGCCTGACCAAGCGCGGTGCCGAGAACTGGATCGTCATCGACATCGCCCTGCTGGCGGTTCCCCTCGCGATCATCGTCGCCCGGATCTATCACGTCCTCACCCATCCCGGTTTCTACTTCGGCGAAGGAGCCGACTTCTGGGCGGTCTTCCGCATTTGGGAAGGTGGGATCGCGATCTACGGAGCGCTCATCGGTGGGGCAGTCGGCGCGTGGCTCGGATGCCGCTGGACCGGCATCCGATTTTGGTCATTCGCCGACGCATTGGCGCCAGGTCTGATCATCGCCCAGGCCATGGGTCGGCTCGGGAACTGGTTCAACCATGAGCTGTTCGGCCTTCCGACCGACCTGCCCTGGGGCCTCGAGATCGAGTCCACCAATGCCGCGTTCCCTCCGGGTCTCGCACCGGGTACGCTCTTCCACCCCACCTTCCTGTACGAGATGATCTGGAACCTGCTCGGCGCTGCTGTGCTGCTGTGGGCGGGGCGTCGTTTCGCGCTGCAGTGGGGACGCCTGTTCGGTCTCTACCTGATCTGGTACAGCGCCGGCCGCATCGTCTGGGAGTCGATCCGCATCGATCCCAGCGAGATCTTCCTCGGCATCCGCACCAACGTGTGGGCAGCGATCTTCGGCGTCGTCATCGGCCTCGCGATCATGATCGTGCAGAGGCGCCGCCACCCCGGGCGGGAGCCTTCACCGTACGTTCCCGGTCGCGAACGCGCCGCGAAAGGCACTGTACAATCGCAGGACACTCCCGACTTCGTCGACGTCAGCGAACCACCGGCCCCCGAAGTCACCGCCGGCAGCGCCACAAGCACCACACGGCCGCAGTGATCTGATCACCGGAGTAGTACCCCGATCACCGCGTACACCACACACAGCCGGGCCGACGTCGTCCCATCTTGAGCATCAACGTGAGGACGGTAGCAATGGCATCGAGCCCCCGTCGCATCGCCACCGGCGAATCCGGCTTCCCCGCCAAGCAGGGGATGTACAACCCTGACTTCGAACGGGACGCGTGTGGCCTGGCCATGGTCGCGACCCTTCGTGGGGAGCCCGGTCACGACATCATCGACCTCGCTCTGACCGCCCTTCGCAACCTTGAGCACCGGGGTGCAATCGGGTCGGATGCCGGTACTGGCGACGGCGCCGGCATCCTCACGCAGATGCCGGATGCCTTCCTTCGCGCTGTCGTGGACTTCGACCTGCCTCCGATGGGGGAGTACGCGGCGGGCATGGTCTTCCTTCCCCTGGATCACGAAGCTCGGGCCGAGCAGAAGGCTGGCATCGAGCGCATCGCGGCAAGCGAGAACCTCGAGGTCCTCGGCTGGCGTGAAGTCCCCACCGACGAGGAGCACCTCGGCAAGCTCGCGTTTGAGGCGCGCCCGGCCTTCGAGCAACTGTTTGTTTCGCGTCCCGCGGTCGGTGACGCCCCTGCGCTGTCGGGAGTCGCGCTGGATCGCCGCACCTACCGGCTCCGCAAGCGCAGTCGCACCGAGCTCGGCGCATATTTCGTCTCGCTGTCGGCACGCACCCTCGGCTACAAGGGCATGGTCACGACGCTGCAGCTCGAGCCGTTCTACCCCGACCTGCAGGACGAGAGGTTTGCATCCGAGCTCGCCGTGGTTCACTCGCGGTACTCGACCAACACCTTCCCCTCGTGGCGACTGGCGCAGCCGCTGCGCATGCTCGCACACAACGGCGAGATCAACACCGTCAACGGCAACCGCAACTGGATGCGCGCACGCCAGTCACAGCTCGAGTCCGAGCTGATCGGCGACATCCGTCCGCTGCTTCCGATCTGCACCGACGGCGCCAGCGACTCGGCCTCCTTCGACGAGGTGCTCGAGTTGCTCACGCTGACCGGCAGAAGCCTGCCTCACGCCATCATGATGATGGTCCCCGAGGCCTACGAGAAGCAGGTCGGGCTCGACCCTGATCTGCGCGCGTTCTACGACTATCACGCGATCCAGATGGAGCCGTGGGACGGCCCCGCAGCCCTCATTTTCACGGATGGCACGCTCGTCGGCGCGACTCTGGACCGCAACGGCCTGCGTCCCGGACGATGGACCGAGACCACCGACGGCCTTGTCGTCATCGGCAGCGAGACCGGTGTGCTCGACTTCGAGCCCGAGCGCATCAAGCGACGCGGACGCCTGCGCCCTGGCCGCATGTTCCTCGTGGACACGGCGCAGCGCCGGATCATCGAGGATGACGAGATCAAGCGCGATCTGGCGACGATGCAGCCCTGGCAGGAGTGGCTGGACGCCGGTCGCGTTCGCCTGGCGGAACTGCCCGAGCGTGAGCACATCGTGCATCCGATCGCGTCGATCACCCGCCGTCAGCGCACCTTCGGTTACACGGAAGAAGAAGTCCGCATTCTGCTGACCCCCATGGGGCAGAAGGGCGCTGAGCCGCTCGGCGCTATGGGCAGTGACACCCCCGTCGCGGTCCTGAGCGACCGCCCGCGCCTGCTGTTCGACTACTTCACCCAGCAGTTCGCTCAGGTGACCAACCCGCCCCTGGACTCGATCCGAGAAGAGGTCGTCACCTCGCTCTCGCTCGGTATCGGCCCCGAGCGGAACCTCTTGGACTGGGGCCCGAGCCACACGCGCACCGTGACCCTGGACTTCCCGGTCATCGACAACGATGAACTCGCGAAGATCCAGCACATCGATACCGCAGTGCCCGGACGCTCCTCGGTAACCATCCGTGGCCTGTACCGCGTCGAGGCTGGCCACAAGGGGATGCAGAAGCGCATCGCGCAGATGTGCAGCGAAGTCGACCAGGCGATCGAGGACGGTGCCGAGTACATCGTGCTCAGCGACCGCGACTCCAACAAGGACCTCGCCCCGATTCCCTCGTTGCTGATGGTCGCCGCCATCCACCACCACCTGATCCGGCGCGAGACGCGAATGAAAGTAGGGCTGGTCGTCGAGGCTGGAGACGTCCGCGAAGTTCACCACGTCGCGACGTTGCTTGGTTACGGGGCGTCAGCAGTGAACCCTTACCTCGCCATGGAGACCGTCGAGTACCTCGTGCGCGCCGGGTACATCACCGGCGTTTCGCCCGAAAAGGCCGTCAAGAACCTCATCTATGCCCTCGGCAAGGGCGTTCTGAAGATCATGTCGAAGATGGGGATCTCGACAGTGTCGTCCTACGCGGGCGCCCAGGTGTTCGAGGCCGTCGGCCTGTCGCAGGAGTTCGTGGACGCGTACTTCACCGGCACCGAGACCAAGCTCGGCGGCGTCGGGCTCGACGTCATCGCCGCCGAGAACCGTGCCCGACACGCCTACGCGTACCCCGAGGACGAAGCAGAGCGCGCGCACGAGCGCCTCTGGACCGGTGGGGAGTATCAGTGGCGCCGAGACGGCTCGCCTCACCTGTTCAACCCTGAGACGGTCTTCCGCCTTCAGCACTCGACCCGCACGCGCCGGTACGACGTGTTCCGCGAGTACACCAAGCTCGTAGATGACCAGGCGAGCGAACTGAAGACCCTCCGCGGACTCTTCCGTCTGCGCACCGGTGTGCGCCGTCCCGTGCCGATCGACGAAGTCGAGCCGGTGTCGGCGATCGTGAAGCGGTTCTCAACCGGCGCGATGAGCTACGGCTCCATCTCGAAGGAAGCGCACGAGACACTCGCTATCGCGATGAACCGGATCGGCGGCAAGTCCAACACCGGTGAGGGCGGCGAGGATGTCGACCGTCTCCTCGACCCCGAACGCCGCAGCGCCATCAAGCAGGTGGCATCGGGGCGCTTCGGTGTCACGAGCCTGTATCTGACGGAAGCCGACGACATCCAGATCAAGCTGGCACAGGGGGCGAAGCCGGGCGAGGGTGGGCAGCTGCCCCCGACCAAGGTCTACCCGTGGGTGGCGCGCACCCGGCATGCCACCGCCGGTGTCGGCCTCATCTCACCGCCGCCGCACCATGACATCTATTCGATCGAGGACCTCAAGCAGCTGATCTTCGATCTCAAGCGTGCCAACCCGCAGGCCCGCGTGCACGTCAAGCTGGTGAGCCAGTCGGGCATCGGTGCGGTAGCAGCGGGTACGGCAAAAGCGCTGGCCGACGTCATCCTGGTATCCGGACACGACGGCGGCACCGGTGCCAGCCCGTTGAACTCGCTCAAGCACGCAGGCACGCCGTGGGAGCTGGGCCTCGCCGAAACGCAGCAGACCCTGATGCTCAACGGCATGCGCGATCGTGTGGTCGTGCAGGTCGACGGCCAGATCAAGACAGGACGAGACGTGATCATCGGCGCACTGCTCGGCGCCGAGGAGTTCGGATTCGCCACCGCTCCGCTGGTCGTTTCCGGATGCATCATGATGCGTGTCTGTCATCTCGACACCTGTCCGGTCGGTGTCGCCACGCAGAACCCCGTCCTGCGGTCGCGGTTCACCGGCAAGCCGGAGTTCGTCGAGACCTTCATGGAGTTCATCGCTCAGGAGGTGCGCGAGTACCTGGCAGAGCTCGGGTTCCGCTCGCTCGACGAGGCGATCGGTCATCACGAACTGCTTGACACCAACCGTGCGATCGCGCACTGGAAGGCAAGCGGAATGGACCTGACACCCGTGCTGGAGGGTCCCGCGTTCTCCGACGACGAGCCGCGCCGCAACCTGCGTCCGCAGGATCATGAGCTCGACGAGCACTTCGACGTCCCGATCATCGAGCGGGCGCAGGATGTGATCGCGCACGGCGGCCAGATCACGATCGACCTGCCCGTGCGCAATACGGCCCGCGCGGTCGGTACGTTGCTCGGCCACCACGTGACGAAAGCTCAGGGCCAGAACGGTCTGCCTGCAGGTTCCATCACGATCAACCTCACCGGTTCGGCCGGGCAGTCCTTCGGTGCGTTCATGCCCGCAGGGATCACGCTGCGGTTGACGGGAGACTCGAACGACTACGTCGGCAAGGGGCTCTCCGGCGGTCAGATCGTCATCCGGCCTCCCGAGGATGCTGCCTTCGATGCGTCGCAGAACGTCATCGCCGGCAACGTGATCGGCTACGGCGCAACGCAGGGAACCCTGTTCCTGCGCGGCATCGTGGGCGAACGGTTCTTTGTCCGCAACTCGGGGGCGACCGCTGTCGTCGAAGGGGTCGGTGACCACGCGCTCGAGTACATGACCGGTGGTCTCGCCGTCATCCTGGGCCCGACGGGCCGGAACCTCGGTGCCGGCATGTCGGGAGGAACCGCGTACATCTACCGGCTCGACGCCGACCTCGTCAACCGGGAGGCGCTGGCCACCGGTGAGCTCGAACTCGGACCGCTGGGTTCCGGGGATGCCGAGATGCTGCGGGACTTGCTCGCACAGCACGCTGAACAGACCGGTTCCGCGCTTGCCGCAGACTTCCTCGCACGCTTCGACGAGGAAGTCGCCAACTTCGTCCGCGTCGTTCCTCGGGACTACGCCGCCGTGCTGCGCACGCGGCAGGAGGCCGTGGACGAGGGCCTTGACCCCGACGGCGACGTCGTCTGGACTCGCATCCTGGAGGTGACCGGTGGCTGATCCCAAGGGCTTTCTGAAGGTGACGGAGCGGGAACTTCCCGCCCGTCGTCCGGTGGCTGTTCGCATCATGGACTGGAAAGAGGTCTACGAACCCGGGGACAGTGCTGTGCTGCGTCGGCAAGCCGGACGCTGCATGGACTGCGGTATTCCGTTCTGCCACCAGGGATGCCCGCTGGGCAACCTCATCCCGGAGTGGAATGATCTCACGTGGCGCGGGGAGGGGCGTGCGGCGATTGACCGCCTGCACGCGACGAACAACTTCCCGGAGTTCACGGGGCGGCTGTGCCCCGCACCGTGCGAGAGCGCGTGCGTGCTGGGGATCAACCAGCCGGCGGTGACCATCAAGCAGGTTGAGGTCTCGATCATCGATCAGGCCTTTGCGAGCGGTTGGGTCGAACCGAAGCCGCCGGGGCGCCTGACGGGCAAGACCGTGGCAGTGGTCGGCTCGGGGCCTGCGGGTCTAGCCGCGGCGCAGCAACTCACCCGCGCCGGTCACACCGTGGCCGTGTACGAGCGGGATGACCGCATCGGCGGACTGCTCCGTTACGGCATCCCAGACTTCAAGATGGAAAAGCGCCACCTCGAGTCCCGGCTTCGTCAGATGCAGGACGAGGGAACGCGGTTCCGCGCCGGCGTGAACATCGGTACCGACATCACCTGGGACGCCCTGCGCGCCCGGTATGACGCGGTCGTTGTCGCGACCGGCGCAACAGTCCCGCGTGACCTCCCCATCCCGGGACGCGACCTCGCCGGGGTTCACTTCGCGATGGAGTATCTCGTGGAGTCGAACCACGCTGTAGCGGGGGATGCCGTCGCCAACCAGATCAGTGCCGAGGGCAAGCACGTCATCGTGATCGGTGGCGGCGACACCGGTGCTGACTGCATCGGAACCGCCCACCGCCAGGGCGCGCTCAGCGTCACGAACCTCGCGATCGGGCGTCGCCCTCCCGAGGCACGCCCTGACGCGCAGCCCTGGCCGATGGCCCCCACGCTGTTCGAAGTGCAGTCCGCTCACGAGGAAGGCGGGGAGCGGATGTATCTGGCCTCCACCGTCGAGTTCCTGGGCAACGACGCGGGCGAGGTCCAGTACCTTCGCGTCGCCGAGACCGAGTTTGTGGATGGCCGACGCGTCCCGAAGAGCGGGACCGAGCGTGAGATCCCCGCGGACCTCGTCCTCATTGCCATGGGCTTCACCGGCCCCGAGCGACTTCTTCTGGAAGATCAGCTCGGTACCAGATTCACCGATCGCGGCAACGTTGCCCGTGAGGACGATTACCAGACGACGCATCCGGGGGTGTTCGTTGCCGGTGACGCCGGTCGCGGTCAGTCCCTCATCGTCTGGGCGATCGCCGAAGGACGCGCGGCCGCTGCAGCGGTGGACCGATATCTGATGGGTGACACGGAGCTTCCCTCTCCTGTTAACCCCACGGATGTCGCCATCGGCGTGGCGCACGCGTAGGCTGGGCCCGGCCCCTGCCTGTACCCGCAGGCCTTCTGCCTGCATCACGCAAACAACGGAGCACACTCGGATGAGACGCGCGAAGATCGTCGCAACCTTGGGCCCGGCAACCTCGACGTACGAGATGGTTCGCGCCATCATCGACGCCGGCGTTGACGTGGCCCGCTTCAACCTCTCCCACGGCGACTACTCGGTACACGAGAACAATTTCGCCAATGTCCGCAAGGCTGCAGACGACGCACAGCGCGCCGTTGCGGTCCTCGTGGACCTGCAGGGACCCAAAATCCGACTCGGAAAGTTCGAGAACGGACCTCACGAGCTCGCGCCCGGAGACATCTTCAAGATCACCATTGAGGACATCCTCGGCACGAAGGACATCGTCTCGACGACGTTCAAGGGTCTACCGGCCGATGTGAAGCCGGGCGACTTCCTCCTCATCGACGACGGCAAGGTTCGTGTCAAGGTCGTCGAGACCGACGGAACCGTCGTCACGACCGAAGTCATCGTCGGTGGGCCGGTGTCCAACAACAAGGGCATCAACCTTCCCGGGGTCGCGGTCAACGTTCCCGCCCTCTCCGACAAAGACGAGGCCGACCTCCGCTGGGGTCTGCGCACCGGTGCCGACCTCATCGCGCTGTCGTTCGTCCGGGACGCCAAGGACGTGCAGCGTGTTCACGTGATCATGGCTGAAGAGGGTCGTCGGGTTCCGGTCATCGCCAAGATCGAGAAGCCGCAGGCCGTCGACAACCTTGAAGAGATCATCGACGCGTTCGACGGCATCATGGTCGCCCGTGGCGACCTCGGCGTGGAGCTTCCGCTGGAAGCTGTGCCGATCGTGCAGAAGCGTGCGGTCGAACTGTGCCGCGCGATGGCCAAGCCGGTCATCGTTGCCACACAGATGCTCGAGTCGATGATCAACAACCCGGTTCCCACGCGTGCCGAGACCAGTGACGTCGCCAACGCCGTTCTGGACGGCGCCGACGCTGTCATGCTTTCGGGTGAGACGAGCGTGGGGGAGTACCCCGTGGTGGTCGTTCAGACGATGGCCCGCATCATCGAGTCGACGGAAGAGCACGGCCTCGAACGCATCGCACCGATTCACACGAAGCCGCGCACGCAGGGCGGTATCATCACGCTCGCAGCCAACGAGGTCGCTGACTTCGTCGAGGCAAAGTTCCTATGCGTGTTCACGGAGTCTGGAAACTCGGCTCGCCGTCTGTCACGCCTGCGGCCGAAGATCCCCATGCTGGCGTTCGCGCCAGACCCGGCTATTCGCCGTCGGATGGCGGTGACGTGGGGCATCCAGTCGACCCTGGTCGAGCACGTCTCGCACACCGACCGGATGTTCCTCCAGGTCGATGACTACCTTCTCTCGAATGACCTGGCAAAGGTCGGTGACAAGGTCGTCGTGATCTCGGGTTCGCCTCCCGGAATCGAAGGCACGACCAACGACATCCGCATTCACAACGTGGGCGATGCGGTTCACGGCAAGGCTCCCGCCTACCAGAACGCGGGCTGACACTCGCTTCACACGAAACGCATTCGGAGGTAGCAGTGCTCGGCATCTGGGACATTTTCTTGTTCGCGCTCGTGATGTTCTACATCGCCGCGTACATCTACGTCGTCGCGCTGATCATCATCGATCTGTTTCGCGACCACACCCTGGCAGGCGGCTGGAAGGCGCTGTGGATCATTTTCCTGGTGATCGTCCCCTTCCTGACGGCTCTGGTCTATGTGATCGCTCGAGGACGCGGGATGGCCGCTCGTGCGAGCATCCGTCGCGGCGTTGTTCCCGAGACAGACGACTACCGTCCCGCCGCTGCCGCGAACCCGACTGCCGAGATCGAGCGCGCCAAGGCGCTGCTGGATGCCGGCACCATCTCGCAGGGCGAATTCGACGCGCTCAAGAGCAAGGCACTCGGGAACCAGTTCTTCGGAGCCTGAGCCGCGCCATCGAGACGTGAGAAGAGCCGCAACCCTGACGGGTCGCGGCTCTTCTCACGTGCCGGTGGTGGGAGTCGTCCCCACGGCCACTCCACGCGCCGCTCCGCAGCGCGCGGAGCCTCCGGCCGCGTGGGCCCACCCACCGTGCCCTCTTCCCAAGCCGCACCGTCGAGACGTGAGAAGAGCCGCAACCCTGACGGGTCGCGGCTCTTCTCACGTGCCGGTGGTGGGAGTCGAACCCACACGCCCTTTCGGGCAACCGATTTTGAGTCGGTCGCGTCTGCCATTCCGCCACACCGGCCGGGCACGTCCGCATTGACCATACCGTAGGATTCAAAGGTGACAGAGCAAGAGCAGGCAGCTACGTCCACCGCCAACACCCCCCGCCGTGTCGTCGTAGCCGAAGATGAGTCCCTCATCCGACTCGACATAGTCGAAATCCTTCGCGACAACGGGTTCGATGTCGTCGGCGAAGCCGGTGACGGCGAAAGCGCGGTTCAGCTGGCCACGGAGCTGCGTCCCGACCTCGTCATCATGGATGTCAAGATGCCCCAGCTCGACGGCATCTCAGCCGCCGAAAAGCTCAACAAGAACAACATCGCTCCGGTCGTTCTGCTGACGGCGTTCAGCCAGAAGGAACTCGTAGAGCGTGCGAGCGAGGCCGGTGCCCTCGCGTACGTCGTGAAGCCCTTCACCCCGAACGATCTTCTTCCCGCGATCGAAATCGCCCTCGCCCGCCACGAGCAGATCCTCACCCTCGAAGCCGAAGTTGCCGACATGGTCGAGCGGTTCGAGACCCGCAAGCTGGTGGATCGGGCCAAGGGCCTGCTCAACGAGAAGATGGGCCTTTCCGAGCCTGAGGCGTTCCGGTGGATTCAGAAGGCATCGATGGACCGTCGACTCACCATGCAAGACGTGGCGAAGGCGATCATCGAGCAGCTCGCGCCGAAGAAGGCTTGAGGCGTCGGCTTCACTCGGCCAGTAGCTCATCTCACGCGTGACATCAGTTCACGCGAGAAGATGGCTCACCCTTCAGGGCGTGAGCTCTTCGGGGAGCGGCACATCCTTGATGAGGTTCGTGATGCGGATGGTGGAGCATCGACGACCCTCGTCGTCTGAGACGACGATCTCGTGAACGGTCATGCTTCTCCCGAGGTGCACGGGCGTGCAGACCCCTGTCACGAGGCCTGAGCGCGCGGATCGCGTATGGGTCGCGTTGATGTCGACACCGACCGCGAGGCGCCCGGAACCCGCCCACAGATTCGCCGACATTGACCCCAGGGACTCACCCAGCACGACGTATGCACCGCCGTGCATGAGGCCGACGGGCTGTGTGTTTCCCTCGACGGGCATCGTCGCAACGGAACGTTCAACCGTGAACTCCAGGAACTGCATCCCCATCTTCTCCGCGAGAGCTCCCATCCCGCGTCGTGCAACCCACTCCATGCCGTTGACGTTCGCCGGATGCTGCGTGCTCATGACCACCCTTGGGGAGAAGTGCTGTCGGAAGCCGTGGGTAGGCTGACAGAGTGACGGACTCCTCGAAGCCTACCCTCCTGGTCGTCGACGGCCATTCGCTGGCCTTTCGGGCTTTCTTCGCCCTTCCCGTCGAGAACTTCACCACCAAAGACGGGCAGCACACGAACGGGATCTACGGTTTCCTGTCGATGTTCGTGAACCTGATCAAGGCCGAAAAGCCTACGCACGTCGCTGTAGCCTTCGACACCTCGCGCCAGTCGTTTCGTACCCGCGAGTACGCGGAGTACAAGGCGAATCGAGCCGAGACGCCGAAGGAGTTCCAGGGACAGATCCCCCTTCTGCAGGACTGCCTCCGGGCCATGAACATCACGGTGCTTCAGCAAGAAGACATCGAAGCCGACGACATCCTCGCCACCCTGGCAACCCGCGGCGCGGATGCGGGCTATGCCGTGCTCGTCTGCTCCGGTGACCGCGACACGATCCAGCTCGTAGATGAGCGCATCACACTGCTCTACCCGAGCGTGCAGGGAGTGTCGCAGCTCAAGCGGTACGACCCGGAAGCCGTGCGGGAGCGTTACGGCGTTTCTCCCGAGCAGTACCCCGACATCGCAGCTCTCGTCGGTGAGACCAGCGACAACCTCCCGGGTGTCCCCAAGGTGGGGGAGAAGACCGCGGTGAAGTGGCTCACCCAGTTCGGCACCCTCGACGAGCTTCTCGAGAACGCCGACCGTGTCACGGGAGTGGTGGGAAACAACCTGCGTGAGCACCTCGACGATGTCAGACGCAACCGTGCATTGAATCGTTTGTTGCGCGACGTCGAGCTCCCCGTCGGCCCCGACGAGCTGGCTGTCACCGGTATGGATGCCCAGGGCGTTCGCGACATCTTCGCGCGGCTGGAGTTTCGCACCCTCCTGCCGCGCGTGTTCGAAGCTCTGGGTGGTGACGAGCCCGCGGACTCGGCACCAGCGGTGCAACTCCCCGTTGCGACAGAGGTGGACGCCGACGCTGCGGCCGTCTGGCTGGCAAGCGGCACCGACGAGGTCGCGGTCACCGTCGTTCCCGATGCGGGCACCGCGGGCTCGGCATCCCTGCCCGCCCGCCTCGGATTCGCGCGAGGCGACGATGTCGTCGAGACGAGCTGGACGGCGGAGTCCGAAGCGCGCCTCTCGGGCTGGTTCGCGTCCAATAGCCCGAAGGTGTTCGCTGACGCCAAGCCGCAGATCAAGATGTTGCGACGCGCGGGCGTCAGCGTCGCGGGAGTCGCGTTTGACACGGCTTTGGCCGGGTGGCTCCTTCGCCCGAGCTTTCCCGACAAGACACTCGGCGATCTCGTCGACCGCTACCTGGGAGAGAAGCTTCCCGAGGCCGATCCCACGCAGCTGATTCCCGAAGCCGAGGGCGCCACTCCCGGGCAGCTGTCATGGTTCACCCAGCGGGTCGCAAATGCGCTTCGGGCTGAGCTTCCTGACGACCTCGCCGGGGTGCTCCGCGAGATCGAGCTTCCGACACTCGACGCGCTCGTCGACATGGAGCTCGACGGGGTGGCAGTCTCGCACGACACACTTGCAGGCTTCTCGGCAGAACTCGGTGCCCGCGCCGATGCGATCGCTGCCGAAGCGTTCGACACGATCGGCCGTGAGGTCAACCTTGGCTCTCCGAAACAGCTGCAGGAAGTGCTGTTCGAAGAGCTCGGGCTTCCCAAGACACGCAAGACCAAGACCGGGTATTCGACGGATGCCGCGGTTCTGGCCGATCTCCAAGAGACCAATCCGCATCCGTTCCTCGGTCTGCTCCTCCAGCATCGCGAGGCTACCAAGCTCAGGCAGATCATCGAGTCGCTGGACGCCGCCATCGGCGCGGACGGCCGCATTCACACCACCTACGTGCAGACGGGAAGCCAGACGGGGCGCCTCTCGAGCACCGACCCCAATCTGCAGAACATCCCGATCCGGACCGAAGACAGCCGACGCATCCGTTCAGCGTTCGTTGTCGGCACCGGTTACGAAACCCTCCTGACCGCTGACTACTCGCAGATCGAAATGCGCATCATGGCGCACCTGTCGGAGGATCCTGGGCTCATCGAGGCATTCAACTCGGGTGAGGACCTGCACCGCTTCGTCGGAGCGCGCGTGTTCGGTGTGGATCCCGCCGATGTCACCCCGCAGATGCGCACGAAGGTCAAGGCAATGTCGTATGGCCTCGTCTACGGCCTCTCAGCTTTCGGGCTGTCGAAGCAGCTGCGTATCGAGCAGGCAGAAGCCAAACAGCTGATGATGGAATACTTCGCGCGTTTCGGCGCGGTGCGCGACTACCTGCGCGCATCCGTAGAGAAGGCTCGCATAGACGGGTACACCGAGACGATCTTCGGTCGCCGTCGCCCGTTCCCCGACCTCACCAGCCCGAACCGTGTTCTGCGCGAGAACGCCGAGCGCGCGGCGCTCAATGCTCCCATCCAGGGCAGCGCTGCCGACATCATGAAGATCGCGCTGTTCCGCATCCACCAAGACCTCCGCGACAGCGACCTGCGTTCGCGAGTCCTGCTGCAGATCCACGATGAACTCGTTGTGGAAGTCGCACCGGGGGAGTGGGACCGGGTCGATGAGGTCGTCCGTCAAAGAATGGCTGACGCTGCGACGCTCTCGGTACCGCTGGATGTCGAAGTAGGGCGCGGCGGCGATTGGAATCTCGCCGGGCACTGACCGCGTGTTCTGGTTAGGCTCGAACGCATGACTGAAGCTCCTCGATCTGCCACGCCCATCGACGCGATCGCAGATGCGTGGGTCGACACGCTCGCGGAGCGTGTTCCCACCCTCGCCACCTACATCGGTCGCTCTGAGCACAATGCACGCTACGGCGACTATTCTCCGGCCGGCGCTGAGGCACTTGCCGACGAGGCCCGCAACACGCTCGCTGCGCTGCGCGCCGCCGAGCCCGTCGATGACATCGATCGTGTTACGAAGGCCGACCTCACCCGTGAGCTGGAACTCGATCTCGAACTGCACGACGCCCGCTGGCACCTGCGCGACCTGAACGTCATCGCGTCGCCACCGCAGGACATCCGCGCTGTTTTCGACCTCATGCCCACCGACACAGCCGACGATTGGTCGGTCATTGCGACGCGACTGGGAGCGGTCCCCGAGGCGGTCCGCGGCTACATCGAATCCCTCCGCGCCGGAGTCTCGGCGGGAGTCGTCCCCGCGCAACGTCAGGTGCGCGAGGTCGTGACGCAGATCGGTCGATACACGAGCGACCGCGGCTTCTTCGCGGAGTTCGCCGCCGAGGCAGCACCCGCCGACGGGCAGCTCCCGGCATCCCTCGCCCGAGAGCTCTCCGACGCAGCCGGTGCAGCTCGCGTGGCGTACGAAGAACTCGCCGATGTTCTTTCGGCCGAGGTCGGCCCTGCCGCTTCCGAGCAGGACGGAGTCGGCCGGGACCTGTACGCGCTGCATTCCCGACGCTTCCTTGGTGCGACCATCGACCTCGACGAAACCTACGAGTGGGGCATCGAAGAGCTCGCGCGCATGGTCGCCGAGCAGGAAGAGATCGCCGACGAAATCCTTTCCGGCGCGAGCGTCGAAGAGGCTGTTGCCTTCCTCGAGAAGGATGCCTCGCGAAAGCTTCACGGTACGGAGGCTCTGCAGGCGTGGATGCAGCGGACGAGCGATCATGCCGTGGCAGAACTCGGAAAGACGCACTTCGACATCCCCGAACCGATTCGAACGCTCGAGTGCATGATCGCGCCAACCAAGGAGGGCGGGATCTACTACACAGGCCCGACCGATGACTTCTCGCGCCCCGGGCGCATGTGGTGGTCGGTTCCGGAGGGCGTCGAAGACTTCGACACGTGGCGGGAACTGACCACCGTGTATCACGAGGGCGTTCCCGGGCACCACCTGCAGATCGCTCAGGCCGTCTACAACCGCGCACAACTCAACTCGTGGCGGCGCCTGCTCGCCGGTACTTCGGGCCACGCCGAGGGCTGGGCGCTGTACGCGGAGCGCCTCATGCAGCAGCTCGGCTACCTGGATGACCCCGCCGACCGACTCGGCATGCTCGATGGGCAGCGGATGCGGGCTGCGCGTGTTGTGTTGGACATCGGTGTGCACCTCGGCAAGCCCCGCCTGGATGGCGACGGCGTGTGGGACCACGACTACGCCCTGGCGTTCATGCGCCGCAACGTCAACATGTCGGATGAGTTCATTCAGTTCGAGGTCAACCGCTACCTGGGCTGGCCGGGCCAAGCACCCTCCTACAAGGTCGGCCAGCGTATCTGGGAGCAACTGCGCGACACGGTTGCCGAGCAGCAGGGCGATGCGTTCGATATCAAGGCGTTTCACAAGCGCGCGCTCGATGTCGGCGGGGTCGGGCTCGACACGCTGCGCGCCGCATTGCTGACCTGAGGATCGGAATAGGGACCGGGATCGTATGGTTCTATGCAGGTGCATGGAAAGGATGCCGTCATGATTCAGTTCGGTCTCGATACGTTCGGTGATGTCACCGTCGATGAGAGCGGAGCACCCCTCTCGGACGCACAGACGCTCCGCAATCTTGTCGACCAGGCTGTGCTCGCCGACGAGCTCGGCATCTCGTTCATCGGGGTGGGGGAGCACCACCGGCCCGACTTCGCGGTGTCGAGCCCCGAGATCGTGCTCGCGGCTATCGCCGGTCGAACGCGCGACATCCACCTCGGCACCGCCGTCACCGTTCTTTCGTCAGACGATCCGGTGCGGGTCTATGAGCGGTTCGCGACCCTGGATGCCGTCTCGAACGGCCGTGCCGAGGTGGTACTGGGCCGCGGGTCCTTCATCGAGTCCTTCCCCCTGTTCGGATACGACCTGAAGGATTATGAGCCCCTCTTCGAGGAGAAGCTCGAACTGTTTTCTCTCTTGCGCCAGGAGCGCCCGGTTACTTGGTCCGGAACCACCCGCGCCGCGCTCACCAATGCTGACGTGTACCCGAAGACTGAGGGATCCGGCCTCACGACCTGGGTGGGCGTCGGAGGGTCACCGGACTCTGTCGTCCGGACAGCGCGGTACGGCTTCGGCCTCATGCTCGCGATCATCGGTGGGCCCGCCGAGCGCTTCGCACCGTATGTCGAGCTCTTCCATCGTTCGCTTGCCTCCTTTGGACACGATCGCAAGCCGGTGGGGGTCCACTCACCGGGCCACATTGCCGATACCGATGAGCAGGCGTGGGAGCAGGCGTACCCTGCGTTTGAAGCGATGAACAACCGCATTGGCGCCGAGCGCGGGTGGCCTCCTTACAGTCGCATGCGGTTCCAGCATGACGTCGGAGCCGGGGGAGCGGTCTATTCGGGCTCACCCGATCGGGTTGCGCGCAAGATCGCCGACACCGTGCTAACGCTCGGGATCGACCGGTTTGATCTGAAGTACTCGAACGGCACGCTCGGACACGAGCAGCTAATGCGCTCCATTGAGCTCTACGGCACGAAGGTGATCCCGATGGCACGCGAGATGATCGCCGAGGGCGCAGACCAGCAGCCGGGAGCGGCGCCCGTAGGCTAGGGGAGTGCACGAGATTCGCTACGTCGCCATTGGTGATTCCTTTTCCGAAGGTGTCGGCGACGAACTAGCCGATGGGACTGTGCGGGGGTGGGCAGACCTCACCGCTCTGGGATGGGCTAACGCGCTCGGCGCTCCGATCTCGTACGCAAACTTCGCCATCCGCGGCAAGCTTGCGTGGCCCATCGTCGAAGAGCAGCTGGAGCCGGCGCTGGCTCTTCGGCCGACGCACCTCTCGTTCAACGGGGGAGGCAACGACATGCTGCGGCCCCGCACGACGATTGAGAGCATCGCGGACGCGTTCAGCACCGTCCTCCGCCGATGCGATGAGGAGGGTGTCCGCCTGATCTTGCTCTCGGGGGCCAACCCTTCGTCACAGCTGCCGTTCCGTTCGCTCATCCAACGCCGCGGCGACGACCTCTCGAGAGCAGTTGTAGGGCGAATCGCCGAACGTCCCGATGTCGTTCGAGCCCTCAACTGGCCGGATCGCGAGCTGTCGCATCCGTCGTTCTGGTCTGCAGACAGGCTGCACATGAACTCCCGCGGGCATCACCGGGTCGCTGCGCGACTCCTCGGCGCCCTGGGCCACCCCGCACCAGGGGAGTGGTGGTCGATGCCGGAGCAGTCCACCTCCGACGCGGTGCGTGGATTGGCCTACTACCGAGAGCACGTCGGCCCGTGGGTTCGTCGACGACTGACGGGCAGGTCGTCCGGTGATGGCCGGATGCCGAAATTCGGGGATTGGGTGACGATCGAGCCCGATCGAGCGTGAGCTGGTCTATCGTGGGGCACAAGGGGGGGTGGCGATGATGACGTTCTGGAACCGGGTTACTCGCCTCTTTGTTCGTAAGCCCGTCTCGTTCTCCCAGGCGAAAGAAGGCCGGGAAGCGCAAGAGGCGGTTGATCGAGCGCGGGCTGCCGCTCAGCATCAATTCCAAGAGAGAAACGTTAGTAACAGCGGCTGGTTTATGTGACTCCGCTCGGATGAGGCCATATGCCACATCCGGAATCTAGTGTCAAGGCGCTTCATGTAGCGACGGAGGTACTTCAGGGTGTTTCGTGCAGCTCTGCTGCAGTGACGAAAGGGACACTCCATGAGTATTGGCACCGGCATCGTTCTGTTCGTGATCGGCGCGATCTTGGCTTTCGCCGTGAACGTGGAGGTCGAGTGGATCAACCTTGACCTCGTCGGATACATCCTGATGGGCGCGGGTGTGCTCGTTTTCCTGTTCGGGATCGTCCTACTGGCCCGGCGGCGACAGACCGAGACCGTCACTCGCTCGAGCATCGACCCCGCAACCCAGGAGCGCGTGGACCGCCGCAGCACGAGCACGACCGACGACGGCGCTGGCCTCTGACCACGGCGAGCTACGCGGTACTGACCAGTTCAGCCCGCCACGAGCTCCGCAGGGTGTGTCAGTCGCCACCAGTCGGTCGGCGGATCGATTGACTCGGTCACGATGAGGTCGGCGCTCTCTTGGTGCGGACCGGCCGTCCAGGTGATCTCTCCCACGACGTCGCCGGCCGCGAACTCGGTCGGGTCGCCCATTGCGACCTCGACCACGATCGGCGTGTCCGACCAGGTGAAGATCTCGACGTCGCGGGAGATCACGACCTCGGTGGTTCCACCCCACGGTGTCGTGACGGTGCCGACGTGGTCACCCGCCAGCGCGACGGGGACGTCGTGGAACCCGCGGCGAATACTGTCGAGCATGCGAAGCACATCAGCATTCACCGACTCCCGAGTCGCACCGCCCTGGATGGCGCCTGTGACCTCCAAGTGAAGGATGTCGACGTCGAGTCGAGCCGTGAACAGGAACGCGTAGGTCGCGAACCCGAGGTTGCCGGTCTTCATCCCCGTGATTCCGTCCACGCCCAGCAAGGCGTTGGTGTTCTGCAGCGACCCGGGGCCAGCGATCGTGAGCGAGGATGTTCCGACGATCGACGCGATCGTCGGATTCACTGCGGCAAGCTTTGCGATAGCGACCAGATCGGTCGGGGTACTGACGTTCTCGGAGTCCAGGCCGGTAGGCTCGACCACCGTCGTGCCGGTCAGTCCCTGCGCCTGCAGCCAGTCGCGGGCCGCCGCGCGGAAGCCTGATATCGAGCCGAACGCCCAGCGGCTGATCGCCTCGGCGTAGTTGCTCGCCGAGGGGATCAACATCGTGGCAAGGGCGTCGTGCAGCGACATCCTCGTCCCCGTCGGCATCGCCGCGATCGTGGCGCCACGCACGTAGTACTGGTCGTAGAGGTCGTGGTCGGCTTTCGAGAACGTGATCGTCGGGCCGGGATCCGATGCGTCGGCCAGCGGGTACTTCTCGAGCACCACGAGTGCCGTGATGATCTTGCTGAGGCTCGCCATGACCTGGGGATCCTGCGGACCGGACGTCTGCCAGATTCCGCTCGCGCCCTCGCCGAGGTAAATATCTGCACCTGACACGCTCAGCGCAGAAGAACCGAAGGACGGAAGTGAAATCTGTGCCGCAAGGGGGGTCTCGACGGTCGGCGTCTGCCACTCCAGCGTCGCGGCGGGCAGGGGAGTGTTCAGCGCCCAAGCGACGTAACCACCCGTCGCCACGAGCGAAAGAACCATGACGATCCCGATCACCAGGCCAGCGATCTTCAGCCCCCGCGACGCACCTGACGTGACCACGAACGCATCGTCGTCCGGGTCCGGCGTCATCAGGTCGGTGATCGTCACCTGGTCGTCGCTGTCCGGGGGAGTAGCGCTCATGACATCGACCCGCTCAGCCCCCCAGAGCGCTGGAGCCACGCACAGCTCACCGAAATGAAACAACCCCGCATCCGACACGCCCCTCCGCGTCATGCATCACACCCGATAGAACGAGGCTAACCCGGCACAGCCCTACGATCACGAGCGCTGGTAGGAAGTCGGGAGAGCGGGCCCAGCCGAGCGCAGCATCGCCCTCTCAGAGTGCCCTGACATAATGTGCATTATCGGATACTGCTCTCGGGATCGACTGTACGGGGCCGTCCGTCGTCGTGAACGCCGTCTGGTTAGGCTCGACGGATGCGGCGACGAAACCTGACGTGGACAATCGGTGGCAGCGCACTCATCCTCTCCGGAGTGCTTGTCATGATGCGCGAGATCGCGCTGGGTTCCTCACTGACTCCCGCGCTTGCTGTGATCGCCGAACTCACGTGGAGCGTTGGCGTGACAGTGTTCGCAGTGGGACGCACGCGATACGAAAGCGTCGTAGCGCGCAGGCCGTTGGGCCTCGTCGCGATCCTGATCCTCGGGTGCTCGGTCTGAGCGTCCTTGTGGGCGTCATCACCCAGGCCATGTTCGCGACCCTCGCACTCCCGCAGCAGGCGCTGGCCGACGTCGCGACACTCCTCGGCGCACTATCGAACCTTGCCGGCACGATCGGACTCGGTGTTCTCGCACTCGTCCTCAGCGAGCGCGGCCGCGCCTCAAGTGTCCAGATCTTTCGTTCCGGTCAGTCCTGACGCGGCCGCGTGACTGGTGCTCGCGAACGGCGGCGGTAGCGTGGAACGATGCGAGCTCCGGACCTTTCGTGCTGAACGCCGCCACCGGGTTCGCGGTTATCGGCCTCGCGATCGCCGTCGGATACGTGATCGGCCGGATCAACCTCCTCGGCCCGCAAGCCGGCCCGGTTCTGGGACGACTGGTGTTTTTCGTCCTCTCCCCCGTGCTGCTGTTTGTGGTCCTCTCCGAAGCCGATATCGCAACCCTGTTTTCGGCACTTCTCCCGGTCTCGGCGATCACGGCGATCACCGTCATCGGCCTCTACGCAACGATCTCCCGCCTGTTGTGGCGACGGCCCGTGGGAGACACGCTCATCGGCGCGCTCGCGGCCGGTCAGGTGAACTCCAACAACATCGGGATCCCCCTGTCGCTCTATCTCCTGGGATCGGCCGCGTTCCCGGCACCCGTCATCTTGTTCCAACTGCTTGTCCTCGTACCGATCTCGATGGCGATCCTCGAAAGCGTCACCGCGCAGACTCGGAACTTCGGAAAGATCGCGCTACGCACTGTGACGAACCCGGTCGTGATCGGATCGGTGGCCGGAACGATCGTGGCGGCGACGGGGCTTCAGCTCCCGTCACTCGTCACGGAGCCTTTACACTTCCTCGCCGCAGCATGCGTCCCGGTGCTCCTTCTGAGCTACGGGATGTCTCTCCATGGCCAGCGGGTTCTCGCCGCCGGCGGTCACCGCCGCGAGGTGATCCTGGCTACCGCGTTCAAGCTGATACTGATGCCGGTGCTGGCCTGGGTGCTTGCGAGCATCGTGTTCAGATTGCCGGCGCCCGAAACGCTCACCGTGGTCGTCCTGGCAAGCCTCCCGACCGCACAGAATGTCTTCAACTTCGCTCAGCGCTTCGGCGTCGCGGAAACCGTCGCGCGTGACACTGTCTTCCTCACAACAATCGGGTGCATCCCGGTGCTGATCGGCGCGCTCGTCCTTTTCGGGTGATCTCGGGCCGACATGCCCCTCCCACTCCCCCGAAGTCCGGCCGGAAGAACGCTACGCTGAGAACGCAAGCTCTCAGCTAACTCCCAGAAAGGGAACGCCATGTCAACCGAAAGCTCCGTCGCCAAGGAGGCCATCAACGGCGTCCGCACGGCGCTCGGCATCGCCGGTGTCCTCTCGCTCATCGTCGGAATCCTGATCCTCGTCTGGCCAGGCCGCACGGCCATGGTCGTGACCGCGATCATCGCCATCTACGCCATCGTCGGCGGACTGGTCTACGGCGGCCTCGGCATTTTCTCGAAGTCGATGGGTGGATGGTCTCGCGTTGGCCACATCATCCTCGGCGTCGTGTTCATCGCCGCTGGTATCTTCGCCTTCTTCAACCTCGCAGCCACCACCGGCTGGTTCGCCGTCTTCCTCGGCATCCTGGTCGGCATCATGTGGATCATCGAAGGTGTCGTCTCCCTGACCACGCTGGGTGACGCAGCATCCAAGGGCTGGACGATCTTCTTCGCGATCATCAGCATCGTCGCCGGTGTCGTGCTGCTGTTCTCGCCGCTGTGGGGCGCGGTCGTGCTCTGGTGGCTGCTCGGGATCTCTCTCGTCGTGCTCGGCATCATCCAGATCGTGCGCGCGTTCACGTTCGGTAAGAAGAGCGTCTGACAAGACACATCACAGAAGAAGGCTCCGGGGGATTTCCCGGGGCCTTCTGCTGTGAATGGATGCAGTGCGGACTACTCCCCCACAAAAGAGCTCGTGTCGCCGACGAGCCGCGTGTTGTCCGCGGGGATCGGGTCCACAGCGGCCTGTGCGACCTCGGCAGCGAACTCCGAAACGTTGTAGAGCTTGCCGGCTGATTCGCGACGCGACGCGATAGCTCCGGGGTTCGCACGCTCCAGCAACGTTGCGGTGATGGTTCCTTCGATCATGTCGCCGGAGACGACGACGAACCCGATGCCGCGTTCGAGGAGCGCGGGCACCCGCTCGCGAAGCGCATCCTCGCCGGCACGCTTGGACAGCGCGACCGGCTCATATTCGGGCATGGTCGGGGTCGTTCGGATGAAGTGCGCCTGGTGGCTGGTCACGAAGACCACCCGTGCGTCGCCCCGAAGAAGCGGCACTGCCGTCTCAAGCACGCTGACCTGAGCGTCTCGGTTCAGCAGCAGGGCGTAATCTTCCGCCATTCCTGATTCCATGCCACCGGATGCGTTCAGGACGAGGATGTCCAGGCCTCCGAAGGCCTCCTCGACGGCAGCGAACATTGCCGCGACCGACTCTGGATCGGTGAGGTCCGCTCCCACGACGAGAGCGTCGACACCCAGCTCCCGCACCTCAGCGGCAAGCTTCTCAGCGCGGGGAGCCTTGTTGCGGAAGTTGATGACGACGTTGGCCCCCGCGGCTGCGAGATAGCGGACGGTGTCGGCACCGATTCCGCGCGACGAGCCGGTCACCAGTGCGGTCTTGCCGCGCAGGGTTCCGGGGGCGATCGGGGTGGAAATGTCGGTCACTGTTGCTCCTGTTGCACGGTGGCGCATCGGCCGCGGGCGGCACCGGAATGGCGCGCGTACCGACCCTACCAACCGGTCCGCTGCGCGCCCTGCGTTGATAGGGTCAGTCCAAGAGGAAGGAGACTCGGATGTTGCCCGATCTCACGCAGTATCTGTGGATCCTCTGGCTCGCTCTGGCAGTCCTGTTCGTGATCATCGAACTGCTCACCCTTGAGTTCACATTCCTCATGCTCGCCGCCGGAACTCTCATCGGGGGCCTGGGAACGAATTTGCTGGGCGGCCCGTGGTGGCTGCAAATCGGCCTCGCCGCGATCGCATCAGCGCTTCTCCTGTTCACGATTCGCCCACTCCTGCTGCGGGCGCTGCATCGAAGTTCGCCCGTCGTCCTCACGAACGTCGATGCACTCGTCGGGATGCCGGCGCGCGTGACCCGCGCGTTCGTGCAGGGTGCGGGTGAGGTGAAGCTCGACAACGGCGAGACGTGGACGGCACGACTGAGCGCGGGCGTCACGGATGCCGAGGCGAGCGTTGGACAGTCCGTCAGCGTCATTGCAGTGCGAGGCGCCGCCGTCGAAGTAGCTCCGGAGCCCCGGCCATCGACAGAAAGGACCGTGGAACATGATTGACATCGGCGCGTTCGCGGGACAGATCTTTGTCATCGTCCTGCTGCTTGTCATTGCGATCTTCGTGGTCGTGGTGATCTTCCGATCGATCCGGATCATTCCGCAGGCCACAGCCGGCGTCGTGGAGCGCCTCGGCCGCTATCACAAGACCCTCTCCCCCGGCTTGAACCTCCTCGTCCCGTTCATCGACCGCGTTCGGCCGTTGATCGACATGCGCGAGCAGGTCGTCTCGTTCCCCCCGCAGCCGGTCATCACGGAAGACAACCTCGTCGTCTCGATCGACACGGTCGTCTACTTCCAGGTGACTGACGCCCGTGCGGCCACTTACGAGATCGCGAACTATCTGGGCGCAGTCGAGCAGCTCACGACGACGACGTTGCGAAACGTCGTCGGTGGCTTGAACCTCGAGGAGGCACTGACCAGTCGCGACGAAATCAACACGAAGCTGCGGGTCGTTCTGGACGAAGCGACGGGCAAGTGGGGAATCCGAGTGTCGCGGGTGGAGTTGAAGGCCATCGATCCCCCGGTGTCCATCCAGGACTCCATGGAGAAGCAGATGCGCGCCGAGCGAGACCGTCGTGCGGCGATCCTCACCGCAGAGGGCACGAAGCAGTCGGCCATCCTGCAGGCTGAGGGCGCACGTCAGGCCGAGATCCTGCGCGCCGAGGGCGAAAAGCAGGGCCAGATCCTGCGTGCGCAGGGTGAAGCTGAGGCGATTGCCACGGTGTTCAACGCCATCCACGAGGGCAATCCGGATGACAAGCTGCTCGCCTACCAGTACCTGCAGACGCTTCCGAAGATCAGCGACAGCGCGTCGAGCAAGCTCTGGATCATTCCGAGCGAGTTCACCGAGGCACTCAAGGGTGTGTCCGGTGCGTTCGGGGCGCGGGAGGCCGCAAAGTCTGCACCTGACGAGCAGGCGTGACCCACCCGTACTTCGTCGACGCGCCATACCCGCGCGTCCTTGCGCACCGGGGGCTGACGGTTGACGAAGCGATTGCGGAGAACTCCTACGCATCGGTTGCCGCGGCGAAGCGCGCTGGCGCGACCTACGTCGAGTCCGACTGTCATCTCACCCGGGACGGCGAGGTCGTGCTGTTCCATGACGCGGATCTTCGTCGGGTGACGGGCGATCCTCGACGTGTCGTTGACGTCGAGCTTTCAGAGTTGACTGACTTGATGGCAGATCGCGGCGGACTGATCACGTTGCGCACCGCGCTCGAGGACTTCCCGACCGTGAGGTTCAACCTCGACGTGAAGGCGCCCGGCGCTGCTGACGCCGTCGGCATGCTCGTGGCCGGTCATGGTGAGCGCGTGCTCCTGACGAGTTTTGCGGACACCCGCCGCCGCGCAGCCGTAGCATCCGCAGCTCGTCACGCACCCACCGGCGCGGTGGCACCTGCAACATCGGCGGGTCGCGAGACCATCGCCCGGCTGCTCTGGGGCCTCGTCGCGCGGTCGCCGCGGCTGGTCGCATCCTCGCTCGCGGGCATCGACGCACTGCAGGTCCCGGAGCGTCAGGGACCGGTGCGGGTGGTGACGCCACGGCTGCTTGAAGCCGCTCACCGTCACGGGGTCGAAGTCCACGTATGGACAGTGAACGATCCCGCAGACATGAGCCGGCTTGTCGGCATGGGCGTCGACGGCATCGTCACAGATCGCGTAGACGTCGCGCTCACGACTCTCGGACCCGCGCTGGGCCACCCCTGATTCGGCGGCGCTGACGGCGCCGCACCCCAGGTCGGCGTTGCGCCTATTCCTCCCCCGCTGAAGATCGGCTGAGAATGCTCTCATCTGCGGGTCGGCATGGATGATCTGCCCAGCTGAGAGCGTTATACCTGAACAGCGACGAGAGGACCACACAATGGCAGACCGCAGCCTCCGCGGCATGCGACTCGGCGCCTCCAGCCTACAGAGCGAGGACGGCGTCGTATTTCATGAGCGGGCACAATTCACCTACTCCTGCACGTCTTGTGGACGTGACACCACCATGACCTTCGCGGCAGACGCCGAGGTCCCCGAGACCTGGGAATGCCGCACCTGCGGCGCCGAGGCTTTGCTGCGGGTCGACGGCGAGACCGTCACCGTCGACCACGGCGACGTCAAAGCCCCCCGCTCGCACTGGGACATGCTTCTCGAGCGTCGCACGATCCCGGAGCTCGAGGAGCTGCTCGAAGAGCGCCTCGCCTTCGTTCGCTCACGCCGAGGCGCCGGCGACGACGTCACGGTCGACAAGCTCAGCGCCTGACAGACGCCCACCGCGACGGCTTACGAAGCGGTGCAACAAACGGGACCGGTCCGATCACGGATCGGTCCCGTTTCATGTCCGGCGGCGGCTCGCGACGACTCCGCTGGCGATCAGACCGGCAATGCTAAGAATCGCGATCGCCATGCCCAGTGAGCCGCCGATCACGATGCTCGGGGTCAGGCCGGTCCGCAGCGGAACATCGGTGAGCATCGCTCCGGCCTCATCGGCGGGAAGAGAATCGATCGTCGCACCGTCGGGGCCGATCACCTGGCTCGTGCCGACTGTCGAGATGTTCACGACCGAACGACCGGTCTCGATAGCGCGCGTGCGCGCGAAAGCGAGTTGCTGCAGGTTCTCGTCGGTGTTGCGGAAGTCGGCGTTGTTGGTCTGGAACATGTAGACCTCGGCGCCGTCTCGCGCGCCTTCATGGATGACGTCGTCATAGATCACGTCGAAACAGATAGCGAGCCCCACCCCGGTGCCATCGATATCGACGTACGGCGGATTGGATCCTGGTGTGTACTCCCGGCCGATGAGCCCGATCAGATCGGGAACGATCATCTCGTAGAACCACCGGTCGGGCACGTACTCGCCGAAGGGAACCGGGTGAGTCTTGTCGTGATACTGCACGGCGCCCTCCCCCGCTTCCCACAGCATCGAGGTGTTGTAGGTCAGGTCGCCCCGCGTTGTTGCGGCGTTGACAAGAAGCGGAGCATCCGCCGCCTCCGACAGTCCGTCCAGAACCGCCGCAGTCGTCGCGTTGGTCATCGGATCCGAGTCGATCCCGCCTTCGGGCCACAGCAGCACATCCATGTCCTGACCGATCAGGTCAGTGGATGCCGACAGCTGCGCGTTCAGGATGTCGTTTCGCTGTCGCGCGTCAAAGTATCCGGAGGGACCGTTGCCCTGCACACTTCCCACGGTCATCGTGCCCGCCGGGGTGGTCGGGAACTGCGGCGTGACGAGCAGGGCGATCCCCAGCCCTGCGACCGGCAGCGCCGTGCGCACATCCGACCACTGGCGCAGTCGCAGCCACTCGATGGTCCCGGCGGTGAAGGCGACCATCAGGAACGACAGGCCCGTCACGCCGATCCACGAGGTCAGGTGTGAAAGGGGGCTCTCGGATTGACTCATCCCGATCCGCGCCCACGGGAACCCTGTGTAGGGCCAGGATCCGGTCACGAGTTCCCGCAGTGTCCACAGCCCGGCTATCAGCAGCGGTGTCAGGACGAGCTGAGCCCACCGACCGGGGGCTGCTCTCGGCATCCACCGGTATGCCAACGCGATGAGCACGGAGCCGAGCGCGACGTAGATGGTGGCCGCGACCGCCAGGGCGAACCACGGGATGACGCCGAGGTAGCGGTTCAGCCACACGATGTGGACGAGATAGAACGTGATCCCGAAGATGAACCCGACCAGCAGCGCGCCCCAGGCGCTGCGCCCAATGAGCGCCACAAGCGAGAGTCCGACACCGACGAAAGCCAACGGCCACCAGCCCACCGACGGGTACGCCAGATCGAGGATGAGCCCGGCAGCAACTGCCACCAATACCGCAGCCCACAAGGGCAACAGCGCACGGACACCGGTGGTACGGCTCTGCGTGGCGCTCGACGGTTCGGGCATGAGGACCAGCCTACATTCGGACGGCTATGGTGCGGCTGAAGGTTCGGCGATCACACCGACGAGTACGCCACGATCCCGCGACGAACACCATCGAGCGCCCGCCGCGCGACCGTGGCAAGGCTGGGTTCGGCCACAAGCGACATCTGGTCGAGAAGGTCGATCGTCTGCTTGGCCCACCGGACGAAGTCGCCGGCGGCAAGGTCTGCCTCGCGAAGCACGCGATCCAGCGGCATCCCCTTTGCCCACGAGTGCATCGCGAGCGCGAGTCCCGCTGCCGGCGGCTCCGACCCGGGCAGCCGCGAGTCGCGTTCGAGATCGTCCAGGCGTTGCCAGAGGTCGAGGGTCTGCGCGAGAGCCTCGCGGAACGCGCCGCGGGGAAGCGCCCGCTCCCCCGGTTCGTCCCGGCGCGGCTCGTAGACCAGAGCACAGGCCAGGGCGGCCAACGACGGCGCGTCCAGCGAGTCCCACAGGCCCAGGCGCAGTGACTCGGCCACGAGCAAGTCACGCTCTCCGTAGATCCGGCGCATTGTGCGACCAGCGGCCGTGAGCGTCGCCGCTCCGTCTGCATCCACGCGCACGTAATCAAGAGAGGCCAGAACATCCACGATGCGGTCAAAGACCCGCGCGACGGTTCCCGTGCGCGCGTCGATCTGGCCACGGAGTCGTTCGACGGTGCGGTTCAGCTTCCAGTACCGCTCTGCCCAGCGGGCGTGATGCTCACGGTCGGGGCACTGGTGGCACGGATGCCGCTGCATGCGCCTCCGCAGCTCACTGATCTCGCGCTGGCGCTTGTCGCGCGTCTGGCGCGAAGCATTGGCGTCCTTGCGATTCAGCTTCTCGAGATCACTCAGCTCGCGACGGATGCCGGAGTATTCGGCGAAGTCGCCCTTGTCGCAGCTCATCGCCTTGGCGTAGCCCGCGAGCGACTCTTCGGCATCCTTCACCTGCCGGGCAAGGCCGACGACAGCGCGGTCGGCCTGGAACTGGGCGAACGAGGACTCCAGGATCTCGCGCGCCCGTGCTCTGCCGAACTGGTCGATGAGGTTGACCGCCATGTTGTAGGTCGGCCGGAAGCTGGAGTTCAGCGGATACGTGCGCCGGGACGCCAGTGCTGCCACGGCCTGCGGGTCGAGTCCTTCGGTCCACTGGACGACGGCGTGGCCTTCGACATCGATCCCCCGGCGTCCAGCTCGACCGGTCAGCTGTGTGTACTCGCCCGAGGTGATCGCGACCCGCGCTTCGCCGTTGAACTTCTCGAGCTTCTCGAGCACGACAGTTCTCGCCGGCATGTTGATCCCCAGCGCGAGGGTCTCGGTGGCGAACACGACCTTCACGAGCTTGCGCTGGAAGAGCTCTTCGACGACCTCTTTGAACGCCGGCAGAAGACCCGCATGATGCGCAGCGACTCCCCGCTCAAGGTTCTCGCGCCATTCCCAGAATCCGAGGACAGCCAGATCCTCCTCGAGCAGGGTTCGGGTGCGCTCCTCGACGATCGCCCGGATCTCCGCCCGCTCCTCGGGTGTCGTGAAGCGGGCTCCGGACCGGCGAACCTGCTGCACCGCGGCATCGCAGCCGGCGCGGCTGAAGATGAAGAAGATGGCGGGGAGCAGATTCGATCGCGCGAGGAGTTCGATCACCTCGGGGCGATCGAGCCGTTCGATCCGTTGTGCATTCGCCGATCTCACCGGCCGCTGACCGCCCTTGTGGGGGCGGCGATGCTGGCCGTCACGGCCGCGACTTCCTGACATTGCGGCACTGCGGCCAGCCTGAGCGCGCCGATTGTTCTCGTAGGTCGGGCCCTTGAACGAGCGGATGCGCATGAGCTCTTGGTTCACCTGCGCCGTCGCGATGCCGGCGCGATCGTCGAACAGTGGCAGGAGGTCGCCGCGCACCAGAACATGCTGTTCGAGCGGAACCGGTCGCGTCTCAGACACGATGACGTCAGTGTCTCCGCGCACGGTGTCGAGCCAATCACCGAACTCTTCGGCGTTCGAGACCGTCGCCGACAGCGAAACGAGACGCACCGCCGGCGGCAGATGGATGATGACCTCCTCCCACACTGCACCGCGGAACCTGTCGGCGAGGTAATGGACTTCGTCCATGACGACATAGCGCAGGTCGCGGAGCGCCGGTGAGCCCGCGTACAGCATGTTGCGCAACACCTCGGTCGTCATCACGACGACGCGAGCATTTCCGTTGATGTTGGTGTCTCCGGTGAGAAGCCCCACATCATCGGGCCCATAGACATCGACGAGTTCGCGGAACTTCTGGTTCGACAGCGCCTTCATCGGCGTCGTGTAGAACGCCTTGTCGGAGGGCTCCCGCATCGCCAGATGAATCGCGAACTCGCCGACAATGGTCTTTCCCGCCCCCGTGGGCGCAGCGACGAGCACGCTTCGCCCCGACTCGAGCGCGTGGCATCCGGCGATCTGAAACGGATCGAGATCGAAACGCTGATCGTCGGCGAACGCCGCGGTGACCGGATACGCACGGGCTGCCTCGGCCCGCGCAAATCGCTCCGCTGGGCCCGGAACGCTCACCCCGCAGCCTCAGGCGGCAACAGGGATGCTTGGCGCTTGGATTTGCGTCGGTCGAACAACATTGAGACACCGGCCGCCGCGAAGAAAAGCACGATCAGGATTCCCGCGAGCATCACCATCGATACGGCGTCAGCGGCGGGAGTCGCGACTGCGGCGAACAACGTTGCGACAAGCACCGCCACTCGCCAGCCCTTGAGGATGCCGCGGCCCGACATGACCCCCGCGACGTTCAGGGCGACGAGGAAGACGGGCAGGACGAAAGAGACCCCGACAACGAGGAGGAACTTGAAGACGAAGTCGTAGTAATACGTCGCGTCGTAGAACAAGGAGGTGCCCGTGGGCGCGAACGTCGCCATGATCTCCACGACGTGCGGAAGCACAAGCCACCCCACGACGGTTCCGGCAAAGAACAGCGGCACGGCTGCTCCGACAAAACCAGCCGTGTAGCCCACCTCTTTGCGGGTGAGTCCCGGCATGATGAAAGCCCAAATCTGCCAGAGCCAGATCGGAGCCGAGATCAGGATGCCGATCGCGAAGGCGATCCGGATGCGAAGGTCGAACGGTCCCGTAACCGTCGTGAACATGACCTCGACATTGAGATCTTCCCCCCGCGCAGCCGCGACATCGACGATCGGGACCGTGATCAGCCGAATGATCGGATCCGTGATGATGAACGCCACCACCATGCCGACAACGAGCGCCAGGGCAGAGATCATGAGCCGCTTGCGCAACTCGATCAGATGCTGCCCGAGCGACATCCTCCGGTCACGGCGCGGTCGGTCGGGCTCTCCTACCTCCGGCAGGGAACTGGTCGCCACGCGGCAGGATCAAGCTGTGGAATCTCGGCCGCTGGATGACGCGGCCTGCGACGAGCCAGCAGAACCCGTCGACGACGAGTCAGCAGCTTCGGATGCAGCGACGTCGGGCTTCGCGGCATCCTTGGAGTCGTCGTCCTTCATGGCCTTCATCTCACCCTTGAAGACACGGGCTGACTGGCCGAGGCTCTTTGCCAGCGCGGGCAGCTTCGCCGCGCCGAACAGCAACAGGATCACCGCGAGAATGATCAGCAGGTGCGGCCACCCGAATGCGTTCCCCATGGGGTCTCCTCACGATTGCGGTGTGTGCAGTCTACCCCGGCGCCGCTCACAGGTGCCGGAACCTGGCCTGAGAACCGTCGACGTCGTTCGTTTGGTCTGCCTATGTCAGCTCGGGGTATTGGGCCAGGCCCGCCTCGGCCCACTCCCGCGCCGCCTCGCGGGCGCCGATCGGCGCGAGAATCCGCACGTCTCCCCCTCGACGTGCTGCCAGCCGCCGAAGGCTCACCTCGTCGGCTACGCGCATCCGGGCGGTGCTGACGCCCGAGGTCGTCGTGACGGTCGCTCGATCGAGATAGTCACCAAGAAGAGGCGCGACGGATGCCGGAAACTCCAACGTCACGATCACCTCGTCACCCGCGTTCTCCCCGGTCGCATCAAACCACTCCGGCGCCGGTTCCTGCCCGTGCGCTATCGGGATGTCGGTCAGGACCAGATCGCTCACGCGGTCGAGGTGGAAGGTCCGCATCGCCTCACGCAGATGACACCAGCCCTGGAGGTACCACTGCCCCTGAGCGATCAGGACCTTCACCGGGTCAACAGTCCGCGTTGTCGGAGCACGTTCGGGAGTCTTGTAGGTGAAGCTCACCGCGACGCGCCGCGCCAGAGCATCCGTCACTAGCCGTCGCACGGCATCCACCGGTTCTGAGGCCACGACCACCGCAGCGGGAGTACGGGAGGCGCCCCGGCCGAGCTTTGACAGCAACCCGGCATACAACTGCGAGTCCCCGACGCCGGGAATCGTGGCGGCAAGCTGAAGGCCCGCGAGCAGCGCCGCAGCCTCCCTCGCCGTGAGGCGAGGCGCGCGTTCAAGGCCCACCGAGTTGGTGATGACGATGAGGTCACGTTCCTCGAGGAGGTCCCAGTCGATGTCGAACAGCTCGTTTGCCATCTGCCAGTAGCCGGAGTCACCCGGCAGGCCGATCACGGTAAGCCCGCGCACCATGGTGCGCATCTGTTCGGCGGTGACGTCGAACTCATCCGCTGCCTCGGCGACAGACACTTCTCCCTTCGAGATGAGGTACGGAACGAGCTGCAACAGCAACGCCGCGCGGTCAGTGGCGACGGATGCCCCGCTCACTGGACCGCTCCGGCATGTGCGTTGCGCACGGCTCGAAGCCGGCTAATGACCTCAGACCTGACCTCATCCGGTTCGACGACACGGACTTCCGGCCCGTACGACGCCACCTCGTCGGCAAAGACATGAAGGTCAACGTAGGGCACCCAGTAGCCCTGGGCCGCAGGTTCGGCTCGACGCGACAAACGTAGCCAGGCTTCGGTGCCCGGGTCGATCTCTAGGAGGGCCCACTGTCGCGCCGCGAGTTCTCGTAGACCCGCAAGGGCTCGCTCCCCCGCACCCTCACGCAACGCTGGATCTCCGACAGTGCGAGTGATCACCACATCGTCGATGATCCGCGTGAGTAGGAAGGTGCGCGGCGCGTCGAGGTCGAGATCCAGGCCGTACACGTGCCACCGAGCCTCGAACTCGACGAGCGCGAGCGGCTGAAGTCGACGCACACGCGGCGCGGCGCTTCCCGGCCGCATGTAGCGGAAGCTCACGATCCGCGAGTCCTCGATCGCGCGCTGCAGGGGGGCAAACGACGGCTCGCGCAGGCTGATCCGCGGCGAGTACCCGAGGATCGGGTCCTCCAGCGGGATGCCGAGCGCACGGATCTTGCGTAGCCCGCTGCGAGCGTCGGCCGACAGAGAGCTTTCGCTCCACACGCCCCCCGCGAGATTCAGCAGCGCTAGTTCGGCGGGGGTGAACTCGATGTCGGCGGGCAGCTCATACTCTGCGGTGGGGACGCGGTACCGCGCCTCCCGGAGATCGTCAGGATCGGCGCGATCGCCGATCGTCTCGATCGGCACACCGAGACCGCGGAGGCTCTCTTTGTCGCGCTCGAACATCTTCTCGAGCGCATCCTTTGAGGTACCGGCCTCGGACTGTTCGCGGTAGCCCGAGACAGACGACAGAATCGTCTCCTTCGTAAGCCCCTGCTCGGTCGCCATCAGGGCAACCACGAGGTTGACGAGCCGCTCCTCGGGCGGGATGCGCGCAGTTGACTTCGAGGACACGCCCCTCATCCTAGGTGCGCAGTGCGCGGCATCCCCCCTTGCCGGGGGTGATTTGGACTAGGACGCGGGTTCAGGATCGAGGCCGAGGATGTCGATCACGAAGACGAGCGTTGCTCCGCCGGGAATCGCTCCCTGCCCCGCATCGCCGTAGCCCTGATCGGGGGGCACGACGACGAGCACCTGCGAGCCGACAGTCTGACCCTCGAGAGCCGCAGCGAAGCCCGGCACCACGGCGGTCAGATCGAACGAGACCGGGTCGCCATCCCAGCTGGTGTCGAAGACCTCGCGTGTGTCCCACAGCAGGCCCGTGTAGTGGGCGCGCACCGGCCTGTCACCGGTCACGACCTCGCCATCGCCCTTCTTGATGGTCTGGATCGAGAGCTCGGTCGGTGCGGGGGCGTCGGGGATGATGACCCCGGGCCGCCCGTTCGGGGCGCGGACCACGGAGGGAAGACCGTTGCTGTCGGTGAACTGGTCAGCACCGTCCGCCTTTGGCAGGTAGACCTTCCGCACGTCCACAACCGCCACGGCAGAACTGCCCTCCTCGAGCCCGATCTGGGTCGCAGCTTCCGGGTTGATGGCATCGGATGGGAGCGCGATGACAACGCGGTCCCCCTCCTGTGCGCACTGCAGCGATTCCTCAAGGCCGGGTAGCGTGTCGATCCACCGCGACATCGAGAAGACGCTCGAGAGCGTCTCGTCGTAGGACGTGGCGACAGCGGGCTGACCGGTCTTCCCGTTCAGGACCACCATGTCGAGGACGACCATCTGGTTGGGCGTGGAGATTGGGGTGCCCTCGCCCTCGGTGAGGTCGGTCCACGCCAACTCATCCACTTGGAACGGCGTATACACCTCGACGTCGGGGGCCGCACCGAAGTCGCCGGTGACGCTGACGAGATCGGTCACGGCGGGATCGGTGTCGGTGACCCGCGCGCACCCGTCAGACGGGCTTGCCGAGCAGCCGACGAGCGCGGCAGCAGTCAGTCCGAGGGTCGCGAGGAAGGCGGGTGTCTTTCGCACCGGATCAGTCTAGGCGGTCGGGCTCTACCGTTTCGGCAGCCGCCGCAGGGGCCGCGCCGGCAGCAGCGTGGCGCGCACCGTCGGCCGCGCGCTGCGCCTCGCGAACTCGCTTCCGCAGGTTCTTGTCGGTGATCTGACGGTCCCCCACGGCGCCGGGAGTCCACAGCTCGACATCCTCATCGCCGTAGCTGCTCTTCGAGGCTCGCCGCTTCTGCTCGGGGGCGACAGCACCCGGCGCAAGGCGGCGCGCCCACAGCAGGAAGCCCGTGTGAGCGACCATTCGGTGGTCGGGGCGCACGGCGAGACCCTCAACATGCCAGCCGCGGACCATCGTCTCGTTCGCATCGGGTTCGGTGAACAAACCGGTGTTGCGGATGTACTCGGCGACGCGACTGAGCTGGGTCGCGGTAGCGACATAGCAAAGGACCACCCCTCCCGGGGTCAGGGCCTCGGCTACCGCGTCGATGCACTCCCATGGCGCGAGCATGTCGAGGATGACGCGGTCGACCGTTCCGGGCTCGACAGCTGTCGGAAGCTCGGTCGCGAGGTCGCCGACGCGCACCTCCCAGGATGCGGGGCGGTGACCGAGGAACGTCTCGACGTTGGCCTGGGCGACCTCGGCAAACTCCGGCCGTCGTTCGAACGAGACGAGACGGCCGGCGTCACCGATCGCGCGCAGCAGCCAGAGGGAGAGTGCACCGGAGCCAACGCCGGCTTCCACGACGACAGCGCCTGGGAACACGTCAGCCTCGGAGAGGATCTGCGCTGCATCCTTCGGATACACGATCGCTGCCCCCCGCGGCATCGACATGACGAAATCACGCAGCAGCGGGCGAAGTGCCAGATACTCGTGACCCGCACTGTTGACCACGACCGATCCATCGGGGATGCCGATCAGGGTCGAGTGCGGCAGGACTCCATGATGCGTGTGGAGTTCCCCACCTTCGCGAAGCGTGATCGTGTGAAGCCGGTTCTTCGGGCCGGTGAGTTGGACGCGATCGCCAACGCGGAAGGGACCGGACAGACGGGGTGTCGTGCTCATGCGGCACCGACCTTTCGATGTGCCCGGTGAAGCTCACCGAGGTCGGAGGCACTCACGCCGTGAAGCGTGGGCCACACCGCGTGGGCACCCGCTCCCTCGAGCGAGACCATGGCTGGAACGCCCAGGACAACCGACCCTGCCGCTACAGCAGAGCGCAACCCGTTCGGCGAATCCTCAATGGCCAGTGTGTCGACGGGGTCTACGCCCAGCGACGCGCACGCCTGAAGATACGGATCCGGATACGGCTTCGGGCGAGTGACGTCATCCCCTGCAATCACGATGTCGAAGGCGTCGAAATCGATGAGCTCGGCGATATGGGTAGCCATCCGTCGCATCGACATCGTCACCAGGGCGGTCTTCACACCGGCATCCTTGAGGTCGGCAAGAAGTTCTCTCGCGCCCGGGCGGAACGGAACCCCGTCCCGAGAAATGCTGCGCATCACCTCAGTGGTGAGGTGATCGATGATGTCGTGGCTCGACATACGCACTCCCTCCCCCTGCAGGATGCGCGCGGAATCCTCGAGAGCGAGCCCGACCAGCGACAACGCCTTCTCGTGGGTCCAGGTGCCACCGTAGCTTTCGACAAGCGGCGTCTCCGCGGCGATCCAGTACGGTTCGGTGTCGACGAGCGTGCCGTCCATGTCCCAGAGAACAGCGGAGAGGGCGGATGGTGCAGTCACCGAACCATGCTACCGACGGCCCCACTGGCGATCACCCACGCCCAGGTCCCCACGACCTCGACGTTTCTCGCACTCGGCTGACGGCAGCGTCCTATTCTGGATGGATCGCCACCTGAGGAGGTCACGTGGAGGGACTGGGACGCAGGGTTCTCGTCGCCGCATTCGACGGCTGGAACGACGCAGGTGAGGCAGCGTCCTCCGCGGTAGCTCATCTGCGCGACTCCGGCGGCTACGAAACTGTCTACTCGGTCGACCCCGAACTGTACTTCGACTACCAGTACACGCGTCCGCAGATTCGTACGACGGCGGATGGCGCGCGGGAACTCACGTGGCCCGAGACGACCATCCTCAGGCCGACCCGGGCAACACGTGGAACGCAACTCTGGCTTCTCACGGGAGTCGAGCCTGCGCGAGCATGGCAGGCTTTCGCCTCCGAACTCGTCGATGTTGCCCTGCGCGAAGACATCACCGGCTTTGTATCGATGGGGTCGATGATGTCGGACGTTCCGCACACTCGCCCGATCTCCGTCTTCGCGGGTAGCGAGAGCGAGCCGGTGAGGGCAGCCTTCGGACTTGAGCGCAGCTCCTACGAAGGACCCGTCGGCATTCTGAGCGTGATCTCGCACGTTGCCACAGCCGCCGGCATCCCGTCAGCGCAATTGTGGGCGAGCGTGCCGCACTACGTCGCCGGGCACACTCCCTCACCTAAGGCGAGCCTGGCGCTGCTCGATCGGCTCGAAGACATCACCGGCGCGAAGGTCGATCGGGGAGATTTGCCGACGCAGGCACGCACGTGGGAAGCATCGATCGATGCGGCGGCAGCGGATGACGAAGAAATGACGGAGTACATCCACCAGCTCGAGCGCACGCGAGACACCTGGGACTCACCGGAGGCATCCGGAGACGCGATCGCGCAGGAGTTCGAGAAGTACCTGCGTCGCCGCGGCGATGGACCCGGTCGCGGTGGACGCGACGAGCCTCGCAAACCCTGACATCTTTCGGCTGGAGCCGTCGACTCAGTAGGGCTGGATGATGCCCATGCTCAGCAGCACGAGCAGGATCGCACCGAGAGCTACCCGGTAGACCACGAACGGCAGGAAGCTGCGCTTGGAGATCCAGCTCATGAAGAATGCGATAACACCGAGTGCGACGACGAACGCCACACCGGTGGCGGCGGCGGTCTCGATCGGGGTGAACGGCCCCTGCTCGTCCCAGCTCTTGGCCACCTGATAGAAGCCACTCCCGAAGACCGCGGGAATCGCCAGCAGGAACGCGTAGCGGGCGGCAGCCGCGCGCTCATAGCCGAGGAACAGCCCCGCCGTTATCGTGCCTCCCGAACGCGACACCCCGGGAATCAGCGCAAGAGCCTGCGCGAACCCGAAGATGATGCCATGCCCCAGGGTGAGCTGGTCGAGCTTTCGACGCTTCGCACCCACAAGGTCGGCGATGCCCAGCAGCACACCGAAGAAGATCAGCATCCCGGCGACCAGCCACAGCGATCGCAGGGTCGTCTCGATTTGATCCTGGAAAAGCAGACCCAGCACGACGATCGGCACCGACCCGATGATGATCAACCAGCCCATGCGGGCGTCCGGGTCGTTCCGCGGCACCTTGCGTACGAGAGCGAGTGACCATCGCGAGACAATCCGGACGATGTCGCGCCAGAAGAACACCACGACTGCCGCCTCGGTACCGATCTGGGTGATCGCGGTGAAGGCGGCACCGGGGTCCTGCGCACTCGGGAGGAATTCCCCGAGGATGCGCAGGTGAGCACTCGATGAGACCGGCAGGAACTCTGTAAGTCCCTGAACAAGGCCGAGGATGATTGCTTCCAGCAGCATGGATGCCTTCCGACTCAGTACGACAGCAGCAGGTCGGTCAACACGCGCTGACCGAAGACGAGCGAGTCGAGCGGGACCCGCTCGTCAACGCCGTGGAACATACCGGTGAAGTCAAGGTCAGCAGGCAACCGCAGCGGCGCAAACCCGTAACCACGGATGCCAAGAGCCGCCAGTGCCTTGTTGTCGGTGCCACCGCTCATCAAATACGGGAGCACGGGGACACCCGGGTCGTGTCGCCCGAGGGCAGCGACCATGGCATCCACGAGTTCGCCCTCGAACGGGACCTCGAGACCGATGTCGCGGTGAACGACCTCGATCTCGATGTCTGATCCGACGATGTTCTGGATGGCACGAAGGGCGCCGTCTTCGCCGTCCGGAAGCGTGCGCACGTCGATCAGCGCTTCGGCGCGGTCGGGAATGACATTGTGCTTGTATCCGGCAGTGAGCCCCGTCGGGTTGGCCGTCGTGCGGATGGTTGAGCGGAGGAATCGCGAAGCCGGTCCGGCCGCCGCGGCTACGGCATCCGGGTCATCGGAGGGCTGCCCGGTGAGTTCGGCAATCCGCTGCGTCAGCCGCTCCGTCGTCGTGGTCAGTTCCACCGGCCACGCCGTTCGCCCGAGCGCGGCGACGGCTTCGGCGAGACGGGTGACGGCGTTGTCCTCGTGGAATGCGCTGCCGTGCGCGGCCCGGCCCCGCGCGACGAGGCGGATCCAGACGAGAGCCTTCTCGCCGACTTGCAGGAGATAGGCGCGGCGTCCAGCAAGGTCGATCGAGTACCCGCCCACCTCGCTGATGGCTTCGGTTGCGCCGGCGAACCACTCGGGACGGTCACGAACGACCAGAGCGGATCCCTCGCCGCCGCCGTTCTCTTCGTCAGCGAAGAACGTGACCACGAGGTCGCGCGCTGGCTGACGCCCGCTGCGCAGGATGTCGCCAACGGAGGTCAGGATCATGGCGTCCATGTCCTTCATATCGACAGCGCCGCGTCCCCACAGCATGCCGTCGCGAATCTCTCCCGCGAACGGATCGACTGACCAATCCTCAGCCACCGCTGGGACGACGTCGAGATGACCGTGCACCACGAGTGCGGGCTTGTCGCGGTTGACGCCGGGGATTCGCACGCCGACGTTCGTACGCCGTTCAATCGGCTCGTAGATCTCCGGAGTCAGGTCGAGCTTGCGAAGGTAGTCGGCCACGTATTCTGCAGCTTCGCGTTCACCCCGGGCATGTCCGCCACCCCAGTTCGTGGTGTCGAAACGGATGAGATCCCTCGCGACGACGACGACTTCGGGGAGCTCCGATTCGGTTTGCGACACGGCCACCAACCTACCGCCCTCAGGCGACGCGAATGTTTCGAGCAGAGTCCGTCAGCGATTATCGGCGGCGCCGTTGTCGTGATAATGTCGATCTTCGGTTGCAAGACCAACACCACTCTGCGCGGGTGGCGGAATAGGTAGACGCGCTAGCTTGAGGTGCTAGTGCCCGTATAGGGCGTGGGGGTTCAAGTCCCCCCTCGCGCACGCGAATGAAATGGCCCCTGACCTGGGATTTTATGTTCCAGGTTGGGGGTCGTTTTCGTCGGAAGTGCTAGAAAAAGTGCTAAGCCTTGCCGAGATGGGCCGCGAAACGGTCAACTGCCGACCTCTGCATGGTCGGGGTGACGTGGGAGTAGATGTTCATCGTCGTGGTGATCGTTGAGTGTCCGAGTCGTTCTTGTACGACCTTGGGGTGTTCTCCGAGTTCGAGCAGCAGGGTCGCGTGGGTGTGACGTAGCCCTTTGATCGTGACGCGGTGCAGGGAGTCGAACGTCGCGGTGGCCCACTGGAGGCGGCGATCCCATCGGCTGGTCATCGCGTCGGGGGAGCGGAGCTTCCCGTCGTCGTCGCCGAAGATGTAGGCGTCAGCTTTCGCAAGCTCGAACGACACCTCGGCGCGTGCCACCTTGAACGAGGCGAGCACCTTGAGAGTTTCGGCGTCGATGTCGATGACGCGGGCTTGCCCGGTCTTGGTGGTCTTCGTCTTCGTCCAGTCGTCGGTATCGACGGCGCGGCGGATGCTGACGCGCATCGTCTTGGTGTTGATGTCCGACCATTTCAGGGCGAGGGCTTCGGAGCGGCGCATGCCGGTGTAGGCGATGAGTCGCCACAGCGGGAACAGCTCGTCTTCGAGCGTGTCGCGGTTCCAGGTGAGGAAGGTCTGCAACTGCTCGGCTGTCCATGTCGCGATCTCGGGTTTCTGCGCCCGCACCTCGCTGGACTTCGGGGGCTTCACGGTGCGCTTCTTCTTCGCCGGGTTCACGGTCAGGTGCCCGTCGTCGATCGCGGCGTCGAGGATCGCCCCGAGCACGACGTGCACCTTGTGAACCGAGTTGGCCGAGAGCGGCTGTCCTTTGCCGTATTCGTCGTTGCGGCCGTGGTCTTCGAGGTCGCGGTAGTGGCGGGCGATCCTCGTGGCGGTGAGCTTGTCGAGCCGGATCGCGCCGAGCTGGGGGCGGATGTGGTTGCGGATGATCTTCTTGTACCCCGTGATCGTGGAGGCTGCGAGTTTGAGCCCCGCCACCCATTCGTCCGCATAGGTGCCCACGGTCGGGACTTTGTTGCCGAACTTCTCGTTCTGCTTCCGCTGCTTCAACGCCTCCTGCAAGGCGTCGTTGGCCTCGTCGGTGCTGGTGAACCCGGAGCGGGTGAGCCTGCGCGATCCCATCTCGGGGTACTCGGGGTCTTTCAGGACGTAGATCTGGAACCGCCACCGCTTCCCTGCGTCGGTGTCGTAGGCCTGGATAGAGCCTGGCTGCCGCGAACGGGAACGCCGCTGCTGCTTCTCACCCTCGCCGCCTGTGTCGGCGTGCTGTTTCTTTGTCATGACAGGGTGCTCCTTGCCGTGGTCTTGCCAGGCCGGTGGCTGTCGGCGTAGTTCTCGGCGTAGTCGGCGGCGTTGAACACGCGCCCCTCCGGGTCGAGCTGCACGCCCCGCTCCTGGATCACGCGCGCGCGTGCCCGCGCCGCCTCCAAGCGTTCCTGGTAGGCGGCGATGGTCTTCGGGTGCGCGCTGGGCTTCTCGGGGGCGTCCGGGCTTGGGGCGGTCATGCCTGCGAGGGTGGTTTCGAGGTGATGGATGCGGTCGGTGCAGATCACCCATTCCTGCTGCCAGTAGTTGAACAGCCCCTCGTCGGTGAGGACGAGTTCCCCGCGCATCCACCTGTCGATCTCTTCCGGCTCATACCCCTCCGGCACCCCGGTCAGCGTCGTCTGCTCGTCCGGGGGCGTCAGGAGTGCGGCAGGGGTAGTGCGGAGCAGGTAGGCGATCACGGTCAGGTCGTCCACGTCCACGCGGCGATCCCCGGCCTCCAGCTTGCTGATGCCCGAAGTGGAGAGCTTGCGCCCAGCGGCTTTCAGCCCGTCGGACATGGTGCGCAAGTCCATCCCGATTGCTTGACGTGCCGCGCGGATGTTCTGCGCGACGTGCGTGTTCGTGATGCCTGCGGGGTTGCCCCGCACCCTCTCGGTTTCCATAGTAGAAAACTACAACGCAATGCTTGACAGCGCAAGTGCGATTCTCTACGGTGGGATGAACCACATTTCTCGGCGCTGACACGAACGGATGGTGCGACATGCGGCAGAGCACCCTCGACATGGACGACCTCCGCAAGCGGCGCAGCCTGGTCATCACCCGCAAGGAAGCCGCCGAAGCCCTCGGCGTCGATCCCCGCACGATCACCACGAGCATCAACGAGGGCACGATCCCGCATGTCAAGCTCGGGCGGCGCATCGTGATCCCGCGCGAGAAGTTCCTCGCCCTCTTCGCCGATGCCGTGACCGATACCGGCGAGTCCTGACACTCGGATACGGCGGTGCCGATTCGGCACCCCCGTGTCCGGCTTCCCGGTGAATGTCGGAGGAGCGACGTAAACTAGCCCCAGAACGCCAACCACAAGGAGGCACCCGCATGGCTCTCAAGACTCCGGTATCCGAGGCTCATGTCCGGCGCGTGCTCGCGGAGGTCGAAGCCGGGCAGGTCACGGCCGGTGCCGTCGTTTCTGAGACGGATCGGGAGATCGCCCGCCGCCAGGTGCGCGGCGAGCTGTCCGCGGACGAGGCAGTGCGCGAGGCGATCGCGGCGACGCTTGACCGCTTCCCCGAGAAGTAACCCGTCCGGGCAGGAGCACCAGTGCCCGACCGCTACAGCTACCCGAACAGCCTGGTTCTGATCAACAAACTCGGCATCACCGACTACGACCGATGGAAAGCCGTCGAGACGGCCGCGATCCATCAGCGCATGGTCGAACTCACCGAACACCCGATCCCCGGCCGATACGACCTCCCACACTTGCAGGCCATCCACCGGCATCTGACGCACGACCTGTATGTCTGGGGCGGCGACATCCGCGACACCGACACGCACCCCGGCGGCACGGGCATCGCGCACTGCCGCCCGCCGTTCATCGTGCCCGAGGCCGAGCGCGTCTTCGGCGAACTCGCCGCCCGCGACCACCTCCGCGGACTGGACGCGGATGCGTTCTCCGATCAGCTGGCATGGGCGTGGGGTGAGACGACGGCGATCCACCCGTTCCGCGACGTGAACACCCGCAGCCAGCACATCATGTTCAACCAGCTCGCCCGCGACGCCGGATGGGTCATCGACTGGTCGCAGATTCCCGGCGACGTGTTCGCCCACGCCCGCACCCTCGCCATCGTGGAAGACCACACAGGCATCGACGCGCTGATCCGACCGAACCTCCACCGGCTCGACGCAGGCAGGCCACCTGCGGAGGCATTGACGGCCGAGCAGGTGCGCAGCTTCCAAGCACGGGGCATCTCCCGGATACCGGACGCGCTGGATCGCGAACTCGACGCAGCCCGCCGCCGACGTACTCACCCGACCCCGGAGCCGTTCAGTACGGAGACACGCCGCCCGGAACCCCCAACGCCCCACGGCGGGCTGTCTCTGTAGCCTCACCAGACCAGATCACAAGCTGCGCCCCGGGCTTTCTCGCCGCTGATCCGGGCCGGTTCTCGTCAGCCCGTCGTTGCGGCGCGTGAGGGCTTCCTGACGGGCTTGCAGGGCTTCGCGTTCGGCTCGTTGCTGCTCGCGTCGCTGGGTGAGCCATTCGGCGGCCTCCGCGACAGGGCGCGCGTCCAGCTCCGCAATGACCCGCCGCGCTTCGGCCGCGCGCCGTCTGGCGTGCTCGGCGTCTGCTCTGGGGTTGGGGATTCGGAACGTGCCCCGCATCTGCCGCGCCTGCTCCGCCCCGTACAACTGGACGGTGAGACGCTCCCGCTCGACGGCCTGCCGCTGGGCCGCCTGCTGCTTCGCGGCCTCGGTGTCGCTGAGGGCCTGTTCAGCCGCCCGCACCTCGGGATGGGCGGCGGCCCGTTGCGTTGCGATCGTCTGCGCCCACTCGGTGGCGGGCCGCAAGAAAGAGGGCGCGGTGCCCCAGGTCTGGGTGACGCGCTCCTCGATCTTCTCGACCGACTCCGCCGCGGTGTCTATGTTCCGGGCGGCGGCGCGCCTGCGCCCGAATCTTGCCGCCCGCGCCTCATCGCGCGCGGCGTGGAGGCGCGCGCGAGCTTCTACGAGTTCTTGCCCGTCGGTGCGTGCTCGCGTCTCCACCTCTGTGGTGACCGTGTGGCGGGTGTGCTCGGCAGTCTCCTTCGCGTGGGTCACACGCGCGGCGTGCTCCTCGGCCTCGACGTGCTGCGCTTGCTTCTGCGCGACGAATCGCGCGGCGGCGTCCTCGAACACGGCCGCGTGCTGTTCCGCGCGTTCGATGACCTGGGTGAGGCGTGCCCGCTCGGTCTGTACGAGACGCACCGGCCCATCCTCCACGAGCCCCCGCACGGCGTCCGCTGCGCGTTCGGTCGCGTCGGTGAGGCCGCGGTCGGCGCGGTCGCGTTCCATCGCCGCGACGAACTGCTCCCGCGCCTGCTCCTGGCTCTCGGCGACGACGTGCAACAGGTTCTCTTCCCTGCCCCGGGTCATGCCGACATAGACCCCCGCGGCGCTGGTCGCGTCGGTGAGGATCGTGTGCGACCCGGTGACGGTTGCGCCCTGCGCCCCGTAGGCAGTTGCCGCGTATGACAGGTGCGCGTGCTCTGCCACGTACTCGGCGGGTAGGAGCACGGTGCGCTGCCGCTTCCGCCCGTTCCCCGCCTCGCGCACTCTGAGCGTGCCGTCCTGCTCGACGTGTTGCACGATCCAGTTCTGCCGGTTCGCCACACCAATGCCGGTGTTGTTCTTGCGCGTCTGGATCACGTCCCCGACCCCGATGGGGAGGCCGTCGCTGCCGGTCGCAGTGCGGTGGCCGTCGACCTCGCCGCGCGCCGCGCGCTCGTCACGGATACGCGCGTTGACAGCGCGGGCCTCGTCGTTGGACGTGACCGTGACCGCCTCTCCCTCCCGGCGGTGTCCGGCGATGTGCTCGCGCACCTCCTCGTCGCTCGCGTGTAGGCGCACAAGGCCGAGCGCGGTGAGCCGATCGAACACCTCGCCAGGGTCGCGCCTGTCGCGCATCCGCACCGTGACCTCGGCGTAAGCGGGGTCGGTGAAGCGATGCGCCTCGGCCATGTCGAACGTGCGTCCTCGGAGCTGTGCGGCCATATCGAGCACCCCGCCGCGCCCGACTGCGGCGAGCTGCGCCCGGTCACCGACGAGCGCGACGGTCGCGCCCGCCTCTGAGGTGACGGTGAGCAACGCGATTGCGGTGTCTTGGTCGAGCATCCCGGCCTCGTCCACGATCACCCGCTCACCCCGTACCAGCCGTGCGCCCTCTGCCGGGCCGCGGTAGGTGCGTCCGGTTTCGGGGTCGGTGTCGCCGGGTGCGAGGCGCGTCCATACGCCGTCGCTGTTCCATCGCCAACCGTGCGCGTGCACGAGCGCCGCAACCGATGTTGCGGGCACGCCGAGTTCGTCGTGTGCGACCTGTGCGGCGCGCAACGTCGGCGCAACCACCCGCGACGCCCGCCCCTGTCGTGTAGCGACTTCGATTGCAACGCCGAGCATCGTCGTCTTCCCACTCCCCGCTGCACCTTCCACAACCACGAGCGAGTCGGTCGATGCGACCGCGGCGGCGGCGCGCTCCTGCCCGGCGTCCAGGCCGCGCTTGCGCGCCGCCTTGCGCACGTCCGGGTGCCCAGGATCTTGTTGCAGGAGGCGCGCGGCGATCAGGTCGCGCAGCTCCGTCTCCGCCTGCACCACCCTGAGCGACGTGAGATGCGCCACATGCTCCGGGGCCGGTGCGCCGGACGGGAGGATCGAGAAGCAATCCTCCATCGCCAACAGTGTTGCAACCTGCACGAACTCGCGTATCTCGGCCGGTGCAGCCTGCACGCCATACTCGGTCATGATCCGGGTCGCGTGCTCCTGCACCGTATGCCGCGTCCACGCCGAACTACCGGCGGCGCAGCGATCCAGCGCCCGGTTTGCAACGGTCTGCACCGAGAGGTCATCGAGCGACGCCGGCGCACGGTGCGCGGGTCGGCGCAACGTGTCGGGGTCGTAGCCGGCCTCCCGCAACTCGGTCACCCAGGCTTGTTCTTCGCTGAGTGTGGTGGGCTTCTTCGCGGGCCGCTCGTACGCCCACGCTTTCGCCGCGAGACGCGCGGAGACGACCGGCCCCATCGCCTCGCCTGTATGCGCCGCCTCCCATTCCGCTTCGAGCCGTTCCAGGTGTCGGCGTACTTGCTCGCCGCGCTTGCTCATCACACCGTTGAACCGCTCGAGCTCGACCACCTCACCCGACACTGGATCAAGCGTCAGGCTGTGCCGATCCAGCACCTCCGTAAGCTCCGGGTGCGCGGCGATGACGGCGGTGCCGAGGGCACGGATCGCGCCCTGTTGCCGGAACAGTGCCGCGGTGTCCAGCGCACGCCACTTTCCGGCCGCCCAGACGCGGGTGCCGATCTGGAAGTGAATATGCCGGTGCGGATCACCAGCCCGGCTCGTGCGGTGCGACACCGCCACCGTCTGCAACTGCGAGACGGGCACAACTTCCTGCTTGCCGCGCGGCCCCACACGGGTCACGGAGTGCTGAGCGAGCCACCGTTGAATCTCGCTCACGGCGTCCTGCTGCGCCCGGTCGAGAGCGTCGGAGACTTCCGGGTGGAGAGCTGCGGCGATCGACAGCGATTTCGGGGCGTTCACGACCATCTCCGCGAACCGTGGTGAGCCCTGCCTCCCCTCGCCCGGCAGACGTGGCCTGCCCATCGACTCCTCGGTGAGCGGATTGATCCAGTCCACCCAGCCTGCATACGCCTCGGGGTCAAGACCCAGAGCTGCGGTCACGTTCCCGTCGCCGTCGAGCGCGGTGAACTGCGCTACGGATGTGTCAGCGCCGAAGTAGTAGTCATCGGCGCGAGAGCGGTCGGCCTCGACATAGCGGCGCGCGTCGGCCCCGGTTCCCCGGAACAGGATCACACCGCCATGCATGAGACTCACCGCCTATGATTTCTACTACGGAAACTATGATATCTACCATGGTAGCATACGTTCATTCGGAGGAGGGTGTGATGTCTCAGGACATTGGTGACACTTGGGAGTCTGGGTGGGTGGGCTCGAATGTCGGGGGCTTGCGGTTGGAGCGGACGAAGCCGACGTGCTTGACGCCGGGTTCGGGGATGGGATGCTCGGCGATAAGTTCCCCTGTGTGGGTGCTTCAGAACGTCGCGGTGCCCTCGTCGACCATGATGTGCAGCACCTCGCCGCCATGGTCTTTACCGATGCCGTAGACGACGTTGCGGACGCGCACCCTCCGTGCATGCGGACGGTGCGCCGATACTCGCTAGGCGGGTCTGTGGTGCAGGTGTTGTGAATGACGTCGCGGATGTTCTTCGGACGCGAGTTCGGTGCTATAAGTCATGTTCCGTGCCAGGCAGTTGGGGCGTTCGCCACCATCACGATTCGAATGATGCTTCGTAGCGTGTAAGCCAGTCTCGTTGTTCTGTGGTGGTGGGGTGGGGGTCGCTGTAGACATGGTCGAACATGTCCGTGGGGTGAGGGTTCGGCAGGCTGAGGAGTCGTTGACGGACATCGATGGCGCGAGTGTTGTTGTCTGCGTCGATCCGGTCGAGGACTTCGTCAGTGGTCCCTTGGTCTTGCAGGTGGGTGCGTAGGCGCGGGATGGGGTCGCGTTTCTGCCAGTGCTCGTGTTCTTCTGCGCTGCGGTATTTGGTGGGGTCGTCGGAGGAGGTGTGTGGGCCGAGGCGGTAGGTGACTGCTTCGATGAGGGCCGGGCCGGTACCGTTGCGCACTTGGTCCATGACGTGTTTGGTGATGGTATAGCTGGCGATCACGTCGTTGCCGTCGATGCGGTATCCGGGTATCCCGAATCCTTCTGCACGGTTGGCGTAGGACACGGCGGTTTGCGTGGCCGAGGGGGTGGAGATCGCGTACTGGTTGTTCTGAACGAAGAACAGTACGGGTGCGTTGTAGGTGCGGGCGAAGATGAGTGCTTCGCTGGCGTCTCCTTCGGACATGGCACCGTCACCGATGTAAACGATCACGGCTTCTTCGCCTTCGGGCTTCCGTCCGGCTCGCTGGTCGAGACTGATGCCCATCGCGTACCCGGTGGCGTGGAGAGCTTGGGCGGCGAGCACGATGGTGTAGAGCCGGAACCGGGTTTGTTCGGGGTCCCAGCCGCGGAAGGTGTTGCCGCGGAGCACGGCGAGGATGTCGACGAAGTCGATGCCGCGCGCGAGTGCGACGCCATGTTCCCGGTAGGAAGGGAAGACCGTATCGAGGGGGCTCAGTGCGTGTGCGGATCCGGTTTGCGCGGCTTCTTGACCGTAGGAGGGGATCCACAGTGCGAGCTCACCTTGTCGTTGGAGCGCAGTGGATGCGTCGTCGAGCCGACGGGTGAGCGTCATCTCCCGGTAGAACAGTAGGAGATCGTCGGTGCTGAGCGCCTCGGCGTCTGTCGCATACGGTTTCGCGACCGCGTTTGGTTGGTATCGCCCTTGTGGGGTGAGGAACTGGATCGGTGCGGGCTCGTGCTCGTTCATGCCGCAGGGGTCCAGGTTTGGCGGTAGAGCTGTTCATACTGCGCGGTAACGGTGAGAGCGTCGTGGGTGCGGGCGGTCGCGAGGGCGGCCTCGCTCATCCGCATGTACATTTCGGGTTCGAGGCGCAGGAGGCGTTCGATGCGGTCGGCGAACTCGCGAGCGTTTCGTGGGTGTACGAGGTATCCCTCGCGCCCGGAGGTGACGAGATGTGGGAGGGCCATTGCGTCAGCGAGGATGACGGGGGTTCCCGAGGCCATAGCTTCGAGGGTCGCGATGGATTGCAGTTCGGCGGTGGACGGCATGACAAACACGGTTGCCCGGCGGTGTATGTCGGTGAGTTGATCATCACCGACGTAACCGTGGAAGGTGACTTTGTCTGTGATGCCGAGGGCTTGTGCGTGTTCTTGGAGGCGGGAGCGTTCTGAGCCGCTGCCAACGATGTCCAGGCGTGCGTGGAGTTCTGTCGGGATGAGGCTGAAGGCTGTCAGGAGGGTAGCGAGGTTCTTTTCCGGGTCAAGGCGTCCGACGAACAGCACCCGGTTCTCGACGGGTCGTGTCTGCTTCGGGGTGAAGCGGTCGACGTCGATACCGCAGGAGACGGGGATCACGTCGAGGAGTGATGTCTGTGCTTCGAGGTATCTCGCGGCCGTCGCCGTGGGGCTGGTGACGATGTCTGCTTTGGAGTAGACCTTCGTAGCGAGGTTCCATCCATACTTGGTCAGTCGGGGGTGGAAGCGTTCGGGGAGGCCACTGAATTCGACGATGTTGTCGGGCATGACGTGGTTGGTCGCGACGATGGGCACCCCGAGCTTGTGTGCTTCGTAAGCGAGGCCCCGGCCGATGTCGATGAAGGACTGCAAGTGCACCACCGCGGGTGCGAGATTCAGGAGAATGCGACGGGCCTGGGCGCGTACTTCCCAGGGCGGAGTGACGCGCAGCCAGTCGTGGAGCGGCCACTTCACACTCCGGAGCCGGTGCACGGTGATCTGTTGCCCGTCGAACACTTCCGTCCGGGAGAGGGACCGCGTGTTCGTGGCGGGGGCGACGACGTGAACATCGTGGCCTCGGCGGGCGAGGCGTACCGCGTGGTCTTGAGTGAACCGAGAGGCCCCGTTGACATCGGGGAAGAACGTGTCGGCACCGATCAGGATGGTCGCTGGGCTGTCGGTGAAGGGACCGGTGTTATGCGGCATGGCGTTGCGTGGACTTCCAATCCTGGAGCGCGTCGTGAGCGGCACGATATCCGGCGTCGATGATGCGCGGCACATCGTTTCTCGACCACTGCGAGAGACCGGCAAGGTCTGGGCGGATCACGAGCACGTTGGGTCGAGTTTCCAATTCTGCGATCGCGTCCGCGGAGCGTACGACAGGTACGTACTCCCACTCCGGTCGCAACCGGACTGCGATCGTGAAGGTCGCGCCGAGATGCTGTGCGGCTTCGATAGGCAGGTTTGCGGCGAGACCGCCGTCGATTAGCAGTCTGTTCTCGATCACGATGGGTGAGAACACTCCGGGCACGGCGATGCTCGCCCGAAGCGCGGGTCCGAGACGGCCCCGGTCGAGGATCACTCCTTCCCGGGTGCGGAGGTCGGTGGCGACCGCGGCGAACCGGCGCGGCGTGTCCTCGATCAACGGTTCCCCGCCGAGGCGGTCGATGGTGTCCAACAGGGCGGCGCTGTCGAGGAGGCCGAGGCGTGGGCTGGGGCGGAACCGTCCGAACACGGACCAGTCCGCCTCCCGGACGGTCTGCTCGATCTTCGCCAGCGGAAGACCCGCGGCATATGCGGCGCCGACGAGAGCACCGGCACTGGTCCCCGCGACGACTTTCGGGTGGATGCCGCGTTCGCGCACCGCGCGCAGTACACCGACGTGCGCGGCCCCAAGTGCACCGCCACCACCGAGCGCAAGTCCCACGACCGGCCTCACTGTGCCGGACTCCAGCGAGTCGGACTCGTTCCCTACGGATCGCATCACATCATCCTTTTCCAAGGCTTGCGGGAGTTAGAGAGTGGGTAGCGGGTGGGCTTGGGCGGGGTTCAGGCTGTCCAGCAGCAGGCTGAGGTAGCGGCGGCGGTGCGGACCCACAGGGATGGACCCGAACCCGGCCGCGATCATCGTCATCAGGTTCGGGATATCCTCCGGGGTGATATCTGCCCGCAGCGTCCCGGCCGCCTGGGCGCGCCGCACGGCCTGCTCGATCGCGGCCGCGTTGCGGCCCATCAACTCCCGGGTCGCTTCGGCCAGGTTTGCGAGCGAGCGCACCAGGCCCCGTTCGCGGTCCAGCACAGCCAGAAGACGTTCTCCGAGTTCGAGTAGCACATCGCGGGGCGCGTCCGTCTTCTCGAACTCATCGAAGATCGGCTGCACCTCGGCCGCGAACACCTCGTCGTAGACCGCGAGAGCCAGCGCCTCCCGGTTCGGGAAATGCCGATACAAGGTCGCGATCCCCACCCCGGCCTCTTTCGCGATCCGATTCAAGGTTCCAGACCCGTCGCCGAGGGAGAACACCCGGCGCGCGGCGCCGAGAATCTTCGCCATGCTCGCCGCCGCATCCACTCGTATCGCACCCGCATTCATCGCCTGCTCCTCTCGTGTCGGTTTGACAACCCCACCAACTGATACCAGACTATCACATTGATAGTTCACTTTCACTTGTTCGCGTTGAGGCGGCGTGCGCGGTCCTCACGGGTCACGCATGCCCGGAAAGAGAAGAGGATCTCGGATGTCGTCACTGCTGTATCGATGGGGTGCGCTCGCGTACCGAGGAAAATGGTGGGTCACCGCGATCTGGGTGGTGCTGATCGCCGCGATCGTGGGCCTGATCGTGATGAACCCCCCGAAGCTCAGCAACGAGATCCGCATTGACGGGACGGCCGCGCAGGAAGTGATCGACGATCTCGCCGACCGGCTCCCGGATGCGTCCGGCGGGCAGGGCATCCTCGCTCTGCACTCCACTGACGGGGAGCGCATCGACGAGGGCGACAACCTCGCCGCACTGTTGGACGCCGTCGAGGAGGTCTACGCCGAGGAGCACGTCATCGATGCCCGTGAGGTGATGGCTGATGAGCTAGCGAAGGGTCCCGAGAGCCTGCTGCTGCAGGCTTCCGGCGCGATCGCGCAGGCGCAAGCGGCCGAAGGCGCACCCGCATCGGATACGCCGACACCGCTCGTCGTCGAGCAGATGCCCATCCCCGGAGTCGTGATTTCTGCCGATGGTGAGACGGCATTGTTCCAGTTCGTGTTCGACGCGCAGACGTTCGAGCTTCCCGAGGGCACCGTCGACGACACGATCGAGGCCGCCGAGTCCGCGTTCGAGGGTGAGAACGTGGAGGTGCTGCCCTCCTCGACGATGATCCAGATCCCTGAACTGATCGGTGTCGGCGAGATCGTCGGCGTGCTCATCGCCGCGCTCGTCCTGATCGTCACACTGGGCTCCCTTGTCGCGGCGGGCTTGCCGCTCGTGTCCGCGCTGTCGGGTGTCGCGGTCGGTGTCGGCGGGGCGTTCGCCATCTCCAGCCTCATCCCGATGCACTCCCTGACCGCCGTGCTCGGATTGATGCTGGGGCTAGCGGTCGGGATCGACTACGCCCTGTTCATCGTGAACCGGCAACGCCGTTTCATCCTCGATCAGCGCCTCACCGCCCCCGAAGCCACCGCCCGCGCGATCGGCACCGCCGGCAGTGCCGTGTTCTTCGCCGGCACCACGGTCATCATCGCGCTCCTCGCGCTCATGGTCGTACAGATCCAGTTGCTCACGACGATGGCACTCACCGCTGCGGCCACGGTGCTCATCGCAGTGCTCTCCGCCCTCACCCTTCTTCCCGCTCTCCTCGGGTTCATCGGGGAACGCATCTGCTCGAACAAGGCACGGTTGAACGCGGGCACCGCGCACGACGCCGGTTCCTCGCACCGCGTCGCGAACACCTGGTCAAAGTTGCTGGTGAAGAACAGGTGGGTCGCAGCGGTCGGCTCACTCGTCATCGCGGGAGTGATCGCCGCGCCCGTCCTGGACATGAACCTCGGCCTCCCGTCCGGGGCGAGCTACAACCCGGATACCCCGCAGCGTGACAGCTTCGAGGTCACCAGTGACGCCTTCGGTGAGGGATACAACGGCCCTCTCGTCGTCGTTGCCACCTCCCCGGACGATGAGACGATCCCCGCGACGGAACTCGCCGCTCTGTACACCGACCTGAGCGATATCGACGGCGTCGAAGCGGTCTCCCTCGGCGGGCTCGACGAGGACGGCACGACCGCCGTGTTCTCTCTCGTCCCCGAGACTGCACCGACCTCGCAGGAGACGGCCGACCTCGTCACCCACATCCGTGACCTGGCCCCCGAGTTCGCGGACGATTACGGCGTGGATCTCGGTATCACCGGGTTCGCAGCCCTCGCGATCGACGTCTCTGAACGCCTCGCCGATGTCCTGCCCCTCTACATCGGGGTCGTTGTCGGGCTCTCGCTGATCGTGCTGCTGCTCGTGTTCCGTTCCATCATCGTGCCCATCAAAGCCACCCTCGGGTTCCTCCTTTCGGTCGCGGCGACCTTCGGAGCCACGACCGCGGTGTTCCAGTGGGGCTGGCTGCAGCCGGTGTTCGGGATGGACGCCACTGCGCCCGTGCTGAGCCTGCTGCCGATTATCATCACCGGCGTGCTTTACGGGCTCGCGATGGACTACGAGGTGTTCCTCGTGTCCTCCATGAAGGAAGCTCATGTCCATGGCTACCACGGCACCGAATCCGTCACCCGCGGGTTCGCGGTCGCCAGCCGCGTCGTGGTCGCCGCCGCGATCATCATGACCAGCGTGTTCGCCGGGTTCATCTTCAATCCCGAACCCATGATCGCCCAAGTCGGATTCGCGCTCGCGTTCGGCATCCTCGTCGACGCGTTCCTCGTCCGCATGACCCTCGTACCCTCGGTCATGGCGATCTTCGGCGACAAGGCCTGGTGGCTCCCCCGCTGGCTCGACCGTACTCTTCCCGACCTCGACATCGAAGGCGACAAACTCACCAAGCAGCTCGAACGCGCATAACCACACCGGGGTGGGGCAGGCGAGCAATCACCTGCCCCACCCGACATGTACATCCCCAAAGTCAGCGGACCTGAAACGAAGGAGAGCCAATGCTTCGCGGACTGGAGACACCGGAACTGCTCATCCTCGCCGCACTCATCCTCGTCGTGTTCGCTGGCCCCAAACTCCCAGAAATCGCACGCGGCGTCGGCGCCTCGCTACGAATACTCCGTAACGAGACACGAACGCAAGACTCCGACTCGTCCGAGACTGTGGGCAGGCAGCGGCAGAAGTGCTAACGAAAGTGCTAAGCAACCTGTAGGTCGGGGTATCGCGGTGGAGTTATCCACAGGTCACATGCCTTAGATCGTTGATTTTATGCGGCAGAACGCCCTACACGGTTTCGCGGCGCGAGGGTGTCGAGGTCAGTTCAAGTCCCCCCTCGCGCACAAACGAAAATGGGTCCCGAAAGGGGCCCTTTTTCGTTTGTCCGGGAGGGGTTGCCGCGAGCGCCCGTGGAGTGGCGGTGGGGACAAGACCCCCCTCGCGCACAGTGTTAGCTGGTCACCACGTCGTCTGCGACGGCACCGGGGATGATGCACGAGTCACCTTCGCAGACGACACCGTCGCCGCCGAGCATCGTGAACGGCTGGGCCGCGGCCGCGGGAGCCCCGGGCGTGCCGGTCATGCGGGAGTCCGTTCCGATGCGACCTGCGTAAGGACCTGGGCGAAGGTCGCGCTCTCCTGTGCCCCCGAAACGCCGTATTTGCCGTCGAAGACGTAGAAAGGCACACCCTGGATGCCATACGCGGCAGCTTGCGCGACATCCGCCTTCACCGCTGCCGTGTACTGGCCCGACTCGAGCGCGCGGACGACGTCATCATGGTCGAGCCCGACGGTGGCGGCGAGATCAGCAAGATACTCTATCCGGCCGACATGCCCGCCGTCGACGAAGTATGCCTTCAGCAGAGCTTCCTTCATCTCTGCCTGCACACCGTGCTCCTTCGCGTAATGCAGCAGCTCATGAGCCTTGATGGTGTTCGTCTGATGGATGTGGTCGTAGTCGTAGGCGAGACCCTCGCCCGCGGCGAGCGTTGTCACGCGCTCCACCATCTCCGCCGCCTGCTCAGGCGAGACGCCCTTGCGCTCGGAGAGGTACTGAACCGGTGAACCGTCGTAGTCAACGGGAGTGTCGGGGGCCAACTCGAAGGAGTGGTACTCGATATCCACGGGGACTCCGGAGGCCAGCACACCCTTCTCGAAGCGTCGCTTTCCGATGTAGCACCAGGGGCATTGCACATCCGACCAGACGTCGACCTTGATCGGGGCAGCAGAAGATGTCCCGCGTCAAGTTGTTGGCAGGGTTTCTTCGTTTTCGAAGTTGGGGATGGTGGGGTCGGCCAGGCCGAGGTGGACCTCGATCGGCCGGTTCCAGGCGATGGCCTCGTGCGGGCGCACGGTGTTGTACTCGATGCGGTAGTCCTCGGCGCGTTCGACGAGGGTCATGGCGTCGGGGATGTCGTCGAGGAACAGCCGCTCGTATTTCAGCGTCCCGAACCCGCGTTCGCGTGACCCGTTCTGCCCGGGCGTTTTCACCCGGGTGCGGACGTGCCGCAGCTCGGGGTGGCGCATGATGAACAGCTCGAAGTTCATCGACCGGAACGGGCCACCGTTGTCTGTCACGATCGTGAGGACTGGCAGCACCTCCCCGGTCTCGGGATCGACGGGGCAGGTGTCGACGAGCGGGCGCCCGAACATGGTCTCGTAGTCGGTCAGGGCCAGCTCGATCGCGGCGATCGCGTCATGCTGGTTCCCGGTCGGCGAGGTATGGAACGGGTGCTCGAGCTTGGAATACCAGTCCCGGCACCCCGCGATCCGCCAGGTTCCACCCCGGGTGGTCTCGAACTCGCTGAAGTCCAGCTGCCAGACCTGGTTCGGCCCGGTCGGGTTCTTCGCGAACGCGGCCTTGCGGTCCGCGGCGAGCTGACGGCGCTGCTTCTGGTACTCGGACGGGAGGATCAGCCCGTCATCGCGCAGCAGCCGCAGCACGGTCGCCTGCGACACCTTGTGACCGTCGTGGCGGGTCATCGCCCAGATCTTGCGGTGACCCCACGCGGGGTGGGCCAGCGCATGCTTGGTGGCCAGCCCACGCGCCCCGTCACGCGCGGGCTGCGGCCACGGCCCCTTCGGTGGTCGAGCCGCTCTCGCCTTGGCCTGCCAGCGCCGATACGACCGTTCGGGCACGCCAGTCAGCTTGCAGAACCTCGACGTCGGCATGCCCGCCTCCAGACGGATCACCTCGAGGTCCTCGAAGGGCCCAAGCGGCCCTCAGCGCTCTTCTTCCACACCCGGATCTCCACCGCCGCCTCACCGAGGGCCTGCGTTAACTCCGCGACCTCGGCCTCGAGCTGCTGCTCCCGGGTCGAGAGACCCGACTTCCCGGCCGCGAGGCCCGTCTTCCCCGCCTCGAGGAAGTCCGCCTTCCACCTGCCGATCGACTGCTCACTGACCTTCTCACGCCTCGCGGCCTCAGCGATCGTGACCTCGCCAGCGAGGATGCTCAGCACGATCCTCGTCTTCTTCTCCACCGGAATCACAGGTGGTCTTCCCATGTCGGACTCTCCGTTCAGGACTCAACTAACAGCCCTGCCACATAGTCTGACGCGCGACAAAGACTCGCTCATGTCACACCGAACCGTGAACTTGTCAGCACTATTCCCGTCGACGCCCACCGCTACACGTGCGGATGCCACGTCAACCGACGGTCACACCGAAGAGCAGTCCGAGGACGTAGGTGACCGCTGCCGCTCCGAATCCGATCGCAAGCTGCCGCAGCGCGCGCTTCAACGGCGGGCCACCGGACAGCAGCCCGACCGTCGCGCCTGTTGCCAGGAGCGCCACGCCGACCAGCGCCAGCGCTGCCACCACTGCCGCGAAGCCCGACAGCCCGAAGATCCACGGCAGCACCGGAATGATCGCGCCCGACGCGAAGAACAGGAAGCTCGATAGCGCCGCGCCCCACGCGCTTCCGACGACGTCGTCCTCATCCTCGCCGCCGACGCCACCGCGAGCAAGCGCACCAGGGCCCGCCGCCTGCGCATCACCGATGATGGCGCGCGCGGCGGCAAGCGCCTCGTCCTCCGGCATCCCGCGCGTGCGGAACACCAGTGCCAACTCGTTCGCATCCAGATCGAGGAACGACAAGACATCGTCGGCGTAATCGTTCGGCTGTGTCGCCGCCAGCAGTTCACGCTGGGATCTCACCGAGACGAACTCACCGGCGCCCATCGACAGGGCACCCGCGAGAAGACCCGCGATACCGCTGAACAGCACGAACTGCGGGGCCACTCCGGTCGCGCCGATTCCCATGACCAGAGCGAGGTTCGACACCAGCCCGTCGTTCGCGCCGAAGACCGCAGCACGGAACGTGCCTGACAATCGCCGTCGTCCGCGAGCCGCAAGTCCGCGAACGACCTCGTGGTGGATCTTCTCGTCGGCAGCCATCTGCGAGGTCGCATGCGGATCGCTGTCGTAAGGAGAACGGGCCTCGGCGTTCTGGGCGAGGGCAAGAACGAAGATCGATCCGAAGTGGCGCGCCATCCATGCCAGCATTCGCGTTGACAAGCGGGGCCGTGGGAGCGTGGTCGGCTCACCGCCGAGCAGTTCGAGCCAGTGCGACTCGTGCCGCCGCTCCGCGTCGGCGAGGGCTTCCAGGATCGCTCGCTCTTCGCCGGTGCGGCGAGCAGCCAGCTCACGGTACACGCGCGCCTCGGCGCGCTCATCCACCAGGTACTGAGCCCACCTCCGCCGCTCGTTTGCCGTCGTTTCGGCACTCATCGGGCTCCTTCTGGGTCCTCCCCAGGCTAGGAGACGCGGCCGCGGCCTCGACGCCGAATCCGCGGATTCGCAGCATTTTGGAGCACCGAATCCGTGCGGCTACGACCTCACTCGAGCACGCAGGACATCGATACGCGCCTGCAACTGAGCAACAGTCGCGTGAGAGACCGCGGGACCGCCACAGATGCGGCGAAGCTCGGCATGGACGTGGCCGTGCTGCTCTCCCGTTTGGCGGGCGTATAGCCCGACGAGGCTGTTGAGGAGTTGGCGCTGCTCTTTGAGCGTGCGGTGCAGGGCGGGAGGCGGCGACGGATGCGCTTCGGCGTCCGGCCCCTCCTCGCGCTCCCGCGCCTCCCGCACTTGACGGTGGCGGCTTTGCCGCGCCTGCCGTTGCATCAGCAGCTCGTGAACATGTTCCGGTTCCAGCAAGCCGGGAAGGCCGAGGAACTCCTCCTCTTCCGGTGTACCGGGCGTGGCAAGCTGTCCGAACTCCTTGCCGTCAAAAAGCACACGGTCAAAATGAGCGATGGCGCCGAGCGCGGCGTACTCGAACTCGTCGGTCAGCGCGTCTGATGCTGCATCCTCGCGCTCGGCAGCCGCCATCAGGTCCTCTTCAGCCGACCATTCGCCGTCCTCGTCGGAGGGCCGATCGAGGGCGTGATCACGCTGACGTTCGAGCTCACCGGCCAAAGCCAGAAGCGGTGGCACGTGCGGAAGAAAGATACTGGCGGTCTCGCCACGGCGTCGGGCCCGAACAAAACGACCGATGGCTTGTGCGAAAAACAGCGGTGTCGACGCAGAGGTCGCGTAAACACCGACTGACAGTCGCGGCACATCGACGCCCTCGGACACCATGCGAACCGCGACCATCCAACGGCTCGTGTCGGCGGCGAATGACTCGATACGCGCGGATGCCTCCGGCTCGTCCGAGAGCACGACGGTGGGCTCCTCCCCCGTGACCGTCTGCAGGATCTGCGCGTAGGCCCGAGCGGCGGTCTGATCGGTGGCGATCACCAGGCCACCGGCATCCGGCACGTGCTCTCGCACTTCGGTAAGCCGGCGATCGGCCGAACGCAGAACTGCCGGAATCCACTCGCCGCCGGGATCGAGAGCTGTGCGCCAGGCCTGCGCCGTGATGTCTTTCGTGTTGTCTTGCCCGAGCTGGGCTTCCATTTCGTCGCCGGTGCGGGTTCGCCACCGCATGTGGCCGGCGTAGACAAGAAAGAGCACGGGACGCACGACCCCGTCTTCCAACGCACGCCGATACCCGTAGTCGTAGTCGGTACGGGACACCCGGATGCCCTCAGCCGTGGGGTGATACTCCACGAACGGGATGGGCGCGGTGTCGCTGCGGAAGGGAGTACCCGACAGCAGCAGGCGTCGTGTCGCGCGTCCGAAAGCCTCGCGGAGTGCGTCTCCCCAGCTGAGGGCATCACCGCCGTGATGCACCTCGTCGAGGATGACAAGCGTGCGCGCCGTCTCCGTGACCCCCTGATGCACTGACGCCTTCGTGGCGACCTGCGCGTAGGTGACCGCGACCCCGTGGTAGTGGCGGGCGGGGCGGGTGTGACGATTCGTGAAATGAGGGTCCAGCCGTAACGAGACGCGGGCTGCGGCATCCGCCCACTGGGTCTTCAGGTGCTCCGTCGGCGCCACGACGACGACCCGGTCGATGATGCCGCGCCGCAGCAACTCGGTGGCCAGCCGCAGAGCGAACGTCGTCTTGCCTGCACCGGGAGTCGCCGCAGCCAGGAAGTCTCGAGGTCCACCGCCGGGGCCGTCGGGCCCGTCCATGTCGAAATACCGATCGAGTGCCTCTGCCTGCCACGCACGCAGACGACCGGCAGTTCCCCAGGGCGCGCGTTGCGGATAGGACGGCGACAGATGTTCGGCGGCGAAACTTCCCCGGGGGTGGTCGGATGCCGGGACCGGTGCTGTCTCGTGCACGCTCCCCCTCCCACACACATCGGTCGCACGTCGGACCGCCCGACTACGATAGACGACCAGGAGGACAGAGCATGGCCGCCACCGACGAACACCGCACTCCGTTCATCGCGAACAGCGAACCTCACCCCTGGCGACGGTTCGTCGCTCTTGGCGACTCGTTCACGGAGGGCATCGGCGACCCCGACCCCGCTCATCCCGGATCACACCTCGGCTGGGCCGATCGCGTCGCCGACGTGCTGGGGTCACAGTCCGAGGACTTCGCGTACGCGAATCTTGCCGTGCGCGGCAAGCTCATCGCACAGATCGTCGACGAGCAGGTCGAACCGGCCCTCGAGCTTTCTCCCGACCTCATCACGTTCTGCGCCGGCGGCAATGACGTCATCCGTCCCGGCACCGATCCTGACGAGATCTCCCAGCTGTTCGAGGATGCCGTCGTGCGCTTGAGCAGCACCGGCGCGACAGTCGTGATCTTCACGGGCATCGACACGAGTTTCACCCCGGTGTTCCGCGCGTTTCGCGGCAAGATTGCGATCTACAACGAGAACCTTCGCGCCATCGCCGATCGCTACGACTGCATCGTCGCCGACCAGTGGTCGCTGAAAGAGATTCAGGACCCGCGCTTCTTCGATGACGACAGACTGCATCTGAACGCGCTGGGTCACCACGAGGTCGCGCGAATGGTCTTGCGCGCGCTGAACGTGTCGAACGATCTTGTGCCGATGCAGCCGGATCCCTTCCCTTCCCGCACGTGGCGCGAAGCCCGCGCGGGCGATCTCGTCTGGGCGCGCACGCACCTTGTGCCCTGGGTCCTGCGACGCCTGCGTCATCAGTCGTCGGGAGACAACCTGACGGCCAAACGTCCGCAGCCGCTTCCGGTAGCGACGACGGGCGCGATCACTCTGCCGAGCGAGGATGCCTGAGCGCCCAGAGCGCAACGGCGCTCGCGGCGGCAACGTTCAGTGAGTCGACGCCTCCCGCCATCGGGATGGTCACGACGGTGTCGGCAGTGGCGAGAGCTTTCGGTGTGAGTCCGTCACCCTCGGCGCCCAGCAGGAGCGCCACGCGGGAGGCCGGCTCGAAGTCATCGAGCGAAACAGCGTCCTCACGCAGCGCGAGAGCCGCGATCTGGAAACCCTCCTCGTGCAGGATGCTGCGCGTCTGGTCCCAATCGGGCAGTCGCGTCCACGGCACTTGGAAGACGGTTCCCATGCTGACCCTGACGCTGCGCCGGTAGAGCGGGTCTGCACAGCGCGGCGAGACGAGCACCGCATCGGCCCCGAGGCCTGCGCAGGCGCGGAAGATCGCACCCACGTTGGTGTGATCAACGATCTCCTCGAGCACGACCACGAGCCTCGCCTCGCGCAGCACGTCCCGAAGCGGCGGCATCTCCGGCCGGTGCATGGCCGCCAAGGCGCCACGGTGCACGGCGTAGCCCGTGAGGCGCTCAGCGAGGTCGGCCTCGACAACGTACACCGGCACGGTCGGGTGCTGTGCGAGCAACGGAACGAGATCATCGATCCACTTCTCCTGCACTAGGACCGAACGCGGCCGATGGCCCGCGGCCAACGCGCGGCCGATCACCTTCGCAGACTCCGCGATGTACAGGCCTCCGGCAGGCTCGATGCGGCGGCGCAAGGCGACATCGGTGAGATCCCGGTAATCCTCGAGCCGCGGGTCCGTCGCATCTCGGACGTCGATGCGCTGCATCCCTCGATCCTCTCATTCATGCGGTGCAGGCCCAGCAGCACGAAACATCCCCGAAAACCTGGATGCCTAGACTGGAATGAGGCAAGGCAGAGGAGGCAGGCATGTCGCTCATCGACTGTGCTGCCGCGGACGTTCCCGAAGCCCTCGCCCGAGCGCTCCGCGTTCTTGACGGACGCACCATGACGATCCTCACCGGGGCGGGAGTGTCAACCGATTCCGGCATCCCTGACTACCGGGGCAAAGGCGCGCCGGCGCGACGCCCGATGACGGTCGAGCAGTTCCTCGGAAGCGATGAGGCGCGTCGCCGCTATTGGGTCGGCTCGCATCTCGGATGGCGGAGCTTTGCCTCGGCGCAACCGAACGCCGGGCACCGCGCAATCGCCGCACTCGAAGAGCACGGGATCGCGACCGGGGTCATCACGCAGAACGTTGACGGTCTTCATGTGCGCGCCGGGAGCCGTCGCGTCGTCGAGCTGCACGGCACGATGCGCCGCGTGTTCTGCATCCGCTGCGGTCAGGTCTTCGACCGACGAGACCTCTCGTCGCGGGTGGAGAGCGACAACCCGTGGCTCGTCACCACTCACGAGCTGCCCCTCGGACCCGACGGTGACGTGACACCCGAGACGACCGAAGGGTTCGTCGTGCCGGATTGCTCGGTGTGTGCGGGAACCCTGAAGCCCGACGTCGTCTTTTTCGGCGAGTACATCCCGTCAGAGAAGTTTCGCGAAGCCGAGCAGCTCGTCCTGGGCAGCGATGCGCTGGTGATCGCCGGGTCGTCGCTCGTCGTGAACTCGGGAATCCGCCTGCTCGAACGGGCACGACGGCGCCGCATCCCGATCGTGATCATCAACCGCGGCCAGACGCGGGCCGATGCTCGCGCAACGGTGAAGATCGACGGCGGAACCTCCGAAGCCCTCACTGCGCTGCTGGAGGGGCTGGCAGCGTCGACCGGGCACCGGGAGCTGGCAAGTAGTCTCGAGAGGTGATCCACCTCACGCTCATCCGCCACGGCGAGACCGACTGGAATCGCGCTCGGCTCATCCAGGGCAGTACCGACATACCCCTCAACGACACGGGGCGCGAGCAAGCCCGGCAGGCCGCCGAACGGCTGCGCGGCGCGCTGGATAACCCGACCGCTGCGCGCATCGTCAGCAGCGACCTCTCCCGTGCCCGTGAGACAGCGCAGATCATTGCTGACCAGTGGGGCGCGGCGGCGCCTCTGGCGTACCCGACCCTCCGTGAGCGCGCGTATGGCGAAGCCGAGGGGATCACCGTCGATGATTTCGCCGTGCGGTGGGGCAATTGGTACACGGCAGAGGTGCCGGGTGCGGAATCGCGCGAGCAGCTGCAGCTACGGGCGTTCGCGGCATTGGATGCCGTCGTCACCGATGCGCTGGGCTCACAGCCCGATCTCACACGCATCTTCGTGGTCACCCACGGCGCACTCATCCGTTCCGTGATCCACCACGTGAGCGACGGCAGGCTACCCGCGCGGGAGGAGCGGCTTGCCAACGGATCCGACTACACCTTCCACTACTCGCCCGATGGGCTGGCTCTGATCGATTACGCCGGCACCACGGTTTCGCTCTGAGCTGGGCATACCGATCTACCCACTGAAATGCACTACGCAGCTCGCTCAGTTTCGTAATGACATTGTGAGCAACATGAGCAATCCGCGAATCGGCAACATGCTAGCCTTCCGCGATATGACCGCTCTTGACCATGTCGACCTCGAGCTCTTGGCCGCGCTCGCGGAGGATCCGCGCGCGACAGTGGTCGCGCTCTCGGATCGTCTCGGTCTATCCCGAAACACCGTGCAGGCGCGGATGTCGCGGCTCGACAAGGCCGGCGTCTTTCTCTCGTACGAGCGAGCCCTCTCCCCCACGGCGCTGGGGTTTCCCATCGAAGCGTTCCTGAACGTCACGGTCCGTCAGGCGGAGTTGCCGCGCATCACTGCAGAACTCGAGCGGATTCCCGAGATCGTTCAGGTGCACGGCCTGAGCGGGACCGTGGATCTGCTCGTGCGGGTCGCGTGCCGCGACACACAGCATCTGTTCGACACCGACGCCCGCATCCTCGCGATCGAAGGCGTGGAGCGCACCGAGACCTCGCTCGCGATGGGGGAAGTGATCGGTTACCGGGTGCGCCCGCTTATGGAGCTGGCACGAGAGGAACGCTAGCCGCTTCCTCCTTGGCGGCCTCGCCCGGGTCGGACCGCACCAGGATCACGCCCGCCAAGATCATCGCTCCCCCGACCGCTTGCATGAGGGTCGGGACCTCGGCGATCACAAGCCACGCAATCAGCAGGGCGAACAGCACCTCGGTGAGTCCGACGAAAGATGCGACGCGGGAGCCGAGCATCGATCCCGCTCGCACTCCGAACGCGTAGCCTCCAGCGGTTGCCACGACGATCACCCACACGATCGGGATGTACCAGGGAACGCTCACGCCGGCCAGCACCACGTCGACGGCCGGTGCGGTGAACGCCAAGAAACCCGTGCCGACCAGCACACCCATGAGAAGAGCGCCGGTAATGAGGCCGCCCGAGGCCAGCGCGAGGGGCGGGATGTCATCGCCGGTCTTCTCGGCGATAAGAAAGTACGCGGCGGTACAGGCAGCAGCCGCCAAAGCCAGCAGGGTGCCGATCAGGTCGAAGCTCGCACCGGCGATGTCGACGACGAGCACGAGGCCCACGATCGCAAGAACGGAGCCCGCGAGGATGCGGCGCGACGGTGCGCGGCGGGTGCGAACCCAGGCGAGTCCGACGAGAAGGACCGGAGCGAGGTACTGGATGAGCAGGGCCATCGCCACCGGCATCCGTTGCAACGCAGCGAAGTAGAAGATCTGACACCCGGCCACCCCCGTGAGTCCGAACGCGATGATCAGCAGTCCGTGCTTGCGAAGAAAGCCCGGACGACGACGGATTGTGACGATCAGCACGGGCGCAAGAATCAGTGCCGCGCCACCCATACGCAGCAACAGGGTCGCGCCCAGGCTCCAGCCCGCCTCCATGAGCGGCTTCATGAAGCTCCCCGAGGATGCGAAGCTCAGGGCGGAGAGGAGTCCGATCGCCAGCCCAGCCATCGACGAGTGCCGGCTCGCGGGGGCAACGAGAACGGGGACCGGAGTGGTCGGAGCGGACATGGGCGGCCTGTCAGGAGTGAAAGGGGTTGACACTCGTGACACACTGGTCACGAACGAAACAGTAGCCCTCGGAATGTCAGGAGTCAACATGGTCTTTATCCATGACACCGAGATGGCCCTGCGAGCGGCCGTCGACCTGGTCAACACCCTGCCGCTCAACGGCGACGAAGACACCCTGACGACAGCGGACGAATACGAAGCCTTCCTTGCGCGGTACCCGTACAGCGGCAGGATCTCGCGCACGAGGCAGGAGCGGGAGGCGGTGCGCAGCATCCGCATTCGTCTGCGCGCTCTGTGGGATGTCGACCGCGAAAGCGCCGTCCCGCTGGTCAATGCGATGCTTCGCGACGGCGAAGCCCTCCCCCAGCTCGTGATCCACGGCGACTATGACTGGCATGTTCACGCGTCCGATGACGACGCACCCCTGGCTACCCGCATTCTCGTCGAGACCGCCATGGCGTTCGTGGAGGTCATTCGCATGGACGAATATGACCGCGTACTCGTCTGCGAGGCCGATGATTGCGAGGGCGTTCTAGTCGACTTCTCTCGCAACCGCTCAAAGCGCTACTGCGACACCGGCAACTGCGGCAACCGCATGAACGTCATCGCGTACCGAGCTCGTCGAGCCCAAGAAAGCTCCTGACCGCCGCTGCCGCAACCTGTGGCGTCTCATAGTGGATGAGGTGGCCCACATCAGGGATCTCCACGAGGTTCGCGTCAGCAAACAGTCCCGCGAGCACACGCTCGGCCTCGATGGGGGTGATGTCGTCGCGCTCGGCGGCGATCAGCAACGTTGGCTGAGAGATCTGCGGCGCGAACTCCCGCACATCGTGGGAGACCGAGGTCACGAACGCGTCGTGCAGCACGTCCCGGTCGGCAAAGCGGGAGAAGTACGTGTCGTGCTGGTCATGGATGAACCGGCGGAGCTCCGGGTCTTTCGTCTTGGCCATGGAGACACTCATGACCCGCACCACAACGCCGTTGCGCAACAGGGCCGTGCCCGCCCGGCTCGGCATCCGCGCCCCGGCCCAGTAGTAAAAGACCGCAAGCCTCGTGAGGACGCCGCGCGGGCCCTCCAGCGCTGGTGCGCCGATCGGATTGACGAGGATCACCCGGGGCGTAGCCAACCCCCCGGCCACGGCTGCCGAAACGACGATCGAGCCGAAGGAGTGACCGAGGATGACTGCCCCCGGCGCGATCTGGGCGACGAAGTCAGTCAGCCACTCGGCGTAGAGGGCGAGGTCGTGACGGCGCGCGGGAACCGGCGCCGTCTCGCCGAAACCGGGGAGGTCCGGCGAGATGACGCGGACGTCCGGGAGGTAGGCGACGACAGGCTCGAGACCGTGGTGTTCGCCTCGAAAGCCGTGCACAGCAACGATCGTGACCGGCGCGTCAGCGGGCCCGTACTCCCAGAACACGGTGGTCCCCCCGAGTACCGGCGCTTCGCGACGCGTGACCGGTATCTCGTCCAGGAGCGCGGCGTACGGATGCGGGGCGGGCACCCGACGAGTCTAGTGACCGTACCTCATGGGGTCGGGCAGGCCCAGAACGACGAAGACCCCGCTCGAAAGCGAGGTCTTCGTCGTGTGCGATTCGGGCTTACTTGCTCGAACCACCGAAGTTCTTGAAGCGCTGGTTGAACTTCTCGACGCGACCGGCCGAGTCCATGATGCGCTGCTTGCCCGTGTAGAACGGGTGCGATGCCGAGGAGATTTCGACGTCGATGACGGGGTACTCCACGCCGTCCAGTTCGATCGTCTTGTCGCTGCTGACCGTCGAACGCGTGAGGAAGGTCTCGCCGGAACCGAGGTCGCGGAACACGACAGCCTGGTAGTCGGGGTGAATGTCAGTCTTCATGGGGTTCCTTGCCGAGATGGGGAAAGAAAGTCTGCGGTGCGCTGGCACCAAAGGACGAGTCTACCAGGTTCGCGTGCGGATGCCGATCACGAGGTCCTCGCTCGCGCCGCGTAACGCCCAGCCTCTTGATGCAGAGCGATCGGCACCCCGAATGCTGTGCTGAGCGCATCCTCGGTCAGAGTCTCGCGCAGCGGTCCCGCAGCCACGACGGCACCGTCGCGGAGCAACAGCACGTGAGTGAAGCCCACCGGGATCTCTTCCACATGGTGGGTGACCATGACCATGGCGGGAGTCGTCGGCTCGGCGGCGTAACCACTCAGAAGTGTGAGAAGTTCCTCGCGCGAGCCCAGGTCCAGGCTCGCCGTGGGCTCATCCAGCAGCAGCAGTTCGGGGTTCGTCATGACGGACCGAGCGATCTGCACACGCTTCTGCTCGCCGTCCGAGAGCGTGCCGAACGTGCGCGTTGCGAGATCGTCGAGTTGCCACTCGGCAAGGACCCGCATCGCGCGACGGACGTCGACTTGGTCGTACTCTTCGCGCCAGCGACCCATGACCGCATAGGCGGCGGTCATCACGACATCCAGCACTGTCTCATCGGGCGGGATGCGACGCGCCATGGATGTCGAGGCAAAACCCACGCGCGGGCGCAGCTCGAAGACGTCGGTCCGTCCGATCCGCTCCCCGAGGATGTTCACGCGACCGGAGGTCGGGTGGAGGAGCGATGCACAGAGCTCGAGCAGAGTCGTCTTTCCCGCCCCGTTGGGACCGAGGACGACCCACCGCTCATCGTCGGACACGGTCCAGTCGATGTGATCGATGATGTCTCGGGCGTTTCTGCGGACGACGACGTCGGAGAATTCGAGCACCTGAGCCATGCCGTCAAGCCTATCGGGAGCCGCGGATCACCTCTGCGTACAGCGCGGCGGTTTGCTCCGCGATCCGCTGCCAACTGAAGGCGGTCGTCGCGCGCTCTCGACCCGCCCGCCCGTAGGCCTTGGCCGCCTCACGATCGCTCACGACCTCGCTCAGAACCCGAGCCAAGTCCGCGACGAACGCCTCGGGGTCCAGCGGCGTACCCGTGCCGTCCGAGACCTGCTCGATGGGCACGAGCCTGCCCGTGACACCGTCAACTACGACTTCCGGGATGCCGCCCGTGGCGGTGCCCACCACGGCTGCTCCACACGCCATCGCCTCGAGGTTCACGATGCCCAGGGGCTCGTAGATCGAGGGGCAGACGAAGGTCGTTGCCGCGGTCAGCGCTACGCACAGCTCGTGTCGGCTGAGGTGGCGGTCGATCCAGACCACCCCGTCCCGAGTCTCCTGGAGGCCGCGGACAAGACCCTCGACCTCGGCGAGGATCTCGGGTGTATCCGGAGCGCCGGCGCACAGGATCAGTTGCACCTCCGGATCCAACCGCTCGGCAGCGCGAAGGAGGTATGGCAGACCCTTCTGGCGGGTGATGCGCCCGACGAAGACGACGGAGGGTCGGGTCGGATCGATCCCCAGCGCAGCAAGCGTTTCGGCGTCCTCGACCGGATGCCACTGCTCGGTGTCGATGCCGTTGTAGATGACCCGGACGCTTGCGGGGTCGAGCCCGGGGTAGCTGCGCAGGATGTCTCCACGCATGCCTTCGCTGACCGCAACGATCGCCGCAGCGCCGTGGTAGGCGGTGCGCTCGATTTCGCTCGAGACCGCGTACCCGCCACCGAGCTGTTCGGCCTTCCAGGGACGCAGTGGCTCGAGGCTGTGTGCGGTGACGATGTGCGGGATGCCGTTGAGAAGGCCGGCGATGTGACCGGCGAAGTTGGCGTACCAGGTGTGAGAGTGGACCACGGCGGCACCAGCGACGTCATTGACGATGAGCAGATCGGTGCCCATCGTCTGAATCGCCGCGTTGGCATCCCGCAACTCCGCGGGGGTGACGTAGGACGTCGTGTCAGTCTCGTCGCGGTCAGCGCCGAACGCACGCACCTGAACCTCGAGCGGCTCATCGCCCGGCGCATCGGTTGCTGGTAGCGCGCGAAGAGCTTTGACGAGCTCCGCGACGTGGACGCCAGCGCCCCCGTAGATCTCGGGCGGATACTCCTTGGTGACGATGTCGACGCGCATGTGTCGAACGCTAGTACAGGGTCGTGGGGCGGCATAGTGTTGGGGGTATGGCTACGTCGCCCAAGATCTTTGGAATCGTCCTCGCCGGTGGAGAGGGCAAGCGGCTGATGCCGCTGACCGCCGACCGAGCCAAACCCGCTGTTCCCTTCGGCGGTCAGTACCGTCTGATCGACTTCGCAATCTCGAACCTGATCAACTCGGGGCTTCGGCAGATCGTTGTGCTCACGCAGTACAAGTCGCACAGCCTCGACCGACACATCTCCCAGACCTGGCGGATGTCCCCGATGCTGAGCTCTTACGTGACGTCGGTGCCGGCTCAACAGCGGCTGGGCAAGCGCTGGTTCTCGGGGTCTGCCGATGCGATCTTGCAGTCGATGAACCTCATCATCGACGAGCAGCCCGACATCGTCATCGTCATCGGCGCCGACCACGTCTACCGCATGGACTTCCGCCAGATGCTCGACGCCCACATCGCCTCGGGCGCGCGGGCGACTATTGCCGGCATCCGCCAACCGATCGGCCTGGCGAACCAGTTCGGTGTGATCGATGTCGAGCCCGGTTCGACGCGGATCCGCGAGTTCCTCGAGAAGCCGCAGAATCCGAGCGGGTTGGCGGATGCTCCGCACGAAGTGCTGGCGTCGATGGGTAACTACATCTTCGACACGGATGCCCTCGTCGAGGCCGTCGAGGCCGATGGCGAGATCCCGACATCGAACCATGACATGGGCGGCGACATCGTGCCCTACTTCGTCGACCGCGGCGAAGCGAGCGTGTACGACATGAAGCTCAACGACGTTCCGGGCTCTACGGATCGGGACCGGTCGTACTGGCGCGACGTCGGAACCATTGACTCGTTCTTCGACGCGCACATGGATCTGATCTCGACGCTCCCGGTCTTCAATCTCTACAACACCGACTGGCCGATTCACTCGCAGACTGTCAACTCGCCGCCGGCGAAGTTCGTGCGCGATTCGGTGGGACGGATCGGGACCGCCATAGATTCGGTGGTTTCGCTCGGATCGGTGCTGTCGGGGACTCACCTGGAGCGAAGCGTCGTCGGGCCGTGGACTCTGGCAGCTGGCGGGTCGACCATCACGGATGCCGTGCTGTTCGACTATGTGCGCGTTGGTCCGGGTGCGCGTGTGCACCGCGCGATCCTCGACAAGAACGTCGTGGTCGCCGACGGAGCGACGATCGGGGTCGACCGCGCCCATGACCTCGAGCGTGGGTTCACCGTCACCGACTCCGGGATCACGGTGGTCGGCAAGGGCGTCGTCGTCGAGCGCTGATCCTTCCCGTAGCGGCTCAGCACGGCCGGGCCGGTAGCGTAGTCGGGTGATCCCAGCCCGCTTCCTTGTCGTCCTCGATGCCGATTCGACACTGCTGCGCAACGAGGTGATCGAGCTGATCGCCGATGAGGCGGGCCGTGGTGCCGAGGTTGCTGCCGCGACGGAGGCCGCGATGCGCGGCGAGGTGGACTTCGCCGAGAGCCTGCGAACCCGCGTGGCTGCTCTGACCGGAGTTCCGCTCGATGCGTTCGAGCGCGTGCTGGCGCGCGTGGAGCCGACGCTCGGGGCATCCGAGTTCATCGCGGGCGTCCACGAGCGCGGCGGCGTTGTGGGCGTCGTGTCCGGCGGTTTCCACGAGATTCTCGATCACATCGCACCGGTACTCGGGGTGGATCGCTGGCGGGCGAATCGCCTATCCGCCTCCGATGGCGCTCTGACAGGAGCCGTGGACGGTGAGATCGTCGATGCCGAGGGCAAAGCAGAAACCCTGCGCGAGTGGGCGCGTACGCTCGCACTGCCCCTCTCGCGGACGATCGCGGTGGGCGACGGCGCCAATGATCTACGGATGATGGCGGCGGCCGGCTTGGGCGTGGCTTTCAACGCGAAGCCGGCAGTCCGAGAGCGTGCGAATGTCGTGATCGACCCGGTCGATCTGCGCGAGATCCTGCCGCTCCTCCCCCGCTGAGCGCCACCGCGCACCATGGGTCGCGCCTCGATCAATGGTCGGTGTCGGATGCCAGGAATAGCGTTACGACATGCACATCATCCTGATCCCCGGCCTCTGGCTGGACGCGTCCTCGTGGGACGACGTCGTTCCGGCGCTTCGCGATGCCGACCACGAGCCGCATCCTGTGACGCTTCCGGGGGTTGGCGAACCGGCCGACGCATCCGGTGAGATCGGCATCGCCGACTGGGTGGATGCCGTCGTCAATCTGATCGACGGGCTCGAGGGTGACGTCGTGCTCGTCGGCCACAGCGGCGGGGGCAACGTCGCATGGGGCGCCGCAGACCGTCGCGTGGACCGGGTGGCGCGGGTAATCCTGGTCGACACGCTCCCACCGACCCCCGGCGGGATGATCTGGGAGTTCCCCATCGTCGATGGCGTGGTGCCGTTCCCCGGGTGGGAAACCTTCGAGACCCCGGAGGTCCGGGATCTCTCAGAGGCGGTACGGGCCGAGGTAGCGCAGCGGGCGCTCTCGGTGCCAGCACGCGTGCCGACCGACGCGATCACGCTCACCGACGAGGGACGTCACCGCGTGCCGATGACCATCCTCATGGGTACTGCCAGCGCCGACGAGATCAGTGGCCTGCTCGAGGAACCGCCGGCGTGGGCAGCAGAGCTCGCCGCCAGCGAGCACCTCTCAATCGTCGAGATCGACGCGGGCCACTGGCCGCAGTTCTCGGTTCCCGATCAGCTCGCGAGGCACCTCATCAGCGCCATCAGGGAGACCTGAGCGGCGTCAGTGCCCCATACCCAATCCGCCATCGACCGGGATGACCGCTCCCGAGATGTAGGCGGCATCGTCTGAGGCGAGCCAGGTGACGACGCCGGCGACCTCGTCGGGCGTCGCGAACCGGCCCGCGGGAATCGTTGCCTTGTACTGAGCCTGGGTCTCCGCCGGGAGCTCAGCAGTCATGTCGGTTTCGATGAAGCCGGGCGCAACCACGTTCGCGGTGATAGCGCGGCCACCCAACTCGCGCGTCAGCGATCGAGCGAAGCCCACAAGCCCACTCTTCGACGAGGCGTAGTTGATCTGTCCGGGCGAGCCGTAAAGGCCGACGACGCTCGAGATCAGGATGACGCGTCCCCACTTTGCTCGCAGCATCCCCTTCGCCGCCCGCTTGACGACACGGAATGCGCCGCCGAGATTCGTCGCCACCACCGAATCGAAGTCGTCTTCGCTCATGCGCAGCAGCAACGTGTCCTTCGTGATCCCGGCGTTTGCGACGACGATCGTCACGGGTCCGAGCTTCTCTTCCACCTCGGCGAACGCGGCGTCAACGGCCGCGGCATCCGTGACATCAGCGCGAACCGTCAGCGTACCGGCGGGGCCCTCGCCAGAACGCGCGGTCACGGCGACGGGGTACCCCTCCGCGACGAAACGCTCGGCGATGGCGCGACCGATGCCGCGATTGCCTCCGGTAACGAGAACGACGTGATCGGTGGACATGAAGCAGCTCCTGCGGTCGATTCGACCCGCGGGTGAGCGGGACCGCCCCAGACTACCGTCCACGTTGACACGCCCGGAGGCGACTGGAACGCTGGTGGCAGCACGAACCATCGTGCGGATGCGTGTCAGAAAGGCCGAACTGTGAGCGACCAGAACTCCCCCGCAACCCCCGAGGAACAGCCGCCAGCGGCAGCTCCGGTACCGCCTGCCCCGGCGCCGACGGCTCCCGCTGCGTATCCGCCGCCGGCCCCGCCAGCACCCCCCGCCTACAGTGCGCCGGCGGCTCCGCCCGCTTACGGTGCGGCTCCGGCGTACGCCGCGTACCCGCAAGGTCCCAAGACCAACACGCTGGCGATCGTGTCGCTCGTGTCATCGCTCGTCGGCGTGTTCGTGATCCCCATCATCGGCCAGATCGTCGGGATCATCACCGGCCACATGTCGCTGAGCCAGATCAAGCAGACGGGCGAGGGCGGCCGTGGACTGGGGCTCGCAGGCGTCATCATCGGCTGGGTCTCGCTCGGCCTGTGGATCCTGGGGATCATCGCATTCGTCCTGTTCTTCGTCGCCGTCGGCACCGCGGGGATGACGAGCTACCGCTCCTGAGACGTACCACAGCAGCACGGCCCCGACGGATCCCGTCGGGGCCGCGCGGCGTACTCTGGTAGCACCGTGAAATCATCAGCAAAGCCGCAACCGGCGACGTCCCTCCCCCGGGCACCGAAAGAGGACGCTGGCAAGCGGTCAACGACGTATCTCGTGATGATGGCGATCCGTCTCGTGTGCTTCGCCCTCGTCCTGTTCGTCACGCCCTACAGCTGGTACACCTGGGTCTTTGCGGCCATGGCGATATTCCTGCCGTATCTGGCCGTCGTCATCGCCAATGTCAGCGCAGATATGACGGCACCGACGGCGCTCGGACCGGAGCGCATGATCGAGGCTCCCACGCCCAGCACGGCACCATCGCCCGCTGCTACGCAAACACCGCAGGTCATTCGTATCGACGAGACTCCGCAGGAGCGCGCGGGTGAGAGCTGAATCCGCGTCACCGAACTCCGAGACGATCTGTTCGCGCGCCGGATGCCGAGAGACGGCGCGCTGGAGCATCCGCTGGCGAAACCCGCGAATCCACACGGGAGATCGCAGCAAGACCTGGCTCGCCTGCGATGACCATGTCGGTTACCTGCGCGAGTTCCTCGCTGCCCGCTCGTTTCCGCTGAGCGTTGACGCTTTCGCGGCGGAACAGGCGTGAGTGGGCACAAGGCGCCGGCGGCAGAGCACAAGGCGCCAGCGGCGATGCGGTGGACGGCGTACGTCGCCGTCGCGGTGCTGTTCGCGATAGCGTGCGGGTTTCTCTCCAACTGGCAGTTCACCCGCAACGCTGAGCGCTCGACGCAGCTTGCTCTCGTCGAGGCCAACTACGACGCCGAACCGGGCACGCTCGATGGTCTGGTTCCCCAGACCGGGGAGCTACCGGTCGACAACGAGTGGCACCCGGTGGCGCTCGAGGGAACCTATCTCGTCGACGACACCGTGCTGGTGAGGAACCGCCCCCACGGCGGTACTGCAGCCTTCGAGGTCCTGGTGCCGTTCCAGACCACGGATGGCCGGATCCTGCTCATCAACCGCGGCTGGGTGCCGCCCGCCGAAGACAGTGATCCGAGTGCGATCCCCGCGCCCCCGGCGGGGACCGTCGAGGTGATCGCACGGCTGCGGCCGGGCGAGTCCCTTCCCCGATCGGGACGTACCGACGCCCCCGAGGGCCAAGTGCCGACGATCCACCTGCCGCTCATCGCGGAAGAGTTCGGCGGCGATCCCGCCTTCATCACCAGCGCCTACGGTGTGATGGTCTCGGAGTCGCCGGCCGCGGCATCCCTCCCGAATCCGCTGGAGTCCCCCTCCGATGACCCCGGTCCCTACCTGTCGTATGCGATTCAGTGGATCCTGTTCGCCGTCATGGGCTTCTTCTTCATCGGTTATGTGATTCGCACCGAGGTCCGTCACCGTCGGGAGGAAGCAGACGACTCCCCCCGTCCCCCGCGCGGCCAGCGCCGTCGCGACCGCGACATGGCCGAGGAAGACGAGATCCTGGACCGGCTCCCGCAGTAAGCGCGAGGATGCCGCGCTAGGCGAGCGTGATGAGGTCGATGTAGTCGCGACCCCAGATGTCCTCGACGCCGTCGGGCAGGATGAGGACCCGCTCGGGGTTGAGCGCCTCGACAGCACCCTCGTCGTGCGAGACCAGGATGACGGCACCCTCGTAGTGAGCAAGCGCGCCGAGGATCTCGTCGCGGGATGCCGGGTCGAGGTTGTTGGTCGGCTCATCCAGCAGCAGCACGTTGGCGCTCGAGACCACCAGTGTCGCGAGCGACAGTCGGGTCTTCTCCCCGCCGGAGAGCACGCCGGCGGGCTTGAGCACGTCGTCCCCTGTGAACAGGAACGACCCGAGCACCTTGCGCGCTTCGGTCGCGGTGATGTCGGGCGCCGCGGACATCATGTTGTCGAGTACGGAGCGACCCACGTCGAGGTTCTCATGCTCCTGCGCGTAGTACCCGATCTTCAGACCGTGCCCGGGCTCGATCTGCCCGGTGTCGGGACGATCGACTCCGGCCAGGATGCGCAGCAGTGTCGTCTTCCCGGCGCCGTTGAGACCCAGCACGACAACCTTGGATCCGCGGTCGATCGCGAGGTCGACATCCGTGAAGATCTCCAGCGACCCATACGACTTCGACAGGCCGGACGCCATAAGCGGCGTCTTGCCGCACGCTGCGGGCTTCGGGAAGCGGAGCTTGGCGACGCGGTCTTCTTGCCGCACCTCGTCGAGCCCCGAGAGCAGCTTCTCTGCCCGTGCGAGCATCTGGTGGGCAGCGGCCGCCTTGGTCGCCTTAGCCCCGAACTTCGCTGCCTGCTGCTGGAGCGCTGTCGCCTTCTTCTCGGCGTTCGCGCGCTCTTTCTTGCGTCGCTCCTCGTCGGCGACCCGCTGGCGCAGGTAGTTCTTCCACGACATGTTGTAGATGTCGATCACCTGACGGTTCGCGTCGAGATAGAAGACCCGGTTGACGGTCTCACCGACGAGCTCGACGTCGTGCGAAATGACGATGAGGCCGCCCTTGTAGTTCTTCAGGAACTCTCGCAGCCACACGACGCTATCGGCATCCAGGTGGTTCGTCGGCTCATCGAGAATCATCGTCTGCGCGTCCGAGAACAGGATGCGGGCAAGTTCGATGCGACGGCGCTGGCCACCCGAAAGCGTACTCAGGGGCTGGTCGAGGATGCGATCAGGCAACGCGAGGTTGTGGGCGATCGAGGCGGCTTCGGCCTCGGCGGCGTACCCGCCCAGCGCCTCGAAGCGCTCGGTGAGCGATCCATACCGGCGCATGGCGCGCGCCGCGACATCGTCGCCGTCATCGGCCATCGCGAGGCTCGCCTCGTGCATCCCGATGGCAAGCTGACCCAGCCCCCGCGCATCCAGGATGCGGGTGCGTGCCAGGTCTTCGGGATTGCCCGACCGCGGGTCCTGGGGCAGGTACCCGAGCTCCCCGCTGCGGTCCACGCGACCGGCGGCCGGCAGAAGGTCACCCGAGAGCACCTTCGTGAGTGTGGTCTTGCCTGCACCATTGCGGCCCACGAGCCCGACCTTGTCGCCCGCGCCCACGCGGAACGTGACGTCCGACATGAGAACCCGGGCGCCCACGCGAATCTCGAGGTCGTGCACGGAGAGCACAGCAAAGCTCCGTTTCATTCGGTGAGAAGGGTACAAGGGGGCCGATGGCCAGCCCCCTAGTATAAGTCGCAATACCCCTCTGCCTGGCTTCCCACCGACCAAGGAGCACCATGACGACTGCCGCTGTACCGGCCACGCACACCCGGGTTCTCGCCGACATCATCGTCCGACCCTCCTCGCAGGCACGTGCGTTCGCCATCGACGCCGGCCTCGTGCTGGCGGGAGTCGCCGTCGTGACGCTGCTGGCGAAGGTGTCGTTCTTCATCGGGCCGATCCCGATCACGGGGCAGACTCTCGGCGTCATCCTCGTCGGCGCTGCTCTCGGGTCTGCTCGAGGTGCTGCTGCGATGACGACCTACATGTTCGTCGGTCTGCTCGGTCTGCCGGTTTTCGCGGGGCCGGTCGCAGGTCCTGCCTATCTGCTGGCTCCCGCATTCGGGTTCATCCTGGGTTTCATTCCCGCGGCGTTCGTCGCCGGATGGTTCGCTGAGCGCGCCTGGGATCGAAAGCCCCTGCTCGCCTTCACGGGATTCGTCATCGCCAGCATCATCCCGTTCGTCATCGGCGTCCCCTACATGGCCTTTATCCTCTCGACCGTGATGGGTCAGGATATTTCGCCGGCGGGCGTGCTCGACGCAGGTCTATGGCCGTTCATCGTTCCCGGCCTGATCAAGGCCGGCTTTGCCGCGCTGCTGATCCCCGGCGCGTGGGCCCTCGTGCGGCGGATCGACGCCGCAAAGAAGCGCTGAGGTTCAGCGGGAAAGGGCGCCGATTCGTTCGATCGCGTCGCGGAGCACTTCCGGCGAGCATCCGAAGTTGACCCGCACGAACCCTCGACCCTCGTCGCCGAAGGTCGGACCGTGGTGGACGGCGACTCGCGCCTCGGTGAGAATCCGCTCTGCGGGGTCCTCGCCCCACCCCAGACCCGACAGATCGACCCACGCGAGGTATCCCGCATCGGGGATCTCATACCGCGCCGCCGGTACGTGTTCGGCGAGCAGGTCAGCGAGCAGGCGCCGGTTCGCGTCGAGCGCGGCAAGCAAGGCATCCAGCCACTCATCGCTCTCGGGCGCGAAGGCCGCAACGCCTGCCAGTGCTCCGAAGTGACCCGTTCGCCACTCGACCTCCTTCGGCAGCTCCTGCACGACACGTCGCGTGTCATCAGCGGCAGTGAGCATGAGCGCGCACTTCAGACCCGCAAGATTGAAGGCCTTGCTCGCGCTCGCAACCGCGTATCCGACGGATGCCGCGAGTGGCGATGCGCTCAGAAACGGCGTGAACGTCGCAGGCGCATGAACCAGGGGCGCGTGGATCTCGTCGCTGACGACGATCGCACCGTGGCGTGCGACGATCTCGGCCAGCTCAGCGAGCGTCTCACGGGAGTGCACGGTACCTGTCGGGTTGTGCGGGTTGCACAGGAGGACGGCGCGCGCGCCTCCGGCCAGTGCCGCGTCGATACCGGCCAGGTCGAGCGTGTATCCGGCATCCGCGAGCAACGGCACCCGCTCGACGACTCCCCCCGCTTCCGGAATGAGGTCATAGAACGGCGGGTACACGGGAGGCGTGATGACGACGCGGTCACCGGGCGAGATCGCGGCCCTCAGGATCTCGACGAGGCCCATCACGACATCGCCGGTTGAGCGAACGTGCGCGGGGTCGATCTCCCAGCCGTATCGCCGCCGCGCGAACCCGGCGTACGCCTCAGCGATCCCCGGCTTCGGCGGCGTGTATCCCGTGTCACCGACCTCGACTGCTGCCCTCAGACGCGCCGTGATGGCCGGTGCGAGCGGAAAGTCGGTCTCGGCGACGAAGAGGGGCAGCACGTCGGCGGGATAGGCACGCCATTTCGTGCTCGTCCGCTCACGCAGTCGCTCGATCGGGAGGGCCTGGAGGGGGCTCACGGTCATTCTCCGAGCCTAGCCCTGCGAGGTAAGACCGCTGGTGGCCCTTCCCGGCGGACATCAGATTCAGCCGAACAAGAGATACCGCATCGGGTCGTCGGGAAGCACCCAGTTGAAGCCCTCTTCGGCGAACACGACAACGAGGTTGATCGCGATCGTTGCGACGAACGCCCACACCACGACCCAGGCGAGAGTGCGCAGCCAGCCAGTGGCGGGAGCGATCGGCAGCAGGTCCTGCGCGAAGACCGCCACGACGCCCGCGAACACGATGACGACCACGAACGTAATGAGCGCCCAGGTGTACAGGTGCAGGCCAAGCACCGCCTCGCCGTATCCCGGGTCTCCGGGCAGGATGTGCAGCAGGATCTGCCGGATCGAGATCGCCGCGCCCACGACGGCACCGAGGATGGCAAGTCCGAGGCCCGTTGCGAGGTCGCGCAGCAGCAGCTCGCCACGCAGCGCCCGCACGACGACGTACAGCGCGCCGAGGCTTGCCAACATCATGCCCATCCTCTGCAGGATGCACAGCGGGCACGGTAGTTCGCCGAGCCCGAACTGGAAGACGAACATCGCCATCGACAGGATGCCGACATAGGCAACGAGGAATGCCACGAAGGCCCAGAACGAGAGCTTGCGAACGATGATCGAGACGGCCATCAGAAGCTCAACTCCAACACGTCGGTCGCGTGGTACGCGAACAGACCGAGCACAGCAAGCGCGGCGATGGCCCACGAGCCGATTACCAACCACCGACTCTTGGAGAAGATGATGACGAGGGCCACCGCGAGCAGCAGGCCGAAGATGAGGGTGTCCACGGCCTCACCATAGTGGGGGCCGAGTCCGGCATCCAGAGGAACGCGGATTCCGGCGCGCCGCCTGGCGTTCAGTCGCGCGAGCTCGCGTTCACCTGGCCGGAACGCTCCTGCCCGGTGAGGGCGGCGATGGCGCTCATCGTGCGCTCAGTGGTCTCCCGTCGCGCCTTGCCTGCCGGGGTGCCATCGAGATCGGAGAGGTCGAGCGGCTCACCGAAGCGCACTTCGATTCGCGGCCTGCCCGGCACCAGATGACTAAAGGGCCTGATGGTGCCGGTACCAATCAGTCCCACGGGGACGACCGTCGCGCCGGTGTCATACGCCATCCACGCCGCTCCCCCGTGCCCCTCGTGCAACTTGCCGTCGCGAGACCGAGTGCCTTCGGGGAAGACGGCGAAGACACTGCCGGCTCGCAGGATGCTGGCACCGGCGTCGAGAGCCGCGCGCGCGTCGCGGCCTGTTGCCCGATAGACCGGCACGCCGCCGATCGACGTGAAAAACCAGCGCATGAACCGCCCGAGTACGCCGGACCGGGTGAAGTACGACGACTTGATCAGGAACTGCACCGGACGCGCAGCCGAGGTCGGGATGATGACGGTGTCAAGGGATGACAGATGGTTGCTCGCAAGCAGAACGGGTCCGCGTGCGGGCACGTTTACTCGTCCGACAATGCGCGGGCGATACAGGATCCAGAACAGCGGCCGAAGCACGAGCCGCCCGAGGAAGTAGATGAAGCCGGGCCGGGTTGTGGCGCGAGCCGGAGCGGGAGCTGTCACGTCGCCACCTTATCCGCGGCACCGCTGCGTGAGATCACGACGCCGGACGAGTGATCGGTTCAGATGGCGAAGCCGAGAGCGCGCATCATGTCGCGGCCGTCATCGGTGATGCGCTCGGGCCCCCACGGCGGCATCCACACCCAGTTGATGCGGAAGCGTTCCACGACATCGTCGAGAGCCTGTGCGGTCTGCTCCTCGAGAACGTCGGTGAGCGGGCACCCGGCAGAGGTCAACGTCATGTGGATGACGAGAGCGTCGTTCTCGTCATCCCAGCTGAGGTCGTAGATCAGTCCGAGGTCGACGACGTTGATCCCGAGCTCGGGATCCATCACGTCTTTGAGAGCCTCGGTGACCTCGTCGAACTTCTCAGGGCTGAGAGTCGCGGTCATGACTTGATCCTAGGCGCCGGAACCAGCGGCGGGCTCGAGGAAGCGATCGTATCCTTCGGACTCGAGCCGGTCTGCGAGCTCCGGACCACCTTCTTCGACGATGCGCCCCCCGACAACGACGTGCACGAAGTCCGGGTGGATGTAGCGAAGGATGCGGGTGTAGTGCGTGATCAGCAGCACGCCCATGTCAGTCTCGACCTTGGCGCGGTTGACGCCCTCGGAAACGATCTTGAGCGCGTCGACGTCCAGGCCCGAGTCGGTCTCGTCGAGTACGGCGATCTTCGGCTTCAGGAGTTCGAGCTGGAGGATCTCGTGACGCTTCTTCTCGCCGCCCGAGAAACCCTCGTTGACATTGCGCTGTGCAAACTTCTCGTCCATGCGGAGGTCCGCCATGGCCTTCTTGACGTCCTTGGTCCACGTGCGGATCGCGGGTGCCTGCCCGTCGATCGCGGACTTCGCCGTGCGCAAGAAGTTCGTCACTGTCACGCCGGGGATCTCGACGGGGTACTGCATCGCGAGGAAGAGGCCGGCGCGTGCACGCTCGTCGACCGACATCTCGAGGACGTCTTCACCATCGAGCGTGATCGAGCCGCTCGTCACCGCGTACTTGGGGTGCCCGGCGATCGTGTACGCGAGGGTCGACTTGCCCGACCCGTTGGGGCCCATGATCGCGTGGGTCTCCCCGGTGCGGATCGTGAGGGTCATGCCGTTGAGGATCTGGGTCTCACCGGCATCCGTGTCGACCGTGACGTGCAGGTCGCGGATCTCGAGAACAGCCATGGGGTTCCTTTTCAGTGGATGTCTGGGGTGACGGCCTTGGTGACGGCGGGGTCGATCAGGACGTCGTCGCCCTCGATCGTGACCTCGTACACCGGCACCGGCTCGTACGCGGGAAGGTTCAGTGGGCGGCCTGTCAGAAGAGAGAACGCCGAGCCGTGCGCCCAGCATTCCAATGTCTCGCCCTCGACGAAGCCGTCCGACAGCGAAATGTCGCCGTGCGTGCAGGTGTCGCCGATGGCGTGGACGTCACCGTTTGAGTCCTTGACGACAGCGATCGCGACACCGTCGATCACGACGCGCTTGGCGGCATCCTGTTCCAGCTCGCTCAGCGAGCACACGCGGGTCGCGCTCACGCAGCCGCCTCCTGTTCGAGTTCGGCGGTGACCGCCTCGGTGAGTTCTGCCTCGAGCTCAGGGATGCCGAGGCGCTGGATGATGTCGCTGAGGAACCCGATCACAACGAGCCTGCGGGCTTCCTCTTCGGGGATGCCTCGTGCCTGCAGGTAGAAGAGCTGCTCGTCGTCGAAACGGCCGGTGGCGCTCGCGTGCCCCGCACCCTGGATGTCGCCGGTCTCGATCTCGAGGTTCGGGATCGAGTCCGCGCGCGCACCGTCGGTCAGCACGAGGTTGCGGTTGGCTTCGTACGAGTCGGTACCGACGGCGTCGCGACCGATGAGCACATCCCCGACCCAGACGCTGCGCGCGCTCAAGCCCTGCAAGGCTCCCTTGTAGAGGACGTCGGCCGTCGTGTTGGGGCCGCGGTGGTGGACGTACACCTGGCTTTCAAGGTGCTGACCGGAGTCGGCGAAAGACAGACCGTAGAGATTGCCCTCGGATCCGGCACCGGCGAGATCGACCGACGGGTTCACCCGCACGACTGCGCCACCGAGGCTCACCACGGTGTGGCGCAGGGTCGCGTCGCGTCCCACAACAGCCTGGTGCGCGGCGACATGCACGGCGTCGTCGTCCCACCGCTGCAGCGAGACGAGCGTCAGGTTCGCACCGTCACGGACGATGATCTCGACGTTCTGGGCGAACTGCGCCGAACCTTCGTGGCGCAGCACGACTGTCGCGCGCGAGTGAGGGGCCGCTTCGATCACGACGTGGGAGTGTGCACGCAACGACGCGCCAGCCCCCGTGAAGACGACTTCGACCGGCTCATCGAGCTCGGCATCAGCTGGCACCTTCAGGTACAGGGCTTCCGCCGAGCGCTGCCAGGCGATGGCACTCGGCAGGTCCTCGGGCGTGAATGCCTCGCCGCGCGGGGCCTCGCCGATGGCGAGGCCAGCGGCAGCGAGCGGGCCGGTGACCGTGATGCCGACAGCACCCTCGTCGCCGGGCTCGTCGGCAAACAGCGGAGCGACAGCCGCGATGGGGCTGTGCTTCCAATTGACCTCGCGGCCAGTCGGTGCACCGAACGCCGCGGGGTCGTAGGAACGCGGGCGTTCGGAGCGTGTCTGGACGGGAACGAGGTCCCAGCCCCCGTCGGTGTGCGCGGTCGATCCGGGCGCCGTCGCCGACGCCTGTGCGGTAGTCGTCATCTCAGCCGACGCTGCCTTCCATGCTCATCTCGATGAGCTTGTTCAGCTCCAGCGCGTACTCCATCGGCAGTTCACGCGCGATCGGCTCGATGAATCCGCGCACGATCATGGCCATCGCCTCGTCTTCGGGAAGCCCGCGCGACTGCAGGTAGAAAAGCTGTTCCTCGCTGACGCGCGAGACCGTCGCCTCGTGGCCGAGCTGCACATCGTCCACGCGGATGTCGATCGCCGGGTAGGTGTCGGAGCGGGAAACGGTGTCGACCAGCAGCGCGTCACAGCGAACCGTGTTGGCGGAGTGGTGAGCGTTCGGGTCAACGCGGACCTCACCCCGATAGCCAGCACGTCCACCGCCACGCGCGATCGACTTCGAGACGATCGAGGATGTCGTGTACGGCGCCATGTGGATCATCTTCGCGCCGGCATCCTGGTGCTGTCCCGGGCCGGCGAAGGCAACGGAAAGGGTCTCGCCCTTCGCGTGCTCTCCCATGAGGAAGACCGACGGGTACTTCATCGTGACTTTGGAGCCGATGTTGCCGTCGATCCATTCCATCGTGGCGCCCTCGTGGGCAACGGCACGCTTGGTGACGAGGTTGTAGACGTTGTTCGACCAGTTCTGGATCGTCGTGTAGCGCACGCGCGCGTTCTTCTTCACGATGATCTCGACGACCGCGGAGTGCAGCGAGTCACTCTTGTAGATGGGAGCCGTGCAGCCCTCGATGTAGTGGACGTACGAGCCCTCGTCGGCGATGATCAGCGTCCGCTCGAACTGGCCCATGTTCTCGGTGTTGATCCGGAAGTAGGCCTGCAGCGGGATCTCGACGTGCACGCCCGGCGGCACGTAGACGAAGGAACCACCCGACCAGACGGCGGTGTTGAGAGCTGCGAACTTGTTGTCGCCGGCAGGGATGACCGTGCCGAAGTACTCCTCGAAGAACTCGGGGTGCTCCCGCAGAGCGGTGTCGGTGTCCATGAAGATGACACCCTGGGCCTCCAGGTCCTCGCGGATCTGGTGGTAGACGACCTCGGACTCGTACTGCGCCGCAACACCGGCGACCAGTCGCTGGCGCTCGGCCTCGGGGATGCCGAGACGCTCGTAGGTGTTCCGGATCTCTTCGGGAAGGTCTTCCCAGGTCTGCGCTTGCTTCTCGGTGGAGCGCACGAAGTACTTGATGTTGTCGAAGTCGATCGCGCTGAGGTCGGCACCCCACGTGGGCATGGGTTTGCGGGCGAACAGCTGCAGGCCCTTGAGGCGGGTCTTCAGCATCCACTCGGGCTCGGACTTCAACGACGAGATCCCGCGGACCACGTCCTCGTTGATTCCGCGCTGGGCCACCGCGCCGGCGGCGTCGGTGTCGTGCCAGCCGAACTCGTAGACTCCCAGGCCTTCGAGCTCCGGGCGCTCGATCAGCACATCGGACATCGGTTTTCTCCTTCGCGGCCATTGCGGTGTCATCCGCACCGACATCCGTCGCCCCCGGCGGAGTACCGGAGGGGATGTCGCTTACGGGCCCTTTCACGTCGTCGGCGGATTCTCGCGCCTAGACTGGTGATGATCCTGCGGCATTTCTCCGCGGAATCAGACCCTTCGAGTCTACAGGCATCGACCCAGCCCCGGGCCGAGCACGCCGCGCCCCCACAGGGCGATCCCAGGAGTGAAGACCGTGTCCGCACCGTCCCCGTCCCCCGCCCGCGTTTCATTGCTCGGGAGGTTCTGGGCCTGGCTTCCCGACCACGTCGATCGGCGCGTCCGCGTCGCCGCGTGGTTGTCGTTCCTTGCCGAGGTGCTGATCATCGGAACCGGCGGCGCGGTGCGTCTGACCGGGTCGGGGCTCGGATGCCCGACCTGGCCCACCTGCACCGCGGAGTCGCTCGTAAACACACCAGAGATGGGAATACACGGGGTCATCGAGTTCGGTAACCGGACCCTCACCGGGCTCGTCGGGATCCTCGCGATCATCGTCCTAGTCTTCGTTCTGAAGATGCGGCGCGAACGCCGTGACCTTTTCGTCCTCTCCCTGGTGGTGTTGCTGGGCATCATTGCTCAGGCCCTGGTCGGAGGCATCACGGTGCTGACGGGACTCAACCCGTTCATCGTCGGATTCCACTACGTCGCTTCGGTCATCCTCGTTGCGGTGTGTGCCGCCTTCCTCGTTCTCATGCGCACGCCGGGCGGCGCCCGCGTACGCGTCGTCTCGAAAGCTCACGCAATCTGGGTGCATGCCACCACCGCAGTGCTGGCTGTCACGATCTTCTTCGGCATTCTGACCACCGGGGCCGGCCCACACTCGGGCGACGCAGATGCCGGACGCAATGGCTTCAACGCAGAGATCCTCGAACACATCCACGCCTGGCCGTCGTACGCGCTTTTCGCGATGACCCTGGTCCTGCTCGGTTTCGCCTATCGTCGGCGCCGGGAGATCCCGCGCGTGGTGGCGTGGACCCAGGCAGTTCTCGGGGTGGAAGTGCTTCAGATCGCCGTCGGACTCTTCCAAGCACGCAACGGACTGCCCCCACTGGCGGTAGGCATCCACATGGTGCTGGCTTCCCTTCTGGCCGCAGCGATGACCGCACTCGTCCTGAACCTCAAGCAGCCGGTCAGCGTCTCTGGCACCGCGGAGGACCCCGCCCACGCACAGGCGATCCATAGCTGACGCATCGACGCGGCACGCGTCCAGGGACCAGACTGGTCGCGCCGATCTCTTCGGCGTGACCGTAATCCATCCCTTCGCAGGAGTTTCCCTATGACCAATCGCCTTGCCCGCAGCGTCCCCTTCTGGGTGCTGCTTCTCGCCTCCCTCGCCAGCATCGGCGTCGGGCTCTGGCTCGTGCTGACCAAGGTGAGCGAGATGAGTGCGACGCTCGCGGATGGTTCGGCCACCTACGAGCAGGTGTACGTGAGCCCCGCGTGGATCGGATTCGGCGGTGTCCTGGTGGGCGCCGGCATCCTCGGTCTGCTGCTCGTGCTGACCCTCGCCGCGCTCCGCTCGGCCCTGCCCACCCCCGTCGCCGAAACGGCGTTCGTCGAAGAAACCGTCATCGTCGAGGAGGCGGCTCCTCTCGCCGAGCAGGCTCCGGTCTTCGAGGATGCCGATGTCGAGACGTCAACGACCGATGCCGCCCCGCCCGCCGCTGCAGCAGACGCCGCCGCTCAGGCCGACACTGAGGCACCGGAGAACCGCTGACCTCCGGCCCCGGCCGATAGAGAAGGCCCCGCTCGCCGAACATCGTTCGACGGACGGGGCCTTCTCTCGTGCGCGTCGGCTGCCCGGGCGATGGCGATCCTAGAACGGAAGCAGCGGGTCGACGGCGATCGCGACGAACAGCAGCGTCAAGTAGGTGATGGATGCGTGGAAGACACGCATCGGCCGCGGCTCCGTGCCGCGCACCGCGCGAGCATAGAGGACGTGTGACTCGTAGATGAACCAGCCGCCGAACGCCAACGCTGATGCCGTGTAGACGATCCCCATCGAAGCGACGGGAATCAGAAGGAGGGAGGTGACGACGGTCGCCCACGCGTAGAGGATGACCTGAAGGCCGACCTGCGAGCCCGAGCGCGTGGCGCCGAGCATGGGAACGTCGACCTCGTCGTACTGGTCGCGGTACTTCATCGACAGCGGCCAGTAGTGCGGCGGAGTCCACAGGAACACGAGCAAGAACAGGATGAGCGCCGGCCACGCCAGCGATCCGGTGACGGCGCTCCAGCCGATCAGGACGGGGAAGCATCCGGCGATGCCGCCCCACACGATGTTCTGTTCGGTGCGGCGCTTGAGGATCATCGTGTAGATGACGACATAGAAGAAGATGGCACCTGCCGACAGCGCCGCCGCGAGCCAGTTCGTCGTGAAGCCCAGCCACAGCGTCGAGGCGACCGCGAGCGACCAGGCGAAGATCAGTGCCCCGCGCGGCGAGACCTCGCCGGTGACGAGGGGACGGTTCTCGGTGCGCTGCATGTGCGCGTCGATATCCCGGTCCAGGTACATGTTGAACGCCGCTGCAGATCCGGCGCTTGCCGATCCGCCGATCACAGTGGCGACAACCAGCCACAGCGGCGGGAACCCCTGCTGCGCAAGGATCATCACAGGAACCGTCGTCACCAGCAACAGCTCGAGAACGCGCGGCTTGGTCAGGGCGACATATGCGCGGACGGTGCGGCCGAACGATGCGGGTGCGAGCTGCGCACGCGTCGTCGTGGAAATGTCCATTGCCCTCACTATCGGCCGTCACCCAGGGATTTCCAGTCTATGGCATCGCCCGCAGGCTGGTGCTCTGAGGTCCCCTCTGCGGCTTCGAAACACGGCCCCCTGGGGGAAGCGGAATCGCTATGCTGAAAGCACACGCGCGCTCTGCGCCGGCTGCTCTTCCCGTGGTGACGCGGTCTGCGGACCGGTGGTCTCAGGGCGCACCCCTCTCGAACGGAAGGCAATCCGGTGACGGAACTGCGTTGGGATGAGATCGACAAGCGCGCGGTGGACACCGCTCGTGTTCTCGCGGCGGATGCCGTAGAGAAGGTCGGCAACGGACACCCCGGGACGGCGATGAGCCTCGCTCCCGCGGCCTATCTGCTGTACCAGCGGGTCATGAAGCACGACCCGGCTGACACGCACTGGCCCGGCCGCGACCGCTTCATCCTCTCGTGCGGTCACTCCTCGCTCACGCAGTACGTCCAGCTCTACCTCGGCGGATTCGGCCTCGAGCTCGACGACCTGAAGGCGCTGCGCACCTGGGGCTCGCTGACCCCGGGCCACCCCGAGTACGGCCACACCAAGGGCGTTGAGATCACGACAGGGCCGCTCGGCCAGGGTCTGGCATCCTCGGTCGGCTTCGCCTACGCCGCGCGGTACGAGCGGGGCCTCTTCGACCCCGAGGCACCGGCCGGCGAGTCACCCTTCGACCACTTCATCTACGTCATCGCGTCAGATGGCGACCTCGAAGAAGGCGTGACAAGCGAAGCATCCTCGCTTGCTGGACACCAGCAGCTCGGCAACCTCGTCGTCATCTACGACTCAAACCAGATCTCGATCGAAGACGACACGAACGTCGCCCTCACCGAGGATGTCGCGGCGCGCTACGAGGCTTACGACTGGCACGTGCAGACCGTCGACTGGAAGAAGTCGGGCCAGTACGTCGAGGACGTGCACGAGCTGTACGAGGCAATCGAGAAGGCCAAGGGCGTCACCGACAAGCCCTCGCTCATCATCCTCAAGACGATCATCGGCTGGCCCTCCCCCGGCAAGCAGAACAGCGGCAAGATCCACGGCGCCGCACTCGGCGGCGAAGAGCTCGCCGCGACCAAGAGGGTCCTCGGCTGGGACCCCGACACGACGTTCGATGTTCCCGACGAGGTCATCGCCCACACGCGTTCACTTGTCGAGCGCGGCGAGGCCGAAAAGGCTGCCTGGCAGGAGAAGTTCGATGCGTGGGCTGCGGCGAGCCCGGAGCGCAAGGCGCTGTGGGACCGCCTGCACGCCCGCGAACTCCCCGCCGACATCGCCGACGCGCTTCCCCAGTTTGAGGCGGGCAAGGATGTCTCGACCCGTGCAGCGTCGGGCCTGGTCATCAACGCACTCGCTGCCGAACTGCCCGAGCTGTGGGGCGGTTCGGCCGACCTCGCGGAGTCGAACCTGACGACGATCAAGAATGCAGCGTCGTTCATTCCCGAGGAGTGGTCCACACACGAGTGGAGCGGCTCACCGTACGGTCGGGTGCTGCACTTCGGCATCCGGGAGCACGCGATGGGCTCGATCCTCAACGGCATCGTCCTGCACGGTCCCACCCGCCCGTTCGGCGGCACGTTCCTCATCTTCAGCGACTACATGCGCCCCCCGGTGCGTCTGGCTGCTCTGATGAACATCCCGACGCTGTTCGTATGGACGCACGATTCCGTCGCGCTGGGTGAAGACGGTCCGACTCACCAGCCGATCGAGCAGCTCGCGGCACTGCGGGCGATCCCCAACTTCGCTGTCGTCCGCCCGGCAGACGCGAACGAAACCGCGGCCGTATGGCTCGAGCTCGTCCGCCGTCACGAGGGCCCCGCGGGAATCGCGCTGACCCGCCAGAACGTTCCCACGTTCGCGCGCGGGACGGGTGAGGCATCCGGCGACGAGTTCGCGTCGGCCGACCTCGCCGCCAAGGGCGCGTACGTGCTGGCGGACTCGCCCACCGGAACCGTTGACGTGCTGCTCATCGCGACGGGCTCCGAGGTGCAGCTCGCCGTGGACGCTCGCTCGCAGCTTGCCGAGCAGGGTATCGGCGCACGCGTCGTCTCGGCTCCGTCGCTCGAGTGGTTCGCCGAGCAGGACGATGCGTACCGCGAGAGTGTGCTGCCGGCATCCGTCAAAGCGCGCGTCTCGGTCGAGGCGGGCCTCGCGATGCCGTGGCGCGGGATCGTCGGCGACGCCGGTCGCTCCGTGTCGATCGAGCACTTCGGTGCCTCGGCCGACTACAAGACGCTGTTCCAGAAGTTCGGCATCACGACCGAAGCAGTCGTGGCCGCCGCTCACGAGACGATTGCTGCCGCCGGCGCCTGAGGCGCGGCTGCACACGAAGGAGAAGACATGACCACCCCCACCGAGAAGCTTGTCGCCGAGGGCGTCAGCATCTGGCTCGACGACCTGTCGCGCGAGCGGATCAACTCCGGCAACCTGGCAGCGCTGATCACCGATCGCAACGTCACCGGCGTCACCACCAACCCGACGATCTTCGCCGGCGCGCTGGCCAAGGGCAGCGCCTACGACGAGACGATCCGGGAGCTGAAGTCCCAGGGCGCCGACACCGAGACGTCGATCTTCACCATCACGACGACCGATGTGCGTGACGCGGCTGACATTTTCCGCCCCGTCTACGACGCGACCGGCGGCGTGGATGGCCGTGTGTCGATCGAGGTCTCCCCCGAGCTCGCGCACGACACCGCCGGAACGATCGCGCAGGCGAAGGAACTGTGGAAGGTCGTCGACCGGCCGAACGCGCTCATCAAGATCCCGGCGACCAAGGCGGGGCTCCCCGCGATCACCGAGGCCATCGCTTCGGGTATTTCGGTCAACGTGACCCTGATCTTCAGCCTCGAGCGCTACGCGGCGGTCATCGACGCGTACCTCACGGGTATCGAGCAGGCCAAGGCGGCCGGACACGACATCAGCACCATTCACTCGGTGGCCTCGTTCTTCGTATCGCGCGTGGACACCGAAGTCGACAAGCGGCTCACGGCTATCGGGACGGATGCCGCAGAGGCGCTGAAGTCACGCGCGGGTATCGCGAACGCGCGACTCGCGTTCGAGCTGTTCGCGAAGGAGTTCGCTACCGAGCGCGCAACGGCGCTCGTGGCCGCCGGCGCCACCGTGCAGCGCCCCCTGTGGGCATCCACGGGAGTGAAGGACCCCGCTCTTCCCGACACGCTGTACGTCACCGAGCTCGTGGCCCGCGGCACCGTGAACACCATGCCCGAGAAGACCCTCGAGGCGACCTTCGATCACGCCGACGTCGTCGGTGACACGATCACCGGCAACTACGCCGATGCTCACGCCGTCTTCGACGGCCTCGCGTCGGTGGGTATCGATTTCGCCGATGTCACGCAGGTGCTCGAGGACGAAGGCGTCGAGAAGTTCATCGCCTCGTGGCACGAACTGCAAGCGACGGTGACAACCGCCCTCGAGAACGCGGACGTCTGAGCCGGCGATGGCATTCGACATCCACCTGACCGGGCACGTCAAGTCAGTCGTCGAGGCGACGCTGCCCGGTCTCATCGGCGATCTCGTCGCCTCCGGCCTGACCGCGGGCGACAGTTCGCTGTGGGGTCCGGATGCCGAGGCCGAGGCATCCCACCGGCTTGGGTGGCTCGAGGCCGTCACGGTCTCGCTGCCACTGGTCCCGCAGATCGTCGCGCTCCGCGAGGAGCTCACTGCCAAGGGACTGACACGCATCGTGCTCGCGGGCATGGGAGGTTCTTCGCTCGCGCCCGAGGTCATCACGCAGACCGCCGGAGTACCGCTCGTCATCCTGGACTCGACAGCACCCGGTCAGGTGCTCGCGGCCCTCGACGGCGACCCCGAGGCCGGCGGCCTCGAGCGCACCGTTCTCGTGGTGTCGTCCAAATCCGGGTCCACGGTCGAGACGGACTCCGCGAAGCGCGCCTTCGAGGCTGCCTTCCGGGATCTCGGTATCGACCCGACCGAGCGGATCATCGTGGTCACCGACCCCGGTTCACCCCTCGACGAAGCAGCTCGCGCCGATGGATACCGGGTGTTCAACGCCGATCCGAACGTCGGCGGGCGGTACTCCGCGCTCACGGCTTTCGGGCTCGTCCCAGCAGGCCTTGCCGGTGTCGACATCGAGGAGTTGCTCGCCGAAGCCGATGCGACGCTGCTTGAAGTGGCGATCGACAGCCCCGAGAACCCCGCGCTGGTGCTCGCCGCAGCGATCGCCGGCGGCGATCCACGACGCGACAAGCTCGCCCTCATCAGCGACGGCACGCACATCGTGGGGCTGCCCGACTGGATCGAGCAGCTGATCGCGGAATCCACCGGGAAGGACGGCACCGGCATCCTGCCCGTCGTCATGCTGCCCGTCTCCCCCGAACTCGAAACCAAGCCCGCAGACCTGCGGGTGCTGCGCCTGGTCGACGAGGCTAACGAGTTCCACCTGTTCGAGCACCACCAGGGCGAGATCCTGGTCAGCGGATCCCTCGGGGCCCAGTTCGTCGTGTGGGAGTACGCCACCGCGATCGCGGGCAGGATGCTGGGAATCAACCCGTTTGATCAGCCCGACGTCGAGTCTGCCAAGGAGGCGACGCGGGGACTCCTCGAGCGCACGCCCGAACCAACGGCACCGGCGTTCACCGTCGAGGGCGTCGAGGTGCGGGTCACGGATGCCGCCCTCGCGGCATCCGGCACGATTGCCGGGGTCCTCGACGCACTGTGGGCACAGCTCCCGGCTGACGGCTACGTCTCGGTGCAGGCTTACGTCAACCGCCTCGCAATCCCCCAACTCCAGGGCCTTCGAGAGCTCGTCGCGGCGGATTCGGGCAGGCCCGCCACGTTCGGCTGGGGCCCCAGGTTCCTGCACTCAACAGGGCAGTATCACAAGGGCGGGCCTGCGAACGGCGTGTTCCTGCAGATTGTGGAGCGCACCGACGTGGATGTCGAGATCCCCGGCCGCCCGTTCACCTTCGGCCAGCTGATCGCCGCGCAGGCCGCGGGCGACGCTGAGGTGTTGGCTGCACACGGGCGTCCCGTTGTCACGCTCACCCTCACCGACCCCCAGGTCGAGGTCCTCTCCCTATTCGAAGCGGCTCAGTAAGGCATCCCACCCGATGACAGTCGAGATCTCTCGCGGGCACAATCCGCTGCGCGACCCTGAAGACGCACGCCTGAATCGGATCGCGGGGCCCAGTGCTCTCGTGATCTTCGGTGTGACCGGCGACCTCTCGCGTAAGAAGCTCATGCCGGCCGTATACGACCTCGCGAACCGTGGCCTGCTCCCGCCCGGGTTCGGTCTCGTCGGGTTTGCCCGCCGAGACTGGGAGGATCAGGACTTCGCCCAGGTCGTGCACGATGCGGTGCGACAGCACGCGCGCACCGCATTCCGCGAAGAGACCTGGCAGCAGTTGCTGCAGGGCATCCGATTCGTTTCGGGCGAGTTCGGCGACGATGACGCCTTTGCGCGGCTGCGCGAGACTGTGCAGAGCCTGGACGAAGAGCGCGGCACCATGGGTAACCACGCGTTCTACCTGTCCATCCCCCCGAAGGACTTTCCGGTTGTCGCTCGTCAGTTGCGCACCTCGGGCCTCGTGGATGACACCGCCGACCGGCCGGAACGGTGGCGCCGAGTCGTCATCGAAAAGCCGTTCGGTCACGACCTCGCCTCGGCCCGCGAGCTCAACGACGCACTGCGCTCGACCTTCCCGGCCGACTCCATTTTCCGGATCGACCACTACCTCGGCAAAGAGACGGTCCAGAACATCCTCGCGCTGCGGTTCGCGAACGAGCTGTTCGAACCCATCTGGAACCGCAACTACGTCGACCACGTGCAGATCACGATGGCCGAAGACATCGGCGTGGGCGGCCGCGCCGGCTACTACGACGGTATCGGGGCGGCGCGCGATGTCATCCAGAACCACCTGCTGCAGCTTCTCGCACTGACGGCAATGGAGGAGCCCATCAGCTTTGATGCGAGCCACCTGCGTGCCGAGAAAGAGAAGGTACTCGCGGCCGTCACGCTTCCCGCAGACCTGTCGCTCGCGACAGCGCGCGGCCAGTACGCCGGCGGCTGGCAGGGTGGCGAGCACGTCACCGGATTCCTCGACGAAGACGGCATGAAGCCGGATTCGACGACCGAGACGTACGCCGCGCTCAAGCTCGAGATCAACACGCGGCGGTGGGCCGACGTGCCCTTCTACCTGCGCACCGGCAAGCGACTGGGCCGCCGTGTGACCGAGATCGCCGTGGTGTTCAAGCGCGCCCCTGAGCACCTGTTCACGCGGTCGCAGACATCCGGGCTCGGTGAGAACGCGCTCGTGATCCGCGTGCAACCGGATGAGGGCGTCACGATCCGCTTCGGCTCCAAGGTGCCCGGCGCGAGCACCCACGTACGCGACGTCACGATGGACTTCGGCTACGGGCACGCCTTCACCGAGGCCAGCCCCGAGGCCTACGAGCGGCTCATTCTCGACGTTCTGCTCGGCGACCCCCCGCTGTTCCCGCGCCACGAAGAGGTCGAGCTCTCGTGGAAGATCCTCGACCCGGTCGAGGATTTCTGGGCACAGCAAGGCGGACCGCTCGACCAATACGAACCTGGGTCCTGGGGGCCGAAGTCGGCAGACCAGCTCCTTGCCCGCGACGGACGCACCTGGAGGCGGCCATGATCGTCGATCTTCCCGATACGACAGTCAGCAAAATCTCCCGCGCACTCATCGACGTGCGTGAGGAGGGCGGTGCCGTAGCGCTGGGACGAGTGCTCACCCTCATCATCGTCACGACGAACGGCGGCACCGAGGACGGCATCGAGGCAGCCAACGACGCCTCGCGCGAGCATCCCATGCGGGTCATCAGCCTGCGCCTCGACCCCGAGGGCGAGCCGAAGCTGGATGCCGAGATCCGCGTGGGCGGCGACGCCGGCGCGAGCGAGGTCGTCGTGTTGCGCGCCTCTGGCGCTGCAGCATCCAACGTCGAGAGCCTCGTGACCGGTCTGCTGCTGCCCGACGCGCCCGTCGTCGTATGGTGGCCAGACAACCCGCCCGCGACTCCCTCCCACTCCCCGCTCGGCCGGATCGCACAGCGACGCATCACGGATGCCTCCACGGTGCCCTACGAGACCTCGCGCGTCGCACACCTCGGCGACTGCTACTCGCCGGGCGACACCGACCTCGCCTGGACGCGCCTCACGCACTGGCGCGAGCAGCTCGCCGCCGTGCTCGACCAGCCGCCGTACGAGCCGATCACCGGCGTGGAGGTTCGGGGCGCTGCAACATCGCCCTCGACTGCGCTGTTGGCTGCGTGGCTGCGTCTCACTCTCGGCGTGCCGGTGGACTGGCACTACCTCTCCGCCGACGAATGGAGCGACGGCATCAAGTCGGTCCGCCTCACACGCGCCAGCGGAGACATCGTTCTCGAGCGTTCCTCAGCCGCGATCGCCCGGTTGTCGCAGCCCGGGCAACCGCAGCATGACCTGGTGCTGCCGCGCCGTACACTGCGCGAGTGCCTCGCCGAGGAGCTGCGCCGACTCGATGCAGACCTCTTGTATGGTCGAGTGATCACCGAGGGCTGGGCGCTGCTCGACCCGACACCGTCGCAGGAGACCCATGGCTGAGATCACGAACGAGAAGCGGGTGCTCATCAGCCCCGACCGGACTGCGCTCGCGGAGTACGTGGCGAACCGGTTCCTGCGCCGTATCGAGAAGCAGGCTGATGAACCCGCCGTTCATGTCTCCCTCACGGGCGGAACCATGGGCATCGCGGTGCTCGAGGCTGCTGCGGCAAGCCCGCGGCTTGCGGGCCTCCGCTTCGACAATGTGCACTTCTGGTGGAGCGACGAACGCTTCGTCCCACGTCACGACTCCGAGCGCAACGACAAGCAGGCACGCGAGGCTCTTCTCGACCGACTGGACATCCCGGTAGGCAACATCCACAGCGTTGCCGCCAGCGATGAAGGCGTGGACCTCGACGAAGCTGCGCGCGCCTATGCGGCAGAGCTCGCGCGCTACGGGCAGCCTGGCGGACCCGCGTGGCCCTCGTTCGACATGTGCTTTCTCGGGGTCGGTCCCGACGCCCACATCGCTTCGCTGTTTCCCGATCACCCCGAGATCCGTGACACCGAGCACGCGGTGCTCCCGGTCCGGAATTCGCCCAAGCCCCCGCCCGAACGCGTGACCTTCACCCGACCGGTGATCAACGCGTCGCAGCGCGTCTGGCTGGTCATGTCCGGCCCTGACAAGGCCGCAGCTCTCGGTCTTGCCCTCGCCGGCGCCAACTACACGAGCGTCCCCGCCGGAGGCGCCAAAGGACGGCGACGCACCGTGTTCTTCGTCGACCGAGAAGCGGCCGAGCAAGTTCCCCCGGAGCTGATCGACCAGGAGTACTGACCATTCATGACAATGGCCCCGGACCTCCCTCAGGGGAGACCGGGGCCATTGTCATGCAGGCTGCCCTGCGAAAAGTCTCAGAGGCCGCGGCGCTCGCGCAGGGACTTCAGCGCGTCATCCAGGAGCGCGTCGGCTTCTTCTTCCGTGCGACGCTCCTTCACGTAGGCAAGGTGCGTCTTGTACGGCTCAGCCTTCGCCAGCTGAGGCGGGTTGTCTTTGTCGCGACCTGCGGGAAGCCCGGAGTGCGGCGAATCGATCGTCTCGGGGATCTCCTCGTCGGGGATGCCAGCCGCGAAGTAGCGCACAGTCTCGTTGCCCAGGGCATCCCAGTACGAGACGGCGACACGGTCTGCGTGATAGCCGTGATCCTGTTCGCCCATGGGTCCGGCACCCACCCGGGTGCCGCGGATTGCATTGCCGCCGGTTGCCATCAGATCACCTGGAACTTCGTAATGAGGCCAAGTCCCACGATGGTGATGAACCATACGAGGGCCAGCACGATCGTGAATCGGTTGAGGTTTCGTTCAGCCAGACCCGAGGACCCCAGAGCCGACGTCATTCCCCCGCCGAACATGTCGGACAGGCCACCGCCTCGGCCCTTGTGCAGCAGGATCAGCAGGGTGAGCAGCAGGCTCGTGATGCCGAGGATCACCTGCAGGATCAGTTCGAGAATCGCCAAGACGTGAAACCTTTCGTCGCGACGGTGTCTCGTCGCACAAGCGTCCAGTATACGGAAAGAGGCGCGCGCTTCGCCTCGGCCCGCCGCGCTGTGGCTGGGCGACCGGTCCTCCGGCTGCCCAGCCACAGCAGTAGTCGGAACGGCCTCAGACGCCGACGTGCTTCTGGTAACGGATGATGGCGGCGAACTCATCCACGACGAGACTCGCACCACCCACCAGCGCGCCATCGACATCCGGCTCGCGCATGAAGCTCGCGATGTTCGCGGCCTTCACCGAGCCGCCGTAGAGCACACGAGTGCGCTCGGCAGCGTCTGCGCTCAACGATTCGGCGACGCCCGCGCGCAGCTTGGCGCAGACATCCTGAGCCTGGTCGGGAGTAGCTGCCTGGCCGGACCCGATCGCCCAGACCGGTTCGTACGCCACAACGATGTCGGCGTCAGCCGGCACGTCAGCAAGAGCGGTCTTCAGCTGCCCGACGGGCACAGCGCTAGCGCCGTACTTCTCGAGGTCCTCCGCGGTCTCACCGACGCAGATGACCGGCACGAGACCGTGTCGCAGCGCAGCCTGAACCTTGCTGGCAACGACCTCGTCGGTCTCGTGGTGGTATTCACGGCGCTCGGAGTGACCGATGATCACGTAGCGCGCGTCGAGCTTCGCAAGAAACGCCCCCGAGATGTCACCGGTGTACGCACCCGAATCCTTCGGCGACAGATCCTGCGCGCCGAGGGCGAACGGGATCTTGTCGGCATCCAGCAGGGTCTGCACGGTCCGCAGATCGGTGAAGGGCGGGAAGACCGCGACCTCGACCGAACCGTCCTCGTGCTTGGCGTCCTTAAGCGTCCAGTGCAGCTTCTGGACGAACGCGACAGCCTGTAGGTGGTCGAGGTTCATCTTCCAGTTGCCGGCGATGAGCGGCGTTCTCACTGCTCCCATCCGAGGACCTCCAGTCCGGGTAGCTTCTTGCCCTCGAGGAACTCGAGGCTCGCCCCACCACCGGTGGAGATGTGGCCGAACTGGTCATCCGTGAAGCCGAGCTGACGCACTGCAGCGGCAGAATCGCCACCGCCGACGACGCTCAGACCATCGACCTCGGTCAGCGCCTGCGCGACGGCCTTGGTTCCCGCGGCGAAGGCAGCCATCTCGAACACACCCATCGGGCCGTTCCAGAACACGGTCTTGCTCGCACGAATCGCGTCGGCGAAGATCTTGGCCGTGTCGGGGCCGATGTCCAGCCCCAGGCCCGTCGCACCGAATGGAGTCTCCTCGAGCGAGTCGGCGGGAGCGACAACGTGCTCCGCGTCGGCGCTGAAGGATGCAGCCATCACGGCGTCCACCGGAAGGACGATCTCAACGCCGCTTTCCTGCGCCGTCGTCATGTACCGGGTGACAGTGTCGATCTGATCCTCTTCGAGCAGGCTCTTGCCGACCTCGTAGCCCTGGGCCTTGAGGAACGTGAACAGCATGCCGCCACCGACCAGGATGCGATCGACCCGCGGGAGCAGGTGCTCGATGACGCCGAGCTTGTCGCTGACCTTCGAGCCGCCGAGCACGACCGTGTACGGGCGCTCAGGCTTCTCGGTGAGGCGGTCGAGGACGTCGACCTCTTTCTCGATCAGGAAGCCCGCCGCAGACGGCAGGATCTCGGCGAGGTCGTACACGCTCGCCTGCTTGCGGTGCACGACGCCGAAGCCATCCGACACCAGGGCGTCGCCGAGCGACGCGAGTTCGCGGGCGAACGCGCCGCGAACCTCGGCATCCTTCGCCGTCTCCCCCGCGTTGAACCGCAGGTTCTCGATGACCGCGACGTCGCCGTCTTCCAGCGCGGCGACGGCGTCGTGGGCCGACTCCCCAACGGTGTCGCGCGCGAACGCGACAGGCTTGCCGAGTAGCTCGGACAGGCGCTGGGCGACAGGCTCCAGGCTGTACTTCGGGTCGGGTGCCCCGTCGGGGCGTCCCAGGTGCGAGCACACGACGAGGCGCGCTCCCTGGTTGATGAGGGCATTGAGCGTGGGAACGGAGGCCCGCACGCGGCCATCGTCCGTTATGACCCCGTCTTTCAACGGAACGTTGAGGTCACAACGGACGATGACGCGCTTGCCGGCCAGCGAACCCAGCGAGTCGAGGGTGCGCAGAGCCATGTCTGTTACCGGATGCCGCGGCTCAGAGCTTGCTGGCGACGAGCTCGGTGAGGTCGACGAGGCGGTTGGAGTAACCCCACTCGTTGTCGTACCAGGCCGAGACCTTCACGAGGTTGCCCGAGACATTGGTCTGACCGGCGTCGAAGATCGACGAGTGCGGGTCGTGAACGATGTCGGTCGAGACGATCGCATCGGTGTTGTACTTCAGGTAGCCAGCCAGAGCACCCTCAGCAGCAGCCTTCTCGTAGGCAGCGTTGATGGTCTCCTTGGTGAGGCCCTCGGCCGGCGTGATGATCGTCAGGTCAACGATCGAACCGGTGGGAACCGGAACGCGGTACGATGAACCGCTCAGCTTGCCGTTGAGCTCGGGCAGCACGAGGCCGATGGCCTTGGCGGCGCCGGTGGCGGCCGGCACGATGTTCAGCGCGGCGGCGCGAGCGCGGTGCAGGTCGCCGTGGGGGCCATCCTGCAGGTTCTGGTCAGCGGTGTACGCGTGAGCGGTCATCATGAAGCCGCGCTCGATGCCGAAGTTGTCGTTGAAGACCTTCGCGAGGGGCGCCAGGCAGTTGGTGGTGCACGAGGCGTTGGAGATGACGTGCATCGTGGCGGGATCGTACTCGCCGTCGTTCACGCCCATGACGAAGGTGCCGTCGACGTCCGTTCCGGGTGCCGAGATGAGGACCTTCTTGGCGCCACCGGCAATGTGCTTGCTCGCGTCAGCTGCCTTGGTGAAGCGGCCGGTCGACTCGATGACGATGTCGACGCCCAGCTCGCCCCACGGGAGGTTCGCGGGGTCGCGCTCTTCGAAGACCTTGATGCTCTTGCCACCGACGGTGATGGAGTCCTCGGTGTACGAGACCTCTTCGCTCAGGCGTCCGCCGACCGAGTCGTACTTGAGGAGGTGGGCGAGCGTCTTGTTGTCGGTGAGGTCGTTCACCGCCACGATGTCGAGGTCCGCGCCCTGCTCCAAGGCTGCGCGGAGGTAGTTGCGTCCGATACGGCCGAAGCCGTTGATACCGATCTTGACAGACACGGTGTCTCCCTGATTCTTATCGCGCCGAAGCGCCGGGGGTCAGCTCCGGATCGACGACCCGGAGAGGGGTGTCATTTGTGGTGTGTTCCAGCAGACAAATGAGGCTGCCGGAGCCCCCGAGCGGGCGAGGGCTCCGCGGCATCCTCACCTGATCATGACCCTAGCAGCAGACCTGCCGTCTTCTCACGAGCCGTGACAAAGCGGTCCTGAACGTTCTGCCAGTTCACGATGCTCCAAAACGCCTTCACGTAGTCAGCCCGGACGTTCTTGTAGTCGAGGTAGTACGCGTGCTCCCACACGTCGAGCATGAGCAGCGGAACGCTGGCGGCGGCGAGCTGGCCCTGCTGATCGAAGATCTGCTGGATGATGAGGCGCTGACCGATCGAGTCCCAGAACAGTGCAGCCCAGCCCGAGCCCTGCACGCCGAGAGCAGCGGCAGTGAAGTGAGCCTGGAACTTGTCGAACGAGCCGAAGTACTCGTCGATGGCTGCGGCGAGTTCGCCGGTCGGCTTGTCGCCGCCATCCGGCGACATGTTCGTCCAGAAGATCGAGTGGTTGGTGTGACCACCGAGGTTGAACGAGAGGTCCTTCTCGAGCTTGTTGACGTTGGCGAGGTTGCCGGTCTCGCGGGCCTCGGCGAGCTGCTCCAGAGCGGTGTTGGCGCCAGTCACGTACGCCTGGTGGTGCTTGTCGTGGTGCAGCTGCATGATCGTCGCACTGATGTGCGGCTCGAGAGCCGCGTAATCGTACGGGAGGTCAGGCAGGGTGTAGGTGGCCATATGCTCTTCTCTTCCTGTCGTCGCGGCGCCAGGAATGCCCCGGCGTCGCTGGGGTGACAACTGTCATCCTAGTGAGCCGCAGCACCCGGTCGGCGGGTCTTGCGCGAGAAGAGAACAACAGTTACAGCGCTGTTCCCTGCCGGCGCGATCAGTCGAGGGCGGACGCCGGAACGGCCGATTCGGTTCCGGGAATACCCTCGGCTGCCGCCTTCTTGTCGGCCATCGCAAGCAGGCGACGGATGCGGCCGGCCACGGCGTCCTTTGTGAGCGGCGGATCGGCGTGGTGACCCAGCTCGTCGAGACTCGCGTCGCGGTGCGCAAGCCGCAGATCACCGGCCTCGCGCAGGTGATCCGGGATGTCTTCACCGAGGATCTCGAGCGCTCGCTCCACGCGGGCACACGCGGCCACCGCGGCCTGAGCCGACCGACGCAGGTTCGCGTCGTCGAAGTTCACGAGCCGGTTGACGCCGGCGCGAACCTCCCGACGCTGACGCATCTCGTCCCAGTGTGCAGCGACCTGGCGTGCACCCATGACGGCCAGTGCCGTGCGGATGGCATCCCCTTCGCGTACGACAACGCGCGGTGCACCGCGCACCTCGCGCGCCTTCGCGCCGATGCCGAGACGGTGCGCTGCCCCGACCAGGGCCATCGCCGCTTCCGAGGAGGGGCACAGCACATCCAGCGACGCGGATCGTCCCGGGTCGGTCAGGGCGCCGGCGCCCAGGAATGCGCCGCGCCATACGGCGGCGAGGTCGCCTCGCGAACCCGTCGTGAGCTTGTTGGGAAGACCCCTCACGGGCCGGCGCCGCTGGTCGAGCAGACCGGTTTGACGAGCAAGCGTCTCTCCCCCGTCGATGACGCGCACCGCGAAGAGGGCCCCTGCCCGCGAACCGGATCCCTGCGTCTGGACGATCTCGGGCCGGACACCGTAGAGCTCCATGAGCTCTCGGGCGACCCGCCGAGCAAGCGCCTCCGAGTCAACCTCGGCCTCGACAGCGACGCGGTTGGCGATGGAGTGGAGGCCTCCGGCGAAGCGGATCAGTGATGTCAGCTCAGCGACCCGGGCGCTGGGAAGCGGATCCCGGACTGCAATGAGCTCTGCTTTGACATCGGCCGTCAGCGACACGGGGCTCCTTTCGAGGGTGCCGGCTCGGCCGGCGGATGACGCTCTAGCCTACTCGGGCGCACCCCTCGAATTCTCGGCTGTCTCCTGGTTCGGCTCTACTCTCGGCCAAGGTCGCGGTGCTTCACACGCACGGCGACCCCTGCCTCGTCGGCCAGTCGCCGGGCGAGTTCCTCGACCACGACGACAGAGCGGTGTTTGCCTCCTGTGCATCCGACAGCGACGACCGAGTGCCGCTTGTTTTCGCGCTGATAGCCCTGCAACACGGGCTGCAAGGCTGCGGCGTAGGCATCCACGAATTCCCGAGCCCCGGGCTGGGCGAGCACGTATTCGCGCACCTGCGGGTCCTGCCCCGTGAAAGCCCGAAGCGAGGGGTCCCAGTACGGATTGGGAAGGAACCGCATGTCGGCGACCATGTCGGCATCCGTCGGCAGACCGTACTTGAAGCCGAAACTCATGATCGTGAGCATGTGCCGAGCTGCCCCCTCGTCCGAGAAGAGCTCGAAGATCCGCGTCGCGAGCTGGTGCACGTTCAGCGAGGACGTGTCCACGACGACGTCGGCGCGCTCTCGAATCTCCGAAAGGCGCTCTCGCTCGGTGCGGATGCCGTCGATGAGGGTTCCTTCGCCCTGCAGGGGATGCGGGCGCCTGACGGCTTCGAACCGCCGCACGAGCACATCGTCCGACGCGTCCAAGAACACGATCCGCACGTTGCGACGGGAGCGCAACTCCCCGACCTCGGCCGGAAGGGCGGTGAACAGGTCCCGGCCGCGAACGTCGACTACGGCGGCGACCTTCGGCAGCGCGGATGCCGCGATCTCGGACAACTCGAGCATCGGCTTGAGCATCTGCGGTGGCAGGTTGTCGACGACATACCAGCCGAGGTCTTCGAGGGCGTTTGCAGCAGTTGAGCGCCCGGCGCCGGACATTCCGGTCAGGATGAGCACATCGCTCGTGGCGGCTGTCGTCTGGTCCATCGGGACCTCTCGTCCTGTGGTGGCGCGGTCTGCGGGCTCGTCAGGCACCGGGCCTCCCGAGCACGGCCAGCCTATCGACTCGCCAGGTGCGCGTGGATCGTGGCGGCAAGCTTCGGGCCGACGCCGGGAAGTTCCTGAATCTCCTCGGGCGTTGCGTTCTTGAGCGCGGTAACCGATCCGAAGTGGCGAAGCAACGCCCGGATACGGGCATCGCCGAGCCCGGGGATCTCGGCGAGCACGGTCTGGATGTCGCGCTTGCGCTTGCCTCGCTGCTTGGTGATAGCGAAGCGATGGGCTTCGTCGCGCAACCGCTGCAGGAGGTACAGCGCCTCGCTGGTGCGCGGCAGGATCACCGGATAGTCCTCTCCGGGGAGCCACACCTCCTCGAGACGCTTGGCGATGCCGCACAGAGCGATCTCGGAATGGCCCGCGTCGGCTAGCGCCCGTGCCGCGGCGTTGACCTGTGGCTTGCCGCCGTCGACGACGAGCAGCTGTGGGCGGTAGGCGAAGCGGGGGCGGCTGCGGGCCGTCACGACGGTACCCTCGGCGGTCGGATCCGAGCTGACGGATGGCTTGGTCGCGGCATCCGTCTCGCCCGTCGCGGTTTCGGTGTCAGGCGCCGCATCCCGCTCGTCGTCGATATATGCAAGTCGGCGCATGAGCACTTGATAGAGCGAGTCGGTGTCGTCGGTGGTCTGCGCAACACCGAAGCTTCGGTACTGGTCCTTGCGTGGCAGCCCGTCTTCGAACACGACCATGGAGGCCACCACATTCGTGCCGCTGAGGTGCGAGACGTCATAGCACTCGATCCGCAGCGGCGCTTCGTCGAGACCCAGCGCCTCCTGCAGATCGGTGAGCGCCTGAGAACGCGCGACATAGTCGCTCGTGCGCCGTGTCTTGTGCAGCAGAAGCGCCTGTTGCGCGTTCAGCGCCGCGTTCTTCATGAGGTCGGCCTTCGCGCCGCGCTGCGCGATCTGGATCGTGACGTTCGTGCCGCGCTTCTCACGAAGCCAGGCCTCCAGTTCTGCGGCATCGTCAGGAAGGGCCGGGACCAGCACCTGCCGGGGAATGTCGGCGCTTCCCGAGGGGCCGTACGTCCGCTGCAGGATCTGGTCGACGAGCTCTCCCCCGCTGATGTCCAGTTCCTTCTCGATCGTCGTCGCCCGCACGCCGCGCACACGACCGCCACGGATGACGAAGTGCTGCACGGCGGCGGCGAGCTCATCCTCCGCAATGCCGAAGAGGTCGGCATCCGTGTCATCGGGCAACACGAGCGCACTCTTGTTCAGGACAGCCTCGATCGCCTGGAGCCGGTCGCGAAAGACCGCGGCAGACTCGTAATCCATCGCAGCTGACGCTTCCTTCATCCGGGCAGTCAGCTGCCGGGTGAACCGCTGATCACCACCGGACATGAACGCGACGAAATCGTCGACGATCGCGCGGTGCTCCTCGATTGTCACGCGGCCCGAGCACGGCCCGCCGCAGCGGCCGATCTGGCCGGGGAAGCAGGGCCGACCGGTGGCCATCGCCCGCTTGTACGACGAGTCGCTGCACGTGCGGATCGGGAACACCTTGATCATGAGGTCGATGACCTCGTGTACCGCCCACACCTTGGGGTACGGCCCGAAGTACTTTGCGCCGCGGATCTTGTGGTTTCGCGTGACCATGACCCTCGGAGCCTCATCGGCAAGGGTGACAGCCATGTACGGATAGGACTTGTCGTCCTTGTAGCGCACGTTGAACGGCGGCGAGAACTCCTGGATCCACATGTACTCCAGTTGCAGCGCCTCGACGTCGCTGCCGACCACCGTCCATTCGACGCCGGTGGCCGTGGTGACCATCCGTCTGGTGCGCTCATGGAGAGTGTGTAACGGCGCGAAGTAGTTCGAGAGCCTGGCCCGCAGGTTCTTGGCCTTGCCGACGTAAAGAATGCGACCAGCGTCGTCGCGGAACCGGTAAACGCCCGGATTGGTCGGGATCTCCCCCGGTGCCGGCCGGTACGCGAGCTGAGGATGGGTGGCGCGAGCCACGCTCAACCCGCCTTGCGAGCCGCCGGCGCGTCGTGGGCGTCGAAAAGCTCGGCCAGGAACTGTCCGGTGTGACTTTCGGGAACCGCCGCGACCTGCTCGGGCGTTCCGGTCGCGATGATCTCGCCGCCGCCCGAACCACCTTCGGGGCCCAGATCGATGATCCAGTCGGCCGACTTGATCACGTCGAGGTTGTGCTCGATCACGATCACCGTGTTGCCCTTGTCGACCAAACCGTTCAAGACTTCCAGGAGGCGACGGACGTCTTCGAAGTGCAGTCCCGTGGTGGGCTCGTCGAGCACGTAGATGCTGCGTCCGTTGCTTCGCCGCTGGAGTTCGGTGGCGAGTTTCACGCGCTGCGCCTCACCGCCTGAGAGGGTCGTCGCTGACTGGCCGAGCCGCACGTAGCCGAGGCCGACGTCGACGAGGGTCTTCATGTACCGGTGGATGGCCTGGATGGGCTCGAAGAATTCAGCTGCCTCGGCGATCGGCATCTCCAGGACCTCGGCGATGTTCTTGCCCTTGTAGTGCACCGCGAGCGTGTCGCGGTTGTAGCGCTTCCCGTGGCAGACCTCGCAGTCCACGTAGACGTCGGGCAGGAAGTTCATCTCGATCTTGATGGTGCCGTCGCCCGAGCACGCCTCGCAGCGTCCGCCCTTGACGTTGAAGCTGAAACGGCCGGGCTGGTAACCGCGCGCCTTGGCTTCCGGCGTCTCGCTGAAGAGGGTGCGGATGCGATCGAAAACGCCCGTGTAGGTGGCCGGGTTCGAGCGCGGTGTTCGCCCGATCGGAGCCTGATCGACGTGCACGACCTTGTCGAGGTTGTCGAGACCCGTCACGCGCGTGTGTTTGCCGGGAACCGTTCGTGCCCCGTTGAGCCTCGCGGCGAGCACCTGATAGAGGATGTCGTTCACAAGCGACGACTTGCCCGAGCCGCTCACACCGGTGACCGCCGTGAGGACACCGAGCGGGAACTGGGCACTGACCTGCTTGAGGTTGTTCTCGCGAGCGCCGACGACTTCCAGCATCCGCTTCTTGTCGATCTTGCGGCGCTTGCGTGGCGTCGGGATGCTGCGGCGACCGGCAAGGTAATCGCCCGTGATCGAGTCGGAGTCGGCGAGGAGTTCGGCCAGGGGTCCGGAGTGCACGACGTGACCGCCGTCGACGCCGGCACGGGGCCCGATGTCGACGATCCAGTCGGCGGCGTGGATCGTCTCCTCGTCGTGCTCGACGACGATGAGGGTGTTACCGAGGCCCTTCAGCTTGAGGAGCGTCTCGATGAGGCGTCGGTTGTCGCGCTGGTGCAGGCCGATCGAGGGCTCATCGAGGACGTAGAGCACGCCGGTCAGTCCCGATCCGATCTGGGTAGCGAGACGGATGCGTTGCGCCTCGCCGCCCGAGAGCGAACCTGCCGAACGGCTGAGGTTCAAGTAGTTCAGGCCGACCTGGATGAGGAATTCGAGGCGCGCCCGGATCTCGCGGAGCACCGCGGCAGCGATCATCGCCTCGCGCTCGGTGAGTTCGAGGTTCGCGAAGTACTGCTGCGCATCAGCGAGGCTCAGGCGTGAGGCATCCGCGATCGAATGCCCGTGCACGAGCACCGCGAGGACCTCGGGCTTCAGGCGGTCGCCGTTGCACGCGGGGCAGGGAACTTCGCGCAGGTACTCCGACCAGCGCTGCCGCTGCGCGTCGGACTCGGCCTGTACGTACTGGCGCTCGATGTAGGGCACGACGCCCTCGAACCCCGAGGTGTACCGCATTTCGCGACCGTAGCGGTTCTTCCACTTGACGTTGACCTTGAAGTTCTCGCCGTGCAGGACCGCGTTCTGAACCTCGGCCGTGAGCTCCCGCCAGGGGGTGTCGAGCGAAAAGTCGAGGTCGTCAGACAGACCTTCGAGCAGGCGCTCGTAGTACTGGAACAGTCCCTTGCCCTGCGTCGTCCACGGAATGAGGACGCCCTCGCGAATCGAGAGCTCGGGGTCGCCCAGCATGAGCTCGACATCCACCGACATCCGGGTACCCAGGCCAGAGCATGTCGGGCAGGCGCCGAACGGGGCATTGAACGAGAACGTCCGCGGCTCGATCTCTGTCAGCTGCAGCGGGTGACCGTTCGGGCACGAGAGCTTTTCACTGAAGGACTGCCACGCGTCGTCGCCCTCTTCGTCGACGAAGTTGACCTGCATGATGCCGCCGGCAAGTCCGAGCGCCGTCTCGACGGAGTCGGTGACGCGACTCAGGATGTCGGGGCCTGCGACGAGGCGGTCAACGACTACCGCGATGTCGTGCTTGTAGCTCTTCTTGAGGGTGGGGGGCTCGGCGAGCTGGATGAGATCCCCGTCGACCACGGCACGGGCGTAGCCCTTCGCGGAGAGCTCCTTGAAGAGGTCGACGAACTCCCCCTTCTTCTGGCTCACCACGGGCGCGACGATCTGGTACCGCGTGCGTTCGGGCAGTTCCATGAGCTGGTCGGCGATCTGCTGCACCGTCTGGCGCTGGATCTGCGCACCGCACTCGGGGCAGTGCGGGACCCCGATCCGGGCCCACAGCAGACGCATGTAGTCGTGGATCTCGGTGATCGTGCCGACCGTCGAACGCGGGTTGCGGTTGGTGGACTTCTGATCGATCGAGACGGCGGGGCTCAGCCCCTCGATGAAATCGACATCTGGCCGGTCGACCTGACCGAGGAACTGGCGCGCGTAGGAACTCAGCGACTCGATGTAGCGACGCTGCCCCTCGGCGAAGATCGTGTCGAACGCGAGGCTCGATTTTCCGGACCCCGACAGCCCCGTGAACACGACCAGGGAGTCGCGCGGGATGTCGAGATCGACGTCCTTGAGGTTGTGGACGCGGGCGCCGCGAACACTCAGTGTTCCACTGCTGTAGGCATGCGAAGAGACGGGGACGATGGGCACCCGTCAAGTGTAGGTGTGGCCTCCGACATCGGCTCCGGAGTGCGCTTCCGGCGTACCGCCGACACCCATTTCGGTCGCGCCTTGATGCGGGTCGGTCGGCTCAGCGCCCGCAAAACGACGCGACCGAAACAAGGGTTGGCTCTGTAAGGGGCTGGGATGTCAGGGGCAGTGCATGAGGGGCTTGTCGCCAGAGCGATCGAACGTGTGGCGATTCATCGGCTGATGACACAGTGGGCAGGCGCGCTCGGCGCGCTCCTCTGCGCTCGGGCCCGGTTCCAGCGGGCTCACCTGAGGCGGCCCGGCCACACGGATGAGGTTGGTGTTGAACCAGATGTACCAACCGCCTGCCTCGCGCACTCGCTCACGGAGTGGTCGCTTCGGCGCCTCATTCGTTCGCGTCATGATGTTTAGTGTACTAACGGATTGCTAGACTGGCCACATGTCCGACGAGGAAGATCTGCTGAAGCTCGACAATCAGGTGTGCTTCGCACTGGTGACGGCCGCACGAAACGTCGTGTCGATCTACCGTCCGATTCTCGAACCGCTGGGCTTGACGCATCCGCAGTATCTTGTGATGCTCGCGCTCTGGGAGCAGTCTCCGCGTTCACTCGGCGAACTAGCCGACGAACTCGCCATGGAGCCCGCAACCCTCTCCCCCCTCGTCAAGCGCCTCGAAGCGCAGGGCCGTGTGACGCGCACGCGCAGAACGGATGACGAGCGGGTGCTCGACATCGGGCTGACAGCTGAGGGGCGCGCGCTACGCGAGCAGGCCCTCGAGGTTCCGCGCCGCATCATGTCGGTCACCGGCCTGGGCATCGAGCAACTCAGGGAGCTCCGCAACGGGCTGCAGCCGTTCGCAGGACGGATGCCGCACCTCGCCGGTTGAGGCATCCGTCGAGCCCCGCCCCGGCAGCCGGGATGCCGCACCGATCCGGACGGTCGTAACGGCGCACGATCCGCCCGACACGCCGAGATCTCACCCCCGGCCCCGGCGCGTCGCGACAAGCATGCGCCGTTACGACAGGCCGGGCCACTCAGCCGCTGGCAGCCTGGCGGCTATGATCCGATGGTGATGCGGCCGGCGCCGTCGAGCGGCCAGCCGGGATTGTGTGCCACCTTCCACGGATGACCATCGGGTCGATGAAGACACCGGAATAGCCTCCCCACGGCGTTGCGGCACCAGGACGCCCAAGCCGGGCACCGGCCGCCACTGCGGCGCTGAGGATCGAATCCACATCGGCGGGTGACCGCACGTTGTGGGCGAGAGTCACGCCGCCCCACCCGCCGGCGTCGTCGACCATCGAGTCCGCAGCGAGTTCGGCGCGGCTCCACAGCGCGAACGCGGAGCCGTCGAGCTGATGGAAGGCCACGACACCAGGAACCGAACCCGGATGAGGTTCCCACCCCAGTACGCGGTAGAAGCCGATGGCACGCTCGAGGTCGGCGACGCCAAGGTGATGAGACTCAGGCGCTGTTCCATTGCTCCTCCGCTACGCGTGGCCGGCGCGCTCCATGGCTCGCAGTTCCTTCTTCAGGTCCTGCAGTTCATCGCGCAGGCGCGCGGCAAGCTCGAACTTCAGCTCCCCGGCCGCCGCGAGCATCTGGTCGGAGAGATCCCCGATCATCGCCTCGAGCTGGGTCGCGCCCTCGGCTGCGATCCCCTCGCGGCGCAGGTTCGGTGTGGGGCTCTTGCCCTTGCCGTTCTTGGATGCCGCGGCATCCTTGCGGTTCAGCATCGCCTTCGTGTCGGCGCCCTCGCGAATCAGAGCATCGGTGATGTCGGCGATCTTCTTGCGCAGCGGCTGCGGGTCGATGCCGTGTTCCTTGTTGTACGCGACCTGCTTCTCGCGACGGCGATCGGTCTCGTCGATCGCCGCACGCATGGAGTCGGTGATCGTGTCGGCGTACATGTGCACCTGCCCCGACACGTTGCGGGCAGCACGTCCGATCGTCTGGATGAGGGATGTTCCCGACCGCAGGAACCCCTCTTTGTCGGCATCCAGGATGGACACGAGCGAAACCTCGGGAAGGTCGAGGCCTTCGCGAAGGAGATTGATGCCGACGAGCACGTCGTAGACGCCCGCGCGCAGCTCGCTGAGCAGCTCGACGCGGCGCAGGGTGTCGACGTCGGAGTGGAGGTAGCGCACCCGCACCCCGTGTTCGCCCAGGAAGTCGGTGAGCTCCTCGGCCATCTTCTTCGTGAGGGTCGTCACGAGCACGCGCTCGTCGCGCTCGACTCGGATGCGGATCTCTTCGAGCAGGTCGTCGATCTGCCCCTTGGACGGCTTGATCACAATCTCGGGGTCCACGAGACCGGTCGGACGGATGATCTGCTCGACCACCCCATCGGCGATACCCATCTCGTAGCGTCCGGGCGTGGCAGACAGATATACCGTCTGGCCGACGCGGTTCTTGAACTCGTCGAAGCGCAGCGGGCGGTTATCGAGCGCCGACGGTAGGCGGAAGCCGTGGTCGACGAGGGTGCGCTTGCGGGAGGCATCCCCCTCGTACATTGCTCCGATCTGCGGCACGGTGACGTGGGACTCGTCGATCACGAGGAGGAAGTCGTCGGGGAAGAAGTCCAGCAGCGTGTGCGGCGGCTCCCCCGGTTGGCGACCGTCGAGGTGCCGCGAGTAGTTCTCGATGCCCGAGCAGAAGCCCAGCTGCTGCAGCATTTCGAGATCGAAGGTCGTGCGCATCCGCAGGCGCTGGGCCTCGAGCAGTTTCTGCTGGGACTCGAGCTCCTTCAACCGCGACGCAAGCTCATCTTCGATCGTGCCGATCGCGCGCTGCACCGTGTCGGTTCCGGCCACATAGTGCGAGGCGGGGAAGATCGGCACCGAATCCATCTTCTGGATGACATCGCCCGTGAGCGGATGCAGCAGATAGAGCGCCTCGATCTCGTCGCCGAACAGCTCGATGCGGATGGCGTACTCCTCGTACACCGGGATGATCTCGATCGTGTCGCCACGGACGCGGAAGTTGCCGCGCGAGAAGTCGACGTCGTTGCGGTTGTACTGCATCGCGATGAACTTGCGGATAAGGGCGTCGCGGTCATACCGCTCCCCCACCTGCAGCGCGACCATCGCCCGCAAATACTCCTCGGGAGCACCGAGACCGTAGATACACGACACCGTCGAGACGACGACCACGTCGCGGCGTGAGAGCAGCGAGTTGGTCGTCGAGTGACGAAGGCGCTCGACCTCGGCGTTGATCGACGAGTCCTTCTCGATGAAGGTATCGGTCTGCGGGACGTAGGCCTCGGGTTGGTAGTAGTCGTAGTACGACACGAAGTACTCGACGGCGTTGTTCGGCATGAGTTCGCGGAACTCGTTGGCCAGCTGCGCGGCCAGCGTCTTGTTGTGCGCCATGACAAGGGTCGGGCGCTGTACCTGCTCGATCAGCCAGGCCGTGGTCGCGGACTTGCCCGTTCCCGTCGCACCGAGCAGCACGACATCCGTCTCGCCGGCGTTGATGCGCGCTGCGAGTTCGGCGATCGCCTGCGGCTGGTCACCGGACGGGGAGTACTCGCTGACGACTTCGAAGGGCCTGACGGATCGTGTGGTTTGCACCCTTCCAGGGTAGGCGTGCCCTCCGACGTCGAGGCCGTCGCTGCATCCGCACTCCAGCGCGAGGGGTTCCGGCAGCAAAGACGCTGCGGGCGCGAAGAAGGATGCCTACCCTGGAGGGGTGCTCGAGTTCTTCGTGGGATCCGGTCTTGCCGCAGCGGCGGGGCTGAACGCGTGGATGCCGCTGCTGGTACTCGGGCTCGCGAACCGCTTCTTCGACGCGATCGAGCTGCCAGCAGGGTGGGCGTGGCTGTCGAGCGACATCGCTCTCTGGATCATCGGTTCGCTGCTCGTCCTGGAGATCGTCGCCGACAAGGTGCCGGTGGTCGACTCCATCAACGATGCCGTGCAGACCGTGATCCGCCCCGCATCCGGTGGGATTGCGTTCGGCGCCGGAGCAAGCGCCGAGACCGTTCGCGTCGATGACCCGAGCGCGTTCTTCGCGAACCAGAACTGGGTGGCCATCGGCATCGGGGTTGCGATCGCGCTCGCTATCCACGTCGTCAAGGCATCCATTCGCCCCGTCGCAAACGCGGCGACGGCCGGTGTGGCCGCCCCGATCGTCAGCACCGTCGAGGATGTCTCGAGTCTCGCACTCTCGATCTTTGCGATCGTGCTGCCGATCCTCGGATTCCTGCTGCTGATCGGCGCGATCGTGGCGGCAGTCGTGGTGATCCCGCGTTGGCGACGTCAGCGCGATCGGCGTGCGGCGATCCGCAACGGCAACGCTTCCCAGAGCACGTCGACCTGATCTCGGGTCTGCGCGAGAGTTCCTGTCGTGTCGATCACGACGTCGGCAACGGCCAGGCGTGCCTCGTCGGGAACCTGCGACGCGATCCGGGATGCAGCATCCTGCCGGCTCATTCCGCGCAGGTCGACCAGGCGCTGTTCGCGTAGCTCGGCGGGAGCGTGCGCGACGACGACCAGTTCCCACGGGTCGTCGACCCGCGCCTCGACGAGCAGCGGCACGTCGTACACGACGACGGCGTCGGGATCGGCGGCAAAGGCCTGCCCGAAGCGGCGAGCCGACTCCTCCCGCACGGCGGGATGAACGATCGCGTTGAGCACGGCGAGCCGGTCCGCGTCTCCGAACACGAGGGAGCCGAGCGCGGCGCGATCCAGCGCTCCGTCGACCGTGAGGATGCCGTCACCGAACTCGTCGGCGATGCGGTCGAGCACCGGCGACCCCGTGCTCTGCACATCACGGACTACCTGATCGGCGTCGACGATCACGGCTCCGAGCTCAGCCAGCCGTGATGCCACGGTGGATTTGCCCGCCGCGATTCCCCCGGTGAGTGCGATCAGGGGCATGATCAGCTCCCCGCCGGGGCAGACGCCGGCGCGTCGGGGCCCACGGAGGCAGGCGGCTTCGAGCGCGGCGGTTCTGCGATCAGCACCGAGATGTCTCCGGTTTTGGCCGAACGGGTGGATGCCGCATCCGCTGCGTCGATGAGCGCGCCGGCGTCATAGCCGAAGTCGTGAGTCACGGCGACGCCGATGCCGACGACCGGGACCACGGCGTCGGGGACGGTGCGCAGAGCTTCGAACACGGCTGTGGCGAGTCGGGATGCCTGCCGTCGCGCCTCGCTCGCGTCCCAGGATGTGTCGCACACCCACAACACCGTGGCGCCGTCATCGCCGATGACCGCGAGCGGTTCGACGGTGCGCCGCACGGCGTCGCGCGCAGCAACGGCGACGTGGCGTCCGACCTCGTTCCCGAAGGCCTTCGCGATGAACGGCAGGTCATCGATGCGCATCGCGATGACGCCGACCCCGATGCCCTTCTCTTCGGCGCGTTCGAGCACGTCAGTGACCGTCGCACGGAACTGCGGTTCGGTCAGGATGCGGTCGCTTCCGTCAACTGCGACGAGGTTGGTGTACCCCCGCATGCCCGCGCGGCCCGCACGCAGGATGGAGGTGACGATCGCCGCGGTGATCACGAGTGCGATCGTCACAAAGCTCGCTGGGATCGTGGAGAACCACGTCTGAAACACCGGATCGTCAGGCCCGCGCAGGAGGAAGACAAGGGCACGCGCGGCCGTATAGAGCGCCTCGATCACGAGCACGATGGCGAGGGCAATGGTCGTGCGGGTCTGCGCCAATCGACCGCGTGCGGTCTCCCATACGCCAAACGATGCCAGCACTGCCAGCGCGGCATACATCCAGACAACCCCTGCCCAGTCGCCGCCTTCCGGGCCTTCGACAACGACGGCGACGAACGCAACAGCCATACCGCCGCCGACCGTGCCGTAAGCCCAGCCGATGCGGTGTCCGTTGTAGCTGCGGCATCCGATCCAGATGAACCCCGTTGCTGCCACGAATGCCGCGTTTCCGGCAGCGATCGCGATCCATCCTCCCCCGGCTGCCCAGATCGCGTAGGCGATGGTGGTCAGGATGCCGGCGAGAAAGGCGATCGACCAGTGCCGGCCCGTCACCTCATCACGGCGAATGAGGGTTTCGGAGATGTAGATGATCCCGACGATCAGCACCACTGCCGCCGTCATGACGCTCACCGAGAAGAGGTCGAGGGTCATCCCGTTGCCTCCATGTCGGAGCGTCCCGCGGTCGTGACCGCACCCGACATGTCGAGTGCTTCTTCGGGGTCGATCGGTGGCAGCATGACATCGACCTTCGCGGGGAGACGGACCAGGAACGCCGACCCGACGCCCTGCTCGCTGCCCACGATGATCTCGCCGCCGTGCGCACGAACGATGTCGCGGCAGATCGCGAGGCCCAGGCCTGTGCCGCCGACGTCGGTTCGGGCCCGGAAGAAGCGCCGGAACAGACGATTCTGGTCATCCGGCGACAGTCCGATGCCGTCATCGCGGACGAGGAGATAGGACGCCACGTCATCGCCGTAGACGGCCAGCTGCACGGAGCCGCCTTCACGCCCGTACTTGATGGCGTTGCTGATGAGGTTGTCGGCGACCTGCCGCATCCGCGCCGGGTCGACGTACGCGTCGGTGGGCTGCACGTCGTCGGTGAAGATCGTGATCCGCCGCTCCAGCGCGCTCGGCTCCCACGCGGCTGCCGCCGCGAGCACCAGATGCTGCAGGTCGACGTTCTGGGGGGAGACCGTCACATCCACCGTCGACTTCGACGACGACGTCGCCGAGAGGATGTCGGAGATGATCTGGATCATCCGTTCCGCGTTCTGCGTGGCCACATCCAGGTCACCGCGGACCTTCTCGGGGATGCCGTCTGTCTCGAGGGCGAGATCGAGGTAGCCGATGATGGCGGTCAGCGGGGAGCGGAGTTCGTGCGAGACCGAGGCCACGACGTTGTCGCGGGCGCGCAGGGCGGTGCGTTCGGCGGTGACGTCGCGGGAGATCACGACGACTCCGGCATCCGCTCCCCGGGCATCGCGCAGGCGCCGCGCCGTCACGCTCAGCGCCCGACGCGTGGTGTCGGGCGCCCCGAACCACACGATCTGGTTGTCGAAGACCTCGCCCCGCTCCGCGCGTGCCACGGGCATCCGTTCCGGATCGAGCGGCGTCTGGCCGTCGGAGTCATACGGCGGCAGGCGATTGTGGCCGTCGGCGCTGACGAGTGCGTGCTGCATGCGCGCGTGCGCTTCGTTGGTGATGCTGATGCTGCCGTCGAGCGAGATCCGGATCACACCGAAATCGACCGAGTCCAGCACCTGGGTCACCAGTTGCTCTTGGTGCTGCGTGCGCTCCAGGCTCTGGCCCAGCACGAGCGCCTGCTTGTCCAGGAGCGAGCGTTGGGCGGCGAATCGGCGCACGCTGAGGTACGCGCCGGTGGAGACTGCCAGAACCACGATCGGCATGAGCAGCAGCGCGAAGCTGAACGCCGACTCGTTCCCCGAGACGATCACCCACCAGTACGCGACCCAGACGAAGAGGTTCGCTGCGACGTAGCCGGCCAAGCCCAGGGACGCCGAGAGCCACATGACGGGGAACAGCCACAGCAGCGCGAGTCCCGACTCGGGGAAGGCGACCCGCATCAGCATGATCGCAACGATGTCCAGCACCGGGATGACGCCGACTGCCCACGGGGAGAGCCGGTTCCAGGGAACGAGCATCGTCACGACCGCGAGGACGAACACCATCCCGACGCCGGTGAAGAACATCGTGAGGTCTCCGGGGATGCGGGCGATCACCGCGAAGGCCGTGACCGCCAACGCGACGACGGTGAGCATCAGTTGCTGCAGCACTGCCACGCGGGCCTGCGTCCCGTCGTGCTTCAGGGTCAGCTCCGCCGCGAGTGCACCCCACAGCGTGTTGCGTCGTCCAGAGCGGCTCTCGCCTCGGCGCACAGAGCTGGTGTCCACCTTCCCCATGAATGAACGTTATCGCGCGGGCGCGGGCACGAAGTCCTCCGCGCGCCGCTCGATCAGAAACCGAAGTCGCCGAAGTCCCCGAATCCACCGTCGGCGAAGCCCGCGTCCCCGCCTCCGGCGGCATCGCTCCACCCGGTATCGGCCCCGGTGTCGGCAGCGGTATCGGCGGGTGCGGCATCCGCGGCCCCCGCGTCGGCGGCGAACATGGGAGCCATGAACGCCGACACGAGCGCGGAGCCGATGACGTACCCCGCGACGGTGCCCAGCAGAGACGAGCCCACCATGGAGCCGAAAGTTGGGCCCTGGCGCTGGCCACCGAGAGTGCGCTCCATAGCGCCCGGGTTCATGTATTCCGCGCGGGTGGCGGCTCGGGCCATGTCGTTCGGGTCGGCTGACCGCGGCCGCTCGGATGCCGGGAGCGTCGCGGTCATGTCGGCCAGAACCTGCTGGCGCTGCGGCTCGGTGAGCTTCGCGAAAGCCTCGGCGTGGACCTGCTCGATCGTCTCGGGAGGTGCGGTGCGCAGCAGGTACCGGTAGCGCTCGATCGCGAGCTCGTCTTCGCTCTTGGGCGGCGTGGTGGACGGATAGCCGGCGGCGCGCGACGAGGCGGGCTGCTGGGCGTATGGCTGCCGGTGCTGGGGCTCGGTGCCGAAGAGTCGGTCAAGGAATCCCATGGTGTCCTCCGTGGTGTCGGGTTCGGGGACTCTTGACGTTATCGAGGGCAGCTTTGCGACCGCTGTGAGGTGGGGGGCGTCCTCACTCCGTGGGCGGAACCCCCGGTTCGCCGATCGAGAGCATGAGGCGGTTCGCCCAGTTGAAGAAGGCGCCCGACAGGATCGTGTCGAGCACTTCCAGGTCGTCGAGTCCGGCTGCCTCGAGGCCCGCGATCTCGTCGGCCCCGAACGTGGCGGGCGTGGCAGTGAGCGCGACCGTGGCGTCGACGATCGCGTCCCAGCGCGGGTCGATCCGCGTCGAGACACCCTCGTCGAGCAGACGCTGCACGTCTTCGCGCCTGCCGGAGTACTGCGTCGTAAACGCCGAGTGCACTGATGCGCAGTAGACGCAGCCGTTGACGCGGGATGCCGCGGTCGCGGCGAGCTCCCGTTCGGCACGTGGCAGCCCGGCATCCGTGTTCAAGAAGATGTCGAGGTCGGTCTTGGTGCGCTCGCGCAGGATGTCGGGGTCGCGCACGAGCAGCCGGAAGTACGGGTTCTTGACGCGCGAGCGCTGGACGAGCGCTTCGTAGTGGTGGTCGGTGACGTCGTCGATCGGCAGCGGCTCGACCCACGGCACCCAGTCGAGGGTGTCCTGCGTGAAACGAGTGGGTGCGACGAGATCGGCGGGGGCGGGGATGATGGCGCTCATCGGCCGGCTCCTTCCGTGACGGATGCGGCACGCGTCGCCTGCAGGGCAGTGAGCCCCGCGACGACCCGCAGCTGGAACGCGAGGAAGGCGACCAACTGAGACAGGGTGACGATGCCGGTGGCGCTCCACCCGGCATCCTCGAGGCGACGCAGGTCGTCGGGGGCGGCATCGCGCGGGTGCAGCGTCAGTAGATGTGCGTGTTCGAGGGCGGCGGCGAGTCGGTCGCCGAGCACGTAGCTGGCGGCGACGTCGGTGATCTCGAAGCGCGGGCCCGGGACGCTCTCGGGGGCGTTGTCGGCGGTGAAGTTCCCGTAGGGGCCGACGGGGGCAAGCTCCTGGGCGGATGCTGCGAGCTCGATGACGGTGGCGGCGATGCGCTCGTCGCCCTCCCCCTCGAGCCGCGCGCGGTAGTGGGCCACAGCGGATTCCTGCCGGTGCAAAGACGCGACGAACGTCGCGATCGCGGCGCGCTCCGGGATGCTCGCGTGCGACACATCCGCGGGCGCGAAGAGCGCGTCGTAGCTCCCCTGCGCATGCGTGCGCGATTCGGGACGGCGGGCCCGCAGCTCGTCGAGGGGGGAACCCGGCGCGATGCCCGCGAGGGTGTCGATGACGTCGGTGGTCGACATGCGTGTCCTTTCGTGCGGTCAGGCGGTAGTTTGGCCGAGGTAGGCCTCACGTACCTGCGGGTTGGCGATCAGTTCGGATGCGGCACCCTCGAGGCGCACGGTGCCCCCGGCGAGCACGTAGCCGCGATGGGCGATCGAGAGGGCGAGCTCTGCGGCCTGCTCGACCATGAAGACGGCGACGCCGCGCTCGGTGTTGATGCGCTGGATCGTGTCGAGCACCTGGTCAACGATGATCGGCGCGAGCCCCATGGTGGGTTCGTCCATGCAGATCAGGCGCGGGCGCGACATGAGGGCGCGCGCGAACGCGAGCATCTGCTGCTCGCCGCCCGACATCGTGCCGGCCTCCTGCGTGCGCCGCTCGGCGAGGCGCGGGAACAGGTCGTACTGGTTGTCGAGGTCTTCGCGCAGGGCGCGCGCGCCGCCGCGGCGGGTGTGGGCTCCGACGAGAAGGTTCTCTTCGATCGTCATCTCGGGAAAGACGCGGCGTGCCTCAGGCACGCTCGCGATCCCGGCACGCACGACATCGGCTGTCGTGTCGCCCAGGATGCTGCGTCCGTCGAACCGGATCTCGCCGCTGCGGGGCTTCACGAGGCGCAGGATCGTCTTCATCGTCGTGGACTTGCCCGAGGCGTTGCCGCCGAGCAGCGACACGATCTCGCCCTCGTGGATGCGGTAGCTGACGTCCTGCAGTGCGTGGAACTCGCCGTAGTAGACGTTGACGCTCTGTACGTCCAGGAGGGGCGCCGCCGACGGCGCGTTCTCGGCGCTCATCGCGCGTCTCCTTCCGTGGGCGGGGTCGGTTCGTCCCCGGTCTGCGCGGGTTCGACGGTGGTCGGGGCGGGATCCTCGATCGCGTCCTCGATGTGGTGCGTGCGGGCGACCACCGTGCCGCGGCGCGACCCGAGGTACGCGGCGATCACGGCGGGGTCGTTCTGCACCTGGTGCGGCGTTCCCTCCGCGATGATGCGGCCGCCGTCCATCACGATCACGCGGTCCGAGATCGTCATCACGAGCTCGAGCTTGTGCTCGACGACGACCATCGTCTGCCCCTGCGCCTTGAGCTCGAGCAGTTGGTGCATGACTTCCTTGGTCTCGGAGACGTTCATCCCGGCGGTCGGTTCGTCCAGCAGCAGCAGGCGAGGGTCGGATGCGAGGGCACGCGCGATCTCGGTGCGCCGACGGTTCGCGTACGACAGGGTCGCGGCGGGGTCGTTGCGGCGGGCGGTGAGCCGCGTCGCGAACCGTTCGAGCTGCGCCGTGACGCGGGCATCGAGGTCGGCAGCCTCGCGCCGCTGCGCAGGGGTGCCGACGATCGCGAGCACCGTCTCGACGATCAGCGCGATCCACCGCAGCACGGGGATGCGGCGCAGCCGCGGCAGCGGTGCGGATGCCCGCACGAGCGGGGTCTGACCGACGAGCACGTTCTCTTCGACGGTGGCGTTGCCGAAGACGCGGCCGTTCTGGAAGGTACGGCGCAGGCCGGCGCGGGCGATGACGTCGGGGGTGCGTCCCGCGATGTCGGTCGCGCCGAGCACGACGTTGCCGCGGTCGGGGCGCAGCTCACCCGAGAGCAGGTTGATCGTGGTCGTCTTGCCGGACCCGTTGGGTCCGATGATGCTGACGACCTCCCCGGGCGCGACGTGGAACGAGATCCCGTCGACGGCGGCGAGGGCACCGAACGACTTCGCGAGGTCGGTGACCCGCACGAGCGGTGTCGTGGCCGCGCTCATGCGCGGGTCTCCTCTCCCCCGTCGGTACCGGTTCGCTCGGCAGGGCCGGTTCGCTCGGCCGCGCCGGTTCGTGCGCGACCGGCGGGCGTGAGGGTTCCCACGAGCCCCGCGGATGCCGACTGCTCGGCGACCACCGGGGTGCCGGCATCCGCGCGACGAAAGAGCCGCGCGAACGGCAGCGGAAGCGTCCACATGCCCTGGGGGCGGAACCAGATCAGCAGCAACAACACGACGCCGTAGATGAGCAGCCGTGTCTCGCTCGCGACCCGGAACAGTTCGAGGCCGCCGACCAGAACGATCGAGCCGAGCACCGCTCCGAACGGGCGCAGCATGGAGCCCAGCACGGCGATGATGACGATCTGGAACGACAGGTTCGGGTTGAAGATCTTGGGCTCGACGAACCCGAATTGTGCCGCCCAGAACGCGCCGGCGACACCGGCGATGAACCCGCCGATCCCGAACGCGAGGGACTTGTACTGCGGGGTCGCGATTCCCGCGGATCGTGCGGCGACCTCGTCGTCGCGGATCGCGCGCCACGTCAGGCCCAGGTGCGATCGTCCGAGGCGGTGGACGAGCAGGATGAGCACGAGCAGGATGCCGAGGCCGAGCGCATAGAACTGGGTGGTCGAGGAGATCTGGATGCCGAAGATGTCGGGCAGGGGGATCTGCGCGATGCCGCTGCCGCCCCCGGTGATCGGGGTCGCGACCAGCAGCACGGCCGAAATGGCAGCGCCCGTGGCGAGGGTCGCGATGGCGGGATAGTGCCCCGACAACCGCCACGAGGGGGCGTTGAGCACGGCGATGAGCACGGCGGAGACGAGTCCCGCCAGGGGGGCGGCGACGAGGAACGGGAGCCCGGCATCCTTCGTCAGCATCGCCGCCGCATACGCTCCCAGGGCTACCGGTCCCGCCTGGCCGAGCGAGAGCTGCCCGGCAGCGCCGCCGATCACCGTCATCGACAGGGCGATCATCGCGAAGGCGAGGATCTGCACACCGATCTGCACGGCGTAGCCGTCGAAGACGCCCGGGATCGTCGGGATGAGCGCGAGTGCGATCAGCACCGCGACCTGCCAGCGCCGCATGACGACGGGACGAGCCTGGGCGAAGAAGGTCCCGGTGAGCGGTTCGCGGCGCACGGTCTTCTTGCCGAGGATGCCCTCGGGCCGGATCCAGAGGACGAGCAGCAACGCACCGAACGTGATGAGTTGGCGCGCCGAGTCGCCCCACAGGCCCACGCCGAAGGCTTCGGCGACACCGAGCACGAGGCCGCCGATGACGGCGCCCAGGAGCGACCCGAGTCCGCCGATCGCGGCTGCGGCGATACCGGCCAGGCCGATCTGGAAGCCCTGCGTCGGGGCGATCGTCGTGAAGTACGCGGCGACGAGCACTCCGGCGAGGCCGCCGAGGGCTGCCGAGACCATGAACGCGATCGACTGGACCCGCGCGACCGGCACTCCCATCTGCGCCGCCGCTTCACGGTCCTGCGAGGTCGCGCGGATCGCACGGCCGAGCTTGGAGTAGCGCAGGACGCCGGCGAGCACGAGCATGAGCGTCACGCTCGTGACCAGGATGACGACGTCGATGAGCCGCAGCGTGATGCCGCCGATCTGCCACGTGATGTCGGGAAGGCCCGAGTCGAAGCGGCGCACCTCGGGCCCGAAGACGATTTGGGTGAGGTTGTCGAGGATGATCATCACCGCGATCGTGGCGAGCACCGCCGCGATCGGCGCCTTGCCCGCGAAGGGGCGGACCGCGACGAGGTTGATGAGCCACCCGAGGGCCGCGGTGACGGCGATCGCCGCGAGGGCGCCGAGCCACAGCGGCATCCCGAGGTTCGACGTGACGACCCAGCCGACCATGGCTCCCACGGCGAACAGCGACCCGTGCGCGAAGTTCACGACGTTCGCGACGCCGATCACGAGCGAAAGGCCCAACGCCACCAGGGCGTAGGCGTTTCCGTTGATGAGGCCGGCGATGAGCAGGTCGAACACGGGGCTCCAGAGGTCGGGACGGGTCGGTGCGAGTCGGGAGGCGGATGCCGAAATGCGGACGACCGGATGACCGAGGCCCTAGTGCTTAGGGAGTAGGGCCCCGGTCATCCGGTGTGGGCTCAGCCGACCTGGTCGGTGAGCACGAACTGTCCGTCCTCGACGACCAGCCACTGGAAGCGCGGGCGGTCGATACGACGCTCGTCGTTGTAGGTGGCGGTGCCATAGATGATGGACGGGATATCGGTGCCGTCGCGCAGGGCGTTGCGGATGCCCTCACGGTCGAGGGTCTCGGCGTTCTCGGCCGCCCACGCCAGTTGCTTCAGACCGTCGTAGGCGTACGCGGCGAACAGGTTGGGCGCGTGCCCGAACTCCTCGGTGTAGGCGGTCACGAAGCTCTCGACCGCCGGGTCGTCGGACTCGGGGTAGAACGTCGTGTCGACGTACACACCCTCGGCGGCACCCTGGGCCAGATCGAGGAACTCGGCGGAGTAGTTGGACCCCACAGCGAGGAACGGAACGTCCAGGCCCGTCTGCTCGGCCTGCTGCACGAGGAGGGCGGTGGTGCCGTAGTACGTGTAGAAGATCACGACGTCGGGGGCCGCGTCGCGGGCCTGCACGAGCTGCGGGCGGAAGTCGGTCGAGGTCTCTTCGACGGGCGAGCTGTAGACGATCGTGTCGCCGTTCTGCTCAGCCTGATCCTGCAGCACCTCGAACGCCGTGTTGCCCCAGTCGGTGTTGAGGTAGAAGACGGCGATGTTCGAACCGATCTCGTGAGCGGCATCCTCGATGACCCGGGCCTCGACTGCCTGCGTGACGGACGGGCTGAAGATGTAGTCGCCGGTCGCGGTGAACTCGGGATGCGAGTTGGTGATGCCCAGCTGCAGCAGACCCGCGCGCTGGTAAATCGGGCTCGCGACCATCGAGGTGGCCGACGAGAAGTCACCCAGCACCGCGAGGACCGAGTCATCGCTGACGAAGCGCTGCGCGATCGTGGTGGCCTGGCTCGCCTCGCCCTGGCTGTCTTGGAAGTCGATCTGCACCTCGCGGCCGTTGACGCCGCCGGCGCCGTTGATCTCGTCGAGGGCGATCGCAAAGCCTTCCTGCCAGTTCTCGCCGTACTCGGCCTGGTTGCCGGTCAGGGGACCCGAGACGCCGAAGACGATCGGTTCGGTGCTGTCGGCATCCGTACCTCCGCTGCTGGAGGCGCAGCCTGCCGCGACGAGTGCTGTCGCGGTGAGGGCGGCGGCTGCCGCAAGGGTGCGCGTGCGCAGATTCATGCTGACTCCTGGTGAGAAGGGATGCTGTGGCGCCGTGGAATACGGACACTGCCGCTTTCGTCGTGAAGCGGCCTGGCTATCTTGCGCTCCGGCCGCCGAGATCACGCAGTCGGGCCGTCATGAAGCGAAGCATTTCGTCACATTCATCCGATTCGACTGTCACAGATCGCGCTTCATGCGGCGTCCAGACGACCGTTTGTGACAGCCGAATTCGCGTTTCGGCCCGGAGTTGCCTAGACACGAAGGTATGTCTGCCACCTCCGCGATCGCGCTCGTCGGCGGGGGGCCGCGCGGCGTCTCGCTGCTCGAGCGCGTCGTCTCGGCGCTCGCCGAGCGCGCGGACCCCGACGCGACCCGCATCGACGTGTACCTGATCGACGATGTCGAGGTGGGCGCGGGCCGAGTGTGGCGCACAGACCAGACGCGCGAGCTGTGCATGAACACCCTCGCCGATGCCGTGACACTCTTCACCGACGACTCGGTGCAGATGGTCGGCACCGTGCGACCCGGTCCGACGCTGTACGAGTGGGCGATCCTCGCTGCCCACGCCGAGGCGCCGGATGCGCGGACGGCCGAGATCGTGGCGGCCATTCCTGCGCCGCGTCGGGCGGGATTCGCCGAGGCGCCGGTGCGCGCCGGTTTCGCGTCGGACTACGCGGGCGAACTCGGGGCGCTGCGCCCAGAGTCGCATCCCAGCCGGTCGCTGTACGGCGAGTACATCGCCTGGGCGCTCGCGCGCGTCATCCGTGTGGCGCCGGACGGTGTCCGGGTGCACACGCGCACCGGGCGCGTGAGGGCGATCGTCGAACGCGGCGGACGTCAGGAGCTGCAGATCACGGATGCCGAGGGCGGCGCGACCGAGATCACCGTCGATGCCGTGGTGTTGGCGACAGGGTGGCTTGCGAACCTTCCCACCACCGAGGAGCGGCAGCTGTCGGCATCCGTCTCGGCTCGACCCGAGCTCGTGTGGGTGGCACCGGGGAACCCTGTCGACCAGGATCTCTCACGCGTGCCCGCGGGCGAAGACGTCATCATCCGGGGCCTCGGGATGGGATTCTTCGACACCGTCACACTGCTCACTCTCGGTCGCGGCGGACGGTTCGTCATGGATGCCGGCGCGGCGGGTGGTCTTCGGTACGAGGCGTCGGGCGCCGAGCCGATCCTGTGGGCGACCTCACCCCGGGGTGTGCCGTACCGCGCCAAGACGCTGTACGGGAGCCTGCCGCCGCGCGCACCGCAACGGCACCTGCGCGCCGTGCTCGATGCCGGGCTGTCGCGGCCGATCGACGTCGAGGGGCTCCTGTGGCCGGCGATCCGCAAGGACGCGTTCGAGGCGTACTACGAGACGCTGCACCGGACCCGTCCCGGGGCGCTGACCGGCTCGTGGGACCAGCTGCGGGCGGCGATCGCGGCGGATGCCGGTGACGCCGAGTCCCTGGCCGCGGCTGTCGCACCGTTCGTCGCCAACTCCTCGGATCTGTTCGATCTGAGCGCCGCACTCGACCCGTCCCGCCGATCCTTCGCGAATCGTGAGGAGTTCGACACCTGGGTCGCGGAGTTCCTCGCCGACGATCTGCGCGAAGCCGAACGCGGCGCCGACTCCCCGCTGAAGGCTGCCCTGTGGTCGATCGGGTCCGCCCGGCAGCCGGTGAGTCTCGCCGGAGCGTTCGGCGGCTTCGACGCAGCGACCCGGCGCGGAGCCTTCGGCCGCCTCCTCTCGATCGGCGGGATGTTCGGTTCCGGGCCTCCCGCGTTCCGAAACCGCCAGTTGCTGGCCCTGCACGCCGCCGGGATCGTGCGCTTTCTCGGGCCGCGCCCCGCGCTCACCTTCACCGACGACGGCTTCCGCGTGACGTCGGGGCAGATCCCGGACGCCGAGATCACCGCGCGCATCCTGATCGATGCGTGGATGCACATGCACGACGCCGGCGCCAGCGCCGATCCACTCGTGCGATCGTTGACGGATGCCGGACGCTTGCGCGTCTTCCAGGTCGCCGACAGCGACGGAGAGCTCGGAGCGACGGGCGGGATCGACATCGACCCCGCCACGGGCCTCCTCGTCCGCGCCGACGGTACGCTCGACCCCGCTGTCCACGTGGCCGGGATCCCCGTCGACGAGGTCGTGCACGACACGATCATCAGCCCCATGCCGGGCACGAATCCCACCATGCTGCGTGAAACCGACCGTGTCGCGCGCAGCGCCGTGCGGATCGCGCTGCACGCGGCATCCGTCTCACCCACCGTTCCGCTCGCAAGGAGTTCTGCATGAGCGCATCCGGTGTTCGTCCCCACGCCCTCGTCACCGGTGCCACCGGAGGCATGGGCGGAGCGATCGTGCGGGAGCTCTCGCGCACCCACGACGTGATCGCGGTCGGGCGCAGCGCCGATGCGCTGAGCGAGCTGGCTCGGCAGACCGGTGCCACGCCCTGGGTCCTCGACATCACGGATGCCGAAGCCCTCGCTGCCCGCACGGCAGAGCTCACACGCCTGGACGTTCTCGTGCACGGGGCTGCGATTGCCGCGGTCCACACGACCGAGACCGCAAGGCCCGAGGACTGGGAACGCCAGTTCGCCATCAACGTGTTCGCCCCGGCCGAGCTCACGCGTCAGGTGCTGCCGTTGCTGCGCGAGAGCCGGGGAACCGTGGTGTTCATCGGCTCGGGCGCCGGGACTCGCCCCGTTCCCGGTCACGCGATCTATACGGCATCCAAACACGCACTTCGGGGCTTTGCCGACGTGCTGCGCATCGACGAGCAGCGCCATCGCGTGCGGGTCGTGACGCTCGCCCCGGGCCAGACCGACACCGGGATGCTGCGCACGCAGTCGGCCGAAATGGGCACCCCGTACGAGCCCGAGCGTTACATCAAGCCGTCGTCGGTCGCGGCGACGGTCCGGTTCCTCGTGGATGCCTCCCCCGACGTCCACCTCACCGACATCGCCGTGCGCCCCCGGGTCGAGATCGCGCGCCTCTGACATCGCCGGCTCGGCGCGAGGAGGTGGCTAACTCCTCACCCGCGGGGCGGATTGCTGTGCGGCTGTGCGCAGCATCCGGTGCCTGCCGCCGTTCTCACTGAGTTGGCGACGGCCGACGACGGAGCCGAGCCGACACTAATCCCAAGGTCGGATGCCGCCCGGCTCTCTCGCCCGACCGGTTCGGCCCGGCACGCCGGTGTCGCTAACTCCTCATTTCCGGGCCGAGCCCGCGCGACGCCACGCCTGGCATCCGGCTCGCCCACCGTTCTTGCTGAGTTGGCCACAGCCGACGACGTGTACGGATGCCGTCACGAATCGAGAGGACGGATGTCGCGGCATCCCGCTAGCGTGTGCTCATGCCTGCACCGACGACGCACGCCGCCGACGCCCATGACCTCATCCGCGTGCACGGCGCGCGCGAGAACAACCTCAAGAACGTCGACGTCGAACTACCCAAGCGGCGTCTCACGGTGTTCACCGGAGTGAGCGGGTCAGGCAAAAGCTCGCTCGTGTTCGGGACGATCGCCGCCGAGTCGTCGCGGATGATCAACGAGACGTATTCGACGTTCATCCAGGCGTTCATGAACACGCCCCCGCGTCCGGATGTCGACGTGCTCGAGGGCCTCACGACCGCGATCATCGTCGACCAGGAGCGGATGGGCGCCAACGCCCGGTCGACCGTGGGAACGGCGACGGATGCCAACGCCCTCCTGCGGATCCTCTTCAGCCGCGTCGGCCAGCCGCACGTCGGCGGCCCGCAGGCGTTCTCGTTCAACGTCGCCTCGGTCAGCGGCAAGGGCGCTGTGACCAGCCATACCGCCGACGGCAAGAAGGTCGAACGGCGCAGCTTCACCGTCACCGGCGGAATGTGCCCGAACTGTGACGGCATGGGGCAGGTCAGCGACATCGATCTCGCGCAACTGTTCGACGAGACGAAGACGCTCGCCGCCGGGGCGCTCACGGTTCCCGAATACACGGCCGATGGCTGGTACGTGAAGATCTTCGGCGGAGTCGTGCCGATGGATGTGCCGATCAAGGACTTCACCGAGCAGCAACGGCACGACTTCCTCTACGGCGAGCCGCGCAAGATCAAGCTCGAGAACATCAACATGACCTACGAGGGTCTGGTGCCGAAGATCCAGAAGTCGTTCCTGTCGAAGGACGTCGACTCGATGCAGCCCCACATCCGCGCATTCGTCGAACGGGCTGTTGCGTTCCAGCCCTGCCCCGAGTGCGGCGGAACCCGCCTCAACGAGGGGGCGCGATCGTCGAAGATCGCAGGCAAGAGCATCGCGGATGCCTGCGCCATGCAGATCTCGGATCTTGCCGCCTGGGTGAAAGGGCTGGATGAACCGAGTGCCGCTCCCCTGCTGCGGAGCCTCGGCGTCCTCTTCGACTCGTTCGTCGACATCGGCCTCGGCTACCTCTCGCTCGATCGCGCATCGGGGACGCTCTCGGGCGGCGAGGCGCAGCGCACCAAGATGATCCGGCACCTCGGGTCTGCTCTCACCGACGTCACCTATGTCTTCGACGAGCCGACGGTGGGGCTGCACCCGCACGACATCCAGCGCATGAACCGCCTCCTCGAGCAGTTGCGCGACAAGGGCAACACGGTGCTCGTCGTCGAGCACAAGCCCGAAACGATCGCGATCGCCGACCATGTCGTCGACCTCGGGCCCGGCGCGGGATCGAGCGGCGGGCAGATCATGTTCGAGGGCACGGTCGAGGCGCTGCGGGCCTCGGGAACCCTCACGGGGCGGCACCTGGACGATCGGGCGCAGCTGAAGGCATCCGTCCGCCAGCCGTCGGGGGCGATCGAAGTGCGCGGCGCGAGCTCCCACAACCTGCAGGACGTGGATGTCGACATCCCGCTCGGCGTCTTGGTCGCCGTCACCGGGGTCGCGGGATCGGGCAAGAGCTCGCTGATCCACGGATCGGTTGCCGGCCGCGAGGGTGTCGTCGCGATCGATCAGGGCGCGATCAAGGGCTCGCGCCGCTCGAGCCCCGGTACCTACACGGGGATGCTCGAGCCGATCCGCAAGGCGTTCGCGAAGGCGAACGGCGTCAAGCCCGCGCTGTTCAGTGCGAACTCCGACGGCGCGTGCCCCGTGTGCAAGGGGTCGGGCGTCATCGTGACCCAGCTCGGACCCATGGAGCAGGTGGAGACCCCGTGCGACGTGTGTGAGGGCAAGGGCTTCGATGAGGCGGTTCTCGTCCATCTGTTGGGCGGCAAGAACATCGTCGAGGTGCTCGATATGTCGGCATCCGACGCTGCGGAGTTCTTCGGCTCGGGCGAGGCGAAGGTGCCGGCGGCGGCCTCGATCTTGAACCGGATGGTGGATGTCGGGCTCGGCTACATCCGGATCGGCCAGCCGCTGCCCACCCTCTCGGGCGGGGAGCGGCAGAGGCTGAAGCTCGCGGTGCACATGGGCGAGAAGGGCAGCGTCTACGTGCTCGATGAGCCGACGACGGGTCTGCACCTCGCCGACGTCGAGAACCTCTTGGGCCTGCTCGACCGGCTCGTCGACTCGGGGGTGTCGGTCATCGTCATCGAGCACCACCAGGCGGTCATGGCCCATGCGGACTGGATCATCGACCTCGGCCCGGGTGCCGGACACGACGGTGGCCGGGTCGTGTTCGAGGGCACGCCCGCCGACCTGGTCGCCGCCCGCTCGACGCTGACCGGCCAGCACCTCGCCGACTACGTCGGCGCCTGAGATCCGCCCGGTCGCTCCCCGGTCGTTGAGCGAGCGAAGCGAGACGAAACGCCCCCCGCCGCATCCCGGTCGCCTCCCCGCGACGTTCGCAGAATCGATGCGTTGATGCGTTGATGCGTTGATGCGCTGCTCGTAGAATGGCGCCATGCGCACGACTCTCGACATCGACGACACCGTGCTCCGTGCGGCACGCGCGCTTGCTGCACAGACCGATCAGTCGCTCGGTGCAGCTGTCTCGGAGCTGGCGCGACGCGGCCTCGGCGCAGAAGCCCCCCGTATTCCCCAGGGGTTTCCGACTCTTCCCCGGGCGGGCGGGAGTCACGTCATCACCGATGAGCTGGTCGCCGAACACCGCGACGACGTCGCATGACCATTCCGCTTGCCGTACCCGACGTGAACGTCCTGCTCGCGCTCATCTCCCCGGATCACGTCCGTTACCACGCTGCCCACGCGTGGTTCTCCGACACCACACAGTGGGCCACGACGCCCTACACCGAAGCAGGGCTGGTGAGGCTCGTGCTCAATCCGGTCGTCGTGGGCGCGACGTTCACCGCCGCAACTGCGCTCGAGGTCCTGCGAGGGCTGCGAGCCCTGCCGCTCCACCGATTCCTTGCGGATGACTCCAGCCTGGCAGCCCCCCATATCGATGTGGCGGCACTCGTCGGTCACCGACAGGTCACCGACTATCACCTCGTGAACCTCGTCGCCCGAAAAGGTGCGCAGCTGGCAACGTTTGACTCCCGATTGGTCGCTTCCCTCGCCCCCGAGGACCGCCGACACGTGACGATCATCCCGGCCTGACCGCCCCCGCCCGCCCGGTCCCCGCTCCCACCGCACCCCGCTCCCACCGCGCCCCGCTCCGCTCACTTGCCGCAACACGCCGCAACTGGCCCGCTGGCCCCACAGTTTGCGGCAAATGAATGTACCGTGGCCTCGCCCGCCGCCGCATCCGGCTCAGGCCTTGTCGGCGTCGGCCTTCTCGTAGGAGGCGACGAGCTCGAGTTCCTTCTGCTTCTTCGGGAGGAAGAACCAGACGACCGCGGCGCCGATGGCGATGGCGATCGCGCCGAAGGCGTAGGCCGCGATCGACCCGGTCTCCAGCGACTGGCGGGCGGCGGTCAGGATCTGGTCTTTGTACTGCGGGTACTGGTCGGCCACGTGCAGCGCCGACGCGTACGAGGCCTGCAGCGCCGCGACGACCTGGTCGCTGATGCTCGAGGCCTGCGAGGACTCGGAGATGAGCTTGCCGAAGTGGTGGGCGAAGCCGGCGGCGAGGATGGCGCCGAGTACGCCCTGCATGATCGATCCGCCGAGGTCTCGCTGCAGGTCGGCGGTGGCAGAGGCCATCCCGACGCGGCGCACCGGGGTCGATTCGGTGATCGCCCGGGATGCCGGGGTCATCGCGAACCCCGCGCCGATCCCGATCACGAGGTAGGCGATCGAGACGTACCAGAACGGGGTGGTCTCGTTCCAGAAGAGCATCGTGATGAACCCGAACAGCACGAACAGGTAGCCGATCATCATCGTGAAGCGCGATCCGCGGGTGAGGACGAGCTTCGCGGACTGCGGCGCGACCAGCAGCAGGCCGACACCGGCGGGCACGATCGAGAGGGAGGCATCCAGGGTGGAGTACCCGAGGATGTTCTGCTGGAACTGCTGCCCCACGAACATCGCACCCATGAGCGATCCGAAGACGATCATGCCGCCGGTCGCGGGCGCCCAGAACATCCGTCGACGCGCGACGCGCAGGTCGTAGAGGGGCGAGGATGCCGTCGCCTGCCGCCACCCGAACAGCCCCAGCAGCACCACGGCGGCGATCAGCAGGATGAGCCCGAACGTGGCGGTGTCGGGCACGAACACGGTCGAGAGCCCGAGCACTATCGATCCGATCATGAACACCGAGATCACACCGCCGAGGTGGTCGACCTTCTCGTTGTTCTCGGCGACGTGGCTGGGCACGAACATCCACACGAGGATGAATCCGGCGAGGGCGAAGGGGACGGCCAGCAGGAACGCGGAGCCCCACCAGAACCACAGCAGCAGTACGCCGGCGAGCACCGATCCGACGACGGTCGCGGTGGCGCTGACCGCCGACCACAGCGCGATCGCGAGGGTGCGCTGCTTGCCCGGTCCCCACAGGGCGGTGATGAGCGAGAGGGTCACGGGGTAGGCCATGCCGGCGGCGATGCCGGTGAGGATGCGCGCGACGATGAGCATCTCGACGGATGCCGAGAACGCGGCGACGAAGCTGATGACCACCGTGAGGCCGAGGCCGAGGACGAGCAGCTGCTTGCGTCCGTACCGGTCGGCGACGGCGCCGAGGTAGAGGACCGACATCGCGAGGCCCAGCGAGCAGCCGACGGCGACGAGGTTGAGCGCGGTCTGCCCGGCGCCGAACGCATCCCCGATGTCGGGGAGGGCGATGTTCGCGGCGGCGAGGTTGATGTTGCACACGAGGGCGCCGAGGATCAGCGCGGTCAGCACGAGCTTGGGGCGCGGCGGCGCGGCGGGGGTGGCGGGCACGGATGCTGCGGCGTCGGTCACGCGACAACACTAGCGATGCTCGGTCGGCGGCATCGGCATCCGTCGCCAACTCCTCAATACCGCGGCCCGGCACGGCATCCGGCGCGCAGGACTCCCGCGCCGCCCGCGGATGTGAGGAGTTGGCCACACGTACCGCAGGCCTCCTCGCGCGGAGGAACGTCGTCGGGACCTTACGGACGGGGACTCTGGTCGCGCATCCGCTCCGTCTGGTGTGCCCAGATCGCGATCTCGACGCGGTTGCGGGCACCGAGCTTGGTCATGAGGCTCGCGATGTGCGTCTTGACGGTGCTGAGGGTGATGTAGAGGTTCGTCGCGATCTCACTGTTGCTGAGCCCGCGCGCGACGTCGGCGAGCACCTGCTCCTCACGCTCGGTGAGCGGTTCGATCGGCTGCGGAACCGGCGACGGGGCGGCACCGCTGAAGGCGTGCAGCAGCCGCACTGTGACGTTGGGCGCGATCAGGGCGTCACCGTTCGCGGCGGCGCGGATCGCCTGGGCGAGCAGTTCTGACCCGGCATCCTTGAGGAGGAATCCCTTGGCTCCTGCCCGCAGCGCGTCGAACACGTATTCGTCGAGGTCGAAGGTGGTGATGATGACCACCGCCATCGGGTCCTGGATGTCGGGACCGGCGAGCATGCGGGTCGCCTGGATGCCGTCGAGGCCCGGCATCCGGATGTCGAAGAGGCACACGTCCGGACGCAGTCGGCGCGCCAGCGCGACAGCGTCGTTGCCGTCGGATGCCTGCCCGACGATCTCGATATCGGGCTGTGCGTCGAGGATCATGCTGAGCCCCGTGCGCACGAGCTCCTGATCGTCGGCGATGAGGACGCGGATGGTCACGGAGCCCATCCAACACGAGGGAGGGTCGCTGTCACAGTCCACCCGCCGTCCGGTCGCGGGCCGGCTTCGCAGGTGCCGCCCAGCAGGGCCGCGCGCTCGCTCATGCCGATGAGGCCGAAGCCGGGCGCGGGCGGCGCCGCCAGGTCGCCGTCGTTGACGACGCTCAGTCGCACACCGGTCTCGTCGGCCACGGCGACCACCTCGACCCGGGTCAGGTGACGGGCGTGACGGAGGGCGTTGGTCACTGACTCCTGCGCGATGCGGAACACCGCGGCGGCAACGGGCGGAGGGATGCTCACCTCGGGCTCGCTGACAGCGACCTCGACCACGACGCCGCCGGGCGTGGTGGTCGCGAGCTGTGCGATGTCGCCGAGGCCGGGACTCGGGGCGAGCTCGGCCGTCTCACCGTCTCGCAGCACGCGCACCATCGATCGCAGCTCGCGCAGGGTCTTGGCAGCCTCGGTCTCGATCACGCGGAGCGCGTCCTGCGCCGCGGACGGGTCGTGCGGTGCGACCGCTGTTCCCGCCTGCGCGCGGATCGCGATCGCCGTGACGTGGTGCGCGACGGTGTCGTGCAGGTCGCGTGCGAGCTGCTCCCGTTCGTGCATGCGGATGCGTTCCAGCAGGCGCAGACGGGCGCCGGCGCGGTAGCGAAACGCCATGCCGAGCAGGACCGACATGAGCAGGAGGGCGAATCCGCCGACCAGCTCGAGAAGTCCCCCGCCTCGCACGAAGGTGAGACTGAGGCTCGCGATCACGAGCACCGAGCCGATCACGAGGTCGCGCCCCGACGCCCAGCGGAACAGGGCGTAGACGATCACCATCAGGAACAGGCTGGTCGTGAGGCTCGCCACCGGAAGCACGATGTCGATCGGCAGTAGGACGATGCAGAGCATCCACAGCGGCTGAGTGCGGCGCCACAGCAGCGTCGGCGTGACCGCGAGGACCACCGCCGTCGACAGAAGTGGGTTCACGAGGTCGGGGGTGAACACGCCCTCCACGACCACGAGCACGGCGACGAGGGCGAACAGCACCCAGTCCCGCCATACCCGACGTGGCGGCGGCGGCACGGCGCTCGGCGCCTCCCAGGCTGAGCGCAAGAGCCCACTCACCGGGTCAGGATACAAGCGCACCACGCTCCGCCGCCCGCGACGTGGCGGCGACCCGGCGCCTGATGATGATCTCGGCCACGAGGCAGTTCAGCACGAACCCCGCGCCCACCACCCAGGTCTCACCGGATGCGTCGGGTTCGCCGAACGGAATCGTCCACAGGATCGAGACGAGCGCCTGCGTGCCGCCCGAGACGGCGATCGCGAAGGCGCGGGTTGACCACGAGCCGTGCGCGGTGAAGTCGCGGCGCAGGATGGCGATCGCCGACATCGTGAGGAACACGAGCATGACGGCGGAGAAGAACAGTCGCACCATCGCGAGCGGGAACTCCTCGTCGGGGCCGCCGAAGAAGACGGCGAGCCAGGCTCCCGACACCGCCGCCACGAATCCGAGCGGCAGCAGCACTCGGCCGGCGGTTCGATGCCACCGGCGCCGTGCCCGCAGCGCGGGCGAGAACTGGAAGGCACCGGCCACGCAGAACACGCTCATCGAGACGATGTGGGCGACCATCGCCACGGTGGATGCCCACGCGAGGGCATCGGCTGCGGGAGCACTGGCCTCACGCAGGCTGAGGGCGCCACCGATGATCGGAAGCGCGCTCAGCAGCAGCAGTCCGCTGATGGCGGGCCATCCGGACCTCGTTCGCGGCCGGGCATCCGGTGCCGCCGGCAGCGGCGGTGCGTCTTTCACGTGAGAAGGCATGACTCGATGCTCGCGTGGGTGCATCACCCGCACATCGGCCTCGGGTACGGACTGAGGACCGTACTTTCGGCCGATCAGATCGCGGCCTTCCGGCCGATGACGGATGCCGTGCACGCGGCGCATTCTCGATGTCATGCACACCACGACGACCATGCGCGCCGCCATGCAGCGCCAGTACGGTCCGCCTTCCGTCCTCGAAATCGCCGATGTCGAACCGCCGGTTCCTGGCCGCGGCGATGTGCTCGTGCGGGTGCGGGCGGCGTCGGTGCACCCCGGCGACTACTTCGTCATGACCGGCGAACCGTACATCGTGCGCCTCGCTTTCGGTCTGCGCCGGCCGCGCCATGCCATCCGCGGCATGGACCTTGCGGGCGTGGTCGCGGCGGTCGGTGAGGATGTCGAGGGCTTCGAGCCCGGCGACCTCGTGTTCGGGTGGTGCACGACCGGGTCACTTGCCGAATACGCCCGCGTTCCCGCGAAGAACCTCGCGCCCGTGCCCGAGAACTTGTCGCTCGCGGAGGCCGCCGCGGTGCCGACCTCCGGCATGACGGCGCTGCAGGCGATGCGGGATGTCGCGCGCGTGGCATCGGGACAGAAGGTGCTCATCGTCGGGGCATCCGGCGGCGTCGGGTCGTTCGCCGTGCAGATCGCCGCGTCCCTGGGTGCCGAGGTCACCGGCGTGTGCAGCGCCGGCAACGGGGAGCTTGTCGCCTCGCTCGGCGCCGACCACGTCATCGACTACGCGGCATCCGATTTCACCGCGCGGGAATCGCAGTACGACGTCATCCTCGACAATGTCGAGTCCCGTCCGCTCAGCGTCGTCCGTCGAGCCCTCACCCCCGCCGGCACCCTGATCCCCAACAGCGGGAAGGGCGGCCGCCTGCTCGGACCCATCGGACGAGTCATCCGCGCCCATGTGCTGTCCCTGTTCACCCGCCAGCGCCTGCGACCGTTCACCTCCGTCGGCACCCGAGAGGACCTGCTCACTCTGGCCGCGCTCGCCAGCAGCGGTCCGCTCACGCCGGTCATCGACCGCGTCTATCCGCTGGATGCCGCCGCCGATGCCCTTCGCCACGTCGCGACCGGGCATACGCGAGGAAAGGTCGTCGTCACGATCTGAGTTCGCTGACGGCATTCACACCGCGCATCGCGCACCCCGACCTGCCGCCGCCCTGGCGGATGGAACACCCCTGACACCGAGAAGGACCCATGACCACCTCACCCACCACGAAACCGCTCGCCACCGCGCTTGTCCCCGTGCAAGCCAAGCTCGCCGCCGCCTGGACGAGCTTCATGTTCCTGTACATCTACGTCGACTACTACCACCTCCACAAGCCGAACGTCATCGACAACATCCAGGCGGGTCTGGTCTTCGAGTTCCCGATCACACCGGCGCTGATGACCGGATTTCTCACGCTCACGGCGATCCCGTCGGTGATGGTCGTGCTCTCCGCGGTCCTTCCTGCCCGCGCGAACCGCATCACGAACCTTGTCGTGGGCGTTCTGTACGTCCCCGTCACGGTGTTCAACGCCGTCGGCGAGACCTGGGAGTGGGCGCCCTTCTATGTCATCTCGATCGGCATCGAGCTGGCGCTTCTGGCGTACATCCTGCGCTCGGTCTGGATGTGGCCGCGCACCGCCAGCCGACAGAACGCCCGCTCGTAACATCCCCCTTCCCCACCCTCTTCCTACGGAGCACCATGCACACCCGCACCCAACCGTTCACCCGCGCCGCGGTTCTCGCCGCCGCAGTCTTGCTTGTCGCACCGCTGTCGGCCTGCGGACAGATCCCGTTCTCAGGACCCATGACGACCCAGACGCGAGAGCTCGCCGAGGTGGATGCCGTGGACCTTCGCACCAGCGGCGATCTCACCATCACGATCGGCGAGGAGGAATCGCTGACGATCACCGCATCTGCTGTCGCGATCTCGGCGCTGACCTCCGACGTCGACGAGGGCACGCTGGTGCTGGACTACGGCGGCGGCGCGTTCGGCGTGAGCCGGATCAGCTATGACCTCACCGTGCGTTCCCTCGATCGTGTGCAGGTCAGCGGTTCGGGGAGCGTCTCGGGCGCCGGCGTGCTCGGACCTGAGGGGGTCGTCGAGATCACGGACTCCGGCAGCCTCGCGCTGACCGACACTCACACGCAGGACCTGACGGTGAGGATCGACGGATCGGGCAGCGTCACCCTCGACGGTTCGAGCGTGTCGCTCGACCTCACGATGGACGGGTCGGGTGACTTCTCGGGCGAGGATCTGCGCACCCAGAAGGCCTCAGCATCGATCGCGGGCAGCGGCTCCGCGTGGATGTTCGTCACCGACACCCTCCGTGCCAGCGTGAGCGGCAGCGGCGGACTCACCTATGCCGGCGATCCCACCCAGGTCGCGACGGATGTCACGGGCAGCGGCACAGTGGAGATCGCGGCGCCCCGGTAGCCCGCAGGGGCGGGGGGCGCGTCAGCCGGTGTAGACGTAGACGTTCTCGCTGATGGGGGTTGCCGTGGAGGGCACCTCGACGTCGTCGGAGTGCCAGCCGAACGTCCCCAGGTCTGCCCCCATCACCTCGCCGTTATGCGGTGCTCCGCAGCCTGCGACCCAGTGTTCTCCGTCAGCTGAGGCGGCGATCAGGCACACGTTTCCCATGGCGACCGTCTTGACCAGCCAGAGCGACACTCCCTCGTATGTGCCGGCAAGACGGGCGGAGTCCGGTTCCGGCTTCGCGTCGACGGAGGCGTCCTCACTCATCTGGTCGAGGATCGTCTGCGGCGGCTGGTCGGCGGCGGTGGCTTCTTGCTCGAAGATCGGGTAGTCCCGGTGGGCGGAGCTCGCGCCGGTGCATCCGGTGAATGCGAGAGCTGCGACCAGCGTTCCGGTTGTGGCGATCAGTGTGCGTCGTGTGAGTGGGCGCATCATCCAGTCTCACCACACAACGAGGCGGATGTCGAACCTCCACCGGGCGCGCCGATCACTGGGATGCTGGGGGCAGACCCCGCGACGAGAGGATCCGGCCATGCCACGTCCACCACGGATGCTGCTGCTCACGCTGGTGGCGGTGCTGGCTGCCCTGCCGGTGATCGTGACGG
>NZ_JBBWSA010000007.1:0-256960 GCF_038150145.1 Microbacterium schleiferi
CCTAGGCGTTGGCTTCAGCAGGCCGCTGACGCGGCGGCAGCGGTAGCAGCATCGATGTCGTCCGCTGGTACTGCGTGTATGCCGGGTACTTGGATGCCGAGATCGACTCGGTGAACACCGTGGAGCCGATGAACAGCACGGTCAGGAGCGCCGCGCCGATGATCGTCCAGTTGATGACCCCGCCCCAGAGGCCCGCGCCGGCGGTGACGGCGGCGGTGGCGCCGAGCGCGTAGAACGCCCACCACTGTGCCTGCTCGAAGAAGAAGTTCGGATGCCGGCTGTAGCGCCAGAGCCCCGTCGTCAGGAATCCGGGCTCAAGCGTCCCGCCCGCGGCCTGCTTGGCCTTGTGGAAGTCCCACTGCTGCTGATCGGCGACGAACTCACCCACGAGGAAGAGCGCGAAGAGCACGGCGAACGCGGCATCCCAGCCGGTAAACGGTGCCGGGTTCTGCCAGGCGATCAGCGCAGGCAGCGAGATCAGCACGAGCAGGGCGTTCTGGTAGAGCACGATGAAGAACACATTGAAGAGCTGGAACTGCGCGGGGCTCATCCGGGCCCGCAGGATCGCCCAGCGATAGTCCTCCATCCCCGTGTACCCGCCCTTGCGCGCGAAGTTGAACGTCAAGCGCGCACCCCACGCGGTGACGAGCACCGCCATCACGACAAGCCGCGTGGCCTCTTCGCCTGCCACGAGTGCGGCGACCGCGAACACCCACACGTAGACCGCGGGCACGATCGACCACAGCCGGTCGACCCACGAGGTGTCTTTCGTGATGATCGACGCGACCCAGCAGAAGAGTGAGACAGCGGCGGCGATGCCGATGACGATGAGCAGGGGATCCATGCCCCCCACGCTAGCGTCGGCGCCCCGGTTTTGCGCGGTCATCCCGCGCACGCGTTTGGCGGTGGTCAGACCACTGGGTAGCCTGAGGCAGACGAAGGAGTGCCTGTGACGGATGCCCCGGCCAAGGCCTGGCGGATCGTGCTGGACCGGATCGAGAACGATCTGATGAGCGGAGAACTCGGTCCCGGTGATCGCCTGCCCCCAGAACGCGAGTTGGCGACGACCCTGGGCGTCGGCAGGTCGAGCGTTCGCGAGGCATTGCGAGTGCTGGAGGTCATGGGGCTGATCCGCACGGGCACGGGCTCCGGCCCCACCGCCGGTGCCATCATCATCGGCACGCCGTCGGGTGGTATGTCGGCGCTGTTGCGGCTGCAGCTGGCAGCGCAGAGCTTCGCGGTCGAGGATGTCGTGCAGACCCGTATTGCTCTTGAGTCAGCTGTCGTCGCCGACCTCGCTACCGCGGTGTCACCCGATCTCGTCGATGTTCAGCGGGTACTGGGGGCGATGGATGACACGTCGCTGAGCCCGGAGGAGTTCGTCGCTCTTGATGCGCAGCTACACCTCGCGCTGGCCGAAGCCGCTGGCAACGGCGTCACGGTGGCGATGATGGGGGGCCTACGCGACGCCATCGAGGGGTACGTGGCGCGCGGCATCCGTCGAATCGCCGACTGGGATGACGCGGCCGTACGCCTCCGCCACGAGCACCACCGGATCGTCGAGCTCATCGGTGACGGTCAGGCTGACGCTGCGCGTGCGGCTGTGACCGACCACATCCGTGGCTATTACGCGACGGTCACCGCTCCGACGGAGTAGGCAACGTCGGGATGAGCGCCTCGAGGAACGCGGCGGTGTCTTCCCAGCCCTCAACGGCCTGACAGGTGACTCCGATCGCGAGGACCGGGTAGTCGTTGCCGTCCGGGTCGAGACGGTCTCCGACGAAGAGCATGTCATCGAGGGGGATGCCGGTCTGTTCGGCGAGCTGACGCATCCCGTACGCCTTGTCGATCCCGCGTGCGGTGATGTCGACCGAGGTCGATCCCCCGGAGCGCACCTCGAGGTCGGGCACGCGGGCGGCAACGGCCTCGCGGAGCGTGTTCTTCTTCTCACCCGTGGGATCCCAGGCCATCTTGACGTCGACGGGAGCCTGCTGCCCGAGGGCTGAGAACGTGATCTGTGAGCCGCGGTCTTCGAGGATGTCTCCCCAGGTCTCCGACTCCCAGAGGCCCAGGCGCTTGGCCTCTTCTTCGACGGCAGCGAGTGCCCGCTGCTTCTCATCGTCGGCGAGCGAGTGGGCGTAGATCGTGTCGATACCGTCAGTGCTCAGCCGGTAGTACTGCGTGCCGCAGGTGGGGAGCAGGTGCAGCCGAGCGAGCGTGTCAGCTGAGGCCTCGGGAAGACGGTCGACGACCTGCATCGTGAACTGGGCGAGCTGCCCGCCCGAGATGATCGCGACCTCGACACGCTCGGCAAGAGCAACGAGCAGATCTCCCATCCGCGGATCGATCGCGCTCTTCGAGGGAGCCAGCGTGTCATCCAGGTCGAACGCAACCAGGCGGGGAGGGGTGGCCATCAGGATCCTTCCGGGAGAGGCGACGACACCGTCAGGTCTTGATTGTTGTGATCTTGCTCGATGGTCGGGGTGCGCCCCAGGGCCACTCCACGCGCTGCTTCGCGTCGCGCGGAGCCTCGGGCGCTGGGGGCCCGTTAGTCACCGCGATCATTGTCTTGCGGGAGCCGACTTCTGGTCGGCTCCCGCAAGACAATGCGTCGGGGTGACAGGATTTGAACCTGCGGCCTCGTCGTCCCGAACGACGCGCGCTACCAAGCTGCGCCACACCCCGTGGCAACCGTTCGAGTCTACCCGATCAGCGCGCGCCGCCCGAACCGCCGTCGGCATCCACCGCGGTGAGAGTGATCAACGAGACCTCCGGACGGCAGGCGAAGCGCACCGGCGCGTAGATCGAATGACCGACGCCGGCGCTCACGTGCAGCGGCACCGAGCGTCCCTCCTTGCGCCACGTGCTGAGGCCCCGCGCTTGGTCGAGCGGGATATCGCAGTTGGCCACCAGGGCACCGAATCCGGGCATCCGTACCTGTCCGCCGTGCGTGTGCCCGGCGAAGATCATGTCGGCGCCGAGCCCCGTGAAGGAATCGAGCACGCGGCGGTATGGGGCGTGGCTGACGCCGATCGTGAGGGCGGGGGACTGCGCCTCCAGGTCGGCCACAAGCGGCGGGAGCACGTCGAGCCGGTCCCAGTGGCGGTGGGCGTCGCTGACGCCGAAGGCCGCGATGAGCGTGTCATCGACCGCGAAGGATGCTGCGGCGTTGTTGAGCTCGTGCCACCCCAGTTCGTTCTGCAGGTACGCGTCAAGCGCCCCGACGTCGAGGCGATCGGGCTTCGGGACGGCCGTGGACGGTCCGGAGAAGTAGCGCAGCGGGTTGCGGGGGAGCGGGGCGTCATGGTCGTTCGATCCGTGCACGTAGACGCCCGGGATGCCGCGCAGCGGGTCGAGCGCGGCGCGAACGCCGGTCAGCCCTTCCGCGTGGCCGAGGTTGTCGCCGGTGTTCACGACGAGGTCAGGGTGGAGCTCGTCGGCAAGCCCCGCGAGCCAGCGCTGCTTGCGGCGCTGCCACGGTGCCATGTGGATGTCGGAGAGGTGCAGGATTCGAAGCGGAGCGGAGCCTGCGGGCAAGATGCGCACCTCGTGACGGCGCACCGTGTACAGGTAGCGTTCGACTGCGGTTCCCCAGACTGCAGTGCCGACGCCGACCGCCCCCACGACCCCGAGGGTCGTGAGGGCGGTGCGTCCGAGAGGTGAACTCACGGGGTCGGTCCGGGCGTGGGCCCGGGTGCGGTGCAGTTCACGTTGATGTTCACGGTAGATCCGCGCCCGACCATCGTTCCTGCACCGGGGCTCGTGCCTGTCACGGTTGCCGTCGCTGCGGGGCTGCTGCAGCTGCCGCCGGTAACGTTCAGACCCGCGGCCTGGAGGGTGCTGCGGGCCTGATCCACCGAGCCGCTGACCGCAGGAACCGTCACACCCTGCCCGTTGCTGGGGTAGAGCGTGACGGTCGCGCCGCCCGCGACCTTGCCTGCGCCGGGGTCTTGCTGCGCGACGATCCCCGCGCCCTGGGTCGAGTTCACTGCCTCGCCGACGATTACCTGGAATCCAGCTTCCTCGAGCGTCTTCGTTGCCTCCTCGACGCTCTTGCCCACAACATCCGGCAGATCGTACATGACGGTCTTGGTGAGGTTGGTATCAGGTGCGGGGAATCCGTCTCCGCCGTAGAGGGCGTCAGCGGCTCGCAGGATGGGCTTTGCTACAGAGTGCCTCGTGTAAAGGTGGTTCCACGGCCAGCGGCTGACGTCGGCGTCGCCGTCCGAGTTGCCGACCCATACCGCGGTCGTCACGTTCGTGCTCGATGCGACAAGCCATGTCTGCTTGGCTTCGTGGGTACCGGTCTTTCCGAGGATCGGCGTGCCGTCGTACGGGTTGGACGCCCGACCTGAGCCGCTAGTCATGACGCCCTGGAGTGCGAAGGCGGCGGTTGCCGCGATGTTGGGCTCGAGAACCTGCGTGCAGGATGCTGCCGGCAGCGCGACCTCGTTGCCGTTGGCATCGGTGATCCGATCGATAACCTTCGGCGTGCAGTAAACGCCGTTGTTGGCGATCGTCGCATAAGCAGCGGCGACGTCGATCGGCGCAATGTTGTTCGATCCGAGCACGTCGAACGGCACGCGCACCTGCACCGGGTCGCCGTCTCCTCGGACCACACCCATCTTCGCTGCGGTCTTCTCGATGCCGCACATGTCGAGCTGCGAGGCCATCGCCAGGAATCCCGTGTTGAGAGAGTCTGCGGTGAACCGCATTGGCGTTCCGACGTAGCCGGCGCTCTTGGCGAAGTTGTTGATGAGCGTGGTGTTGTTTCTAATGTCGCCGAAGCAACTGTTACGGAAGTTCTTGAAGACCTGGACGTTGCCGTTGATCACCTCATTGACCGAGTGTCCCTCTTGCAGCCACTCCAACAGCGTGAACACCTTGAACGTCGATCCACCCTCGAAGCCCTTCGAGCCGCCGTACTTCAGATTCCCCGCGTAGACCAGGGACGAGTAGTTCGGATCCCCCGTGACGGTCTCGCTGAAGAGCGTATTCTGCGTGATCTCGAGGATCCTGCCGGTCTTGGTCTCGATGCTCGTCGTCGCAGCGCCGAGCCGCCCCGTGTCGCCGTTCGTGTAGCCCTCGATCGAGGTCTGCACGTTCTCGGTCATCGCCTGTTCAGCGGCCTGCTCTAGGCGCCGGTCGATCGTCAGATAGACGTTGAGTCCACCCTGCTTGAGGAGCTTTGTGCGCTCTTCCTTCGTCGCACCGAAGGCCTCGTCGTTCTCCATGATGCCGCGCGCGTACTGGCAGAAGTACGCGGCCTTACCGGGAACGACGCCACAGCCGGTGTCGGCTGGAGTGATCTGTGGCACGATCGGTTCGGCAACCGCGGCGTCGTACTCCTCCTGGGTGATCTTGCCGTCGGCGAGCATCCGGGTCAGCACATAGGTCTGTCGGTCCTTGGTCAGCGAATAGCCGTCAGCGGCGCTGTTGATCGGATTGCCGTCCTTGTCGGTCCAGGACCCATCCGGACGGTCGAGGCGGTAGAGGTTCGGGGTCTGCACCATGCCGGCCAGCGCCGCGGCCTGGCCGAGCGTCAGGTCAGCGGGGCTCACGCCGAAGTAGTAGTGTGCGGCGGCGCCGATGCCGTAGTTCTGACCACCGAAGTTCGCGATGTTGAGGTAGCCGAGCAGGATCTCGTCCTTGGAGTACTTCTGCTCCAGAGCGATCGCATACCGCATCTCCTGCAGCTTGCGCTGGTAGCCCTCCACGCCGCTCGCGACAGTCGCGTCAGTGAAGCACGCGTCCTTGGCGGCATCCTTCTCTTCCTGCGTCATGTCGGCGTTGTCGCCGGTGCCGACCTCTGCCTCGCACTTCTGGATGAGGATGTTCTTGACGTACTGCTGGCTGATGGACGAGCCACCGCCCTGCTCGCCGCCGGAGATGACGGCGCGCGCGGTGCCGACGAGATCGACGCCGCCATGCGAGTAGAAGTTCTTGTCTTCGCTCGAGAGGATCGCGTCGTACATGACGGGCGCGATCTCATCGAAGGTCACCGGATCGCGGTTCTGGTCATAGAACTGCGTCATGACCTCGTACTCGCCCGTGTCGTAGTTCATCCAGTAGAACGTCGTCGGCAGCATCAGCTCGTCGATCTCGAGCGCGCTGGGAAGATTGTCGAAAAGTGTGATCGCGCTCGATGCTGCGGCACCAGAAATGGCGATCGCCGGCGTCACGGTTGCGGCGACGAGGACTCCTGCGACGGCACTGAGGCCGACCACTCCGAGGAGGCCGCCGAGCACACCGCCAGCCGTTCTTTTCGTTTCAGGCATAGGCTTGATGCTAAGGGAGCTTCCTGTGCGAAGGCTCGACAGCCTCGCGCGCGCCCGCGAGATCGCGGCATGAGGGAAGCATCCGTTCCCTCGCCGTCACCGACCACCCCGGGAGCTCCGATGATCACGTGGGAGTACATGACCACGCCGCTGCTGATCCATAACACCGCTGCGATCCTCAACAACTGGGGTAAGCAGGGGTGGGAGCTGGTGCAGGTCGTGCCTGGTCCCGAGGGTGGCCTCGTCGGATACTTCAAGCGTCCCACCGGCGGCGGAGCAGCCAACGCCGGCCTCGATGCGGCAGCCGTTGCCGCCCAGCAGTTCGGAGAGTGACCCGATGAGCGTTTCCGCCCGCCTTGCAGAGCTCGGCATCGATCTTCCCCAGATCGCCCCGCCCGTCGCGGCCTACATCCCCGCGAAGGTGCACGGCGACCTCGTCTACACCGCCGGTCAGCTCCCCTTCGTTTCGGGTGCGTTGCCGGCCACCGGCAAGGTCGGCGACGGCCACGGGCTCGTTCCCGCGTCGGATGCCGCGTCCTATGCGCGACAGTCAGCGCTCAACGCGATCGCTGCCGCCGCGGCTGCTGCAGGCGGCGTGGACAAGCTCACCGGCGTGCTGAAGGTGACCGGCTTCGTGGCATCCGTTCCGGAGTTCACCGGGCAGCCCGGCGTCATCAACGGTGCAAGCGAACTGCTCGGTGAGGTCTTCGGCGACGCTGGGCGTCACGCACGCTCTGCCGTCGGTGTGCCCGTGCTGCCGCTGGACAGCCCCGTCGAGGTCGAGGTCGTCTTCACCCTCGCCTGAGCCGCACGGGCGAACGAATTATCGCGGGGTAGGACGATTCGGTTCCGAAACGTCCTACCCCGCGGGTTTCGCCTACCCCACGGATGCCGAGCTCAGCGAACCTGCGCCGAGATCACCGACATGACGGCGGTGTCGGCGAGGGTCGTGGTGTCGCCGACCTCGCGGCCCTCTGCCACGTCGCGGAGCAGGCGGCGCATGATCTTGCCCGACCGGGTCTTGGGGAGTTCGCCGACGATGTAGATGTCTCGCGGGCGGGCGATCGGGCCGATCTGTTCGGCGACCCAGCTCCGCAGCTGCGCAGCGAGGCCCTCGGGGGAGTGCGCCTTGAGGAAGCTCTCTTTGAGGATGACGAACGCAACGACCGCCTGACCGGTGGTCTCATCGGATGCCCCGACAACTGCCGCCTCGGCGGTGGCTTCGTGTGCGACCAGAGCCGATTCGATCTCGGCCGTCGACAGGCGGTGACCTGAGACGTTCATGACGTCATCCACGCGGCCGAGCAGCCACACGTCGCCGTCCTCGTCCAGGCGCGCGCCGTCGCCGGCGAAGTAATAGCCCTGATCGCGGAACTTCTCCCAGTAGGTTTCGACGAACCGTTCCGGGTCGCCCCAGATGCCGCGCAGCATGCTGGGCCACGGTTCGGTGAGCACGAGCAGCCCACCGTTCCCGTTGCCGACGTGTTCGCCGGCCTCGTCGACGACATCCACGCCGATTCCCGGCAGCGGCACCTGTGCGCTTCCGGGCTTGGCCTCAGTGACGCCGGGCAGCGCCGAGATCATGATCGCGCCGGTCTCGGTCTGCCACCACGTGTCGACGATCGGAGCGGCATCCCCACCGATGACCTCGCGGTACCACATCCATGCCTCGGGGTTGATGGGCTCACCCACCGAGCCGAGCAGCCGGATGCTCGACAGATCGAACTTCTGCACCGCGGTGCGCCCGATCTTCATGAACGAACGGATGGCCGTCGGGGCGGTGTAGAGGATCGTCACGCCGTACTTCTCGACGAGCTCCCACCAGCGCGCCGGATGCGGGGTCTCGGGCGTTCCTTCATAGAGGACCTGCGTTGCACCGTTGGCCAGCGGACCGTAGGTGACGTAGCTGTGACCGGTGATCCACCCGATGTCGGCAGTGCACCAGTACACATCCGACTCTGGGTGCAGGTCGTGGACGACGCGGTTCGTGAAGGCGGCCTGGGTGAGGTAACCGCCGGAGGTGTGCAGGATGCCCTTCGGCTTCCCGGTGGTACCGGAGGTATAGAGGATGAAGAGGGGGTTCTCTGCCGGGAACGGCATTGCCTCGTGATCGGCGGATGCCGCAGGCACGGCGTCGTGCCACCAGATGTCGCGGCCCTCGGTCCATTCGACGGGGTTCTCGCCGCGACGAACGACCAGCACGTGCTCGACGGTCTCTTGCTCCCCCGATCCGCGGTCACTGAGGGCGGCGTCGACGGCGGGCTTGAGCGCCGACACCTTGCCCTTGCGGTAGCCGCCGTCGGCGGTGATGACGACCTTGGCGCCGGCGTCGTCGATCCGTGCGCGCAGGCTGTCGGCCGAGAAGCCGCCGAACACGACCGAGTGAATCGCGCCGATCCGCGCGACGGCGAGCATCGCGGCAACCGACTCGGGGATCATCGGCATATAGATGGCGACCCGGTCGCCCTCGCCGACCCCGAGGCCCTCGAGGACGTTGGCCAGGCGCTTGACCTCGTCGGTCAGCTCGGCGTAGGTGACGCGGCGCGTGTCGCCGGGCTCTCCCTCCCACAGCAGCGCGACCCGGTCGCCGTTGCCCGCTTCGACATGCCGGTCGAGGCAGTTGTAGGCGACGTTGAGCTTGCCATCCGCGAACCAGGTCGCGAACGGAGGATTCGACCAGTCGAGCACCTCAGTGAACGGCGTGTGCCAGTGCAGCTCGCGCGCCTGCTCTGCCCAGAACCCCTCGCGATCGTCAGCGGCGCGCTGGTACAGCTCGGCGCCACCGATCGCGTTCTCGGCGAACGCGGCGGACGGGGCAAATCGTCGGGTCTCGTTCAGCAGGTGGTCAATCTGACTGCTCATTCGGCTCGCTCCTTCGCGGGCTGGAGGGTGTTCTCGTGATTCGTCGTGTCTCGAGAGCTAGCGAAAGGCTAGTCAGCACCGCACGGGCACACTACCTCCGGAAGTGGGGATGTAGATTCCCACAACGGATTGTGACGGTCCCTTTCGTTGCGTATGCTTGTGCGCGGCCGAACATCTGATTCTGGCATCGCGGCACCGACCACCCCCGATAACGGTGCCGCACGGCGGCATCCCTCTCCCCCGATGGGATGCCGCCCTCTTTTGTGTCGGGGCATTCTTGCCGCGCCGGCAGTGTTCCTCCCCAGCTCGCCTCGTCTACGCGTTTGCTCGCGCTCTCGCGCTGGCGTGCCGGGTGCCAGGAACCGGATGCCTACCGTCGAGGCATGCCTGACCTCTTCGTTCCGCTTCCGCCGTCTGTCACCGGGCGCGCAGGAGGAGGCGCGCCAGGAGCGCGGATGGGCGGGTCTCTTCGCGGAGCCGAGTGGCTGCGGCATCCGTCGCTGAACCTGCTGCGTTCCCACCTGGAGGACCCCGAGACCACTGATGTCTTCGTGAACGGTGCGGCGGTGTTCGTCGACCGAGGTCAGGGGCCGCGTCGCGCGGCAGGTATCGAACTCGCCGAGACCGACGCACGTGATCTGGCGGTCTCTCTGATCGCGGCGGGTGGTCGGCACATCGACGAATCGCACCCCTGCGTCGACGTGAGGCTCGACGGCGGTGTGCGGGTGCACGCAGTCCTTCCTCCGGTCTCGGTCAGTGGCACGCTCGTATCCATCCGGGTCCCGCGCCTGCAATCGGTCACGCTGGCTGAGCTCGGTCGGCGGGGCATGTTCGATGCCGAGGTCGGCGACCGGCTACGCGAGATCGTGAGCGCCCGCGAGAACGTGCTGATCACGGGAGCCGCCGGGGCGGGAAAGACGACACTGCTGTCTGCTCTTCTGTCCGAGGCGGGGCGCCACGAACGCATCCTGACGATCGAGGATGTCGCAGAGCTGCGTCTCGAGCACCCTCACCATGTGCGTCTCGAGGCGCGACAACCCAACCTCGAGGGGGCCGGGGGGATCAGCCTCGCTCGCCTCGTGCGCGAAGCGCTCCGGATGAGGCCTGACCGACTCGTCGTGGGGGAGTGCCGCGGCGAAGAGATCCGCGAACTGCTGTCGGCGCTGAATACCGGTCACGACGGTGGTGCCGGCACCGTGCACGCCAACAGCCTCGCCGATGTGCCCGCGAGGCTCGAGGCCCTCGGAGCCCTCGCAGGCCTCACCGACAACGCGCTCGCCCGGCAGGTCACGAGCGCGATCGGAGTGGTCATTCACGTGACCCGCGACCGCGACGGTATCCGTCGCATCGGCGCTCTCGGCCGCCCAACGCTCGGCCCCGACGGTCGCCTCCATATAGAGGAGGTGTCATGACAGCGCAGGTCGCCGAGACAGTTCTGCGCGTCGCTGTGTTGCTCGAGGCCGGGGTCACCCCGACTCGTGCCTGGGACCATCTGGCGAAGCAGGGCGACCTGCAGGCGTCGCAGGTCGTCAATGCCGTCGACGGCGGTGCCCGAATTGACAGCGCGATCGCTGCCCTGGCCGTCGAGCCCGCACCGGAGCCACGCCGCAGGATCCGCATCGCGAGAGTCGATGCGGTGGGCGAGTCGGTCCACGCACGAGAGCGACGAATGTGGCGAGACGTGGCTGCGGCGTGGTCGATCGCGACGACGGTTGGGGCGCCGCTGGCGCCCGCCCTTCGCTCCTTCGCCGACGTGCTGCGGGATGCCGAGGAGTCAGCTGACGAGATCCGCGTCGCTCTGGCCGAACCGACGTCCACTGCTCGACTGCTCGGCTGGCTTCCGGCTGTCGGAATCGGTCTCGCATTCGCCCTCGGGTTCGATCCCCTCGGAACGTTGCTGCGCGAGCCTGCCGGATGGGCATGTGCCGTGGCCGGCGTCGGGCTACTCATGGCCGGGCGACGCTGGACGTCGCGGCTGGCGCTTGCCGCTCACCGTGACGCCGTGATGCCGGGAATGGATGCCGACCTCACCGCGATAGCGCTCAGCGGCGGCGTATCGGTGTCGCGGGCCCGGACCCTCGTGGATGCCGCGCGCGGCGCGGATGCCGACGATTCCGCGGCGGTGCGTGACACTCTCCTCCTTTCTGAGGCGGCAGGAGTACCGGCGGTCGAACTGCTGCGCTCCGCTGCCGCGCTGGATCGGCACCGGGCTCGGGTCGACGGTCGCCTGCGCGCAGCTCGCCTGTCGACCAAACTGCTCCTGCCGCTCGGCGTGTGCACGCTCCCGGCCTTCCTGTGCCTGGGCGTTGCGCCGATGTTCCTCAGCATCCTGCCGTCCGTGTCTCTTCCCCTCCCCTGACCGTGCCCACTTCCTGTGCCCGCTTCCACAACCGATTGGAGAACCCATGTCCTCACTGCCCCGTTTGACCTCGCGTGCCGCGCGCGAGCTGTTTCTGGACGAGACCGGCGCCGCCACCGCGGAATACGCGATTGCCACGATGGCCGCAGTCGCCTTCGCTGGCCTTCTGGTCGTGATCATGCGCTCGGACGAGGTGCGCGGCATCCTCACCGACCTGGTGCGCCGCGCGCTCAGCGTCGAATGATCCGCGACGGACTCGGCGGTGATCGCGGGTCGGTCGCCGCCGAGTTCGCGATCGCGATGACTGCTGTCGCGGTTGTGGTGCTTCTCGCCGTCGGGATTCTGGGTGCTGCCGGGCGGCAGATTCTGTTGCAGGATGCCGTTGCCGACGCTGCGCGCCTTGCCTCACGCGGCGAAAGCGGCGCGCGCGTGAGTGCCGTCGTGCAGGCAGCCGTCCCCGGCGCGTCGGTCGAGATCAGCGACGAGGGAGACCTCGTGTGCGTGACCGCGGCGCGCACGGTTTCCGGGATTCCCGTCACAGCGCGCGGCTGCGCCCTCGCGGATGGCTGGTAATGGCGGGCACCGTTGCCTCGGCGGGTATTGCGGTGATCGGTGCTGCGGTGATCGTGGCGGCGGCGGGCGTGGGCGCGGCATCCGTCGTCGCCCAACGCGTGGCCGGCGCGGCTGACTCGGCGGCTCTCGCGGCAGCGGATGCCGCATCCGGAGCGGTCCCCGGTGTCCCCTGCGATCGGGCTGCCGAGGTCGCTTCCACGCTGGGAGCACGGATGCGTTCGTGCGAGCTTGTCGAGCTCATCGCGACCGTGTCGGTTTCGGTTCCCTTCGGCGCGTTCGAGGTCACTGCAACCGCACGCGCCGGCCCGCCACCGTAGCGCTCTCAGCCTTCGCTGTGTCGCCGTGTGTGTATGGTGTGCATCGAAGAAAGGAAGCTTTCGTTGGCCACAGGCAAGAAGCTTGTCATCGTCGAGTCCCCGACGAAGATGAAGTCGATCCAGGGATACCTGGGCGACGGGTACGAGGTGCTCAGCTCGGTGGGACACATCCGCGACCTTGCGAGCAAGAAGGACATCCCGGCCGAAAAGAAGCAGGCCTACGGGAAGTATTCGATCGACGTCGACAACGACTTCGACCCCTACTACGTCATCAGTGATCGCAAGACCAAGACCGTCGCTGAACTCAAGCGCGCACTGAAGGATGCCGACGAGGTCCTGCTGGCCACAGATGAGGACCGCGAGGGTGAGGCCATCGCCTGGCACCTGCTCGAGGTGCTCAAGCCCAAGGTTCCCGTCAAGCGCATGGTCTTCCACGAGATCACCAAGGATGCGATCCGTGCCGCCGTCGACAAGACCCGAGACCTCGACCTTGCCCTGGTCGACGCGCAGGAGACCCGGCGCGTGCTCGACCGCCTCTACGGGTGGGATGTCTCGCCGGTGCTGTGGCGCAAGGTCGGCTCGGGCCGCGAAGGAGCTGCCCTTTCTGCCGGCCGCGTGCAGTCCGCCGCAACCCGCATGGTCGTCGACCGCGAGCGGGAGCGGATGGCGTTCGTTCCCGCCGACTACTGGGACGTCGAGGCTCTCGCCGGCAAGAATGGCTCTTCCTTCACGACGCGCCTCGCGCGCCTCGACGGCGCATCGCTCGCGCGCGGAGCGGACTTCGACGACAAGGGCCAGCTGAAGAAGGCGGTCGTCGTCCTCGACGAAGCAGCGGCGCGCGCACTCGCCGCAGCCGTGGAGGCCGCTGCTGAGGCATCCGTCACCGCCCTTGACGCAAAGCCCGGCACCCGTAGCCCCAAGCCGCCGTTCACGACCTCGACCCTGCAGCAGGAGGCAGGCCGCAAGCTCTCGATGAGCGCGAAACACGCCATGAGCGTCGCTCAGCGCCTCTACGAGAAGGGGTACATCACCTATATGCGCACCGACTCGACGGCCCTGTCGGCGCAGGCGGTCACCGCCGCGCGCACGCAGGCCGTCGAGCTCTACGGCGACAAGGCCGTGCCGCTGAACCCGCGGACGTACCGCAACAACTCCAAGAACGCGCAGGAGGCGCACGAGGCGATCCGTCCGTCGGGTGAGTTCTTCCGCCGCCCGAGCGAGGTCACCGGCCAGCTCGACCGCGACGAAGAGCGCATGTACGACCTCATCTGGAAACGCACGATCGCCAGCCAGATGTCGGATGCCAAGTACGAGACCACCACCGTCACGCTGGCCCTCGATGCCGATGGCAAGAAGGCCGAGTTCACGGCATCCGGAACCGTCTACACCTTCAAGGGCTTCCTCGAAGCCTACGAAGAGGGCCGCGACGAAAAGCGTGCCGATGCCGACCGCTCCGACGACCAGTCGCTGCCGGCGCTCGCGGTCGGCGATGTGCTGAGTCTCACGGATGTCGAGCCCAAGGGCCACAGCACGAGCCCCAAGCCCCGCTACACCGAGGCGAGCCTCGTGAAGGCGCTCGAAGAGAAGGGCATCGGACGCCCGTCGACGTTCGCGAGCATCATCGACGTCATCCTCGACCGCGGGTACGTCACCAAGCGGGGTCAGGCCCTTGTGCCCAGCTGGGTCGCGTTCAGCGTCGTGCGTCTGCTCGAAGAGCACTTCTCGGAGCTTGTCGACTACGACTTCACTGCCGCGCTCGAAGACGACCTTGACGCCATTGCGCGGGGTGAGCAGAAGCGCATCGAGTGGCTCAAGGAGTTCTACTACGGTTCGGATGCCCACGTCGGCCTTCGCAACATCGTCGACAACCTCGGCGACATCGACGCGCGTGAGCTCAACGCGCGTCCGATCAGCGACACCGTGACCCTGCGTGTCGGCAAGTACGGGCCCTACCTCGAGGTCATCGACCCTGCGAACCCGGATGCCGACCCGCGCCGCGTCAACGTTCCCGACGACCTCGCGCCCGACGAGCTCACGCCCGAGAAGGCACAGGAACTGATCGACGCCCCGGTCGCCGGCAACCGCGTCCTCGGCGAGAACCCCGCCAACGGCAAGCTCGTCGTCGTCAAGGATGGCCGATTCGGCCCCTACATCGAAGAAACCGAGCCCGAGGCCGCCGCGGTCGTTGACCCGGAGACCGGTGAGGTTCTCGAGACAGCACCGGCTGAGCCGGCGCCCGCGGCGAAGGGCAAGAAGTCCACCGCGAAGAGCGCTGCCCCGAAGAACCGCACGGCGTCACTGTTCCGGTCGATGTCGGTGGACACGATCGACCTCGAGACGGCGCTGCGCCTGCTCGATCTGCCGCGTGTCGTGGGTGAGGATCCCGCCTCGGGCGAGCAGATCACGGCGCAGAACGGTCGATTCGGTCCGTACCTGAAGAAGGGCACCGACTCGCGCTCGCTCGAGAGTGAGGCGCAGATCTTCGACATCACGCTCGAGCAGGCGCTCGAACTCTATGCCCAGCCGAAGTACGGTGCCCGCCGCGCGTCGAGTGCGCTCAAGGAGTTCGAGGCCGACCCGACCAGCGGCAAGCCGATCCGCTTGCGCGACGGCCGGTTCGGACCCTACGTCACCGACGGTGAGACCAACGCGACGATTCCGCGCGGTGAACAGGTCGATGATGTGACGTTCGAGCGTGCCGTGCAGCTGCTCGCTGACAAACGCGCGAAGGGGCCAGCACCCAAGCGCACGACCAAGCGCGCCACGACGACGCGCAAGACGACGGCCAAGAAGTGACCTCACCGGGACTGTTCATCACCCTCGAGGGCGGTGACGGGTCGGGCAAGACCACGCAGGCAAGCCTGCTTCGCGACTGGCTCGAGTCTGAGGGCCGCATCGTGGTGCGCACGCGCGAACCCGGCGGGACCGAGGTCGGTGTGCTCATCCGTGACATCGTCCTGCACCATCGAGGCGAGGTGTCGCCGCGTGCCGAAGCGCTGCTCTACGCAGCCGACCGAGCTCATCACATCGCCACGGTGGTGCGCCCGGCTCTCGCGCGGGGCGAGGTAGTCATCCAGGACCGCTACCTCGACTCGTCCGTCGCCTACCAGGGCGCGGGTCGGGTATTGGGTCGCGACGAGATCCGCGACCTGTCGCTCTGGGCTACCGGAGGGTTGCTTCCTGACCTCACCGTGCTGCTGGATCTCGACCCCGAGGCAGCTCGCGCGCGGCTCGACGCCGCCGACAAGCCCTTTGACCGGCTTGAGGCAGAGCGTGACGAGTTCCATGCCCGCGTGCGTGCCGAGTACCTTGCGCTGGCTGCCGCTGAACCCGAGCGCTTCCTCGTGCTGGATGCCTCGCTCCCGGCAGGCGAGATCGCCGAGGCGGTCCGCGCGAGGGTGACGGCTCTGCTCGCTCGGTGACGTAGGCCGCCCCGGTGACTCACGGCAGATCGTCGGATGCCGCAGCTACGCTGGTCTGCATGCAGCAAGCGCCCCCCGAACAGGTAGTTCCGTGGGGCGCCGTGTGGGGGCAGCCGGAGGCCGTCGCGCAATTCCAGGCCGCGGCATCCGACCCCGACTCACTCGCGCACGCCTGGCTGATCACGGGTCCACCCGGCTCTGGCCGCTCGACCCTCGCTGCGGCGTTCGCGGCAGCACTCATTGCGGACCCGGGCGACGAAGTGACGATGCGTCAGGTGATCGCGCGCACCCACCCCGACGTGACAGTGCTCCGCACCGAGCAGGTCATCATCCGCATCGATGAAGCGCGCCAGCTCGTCGAGCGCGCGTACTTCGCCCCCTCGCTCGGTCGCTACCGGGTGATCATCGTCGAGGATGCCGACCGGATGGCCGAGCGCACCTCCAACGTTCTGCTCAAGGCGCTCGAAGAGCCCCCCGAGCGCACCGTGTGGGTGCTGTGCGCACCCAGCGACGCGGACCTTCTTCCCACCATCCGTTCCCGGGTGCGGGTGGTGCGCCTGCGCGAGCCCGATGTCGCCGATGTGGCGGCGCTCATCGCGCAGCGCACGGGAGCCGATCCGGTCACCGCTGAGCAGTCAGCCCGACACGCGCAACGGCACATCGGGATGGCGCAGCGCCTTGCCATGGATGCCGAGGCTCGCGCCCGTCGAGACCTGACGCTGCGCGCGGCGCTCGGCGTCCGAAGTGTCGGCGATGCCGTCGATGTGGCGGGTCGCATCGTTCAGGCGGCGACGGATGACGCCAAGGCGCTCACCGTCGAGCGCGACGAGGCGGAACGCGAGAGCCTGAAGCGCACCCTCGGGATCGCAGAGGGTGCCGCTATTCCCCCCGCCGTCCGGGCGCAGATCACCGCGCTCGAAGAGGATCAGAAGCGCCGCGCGACCAGGAGCCTGCGTGACGGTATCGATCGTGTCCTCACAGATCTGCAGTCTCTGTACCGCGATGTGCTCATGATCCAGTTCGGCAGGGTCGACGCGGCAGGGGAGAGCATCCTGATCAACCGGGAGATGGATGCCGACCTCCGGGCCCTCGCGGGGGCGTGGTCGCCGCAGCGGACGCTCGTCGTGCTCGACGAGATCGCTCGCACGCGCCGGAACCTTGAACAGAACGTCGCGCCCACCCTCGCTCTCGAGAGCCTGCTCATCACCGTCTCGTCGGGAAGGACACCATGACCACACGCCTCACTCGACGCATCCTGACCGCGAGCGCCCTGGCGGTAGCGGCAACTGTCGCGCTCGCCGGGTGCTACCTCATCCCGATGCCGGATCAGAGCGCTGCCCCGCACCGCTCGCCAACGCCGATCACCGACGGGGTAGCCGCAGACCTGTTGCCCTTCTATCAGCAGACGCTCGACTGGACCGACTGCGGTGGCGACTTCGACTGCACCACCGTCACGGCACCCCTCGACTGGAGCGACCCTGAGGCGGGGACGATCGATCTCTCCGTCATCCGTCACGCCGCAACCGACGGCGAACCGCTCGGGTCCCTTCTGACCAATCCCGGCGGGCCGGGAGCGAGCGGCGTGGATCTCGTGCGCAGTTCGCTGGACTTCGCCGTCGGAGAGGCTCTGCAAGAGAACTACGACGTCATCGGGTTCGATCCTCGGGGCGTCGGCGAATCCACTGCCGTCACCTGCCTGGATGCCGCGGGCATGGATTCGTTCGTCTTCGACATCCCGCCCGGGCAGCGCCGATCCGCGGAATGGGACGCGTTCGTCGTTGAGCGGCAGAAGACGTTCGCTGCCGCGTGTGAGCAGAACAGCGACGGCATCCTGCCCTTCATCACTACCGAGAATGCGGCGCAGGACATGGATCTGCTGCGCGCCGTGCTCGGCGACGAAAAGCTCAACTATCTCGGTTACTCGTACGGGACGTTCCTTGGGGCCACCTACGCGAAGCATTACCCCGATCGTGTCGGCCGTCTCGTGCTCGACGGCGCGATCGATCCCTCGCTGAGCGGGCTGGATGTGTCCACGCAACAGGCTATTGGCTTCGAGAACGCGCTCCGTGCCTACATGGCCTCGTGTGTGGGGCAGAGCGACTGCCCGTTCAGTGGTTCGGTTGATGAAGCCATGGGAGACCTCGCGATCCTGCTGGCAAGCGTCGACCGCGACCCGATCCCCAACAGCGACGGCCGGATGCTGGGTGCCGACTCGCTGGTGACGGCGATCGTCACCGCGCTGTACGCGCAAGAGAGCTGGCCGTACCTGACGCAGGCGCTCACCGATGTGCTGCAGGGCGATGCGAGCGCCGCGTTCTCTCTCGCCGACTTCTATTACAACCGCCAGGACGGACAGTATCTCGACAACTCGACCGAGGCGTTCCTCACCTACAACTGCATGGATTACCCGGCCGACGAGACGGATGCCGAGCACGCTGCCTCTCAGGCGGCTATCGCCCAGCAGGCCCCGACCATCGCCCCCTACTGGGAAGGTGTCGACCTGTGCGAGGTGTGGCCCTATGCGCCGACCGGTGTTCGGGAGCCGATCACGGCGGCTGGAGCTGAGCCGATCGTGGTGATCGGCACGACCGGCGACCCCGCCACACCCTACGACTGGTCGGTCGCGCTGGCCGATCAACTCGAGTCGGGCGTGCTCATCACACGTGTGGGTGAAGGGCACACCGGGTACAACAAGGGCAATGCCTGCGTGGATGACGCCATCGAGGCCTATTTCATCGACGGCATCGTGCCGCCCGACGGCCTCGTCTGCGAGTAGCGACCCGTGGTCACAGGCCGGGTGGGGACACGGTAAGATCGTTGATCGTGCATCGCGCGAGCGATCACGCCACCTTAGCTCAGACGGCAGAGCGATTCACTCGTAATGAATAGGTCAAGGGTTCGATTCCCTTAGGTGGCTCTGAACGAGAAGAGACCGTCCGTAGGGCGGTCTCTTTCGTTCATCGTGGGGGGAGCGAGCCCTCGCTCCCTGCGAGAATGAGCACCGTGCCCCCCGCGCTTGCTATTGCTCTCGAGATCTACACCTGGATCGGGCTTGGCGCGGCTCTTCTTCTCGGGATCATGGCGTTGATCGTCTGGGTCGCCGATGGGTCCTGGGTGCCTGTCCGGGCCGTCGTTACGACAACGCCCGCCGGAGAGGTGGTGCGGTGGTTCGACGAGAGCGGCATCCTGGGCGAAGCCCCGCTCCCGCCCGGCGCGACCGTGCACGATGAAGAGGTCGAGCTGTGGGCGCGCCTCGGCCGGCACGATACCGTCCGGGTCTCCCGGACGTCGCCGTTGGTGCGCTCGCTTGCTCGCCTGACCGCAGGCTTCGCGGCGCTCGCGCTCATCGGCCTTGTCGTCTCGGTCGTGCTGCTGTTCCTCGAGGGCTGAGCCTGCCTCAGGCAAGCGCCAGCAGCACGCCGGCGCTCAGGGCCAGGGCAAGACCCAGCCATTGGACGGCCGCGACGCGCTCGCGAAGCACGACGGCGGCGAGCAGGATTGTCCCGGCCGGGTAGAGCGCAGTAAGTGCCGCCACGATAGAGAGATCCCCGAGGCGTAGGGCGGCCAGAAGCAGAACGTTCGCGATGACATCGAGCACGCCACACACGACGGCGAGTCCCCAACCTGCAGGACCGGATCGCGTCGGGGTCATCACGTTCATGCGCGCGTGCTCGAGATCGGCGTGGCCGGTGGGTGTGGCGCCGAGCTCGGTCCCGCCCGCTCGCAGGGCGGATGCTGCGCCTTGTCCGTGCCGCACGGCCGAGATGATCATCACCGTGACGACGATCGTCGTGATGAGCGAGTTCGTCGCTCGGTTGGCGATCATCGGCACCAGACCGCTGTCGTCGCCGGCCTGATCGAGAGCGATGAGGAAAGCCCCGATAGCGAGCCCTGACCCCACGGCCATCACGAGTCCGCGCCCGGACGGCCTCACTGCCCCTTGACCGGGAATGAACCCAACGAGCACAACGGCGACCAAGGCGACGCCGAGCCCCGCGTATCCCGTGATTGTGAGGTTCTCACCTCCGATCGTGAGACCCCAGATCATCGGTGCGATAGCCCCGGTGACTGCGGTCGCGGGAGAGAGGATGCTCATGGGGCCGATCGCGAGGCACGCGTAGAGCAAGACGATGGCGATCACGCCGAAGACGCCGGAGAGGGCACCCCAGGCGACATCCTCGATGTTCCACCTCGCCCCGAGGAGGGGTACCAGCGCGAACAGAACAACGAGCCCACTCAGGGCGGCGGTCGCCGTCACGACGATCGAGCGCAAGCGTCTAGCCGCCAACCCGCCGAAGAAATCCGCGGCTCCGTACACGAACGCCCCCACGAGAGCGACGGATGCCGATACCATCCGTCCACGATAGGGGTTGCGTCTGCACCCCATTAGCTAGATAAACTAGCGATATGGGTCCAGTGAAAGAGCGTCTGCGTCCGTCGCGGTGGTTGCGAATCGGCATCCCCGCACTTCTCGTCCTGATCTGGGTGGTCGTCGGCTCGGTCGGCGGACCCTACTTCGGAAAGGTCGACGAGGTCGCCAGCAACGACCAGTCGAGCTTCCTCCCGGAGAGCGCGGACGCAACGCGCGTGGCCGAGCGACTGCCGGATTTCTTGGGTGACGAAGCAATCCCCGCCGTCCTCGTTGTCACGGGCGACGGTGAGCTCACCGATGACCAACTCGCCGAGGTTCAGACCCTCGTCGACGACATCGCAAACATCGACGGCGTGCTCGATGGCGTATCGCCACCGGTGGTCTCGGATGACGGCGAAGCGGTGCAGGTCTTCATCCCGATCGACTCGTCGGGTGAAGTGCGCGAGATTGTCGAAGAGATCCGCACTCTCGTCGCCGACGAGCTGCAGGCTCCGCTCGAGGGGTGGGTTACGGGGCCGGCGGGCTTCACCTCCGACCTCGTCAAGGGCTTCCTTGGCATCGACGGACTGTTGCTCATCGTCGCGCTGGTGGCGGTGTTCGTCATCCTCGTGATCGTCTACCGATCGCCCCTCCTGCCGATCCTCGTGCTGATGACCTCGACCTTCGCGCTGACGGTCGCGCTGCTGGTGGTGTGGTGGCTCGCCTACGCCGGTGTGTTCGTTCTCAACGGGCAGGTTCAAGGCATCCTGTTCATCCTCGTCATCGGTGCGGCAACGGACTATGCGCTGCTCTATGTTGCGAGGTTCCGAGAGGCGATTGGCGAGGGTCAGCCCCGATGGAACGCGACGCTGCGCGCCTGGAAGGGATCGTTCGAGCCGATCCTCGCGTCGGGCGGCACTGTGATCGCGGGTCTGCTCATCCTGTTGCTATCCGATCTTGCGACCAACCGGGCGCTCGGCCCCATCGCCTCGATCGGTATCGCGTTCGCGATGCTCTCTGCCCTGACCTTCCTGCCGGCGCTGCTCGCCCTCTTCGGCCGCGTAGCTTTCTGGCCGTTCATCCCGAAGCACGGTCTGGCGGAGCTTCCCGACGACTTCACCAAGCCGGTCAAGGGATTCTGGCCACGCCAGGCGCGACTCATCGCCCGACGGTCGCGCCCGGTCTGGATCATCACGACGATTGCGCTGCTGGTTGCTGCGCTCGGCGTCACCCAGTTCAAAGCGGATGGGGTGGCATCCAGCGACCTCGTCCTGGGTTACTCCGAGGCGCGAGACGGCCAGGATGTGCTCGCCGAGTACTTCCCGGCGGGATCCGGCAGCCCCGTGTACGTCATCGTTCCCGAGAGCGAACTCGCCACTGCCGTCACCGTCCTCGATGACAGTGCCGGTATCGACTCGGTCTCTGTCGCTTCCGAGGACTCACCGAGTGGACAGGCGCCGGTCTCGGTCGAGAACGGCGAGCCGGTCTTCACGGCGGTCGGGCCGCCGGGTACTCCGGCCCCGAATCCCACGGTTTCGGACGGTGACGTGCTCGTGATCGCGACATTGACGGATGCCGCGGACTCGGTCGAGGCGGAGCAGACTGTGCGCGATCTTCGCGTCGCATTCACCGACGAGTTCGGCGACGGTGTCGCGCTGGTCGGCGGTGTCACGGCGACGGATGTCGATTCGAACGACACCTCGATCCGAGATCGCACCGTCATCATCCCGATCGTGCTGGTCGTCATCCTGCTGATCCTGATGCTGCTCCTGCGCGCAGTGCTCGCGCCGGTCCTGCTGATCCTCACGGTTGTCGTGTCGTTCGGTTCGGCTCTGGGCGTCAGCGCGCTCGTCTTCGACTACGTCCTCGGATTCCCGGGCGCAGACCCGGCGGTCCCGCTGTATGGATTCGTGTTCCTCGTCGCTCTCGGCGTCGACTACAACATCTTCTTGATGTCTCGCGTGCGCGAAGAATCGCTCGTGCACGGGACGAGGCGCGGCATCCTGCGCGGTCTCGTCGCAACGGGCGGCGTCATCACCTCTGCCGGTCTCGTGCTGGCCGCGACCTTCGCGGCGCTCGGAGTCATCCCGATCCTGTTCCTCGCCCAGCTGGCGTTCATCGTCGCATTCGGTGTGCTGCTCGACACCTTCGTCGTGCGTTCCCTGCTCGTGCCCGCCCTGGCATACGACATCGGGCGGGCGATCTGGTGGCCCTCCAAGCTGTGGCGGCATGGGCCCGAGACCGACGGTACGGTCCGCGACCCGCGCGAGCCTCAACCCGTGGGGGCAAGCCCGACCGAGGGGGCGTCGCAGCCGCTCAGTCGTCGTGCGGTGCGGGAGTCCCGGCATTCCGACGACGGGTGAACGAGCGTAGCCTCGAGGCATGGGTAAGGCACTGTTCATCGTCGATGTCCAGAACGACTTCACCGAGGGCGGGGCGCTCGGTGTCGAGGGCGGGGATGCCGTTGCCGAACGGATCTCGCGATACCTCGTCACGCACGCCGAGGAGTACGACATCATCGTCGCCTCGCGCGACTGGCATCATGCCGATCATGACAATGGCGGGCACTTTCATCCCGAGCCCGACTTCGTCGACACCTGGCCCGTCCACTGCGTCAGCGGCACGGAGGGCGCCGAGTACGATCCGGCGTTCGACACGGCATCCGTCACCCACCATGTGAAGAAGGGGCAGGGTGAACCGGCTTACTCGCTGTTCGAGGGGACGACGGATGACGGCGCCAAGGTGTCGGATCTGCTGACCGAGCACGGCATCCTCGAGGTGGATGTGGCCGGGATCGCCACTGATTACTGCGTCAGGGCCTCGGCTCTGGATGCCATTGCTCACGGCAGGCGGGTGCGGGTGATCACGAACCTCATCGCGGGGGTTGCTGCCGAGTCGAGTGACGCCGCGCTCGCCGAGGTCGCGTACGCCGGAGCGGAACTGGTCGAGATCCCGATCTGAAGCGGGGCTCGCTCAGGCGCCGCCCGACATCCGCGTCCACGCCGCCTTGCCCTGAGCTCGCAGGGCCGCGTCGTTCGGCCTGATCTCGGGTGACTGACCGGCGCGCAACATGTCGTTGTGTGGCTTGGTGCGCTCATCTGCCGTCAGGAACCGCCACGAGACGCCGATCGCGGCGGCGACGGCGAGGACCAGGACTCCGAGGATGTACGGCATGGCGCCATCGTACGTCCGCTGCAGCGGTTCGGGGTGGGGTGCGTGAGAGCTTCAGGCCTGCTCACGCGGCCTTCACGCGATACGCAGAACCGTCAGCAGGATTCCGCCGGCGCCCCCGACGATCACGACTGCCCAGGGTGGCAGTTTCCAGGCGACCAGCAGAACGAAGCACACGAGTGCGAGGCTGAACGACCCTGCGCCGACGATCCCCGTCGTGAAGAGCGGGTCGTAGAGGGCTGCGGCCAGGATGCCGACCACGGCGGCGTTCGCGCCGCGCATGAGCGACTGCATCCAGGTTCGGGTGCGCAGCGCGTTCCAGAATGGCAGCACACCGACCAGCAGCAGGAAGCCGGGGAGGAAGATCGCGACCAGCGCGATAGCGGCGCCCAGCACGCCGCCCGGCCCGACGGTTGAGAGCGCACCGAGGTAGGCCGAGAAGGTGAACAGCGGCCCGGGCATCGCCTGCACCGCGCCGTAGCCGGCAAGGAACTGCTCGGGGCTTACCCAACCGGTCTCGACCACACCCGCCTGGAGCAGCGGAAGGACGACGTGGCCGCCGCCGAAGACGAGAGCGCCGGCGCGGTAGAACGTGTCGAACAGGGTGAGTGCGCCGCCGCCGGTGAGCGCGGCGAGAATCGGCATCCCGAGCAGGATGACGACGAACGCAACCAGGGTGGTGATTCCCGCTGTGCGCGATACCGGGAAGCGCATGAGACCGGTGTCGCCGAGCGCTGTCGGTACGGATCGGTACAGGAGGAGACCGGCGACCGCGCCGAGAACGATCGCGAGGACCTGTCCGATCGACCCCGCGAGAAGGAGCGCGACGACTGCCGCGACGACGGCGATCGAGGCGCGCCGGGCATCGGGGGCGAGGGTCTTCGCCATTCCCCAGACCGCCTGCGCGACGATCGCCACCGCGACGATCTTTAGCCCGGTCAGCAGCCCGATACCGACGGCACCCTCGAAGAGCGTGGCGCCGAACGCGAAGGCGACCATGAGGATCGCCGAGGGCAACGTGAAAGCGAGGAACGCGGCGAGGGCGCCAAGCGGGCCGGCGCGGTGCAGGCCCATCGCGAAGCCGACCTGGCTCGAGGCGGGGCCGGGCAGGAACTGACACAGGGCGACGAGGTCGGCGTACGCCTTGTCGGTCATCCACCGGCGCCGTGCCACGAGGTCGTCACGGAAGTAGCCGAGGTGGGCGATGGGGCCCCCGAACGAGGTGACACCCAGGCGCAGGAAAGCCCAGAACACTTCGGCGACCGAACCGCGAGACGAAGCGGCGGCGGTATCGGGGGCGCCTGCGGTCACGGCCGGATTCTACGAGGCAGGACGATCGCGAGGGTGAACGGCCGAGGCATCGGCTTCGGCATCCGTGTGCGGGATGACGATCTCTTCGGCGGCATCCGTGACGTGCGGGAAGAGGAGCATCGCAGCGCCGACCGCGAGCGCTGCGCCGACAAGCTGCGCGGCGATGAATGGAAGCACCGACGACGGCCCGATCCCCGCGAAGGTGTCGGTGAACAGGCGCCCGATCGTGACGGCGGGGTTGGCGAACGAGGTCGAGCTGGTGAACCAGTACGCCGCGCCGATATAGGCGCCCACGGCTGGGGCTGCTGCCGCGCCGCGCCCGGTGCGGGCGAGGGCGACGATGAGCAGCACGAGTCCGAAGGTCGCGACGACTTCCGCGATCAGCGTTGCCGGGGTCGCGCGGTCGGTGGTTGACAGGCTCGTCGGAACATCGAACATGACGTTGGCGAGAACGGCTCCGCCGACGGCTCCCGCGATCTGGACGAGCGCGTAGATCCCGAGCATCGGTGCTGAGAGCCCGACGCGGCGGCGGCGCCCGAGGAACCAGTCCACGAGCGACACAGCCGGGTTGAAATGAGCGCCTGAGATCGTGCCGAACATCAAGATCAGAACCGACAGCCCGAGCGCCGTGGCGATGCTGTTGGCGAGCAGCTGGATGCCGACATCCGACGTCAGCCGCGTTGCCATGATGCCTGAGCCGACAACGACCGTGACGAGCAGTCCGGTGCCGAGGAACTCGGCGATCGCGCGGCGGACCAGGGGAGCGAGAGTCACGCTGCGGGCGCGATCTCGGACAGCAGGCTCTCGACGCGGCCCCGGATCTCATCTCGGATGCGGCGCACGGTCTCGACATCCTGACCGGCGGGGTCGTCGAGCTGCCAGTCTTCGTAGCGCTTGCCAGGGTAGATCGGGCAGGCGTCGCCGCATCCCATCGTGATGACGACGTCGGACTCCTGCACGGACTGGACAGTGAGCACTTTTGGCGCGTTGTTCGCGATGTCGATGCCCTCTTCGGCCATAACCTGCACGGCGACGGGGTTGATCTGATCCTTCGGCTGGGATCCGGCGGAGCGGACCTCGACGCGGTCGCCGGCAAGGGCCTGCAGGTATCCGGCGGCGATCTGCGAACGGCCGGCGTTGTGGACGCAGACGAACAGGACGACGGGAGGGGTTGTCGACATGGGGTTCACCTTTCTCGGGATGAGAAAAGCATAGATGGCTATCTATCTATTTGGGAAGCCGTGACGGCGCTGGTTCAGCGAGTGTTCACTTTCTCGCCGGAGCGGAGCTCCGCAAGAAGCTCCCTGACACGTCGGTCGATGTCGTCACGGATGCCGCGCACGGCTGCGAGGGGCTTGCCGACGGGATCCTCGAGCTCCCAATCGAGGTATCGCGTTCCGGGATAGATCGGGCAGGCGTCGCCGCATCCCATTGTGATGACGACATCCGCGGCGCGAACTGCTTCGTCGGTCAGTGGCTTCGGGAACTCGTTGCCGATCGAGACTCCGATCTCATCCAGCGCGGTCACGATTGTGGAACGGACGTCGGTCGTCGGTTCGGATCCGGCTGTGCGCACCGTGACGGTGTCGCCGGCAAGGTGGCGCAGGATGCCGGCCGCGAGCTGTGATCTGCCGGCATTCTGTACGCACACGAACAGCACGCTCGGGGTGGTATCCGACGGTCTCGCTGATGCCGTGGCCAGCGCGTCGAGCCTGCTCGCGGCGAACGAGAAGGTGCGGGATGCCAGGAGCGGGGCATCCGTCGCCGAGAGACGTTCGTGGCTGTCGGTGACGACCTCGCGAATCCGGTGGGCGTCGACGCGCTCGCCGAATCGCGCGTCGAGGTCAGTCACGATTCGGTCCAGATCGACGGATGCCGCCTCGCGTGGCCGACCCAGGATCGCATCGACGCGGTCGGCGGCATCGGGTGCGATCGAGTACCAGACCTGGCGTCCCTCGGGCTCGCGGATCACGATCGCGTCGGCAAGGAGGGTCTTCATGTGGTGACTGACGGTCGGCTGGCGCAGTCCAAGCTCGGTCGCGAGCCGTCCGACGAGCACGCGACCGTCAGGCGACGAGCGCATGAGGTTCAGGATGCGGGCGCGGGTCGGGTCGCCCAGCGATGTGAGCGCGGCATCCGTTCCGACATCCATTGATCGCAGTCTATTGGACGGTATCGGGTGACGCGCGTGGCACGATGGCGGCATGGCATCTGTCGCCGCCCTCTATCGCTACCCGGTCAAGGGATTCACGCCGGAACCGCGCGAGCGGATCGTGGTGCAGGACGACGGGCGCGTCGAGGGTGATCGGGTGCTCGCCTTCCGGTTTGCGGATGCCGTTGAGCCCGAGGACGAGGAGGGGCTCGAGTACTGGCCGAAGAAACGCGGCCTTGCGCTCATGGATATGCCCTCGCTCGCGCGCCTGCGGCTGAGCTACGACAGCGACCGGGGTCACCTCGCGATCCGTGACGGCGAGCGCGTGCTCGTGGATGCCGTGCTCGACGACGCGGGTCGCCGCCAGATCGAGGATGCCGTCACCGCGTGGCTGCGTGAGACTCCCGACGTGCGGCATCTCAAGCGCCCGGGGAGGCTTCCCCTGCGCCTTATCGGTGACGGTGTGACCTCGCAGTTTCAGGATCGGCCCCGCGGGTATGTGTCGGTTCATGCGGCGGCATCCGTCGTGGACCTCGGTCGCGCCGCCGATGCCGTTGTCGATGATCGCCGGTTCCGCTCGAATGTCGTGATCGAGGGCATTCCGCCGTGGCGCGAGCTTGAGTGGCAGGGGAGGGTTCGGATCGGCGACGTCATCTTCGCAGTCCAGCGGCCTATCGTGCGGTGCGCTGCGATCATGGCGAACCCCGACACCGGGCTGCAGGATGCCCCGCTGCTGCGCATCCTTACGCGAGAGTTCGGGCAGTCCGCGCCGACTCTGGGAGTGCTCCTCCTTCCCGAGAGTGGCGGCGGAACCCTTCGTGTTGGCGATCCTGTTGAATCGGCCTAACCCGTCCCGTCGCGCGCAGGAGGCGGCAACTGTGCTGAACGCTCTCAGGTCGTCGCCGGGAGCTGCGGCTGCGGGTTGCGCCCGCGTTCCGGTGCACCTCGCGCGATGAGGAAAGCCGCGTTCGCCACGACGGATGCCGCAAGCATCGTGAGGGCGAGGGGCACCGCGGTGGCTTCCCCGCCGATTCCCACCAGCGGTGAGACGAGGCCAGCAAGGCTGAACTGCAGGAAGCCGAGCCAGGCGGATCCTGTGCCTGCGCGCGCACGCACGACATCCAGCGCGAGCGCTGAGGCATTCCCGAGAACAAGGCCCACGGAAGCCACTGCGGCGAGGACGGGTAAGGCGAGCCAGATCGCTGGAACACCTGTGAGTACCAGTATGAGCAGCACGAGGATGGCAGCGAGGTTCCACAGCAGCCCCACCTGCAACAGGCGGGCGACGCTGATGCGGTGGGTGAGGCGGGTTCCGACGATGCTGGATGCGGTCAGGGCGATGGCATTGAGAGCGAAGGCCAGCCCATACTGCACCTCTGTGAAGCCCATCATCGACTGATACAGGAACGGCGACGCCGAGATGTATGCCATCAGGGTCGCGAACCCGAACGCGAAGGCTCCGGCGTAGCCCAGGTAGCGACGCGAGAGGAGTCGCGCGCCGGGTGCGGATGCGTGCATGCGGTGCTGCTCGCGGACAGTACGCGGGTGGGTCTCGCGGACGAAGAGCAGCACCAGCGGGACGGTGACAACCCCGACACCGGTCACGATCCAGAGCAGTCCGCGCCATCCGAGCGGCTCGGCCAACAGGCTTCCGGCGAACGGCGCGACGATGGGGGCGATGCCGCCGACCAGCATCATGATTGCCATGGCGCGGGCTGCCTCGGCGCCGTGCGCGAGGTCCGAGATAATCGCGCGGCCGATGACCATCCCGGCCGAGCCAGCGAGGCCCTGCACGAGACGGGCGACGATGAGTGCAGTAATCGTGGGGGCAAGCGCTGCTGCGGCGCTTGCTGCAATGTAGAGAGCAAGGCCGATAAGCAGTGGGCCGTACCGGCCCACGCGGTCGGAGAGTGGCCCGAACACGAGCTGGCCGATGCCGGCGCCGAGCAGAAACGCGGTGAGCGACAACTGCACTCCAGCGGCAGTCGTGCCGAGGTCGGCGGTCATTGCCGGGAACGCAGAGAGGTACAGATCGGTGGCGAACGGTGCGGCAGTCGACAAGAGTGCGAGCGTGATGAGTAGCGGCGCGCTCACTGCCGATCGGGGAGTCGTCTCGGGCATGCTGCCCCTCACTAGATAGCTATGTAGAAATAGGTATGTAAGGATAGCAGAATGACGAGAGTCGATGCGCTTGCCGACCTTGCGGATGTCGTGCTGAGCGTGGCGCGAAAGCTGCACGCCCTCACGCCTGAAGAGTCGGGTGCGATCGCGCTCACGCCGCTGGAGGCGCTCGCGATGCAGCACATCGACCGGAATCCGGGTATTACATCGTCCGGGTTTGCCGCCGACCTCTCCCTCAAGAGCAGCAATGCCAGTACGACGCTGCGCGAGCTGGAGCGAAAGGGCTTGATTCGCCGGAACCCTGACCCGCGCGACGGACGCACCGTGCGCATCACCGTCACCGACGAGTCGCGCGACCATCTCGCCCGCGTTCGAGCGGCATGGGCGCGTTTGCTCTCGGCTCTTTCTGTCGATGACGCCGAACTCGCGCGGCTGACCGCAACGCTACAGAGCGCCGAGTCCGTCCTTTCGGAACGCCAACGCGCCCGGTCGTGACATGGTGGGCCCGGAGGGGCTCGAACCCTCGACCCGCGGATTAAAAGTCCGATGCTCTACCGACTGAGCTACAGGCCCCAGACCTCCCAGCCTACTTCGTGCGCGGCATCCGATTTGCGACACTGCTGCGGAGCGTCTCATGCGCTGCATCAACGCATCAAATCGTGTGATGCTAAGATGCAGATGTGCGAACCACGATCACGCTGACCTCAGCTGCTGAGGAAGCCGTGCGCAGGGTCATGCGCGAACGTGGCCTTTCGTTCAAGGATGCGGTGAACTCGGCAATACTCGCTGGTCTGGACCCCGATCCGGTGGACGCTTACGAAACTCCGGTTCACAGGTTCGGCGAGGCTCGAGTCCCCTTGGACCGTGCTCTGGCTGTCGCGGCCGACCTCGAAGACGAGGCCATCATGCAGAAGCAAGAGCTCGCGAAGTGAAACTCGTTGACGCCAACGTCCTGCTCTATGCCGTGGACGCCGATGCGCGTCATCACGCACGGGCGAAGACGTGGCTCGACACGGCTCTGAGCTCGCGGGAGACTGTCGCGATCCCGTGGGTTTGCGCGTTGGCGTTTGTTCGCCTGGCCACAAGTTCGCGGATCTACCCGAATCCACTGCCGGTCGATGACGCCTTCGACATCCTCAATGGGTGGATGAATCGACCCAGCGTCATCAGCCCCGAGCCCGGCGCCGGACACTCCGATCGGATGCGCATGCTTCTCGCCGACGTGGGAACCGGCGGAAACCTCGTCATGGATGCTCACCTCGCCGCTCTAGCGATCGAGAATCGCGCAGAGGTCGTGACGTTCGACGGCGACTTCGGACGGTTCCCGGGTGTCGTGTGGCGGCGGCCCGGCGAATGAATCGAGGCGCGGCGCATGCCACAGAAACGACGAGGCCGCCGCATCCGAAGATGACGGCGGCCTCGCGTCCCTCCACCCTGGGGGATCGCCGACAGGCGCTCACATGGGAGGCATGAGCACCGTGTCGACGAGGTACACGACAGCGTTGGCGGTCTGAACGCCACCGCAGATGACCATGGCGTCGCCCACCATGAGGTTGTCGCCCGAACCGGTCACCTCAACGTCAGCGCCCTGCACCGTGGTGTGGGTGCCGGGAAGGTCCTCGGGCAGGATCTGACCGGGAACGACGTGGTACGTCAGGATCGAGGTCAGCAGATCCGAGTCGGTCGACAGTGTGTCGATCGTGGCCTGGTCGATCTTCGCGAACGCGTCATCGACCGGAGCGAAGACAGTGAACTCGCCACCGTTGAGGGTGTCGACGAGGTTCACGTCGGGGTTCAGTCCGCCGCTCACTGCTGCGGTGAGCGTGGTCAGTAGCGGGTTGTTGGATGCCGCGGTGGCAACCGGGTCCATCGCCATGCCATCGACGGAGCCGGCGCCCGAGGGCACAGCCTCGGCATACGCAGCGCAGCCGGAGCCCACGAGGTAGGCGGTGGCATCCATTTCCTCCATGTCATCCATGGGGGTGGTCTGCTCGGTCATCGGCGTCTGCGCCATCTCGTCGTCCATGTCCCCCGTGCTGGCGGTGGAGCAGGCGGAAAGGGCGAGTGCGGCGACGAACGCCAGCGAGGCGCCAGCTGCGACGCGCGACTTCTTGGTGATCAACATTGTTCCTCCGGTGTTGTCGGAGCCTCGTCAGGGCTCGTGGTCGTCCGCTCGTGGCGGCCTACACAGGGGTCTTCGGAAGCGCGTCGACATCGGATGGGAATTTCTTGCGGCATGCTGGACCCATGGTGATCGACGGCATGGACGTGCCAGACGACGGGGCGGGCGCCGTCGATCACGTCGCGGAGCTTCTTGAGCGCATCCCGCACGGCGATCACGAGGCTTTCGCGAGCCTCTACGACATGCTGTCGTCTCGGGTCTTCGGACTCATCCTGCGCGTCGTGGTCGACCGCTCGCAGAGCGAGGAGGTTCTGCAGGAGGTATTCCTGGAGGTGTGGCAATCCGCCGCGCGCTTCGCTCCGAACAAAGGCCAGGGCAGATCCTGGGTGCTCACGATCGCACACCGCCGAGCCGTCGACCGCGTGCGGGCTTCGCAGGCGAGCGTCGATCGCGACATCAGGGTCGGGTTCCGTGACATCGACGTCGCTCACGATGGCGTCGCCGAGCAGGCGGAACTGCGGATCGAGAGCCGACGAGTAACAGAGGCACTCACCGCCCTTCCCGAATCACAACGCGAGGCCCTCACCCTCGCGTATTTCGGGGGTTACAGTCAGAGCGAGATTGCGGCACTGGTGGGGGCGCCGCTGGGAACAGTGAAGACCCGGATGCGTGACGGCTTGTCGCGCCTGAGAGCAGAAATGGGGGTGGCCTCATGAACGAGCAGGAGTTCGCCGAGCTGTCGGCGGCGTCTGCCCTCGGCGCTCTCGACGCTGAGCAGCAGCAGGCCTTCGACCTGGCTCTCGCGATGCATCCGGAGTGGCGCGGCATCGCCGAGCGCGACCTCGAGACCGCTGCCGCGCTTGCCGACTACGCGCCCGAGGTCGATCCGCCCGCCGAGCTTCGCCACCACATCCTCACGCGGGTCGCGCTGGCGCCGCAGACGGATGCCGTGCCGCTCGGCGCGACACCGGCGCCGAGCACCGGCGCTATTCAGACGCAGTCCCGCACGCGCTGGATGCGGAGCATGTTCGCTATCGCGGCATCCTTCGTTCTTCTCGTCGCGCTCGGCTTCACCGCCGTCAGCATCAACGACTGGGCGAATCGCCCGCCCGAGGTCGTCGCGCTACAAGAGGTTCAGTCGGCACCGGATGCGCAGTCGGCGACGGCGCAGATCGAAGGTGGCGGCGAGTCCACGCTCTATTGGGCAGACTCGGTCGGAAAGGCCGTCATCGTTTCAAACGGACTTCCGCAGATCGCCGACGACCAGAGCTACGAACTGTGGTTCGTGAGAGGCGACGAGTCTCCGATCCCCGCCGGTGCGTTCGCAGCGAGTGGGCAGCGAACCGAAACCTGGATCCTCGACGGCGAGATGGAGCCGGGCGACACCATCGCCATCACGATCGAGCCTGCCGGTGGCTCCCCGACGGGCGAGCCGACCTCGGACGCTGTTGTCGCCATCCCGACCTGAGCGACGCCCATCGCGACTACCCTGGAGCGGGTGAGTGACGACCCCCGGCCCTATCACAAGCCCGTTCGCAGACCTGCCGAGCTGTTCGACCGGCTGTTCGCTGCCGAGGACCCCGCAGAGGTCTCTCGCGTCGCGCACTCCACGGCACAGGCGCTACTCTCGCGCGTCCGTGCCGAGCCCGACGATGCAGTTGTCGAGCGCCTCATCGCCTTCACTGCCGAGCACGGGATCGATGACATCGCAGAGCTGTGGTCGCGCTCACCGGCCAAGACTCTGCCCGGGGCGCTGTGGCGGCTCTACCTCGTGCAGCTGATGATCCATGACGACCCGAGCACGGCGGCTCTCACCTACGAGCGCGGCCGCGCCGCCCTCGACACGGCGGATGCCCTGATCGCCGGGGCTCCCGTGCCGGCAAGCCCCGACGAGCTCGTCACGCTCGTCGACACGATCCTGCGCGGGCTCTTCCGCGGTGACTTCGCGGTAGCTCTCGATCGCGCCGCCGCGTTCTGCCGTGTGCAGGCTGCCGGCGCGACCTACCTGGCCGACGACTACGACGCGACCGAGTCCGATCGCAGCGCAGCCTTCACCACGCGCGCACTGCGCCTGAGCGATTACGCATCCGATCTGAGCGCCTGCGCGGCCCTCTGGCGCCGCGAATCCCTCACCTGATCGGGCCACGTCCGGCATCCCGGACACGAAAGTGCCGGGCCGCAGAACGCCACCGTGCTGGTGGGCCCCTGCGGGACGAGAGGCGCCCTGTGCCCCGGTACAGAAGTGCCGGGCCGCAGAACGCCACCGTGCTGGTGGGCCCCTGCGGGACGAGAGGCGCCCTGTGCCCCGGTACAGAAGTGCCGGGCCGCAGAACGCCACCGTGTTGGTGGGCCCCTGCGGGACGAGAGGCGCCCTGTGCCCCGGCACAGAAGTGCCGAGCCGCAGAACGCCACCGTGCTGGTGGGCCCCTGCGGGACGAGAGGCGCCCTGTGCCCCGGCACAGAAGTGCCGGGCCGCAGAACGCCTCTCGGCGCATGGCCGCTCGTAGCGGCAGAAGATGGAGCCCGGGGTTACTGCGGCCCGGCTATGACAGTCTAGCGGGCTCACCGGGACGGGTATTCCCGCCGCGTAGGCTCATCGCATGGCAACGACTTTCGCCCTCATGATCCAGCCCGTTGAGGCGGATGCCGACCGCACCGACTTCGCCGACACGTTCGCGTCGGTGGATCCCACGGCGCCCGCTTTGAGCGTCGGCGAGCTGAGCACGCAACGCGGCGATGGGATCTTCGAGTCGATCGGCGTCGTCGACGGTCACCCCCAGGAAGTAGGCGCCCACCTCGACCGGCTCGCACACTCCGCGCGCATCTGTGACCTTCCGGCGCCGAACCTGGCGCAGTGGCGGGCGGCTATCGCTGCGGTCGCCGCGCACGCTCCGGCGGGGGAGTCGGTCATCAAACTCATCCTCAGCCGCGGCATCGAGCACGGCCCGACGCCCACGGCGTGGGTCACGCTCGCGCCGGCGGCTGACTTCACGACTGCGCGCACGCGCGGCATCCGTGTCGTCACCCTCGATCGAGGCTATGACTCCACGGTCCCGGCACGGGCGCCCTGGCTGCTGCTCGGTGCAAAGACGCTCTCGTACGCCGTCAACATGGCCGCCCTTCGTGAGGCTCATCGTCGGGGGGCGGATGACGCGATCTTCGTCACCACCGACCACTTCGTGCTTGAGGCTCCCACGGCATCCCTGGTGCTGCGCCGTGGGGACCGGTTCATCACTCCGGCGCCGACCGGCGGCATCCTGCACGGCACGACGCAACTGAGCATGTTCGCCTACCTCGAGGAGCGGGGCTACGAAACGGGATATGAGCAGATCCTGACCGAGACGCTGTCGAGTGTCGACGCGGCATGGCTCGTGTCGAGCGTTCGGCTCGCGGCCCCCATCACCGCACTCGACGGCGCATCGATTCCGGCCGATGCCGCCTTCACGGCAGAACTGAACGCCTACCTCCTCAGCCCGCGCGACTGACGGTCATCCGTCCCGTCCCTCGGGCCCGCTCCTCATCGTCGCAACGGCGCATGGTTTGCCCGGCACGCCGGCGACGGATGCCGCGTCCCGGCGTGTCGGCAGATCGATGCGCCGTTACGACGCGGGGCCCGGAGTCGACCGCGGCGCATTCGCGCACTCGCTATTGCAGCGGCGCCGGTTCCAGCGGCGCATGGTTTGCCCGACACGCGGCGACGGATGCCGCGTCCCGGCGTGTCGGCAGATCGATGCGCCGTTACGACAGCCGGCTGCCGAGCGCGCCAAGGATCGCGGCCTCGACGAGGTCCCAGTCGTGTACGACGAGGGAGTAATCGAAGCGGAGCGTCGTGTAGCCCCAGATCGCGGCGTTCGCATCCCTGACAAGATCCTTGTGGCGCATGTGGATGCCCTCGTGGTTGTCACGGCCGTCCACTTCGATCAGCAGGTGGTCGCCGATAGCGGCATCCACGATGCCGACGCCGAAAACGGATACCTGCGTTCGCACGCTCAAGCCGAGGTGGCGTAAGCGCCAGCGGAGGAGAGACTCGAGGCCACTGTCGGCATCCGTACGGGCCAGGTCAATGGCCTCTCGCGCAGCAGCGTTCGTATGACGCCGAAGCCAGCGCAGGTCAGCCGCGTCGGCCCGCTGCTGTCGCAGTGCGGATTCGAGCACGATGAAAAACTCCTCGACTCCGCGGCAGCGCAGAATCTGTCGCAGGATCTGACGCAGAGGCGGTGCCGCCGTTCCGACGCCGCTTCGGCCGTCATCCCAGTGCTCGATACACGCGCATCCGTCGTGGTCGTAGCAGTGTCGGGAGGGGAGCCAGACATGGACTTCGGTTGCATCGTCGAGCACCCAGAGGCCGAGATGCCGCGCTGCAGAGACACAGGCCAAGGTGCCACCGTGAGCGGTCGCGAGCAGGAGGTCGCGGCAAGCCCCGGGGCGTGCGTACACTCCCCGGCGCACACGTGTGATCGCGCCCCCGTGCAGCGCGGCACGCACCCAGGGATACCCGAAGCCGCGAGCACGCAGTTCCGCCACGGTCATCACGGCGAGGGGCGCATCACACACCCTGTCATGCTGTGCGGATCACGTGTCCTCGAGTCATCCGGGAACCACAAGTGTGTGAATCACTGCTCCCCGACCCCATGGGGAGGAGCGCTTCCGAGCCGTCGGTCACGCACCGGTCCCGAGACGCCGTGTCGTAACGGCGCAGGGTGTGCGCGACACGCCGGTGACGGATGCCGTGGGTCGGCGTGTCGGCGCAAGGGTTCGCCGTTGCGACCGAGGCGCCGTTGCGACGAAGCGCAGGTGCGGGCGCGGCGCCGGTGCGACCGAGGTGCGGGCGCGGCCAAAACGAAGGAGGGGGCGGGGCCGAACGGCCACGCCCCCGTCCGAAACGGATGCTCACCCGAAGCGGCCCGAGACGTAGTCTTCGGTGTCCTTGACCTTGGGGCGGGTGAAGATCGTGGTGGTCTCGTCGTACTCGATGAGCTTGCCCGGCTTGCCGGTGCCGGCGATGTTGAAGAACGCGGTCTTGTCGGACACACGCGAGGCCTGCTGCATGTTGTGGGTCACGATGACGATCGTGTACTCGCTCTTGAGTTCCTCGATGAGGTCCTCGATCGCGAGGGTGGAGATCGGATCGAGGGCCGAGCAGGGCTCGTCCATGAGCAGAACGTCGGGTTCGACCGCGATGGCGCGAGCGATGCACAGACGCTGCTGCTGACCACCCGACAGACCCGATCCGGGGCGGTCCAGACGGTCCTTCACCTCGTTCCAGAGGTTCGCGCCCTGCAGGGACTTCTCGACGAGAGCATCCTGATCGCTCTTGGACATCCGCTGGTTGTTCAGCTTCACGCCAGCAAGCACGTTCTCGCGGATCGACATGGTGGGGAACGGGTTTGGGCGCTGGAAGACCATACCGACCTGGCGACGAACGAGCACGGGGTCGACTCCGGCGCCGTAGAGGTTGTCACCGTCGATCAGCACCTCACCCTCGACGCGCGCGCCCGGGATGACTTCGTGCATCCGGTTCAGGGTGCGAAGGAAGGTCGACTTGCCGCAACCGGAGGGGCCGATGAAGGCGGTCACCGAGCGGGGCTCGATGGTGAGCGAGACGCCCTCGACGGCGAGGAAGTTGCCGTAGTAGACGTTGAGGTCGTTGACATCGATGCGCTTGGACACGGATATTCCTTCGGGTTCAGCGACCGGTCTTGGGCGCGAAGAACTTCGCGACAAAGCGGGCGGCGAGGTTGAGCACCATGACGATGAGGATCAGGGTCAGGGCCCCCGCCCACGCACGCGAGATCGCGGCGTCGGGGTTGGTTCCCTGGTTGGCGTACTGGTTGTAGACGAACACCGGGAGGGTCATCATGTTCCCATCCCAGATGTTCCAGTTCATGCTCTGCGTGTAGCCGGCGGTCAGCAGCAGGGGAGCAGTCTCACCGATGACGCGGGCGATCGCCAGCATGACACCGGTCGTGATACCGGCGATGGATGTCGGGAGCACGACCTTCACGATCGTGAGCCACTTCGGAACGCCCAGCGCGAAGGATGCTTCGCGCAGTTCGTTGGGAACCAGGCGCAGCATCTCTTCGGAGGAGCGGACCACGACCGGGATCATGAGAACGCTCAGCGCGATGGCGCCCTCGAAGCCCGAGGAGTATCCGGCGCCAAAGAAGATCACGAACACGGCGTAAGCGAACAGACCAGCGACGATCGAGGGGATGCCGGTCATGACGTCGACGAAGAACGTGATTGCGCGGGCGAGCTTGCCGCTGTTGCCGTACTCGACGAGGTAGATCGAGGTCATGAGGCCGATCGGAACCGAGATGATCGTCGCCGTCAGTGTGATCAGCAGTGTCCCAACGATCGCGTGCAGCGCACCACCGCCGTCGCCGATCACGTTGCGCATCGACGACGAGAAGAACTCGATGTCGAATCGGGCGAGCCCGTTGACCAGAACCGTGAACAGCAGCGAGATCAGCGGAAGGAGCGCGACGACGAATGCCGCCGAGACCACCGCGGTGATGAAGCGGTCGGTCGCGTTGCGGCGTCCTTCAACGATCGAGGCGACGACGAAGATCAGGATGGCGTAGAGCACCGCGCCGAGGAAGGCGGCGGCCACGATGTTGTAGTTCGCGACGGGCTGGTCGATGTTCAGGAGGAAGAACACCAGGCCCATGACGATGAGGGAGCCCGCGAGTAGGAGCCAGCTCGTCCCCTTCGGAAGCCGCCCGTTCGAGAAGCTGTTGGCGCTCGGACGCGTCGCCGTGGCGGTTGCGGTGGACATCAGTTGGCTCCCGAGAACTCAGCGCGGCGGTTGACGATCCAGCGAGCGATCGCGTTGACGGCGAAGGTGACGACGAACAGGACGAGGCCGGTAGCGATCAGCAGGCTCACGCCTGTGCCATACGCCTCGGGGAACTGGAGGGCGATATTCGCCGGGATCGTCGTTGGGTTGGTGGCAGTCAGCAGTTCGAAGGTCACGACTCCCGATACCGAGAGCACCATCGTGACGGCCATCGTCTCGCCGAGCGCTCGACCGAGTGCGAGCATCGCCGCCGACACCATGCCGCCGCGAGCGAAAGGCAGCACTGCCATCTTGATCATTTCCCAGCGGGTGGCGCCGAGTGCCAGCGCTGCCTCTTCGTGCAGCACCGGTGTCTGGAGGAACACTTCGCGACAGATCGCGGTCATGATCGGCAGCACCATGATGGCCAGCACCAGGGCGGCGGTGAGGATCGTGCGACCGGTGGCTGACACCTGGCCGCTGAACAGCGGAATCCACCCGAGGTAGGTGTTCAGCCACACGTAGAAGGGCTGCACGAACCCCGCGAGAACCAGGCCGCCCCACAGGCCGAACACGACCGAGGGGACTGCAGCGAGGAGGTCGATGATGTATCCGAGGACGGCTGCTGCGCGACGCGGGGCGTAGTGCGAGATGAACAGGGCGATGCCGATCGCGAGCGGCGCTGCCATGACGAGCGCGAGGATCGAAGACCAGATCGTGCCGAACACGAGCGGCCACGTGTACTCGAGGAAGGTTTTGCCCTTCAGGAGCGGATTCTCGTCGGCGGGAGTCGCAAACGCCGGGATGCTCTCGATGACCAAGAAGATCGTGACAGCAGCGAGAACAGCCAGGATGATGATCCCCGCCCCGAGTGCGGTCCCCGAGAAGACGATGTCCCCGGGCCGCCTCTTGGCGTGGATTTTCGCCGGGGCTTCGGGTCCCGCGTCCGTGGTCGTCGCCATCCGTGTGTCCTTCGTGTCGAGTCCGGGTCAGGCTCAGCGAAAGCTCCGGTGAAACCGGCTCTTTCGCTCAGCCCGCCCCGTTCAGTACATCGTGAATGTACCGAACGGGGCGGCCGAGAGGGAGTTGATCAGCCGATCAGGGCGATCGCGGCGTTGACCTGCTCGCGCAGCGAGTCCGAGATCGGAGCCGAGCCGGCGTTCTCGGCGGCAGCATCCTGGCCCTCGGGGCTGGCGATGTAGGTGAAGTACGCGGCCACGAGCTCAGCGACGTTGGGGTCCTCGTACTCGACGCAGCCGATCTCGTAGCTCACGAGAGCGATCGGGTAGACCCCGGCCTCTTCGGTCGCGTAGTCGATGTCGAAGACGATGTCGCCCTCGGTACGGCCTTCCTGCTCAGGCGAAGAGTCGACGATCATCGCCGCGGCCTCAGCCGAGTAGGGGACGAACTCGCCGCCGACGCCGACCGACACGGTGCCGAGGGTGCCCACCTGCGAAGCGTCGGCGTAGGTGATGGTGCCGTTGCCGTTCTTGGTCGCGTCGATGACACCCGAGGTACCCTGCGCAGCCTCGCCACCGGTGATCGGCCACTCGCCGTCGGGCTCGTAGGTCCAGACCGAGGGCGCCGCAGCCGACAGGTAGGAGGTGAAGGTCTCGGTCGTACCGGAGTCGTCGGAGCGGTGCACGGGCGAGATCGCGAGGTCAGGAAGCTCGACGCCGTCGTTCAGGCTCGCGATAGCCGCGTCGTTCCAGTTGGTGATCGTGCCAGCGAAGATGCCCGCGATGACGTCGGCGGTCATGTTCAGCGACTCGACACCGTCGAGGTTGAACGCAACGGCGATGGGCGAGATGTAAACCGGGATCTCGACGATGCCGGCCGAGCCGCCGTCGGCGCAGGCGGCGAAGGTGCTCTCGGCGATCTCGTCGATCTTGAAGGCGCGGTCCGAGCCGATGAAGTTGCTCGCGCCGGCGATGAAGTTCTCGCGGCCCGTGCCCGAACCGGTGGGCTCGTAGTTGACGGTCACGTCAGGGTTGGCGGTCTGGAAGTTCGCGACCCAGGCCTCCTGCGCGGCGGTCTGTGACGAAGCGCCGGTCGCGCCGATGGTGCCCGAGAGGGTCGACTCGGTGGGCTCGGTGGTGGAGCCGCCGTTCGACTCGTTGGAGGCGCAGCCAGCCAGCGCGAGGGTGGCGACGGCGGCGACAGCGCCCAGCTGGGCGAAGCGGTTGATCTTCACTGTGAATCCTTCACTGTGTCGGGGTATCTGTGGCGGCCCGGTGCAGGGCACCCACGTGACGGTAGACAGGGACTCTTAAGGGATCGGTTGGTAGAGGTGAACAGCAGGTAAACGGCCTCGGGCTGTCTGCAGTGTTCCCCCCACCTTGTACGACGCGCGCCGGTACCGTCGGAACGTGACTTTCGACCAGGCGGCCATCCTCGATAGGGCCGCTCATGCCGCCCCGCCGCGGACGCTCATCGACATCCTGCAAGAGACGGTGCGTCGCCATCCCGAGGCTTCAGCGATCGATGACGGCGCTGGCCCCGCCGTCAGCTACCGCGAGCTGGCCGCGCGCGTCGCGCTCACCGCTTCGCGCCTCTCGGCCGCGGGGGTCCGGCACGGTGATCGGGTCGGCATTCGCATGACGTCGGGAACCAAGGAGCTCTACATCGCGATCCTGGGCGTCATGGCAGCCGGAGCCGCGTACGTTCCGGTCGACGCCGATGACACCGAGGAACGCGCTGCACTCGTCTTCGGTGAAGCGGGGGTTCGGGGTGTCATAACGGGTCGTGGCCTTTACTCTCCGAGCGCTCAGTCCCCCGAAGATGCAGGCGGGGCAGGCATCGCCCCGTCTGACGTCACATCCGAGATCCCGACCGTCGATGACCCCACCGACGATGACGAGGACCTGTTCGCCGGCGAGGCTCCCGCGGGGCATACGCGAGCGCTCGACATCCTCGCCCAGCCCGCACCGGATGACGACGCGTGGATCATCTTCACCTCGGGCTCGACCGGGGTTCCCAAGGGCGTGGCGGTCACGCACCGGTGTGCTGCGGCGTTCGTGGATGCCGAGAGCCGCCTCTTTCTGCAGGATGAGCCGCTCGGCACCTCAGACCGGGTGCTGGCGGGGCTGTCTGTGGCCTTCGATGCCTCCTGCGAGGAAATGTGGCTCGCGTGGGCGCACGGCGCGTGCCTCGTTCCAGCGCCGCGTGCGCTCGTGCGCTCGGGCGTCGACCTTGCGAACTGGCTCGCGCGCCAGGGCATCACGGTCATCTCGACGGTGCCGACACTCGCCGCGATGTGGCCGAGTTCGACGATCGACAATGTCAGGCTGCTGATCTTCGGTGGCGAAGCCGTGCCGCTGGAACTCGGCACGCGCCTGGCCGCCGAGGGCCGCGAGGTCTGGAACACGTACGGCCCTACCGAGGCCACCGTCGTCTCGTGCGCCGCGCCGCTCGTGCCCGACGCTGCGGTCCGTATCGGGCTTCCGCTCGAGGGCTGGTCACTTGCGGTGGTGGATGCCGAGGGCAACCGGGTCGCGGAGGGGGAGAGCGGCGAGCTCATCATCGGCGGCGTCGGGCTTGCTCGGTACCTCGATCCCGCGAAGGATGCCGAGAAGTACGCTCCCATGCCGACGCTGGGGTGGGATCGCGCGTATCGCTCGGGCGATCTCGTCCGATACGAACCCGAGGGTCTCGTCTTTCTCGGACGCGCCGACGATCAGGTGAAGATCGGCGGGCGGCGCATCGAACTCGGTGAGGTTGAGGCCGCCCTCCAGGATCTTCCCGGCGTGACGGCGGCGACCGCTGCCGTCCGCACCTCGGAGGCAGGCAATCCCGTCCTGGTCGGATACATCGTCGTCGACGAGCCCGAGGAGTTTGATCGCGCCGCAGCGCGAGCGTCGCTGGCAGACCGCCTGCCCGCCGGCATCATGCCCCTGTTCGCGTTGCTCCCCGACCTTCCGGCGCGCACCTCGGGGAAGGTCGATCGTGCGGCGCTCCCGTGGCCGGTTGCGGGAGCCGAGCAACCGGCCACGGGGTTGTCCCAGAACGAGGCGTGGCTGGCCGAACAGTGGCAGGCGGTGCTCGGCGTTCCCGCCGAAGGCCGCGCGTCAGACTTCTTCGACCTCGGCGGCGGGTCGCTCGCGGCGGCACAACTGGCCTCGCGCGTGCGCACGCGGCTTCCCGAGTTCACGGTCGCCGACATCTACGACATGCCGCGTCTCGGAGCGATGGCTTCCTTGCTTCCGCAGACGGATGCTGCCGCTGACGCGTCTGCCGCCGAGTATCACCGCGCGACACCAACCCCGGCAGGCACACGGATCGTCCAGACCCTGCTCGGGGCGCCGCTGTTCATCCTGTCCGGCATCCGTTGGCTGCTGTATCTCCTCACCGCGAGCATGCTCTTGCAGCTCGGCGGTGGCTTCGCGTTCCTTCCGACCGTGCCGTGGTGGGTGCTCGTGATCGGCCTGCTCGTCTTCGCGACGCCGTTCGGTCGCATGGCGATCGCGGTGATCGCGGCGCGAACCCTGCTCGCAGGGCTGGAACCCGGCGACTATCCGCGTGGCGGCAGCGTTCACCTGCGGTTGTGGCTTGCCGAGCAGATCGCCGACCAGGTCGACGGTGTCGGGTACGTGGGAGCGCCGTGGGTCACGTACTACGCCCGGGCGCTGGGCGCCTCGATCGGCCGAGACGTCCACATGCACACCCTCCCGCCGGTCACCGGGATGCTGCAGGTCGGCGACAACGTGGCTATCGAGCCCGAGGTCGATCTCAGCGGCACGTGGGTCGACGGTGACACCGTGCGTGTGGGCGGCATCCGGATCGATGCGGATGCCGTCATCGGCGCCCGCAGCACGCTCGCCCCCGGCACCAAGATCGGTCAGCGCGCGCGCGTTGCGCCCGGCTCGGCGGTGTTCGGACGGGTCAAGCCCGATCAGGCGTGGGCGGGCTCTCCCGCGGTGCGCGTCGGGGAGCCTCCCGCTGATTGGCCCGCGGAACATGCGCCGGCTCCGCACCGGTGGCTCTGGGCCTATATCGCTTCCTCACTCGCGTTGGCGCTGCTGCCGATCGTCGCGTTCGCCGCCGGTGCCGGCATCATGGTGCTCGCGATGCAGGAGGCGCAGACACTCGCGGCGGCGGCACTCGTCGGCCTCGCGTGGCTCGTGCCCGGCATCCTGATCGCCGGTGCGGTCTTCGCGGGCACCGTCGTGATCGCGGTGCGGTTGCTCTCGCTCGGCCTTCGCGAGGGAACTTTTCCGGTGCGGAGCCGCCTGGGGTGGCAGGTGTGGACGACCGAGCGTCTTCTCGATTCGGCACGCACGGTGCTGTTCCCCCTCTACTCGAGCTTGTTCACTCCCATCTGGCTGCGGATGCTGGGAGCATCGGTCGGGCGTAACGTCGAGGCATCCACGGTGCTGCTGATCCCGTCGATGACCACGATCGACGATGGCGCGTTCCTTGCCGATGACACGATGGTCGCCTCGTACGAGCTCGGCGGCGGGTGGATGCGCGTCGATCACGTCAGGATCGGCAAGCGCGCGTTCGTCGGAAACTCCGGGATGGTGGCACCCGGGCACCGGGTGCCCAAGGACGGCCTCATCGCTGTGCTCTCCGCGGCGCCGGCGAAGGCGAAGGCGGGATCGTCGTGGCTCGGGTCCCCGGCCGTGCGCCTGCGACGCGTGGCTGCCAGCGTCGATGAGTCACGCACCTACGAGCCGCCCGTTCTTCTGCGGATCGCGCGGAGCCTCTGGGAGCTCTCGCGAGTCGTTCCCGTCTTCGTGACCGGGCTCATCGGTTTCGGCGTGCTCATGGCCCTGGCAGCCCTGTGGAACAGCATCGGACCGTGGTGGACGGTGCTCCTCTCGGGCATTGTCATGCTTGCCGCCGGTGCGGTGGCAGCAGCAGTCTCGACTGCCGCCAAGTGGATCCTCGTCGGCCCGATCCGTGCGGGCGAGCATCCGTTGTGGTCGAGTTTCGTCTGGCGCACCGAGGTGGTCGACACCTTCACCGAGATGGTCGCTGCTCCCTGGTTCGCTCGCGCAGCATCCGGAACCCCAGCACTTGCCGTGTGGCTGCGCTCGCTCGGCGCCCGCGTCGGCCGCGGAGTCTGGTGCGAGACGTACTGGCTGCCCGAGCCCGACCTCGTGCACCTCGGCGACGGATCCACCGTCAATCGGGGATGCGTTGTGCAGACTCACCTGTTTCATGATCGGATCATGAGTATGGATGCCGTCACCCTCGAACCCGGTGCAACGCTCGGGCCGCACTCGGTCATCCTGCCCGCGGCCTCGATCGGTGCTCACGCAACCGTTGGACCTGCCTCGCTGGTCATGCGGGGGGAGAGTGTCCCCGTCGGCTCGCGGTGGAGTGGGAATCCCATCGGCCCGTGGCGTGCGGTGAAGATCCGCGCGTATCAGGCGGCCCCGTGAGCGATACCGGTCGCCGAGACGGCGTCGATCGGGATGAAGTCCCTGCTCACGACACCTATACGCCTCACAGTGGCGACCTCTCGTTCGACGTCGACGCATATGCGCTCGATCTGAGCTACCGCGTCCGCACCAACAGGCTCGAGGGACGCGCGAGCCTCCGCATCCGGATCCTGGCTGCGACATCCTCGATCGCGCTCGATCTCGTCGGCCTTCGGGTCAGCCGGGTGCGCATCGAGGGGCAGCGACGGACCCCGCACACCCAGGGCCCGCGGAAGCTCCGCGTCACGCTGCCTCGCACGATGCACCCGGGGGAGACCCTGACGTTGACGATCGAGTATGCGGGCGCACCAGCCCCCCGTCGATCCCGCTGGGGGACGATCGGCTGGGAGGAGCTCACCGAGGGGTCCCTCGTCGCGTCACAGCCGATCGGCGCCCCCACATGGTTCCCGTGCAACGATCGTCCCGACAATCGCGCGACGTACGGCATCCGGGTCACGACGGATGCCGAGTATACGGCTGTCGCCACCGGCGTGCTGCAGTCACGCACCCGTGCGGGCGGTCAGGTCACCGCCGAATACGCGATCGGTGTGCCGACGGCGACGTACCTCGTCGCCGTCTATGTCGGACAGTTCGAGTCGCACCGGCTCGATGAGCGCATCGTCGTTGCCTCACCGCCGTCCCTGCGCGCCGACGTGAAGCGGGCTCTGGGTCCGCTGCCGCGCATGATGGCCGCCTTCGAGGAGCGGTTCGGACCGTATCCGCAGGAGAGCTGCACGATCGTGGTAACGGCAGATCCGCTCGAGATCCCGCTCGAGGCGCAGGGCACCGCCGTCTTCGGCGTGAACCACCTCGACCCGGACTCGGAGCGACTGGTCGCTCATGAGCTCGCCCACCAGTGGTTCGGCAACAGTGTCGGGGTGGCGCGGTGGCGCGATATCTGGCTCAACGAAGGATTCGCGTGTTATGCGGAGTGGCTCTGGTTCGAAGCGATCGGCGCGGATACCGCCGATGCCGCTGCCCGCCGGGCTCATGCGAAACTCGCGGATCTCGCGCAAAACCTCGTCATCAGCGATCCCGGCGCTGACCTCATGTTCGATGACAGGGTCTACAAACGCGGGGCGCTCACCCTGCACGCCGTGCGCCTGACGATCGGCGACGAGCAGTTCTTCGATCTCCTGCACGGCTGGTGCCGCGCGTACGTGAACGCGTGTGTCACGACCGACGACTTCCGTCGCTTCGTCCATGACGCCGGCCACGACCTCGAGGTGCTCCTGGATGCCTGGCTGGATGCCGGCCCGCTGCCGCCGTTGCCGCCGCGACCGGATGCCCCCAAGCGCCCGGCGAAGAAGAAGTCCGCGCGCTAGCGGTCGGCAGGTTCGAGGCTGGCCAGCGCAGTACTGACGAGGATCCCCGGCGGTCCGTCGAGGTCCCAGCCGTCGATGGCATTCGCGCGTCCGGGAACTCGGGCGCGCCATGACGCGCCGGTCTCATCGTCAGTGCCGTCGGTTCCAGTCACGCGCACGAGCCCCGGTTCGACGCGCAGCCCCCGCCGGTCGGCCTTCAGTGCGGCCTCTACGCGCACCCAGTCGCGCGTCGTGGCGGGTCCTGCGCCGAGAACCCCGGTCAGGCCCGTACGGTCGCGCCGGGGGTCGACCTCGGGTTCGGCATCCACCCCCACGGTCCCGGCGGCAGCGGGCGCCACCGCCACCACCGCCCATTCCGCGGCGTAGGACACGCTCGCAGTCACCGCCGCACCCTCGACCTCAAGGGGACCGTGGTCGGCGCCGCACCGCGGGCATCGGTTCGAGATCCGGATGCCGGGCTGACCGATCAGTTCTCGCACGAGCTGCCACGCGACCTCGCGGCGGGGGCCACGGTCCGGGACCATTGCCCACCCGAGCCGGATCAGTCCGCTCACACGGAGGGCTGGTGCGTCTCGATCGCCACGATCCCTGAGCCCGGGTTGTCGGTGGACAGGTGCACGACCGAGAATCCGCCCGGTGACAGCCCCGACGCGTTGCCCAGGTGCGAACCCATCAGCGACCCGGTTGCCATCGCGAGTTCCTGGATGATTTCGGGAAGCACGGGCCCGTGGCTGCAGAGCACCGCGGGCTTGCGGGATCGGACGCGCGCTCCGACCACCGTGCGGGCGTCTGTCGCGCCCTCCTCCCACGCGTCCTGGCTGATCAGCGGCGAGAAATCGACGCGGCGACCAAGCGCAGCCGAGAGCGGCGTGACGGTCTTGGCGCACCGAACCGCGGGGCTCGATACGATCCGGCGAGCACCGAACGCGAGGAGCGGACCCACGAGGGCGTTTGCTTGCTTGCGCCCGCGCGGAGCCAGGGGACGCGAGGCATCCGATCCGTCCCATTCGTCGGCCGGTACTGCCTTGGCGTGACGCAGCGCGATGATCGGGAAGGTTCTGAGCACATCCTTGTCGCGAATCTCGAGGAACTTGTCCAGGATCTCGACATCGACCGGGTAGCTGAGCTTCGCTCGGGCCTTCTTCGCCGAGACCCATTCGAGTGCGGCTATCTCTTTGTTCGGGACGAACGACGAGGCCTTGATCGCGGCATCCGTGGCCTCAGCCGCCCAGTAGTGCACAACCTTGTTGCGCTTGGAGGGCATGTGGTACGTCGACACACCCACGGGGACCCCCAGCGAGACGCGGATACCGGTCTCTTCGTGGATCTCGCGGACCGCGGTTTCGGCGAGGGTTTCGCCGGGATCGACCTTGCCCTTGGGAAGGGTCACGTCGCGGTACTGGGTGCGGTGGATCAGCAGGATGCGAAGCTTGCCCTCGACCAGGCGCCAGAGAACGCCGCCGGCTGCGTAAACGATGTTCTCTGACATGGTGGGGTCGGGAACGGTGAGAGTGTCGGTCATCGTGTGGCTCGCGCCCGTCGCCGGTTCTGCACATCGGTCATCGTCAGGTCTTGCAGGTCGGCAAGCTGGTTGCCGTGCTCGTCGAGGTGGTGGCGAACCCACGTGCCCGTCTGGTCGAGCCACCAGGAGCTGGTGGCTTCGCTCATCGCGAGATCGAAGAACGTCATCAGCTGGCCAAGGTGGGCTGGGTTGGTCACCCGCACGAGCGCCTCGACCCGGCGGTCGAGGTTTCGGTGCATCATGTCGGCGCTCCCGATGTAGATCTGCTCCTCGCCGCCGTTGTGGAACGCGAAGATCCGCGAGTGCTCGAGGTACCGACCGAGGATGCTGCGCACCGTGATGTTCTCGCTCAGTCCCGGCACTCCCGGCTTGATCGAGCAGATGCCTCGCACCCAGATCTCCACGGGAACGCCGGCCTGACTCGCGCGGTAGAGCGCGTCGATGATCTGCTCGTCGACCATCGAGTTGACCTTGATCCGGATGCGTGCGGGCTTGCCCTCGGCGGCATTGCGGCGCTCGGACTCGATGAGGCGCAGCAGCCCTTTGCGCAGGTGCAGCGGCGCGACCAGCAGGCGCTTGAACTTCTTCTCGATCGCATAGCCCGAGAGCTCGTTGAACAGGCGCGTGAGGTCTCGCCCGACCTGCTCATCGGCCGTGAAGAGCGCATAGTCCTCGTAGATCCGGCTGGTCTTGGGGTTGTAGTTGCCGGTGCCGATGTGGCAGTAACTGCGGAGCGTGCCCTCCTCCTCGCGGATGACCAGGGCCAGCTTGCAGTGGGTCTTGAGCCCGACCAGGCCGTACACGACGTGGACGCCGGCCTTCTCGAGCTTGCGTGCCCACACGATGTTGGCGGCTTCATCGAAGCGGGCCTTCACCTCGACGAGGGCGAGAACCTGCTTGCCTGCTTCGGCAGCGTCGATGAGCGACTGGATGATGGGGCTGTCGCCCGAGGTGCGATAGAGCGTCTGCTTGATAGCGAGGACCTGCGGATCCTTGGCTGCCTGATCGAGGAAGGCCTGGACGCTGGTCGCGAACGATTCGTACGGGTGGTGGACCAGCACATCTCCGCTTCTGATGGCGCTGAAGATGTCGGAGCGCTCGTTGTTGTCGCCCGGCTGGAACGCTATGGCGGTGGTTGGTAGGTGCGGCTTGTACTTGAGTTCGGGCCGATTCAGGCGGCTCAGGCCGAACAACCCCCGCAGGTCCAGTGGCCCCGGAATCCGATAGACCTCTTGCTCGGTGATGTCGAGTTCGCTGATGAGGAGCTTCAGAGTCAGTTCGTCCATGTCCTCGGTCACCTCGAGACGGATCGGGGGACCGAACCGGCGACGCATGAGTTCTGCTTCGAGGGCCTGGATGAGGTTCTCGGTCTCGTCCTCTTCGATGACCATGTCTTCGTTGCGGGTGAGGCGGAACGCGTGGTGGTCGAGGACCTCCATCCCCGGGAAGAGGTCACCGAGGTGGTTGGCAATGAGGTCTTCGAGTGCGAGGTATCGCACCCGGTCACCCTCGCGCGAGATCTCGACGAACCGGGGCAACATCGGCGGCACCTTCAGACGCGCGAACTCCTGACGCCCCGTCCGGGCGTTGCGGATGCGGATCGCCAGGTTCAGCGAGAGGCCTGAAATGTAAGGGAAGGGGTGTGCTGGGTCCACCGCCAGCGGCATAAGAACAGGAAAGACCTGGTCATGGAAGTATTCGGAGAGGCGGGAACGCTCGTCGTCGCCGAGTGACGCGAACGAGACGAACTCGACTCCGGCCTCCGCGAGAGCCGGTGCGACCAGGCGGCTCCACGCGTCAGCGTGGCGCAACTGCAGCCGGTGCGCCTCTTCCGAGATGTCGGCGAGGGCGCCTTCGGGGGAGGTGCCGATGTTCGTCGGCACCGCAAGTCCGGTCACGATGCGACGCTTGAGCCCCGCGACGCGGACCATGAAGAACTCGTCGAGGTTGCTCGCGAAGATCGCGAGGAAGTTCGCTCGCTCCAGCGGCGGCAGACCCGGATCCTCTGCCAGCTCCAGGACGCGCTGATTGAACGCGAGCCAGCTCAGCTCACGATCCAGGAAGCGGTCAATGGGCAGGAGATCATCGGCGGCTGCCGCTGAGTCGAAGTCGTCGTCATCTTCGTCGCCGAGTCCGGTGTCGAGAACCTCGTGGTCGATCATGGGTCCATCCTGTCAGCGCTACGTGACTCGCGCGTGAACAGTTTTTGTCGTCAGGCGTCGGTGCGCTCCCGCGGCGGCGGCGGTGCGTCATCCTCGTAGACGTTGAAGCGGTATCCGACGTTGCGCACGGTGCCGATGAGCTGCTCGAGGTCGCCGAGCTTTGCCCGGAGGCGTCTGACGTGCACATCGACGGTTCGGGTGCCCCCGAAGTAGTCGTAGCCCCAGACCTCGCTGAGCAGCTGTTCGCGGGTGAAGACCCGCGACGGGTGGGTGGCGAAGAAGTGGAGAAGCTGGAACTCCTTGTAGGTCAGGTCGAGCGGGCGTCCATGGACCTTGGCCGAGTATGACGACTCATCGATCGTGATGCCCGAGGTCTGAATACGCGTGGAGACCTGTTCTTTCGCCATCCGGCCAATCGCCAGGCGCACCCGCGCATCGACTTCGGCCGGGCCCGCCGTGACCAGGATGACGTCATCGACGCCCCAATCCGGCGAAACTGCGGTGAGGCCACCCTCGGTCACGATGAGGATGAGTGGGACATCCAGTCCTGTCGTCCCGAGGATCTTGCACAGCGACTTCGCTCCCACGAGATCGGTGCGGGCATCCACGAAGACGATGTCGGCGCTGGGCGCATTCACCAGCTGGGCGGGTTCGGCGGGTATCTGGCGCGTGCGGTGACTCAGCAACTCGAGCGCGGGCAGGGCTGCTCCTCCGCCTGGGGCGGAACTCAGAACCAATAGCTGTGCCACGCTGACATCCTCCCGGTGCCGGAGGCGCACCGCGCCCCTCAGTTTAGGGTGTCCTCCGCGCATAGGAGACAATGGGGCGATGGACCTGCCACCGCTTGCTCCACGCCGTGCCTTCGGCGGGATCGTCACTGTCTGGGTGGCCGCTGCGGTCGCCGGCACGATCATCGGCTTCTTTGTGCCTGCCGAGTGGCGGATCGCCTGGCTCGGCGTGGCTCTCGGATTGTGTGTCGTGCTGGCCTTTGGGGTGCAGCTGGCTTACGGTCGGTCTCAGGCCTTCGTCGAGCGCGTCGCGCTGAGCACCCTGGGTGCGGCGATCGTGCTCGGCGTGATCAGCCTCGGGTTCGGGCTCGCCTCGATAGTCCCCCGATAGCCGGGGCTCAGACCGAGGCACCCGAGTCTGCGTGAGACACTCCGTCGCGCGCGGTGTCTCAATGCATGTCGGGTGTCTGACAGGTCAGGAGCGCAGTCCCGTCGGGTGCGGCGAATCCGGGATAGAGTGGGTTTATGGACCTGGTAGCGCTCGAACTCTTCTTCGTGGGCCTTCTTGCGCTCGCGTCGCTCGCGATCGTGTTCGTCTCGGGTGTCGTCGTGAAGAATCTGTACCGCGGCCAGCGCTGACGCGCCGTGATCGATCTTCCCACCGACCTCCCCGCCGAGCTTGCGCCACTGTCGTGGCTGGTGGGCGTATGGGAGGGGACCGGTGTCATCGACTACGACACCGACGGCACGCACTTCACCGGTGAGTTCCATCACCGGGTGAGTTTCAGCCACGACGGCGGCGACCATCTCAACTACTCGGCTCAGGCGTGGCTGCTGGACGCCGACGATCCTGCCGGGCCACGCACAGCCCTGGTCAGTGAGACCGGATACTGGCGGTTGGCGATTCCCGCGACCGACGCCATGCCCGGGCCCGGCCTGCTGCCGGCTGCCGCCGCCAGCTCGCCGCTGACAGTCGACGATGTCGAGGCCCTCCGAACCCCCGAGGGAGGGTTCGAGATCGAGGTCTCGCTCGTGCACTCCGATGGCGTGTGCGAGCTCTATCTCGGGCAGATCCGCGGTCCCCGCATCGACATCGCCACCGATGCCGTCATCCGCACCGCATCGGCGAAGTCGTACTCCGCGGCGACCCGCATGTACGGACTGGTCGACGCTCACCTGCTCTGGGCGTGGGATATCGCGGCGCTCGGGGGCGCGCTCGCTTCCCACGCCTCGGCGCGGCTCGCGAAGGTCGACTGATGGCATCCGCATTCCAGCGGGTACCCGGAGCTGTGGTCGAGGACGGCATCCTGGTGCACGTCGGTAACCCCCTCGTCGAGCAGCGCCGACTCGTGAAGGGCGAGGCTGTCGCTCCGCTCGAGAACCGCTCAGTGGTCAGTGTTGCCGGACCTGACCGGCTCTCGTGGCTCGACTCGATCACCTCGCAGGCTGTTGCCGGGCTCGCGCCGGGGGAAAGCAGCGAGCTGCTCATTCTGGATCCGAACGGCCACATCGAGCACGCCGCCGGAATCGTGGACGACGGCGAGACTGCCTGGCTCCTGGTCGACACCGCGGATGCCGAATCGCTCGTGGCGTGGCTGACGAAGATGCGGTTCCGGATGCGGGTCGAGATACGGCTCGTCGACGAGGTAGCCGTTGTCGGTGCGGTCTCACCCGACACCGCCGGGCTCACAGCGTTCTCGCCCGCGGGCGTTCCGCTTATCTGGCGTGACCCCTGGCCGGGTGTCACAGCCGGCGGGTACGGGTACGCGGTCGGTGAGCATCCGGGGCAGGCGTGGGCGTGGACCGAGATCGTCGTCGAGGCTTCCGAGCGCGACCGGATCGCCGAAGCTGCGGCAGCGGGCGAGGTGGCGCTGGCCGGCGTACTCGCCGTCGAAGCCCTGCGCATTGCCGCGTGGCGGCCGAGCTGGGCGCGTGAGGTCGACGAGCGATCGCTGCCCCACGAACTGGACTGGCTGCGAACATCCGTGCACCTGAGCAAGGGGTGCTATCGCGGCCAAGAAACGGTCGCCAAGGTCCACAACCTCGGTCACCCTCCTCGGCGCCTCGTGGCGGTGCACCTCGACGGTGCCGACAGCATCTTGCCGCCGCCGGGGTCCGAGGTTCGCGTCGCAGGTGGCGAGGTGGGTGTCCTCACCTCGGTCGCCCTCCACATGGATGACGGACCCATCGGACTGGCTCTCGTGAGGCGTACAACTCCCGACGGCGACGCCACTGTCGAGACGGCGGAGGGAGCTGTCTCCGCCCGGCTCGAGACGATCGTCCCGCCCGAGGCCGGTGCTGCAGCATCCGTGCCCCGGCTACCTCGGCTCTCTCGGCGCGCGAGCGCCGCAGCGCCGTCCGGGTCGTGAGCGCGGGGCAAGACCCGGGCTTGCCGCGGCAGGCGGCGCCCGACGAGACGGCGCCGTTGACTCTCCCGGTGCGTCTGCGCTGGTGGAGTAGGTTCAGCCCGCGGCCGGGATGGATGCGGTTGCGTTCGTCATCCATCGCCATCGTCCAGATCGTGGTCGCGGCAACGGGCGCGTATGCCTTCGCCGCATACGTGCTCGGACACCCCGCGCCACTGCTGGCCGCGACGGTGACCGTCTCGAGCCTCGGGCTTGTGCGTGATGCTCGGCCGCGTCGCGTGCTCGAGACCGTGATCGGCATGATCATCGGCATCCTCGTGGCCGAGCTGCTGCTCCTGGTCGCCGGTAGCGGATGGTGGCAGCTGGGCCTCGCGCTTGCGGCAACCCTCGCCGTCGCGCGCTTCCTCTCGCCCCAGCCGGGGTTTGCGATAGCGGCGGCGCTTCAGTCGCTCATCGTCATGATCATCCCGACCAGTTCGCCGATGCTGCGGTTGATCGACGGTGTCGTCGGCGGAATCGCGGCGCTGCTCGTGACGGCGCTCATCCCGCGCAGCCCGCAGCGCACGGAGGTCGCCTCCGGCGAGGTGCTGTTCACCCGCTTCCAGAGCGCCACCGAGACCATCATCCGGGCCCTCCGCCGGGGCGACCGCGTTCGCGCGCAGCGAGGCCTCGAGAAGGCCCGGGCCCTGCAGGCCGACATCGACGACTGGCGGCTCACGCTCGAATCGGGCATGGGGATCGCTCGCATCTCGCCGTTCCTGCGCTCGCAGCGGCACGAGATCGCGCGCCACCAGCGCATCTGGCAGGCGATGGACTTTGCCTGCCGCAACCTTCGGGTGATCGCTCGGCGCACGGTGTACCTCGTCGATGACCGGCAGCCCCGCGCCGTCGCTGCCGATCTGTTGGCTGACCTCGGCCGCGGCGCAGACCTCATCGCGCAGTCGATGCGTGACATTTCACTGGAGCCGGTCGCCCGTGAGGCACTCCGCGCTGTCGCGGTGCGGCTGGATCCTGCCGCGGTCCTTCCCGACTCGACGCTCGGTGATCAGAACCTCATTGCGGCGCTTCGACCGCTTGCCGTGGATCTGCTCACCGCGGCCGGCATGTCGGGCGAGGATGCCGCGCACGCCGTCCCCCGCATCTGAGTCGCCCGCTCAGCGCGGCGTAACCGAGGTCCACGGGACGGTGACTTCGCCGAGCCGCCACCGATGACGTCCGGTGAGCGGCCAGCCCGCGTCGAGCATTGCCTGCAGGCTTGCGCGCCACCGCTGGACGGGCGAGAACGTCGACAGCGGCGCGGCCCGCTCCCACTCGCGCGTCAGATCGGCGAGGAAGGTGTGGATCCGCTCACCGGGGACGTTGCGGTGGATGAGGGCCTTCGGGAGGCGCTCGGCGGCGACCGCCGGGGAGTCGAGCCCTGCCAGGCGCAGCGATACCGTGAGGGAGCGCGGCGCGGCATCCGGTCCGATAACGACCCAGGTCATGACGCGCCCGATCTCATCACAGGTGCCTTCGACGAGCAGTCCGTCGGGCGCCAGGCGACTGGCCATGTGCGACCAGGCCGCCGCGACCTCCGACTCGTCGTACTGACGCAGGACGTTCAGCGCGCGGATGACGGTCGGACGTCGGGGCGCCGGAATCTCGAAACCCCCTCGTGCGAACGAAACCCGGGTGTCAGGGTCAAAACTCGTGAGACCGGCGCGGACCGCCCGCAGCTGCTCGCGTGCCCGCTCGACGCGCGCCGGGTCGATCTCCAGCCCCAGGACATCGATGTCGGGCCTGACCGGCGACAGGCGTGCCGCCAGCTCCAGCGTCGTGGTGCCGGTCGCGCCGTACCCGAGATCGACGACCAGCGGGTCGGATGCGACACGGAGCACCGGATGCCGCGCAATCCACCGATCGACGCGGCGCAACCGATTCGTGCCCGTCGTCCCCCGCGTCGGGCGCCCGGTGGGCGCTGAACGAGGAGAGGGCACGCCCCCATGATGCCAGCGCTCCGAGCGTTCCCGGTGTGCGGCGGGGGGAGCTTTCACGGCCTACCTCGCAACCGCCGCGACACCTCCCCCCGATATCATGAGGGCCATGACCGAGCCATACACGTTGATCCTTCTCCGACACGGCCAGAGCGAGTGGAACGAGCTGAATCTCTTCACTGGATGGGTCGATGTGCGGCTCACTGAACAGGGGCAGGCCGAGGCCCGCCGGGGCGGCGAGTTGATGGCCGCGCAGGGCATCCTTCCCGACGTTTTGCACACGTCGCTCCTGAGCCGCGCGATCCAGACCGCCAACATCGCGCTGGATGCCGCAGACCGCCTGTGGATTCCCGTGAAGCGCACCTGGCGCCTCAACGAGCGGCACTACGGCGCGCTGCAGGGCAAGGACAAGGCGCAGACCCTCGAAGAGTTCGGGCCCGAGCAGTTCATGTTGTGGCGCCGCTCGTTCGATGTGCCGCCGCCGCCGCTGGATGATGACAGCGAGTTCAGCCAGGTCCACGATCCTCGGTACGCCGGGATCGATGGCGACGTGCCGCGCACGGAATCCCTCAAGCTCGTCATCGACCGCATGATGCCCTACTGGGAGAGCGACATCGCCGCCGACCTGCGTGCCGGCAAGACCGTCCTCGTGACCGCGCACGGCAACTCGCTGCGTGGCCTCGTCAAGCACCTCGACGGCATCAGCGACGCCGACATCGCCGAGCTCAACATCCCGACCGGCATCCCGCTGGTCTACCGCCTCAACGAGAACCTCGTCCCCCTCGGTCCCGGCGAGTACCTCGACCCGGAGGCTGCCGCTGCCGGTGCAGCTGCAGTCGCTGCCCAGGGAAAGAAGTAACAGCCTGTCGGTAGAGACGAGAAGAGCGGATGCCTCGCGTGAGGCATCCGCTCTTCTCGTGAGTGCGAGAGGAAGAGTTACTCTCCCGAGCTGGCCCCGTCGCCGGCGTAGAACTCGCCACCTTCAGCCAGGTACTGCACCTTCTTGGCGACCGAGACAGCGTGGTCGACGAAACGTTCGTGATAGCGGCTCGCGAGGGTGGCATCCACCGTCTGTGCGGGCTCGCCCGACCAGCTGTCGCTGAGGACCTTCTCGAAGACGCTCACGTGCAGATCGTCGACCTGGTTGTCGATGTCACGGATCTGGTCGGCGATCGCGAGGTCCTCGGTGTCGAGGAGCTGAGTGAGCTTGCGGGCAGCTTCGACGTCGAGTTCGCCCATCTTCTGGAACGTCGACTTCAGACCCGAGGGGATGGCGCGCTCGGGGAAACGCAGCCGCGTCAGCTGAGCGATGTGCTCGGCGATGTCGCCCATGCGCTCGAGCGAGGCGCTCACCCGCAGGGCCATCACGACGATCCGCAGGTCGCGGGCGACCGGCTGCTGGCGGGCCATGATCTCGATGGCGATCTCGTCAAGCTCGTGGGCCTTGTCGTCGATCTCGGCGTCGGCCGCGATCACTTCTTCGGCAAGGGCGACATCGCTGGTCTTGAACGCCGTTGTCGCCTTCTCGATCGCGGTTGTGACCATCCCGGAGATCTCAACGAGACGGTTCTGCACATCTTCGAGCGACTGGTGGAAGACTTCGCGCATTCCGATCCCTTTCGTGTGTTGTCGACCGGCAGACGCCAGACGACCCAGTGATTCTCGCCACCGAAGGTTAACGGACAGTGCCGCTCCGGTGAATAGTGACGCGCCCGAGGTGGGCGCGAGCACCGCTCGCAATGTCGTCCTCCGGGCCGCCCGTACGCTGTTTCCATGCAACCTGCGCAGATCGCCCTGCTCGGCCTCCTGGTGGGGCTGCTGATCGGTGCGGGTCTGGCTACCCTCATCCTGTTGGCGCTGCGGGCTCGCGAGCGCGCCGAGTACGGCGCGGGCATGGATGTTCCCGAGGGTGCGCGAGTGGTCCTCCACGGACTCGACGATCCCGCGGTAGTCCTGGATTCGGCAGGTGTGATCATCGCGGCGTCGGCATCCGCGGCGCCCTTCGAGCTGACTGAGGGGCGCTTGCTGCCGACCCCCGAGTTGCGCGGAGTCGCACGCCGGGTCAGCGATGCTGACGCCGCCTCCAACGCGACCTTCCGCATTCGCCGGGGCACCGGGCCGGGAGAGTTGCGCCTGGTCACCGTGCGGGCAACCCCCCTCACTTCCCGGCTGATGCTGCTCGTGCTGCGCGATATCACTGAGAAGGAGCGGGTTGAGCAGATGCGGCGCGACTTCGTCTCCAACACGAGTCACGAGCTCAAGACACCGGTTGGTGCAGTGAGCTTGCTGGCCGAGGCTATCGAATCGGCATCCGACGACCCCGCGCAGGTCCGAGTGTTCGCCTCCCGGCTGTCTGCCGAGGCGACACGACTGGCGACTCTCACATCTCGAATCATGAACCTGTCACGCTTGCAGGCAGCAGATGAGCTCAACGATGAACGGGACGCCTCGATCGATGAGATCATCGCATCTGCCGTGGAGGCCCACGCGATCCAGGCAGACTCCGCGGAAGTGCAGCTGGTGCGTGGCGGCACGCGGGGTCTGTTCGTTCGTGGCGATGCCCAGATCCTGAGTGAGGCCGTCGGCAACCTCATTGCCAACGCGATCGCCTACTCGCCGAAGGGGTCGAGCGTCGGGATCGGGGTCAAGACAGCCGACGGGGTCGTCGAGATCGCCGTGACCGACCGCGGAATCGGAATCTCTGAAGAAGACCAGGATCGCGTTTTCGAACGGTTCTACCGCGCAGACCAAGCTCGCTCCCGCCGGACCGGCGGAACCGGTCTGGGCCTGGCGATCGTCAAGCACGCCGTGCAGCGCCACGGCGGCGACGTTCGCCTGTGGTCACGCGAGGGCCGCGGCTCGACCTTCACGATTCGGCTTCCCCTCATCGATTCGCCGCTCGACGGGCCACCGCGCAAGCGCGCCCGTAAGGAGAAGAAGGTCAAGAAGAAGCAGAAGAGGCCGCTGGCTTCTGATGCTTCACTGACCACGAGCGGCGCCACCACTGCGCTGAACGGAACGGCCGCGCCGGAGACAAACGCCGCCGCGGTCCGAGAAGGAAATGGAGAAACCGCATGACTCGCGTGCTACTGGTGGAGGACGAGCCAGACCTCGCCGACCCGCTCGCCTATCTGCTGCGCCGTGAGGGATATGAGGTCGAGATCGCTGAAGACGGTCCCACGGCCCTGGCCTCGTTTCGCGAGCTGGGGGCAGATATCGTGCTGCTCGACCTCATGCTTCCCGGGATGCCCGGGACCGAGGTGTGTCGGCAGCTGCGTGCGTCGTCGTCCGTTCCGATCATCATGCTCACCGCGAAGGACTCCGAGGTCGACATTGTCGTGGGGCTCGAACTCGGCGCCGACGACTACGTGACAAAGCCCTATTCGGCCCGTGAACTCTTGGCTCGAATGCGAGCAGTGCTGCGTCGGTTGGCCACTGCCGAGGCTGACCTGGACGACCGTCTCCTCGAAGGCGGCCGCGTCACGCTCGACATCGACCGCCACACGGTTGCGGTGGACGGCAGTGAGATCAGTATGCCGCTGAAGGAATTCGAGCTCCTCGAGGTTCTCATGCGCAACGCGGGCCGGGTGCTCACCCGCGGTCAGCTCATCGACCGCGTGTGGGGAACCGACTATTTCGGTGACACGAAGACCCTGGATGTCCACATCAAGCGCATCCGCTCACGCATCGAGAAGAACCCGAGCGACCCGACCATGCTCGTGACCGTCCGCGGGCTCGGCTACCGCTTCGAGTCCTGAAACGCCTCGGCATCCGACAAGACGTCGGCCCCGCTCTCACCAGAGGCGGGGCCGACGTCTTGTGGTTCGGGGACTTAGGGCACGAACGGCGCGAGGTACTCGAGTTCGCCGCCCAGCACCGGCACCGAGACGACCGAGGTGACGCCGTCGCCGGACTGGAAGGATGCCGAGAGTGTGGCTCCCGGGGGAGTGTTCAGCTCGCGGATCAGGATGGGGTCCGCATCCTCGCCAAGGCTCTTGACGGATCCCGCCGGGACGATGACCTGCTCGGTGACGCCATCGGCGAAGTCGATGTGCACGACGTAGGTCTCGTCAGTGTTGTTAATGAATGCGGCGAGGAAGTTACCCTCGGTGCCTTCGTCGTTCGCAACGATCACCGTGTTGCGGATCTGCACGGGACCCGACTCGTCCGGGACGTTGGTTCCTTCGGCTGCCGAGTACTCGATCGTCGTCGCGTGCGCGGAGATCAGGCTGCATCCTGAGGTTCCGAGGACGAGGGCGGTGCCCACAACGAGCGACGCGATGAGGCGCGATTTCACGGATCCTCCTTGAGCGGATGACGGCTTCACGATGCATTCTACGGGGTTGTGAACCGCCGGCTTACGCCTCGCTGAAGCTCGTGACCACCGGGTCGGGCGCATGGGTGGCGAACTCTAGCGTATGCGCCCTGTGGTATTCTGGAGTTTGCCGAAAGGAACATAACTCCATGCTTTTTGAGGTTGGCGAGACGGTTGTCTACCCGCACCACGGGGCCGCAACAATCATCGAGGTCAAGGAACGCGTCATCAAAGGCGAGACCAAGAAGTACTTGAAACTCAACGTCACTCAAGGCGATCTGATCATTGAGGTCCCGGCGGAGAACGTCGACCTGGTCGGCGTCCGTGATGTGATCGGCAAGGACGGTCTTGAGCGCGTCTTCGATGTTTTGCGCGCCCCGTTTACCGAGGAACCCACGAACTGGTCGCGCCGCTACAAGGCGAATCTCGAGAAGCTCGCGTCGGGTGATGTCATCAAGGTGAGCGAGGTCGTGCGCGACCTGTGGCGCCGTGATCAAGATCGCGGACTCTCGGCCGGTGAGAAGCGCATGCTGGCCAAGGCCAAGCAGATTCTGATCTCCGAGCTCGCTCTGGCCGAAAAGACCGACGAAGAGAAGGCAAGCGTCCTGCTCGACGAGGTTCTCGCCTCCTGAGTGGGTGGTGCCGCGCTGTAGCGTGGCATCCGTGAGCATCATCCCGGTTCCCCGCGTCGCAGTCATTGTCGTCGCTGCGGGATCAGGTACCAGGCTTGATGCTGGAGTTCCGAAGGCCTTCGTTGGGCTCGACGACCACACGATCCTGCGCCATTGTCTGCGCGGCATTTTCGCGGCGCCGCCGATGCAGGTCATCGTTGTTGCGCCCAGCGGTCGCGAGGGCGATGCGCTGACGGATGCCGAGGAAGCCGCTGGGGACCGGCGAGACCTTGTGACCGTCGTCGCCGGTGGGTCCACCAGGCAGGCATCCGTGGCTGCCGGCCTGAGCGCACTGTGGGGCGACATCGAGTACGTCCTGGTGCACGACGCTGCGCGGGCTCTCACTCCACCCGACGTTTTCGATCGGGTGATCGGCGCACTCGAGTCCGGCGCCGCCGGCGTCGTCCCGGTCATGCCTGTCGTCGACACGATCCGGCAGATGGACGGGGACGCCATCGTGGGTGTCGTCGACAGGTCTCGTCTGTCTGCGGCACAAACACCGCAAGGGTTTCCCCGTGGCATTCTCGAGGCTGCATACGCTGCCGCGGGCGAGGAGTTCACGGATGACGCGGCAGTCGTCGCCGCGTCAGGTCATGCGATCACGACAGTCCCCGGCGACGCGATCGCGTTCAAGATCACAACCAGCGCCGACCTCGACCGCGCCCGCGCCCTCGTTTCGCCCCTGCCGCACTCCGTTGTTTCGGCGAGCACGCCGGTACTTCCGCGCCTGGGGATCGGAACCGATGTCCACGCCTTTGGTGGTGAGGGATCCCTGTGGCTCGCCGGGCTCGAGTGGCCGGGCGAGCAGGCGTTGTCGGGGCACTCAGACGGAGACGCGGTGGCCCATGCGATCGTCGACGCGCTGTTGGCGGCGGCAGGGCTCGGCGACATCGGCACCCACTTCGGCACCGACCGTCCGGAGTACCACGGAGCCCACGCTGAGGCCTTCTTGGGTCGGACTCTCGCGCTGCTCGGCGAGGCGGGCTTCCGCGTCGGCAACGTCTCGGTCCAGGTGCAGGCGCGCAGGCCCCGGCTTGCCGGGCGGCGTGCCGAGGCAGAGACTGTGCTCTCCCGAGCCCTCGGCGGTGCGCCAGTGTCGGTCTCGGCCACAACGACTGACGGGCTCGGCTTCACCGGGACTGGGGACGGAGTCGCTGCTTTCGCCGTGGCCCTGGTGGTTCCCGCGCGCTAGCCCGAGGCCATCCGTCGCTACAGCTTCTTCGTCATGAAGACGGAATACGGGTCAAGCACATAGCTGCCGAACGGCTCGCAGCGAACGAAGCCCGCAGACTCATACAGTCGCTGGGCTGCAAAGAACTCCGGTGTCGAGCCCGTCTCGAGCCACAGCGCCGACATTCCGACCTGGCGCGCTCTGCCGATCAGGTGCTCCAGCATTGCGCGCCCGATACCCTCGCCCCGGTGGCTGTCTGCGACACGCATCGACTTGAGCTCGCCGTTGGCTGCGTCGAGCTGCGCAAGCGCGCCGACGCCGGCAAGTTCGCCGTCGAGCCAGGCTGACCACACCTGGACGGAGGGCTGCTGAAGCCCGCTCAGATCCAGAGCGTGGCAACTCTCCTCGGGTGAGATCGAGCGCATGTCCGATAGGTGAGCTGCGATCAGCGCTCGGGTCGGTTCGCCGGTGAGGTCATCGAGGCGGATCTCGAGCGCTGCGGGGGAGGAGGTCACGTCCACAGTTTTACCTCAGATCAGAGCCTGTCCGGCGTGGTGGCTGCGGTCACCGGGGCGGCTTATGAGGGCCCCGCCGGTAGGCTGAAGGGATGACGGATGCGGTGACGACTGAGCGGCGGGGCGCCCTGCAGCTCTACGACACCCGCGCTCAGCAGCTGCGTCTGTTCACGCCGCTGGATCCCGACAACGTCACCGTTTACGTGTGTGGACCTACCGTGCAGTCCGGGCCACACATCGGCCACCTTCGCGGCGCGCTCGCCTTCGACATCCTGCGGCGTTGGCTGACCCAGCGCCACGGCCGGGTGACCTTCGTACGCAACGTCACCGACATCGACGACAAGGTGCTGGCCAACGCTACCGATTCCGAACCGTGGTGGGCGCTCGCTTACCGGGTCGAACGGGAGTTCGCCGCCGCTTATGCTGCGATCGGCATCCTCCCGCCGACGTATGAGCCCCGGGCAACCGGATCGATCCCGCAGATGATCGCGCTCATCGATCAGCTGATCGGCGCGGGTCACGCCTACGCGGCGGAGCCCGGAACTGACGCCGCCGGTGACGTGTACTTCGACGTGCGCTCGTGGGCTGCATACGGCGATCTGACGCGTCAGGCGATCGACGACATGGCGCCTGCTGCCGACGCCGACCCGCGGGGCAAGCACGACGTCCGCGATTTCGCGCTGTGGAAGGGCGCGAAGCCGGACGAACCTGCGGATGCGACGTGGGACTCCCCGTGGGGGAGAGGTCGTCCGGGCTGGCACATCGAATGTTCGGCCATGGCGCGCCGCTACCTCGGCGCCGAGTTCGACATCCATGGTGGTGGCCTCGACCTGCGCTTCCCGCACCACGAGAACGAACTCGCTCAGTCCAGCGCGGCAGGCGACGGATTCGCCCGCTACTGGGTGCACAACGGACTGGTCACGGTCGAGGGCCAGAAGATGTCCAAGTCGCTTGGGAACTTCGTGCTGGCGCGGGATGTCTTGGACGAGCACGATCCCCTCGTCGTGCGCTACGCCCTGGCCGCCGCCCACTATCGCTCGAACCTCGATCTCTCGCCCAAGTCGTTCGACGAGGCCGAGGCTGCTCTTGACCGCATCCGTACCTTCCTCGAGCGGGTGGGGCGGCACGGTGACTATGGCTGGTTCTCGTACGGTAACGACGCGTTCGCGGCAGCGATGGATGACGACCTCGGCGTCCCGCAGGCCCTTGCCGTCGTCCACGAGCGAGTCCGCGAGGGCAACACAGCCCTCGACGCCGGCGACACCGAGACTGCACGAGCGCTGGCGGGAGAGGTTGCCACTCTGACCGGCATCCTCGGACTCAACCCTCTTGACCCGCAGTGGGCATCGGGTTCGGGCGCGGAGGCGCCTGCACTGGACGCTCTGCTGCGAGAACTCATCCAGCAGCGCGCTCGCGCGCGCGCAGAGAAAGACTGGGCCGCAGCTGACCGCATCCGCGACGCGATCGCGGCTGCCGGGGTCACCCTCGAAGACGGGCCCGACGGAACGCATTGGAGTATCGCATGAGCAAGCCAGGGCGCCCCGGCGCACGCAAGTCCACCAAGAAGGGTGCAACCAAAGGCACCGGTGGGCTGGGCCGCAAGTCTCTCGAGGGCAAGGGTCCGACTCCCAAAGCCGAGGACCGCAGCTGGCACGTTGCCGGCAAGCGAAAGGCTGCGCAGGAGCGCTACGCCGCCGCCGGGGGCACGGGGCGACCCGGAGCGCGGGCCGCGGGCTCGAACCCGAACCGCGGTGGGCGGCCGAAGCAGAACGATGACACTGAGACCGTGACCGGTCGCAACTCCGTCCTCGAGGCGCTGCGGGCTCGCATCCCCGCTACCGCGTTCTACATCGCCCAGCGGGTGGAGATGGATGACCGCGTCAAAGAGATGCTCTCGATCGCGGCGCACCGCGAGATTCCCGTGCTCGAGGTCACGAGGCCCGAACTCGACCGGATGGCGGGCTTTGACGGCGTGCACCAGGGGGTGGCCCTCAAGGTGCCGCCCTACGAGTACGCGCACCCGCAGGACCTGCTGGAAAAGGTGATCGGCACGGGCCAGCTGCCGCTGCTGGTCGCGCTGGACGGCGTGACCGATCCGCGAAACCTTGGCGCCATCATCCGGTCGACCGCAGCTTTCGGCGGTCAGGGTGTCATCATCCCGCAGCGCCGCTCAGCCGGGGTCAACTCGGCGGCGTGGAAGACCTCGGCGGGAGCTGCAGCCCGTATTCCGGTGGCCATCGCCCCGAACCTCACGACAACGCTCAAGGAGTTCAAGAAGCAGGGCGTGTTCGTGCTCGGCCTCGATGGCGACGGCGACGTGTCACTTCCCGCGCTCGAGCTCGCCGATCGACCCGTCGTGATCGTCGTCGGCTCTGAAGGCAAGGGGCTCTCGCGCCTCGTGACCGAGACGTGCGACCAGATCGTGTCGATCCCGATTTCGGCAGCTACCGAGTCCCTGAACGCCGGAATCGCGGCATCCGTCGCGCTGTACCAGGTATCGACTCTGCGGGCCGAATAGGCAGGCCCGAACGAACTCAGCGGCGGCGCCGAGATCGACGCCGCCGCTGGACTTGACGATTTCACCGCCGATCAGCACCGTGTGCACGTCACCGCGCTGTGCCTGGTAGACGATCTGGCCCCAGGGTTGATCAGCGGCGCCCAGGTGGCCGACGCATCGTTCTTGAGCAGCACGACATCGCCGAGCTTGCCCTTCTCGAGCGACCCGATGAGGTGGTCCTTGCCGATCGCGGCGGCTCCACCGCGGGTGGCCATGTGAACGACTTCCTCGGCGCGAAGCTTGACATGAGTCACGGTCTCTGCAGGCTCGAGTTGGTGGGCGTGGTAGTGCTCCAGGGCACGGTCGGCGTTCACGGTAGCTCGCATCGCCGAGAACAGGTCGGCGCTGAACCACACGCTGGTGTCCACCGACAGCGATGCCGGGATGCCGTACCGCCGCAGCTGATGGACCGGTGGGTAGCCCTGGCCGCAGGTGTCCTCGGATTCCGTCGCCAGTGAGACGTTTCCGCCTGTCGCCGCGATCTTCTGGTAGGACTCCGCCGACAAGGATGCCGCGTGGACGTACGTGTAGCCCTCCTTCATGACACCGGCGTGGTAGGCGTTGCGGATGCCCCAGTCGTTGGTCGCACCCCACACCCCGGCATGGGTCGTCACGGGCAGTCCGAGCTCCTCGGCTACGCGGTACGCGGCAAGCTCAGGGAAAGCGTCGTCCTAGTTCGGCACGTCGAAGGCGATCTGCGTGCCGAACATGCGGGAGTCATCCCGTGAGCGAACCAGAAGATCCTGGATCGCGGGGTCAGCCGTCCACTCCCAGGGTGAGCCGGCGAGGTTGCCGTAGGCGAAGACGAAGCGACCCGGTGAGGTTGCCAGCGCTTCGTACGCGGCTTCGCCATGACATCGATCGTGCGGTCCGACTGGTCACGCTCAAACTCGTCGGGTACTCGGCCACCGTTCGAGCGCTCCTGGACCGGATGGCACCGACCGTCGATACGGGGATCGTGCTGTTCGGCGGGCGCGCGAAGGATCTGCCATACCCGGGGTCGACCACCGTCTCGTCCATCAATGGCGGCGTCACGGGTCTGATCAACGCCCTCGCGCTCGAACTGGCGCCGATCCGTGTCAACGCGATCCACCCGGGGATCATCGGCGACAGCCCGTTCTGGGCATCAAAGCCCGAAGGAGTTCTGGAACAGTACGAGCGACACACTCCGGGTGGCGAACTCGCGACAATGGCCGATGTGGTCGACGCCACCCAGTTCCTGCTGCGCAACCGAGGCGTTTCGGCTGTGAACCTGCCGGTCGACCGCGGAACCGTGCTGACGTAGGACGCGGCGGTCCACGGCTGTGCACGGGTCCCGCCCTAAATGAGCGGACGTTCTCGGCTGACCAGTGGCTGCGCTGGTGGGAGATCATGACCGAGGGCCTGGGAGCCAAGCACCGCGAGGTGCGCACCGCCAAGGGCATGAGCCTTCGCTCGCTGGCGCAGGCTCTTGGCGTATCCGCTTCGCTGATCTCGCAGGTCGAGATCGGCAAGACGCAGCCGTCGGTCTCGACTCTGTTCGCCATGGCGAACCACCTCGGAGTGTCGTTGGACGAGCTGGTCGGTAACGTTCCCACCGCGGGCCCGTCGCCGGTTGCCCCAGCTCCCACGCCACCGGATGCGTCAACCGTCGGGCGCGCTGCCGAGTACCCGGTGATCGAGATGGAGAACGGCGTTCGCTGGGAGAAGCTCGCCAGTGTTCCCTGCCGATGCGCTGCTGGTGACGTACCAGCCCGGCGCCAGCAGTTCCGTGGAGGACCGGCTCATGCGCCACGCGGGAGTCGAGTACGCGTACCTTCTCGAGGGTGAGCTCACCCTGCAGTTGGATGTCGATACGTACGTGCTGCACCCCGGCGATTCCCTGAGCTTCGACTCGATGCGGCCGCACCTGTTCGTGAACCACTCGGACAGCATTGCCCGCGGAGTCTGGTTCGTGTTCGGTCGGAGACCGCAGAATGAGGCGCTGCCGGTAGCTCCGGGTGTCACATCCCAGCCCGCCTCGCCGGCATCCGCCGTCGATGTGCTGCGCGCAGTGGAACGGTTGCCCTGACGCGGATGGCTGCCGGGCGGGTCGTCCTAGTCAGTCCTGTGAGCTGCCGTGAACGGCGGCTCTGCGCCCGTCGGTCCACGGGTCGATCAGTGTTTTGACCTGGCCCGGCGCGCCTCTGAGCAAGGGCTGAAGCGCCGCGTCGACAACCTCATCCAGCGGCAGGACGTCAGCGGCGACATCCGACCACTCGCCGCGCGCAGCCATAAGTCGAACGGCCTCGGGAATGTCGTCTCGATACACGTGAGCCACCGTGCCGACGATCGTGTATTCGCGCAGGGTCCACGAGCCGAGCGGCAGTGCAGGCTCACCGCGCTGGATGCCGACCGGGACGATGGTCGCGCCAGGGCTCGCAGCGTCGAGGACCGACGCGAGTCCCGGCGCAGACCCGGATACCTCGAAGAAGACGTCGGGGACGATTCCGCGTTCGCTGAGCGCTTCGCGCAGGCTCTGACCTCCCGCCTGGATGGTGTCGGCAGCACCGAGAGCCCGCGCCAGTTCCAGTCGCGGTGCGTTGAGGTCCGTAACTAGCACGCGCGCGCCGGTCGCCGCCGCAGCGTGCGTGATGAAGGCACCGATGCCACCCACGCCGAAGACAACGGCATCCTGGCCCGGTTGCAAGCCGGATCGCCGAACCGCGTGAACCGCGATGGCCATCGGCTGAGCGAGGCCGAGCGTGTCGAGCGTCAGCCCGCTGGCTGAGGCATCCCACACGATCTCGGCGGGGCAGACGACATATCCGGCGAGGCCCGCGTCGTGGTGGAAACCCAAGGTCGTATACGACGTGCACAGATTCGTGCGCCCCGCACGACACATCTTGCACTCGCCGCACGAGAGTCCGGCGCCGCAGACGACGGTTGCGCCGACCTTCAGCTCGGACACTCCCGGACCGACCTGCTCGATGGTGCCGGCGAACTCATGACCGAGGGTGACCGGCGGCTGGGCGAGGACGAGTCCCCGACCGAACTCGGTGGCATCCGACCCGCAGACACCGCACACCCCAACCCGGATAAGCACCTCGCCGGGGGTCGTTGGCACCCCGATCAGTGAGAGCGGCTTCTTCGGGCTCGCGGGCGGACTAGCTCTCGACGGCAGGTTCCGGCCGGTCGTGGAGTTCATGTACCCCGACTTCATGTGGGTGGCGGCCGATCAGGTCTTCAACCAGGTCGGCAAGGCTCGGCACATGTTCGGTGCAGACAACCCCGTTCCGCTGGTTCTGCGCACCAAGGTCGCGATGGGGTCGGGATACGGCTCGCAACATCTCATGGATCCTGCGGGCCTGTTCGCAACGGCGCCCGGTTGGCGGATCGTTGCGCCCTCGACCGCCGCGGATTACGTCGGCCTCATGAACGCTGCGCTCGCGCCCGATGACCCGGTGCTCGTAATCGAACACGTCGATCTGTACAACACAGCATCCGCCGTGCCCGAGGGCGAGCTCGATGGCATCCTGCCCCCCGGCCCGCGCCGCGGTTCGCCGTGAGGGCTCGGATGTCACGATACTCAGCTACCTGTCGATGGTTGGGCACACGCTCGAAGCCGTTGAGCAGACCGGCATCGACGCGGAGGTCATCGACCTGCGCTGGCTCGACCGCGCCTCGCTGGACTGGACGACCATCGAGGAGAGCGTGCGCAAGACAAACGCCGTCCTGATCGTTGAGCAGGGCACCCGCGGTACCTCCTGCGGGGCGTGGCGTGCCGACGAGATCCAGCACCGCCTGTTCGACTGGCTTGACCAGCCCGTCGAGCGAGTGACGGGAGGCGAAGCGAGTCCCAGCATCTCCCGGGTGCTCGAGCGAGCCGCCATCGCGCGGACCGAAGAGGTCATCGCCGGACTCGACCGGGTGCGTGCCGCGTGGGGAGGCCGATGATGGCGACGATCATCCGCATGCCTGAGATCGCCACCGGCACAGGCATTGCAGCCGTGCAGTCGTGGCTGGTGGCCGTCGGCGATGAGGTGGCCAAGGGGCAGCCGATCGCCGAGATCGAGACCGAGAAGGCCGTCGTGGAGTACGAGGCCGAGGAAGCGGACGTCGTTGCCGCGCTCCTCATCGCCGAGGGCGAGTCCACGAGTGTCGGTTCGTCGATCGCGGTGCTCGGCGCGCCCGGTGAATCAGCTGATGAGGCGATCGCTGCCGCGGGAGCCTCGAATGCGGGTTCGCACCCTGCCGACGTAGCGCGCGACGAAACGACGCCCGAGGCCGCGCCGCTGCAACAGGTACGCCCCGTGGATGCGGCGCAGGCAGTCGGGGACGCGAGAGGGGAGGCGTCCGTCGACGTGGAGCCGGGCGAGAGATCAGTGGATGCCGGACCGTCGCGAGCGCGAGTTCTCATCGGTGGACATCGCGGTAGCCGTATCCGTGGACGGGGGTCTTCTCACACCCGTCGTGCGCGGAGTCGACCGGATGCCGCTGAGCGTACTGAGCGCCACGGTCCGTGACCTCGCCGACCGTGCCCGTGCCGGGCGGATCAAGCAGCACGAACTCGAGGGCGGCTCGTTCTCGGTGTCGAACCTCGGGATGTACGGGATCAGCGAGTTCTCCGCGATCCTGAACCCACCCCATGCGGGCATCCTCGCTGTCGGTGTGGCCGAGAAGCGGCCGGTCGTGGGTTCGGATGACTCCCTCGAGGTAGCGACGATGATGACAGTCACCCTCTCTGCTGATCACCGCGTGCTCGACGGGGCTCTGGCAGCACAGTGGCTTGCTGCGTTCCAGCGACGGATCGAGAACCCGGTCTCGATCCTCATCTGAGCGCAGCGCCGGGGCCGTATCGCGCGAGACCCGCGCCCGCGCGAGAATGGAAGACGGCGAGCAGCGCCCGGGGTTGGTTTCCCGGGCGGCCCTCTGCCGCTCCATCGACGGAAGGATCACCATGGCCCGCATCGCAGTACTCGGAGGAACCGGCTACGCCGGATCACACATCGTGAAGGAAGCGGTTGATCGCGGCCACACTGTTGTTTCCGTCGCGCGGGTCGCGCCGGCAGAGCGGATCCACGGCGCCACGTACATCGAGGGGACCCTGCTCGATATCCCGGGTCTTGTTGCGGAGCTCGCAGGCGTCGATGTCATCGTCAACGCGATCCCCGGTCGCGGAGACATGCTCGGCAAAGTTCGCCCCGCGATCCAGCAGCTTCTCTCAGTACTCCCTGGCGACGTGCGCATCGGCATCATCGGTGGTGCAGGCGGGAGCCTCGTCGCTCCCGGCGGGCCGCGCGTGATCGACAGCGGCTTCCCCGAGGAGTTCAAACCCGAAGCGCAGGAAGCCATCGACATCCTCGAGGACCTGCAGGCCGACACCTCGGGTCGCGACTGGTTCTTCATCCACCCGGCCGGTGGCTTCGGCGCGTGGAACCCGGGGGAGCGCACGGGGACCTACCGCACCGGCGGTGACGTCATCGTCACGGATGCCGACGGCGAGTCCTTCATCTCGGGAGCCGACCTTGCCGTCGCGGTGCTCGATGAGATCGAGAACCCGCAGCACGTGCGCGGCCGCTTCACCGTCGGCTACTGAGCAGGCGCCGCTCAGACCAGGTCGCGCCAGTCGGTCGGACCGGTCGACGGGCCGGAACTGATCGGGATGGCATCCGTCACGATCGGGATCGCGAGGGTGTCGGTGGGCGGGCCCATCACCGTTGCTTCGTCGCGGCGGAATCTCAGCACATCGTCGATGTAGCTGGTGACGGCCTCGGCAACGGGGACCGACTGCCCGCGGGCCTGCGACATGTACCACCGGTGCTCGAGGAACTGGTGGTACACCTCAGCCGGTTCGAGCTTGGAGCGCAGGTCGAAGGGGATTGCCCGGATGACGGGCTCGAAGACCCGGGTGAGCCACTCGTGGGCGACCATCTCTTCGTCATCGCCCGCGCGTGAGCCGCGCGCCTGGAACTCGTCGAGGTCGTTGAGCAGTCGCCGAGCCTGGTTCTCCTCGACGTCGAGCCCGGTAAGACGGAGGAGGCGGCGCTGGTGGTGTCCGGCATCCACGACCTTCGGCTGGATCGACACGCGGGTCCCGTCGGCTGTGGTCTGCATCGACATCTCGCCGATGTCGAAGCCGAGTTCGTTGAGTCGTTCGACGCGCTCGGTGATGCGCCACGCCTCTCGCGCCTCGAACGTCTCGATCTCGGTGAGCTCGCGCCACAGCGACCGGTACGCGCTCATGATGCCGTCGGCGATCTCAACGGCATCCACCCCGCCCTCAAGACGCCCGCCGGCCTCGAGATCCATGATCTCGCCGGCGATGTTGGTGCGCGCGACATCCAGGTCGTGCTCGCGCTGCCCGGCAGTGAGCCCGCTTTCGTGCAGCTCACCGGTCTCGGCGTCAACGAGGTACGCCGCGAAGGCTCCCGCATCACGGCGGAAGAGCGTGTTCGACAGGGACACGTCACCCCAGAAGAACCCGACGTTGTGGAGGCGTACCAGGAGCACCGCGAGGGCGTCGACGAGGCGGGTTGCCGTTGTCGGTCGCAGGACCTGCGTGAACAGCGCCCGGTAGGGGAGCGAGAACTTGAGATGAGAGGTCACCAGTGCAGCCGGCAGCGGTTCGCCGTTCTCGTCACGGCGCCCTGCGATCACGGCAACACGGTCGACGCACGGCGCATCCAGCCGGTCGAGGTTGCCGAGCATGTCGTACTCGCGCCGGGCCATTTCCTCGGTGGTCTCTTTGATCGCCACCACCCGGCCCGACAGGCTCGCGAACCGCACGGTGTGGCGGGAAATGCCCTTGGGGAGCGACACGATCGTTTCGGACGGCCACTCCACGAGCGGTACCGACCACGGCAGGGTCAGCAGGCCAGGGTCGACGGTGCTCGCAGTGATCGAAAGCTGCGTGGACGACATCCGATTCTCCGCATCCGGGGGCTTACGTGCGTGACGGCGCGGACGTCCGAGACATCCGCGCCGTCACGAGGTGGTTGTGATCAGGCCGAGGCGACAGCCTTCTCGGAGAGGCGCTCGCCCGACTCGATGTCGAACAGGTGAACGTGGTCGAGAATCGGCGCCAACACGACGGTCTCGCCCGCGTTCGGGTGGTTGCGGCCGTCGACGCGAGCGACGATGTCCGTCCGCTTGCCGTCGATCTCCGAGTGGCCATACAGGTAGCCGTCGGCGCCGAGCTCTTCCACGAGGTCCACGACCACCGAGAGGCCCTTGCCATCGGCAGGGGACACGTCGATGTCCTCGGGGCGGACGCCGATCGTCAGCTCCTTACCGGTGGCCTTGGCGAGCACATCGCGCTCGACAGGGACCAGGTGTGTGCCGAAGTTGACACCGCCCTCGACGACGTCGACCGGGAAGAGGTTCATGGCGGGGGAGCCGATGAAGCCGGCGACGAACACGTTCTTCGGGGCCTCGTACAGGTCACGCGGGCTGCCGACCTGCTGCAGGATGCCGTCCTTGAGCACCGCGATCCGGTCACCCATCGTGAGGGCCTCGGTCTGGTCGTGGGTCACGTAGACGGTGGTGACGCCGAGGCGTCGCTGCAGCGACGCGATCTGCGTACGGGTCTGCACACGGAGCTTCGCGTCGAGGTTCGACAGCGGCTCGTCCATGAGGAACACCTGGGGCTGACGCACGATCGCGCGGCCCATCGCGACACGCTGACGCTGACCACCCGAAAGGGCCTTGGGCTTGCGGTCGAGGTACTGCTCGAGATCGAGGAGCTTGGCTGCCTCGAGAACACGCGAGGCGCGCTCATCCTTGTTGACGCCGGCGATCTTCAGGGCGAAGCCCATGTTCTCGGCGACGGTCATGTGGGGGTACAGCGCGTAGTTCTGGAACACCATCGCGATGTCGCGGTCCTTCGGCGGGACGTCGGTGACGTCGCGCTCGCCGATGCGGATGTGGCCCGAGTTGACCTCTTCGAGGCCGGCGAGCATGCGCAGCGAGGTGGACTTACCGCAACCGGAGGGGCCGACCAGGACGAGGAACTCACCGTCGCCCACTTCGAGGTTCAGCTTGTCGACTGCGGGGCGGGTTCCGCCGGGGTAGAGGCGGGTTGCGTTGTCAAAGGTGACTGACGCCATTTCTTCTTCTCCTTCACCGGCAGGTACGTGCCGGACGATCCGTTGTGAGGATGAGCGGGGGCTTGGCCCGCACGCCCGTCATCGGGCGCATCGTTCAGTATGCCACTCCCACCTGGGAGCCTCGCCGTCAGTTGCCGTCGCGCCAGGAGTGTTGTGGCGCGTAGCCCAGCATCCGTTTGGCCTTCTCGATCGACAACAGCGTCTCGTTTGGTCCTCCCTCGCGGGCGACCGGCACGTCGGGGAAGACCTCGGCCAGTAGCTCGGCGTTCGGACGCGACATCACGGTGTCGGCGGCGGCGATGATGTACTGCTCGAATCCGATGGGCGCGACCTCGAGCGCACGTTCGATCGCCTGCGACCCGTCACGCGCGTCGATGTACCCCCACAGGTTCCACTTGCGCGCCCGTGCATCATCATCGAAACCGGGGAAGACGGCATAGTCGTCCGGAACCATGACGTTCGAGAACCGAAGCGCCGTGATCGACAGATCGGGATGCCACCGCACCAGCTCCCGCGCCATCCGCTCTTCGAGGGTCTTCACGAGCGAATACACGCTCTCGGGGCGCGGCTCGTACTCCTCGTCGACCGGAACGTACGGCGGCGGCACGTCGAAGGGCAGGCCCAGAACGGTCTCGCTGGAGGCGTAGACGAGGCGTCGGATGCCCAGCCTGACGCTCGCCCAGAAGACGTTGAAGGTCGCCGCCATGTTGTTGTGGAAGACCGCCACCTCGGAGCGGATGCCGGGTGCCGGGATGGCGGCGAGATGAACGACGGCATCCAGTCCGCGCTCGTCGCGATCGCCGAGGCCCGCGAGGGCGTCGATCACCTGCCCGTAATCGGTGAGGTCGACCTGCAGGAAGCCCGGCTGGGGGCGGCCCGCGATGTCAAACCCGATCACCTCGTGCCCCGCCGCGCTCAGCTCCCGAACGACAACGCTTCCGAGCTTTCCGGTCGAGCCGGTCACCACAATTCTCATGACCCCAGCCTCGCACGGCCGATCGCAGGGGCGGCGAGGTTGTTCGTCACCGGATGTTCACCCCGCCGTGGCGCCACGTCTCGTGCTTCGCACTCCGGTGAGTGAGAATGCGAAGACGGCGCACCCGATGCAGACCGCGCCGTCGGAGGTTGCCATGTTCGAGAACGTTCCCGCCGGCGACATGCGCGCCTACATCGAGTATCTGCGCGAGAACGGGTACACCGTGCGTGACGGGCACACCCCCGACCCTGATCTGATCGATCCCGAGGGCAACCCCGTCTACACGTGGCAGGAGGGGTATCCCTATGCCGACCGGATGACCCGCGACGAGTACGAACTCGAGAAGTATCGCCTTCAGGTGGAGCTGCTGAAGTTCCAGTACTGGCTCGAAGACACCGGTCGGCGCGCCATCATCCTGTTCGAAGGCCGGGATGCCGCGGGCAAGGGTGGCACGATCAAACGGTTCACTGAGCACCTGAACCCCCGCACCGCGCGTGTTGTGGCCCTGGCGAAACCGAGTGATCGAGAGCAGGGCCAGTGGTACTACCAGCGCTACATCCAGCACTTCCCGACCGCCGGCGAGATCGTGATGTTCGACAGGTCCTGGTACAACCGGGCTGGCGTCGAGCGAGTGATGGGCTTCTGCTCCGATGAGGAGTACGAGACGTTCATGGAGCAGACACCCTCGTTCGAACGGATGCTGGTTGAGTCCGGCATCCATCTGACGAAGTTCTGGTTCTCGGTCTCGCGCACCGAACAGCGCACCCGGTTTGCGCTGCGCCAGCTCGATCCGGTGCGGCGCTGGAAACTCTCGCCGATGGACATCGCCTCGCTGGACAAGTGGGCCGAATACACGGTCGCGAAGGAGGAGATGTTCCGTCGTACCGACAAGAAATACGCGCCGTGGACGATCATCCGCTCCAACGACAAGAAGCGGGCGCGGGTCAATGCGATGAAGTTCTTCCTGGGCCAGTTCGACTACGACGACAAGGATCTCGAGGTCGTGGGCACACCCGACCCGCTGCTGGTCATGCGCGGCAAGCAGGAAGAAGCCGACGAGTAGCTTCACCTCGAGCGGTGCTGGTTCTCCAGGCGAAGTCACACCTGAAGAGGCGCCATGTCTGGGCTTTTCCCAGGCTCTCTGGCTAGCATCGTGGGCGGCGGTCGTTACCTGAGCGACATCTCCCGGCCGATGCCACGGCCCCCGTCGGGTGCAGCCCGACCCCTTGTTGTGTGAAGAGGTTTCATGTCGAGCGATCAGACGCCCAGCGGCGAACAGCCCGCGGCGCCCGAGGCTCGCGACCGTCGCGAAGCGGTCCGCGAGAAGGCGCAGATGGTTCACGCGAAGCAGACGCGAGCGCGCCGCATCCGTGCCGGCATCATCGGCGTGGGAATCGTCGCCGTTGTCGCCGTCGTTGCGGTGTCGGTCACGTGGGCAGTCACCTCGACCACCTCGACCAGTGCGCTCAGTCCCGCTGCGGCCAAGGCCGACGGATTCGCCGTGACCGACGTCGGCGGTGCGGTCGTCGCGCAGGAGGGCGTCGATGACAGCACATCTACGGAGGCCGGTGCGACCACTACCGCGACGCCCGAACCGACCCCTGTCGTCACCGACGCACCCGAAATCGAGATCCGGGTCTACGTCGACTACCTCTCGACCGGCTCCGCCGAGTTCCAGCTCGCCAACGCGACGCAGCTGTCGACATGGGTCAACGAAGGTGCGGTCAGCCTGACCTACTACCCGGTCGCGATGCTCACAGCGAAGTCCAACGGTACGAAGTACTCGCTGCGCGCAGCGGCGGCGTCTGCGTGCGTTGCCACCCACGCCCCCGAAGCGTTCTTCAAGTTCAACAACGCGTTGCTGGAGCAGCAGCCGGATGTCGACGCCGATGGGTACTCCGACACCGAACTGGCCGACATCGCGCAGGCATCCGGGGTGTCGAACCCGAAGGTCGTGCGGGCCTGCATCGAGGAAGGCGACTTCCTCTCGTGGGCGAAGAAGGCAACCGAGCGCGCGGTCGAGGAGATCCCCGACACGGACGGCGTACAGCTCACCGGTACGCCCCTCGTTCTCGTCAACGGCTCCGTGTACGTGGGCGCACTCGACAACCCGAAGGAGTTCGCCCAGTTCGTGCTGACGATCGACTCTGACGCGTACTACCAGACCCCGTCACCAACGCCGACGCCCACCCCCTGAGGCGTTGCGTACCTCGGCGCCCGATAGACTGGGCGCTCTGCCGACGTGGCGCAATTGGTAGCGCACCCGACTTGTAATCGGGCGGTTACGGGTTCAAGTCCCGTCGTCGGCTCCAGTTTCTTGGTGTCGCAATCGGATGCCGACTCGACGTTGTCATCGGGCGGTTACGGGTTCAAGTCCCGTCGTCGGCTCCACACACTTCGACGTCTAGCTAGCCGGCTGTCGCGATCGGATGCCGACTCGACGTTGTCATCGGGCGGTCACGGGTCCACGTCCCGTCGTCGGCTGCAGCCGCGCCCCGTCCGGCAGAATGAACCGGTGACGTCCGGCAGAGCAGCGATGGCCCTCGGGCTCCTCGGTACTGCCCTCGTCGGTGCTCTCACTGCGCTCCAGGTGCGCGCGAACGGACAACTTGGTCACCGCATCGACGACAGCACTCTTGCCGCGGCGTTCTCGTTCGGTTCCGGTCTGGTGCTCATTGCCGTTATTGCCGCCCTCACGCCCGCGGGTCGTCGCGGGCTCCGTTCGCTGCGCGAGGGCATCCGCGGGGGCGGCATCCGGTGGTGGATGCTGGCGGGCGGACTGGCGGGAGCTTTCACGGTGTCGAGCCAGAGCATCACCGCGGGAATCATCGGTGTGTCGCTGTTCACCGTCGGATTCGTCGCCGGCCAGATCGTCTTCGGCATCCTCATCGACCGCGTCGGCTACGGGCCGTCGGGCGTAGTACCGGTCACGATTCGGCGAGTTGTCGGCGGCGCGGTCGCCCTTCTCGCCGTGGGGATCTCGGTGACGGGTGGGAACCTCACCGGCGTGCCGTGGTGGATGCTGCTCTTGCCGGTCCTCGCCGGGGGCGGCGTTGCCTGGCAGCAGGCAACGAACGGTCGGCTTCGCGGCGCGACCGGGTCAGCGATAGCTGCGACCGCGGTCAACTTCCTCGGCGGAACGATCGCACTGGTGCTGATCGCTGCGGTCCACGTTGCCGTCGTCGGGTTGCCCGAGCAGTGGCCGAGCGATCCGTGGCCCTACACGGGCGGAGCGCTGGGAGTCGGCTACATCCTGCTGTCTGCTGCTCTTGTTCGCCGCACGGGCGTGCTGCTGCTCGTGCTCGGCTCCGTGGTCGGGCAGCTCGCGACTGCTCTTGTTCTGGATGCGATCTGGCCGGCGCCGGCGAGCCCCGGCCTGGGGCACGAGGTGGTGGTGGCTCTCATCGCCGTTGCGTCGGTTGCCATCGTGGTCGTGCCGTGGCCTCACGCGCGGCCGGGGGCGCGGGCGTGAGGCCGACGGGCTGTCAGGACTCTTCGGGTGTGAAGGTCAGCGCAATCGAGTTCATGCAGTAGCGGTCGCCGGTTGGTGTTCCGAACCCGTCGGGGAAGACGTGCCCGAGGTGAGAGCCGCACTGCGCACACCGCACTTCGGTGCGCACCATACCGTGGGTGCGGTCTTCGATGAGCTCGACAGCCTCGGGGCGAACCGACTCGTAGAAGCTCGGCCACCCGCAGTGCGAGTCGAACTTCGTGCCGCTCTTGAACAGCTCGTTGCCGCACGCAGCGCAGGCGTACAGACCGGCGCGACTCTCGTCGAGCAGTTCACCGGTCCAGGGACGCTCGGTTGCCGCTTCGCGCAAAACCGCGTATTGTTCGGCGCTGAGCTCTGCGCGCCACTCGGACTCGGACTTCTCGGTGCGATAGGACATTGTTCCTCCTTACCCAAGTCAACACGAAGTGGCGACGGACTGTTCCGCCTGACGCGGCAGATCGGCCTCGAGTTCGGTGCGCCAGCCTCGGTCGCAACGGCGCAGCATCCGCGCGACACCCCGGCTCGAAGCATCCGCGCCCGGCGTGTCGTGCGTGTCGTTCGCCGTTGCGACGAGGGATAGGACGAGGGGCGCGTCACCGACCCGCCGGGGCGCTGTTCCACAATGGGGGCATGGTGTCATCCCTGGATGCCGAAGCGAGCAGCGTCGCGGAGCGCTACCGCCGCTTCGCGACCGACGAGGCGCCGGGCCGCTCCGCTCTGTATGAGGAATGGGCCACGGGTGTGGCAGCCGATCCCGCTACGCAGCGGCTTCTTGCCCGCATCCGCGCCGATCGGCGACAGCCTCCGCTCGTGTTCGCGGTGACCAGGATGCTGGGAGCGGCGGACGGCGGCTACACGGCCTGGGCGCAGTGGCTGGCGGCGAACATCGACGATGTGGCGGCCGAGTGCGCGGCGCGGGGGCTGCAGACCAACGAGCCGCTGCGATGCGCGGCTCTGTTGCCGGCGCTGAGCCTCATTGACGGCCCGATCGCGCTCCTCGAGGTCGGCGCGAGCGCGGGACTGTGTCTCTACCCCGATCGATACTCCTACCGGTACGAGAACGGACAGGACCTCGACCCGACCGGCGGTCCCTCGCCGGTCGTGCTTCGCAGCCGCGCCCAGGACGTGCCGACCCTGCATCTGCCCGAGATCGTCTGGCGCGCCGGCATCGACCTGGCGCCACGGGATGCGACATCCGACACGGACCGCCGGTTTCTGACATCGCTCGTCTGGCCGGGGGAGGAGGGGAGACGCGAGCGGATCGTCGCGGCGCTCGACGTCGTGCGTGAGGACCCACCGACGCTTATCTCAGGGGATGCGGCCGCCGACGGCACTCTTGTGGAGGTTGCAGCCGAGTCACCCGCCGACGCCACGCTGGTCATCACCACCCCCGGGGTGCTGCCCCACATCCCTCGCACCGGGCGGATCGCACTGTTCGACCAGATCGACGCCGTTCTATCCGCACGCCCCGGCACGCACTGGATCTCGATCGATCCGCCCGGGCTCCACGACCGCTGGGGCGCGGATTCTGCGAACTGGCCCGGCTTCGTCTTAGGGATGGATAATCGCGCTCTTGCCGTGGTCGACCCACTCGGCGCATGGGTGGAGTGGCGCGCTCACGATGTCGGCGCTCGCCGATAGCCTCTCACCGTGCCCCTGAACGAGCGTGAGCGCGCGATCCTCGACTTCGAGTCGTCGTGCCGTCTTCGCGGCTGGGCAAAAGAAGAAGAGATCCGGCAGACGCTCGGCATGTCGCCGGCCCGCTACTACCAGTTGCTGGTGCGGATGCTGGACTCGGTCGATGCGCAGGCGTACGACCCGCTGCTGATGGGGCGCCTGCGTCGGCTCCGGGACAGCGCCCGGGGAAGCAAGCGCTCCGGTGCAGCGAGCGCGGATTCTGCCGGGCGGACGCGCACGGTTTCCGTAGGCGGCATCGGTACGATCGTCTGATGCCGACCTCCGAGTTCCCGCGCGATCGATTCGACGACCTGCCCGAGGACGTCGGTCGAGTCGGTGCGCACCGTGCTGAGCAGCCGCACATGCGCGGCGGAGTCGTCTTCTTCTGGGCGGCGCTTGCCACCGTCATCCTGATCGCTGTCGGGATCTTCGCAATGTTCGTGGTCTCGGGGCGCATCGTGCTGTTTCCCGAGCCCACTCCCGAACCCACACCGACCGTCACGGTGGACCCCGTCGTCGACACCTCGTATTCGGTTCTGATCCTCAATGCGACGCCCGAGACCGGGCTTGCTACGCAGCTGAAAGATCAGCTCATCGCCGCCGGGTGGGCCCCCGACACTGTTCTGGCCGGGCAGGCAGGCACTGACGACTTCCCCGAGACGACCGTCTATTACGCGACGGATGCCGACTATGCCGCGGCGCTCGGCCTCGCGAACGTGATCGGCGGCGCGGCCGTGGCCCAAAGCACCATCTACCAGCCGACCGACGACCCTGCGACCGAGACCGACGAGGGTGCCACGCAGCAACTCGCGATCGTGATCGGTCTCGACCGCACCGCGGCCGGCGTCCCCACTCCCGAGCCCACGGACTGACCCGCGCGGCCCGCGTGTTTCCGGGCCGTAACAAGGTGAAGACGCGCGTGTCAATACTTCGCGCGAGGGCCGTATCGGGTCGATCCCGGTGAATACGATGACGGTGTCCCACCAGCATCAGGAGTTCGCATGGCCCAAGGCACCGTGAAGTGGTTCAACGCCGAGAAGGGGTACGGCTTCATCACCGTCGATGACGGTCAAGACGTGTTCGTCCACTACTCGAACATCGATATGACCGGTTTCCGTGTTCTCGAAGAGGGCCAAAAGGTCGAATTCACCGTCGGGACGGGTCAGAAGGGCCCGCAGGCGGAGTCGGTCCGCGTGGTCTAGAGGCCGCGCCCACCACGCTTCTGAAGAGACGGATGCCGCGGCATCCGTCTCTTCGTCGTCTTCATCGTGCGCGGCTTGCACTCCCCATGGGCGAGTGCCAGAATGGGTTAGCACTCCAGATCGGTGAGTGCTAAGACCTAGCCCCGTCCGGGAGGGACGACACACATGGCAAAGATGATCGCTTTCGACGAAGAGGCCCGTCGTGGCCTTGAGCGCGGCCTGAACACCCTCGCCGACGCCGTCAAGGTGACGCTCGGCCCCCGCGGTCGCAACGTTGTTCTCGAGAAGAAGTGGGGAGCCCCCACCATCACGAACGACGGTGTTTCGATCGCCAAGGAGATCGAGCTTGATGACCCGTACGAGAAGATCGGCGCGGAGCTCGTCAAGGAAGTCGCCAAGAAGACCGACGACGTCGCTGGTGACGGCACCACGACCGCAACCGTGCTCGCTCAGGCGCTCGTGCGCGAGGGCCTGCGCAACGTCGCGGCCGGCGCCGACCCGATTTCGCTCAAGAAGGGCATCGAGAAGGCCGTCAAGGCTGTCACCGATGAGCTGCTCGCTGGTGCGAAGGAAGTCGAGTCCAAGGAGCAGATCGCCGCTACCGCGTCGATCTCCGCCGCTGACCCCGAGATCGGCGCCCTGATCGCCGAGGCCATCGACAAGGTCGGCAAGGAAGGCGTCGTCACGGTCGAGGAGTCGAACACGTTCGGCACCGAGCTCGAGCTGACCGAGGGTATGCGCTTTGACAAGGGCTACCTGAACCCCTACTTCGTGACCGACCCGGAGCGTCAGGAAGCGGTCTTCGAAGACCCCTACATCCTGATCGCGAACCAGAAGATCTCGAACATCAAGGATCTGCTGCCGATCGTCGACAAGGTGATCCAGGACGGCAAGGAACTCCTGATCATCGCTGAGGATGTCGAGGGTGAGGCTCTCGCTACCCTCGTGCTGAACAAGATCCGTGGCATCTTCAAGTCGGCTGCTGTCAAGGCTCCCGGCTTCGGCGACCGCCGCAAGGCTCAGCTGCAGGACATCGCGATCCTCACGGGTGGCCAGGTCATCACCGAAGAGGTGGGCCTCAAGCTCGAGAACGCGACGCTGGACCTCCTCGGCCGCGCACGCAAGGTCATCATCACGAAGGATGAGACCACGATCGTCGAGGGTGCCGGCGACGCCGCGCTCATCGAGGGTCGCGTGACCCAGATCCGTCGTGAGATCGACAACACCGACAGCGACTACGACCGCGAGAAGCTGCAGGAGCGCCTGGCGAAGCTCGCCGGTGGTGTTGCCGTCATCAAGGCCGGAGCTGCGACCGAGGTCGAGCTCAAGGAGCGCAAGCACCGCATCGAGGACGCCGTTCGCAACGCGAAGGCAGCCGTCGAGGAGGGCATCGTCCCCGGTGGTGGCGTCGCTCTCATCCAGGCCGGCAAGAAGGCGTTCGAGACTCTCGAGCTGACCGGTGACGAGGCAACGGGCGCGAACATCGTGCGCGTTGCCATCGAGGCGCCGCTGAAGCAGATCGCCCTCAACGCAGGCATGGAGCCCGGTGTCGTGGCCAACAAGGTCTCCGAGCTCGAGCCCGGATTCGGCCTCAACGCTGCAACGGGTGAGTACGGTGACCTGTTCGCACAGGGCATCATCGACCCGGCCAAGGTAACCCGCTCGGCTCTGCAGAACGCCGCGTCGATTGCCGCGCTGTTCCTCACGACCGAGGCCGTCGTCGCCGACAAGCCCGAGAAGGCTCCGGCCATGCCCGCCGACCCGTCGGGTGGCATGGACTTCTGAGTCCTGCTTGCTGCATTTCACGCCGAAGGCCCCTCCCATGTGGAGGGGCCTTCGGTCGTTTCTGGTGCGATCAGCGGAACAGGCCGAGGGTCATCTGCTCGGCATCCGCGTACTGGTGCCCTGCGGTCTCCAGGGCGACCCCGATCGCGCCCAGGGCTTGTTCGACCTGCGCGTTGGCTGCGCACCACTGGTCGATGACGCCGGCGAAGGCAAGCGATGCCGCGCCGGTCCACTGTGATTGCAGGCCGGTGAGCTGGGCGAGCATGGTATGCGTCTCGGCGCGAACGCGGTCTGCGGTGGCCCGCACACCAGCCGTTGCGGCAAGGACCGCGTCGCTGTCGACGGAATAGATGGCCACAAGAACCTCCGGGTGTCGTGAGTGTGGACGACACGCTACGTCGTGACCCGAAAGGAATCGCCAGCCGACGCTCACGCTCGTACATGCCACCGATGTACATGTCCTGGGGAGGAACCCTTCGAGGTGGGCGAGCTCAGGCCGGGGGATCGCTCCGCAGGTCAGACGGGAGGCGGTCCAGCGGCTGCGTTTCGAGGAAGGCGTGATCGGCCGGGTCGAGGTGCCTGGCGAGAGGGAAGCCGACACGGAAGGTCGCGCCGCCACCGGGGGTGTCCATCACCCGTACCGAGCCATGCAGCGATTCCACGATCGAGGCGACGATCGAGAGCCCGAGCCCGGATCCGCCGGTCTCTCGCGTGCGTGACGTATCGGCGCGCCAGAACCGCTGGAAGATCTTGTCCTTGATCTGATCCGGCACTCCCTCACCGTGGTCGACGATCTCGATCCAGCCCGACTGCGCCGCGGCATCCACTCCGATGCGAAGCTCGATAGGGGAGTCCTCAGCGGTGAACCGGCGAGCGTTCCCGATGAGGTTCGTGATCACCTGACGGATGCGGTTTTCCTCGCCGAGCACGATCGGGGGGAGCGCAACGGGCGCCGACGACGACGGCCCGAGATCCAGGGGCCCGATGACGATCTGCTCGGTGGTCGGCGCCGTGCCGCGCGCGTCCCTCGGGCGGCGACGCAGCAGGATGGAGCCCGCGCGGCTGAAGGCGGACCGCGGCCGTTTGGGTGTCTCGAGGGTGTCGGTTTCGGTCTGCGGCGGACGCGGCTCGGTCGGTTCGACGATGGTCGTATCGATCACAGCCACAGGTCTTTGGGGAGAGGCAGCGCGAACATCGAGCGCGGCATCCCGGGCAAGCGGTCGCAGGTCGACCGGGGCGAACTCGATGTCTCGGCGCTCATCGAGCCGGGCGAGGGCGAGGAGGTCTTCCACGAGCAGGCCCATGCGCATGGCCTCTTTCTCGATCCGTTCCATCGACTGGGCGACGTCGTGGTCGGTGCGGATGGCTCCCATCCGGTACAGCTCGGCGTAGCCACGAACCGTGACCAGCGGCGTGCGCAGCTCGTGCGAGGCGTCGCCGACGAACCGGCGCATCTGGCGCACCGTGGCATCTCGCTGCGCGAGCGCGGCGTCGATACGGCCAAGCATGGCGTTGATCGCGGTCTTGAGCCTGCCGACCTCGGTGGCGGGGGCAATGTCGGTCATGCGCTGGCCGAAATCGCCGGCCGCGATTTCCATCGCCGTGTTCTCGACCTGGGTGAGGCTCCGGAACGCGAGCGTGACCAGCAGCCGGATCGCGATGGCGCCGAGCACGATCGTGATGACAGAGAGGATGCTGTAGATGCCGAGATAGGTGGCGAGGGTCTGGGTCACCGTTGTCAACGGAACTGCGATTATCTGCGTGTAGAAGACCGTGGTGCCCTTGACTTCGATGAGAGCTGATGCCGCGCGGAACTCTGTGCCGGGGATCGTGCCGGGGATCGTGAACGGTTCCTGCTGCTGGGTTACAGAGGTCTCGGTCGGCAGGTATTCGGTGGGAAAGTCGGGTTCATTGATCTGTCGTCCGCCGCCGGCGCTTGCGATGAAGTCGCCATCCTGGTTGTAGATGGCGACGAAGTAATCGGTCGGAACTGACTCGGCCTTCGGGACGAAGGCGGGATCAGCGAGAAGGTCGATGTCGAACAGTGCGCTCACGCCCGCCCCGGCAAGCTGCGACACCTGCGTGTCGACGCTCGCCAAGAGTTGGCTACGCAGGAACACCGTCGTGCCGATGCCGGTCGCGATGAGCCCGAGAGCAAGGATCGACACGGCAACGCCTGTCACCTTGGCGCGCAGGCTGAGGCTGCGCCACCACCCGGTGACGGCGTCGGTCTTGTCGGTCGTGCTGCTCACGCCAACTCCGACGGATGCCTCACGCCGACTTGCCTGCCTTCAGCATGTAGCCGAATCCGCGCTTGGTCTGGATGAGCGGCTCGGAGGAGTACGGGTCGATCTTGCGTCGCAGGTACGAGATGTAGCTCTCGACGATGCCGGCATCCCCGTTGAAGTCGTACTCCCAGACGTGGTCGAGGATCTGCGACTTCGAGAGCACCCGGTTCGGGTTGAGCATGAGGTAGCGCAGTAGTTTGAACTCTGTCGGGCTGAGGTCGATCGAGACATCCCCGACCGAGACGTCGTGCGTGTCCTGATCCATCGTCAGCTCGCCGGCGCGAATGATCGACTCTTCGTCGGTCTGCATCGTGCGACGCAGGATGGCCTGGATGCGCGCGACGATCTCATCAAGGCTGAACGGCTTGGTGACGTAGTCGTCTCCGCCGGCGTTCAGACCCGTGATCTTGTCTTCTGTCTCGTCCTTGGCCGTCAGGAACAGAATCGGTGCGGTATACCCGGCGCCGCGCAGTCGCTTGGTGACGCTGAATCCGTTCATGTCCGGCAGCATGACATCGAGCAGGATGAGGTCGGGTTCCTCTTCGAGAACTGCCGAAATCGTCTGTGCGCCGTTGGCGACTGCCTTGACCTGATAGCCCGCGAACTTCAGGCTCGTCACCAGCAGGTCTCGGATGTTCGGCTCGTCGTCGACGACGAGGATGCGGGGTGCGCTCATGCCCCCATTATCGTGATGTCGCCGGTGCGGATGCTGGATATCGCGCGGATCGGCGGTTTCCGTCCTCCTGAGCGTCGGAAGAATCCGCGGCGCAGGACGTTTCAGGCAGGCATCCACCTACCTTGGCGAGATCGCCTACCTCCGGAAGATGGATGCCGGGCGAGGCCGCCTACGCGGCGAGTTTGTCGGCATCCAGGATCGTGTAGCTGTAGCCCTGTTCGGCAAGGAACCGCTGCCGGTTCTGGGCGAAATCCTGGTCGACCGTGTCGCGGGCGATGAGGGTGTAAAAGCTCGCCGTGTTCCCCGACTGCTTGGGGCGCAGAAGCCGACCGAGGCGCTGTGCCTCCTCCTGCCGTGACCCGAACGAGCCCGACACCTGAATGGCGACGGATGCCTCGGGCAGGTCCACCGAGAAGTTCGCGACCTTCGAGACCACGAGCACCGGGATCTGCCCCTCACGGAAGCCGCGGTAGAGCTCCTCACGCTCATCGACCGGGGTGGCGCCCGTGATCTGCGGGGCGTCCAGCGCCTGCGCGATCTCGTCGATCTGGTCGAGGTACTGGCCGATCACGAGGGTCTGCTCGCCGGCGTGCCGGGCAACGAGGTCCTTGACGACCCGGATCTTCGCCGGGGCGGTGGCTGCGAGCCGGTAGCGTTCGTCATCAGCGGCCGCCGCGTACTCGAGCCGTTCGCCGGCAGGAAGGTCGACGCGCACCTCGTAACAGGCGGCGGGGGAGATGAAGCCCTGCGACTCGATTTCCTTCCACGGGGCATCGAACCGCTTGGGTCCGATGAGGCTGAACACATCCCCCTCGCGGCCGTCTTCGCGCACGAGCGTTGCCGTGAGACCGAGGCGGCGGCGAGCCTGCAGGTCGGCAGTCAGCTTGAACACGGGAGCGGGCAGCAGATGCACCTCGTCGTAGACGATGAGACCCCAGTCCAAAGCGTCGAGCAGCGCGAGGTGCGCATACTCTCCCTTCCGCTTGGCGGTGAGGATCTGGTAGGTCGCGATCGTGACCGGCTTGACCTCTTTGGCCTGCCCCGAGTACTCGCCGATCTCTTCGGGTGTGAGGCTCGTGCGCTTGAGAAGCTCGTCGCGCCACTGCCGGGCGCTGACCGTGTTGGTGACCAGGATCAGCGTCGTCGTCTTGGTGTCGGCCATCGCGCCGGCTCCCACGAGCGTCTTCCCCGCGCCACAGGGGAGCACGACCACTCCCGAACCGCCGTCGGTGAAGGCATCCACTGCTTGCCGCTGGTAGGGCCGCAGGTGCCAGCCCTGCTCGGCGAGGTCGATCGGATGCGGGGTACCCGGCGTGTACCCGGCAAAGTCCTCGGCGGGCCAGCCGATCTTCAGCAGCTCCTGCTTGATTTGTCCGCGCGCCCAGGCGTCGATGACGTAGGTGTCAGGGGAGGGGCGCCCCACCAGCAGTGGCTGGATGCGCTTGTTCTTCGTGACCTCGGCCAGCACCGCGGCATCCGTCGACCGCAGCACGAGGGCAGGCTCCTCGGATCCGTCGACGGTGTCGCGCTCGATCACGAGGCGTCCGTAGCGGCCGACGGTTTCGCGGATGTCGATCGCGACCGACGGTGGAACCGGGAACCGTGTCCACCGGTCCAGGGTGCCCAGCATGTCTTCGGCGGTGTGCCCGGCTGCCCGTGCGTTCCAGAGGCCGAGCCGTGTGATGCGGTACGTGTGGATGTGCTCGGGGGCGCGCTCGAGTTCGGCGAAGATCGCGAGTTCGTGGCGTGCGGATTCGGCATCCGGATGTGCCACTTCCAGCAGCACTGTCCGGTCGCTTTGCACGATGAGGGGGCCGTCAGCCATAGCGGTCCAGTCTACCCGCGGGGTGGCGGTGCGGACGGCCCTCAGGCAGGCGCGACGTTCACGATGGTCGAGATCGGGAGGGTGCGCTCGACATCCGCGCCCCGGTCTCTGCCGCGGAGCCGGCCACCGCCGAGCCCCGTAGCCTCCAGCGTGAAGGTGCGGGTCTCGGCGGCGCTGATCTGTGCCGTGACCACGATGATCGACTTCGTGCGCACCGCCTGCTCGAGTTCGCGCTCAAGCCAGGCGGCGTCGCCGTCGCCGCCCGAGGCGCGCAGCGACCCGATGAGACGCGCGTAGACATCGCCCGCCGGTTCTGCTGACGCAGACTGCGCTGCGGTTCGGCGCCGGAGTGACTCGGGCGCTCCGTGCTCGTCGAGCGCGACAACGGGGTAGCGGGCATCGGCCAGCGCCCAGAACAGGTGGTCACGCCCGACGCGGCTCACGAGCACATCGCCGTGGCGCACCAGGCCGACGGGGCGCAGGGCCTGGTCGATGACGACGAGATCGAGCAGGTGCGCATCGCTGCTCTCGACGATCGTGTTGGGGCTCGCGGCATCCGAGCGGACTGTGATCGAACCGTGCCGGGAGGCTGTCGTTTCGATGACGTAGTCCAGCGGCTGGGGAATCCCCGTGAGCGACAGCTTGCGCAGAAATTCGCGGATCGACTCGGCGCTCTCTCCGTCGGTGAGGCCAGCCCCGATCGACTCCGCCGTGAAGCGGTATGTCGAGGCCTGCGCGCGGGACTCGCGCCGCGCGATCCTGCGGAGGCGCAGGTCATGCCGCGGGGCAAGAGGGCCGGGAGCGACAGCTGTCAGATCCGCTTGCAGGTAGATCCGGTCGATTTCGGCCGGAAGGGCATCGCGTAAAGCATCAGTGTCGAGAGCTGTGCCCTCGACGAGGCCACGCGACCACGGTGGAACCGCCCCGTCTGGCGTGAGAATGCCCCACCGCTGCGCCGTCTGCCGCAGCGCTGCCGCCCGCGCCGGCCATTCAGGGCTCAGTGGGTACATGCCCGTCCAGCCCGCAGGGTCGAGGACTCCACCCTGTGGGGTGCGCAGGCCGGCCGGGAGACTGCGGCGATAGCCATCGGCGATTGCAGTCCATCGGGCGACGGTGCCGCCATCCAGCCACTGTTCGCCCGTGGCGGTGACCACGAGCTCTCGTCCGATCGGCGTGAGCAGCCCTGCTGCCAGGCCTGCGGCAATCAGATCGTCGAGGTCTTCGGGCGCGCTGATCGCGCCAGATTCGGTGAGGCGCTTGCGGTCTGCGGCGCTGACTGCGCCTGCGCCGGTGAGGGTCAGCGGTACGTGCAGGGCCGCCAACAGTACGTCGGCCAGCGATGCGGATGCCGTGAAGATCCGCTCTGCGGCGCTCGCGGTCTCGGCTGCCGACGCCGTGGCGGGCCCGCGGGACCCGCTTGCGGTCTCGGCAACGTCGGCGGGCGGATCCGGAAGACCGGAGGTGCTCGAGAGCGCAGCGATTCGTTCCCGCACCGGGGCGTAGATCTCGCCGCCAGGGCGTGCCAGTCCCCAGGTCACGATGGTCTCGGTGGCGACATCCCCGGCGCCGGCGGCGACGAGCGCGGCCAGTTCGCGACGATCGAGCCGTGCCAGCGCCCGGTCTATCGACGCTGAATCGAGGAGCGCTTCGGCGGCATCGAAGAAGTCGCGCCAGGATGCCGCGGGTGAGACGCCACGCAGGGTGAACAGGTCTGCGAGGGCGTTGTCATCGAGCGATGCCAGCCAGGTGGCGAGGGTTCGCTCGTCGCCCGCCATCTATTCGCTCCGGTTCGCCCGCGCCCTTCGCACGAACGTCATGATCAGCACCGTCAGCAGCATCGCGAACGCGAGGATCGGGGCGATGTAGACGATGATGCCGACAGCGGGCCACAGGCCGGTGCTGAAATCGGCGTGCGACGCGGAGCCGATGAGAATCGCGAAGAACGACAGAACCGAGAGCGCGAGCAGTCCGAGAGACATCGACGCGAGCACGCGGTCGATCGTGCGAACCGGAAGGTCGCTGCCAGGGCTACGCGTGCTCATCCGCCCCAGACTACTCCGTCGCGGTGCTCTAGGCTTAACCGCGGGATCGATCGGTCCCTGCGTCACTCCTGCCGCCCCGCTGCGGCGCCGTTCAGAACGAGGTTTCCCATGCCCACCGGCAAGGTCAGGTTCTACGACGAGGAAAAGGGCTTCGGCTTCATCTCCTCCGACGAAGGACAGGATGTCTTCCTTCATGCCACCGCGCTGCCCGCTGGGGCGACGGTGAAGGCTGGCACGCGCCTCGAATTCGGTATCGCCGACGGAAAGCGCGGCCCGCAGGCGCTGTCAGTGCGGGTGCTCGAAGCGCCCGCCAGCCTCGCCAAGCGCTCCCGCAAGCCCGCCGACGACATGGCGATCATCATCGAGGATCTCGTGAAGCTGCTCGACGGTGTGGGCGGGGACCTGCGACGCGGTCGCTACCCGAGCGGTGCACACGGTGCGAAGGTCGCCGCCGTGCTGCGCAAGGTGGCCGATGAGCTCGACGCCTGACCCGACGCTGGTTGCCGCACACGACCTCGCCCTGGCGGCGCTGCACGAGATCACTCCGGCGGCCACCGTCGGCCCCGCAGCCGGCTACACCGTCGAGCCCGACGGCGTCGTCTCGCTCCGGTTCGAGACGACGCTGCGAGGCTACCCGGGGTGGTTCTGGACGGTGAGCGTCGCGCGGGTCGACGAAGAAGAACCCACCGTTCTTGAGGCTGAGCTGCTGCCCGGCGACGAGGCGCTGCTCGCACCGGAATGGGTGCCGTGGGCGGTGCGCCTGGCTGATTACCAGGCTGCTCAGGCGGCGCTTGCTGCCGAGACGGCATCCGGTGATGAGGATGACGACTCCGACGAGGCCGACGAGGACGAGGACACCGACGACGAGGACGACGACCTCGATGATGTCGATGATCTTGATGCCGACGACTTCGACGAGGACGGGTCGCGGCTCCTGCACAGCGGAGACGTCGACGGTGTCGATATCGATGAGCTCGATGACGACTCGAACGACGATCTCGACAGCGGTGACCTCGACAGCGGTGACCTCGACAACGGTGACGAGGACTAACCTGCGGGGATGACTTCGGATGCCATTGCCCCGCGCCGCATTCATGTCTCGGCCGCGGTGATCACTGACGCCGAAGGGCGGCTGCTGCTCGTGCGCAAGGCCGGGACGACGGCGTTCATGCAGCCCGGTGGCAAGCCAGAGCCGAATGAGACCCCGGCCGAGACGCTCATGCGCGAGCTCGCCGAAGAGGTGGGCCTCCGGGTTGACTCCGACGCCTTGGAGGCGCTTGGCAGCTTCGCGGCGAGTGCGGCCAACGAACCGGGCTTCGAGGTCGTCGCCGACGTTTTCCGCGTCGACATCGGCGATCAACGGCCCGAACCGGCTGCCGAGATCGCCGAGCTGCGCTGGGTCACCGCCGGCACGGCATCCGGGATCGAGATTGCCCCGCTCGCCCGCGAGTACTTTCTGCCCGCCTGACTACCAGGAGCCCTTGCGGTAGTCCTTCAGGAAGATGCCGAACAGGTCTTCGCCGGCCTCGCCGCGCACGATCGGGTCGTACACGCGCGCCGCCCCGTCAACGAGGTCGAGCGGGGCATGGAAACCCTCCTCAGCAAGGCGCACCTTGGTGAAGTGCGGCCGCTCGTCAGTGATCCAGCCGGTGTCGACCGCGGTCATCAGGATGCCGTCGGTCTCGAACATCTCGCGCGCGCTGGTCCGGGTGAGCATGTTCAGTGCGGCCTTGGCCATGTTGGTGTGCGGGTGGCCGGGGCCCTTGTAGCCGCGGCCGAACACGCCCTCCATCGCGGAGACGTTGACGATGTACTTCCGTCTCGCGCTCGATGCAGCCATCGCCGAGCGCAGGCGGCTCACGAGCAGGAACGGCGCGGTCATGTTGGCCAGCTGCACCTCGAGCATCTCGAGGGGCTCGACCTGGTCGACGTGCTGGGTCCAACTGTTGATGCGGTCCTCGTCGGGGATGAGTCCGCCTGCGTCGATCGCGGTGCCGGTTTTCAGGCGTTCGATCGACGCGGAGCCGGCCGCCAGCGCCTCCGCGGTGAGTTCATCGGCCGTGCGCGCGGCTGGAGCGAGGATCGGATGTGCGGATACCGACTGCGCGAGTGCGAGGGGATGGGCGTCGTTGGTGTGCCCGAAGGTGACGAGCTCAGGCAGAGGTCCATCGGGAAGCGGGGCAAGCTCGGCCTCCACCAGGGGTCTGTAGGCCCCCGGTGAGCGACGCACGGTCTGGGCTGCGTTGTTGATGAGGATCTCGAGCGGACCATCGGATGCCACCGAGTCAGCAAGGCCGATCACCTGGGCGGGGTCGCGCAGGTCGATGCCGACGATCTTGAGGCGGTGGATCCAGTCGGCGCTGTCGGGCAGCGACGAGAAGCGGCGCACGGCGTCGCGCGGGAAGCGCGTGGTGATCGTGGTGTGGGCGCCATCGCGCAGCAACCGCAGCGCGATGTACATCCCGATCTTGGCGCGGCCGCCGGTGAGCAGTGCGCGTTTGCCGGTGAGGTCGGTGCGTGCATCGCGCTTCTCATGGCTCATCGACGCGCAGTCTGGGCACAGCTGATGATAGAAGGCGTCGACGAGCGTGTAGTCCTGCTTGCAGATGTAGCAGGCGCGTGCCTTGATCAGCTCGCCGGCGAACGGCATCGAGGTGCGGGCAGCGAGCGGGATGCCGCGCGTCTCGTCGTCGATACGGTCGGGGGCGCCTGTCGCGGTGGCAGCGACGACCGTGCGGTCGGCCTCGGCGATGCGCTTGCGCTTCTCTTTGCGCGATTGCCGCTTGACGTCCTTGTAGAGCTTGCTGGTCTGGTGGCGTAGGGCGATGTAGGCCGGGTCTTCGGGGTCAAGCGAGGAAGCGGCGTTGATGACGCGCAGTGCGATCTCGAGTTCGACCGGATCGATGGATGCCGGCTGCTCGGCATCGCGGCCAGGGTTCAGCAGGGTTTCGGGCACGAGGCAGTGTATCGGGGCGCTGCTGGACGCCAGGTGGGGCCACGCTCGTCGCGAGTCTGGGCGGGGGCGCCCTAGAGTCGGTCGGCGGTGTATTCGATCGCCCCGATGAGCCGGCGCACGTCGTCCTCCTCGATGGAAACGAAGGTCGCAATGCGCAGCTGATTGCGCCCGAGCTTGCGGTACGGCTCGGTGTCGACGATGCCGTTCTCGCGCAGGCTCTTGGCGATGGCTGCGGCATCCACGCTCTCGTCGAAGTCGATCGTGACGACGACAGGCGAGCGGTCAGCGGGGTTCGTGACGAACGGCGTCGTGTACGCCGTTGCCTCGGCCCACGCGTACAGCGCCGCCGACGTGGCAGCGGTCTTGGCCCCGGCCCAGGCGAGTCCGCCGTTGTCGAGGATCCACCGCACCTGCTCATCGAGCATGAGGAGGGTTGCTACCGCCGGGGTGTTGAGAGTCTGGTTCAGTCGCGAGTTGTCGATCGCGTTCTTCAGGCTCAGGAACTCGGGGATGTAGCGGTCGGATGCCGCGATCCGCTCGATCCGTTCGATCGCTGCCGGAGAGACCAGGGCGTACCAGAGCCCACCGTCGGAGCCGAGGTTCTTCTGCGGCGCGAAGTAGTAGACATCGGCCTGGGCGGCGTCGAAGTCGATGCCACCCGCGGCGCTCGTCGCATCGATGACTGTCAGCGCACCAGAGTCAGCGGTGACGCGGGCGATGGGAGCAGAAACGCCCGTCGAGGTCTCGTTGTGCGGCCACGCGTAGACATCCACACCCTCGACCGGTTCGGAGACACCGCCGGTGCCCGGCTCGGTCTTGCGGACATCCGGTGCCTCCAGCCACGGTGCTTTCGCGGCGGCGGCGAACTTCGAACCGAACTCCCCGAATGCCAGATGCTGGCTGCGACGCTCGATGAGGCCGAATGCTGCGGCATCCCAGAATGCTGTCGATCCGCCGTTACCGAGGATGACCTCGTACCCCTCGGGTGCGCGTAGCAGCTCGGCCAGCCCTTCGCGGGTGCTCCCGACGAGGTTCTTGATCGGGGCCTGTCGGTGCGACGTTCCCAGCAGAGAGGCCCCACGCGTGACGAGAGCCTCGAGCTGAGCGCCACGGACCTTCGAGGGTCCGCAGCCGAATCGGCCGTCAGCGGGAAGCAGTTCTCGGGGCAACTCGACCATGTCCTGATTCTAGGGTTGCGCCGAGGGAGGCCCGGACCGGGGGCCGGGGAAAAGGCTAGGCTCGTCTTACCCCCACGAGGATGCAGACACGAGGATCCCGCATGACTGATCTCATCGACACGACGGAGATGTACCTTCGCACGATCCTCGAGCTCGAAGAAGAGAACATTACTCCGCTTCGGGCGCGGATCTCCGAGCGACTCGGGCACTCCGGGCCGACGGTTTCGCAGACGGTCGGACGCATGGAGCGGGACGGTCTGGTCGTCGTCACCGAGGATCGGAGCCTTGAGCTCACCGACCTCGGACGCCAGAAGGCCATTGATGTCATGCGCAAGCACCGCCTCGCCGAGCGGCTGCTCTCCGACGTCATCGGACTCGACTGGGCTTACGTGCACGATGAGGCGTGCCGGTGGGAGCACGTCATGAGCGAACAGGTCGAGCGCCGTCTCGTCGAGTTGCTCGATCACCCCACCGAATCGCCCTACGGGAACCCGATCCCCGGGCTCGACCAGCTTGGTGACGTCCCGGCACTGACCTTCGAGTCCGGTGTGGTCGGGCTCGTTCGAAAGCTCGACGCCGCCGGGGAGCCGATCACGGGAACGATCCGTCGGCTCGCCGAACCCGCCCAGGTCGATCCCGAGTTGCTGCAGCAGCTCAAGGGAGCCGGGGTGCTCCCCGGGGCGCATGGGAGCTATCGCTACAACGAGGGATACGTCCTGGTTGAGATGGACGGTTCCGACGAAGGCCTTGAGCTGCCTGTCGAGGTAGCCGGTCACATCTTCCTCGTCGACGACCACGCGTGACGACGGGGCCCGAGGGGCGACATCCGTTCCTCCACACCGCGCGATCACGGGTTATCTCCGGCCGCCAGCGTGACATGTTCGTTACCTTCGGGTAGCCTCGTACAGTCCGAGCGAGTCCAGCACGACCTCGGACCCCGATCGAATTGCCTCGCGGCTCGTCATTCGAACGGTGAACCCGTGATCGAGCGGAGCGCAGCTTCCGCACCGAAACGTGACGAGCCGGCGCTCCGGCGCAGAGGCGCCGGAGGACTTAGTTGGCTGAAGAGAACGATTCGACCCCGGTGGATGCCGAGGGCGCGACGACCAGGAAAACTTCGCGTCTTGCTCGCATCCGTCGCGGAGGCGTGGACAAGCCCGCAGTAAAGCCCACACCCGCGGCATCCGTGGCCCGCCCCGCACGAAAGGGCCCCAAGGCCAGCCCCCGAGGCCCGGTCCGGAACATCGCCACCCTCGCGATCGTCGGTGGTCTCGTGGCCACTGTCGCCCTGCCGGCGTATGGCGCCTTCCAACAGACCGACGAGTCAGTCACCCTGCAGCAGGTTGCCGAAGGTGACGCTCAGTCGATCGTGATCGCGTCCGATGCGACGACGACTGACCTCAACCGGGAGAGCTACTCGGCGACGACGCCCGAAGAGATCGAGAAGAAGAAAGCCGAAGAAGCGGCGGCCGCAGCAGCTCGTTCCGCAGCGTCGCTCGCTTCCAGTTCCGCATCCGTCAACATCAACATGGTGGCGCCGGGCTCGGGTGCTGTGCGCTGGCCCGTTGCGAGCTTCCACAGCGACTGGGCGATCAACGGATTCCGCACCCCGACGCGTCCGAACCACAATGGCCTCGACATGCTCAACTCGGGCGGAACGCCGATCTTCGCAGCGGCGGACGGCATCGTACGCGCCGCGCAGGATGGCCTCGGCGGCTACGGAAACGCCGTCGTGATCGACTCGGTCATTGGTGGTCAGGTCGTGACCACGCTCTATGCGCACATGATGTGGGGAAGCCGTACCGTCGAGGCTGGCCAGACAGTGTCTGCCGGTCAGATGATCGGTCTGATGGGTCAGACCGGTTCGGCAACCACGACGCACCTGCACTTCGAGGTGCGAGTCGGCGGCGCGCTCGTCGACCCCATGGCGTGGCTGCAGGCCAACGCTGGCTGACCAGCTGTCCGTTCTTCGACACGCTACGTTCCGTTCACCGCCGTTGCGCCTCGGGCGCTGTGAGGTGCATTACCCTGGTCGCGACGTGTAAGAGAACGGGAGAGAGTCCGATGGGCAGCACACCGCGCAGCCGAACCACGGTTGCACTGGGGCGCCTCGTCCTTCGGCATCATGTTCTCGGACACCGCAGCTTCGCTGTGGTTCCAGGGCGCTGTCTGTAGAGACAGCGCCTTTTTTCATGCCTTACGCCCTCTGACCACGTCGAACGTCGAAGAATCCCGGGAAGCCGTCTCGGGCCGTTCGAGAGGACAGCAATGCGCACTCTGGTGTTGAATGCGGGCTACGAACCGCTGGCCGTCGTGTCGTTCAAGCGGGCGCTCGTGCTCGTCATGAACGAGAAAGCCACCGTCATCGAGCACATCCCGGAGGATCCGGTCTGGGGGACGGATGGTGCGCACGATCGGCCCGCAGTCATCCTGCTCAGCCGCTACGTTCGGGTTCCCGGCGGACGCACGATTCCGGTGACCCGTCGCGGGGTGCTACGCCGTGATGCGCATCGCTGCGGATACTGCGGCAGGTCCGCATCCACGATCGACCACATCTTGCCCCGCTCGCGAGGCGGCGTTGACTCGTGGGAGAACCTCGTGGCGTGCTGCCTCAAGTGCAACAACCTCAAGAGCGACCGCACACCCCAGGAGATGGGGTGGGAGTTGCGTCTGACGCCCGGGGCGCCGCGCGGAGCGCAGTGGACGGTGCGGGGGACCGATCGCACCGACCCGTCGTGGGAGCCCTATCTCGCGCTCGCTGCCTGACTCTTACGCGGGCTGCTCCAGGATGCCGAGCCAGCGGCGCAGGATCGGCTCGAGTGTTTCGGCATCCGCCCCCAGTTCCTCGATGATCCGGTGCTCGCCGGCCATGTGCGCCGTGAATGCCTCGTCGATCAGGGCGAGTCCGGCATCCGTCAGGCCGATGAGCCTGCCGCGCGCATCGGATGCCTCGGGTCGGCGCTCGACGAGGCCGCGGGCGATCAGGCGATCGACGCGTTTGGTGAGGCCGCCGCTGGTGACCATGGTGTGGTCGGCAAGCTCGCCCGCACGGCGCTGGTAGGGAGCGCCGGCCCGTCGCAGGGTCGCGAGGATATCGAACTCCGCGGAACTCAGGCCGAAGCTCGCGTAGACCTCGTCCAGGCGGCGGTCCAGGAGCAGTCCGATGCGGTGCAGACGCCCGATGACGCCCTGGGGGAAGGTATCGATGTCGGGGCGCTCGCGGTGCCACTCGGCCTGGATCTGTGCGACGCGGTCGGAGGCGGCATCCATGGATTCACGATACGGGAACAAATCTTCCACGGAAGGCCTTATTAGCTTCCATGGAAGATAAATCCGGGCGGTGGCTTTTGCTGACCGCGATCGCCCCCATCGCCTGGGGAAGCACCTACTTCGTCACGCGGCAGTTCCTGCCCGCCGACGCTCCGCTGTGGGGTGCGCTGTTTCGTGCCCTGCCCGCGGGCCTGATCTTGTTGCTGATCTCGTGCCGCCTGCCACACGGAGCGTGGTGGTGGCGCGCCGCGGTGCTCGGCATCCTCAACGTCGGCGGCTTCTTCGTGCTCGTCTACATCGCCGGCCAGCGCTTGCCCTCGAGCGTTGCGGCGACAGTAATGTCGGCCTCAGCTGCCGCCATGATGCTGCTGGCGTGGATGCTGCGCCGTCAGCGGCCGCGTGTGCTCGCGGCCATCGGTGCGGGGATCGGGCTCGCCGGGGTCGCGCTGCTGGTCGGTGTGGGCGGGGAGCCGGTCGACGGCTGGGGGCTGGTCGCCGCATTCGGCGGCATGATCTCGTCCTCGCTCGGGTTCGTGCTGACGGGCCGGTGGGGCAACGAGATCCCCGGGCTCACGATGGCATCGTGGCAGCTGACCGCCGGTGGGCTCATGCTGCTGCCGGTCGCGCTGATCGTCGGCGGCCCGCCGCCCGCGCTGACGCCGACCTCACTCGTCGGGTTCGCCTATCTCTCGCTCGTGTCCACAGCGCTTGCCTTCGCCGTCTGGTTCGCGGGTCTGCGGCGCCTGCCCGCCGCGACCGTCGGCCTCGTCGGGCTGCTCAACCCCGTGACCGGCGTGGCACTGGGCGTCTTCCTGGCGGGGGAGCCGTTCGGTGTGACGCAGGTCGCGGGGCTCGTGCTCGTGCTCGTGCTCACCGGGATCGTGCTGGGCGCGGTGACGCCGCGGTGGGCGCACCCTCGGGAGGGGATGGCTCCTCGGGAGGGCGCGGATGCTGCATCCGTCCTCCCGAGTGACCAGATCCTCCCGAGTATGCGGGTGAAGGTGCCGGTTCAGGTGGATGCTCCCGCAGGGCTTCGCGCAGCAGTTCCTTCGCCCGCGAGTAGCGACTCCGCGCCGTCGACGCCGGAATCCGCAACAGCCTCGCCGCATCCTCGATCGTGAGATCGTCCCAGTGCACGAGCCGGATGAGTTCTGCCTGAGCTGCGGGTAGGGACTCGACCGCACGGCGCACGTCGAGCCCGGCATCCGCCCCCGCCGCCGGCGCCTGATCGAGCGTCTCGATGAGGCGCCGGGTCAGGTCGTCTCGGGTGCGGATGCTGCGCCAGTGGTGTCGCTGCACGTTACGCGCCACCCCGAACAGCCACAGGCGGGCTTCGTCGATGGCGGCTGGCATCCGGCGGCGGGAGCGCCACGCCTGTAGGAGTGTTTCGCTCGTCAGGTCCGCGGCGTCCTCTTTCGACGCGACCCGGTGGAGGAAGTACGCAAGGATCCGCGGCGCGTACTCCGTGAGCGCGGAGCGGGCGTCGTCATCGGTCACGGCGCGGGGCTCTCGGTCGGATCGGTCGAGCACTGGGTCTCGCTACTGCTTTCCACGCCATTGGACAATTCGGAGGGCCACCGGGCGAGCAGAGACTCTGCGAGTGCCCCGGAGACCTTCAGGGCAAGACTCTCTTGGAGGACCTCAGCGTCCGTCACTGAGGGGTCCGGCTGCGGTCCATATACGAGCCGTACGTCGTAGTCCGAGACTTTGGCTCCTGCGATCAGCGTCGGGAGATCGTCCGGTCGATCGAGCTGGAGAAGCCGCGCTGCGACGTGCTCGGCGTCCGGCGCCATATTTGCGATGTCTAGATCGGCAAGGTACGCGCGAGCGGCATCTTGGATTTCCTGTGTCGGGAACTGATCGGACTTGAAGCGCGTCTCGCAGGTGCCGATGAAGTTGCCATTGACATCCGTCCACGTGCGGGTGAACGAGATGTCCGGATCGGTGATGTTCCAGGGCGCCCAGCCGCCAGCCGCCATTGCGCCGCCGCCGACGAGCACGAGTGCTGCGCCGACGCCGATGGCGGGTCCGAGGATGCGACGGCGTCGCGGCGTGGGGCGTGTGCGTTCTGCCGCGAGCGCGGTCACCGCCGCGACGATCGCAGGATCGTCGGTGTTCACGCGAGCGTGCCGCAGCTTCTCGTCGAGATCGTCCATGGGCACTCTCCTATCGTCGAGGATCCGCCGGTGGCGGGTTCACAGAGCACATGCCACGGTGAGGGTGTTTCGTCCATGTCAGACGAGAATCCGCTGATTTCGGCCAAGATCTGACTGCGTCGGTTCGGTGTCGACGCGGCGTGGTGGGATGTGATCATGACGCGCGCGCTCGTGGTGATCGATATGCAGCGGGGCTTCGATGACCTCGACTTCTGGGGTCCGACGGCAAATCCCGACTGCGAGGCGAATGTCGCACGACTGATCGACGCTTTCGCGGGGGAGCCGGTGGTTGTCGTACGGCACGACTCTCGGCATCCCGAATCTCCGTTGCATCCATCCAACCCAGGCAACGCGCTGGTTGATGCCGTGGCGAACGCGGATGCCGCGGTGCTGGTGACCAAGAACGTGAACTCTGCGTTCTATGGCGAGCCCGACCTGCATGGGTGTCTGCAGGAGCGGGGGATCGATGAGCTCGTGCTGTGCGGCATCCAGACCAACATGTGCGTTGAAACCACCGCTCGGATGGCGGGGAACCTCGGCTACGACGTGACCGTCGTGCTGGATGCGACGCGCACGTTCGATCTCGAAGAAGAGATCCCGGGGCTCGGTGTCGTGCGCCGGTCGGCGGCTGAGCTCATGGCCGGAACGGCACTCGTGCTGCAGGGTGGCGGCTTCGCGCGTATCGCCACCACTGCCGAGATCATCCCGGCCTGAGGTCTGAACCTTCAACCCTGCCTTCAAGGTTAGAACAAAGTATCTATTCTTGATCGTTATGTCGGAGGGATCCGGTTCTGTCGGATCATTTGGACTGGATCCTCCGACGGAAGAGATAAGCTCCGACGTACCTGAGGTTCAGATGTCGGATGCCTCACGTATCGTGCTCTCATCGCATTGACGCATTAGAACATGCGTTCTAACCTGTGGGAGTGAGGGCGATCATGGGAGCACAGCGCGCGGAGGCCATCGCCGACGTCCGTGACCGGCTGGCCGAGGTGCATCGCCTCCGCGCGAAGGTCGAGCAGGTGCAGGGTCGATCCCTGGATGCTCCGGCCTTGCCGGCCTATCCGGCGCTGTCGCGACTCCTTCCCGGTGGCGGCTTGCGACCCGGGTCGGTGTACACGCTTGCTCCGGGTTCGGCATCCGTCTCGCTCCTGCTCGCCCTGCTCGCGCCGCCTTCGCAGGCGGGCTCCTGGTGCGGGGTCGTCGGGATGCCGCACCTGGGCGCCGAGGCCGCCGAGCGGCTCGGGGTGGATCTGTCGCGGCTCGTGATGATTCCCGACCCGGGCTCGCGGTGGCTCGCGGTGGCGGCGACGGTCGCCGAGGTTCTGCCCGTGGTTGCGGTGCGCCCGCCGGGGCGGGTGTCGGATGCCGATGCCGCCCGATTCGCGGCACGCCTGCGCGATCGAGATGGTGTGCTGCTCGTGCAGGGCCCGTGGCCGCAGGCCGAAGCGTCGCTGTCGGTGAGCGACCCGGGCTGGAGCGGGCTCGGTCGCGGGCACGGATATCTGGATGCGCGAGAGGTCACCGTCACAGTGGCAAGTCGGCGGCTGTCGACCCCCCGACGAGGACCCGTGCTGCTCCCGGCTCCTGGAGGGGTGGTCGACGCTGCTCGAGGGACTTCTCCCGCAGTGCGCGGCGCAAGTGAGCGGGAGGCGTTGTCGGTTCGGGAGGTCTTGTCAGTTCGGGAAGCCCTATCTGTTAGGGAAGCCCTATCTGTTCGGGAAGCCCTATCTGTCCGGGAAGCCGGGTGACATGCCTGCCGACTCATCCCTGCGGGCTCCGACGCGAAGCCTCGTGGTCTGGATGCCGGACTGGCCGGTCGTCGCCCTGACCCGAGACGGGCCGCATCCGCTCGACCCTGCCGACCCGATCGCCGTGATCGAGAAGAATCTCGTTGTCGCCTGTTCTGCCGCGGCACGGCGTGACGGGGTACGCCGGGGATTGCGTCGGCGTGATGCGCAGGCACGCTGCCCGGCCCTTGCGATCGTGTCGTCCGACCCGGTACGCGATCATCGCGCATTCACGCCCGTCGTCGCTCAGCTCGAAGAACGCACGCCGGGGGTGCAGATCATCCGCCCCGGGCTGTGTGCCATCCGTGCCCGCGGCCCCGCCCGCTACTACGGTGGGGAGCCTGCCGCGGCGCGGGTCCTCCTCGAACGGATGCGGGAACTCAGCCTCGTCGATGTACGCATCGGGGTTGCCGACGGTCCGTTCACCGCCGAGCAGGCTGCACGCAGTGCGACCACGGCAGCTGATCCCATCCGCGTCGTGCCGGAGGGAGCGGCATCCGCGTTTCTCGCCCCGCTGTCGGTCGCCGCGCTCGCTGATGCAGACCCGGGATCCGGCATCGTCGACCTGCTCGCACGCCTCGGCATCCAGACCCTGGGCGCGTTCGCCGCGATGCCCGAAGAGCGTGTGCACGAGCGGCTGGGTGAGCGAGGAGTCAGACTCCGGGCGCTGGCCGCAGGCAGCGACTCGCGGCAGATCGAGCCCCGTGAGCCGCCGCCCGAGCTCGCGCGTGAGATCGCTTTCGAACCGCCGCTCGAGCTTGCCGAGCAGGTCGCGTTCGGGGTGCGCCAGAGCGCGGATGCCTTCATCGCGGGTCTCGGGGCGATCGACCTGGTGTGCACCGAGGTGCGCATCGAGCTGGTCGGCGAGCGCGGCGAGCGCAGCGAGCGGGTATGGCTGCATCCGGGGTCGTTCGATGCCGCCGCGATCGTCGACCGGGTGCGTTGGCAACTCGCCGAAGACGCAACCGACCTTCTTACCGGTGTCGGACTCGTGCGGATCTCTCCCGAGGCGGTGGATGCCGCATCCCACCACGCTCCGGCGATTTTCGGTTCCGGTCCCGAAGAGCGGGTCCATCACGCACTGTCTCGCGTGCAGGCGATGCTCGGCCACCGGGGGGTCGTGACCCCGGCGATCGGTGGGGGCCGGTGGCTGGCCGAGCGGCAGGTGTGGGTGCCGTGGGGTGATCGCCTGCCGAAAGATCACCGCACGCTGGCCGCTGAGCGGGCGCGACCCTGGCCGGGCAGTCTCCCCGATCCGCTGCCTGCCACGGTGTTCGCCGACCCGGTCGCGGTCGAGGTGGTCTCGGCTTCCGGGGTCACCGTCTCGGTCGACGAGCGAGGGCACCTCACCGGTACCCCGACGCTGCTGATCGAGACGGGTCGGCGCCGCGCGGTGACAGCCTGGGCGGGGCCGTGGCCGGTGATCGAGCGCGGGTGGGATCAGAAGCGGGCCCGGCGGGCTCATCGGTTCCAGATCGTGGATGCCGACCAGACCGCGTGGCTGCTGGTGTGCGAGCGGGGCGCGTGGCATGCCGAAGGACGCTACGACTGATGGGGTTCAACAATCCTTCGGTGCCGTGGTCCGAGATGGAGCGGCTGCTCAGTGACCGACGCAGGCCGACACCCCCACCCGGGGACGGGGGTGACAGCCCGGCGTGGTCGCACAAGCGCGGGCCGTATGTCGCCCCGCCGATCCAGCGCCCCGCTCAGGCCGTGCCGTATGCCGAGCTTCATGCGCACTCCTCGTTCTCGTTTCTCGACGGGGCTTCCTCGCCCGAGGACCTCGCCGAAGAGGCCGAGCGGCTCGGCCTGCACGCGCTCGCGATCACCGATCACGACGGGTTCTACGGCATCGTCCGTTTTGCCGAAGCTGCCGAACAGCTGCAGCTGCAGACCGTGTTCGGTGCCGAGCTCTCGCTGGCGCTGCCGAAGCCCCAAAACGGCGAGCCCGATCCGGTCGGGGACCACCTGCTCGTGCTGGCTCGGGGGGAGGAGGGGTATCACCGGCTGGCCTCGGCCCTGACCCGCGCTCAACTGCGGGGAGCCGAGAAGGGACGCCCGCACTACGAGCTCGAACAGCTCGCAGCGTTTGCCCGCGGCGAGGAGCGCCTCGACGGACTCACCGGTGCGCGGGGCAGGTCGGAATGGGTGGTCCTCACCGGATGCCGCAAAGGAGCAGTGCGTCGCGCTCTGGCCGAGGGCGGTCCGGATGCTGCGGCATCCGCCCTCGACGAGCTCGTGGCCCTCTTCGGACCGGGCGCTGTGCACGTCGAGCTGATTGACCACGGCAACCCCTCGGACACGCGGGACAACGACATCCTCGCCGCCCTTGCCGCAGACCGGGGGCTGCCGCTGCTGGCGACGAACAATGTGCACTACGCAGCTCCCGAGCGCGCGCAGCTTGCGGCTGCTGTGGCCGCGGTGCGCGCCAACCGGGGACTCGACGAGCTCGACGGGTGGCTTCCCTCCCACGCGGGAGCGCACCTGCGTTCCGGTGCCGAGATGGCCGAGCGCTTTCGCCGCTATCCGGGTGCGGTGGCGAACACCGTGACCCTTGCCGACGAGCTGGCCTTTCCGCTGCGCCGGGCCAAGCCCGCCCTGCCGAAGCTGCCGGTTCCGGAGGGACACACGCCGATGACGTGGCTGCGACACCTCGTCTGGGAGGCGGCGCCCCGCAAGTATCCCGATCTGTCGCCGAAGGACCGTGACCGCATCGAACGGGAACTCGGCGTCATCGAGATGAAGGACTTCCCCGGCTACTTCCTCATCGTGCACGGCATCGTGCAAGAGGCGCGGCGGCGCGGCATCCTGTGTCAGGGGCGGGGGTCGGCGGCCAACAGCGCCATCTGCTACCTGCTCGACATCACCGCCGTCGACGCAATCGCCTACGACCTGCCCTTCGAGCGGTTCCTCTCGAGCCTGCGCGATGAGGAGCCCGACATCGACGTCGACTTCGACTCCGACCGGCGCGAAGAGATCATCCAGTGGGTCTACGCGACCTATGGACGGGACCGCGCCGCGCAGGTCGCGAACGTCATCCAGTACCGGCCCAAGAATGCCGTGCGAGACATGGCCAAGGCCCTCGGCTTCTCGCCGGGTCAGCAGGATGCCTGGTCCAAGCAGGTGGAGAGGTGGGGGAGCTCCTTGGAGAGCGGCCCCGAGCACGACATCCCGAGTCAGGTCATCGCCTACGCGGGGGAGCTGATGAAGGCGCCTCGGCATCTCGGCATCCATTCGGGAGGGATGGTGCTCACCGAGCGGCCCGTCGGCGAGGTCGTGCCGATCGAGCACGCGCGCATGGAGAACCGCACCGTCATCCAGTGGGACAAAGACGACGCAGCCTGGATGGGTCTCGTGAAATTCGACCTGCTGGGCCTCGGGATGCTGGCGGCGCTGCAGTACTGCTTCGACATGATCCGCGAGGCGACGGGGGAGGACTGGGAGCTGTCGACCCTGCCGAAGGAGGAAGCCGCGGTCTACGACATGCTGTGCCGGGCCGATTCGATCGGGGTGTTCCAGGTCGAATCGCGCGCGCAGATGGGACTTCTTCCGCGCCTGCAGCCGCGGCGGTTCTACGACCTGGTGATCGAGATCGCCCTCATCCGTCCCGGTCCGATTCAGGGCGGCGCGGTGCATCCGTTCGTGCGACGCAAGCTCGGGCAGGAGCCGGTGACCTACGCTCACCCGAAGCTCAAGCCGGTACTCGAACGCACGCTCGGGGTGCCGGTGTTTCAGGAGCAGCTCATGCAGATGGCCGTCGCGATCGGCGAGTGCACCCCCGAAGATGCCGACCTGCTGCGCCGGGCGATGGGATCCAAGCGCGGGCTCGAGCGTATCGAGTCGCTGCGCGAGAAACTCTACGAGGGGATGGCGCGCAACGGCCTTGTCGGTGAGGAAGCCGATGCGATCTACGCCAAGATCCAGGCCTTCGCGAACTTCGGCTTCGCCGAATCGCACTCCCTCTCTTTCGGGTTGCTCGTGTACGCGAGCTCGTGGATCAAGCTGCACTACCCGGCAGCGTTTCTTGCCGGGTTGCTGCGCGCGCAGCCGATGGGGTTCTACTCCCCGGCGACCCTCGTCTCGGATGCCCGCCGCCACGGCGTGGAGGTGCGCCGCCCCGATCTACACGCCTCGGGAGTGTGGGCCGGGGTCGAGCCGTTGATGCCAGATCCGGCATCCGTCCCTCCGCTCATCCGGGAGGGGCAGGACGCTCGGGAGGATGCTGCGGGGAATATTGAACCTCCCGAACGGTCACAACCTCCCGAAACGCCATGCCCTCTCGTACGGATGCCGACGCCCACGGGCATGGATGCCTGCACGCACCGCACCCAGCCGCCGGTGGGTCCGTTCGATCGTGATGCGCCGGATGAGTCGGCAGCCCACCGCCGCGATGGGAACTTCGCGGTGCGGTTGGGGCTCGCGGGGGTCAAGGGCGTTGGGCAGCCGACCGCCGTGCGCATCGTCGCCGAGCGGGATGCGCACGGGCCGTTCCGCGATCTGCGTGATCTCGTGCGCCGAACGGGGGTGACCGAGGTGCAGCTCGAGGCACTGTCGACCGCTGGCGCGTTCGAGTCACTGGGCATCTCGCGCCGCGAGGGGGTGTGGCTCGCAGGGGCCGCAGCTCAGGATCGCGCCGAGTACCTGCCTGACTCGCTGGTGTCGGTGCAGCCGCCCCTCTTCACCGATCCGACGAGTTACGACATTCTCGCCGCCGACTTGTGGGCGACCGGCATCTCGACCGACGACCACCCGCTCACCCACTATCGCGCGCCTCTCGACGCACGCGGAGTGCTCACTTCCCGGGAGATCCGCAGCCACGAAACCGGGCGCCGCATCGAGGTCGCGGGACTCGTCACCCACCGGCAGCGGCCGGCGACGGCATCCGGAATCACCTTCCTGAACCTCGAGGACGAGCACGGTGTCGTCAACGTCATCTGCTCGGTCGGGGTCTGGAACCGCTATCGGCGGGTTGCGCGGGATGCTCCGGCGCTCATCGTGCGGGGGATGCTGGAACGCTCGCCCGAGGGGGTGACGAACGTGCTCGCCGACCGCTTCGAGGACCTGCGTGTCGGGGTGCAGCACCGCTCGCGAGACTTCCACTGATCTCCCTAAGCTGGCGTCGTGAGCGATCCCGAACACGTCGAGGCGCTGCCTGCCACCATGCGTGCCGTCGTGTATGACGCGTACGGACCGCCCTCGAACCTCCGGGTCGAGCAGGTCCCCGTGCCGCGGCCCGCCGCGGGTGAGGTGCTTGTGCAGCTCGTGGCGACCTCCGTCAACCTGAGCGACTGGGAGACGCTGCGCGGCGACCCCTTCTACGCGCGCATCGGCGGGCTCACCAGGCCCGTGCGACGCATCCTCGGTTCGGACATTGCAGGCATGGTCGTCGCCATCGGTCGGGGCGTCTCCCGGTTCGCGGTCGGCGACGAGGTCTACGGTGACATCCTCGAACGCAAGGGAGGCTTTGCCGAGTATGCCGTCGCTCCGGAGTCAGCCCTCGCTCGAAAACCGGCACAGCTGAGCTTCGCCCAGGCCGCCGCGATCCCGCAGCCTGGGGAGATCGCCGTCGAGGCGATGACCAAGGCCCGCCCGGGTTCCCGCCTGCTCGTCAATGGAGCAGGTGGTGGGTCGGGAGCGTTCCTGCTTCAGCTCGCGAAAGCCGCCGGGATGCATGTCACCGGGGTGGACAACGCCGGGAAGCTCGACTTCATGAGGCTCATGGGTGCCGACGAGACCATCGACTACCGCGAGCAGGACTTCACCCGCACCGGGCCCTACGACCTCGTTATCGACCTCGTCGCGTACCGATCGGTGTTCGCCTACCGACGGGCGCTGGCCCCGGGCGGGCGATGCTTTGTCGTCGGCGGCACGACCCGTGTGTTGATACGGATGCTGACCGTCGGCGCGCTTGTCGGTCTTGTCAGTGGGACTCGGCTGGGCGCGCTCGCCGTGCCGACTGGGCCTGCGCGGTTCGAGCCGCTCGCAGCCCGGTGCGCCGCCGGCGAGATCCAGGTGCCGATCGACGCCGAGTACAACCTCGTCCACACGCGGGAAGCGCTCGAGCATCATGGCAACGGTCGCGCGCTTGGCAAGGTGGTGGTCCGGATCCGCGACGACCCGTGATGCTTCGGTTGTGCGCGAAGTTGGTCTCTGTGTGATCACAAAGTCGGGCGTCGCGAGTCGTAGGAACCGACCTCGGGGCGCCGTCCGTGGCCGTCGCGAATGACCGAGCGCGCGAGAGCGATCACGCTCGTGGTGATCGCCGCGATGAACAGAACAAGGATGATGACGGACACGGTGGCTCCCTTCCGCCTCCATGTCACCCCGTCACGGATGCCGCACCCCACGGCCACCCTGCCGCGCGTGGCCGGTCGTGCACGCGATCCGCGAAAACACACGGTCTCGTGGTCGCGCCGCGAGCCAGCATCCGCCGATTGGACCGCTTGCCATCCGCCAAGACGGCCCCCGACGACCGAAGTCATCGGGGGCCGCTATATCGCTGGGGGATCAGCCCTGTGCGGCGAGCGCGAAGCGGACGGTGCCGTCCTGCTCGAGCTGCGCGTCCAGGACGCGATCATTGAGCGCAAGCGACGCTGCGGTGTCGAGGAACACGCGAGCGCCCTCGGTCACAACGACGGTGTCGTCAGGCTCGGGTGCGGGTGCCACGCTGAGCTCGAAGCCGGTCTCGGCGCCAGCATCCCGGATGCGCAGACCGCCGTCAGCTGCCTGCGGCACGCGGGCGACGATCGTCTTGACGGCCTCAGCGGCGGTGTCGGTCATGGTGAGCATGGGTGCTCTCCTTCCGTTGCGGTCTCTGGGCCAGCCACGATTCCGAGAGTTGGCAACGCTCGCAACCTCACAAGCGCCATACCCAGGGGATTCCCACGTTGGGACGTTGATCGGCTCGGTCGGGTCAGCGACGCCGCCTAGACTGGAGCAGCCAGCCTCTGTAGCTCAATGGAAGAGCAGTTCCGTCCTAAGGAAACGGTTGGGAGTTCGAGTCTCTCCAGGGGCACTTTCCGTAACGATCGCCGTGTGCGAAGGTGGCAGCCATGGATACGGATGCCGTCGGGCGCTGGGTTAAGGAGTATGAGCGAGCCTGGCGTGAGTGCGATGCGCCAGCGGTGCGCGATCTTTTCACCGAGGACGCGCATTACCTCACGTCACCATACGAAAAACCGCTCGTCGGGCACGAAGCGATCGAGGATTTCTGGAACGATCCGCAACCGTTCGAGATGGAGATCCAGTCGGTGACGGTTGATGGCTCTCACGCTGTCGTGCGCGTGCGGGTCACGTATCGCGACCCTGAGCAGGAGTACCTCGACCTCTGGGAGCTCGACTTCGCGCCCGACGGGCGAGCCGAGCATTTCGTCGAGTGGGCCTACTGGCCCGGCAAGAGCTTCACCGCGTAGCTTCGACGGCGCACGCGGTCTCGAGCCTGAGGTGAAGCATCCCGTCGACCGACGTGCTGTCACGGATGCTCATCCGCTCGATGGGCAGCTCAGTGCTGTAGCGAATGTCCTCCTGCATCGCACGGTCGGGCAGATAGCCAGCGCGGTCCCAGGCTGCCAGGATGCGGGTCGCCGAGGCGGCATTGTCACCCGTGCGGAACGCCAGGTCAACGGTCAGTCGAGATCCGACCTCGCCGCAGGGAACTGCCGAGACAGGCGTTTGGTGGACTGTAACGGGGACGTCCTCCGGTGTCCGAAGGGGCCGCGTGCTCGCCTCGATCGTGGCGTGAAGCATCCGCGTGATCTCGTCTCGCGCCTGCGTGACAGTCAGGGGATCCGGTGCTGGCGTCGTGCCTCCCGGCGGCAGGATCGCGGCAGTGTTGCCGATCGCGGATGCGGCCATCTCGGTGAGCCTGTCGACATTGTCGTCTCCCCACGCGACGAGCACGAGCGAGCCCGAGAGGAGCACACCGCACACCAGGCCGGCTGCCAACCAGTCAACGGATCGTCTCCACGCGGCGATGGCGATGATGGCGCACACCACGATCAGGGGGACGCTGAGGATCGCTGACGCTGAGCTCCTGGCTGACGCGGCTTCGGCGATCTCTTCCAGCCACCCGGCCGCTGTCACCGGTTTGTCGTAGCCGACGTCGCCGCTCAGCATCACGAACAGAACGGTGGCTCCGCACAGCACAATTGTGCCGACGACGAGAGTAAGGATCGCGAGCGCTTTGATCGCCCGCGTAGCGACGCCCGAGGTGGTGCTCACCCGCTCACTCGCCGCCGCTGACGCCGGCCTCGTCGGGTTCCCACCGCAGGATGTCGCCGGGTTGGCACTCCAGCACGCGGCAAATGGCATCGAGTGTGGAAAAGCGCACGGCCTTGGCTCGACCGTTCTTGAGGACCGACACGTTGACGGGGGTGATGTCGATGGCGGAGGCGAGCTCCGAAACGCTCATCTTCTTCTTCGCGAGTTGGACGTCGAGATCGATCACGATGGCCATCAGACGACCTCAGACAGGTCCTGGCGCAGTTGCGTGGCCTGGCGAAGTAGGCCGCGCATCACGACAACCACGAGGGCAAGACCCGCGGCACAGATGAGTGAGATCAGTCCAGCGAGCGCCGTGAAAGGCCCACCAGCGCTCGCTGCATCGAGCACAACGAGGCCGGCGACGATCAGCAAGCCGGCGACGACAATACTGCCGATGATGATGTCGACCCACCGAAACGCGGCGTTGTCGAAGATACGGTCCTCCGCAGCGAGCGACAGAAGCGCCCACACGCAGACCAGCACGACCTGACCGCACAGCAGGAGCGCGTCAACCAAGAGGATGCCGGGAAGCTCGAGGGCTGCAAACTCGGGCGCGGCCTGTGCGAAGCTCCTGGCGTTGGCGGGAACGTAAGCCACCTGCACGAACACGATCGCGGCGAACAACGCCACGATCAGGGCTTTGGTCGCCACAATCACCACGTTCCGCATCCGCGTCTTCCTATCGTTTATCGGTTGCAATCTATCGAAAAACGATAGTAGCTTAGCTGCTCGACCGAGGTCCACGGAACTCGGTGCGGGAGAAGGCGGGATGCTATGGCTACGAATGCCGAGAGGCTGCGGTCGGCGTACTCGCGCGCGACGTGGCCAGCACTCATCGTCGGCACTGTCGTGGGTGCGGCGCTTGGCCTGATGGTCGTTCAGATCGTGGGGTCAGCGGCACCGTGGGGTGTTGCGCTGACCTTCGGCGTCGCTGGCGCCGCGGCGGCCGCGATCGCCGCCGGGCTGAGCTTGGCGGTCTTGGCTGGGATGAACACCTACGTGTCACCGTCGCCCCACGTTCGCGTCGCCGCCGTGACGCTGACCGCATCCGTCGCCACGGCGATGGTGTCGCTGGCGCTGCTGTGGATGCTGTTTCTTCGGGGGGTGCTGTGGATCGCCGCGCTCGCGGGGGTCGTCGCGGCGATCGTCGCACTCGGTCTAGCGCTTGTCGCCGAATGGCGGGCTCCGACCTTGCCTCAGCCGGCGCGGCGCGATCACATTCCCAGCGGTATCGCGCTGTGGCCGCTGGGAGCAGCCATGCTCCTTCCCATCGGCGGCGCGAGCTCGATATTCCTGCTCCGAGCCCAGCTGCATGTGCAGTGCGGCATCTACGTCGAGTCTGGCGTTTCTCAGGTCGAGGCGAACGGGTCGTGGGTGTGCGCGGACGGCATCAGCTACCTGATTCCCGGAATCATCCTGATCTGCGGTCCCCTTGTGTTCGCCGTCGTCGGCGCCGTGATCGCACACCTGGTCGTTCGAGACGTTCTGGCTCGGCTCGTGCTCGCTCTTCTCGCCGTGGCGAGCGTCGCGTGGGTCCTCGGATGGACGTGGTACGCCTCGGGTGCGCTTGTGTCGTCAACGCCGCCCGGCATCGACTCGCTCCACTACTGGTATCTCGCCGTGGGGCCCGCCGCAGCCGTGGCGGCGGCAGGACTGGTCTTCGGGCTAGTCGCTCTGCTCGCCCGCCTCTCGGGTACCGGGTGGATGTTGGGTCTCGCGATCGGCGCGATGATCTCCGCCAGCCTGGCAAGCCTCGGGGTCTCCGCCGGCACGTTCGTCGCCGCGGGCCTGCTGGGCGCGGCCTACGGTCGCGGGTTGAGGCGCGAGCACCCCTGTGAGCCGCGCCGGAATGTAGCTGGAGCCAGCGACGATGCTGCCAGCCCGCTCAGGAGCGCGTGACCGCACCCCGGTTCGGTGCCACAGCGCGATACACCTCGAGCGCTGAGTCGCTCGGCACACCCTGGACGCAGACGTGGTCGGCACCGGCATCCAGATGAGCGCGGAGCCCATCGAGAAGGGTCGCGGCGTCTCCATGGACCACAATGCGATCTACCAGGTCGTCGGATCCCGATCCCTGAACGTCATCATCGCTGAACCCGCCTCGCTTCATGGTGTTGGTGTAGTTGTTCAGGCCGAGATACGGCGTGAGGAACGCGCGTGCGGCCTTGCGTGCGGACACCGGGTCGGTATCGAGTACGACGGTTTGCTCCGGCGCGACAAGGACCCCGTCCCCCAGCGTCTCGCGGGCTTCGGCGGTCTGCGCGGGCAGGGTGAGGTAGGGATGCGTCCCCGCACTGCGGGTGCGGGCGAGTTCGAGCATCCGGGGCCCGAGCGCGGAGAGTAGCCGGTCTTCCCGAGGCACGCCCTCGGCATCCAGCAGGTCGAGATAGCTGCTCATCGCCTCCAGCGGCCGGGCGCGTTCGTGCTGGCGTTCACGGTGACCTGAGCCGATACCGAGCAGGAGCCGGCCGGGATGCCGCGCGACGATGCGATGATACGACTCGGCGAGTTCGGTGGCATCCGACATCCAGATGTTCACGATGCCGGTGGCCAGCACGATCGACTCGGTGGTGTCGAGCAGTCGCTCCGCTTCAAGGAGATCGGCGGCAGGAGAGCCGCCGAGCCAGATCGTGCCGTACCCGAGCCGCTCGATCTCCACGGCCAGTGTTTCGTCGATCTCGGTGCTGCGTCGCCAGATTCCGAACTCACCCAGCCGATCCGTCCACGTCATTCCCCCATCCTCGCAGGCGTGTGGATGTCCAGCCCGGGGCTGCGCGGCACGTCCCTCAGGCATGATCGAACCGTGGCCAGTCGTTTCGTCGTGCGTACGCGCGCCGCCGTGGTCGCGGAGGAGCTTTTCGATGTCTCGCTCGACATCGATGCCCATGTCGCCTCGATGGAGCGATCCGGCGAGCGGGCGATCTCGGGCGTCCTCTCAGGCCACATCGGCCTCGGTCAGGAGGTCACGTGGCGAGCCCGCCACTTCGGCGTCTGGTTCACGATGACCTCGCGGATCACGGCGCTCGACCGGCCAACGCGGTTCGTTGACGAACAGGTGCGTGGGCCTTTCCGCTCGTTTCGTCACGAGCATCGTTTCGATGACGTCACCGGTGTGACGATCATGACCGACACCATCGATCTCGTTTCGCCGATTTTCGGCATCCTCGCCGAACGTGCTGTGCTTGTGCCCTACCTGCGGCGACTCATCCGTGTGCGCAACGCGCATCTGCTCGACCGGCTCGGCCTCGGCCCGACGACCGATCCCGGTGCTGCCGCCTGGGAGCCGGGCGAGTCCTACCCGTACCGCGCTGCCGAGAGCACGACCCTCATCGGGCAGGGCGAGGAGGTCTGGGAGGCGGCTCGCCGCGAGGTGCTCCGCTGGGGTGTGAAGACCCGCAGCGGATTCCGCGTGCCCGATCCGCGCGAGGTGATCCCCGGGGAGCGGCTGCAGATCACGGCGCGACTCGGACCCGTCTCGGTTCGTGAGCCTGTCGAGGTGCGTCACGTGATTCGTGAACCCGATCGGGTCGGCTTCTCGTATGTGGCTCTGCCGGGTCATCCGGTTCGTGGCGAGGAGGCGTTCATCGTCTACCGCGAGGGTCAGGCCGTCTACCTCAGCATCCGGTCACTCACAGCGCCCGCGAGCCGCGGCATCTGGCGTTTCGCGTACCCCGTGCTGCGGGTGGCGCAGCTGATCGCCCGCAGGCGGTATCAGCGCGCACTGCGCTGATACCCACCCGCGGCTACCGACGCAGTGCAGCGCGAACAGCGGAAGCGGGATCGAGGTCGATGCGTCGTAGAAGCTGGGCATTGAGAGCGACGACGACGGTGGACAGCGACATCAGGATCGCACCGACTGACATGGGCAGGACGAAACCGATCGGGGCCAGGATGCCGGCGGCCAGTGGAACCGAGATGAGGTTGTAGCCACCCGCCCACCACAGGTTCTGCGTCATCTTCCGGTAGGTGCGGCGCGACAGCTCGATCACCGACAGCACGGAGCGTGGGTCAGAGGTCGCGAGGATCACCCCGGCCGACGCGATCGCGACATCCGTTCCCGCACCGATGGCGATGCCGACGTCGGCCTGTGCGAGAGCCGGAGCATCGTTGACGCCGTCGCCAACCATGGCGACGCGCTTGCCCTCGCGCTGGAGTTCGCGCACCGCGTCGGCCTTGTCTTCGGGGCGCACCTGCGCGAAGACGCGGTCGATCCCGAGCTCGTCGCCGACGGTGGTGGCAACGCTCTGAGCATCGCCGGTGATCATCACGACGTCGATGCCGAGGGCGTGCAACGCATCAACGGCCTCGCGAGATTCCTGTCGCACGCGGTCAGCCAGTGCCAGCCCGCCGATCACCTGCCCGTCACGCGCGACGTGCAGGATGATGGCCCCCTTGTCTCGCCAGGATGCCGCGGCGCCGACCTCATCGGCGCCCAGCTGCTCCAGCATCCGGGGCCCGCCGACGCGGATCTCGTGTCCGTCGACCGTGGCAGTGACGCCGACGGCGGGGGAGGACGAGAAGTCGGTAGCCTGGGGGACACGGATGCCGCGGTCGGCCGCCGCGCGCATGATCGCCGCGGCCAGCGGGTGCTCGCTCGCGTTCTCGGCAGCGGCCGCCAGTGCGAGCACGTCGTCGTCGTGCCACGCGCCCGCGGTCTCAATCGCCGTCACAGCAGGGGCGCCTTCGGTGAGCGTGCCGGTCTTGTCGAACATCACGGTGTCGACGGTACGCATGCTCTCCAGCGCCAGCCGATCCTTCACGAGGACGCCGGCCCGCGCGGCCCGCTCGGTCGCAATCGATACCACGAGCGGAATCGCGAGGCCCAGCGCGTGTGGGCAGGCGATCACGAGCACGGTGATCGACCTGATCACCGCTGAGTCGGCGTCGCCGATGAGTGTCCAGACCACGGCGGTGATGACGGCAGAGCCGAGCGCGAACCAGAACAGCAGGGCCGCGGCGCGATCGGCGAGCCGCTGCGCGCGGGATGTCGAGTTTTGAGCCTCCGCAACAAGGCGCTGGATGCCGGCCAGTGCCGTGTCGTCGCCTGTCGCGGTGACCTCGATGCGAAGACCGGAGTCGACGGCCACGGTACCGGCGGTGACGGTGTCGCCGACGCCGCGAGAGACAGGTCGGGACTCTCCGGTGACCATCGACTCGTCCATGTCAGCACGGCCATCGATGACCTTTCCGTCTGCCGGAACGTTCGAGCCGGGTCGCACCACGACGACATCACCCAGGCGCAGATCGGCGGGGGAGACGGTGACGATCTGGTCTCCCTCCACGCGTTCTGCCTCGTCGGGGAGGAGCGCGGCGAGTGAGTCGAGTGCTGACGTGGTCTGCGCAAGTGAGCGCATCTCGATCCAGTGGCCGAGCAGCATGATCACGATGAGGAGCGCCAGCTCCCACCAGAACTCGAGGGCATGGTCCAGGACGCCGAGAGTCGCGCCCCAGGAGGCGAAGAAGGCGACCGTGATGGCCAGTCCGATCAGGAGCATCATCCCCGGCGTGCGCGAGCGCAGTTCCGAGATCGCTCCGCTGAGGAACGGCCAGCCGCCCCAGGCGTACATGACGGTTCCCAGGACGGGCGCGACGACCAGCGCCCAGTCCGGCACCGCGTAGCCGAGGATCATCGCGAACATGGGCGATGAGGCGACGACCGGAATCGCTATGACGAGGTTGATCCAGAAGAGGCGACGGAACTGCGCGACGTGATCGCCATGCCCCGCGTGTCCACCATGACCGCCGTGCGATCCGTGGCCCGCGCGACTCTCGTGCTCTGCGCGCTCATCGTGTTCGACGCGCCCTGTCGCTGCCGTGTGGTGGTGCTCGTGCGAACCGCTCATGGCCGTCACTCCTTGGGTCGTCGGCGTACTCTCGACCACAACGAGGATACCCCCGGAGGGTATTCCGGCCCAGGAGGGATCACATACCGAAGGCGGCGCGCACTCCCTCGTTTACCACGACGCCACCCCGCACGTTGAGTCCACGCGCGAGTGCCGGGTCAGCCTCGGATGCCGCATCCCAGCCGTGGTCAGCGATCGTCGCGATGTAGGGGAGGGTCGCGTTGCCGAGCGCGCGTGTGGAGGTGTGGGGTGCAGCCCCCGGCATGTTCGCCACGCAGTAGTACAGCGACTGGTGCACGGCAAAAGTGGGGTTGTCGTGGGTCGTCGGGTGTGAGCCTTCGAAGCATCCGCCCTGATCGATCGCGATGTCAACGAGTACCGAGCCGGGCTTCATGGCGGCGACCATCTCGTCGGTGACGAGCTTGGGGGCTGCGGCTCCGGGAATCAGCACCGAGCCGATGACGAGGTCGGCATCGGCCAGCTGTTCGGCGATCTCGTACCGGGTCGAGGCGCGGGTCTCGACGGCGCCGCCGAAGCGCGCTTCGAGGGCGCGGAGCTTGGGCAGCGAGATGTCGATGACAGTGACGTTCGCACCGAGGCCCAGCGCATTCGCGGTAGCGTGCTCTCCAGCGACACCGCCGCCGATCACAACGACCTTTGCCTTGGGGGTGCCGGGCACGCCGCCGAGCAGCATCCCCCGTCCACCCGACGGGCTCATCAGGGCCTGCGCGCCCACGGTGATCGAGAGCCGGCCGGCGACCTCGCTCATGGGGGCGAGAAGAGGGAGTGCCTTGTCTATCGTCTGCACGGTCTCGTAGGCGACGGCTGTTGTGCCGGCGTTCATCAGGGCGTCAGTCAGCGGCCGGTCGGCTGCGAGGTGCAGGTAGGTGAAGAGGGTGAGATCGTCGCGCAGCAGCCCGTACTCGGGGGCGATCGGCTCCTTGACCTTGACGACCATCTCAGCGCCGCCCCAGGTCTCTTCGGCCGTGTCGGCAATCTGCGCGCCGGCGGCGCGATACGCATCATCCGTGAACGCACTACCCAGGCCCGCGCCACGCTGAACCGTCACGGTGTGACCGCGACGTACCAGGGCGTCGACTGCTGCCGGCGTCATGGCGACGCGGTTCTCGTTGTTTTTGATCTCGGTGGGTACGCCGATCCGCATGATCTTCTCCGTTCTTCCTTGAGCGCGGCCACACAGCTCGCCGTCGAACAGAGAATCGCACGATCTTCTGCTCGGAATGTTTCAGATCGAAGAAATCGAGCCATATAGCGGGGTTCTGGTGACACCGCAACGAAGAAAACTTGGTCGACTAGCACTTATGACGAAGAATATTCGAAATGAGTACGGAGCTTGACCCGATCGACGAACGCATCGTTGCGCTGCTGTCCGCCGACGGTCGGATGACCAACGCGGCCCTCGCCGATGCGATCGGCCTTGCGCCATCAACCGTGCACACGCGTGTTCGCGCTCTCGTGGACCGCGGTGTCATCACAGGCTTTCACGCTGCCCTCGACCAGGGTGCCCTCGGGCGCGGGCTGCAGGCTGTCATCGGAGTGACACTGCGTCCCGGTGCGCGCCAAGAGAGCATCCGCGCCTTCACACAAGAGGTGCGGCGAATCCCTGAGGTCATCCAGGTCTTCTTTCTCGGCGGTGCTGACGACTTCCTCGTCCACATCGCGGTCGAGGATTCGTCGGCGGTGCGCCGCTTCGTCGTCGATCACCTCTCGGCTCGCCACAGCGTGGCATCCACCCGCACGAGCCTGATCTTCGAATACCACCGCAACGCCGTCGCGGCCGACTTCGACTAGGTCGGCGTCGACGCGGCGTCGTAAGAAAGCGCCGCGCAATTGGTCCCGCAGCCTTGGAACGACGGATGATGGAACAACGGCGCATCACAGCATCAGTGCGCCGACCCACACCTGGAGGCCCCGTGTCCCGTCCCTTTGGCGCATCCCGCGCCCGCATCCTCGCCGTCGCAGCAGCAGTCGCAGTCTCGGCGCTCGCCCTGGCCGGCTGTTCGAGTTCGAGCGAGCAGGCAGACTCAGCCGATGCGGGCTACGTCACGCCCGGCAAGCTCACGATCGCAACCGGGCAGACCGCCTACGAGCCGTACGTCATTGGCGACGACCCGGCCTCGGGTGAAGGATTCGAGGCCGCTCTCGCCTACGCGATCGCCGACAAGCTCGGTTTCGCCGCCGAGGACGTCGAATGGGTGCGCACGAGCTTCGAGGCAGCGATCGCCCCCGGTCCCAAGGACTTCGACTTCAACATCCAGCAGTACACGATCACCGACGAACGCAAGCAGGCCGTCGATTTCTCGTCGCCCTACTATTCGGCGGCGCAGGCTGTTGTCGCACTGGAGGGTGGGCCGGCAGAGGGTGTCAGCGACCTCGACGGGCTGAAGTCCCTCGTGTTCGGCGCAATGTCTGGCTCGACCAGCGCGCAGACGATCGACGCGGTAGTGCAGCCCGACACGACGACACAGCTGTACTCATCGAACGAGGATGCCGTCGCAGCCCTCAAGGCGGGGCAGATCGACGCGTTCGTGATCGATCTTCCGACAGCGTTCCTTGCCACGTCGCAGTACATCGAGAACTCCTTCATCGTCGGCCAGCTGCCCCTCGGCGGAATCGCCGATGAGTGGGGCGTGGTTCTGGCGAAGGACTCGCCGCTGACGGCATCCGTCTCAGCAGCGATCGACGAACTGCGCGCCGACGGCACGCTGCAGCAGATCACCGACCAGTGGCTGGATGCCGAGCAGGGCGTTCCGATCCTGCAGTGACCACTCCCGCCCCCACCGCGGACGGCCCACCGCCGCCCAGCGCGCTCGAGCTCGACCGCCGCGCCTATCGGCGCCGGCGGTCGCAGCGCTCTGTGCTGCTTGCGGTCGCCTCGACGGTGGTGTTCGCCGCCATCGTCTGGTTGACGGTCATCCGGACGCCCGGATGGGCTGCCGTGCAGGAATCGTTCTTCGACCCGCGGATCGCAATCGAGTCGCTCCCGAAGGTGTGGGACGGGTTCCTGCTGAACCTTCAGGTGCTGGGGCTGTCGGTGATCACGGTGAGTGTGGTCGCGCTGACGGTCGCGGTGCTGCGTACTCTGCGCGGACCGGTGTTCTTTCCGCTGCGGGTGCTCGCGGCCGGCTACACCGACTTGTTTCGCGGGTTCCCGTTCATCATCGTGCTTTACCTCGTCGGGTTCGGCATCCCGACGGTCGTGGGTGAGCGGATCGAGCCCGTGATCCTCGCGGTGCTGGCAGTCACCCTCACCTACTCGGCGTACGTCGCTGAAGTCATCCGTGCCGGCATCGAGGCTGTGCATCCGTCGCAGCGCCTCGCCGCGCGCGCCCTTGGGCTCGGGCACGTGCAGACGCTCCGGCATGTCGTGCTGCCGCAGGCTCTGCGCAAGATGACACCGCCCCTGATGAACGACTTCATCTCGATGCAGAAGGATGTCGGATTGATCTCGATCCTCGGGGCTGTGGATGCCATCGCCGCCGCCCGCTCGGAGGTCTCACTCACGTACAACTTCACGCCGTACGTCGTGGCGGGCATCCTGTTCGTCCTGCTCGCCATCCCGACGATCCGGGTGGCGGATTGGTACACCGCGAAACTGCAGCGCCGCGAGCAGGCGGGATCCGTCCTATGAGCGCCGTGCTGCGGGCCGAGGGCCTGTGGAAGAGCTTCGGCGATCAGCCCGTGCTGCGGGGAGTATCACTCGAGCTCTCCCGCCACGAGGTCGTCGCAGTGATCGGCTCGAGTGGCTCGGGTAAGTCCACTCTGTTGCGGTGTCTGAACCTGCTCGAGAGCATCGACGACGGGCGCATCTTGCTCGGTGACGACGACATCTCCGATCCGCGCGTGGATGCCGACCGCGTGCGCTCGCGGCTCGGCACCGTCTTTCAGGGGTACAACCTGTTCCCGCACCTGAGCGTGCTCGATAACGTCACCCTCGCGTCGCGGGTTGTGCGACGGGTGCCACGGCGCGATGCCGAGGAACGAGGGAAGGTGCTGCTTGACCGGGTGGGGCTCGCAGCGTTCGCGCACGAGCATCCCGACCGTCTCTCGGGTGGACAGCAGCAGCGGGCGGCGCTGGCCCGCGCTATCGCTACCGACCCCGAGGTACTGCTACTCGACGAGATCACCTCGGCCCTCGACCCGGAGCTCGTCGGCGAGGTGCTCGGCCTGGTCCGTCAGCTGGCCGAAGACGGTGCGACGATCCTCATGGCTACCCACGAGATGGCCTTCGCCCGCGACGTCGCCCATCGCGTGCTGTTTCTCGATGAGGGCCGTGTGCTCGAAGAGGGCACGCCCGCCCAGGTGTTCGAGGCGCCGCGCGAAGCCCGCACGAAGGAGTTCCTCGCACGCTTCCGCGCGTAGGGGTCGCCAGCCGGGATGTCAGTGGCCGGCGCCGAGCTCGCGGGGCGGAGTCGTTGACCGTCCCTAACTCCGCAGAATCGCCGCTTGTTCGCATCCGTTGTGCCGGATGCTGCGAAGTCCGCGCAATTCTGCGGAGTTAGCGGCGCCGACAGCGGCGACTCCGGCCGTCGGGCACCTCGGGCGACGTATCCTGAACCGGACCGGGGTGAGAGGAGCGACGGATGACCATCGTCGATGAGGCTGCCCGGATTGAGGCAATCAGCGGTTACGACGTCATCGCTTGCCCGCCCGCGTCGGAGCTCCAGGGGCTCGTACGTCTCGCGGCGATGTTGTGCGGAGTCTCGAAGGCCGTGATCAACATCATCGATGATCGCTTTCAGCACCAGGTCGCCGCGTTCGGTCTCGAACCGGCAGTCTGCGCCCGCGAGGACTCGATGTGCGCCGCCGTTCTCGCGGATCGAGCCCCCATCGTGGTCACGGATGCCCGGCGGGATCCTCGATTCCGAGCGCACCCGTTCGTCGTGGGCGAGATCGCAAGCGTGCGCTTCTACGCGTCGAGCCCGCTCGTGACGCCTGACGGTGCGATCATCGGGACGCTCTGTGTCTTCGACGAGACCGTCCGCGACCTCGATCCCGAGGCCCAGCGCGCCCTCGAGATCCTCGCCGGGCAGGTCATCGAGGTCCTCGAACTCCGGCGCGCGACGCGTGAGCTCACTGCGTCCAACGAGATGCTCACCCAGTTTGCGGCGCAGATCAGCCACGATCTTCGCAATCCGCTCACCGCATTGACCGGATACCTGGAGTTGGCGTCCGACAGTCCCGACATCGATTTGGCGCCACAAGCCGCCCGCTCCCTCGCGCACGCCGAGTCCGCGGCTGACCGGATGGCTGCCATGATCGCTGATCTGCTGGAGTACGCACGGCGCGGATCGGCGGCGCCGCATCCTCAATCGGTGCAGCTGGATGAGCTGACCGCGGATGTCATCGCGGATCTTCGTGTGCCGATCGCCGAGTCGTCAGCGACGATCGCGGTGGATGCCGATCTTGAGGTCTGGGCTGATCGCACGCTCCTCGGAGTCGTGATCCAGAACATCGTCGCGAACGCGGTGAAGTTTGCGGCAGCAGCTGGCATGAGGCCGCACGTCGAGGTGACGGGAACACGAACGTCCTCGGGTTCACTCATCGTCGTCGACGACAACGGGCCCGGAGTGCCTCGCGAGTTGCGCAAGCGTGTGTTCGATCTGATGGACCGCGGCAATGCGGAGGGGGTCGACGGGCTGGGACTCGGTCTTGCTACCTGCCGCCGCATCCTGCAGGCCCACGGTGGACGCATTGCCATCGAGGACTCGCCGCTCGGCGGCGCTCGGGTGCGGGTCACCCTGCCGAACCCACCAGACTCGCGCTGAAGCGGCGGCGCGGCCGGGGTCACGCGCAGAGCAGTGGAAACGCTCCCATACAATTGTCGGCGGCTTCGCCATGACTCCCGATTCCCCTCCTCAGACAGTCCCACGCCGCGACATTCAGGGCCTCCGTGCGCTTGCCGTCCTGGCGGTGCTCGGCGCGCACGCCGTCGGGTGGCCCGCTGGGGGATTCGTCGGTGTCGACATCTTCTTCGTGATCTCGGGCTTTCTCATCACCGGGATGCTGCTCTCCGAGATTCGCCGTTACGGCAGCGTCTCCGTGGGCGGCTTCTACGCGCGCCGTGCACGTCGCATCCTTCCCGCGGCGCTCGTGACCCTGGGTGCGGTCGTCGGCGCTGCGTTTGCGCTGTTCAACACCGTGCGGGCCGATCAGACCCTGTGGGATGCCATCAGCGCAGCGCTGTTCGTATCGAACTGGCGCTTCGCCGCCCAGGGCACCGACTATTTCCACGCCGCTGATGCCGTCTCACCCCTACAGAACTTCTGGTCGCTGTCGGTGGAAGAGCAGTTCTACCTCGCATGGCCGGGGCTGCTTGTCATCCTCGTGCTGCTCGTGCCCGTTGCGGCACGGCGAGGCGCTGCGGCACGAGTGGTTGTGGGAATCGCTGCGGGAGCGATTGTCGCGGCATCCTTCGCCTGGGCGCTCACGCAGACCGAGGCGCACCCCACCCTCGCCTACTTCTCGACGCTGACGCGGGCGTGGGAACTCGCGGCGGGGGCGCTGCTTGCTGCGGCGGTTCCGGTGCTTACCCGAATCCCGCGAGCTCTCGGAATCGTGATGGGATGGCTGGGGCTTGCCGGTGCGGTGACGGCAGTCCTGTTCATCGAACCCACCGCTGCCGGCTTCCCCGCGCCGTGGGCCGCGCTTCCGGTTGTCGCCACCTGCCTTGTGCTTGCCGGTGGCGTCGCGGGAGATCCACGGCAGAGGCACCTGTTTCCGCTCAGCAACTCCGTGAGCGTGTTCGTCGGTGACATGTCCTACTCGCTCTACCTGTGGCACTTTCCCGTCATCGTTTTCGCCGCCGTGCTGCTCTCTGAGTCCGATCAGAGAATCTGGATCGTGCTCGGGGCCATCGCCGTGCTGAGCCTTGCCTCGTATTTCATCGTCGAGCAGCCCTTGCGATACGCGCCGTGGCTGGGGGCTCGGATGCCGGCCCCGTCGGATCGGGCGGCATCCGAGCGGGCCGCGCTGCAGCCGGCGGCGGCGAACGGCACGCCGGCGAGCGGTGGCGTGGCCTCGACTCGGCCGGCGGGATGGACACCGGGAACCCGGTACTTCCCTGACAGTCGGCGGCCGATGCCTGCGTCGGCGCTTTCAGTTCCTCCGAACACGCCTGCTGTCTCGGGCGGCCCTGCAGCAATCCCGCCGCAGCAGCTCGTGCGTGGTCCTGCCTCGCCCGCCGACGCCGAGTCGGTGAGCGCACCCGAGGCAGCGCCCGGTCGGCTGTGGCGTGAACGATTCGGGGCACAGATCTTCCTCGCTACGGCGGGTCTGCTCGCCGTCGCGCTGGGAACTGCGACGTGGGTGTACTCGACCTCCGGTGCTGGCCCGCTTATTCAGCCGCCGGCTTTTTCTGCTCCCGCGCCGCCCCAGCCGGCGGCTGACCCGACAGCACGGCTGCAGGCCGAGCTTGCCGCAGCAGTCGCGGCGACGTCATGGCCCGAGCTTCATCCCTCCCTCGACGAGGTCATGGCGCAGTCATCCGGCGCCAACCCGGCGCACGACTGCTTCTCGCCGACCGTGACGCCTGATCCGGCGGCGTGCACGTGGGGGAGCGCTGACGCGCCGACCCACCTCTACCTCGTTGGCGACTCCACGGCGATGGCTTACGCCCCGGCACTCCGGTCGCTGGCCGACAACAGCGGCGGGACGATCTCCGCGACCACGGTGGGGCTGTACGGATGCCGTTTCACCGATGTCCTCGTGCAGAACGACGGCGACGGAATCATGGCGGCATGCTCCGAACGCAAGGACGTCGTTCGGCAGCTGATCGCGGCTGATCAGCCCTCCCTCGTTATCGTGTCGAACGCCTTCACCCTCGGACGCTCGACAGACGGAACGGATCTGTCGGCGCAGGATCTCGTCGCGGCTGCGCAGTCCGAGGCTGCCACCTACGGGATGCCGGGCCGTGTCGTTTACCTGGTGCCGCCGCCGCAGGGAGTGAATCTCGGTGCCTGCTATTCGCCGGTGTCGTCGCCGTCGGCGTGTGCGTCCGCGGTTGACGACACCTGGATCGCGATGTGGGACGCGACGGTTGCTGCAGCGGCGGCATCCGGTGACCACGTCGTCGACGCGCTGCCGTTCAGCTGCTGGGAAGGGATCTGCCCTGCGTTCGCTGGGACGCTGCCGACCAAGTACGACCAGACGCACCTGACGGTTCCGTATGCGGAGCACATCGCGCCCTACCTGGCGTGGGTGCTTCAGAGCCAGGGCCTTATCGCCGCAGGATGATCGTCTCGGAAATCATCCGAAGTGCTGATCGAGGGCCGTCATCACGGCATCCGGATAGGCGAGGCCGACGAAATGTCCGGCCTCGGGAAAGCTCACGAGCGTTGCCGAGGGCACCGCTGCCGCCATCCGGGATGCCCAGCTGGGTCGGATGAGCTGGTCTGCATCACCTTGGATCAGCGTGACCGGCACCGTGACATCGGCCAGCGCGAAGCCCCACGGCGCACCGAAGACCCGATATTCGTCGACCGCGCCGTCGATCTGCCCCACTGCCTCGAGCATGCAGGCGGTGTACCACTCGGAGCGGGCGCGAATGATCGCCGCATCGGCAGGCCCCAGCGACTTCTCTGAGAGGCGTTCGACCTGCTCGGGTCTGCGGCGCAGCATCCGCCGCATCACATGGAAGTAGCTGCGGGCTGTCGCGGGGAGGCGCCGCGACAGGGTGATGAGCCGCCGGTCCATGCGGCCCAGCTCGCGGAGAGTGTCGGCGTCGTCGAGCGGCAGCGCGCCAGCGATCACGACGACGCCCCGGATCCTGTCGGGCTGCGCCACAGCAGCCGCTAACGCGTACTGCCCGCCGGCTGACCAGCCCAGCGCGACGGCATCGGCCGCGCCGACGTCGTCGAGAACGGCGCCGACATCCTCTTGTCCCCACGACAGAATCGACCGCTGCGGGTCGCGATCGCTCATTCCGACCCCGGGACGGTCGGGTGAGACGATCCGGATGCCGCGATCGCGGGCGATGTCGTCGTAGGCTGACGAATCCCACCCGCTCACCAGGCCGCCGTGGGCGCTGATGACGGTTCGCGATGAGCTCGTGTCGCCGAATACGCGATAGCCAATCGCACGGCCGCCGACGGTGACCACGCGCGATGAGGACGCAGCGGGTTGAGGCTCCATCGCCGGTTCAGTTGGCGGCGTTATAGGCCTCGAGAACGGATGCCGGAACTCGTCCGCGCTCCGAGACGGAGTACCCGTTCTCCTTGGCCCACGCGCGCACGGCGCTGTAGTCCTGCTGGCCCGAACGCCGGCGCTTGCGTCCCGCCGCCGATGCGCTGTGCGACGCCGAGATTCGGCGTCCGGCCGAGACATACGGCGCCAGCGAATCCCGCAACGCTGCGGCATTCGCGTCGGTGAGATCGATCTCGTATGCGACGCCGTCGAGGGAGAACGTCAATGTTTCTCCTTCGCCGATCTCCAGAACGGTTCCGTCGAGATCATCGACGAGTTGATGAACGATTTTGCGTGCCATATGTCGAGTGTATTGCGAATGCATCCCTGAGTCGGGAGATAAAGTCCATCGCGGGGTGAATTCCGTTCTTTCGCGACCGGACCCCGAATTACGGCAGAATTCCCGCGCGTCGTGCCTTTGTCACAGCTGCATGGCGGGTGGAGACATCCAGTTTCGACATCGCCGACTGAAGATAGGACTTGACCGTTCCTTCTCGGAGTCCGAGGGATGCCGCCACTTCCGCATTCGTCGCGCCCAGGGCGACGCTCGCAAGGACATCGACCTCTCGAGGAGAAAGGCGCACGTCCAGAGTGGTGGCTGAACCGTCACCGCTCAATGCGGCAAGTCGGCGCTCGATGGCCTGGAGTCGACGTTTCACCGATTCATCCGAAATCGAGGCGGCAATACTCCGTATTTCGGCGTAGCTCTCTCGCAACTCTTCGCGCGCGGCACTGCCGATATCCGTGGATGCAGGTGTCGCAAAGCTCGATAGACGGCGATCGATTTCGCTTCTCACCCGCAGTTCGGTGGCGAGAGAGTCGGCAACAGAGAATGCTGCGCGCGCCACGACCTCGCCCACGGCGGATTCTGCCCACGAGCCGCAATAAAGAACTCCGCGCGCCTGACCATCGACCATCACGGGAACCGCGAACAGCGTAGAGATTCCCTCGCCGAGAACCGCACGATCATAGTCGTGAGTAATACCCCGTGCGGTGCGATAGTCGATCGCGAGCCGCGCGCGCTTTTCGACGAGCGACCGGCCGCCGAGGCCCCGTTCGGGCTGGACGACGAGTCCGGCAAGCGATCGAGTTCGCGTCCCGGCCGTCGCGGTGACCGGCAGGAGTCCGTCGGTTGTTAGCCCGCCGAAGGCGACAGGGAACTTCGTGACGCGGGGAAGACTGTCGACTGCGCGCGCGAGTAACTTCTGCTCCGTCTCGGATGAGAATCGCAGGGCCACATCGACCGCCTCGTGTCGGGACGACCGCGTCGGTCCAGGACGTCACTGTCGCCGAATTCAGTAGCGATGAGGCTACCACCGGTGTTTCGTCGGTGCGCAGTGCGGGATCCCCGGTCGAACCCGGGGATCCCGCCGGTCGCGCCGGCCTACACGGCGCGGCCGGCTTGTTCTCGCTCGAGCACGTGGGATTCGAGGTCGAGGAGGAACCGCTTTGTTTCGGGGTGGCCGCCGTACTCTCCGATCGACCCGTCGGCGCGGATGACGCGGTGAACCGGAACGACGATCGAGAACGGTGTCGTCGCGCATGCCGTGCCGACCGCCCGCGCAGCCCGCGCGTGCCCAGCCATGACAGCGACCTCGCCGTAGCCGGCAGTCTCGCCGAATGGGATTCGCGCCACAGCCTCGAGCGCATCGCGCGTGAAGCCGCGCACGAGTGCCCAGTCGAGTGGCACCTCGAACGCCGTCCGATCGCCAGCGAAGTACTCGTCGAGTTGCGCGGCAAGCTGCAGTGCGGCATCCGTGGTTCCGGGGCTCGGCTCGGCCCGAAGCGCCACCGTCAGGGCCGCGAGCTCATCCCCCGGATTGTCGTAGACGGGGTGGCACGAGATGACTGCGTCGGGCGTGCTGACGATCAGCACGTCTCCGAGGGGAGTGGGGTGCAAGAGGTATCTCGAGGAGACGGCTACGGGAGGCATGTCTCCATCCTGTCCATTGACGCTGGTTCGGATGCCGCCGGGGGTGGCGCGCGGTGGACAGTAGTGCCACATCGGCTCTGGGGGAGGAAGCCCTGACGGATTCGGCGTGTCGCGCAATACCGCAACACTCGTGGTGCGTTACCGGGACGCATCGAGACCGCAACCTAGTCTGACCGTGTGGTGCGAGCAGAAGGTGGCGTCATCCTTGGCGCCGATGGTGCGATGCGTGCGGTGTCTGTGGATCCCGCAGACCTGACCCTCGCTGACACCGACGCGACGATCGTTCACATCGCCGAGGAGGAGCGCGAGAGGTTGCGCGCCCAGGCGGCGGATCTCGGTGGTCGCTCGGCGCTCTTGCATTTCTCCGATACTCCGGATGCCGGAATCGAGATCACCAAGGCGCATCCGGGGAGCCTTCCGCAGTTCATCACGGGACGATCGACGCTGCTGTCGGGCCTGTTCCGCGACGAAGTCGCCCTCGGCACCGCTCGTCGGGCTGCGGAGCGGATCACAACGAAGAACGTCGAGCTGCGGACTGCCCGGGGGATCGATGCCGTGCGCCTGGCTGTCGGGATCGCATCGTGGCGTCTCGGGGGACTTGACTGCATAGCCCCCGTGTTGCTGCGTCCGTTGGCCATCCGCCGGCACCACACCGACTTCGAACTGAAGCTGCACGGCAGCTTCCAGGTCAATCCCGAACTCCTGCGCGCGATGCGGATGCACTTCGGCATCGAACTCGACGGTGACGCCCTGTCGGGTCTTGCCTACGATCAGGGCGTCTTCAAGCCGCAGCCGGTGATCGATCACCTGCGTGCGCTCATGGCGCAGATTCCGTCGTTCATGGTCAAGCCGCGCCTCGTCGTCTCGACGTTTGTGGACGTCGGGTCCGCGATGGTACGCGACTCGGCTCAGTTGGATCATCCGGTCCTGAATGCCCTCGCAGGTCACCCCGCCGATCGGGAGGCAGTGACGCTACGGCGCCCGATTCCGGTGATGCCCGGGCCCGACGAGCGCGTGCCGGCTGCCGACACACTGCTGCTGGATGCCGACGCCGAGCAGGAAGCTGTGCTGGCACGGGTCGCTGCTGGTCAATCCCTGGTCGTTCACACCCTGCCTGGTACCGGCGGAACCCAGACCGTCATCAACGCGGTGGGAGCGCTCGTGCGCGAAGGGCGGCGGGTCCTCGTCGTCAGCGCTCGCCGCTCGACACTCGACGGGGTTCGTCACCGACTCGCGGGCGTCGGGCTGCCGGGCCTTGCCGTCTCGCCGACCGAACTGCAGCGGGATCTCGTCCGCGCGATCGGACGCAACGAGAAGGCCGTCGCTCCCAAGGTCTCCGAGATCGACGACGCGCTCGTGCGCCTTCGCACCGTGCTGCGCGATTACCGGTCATCGCTGGCCGATCGCCACGATGCCCTCGGAACCTCCGTGCTCGACATCCTGCGGGAACTGTCGGCGCTCGCCCAGCGCGAGGAACCCCCGACGACGACCGCACGCCTGGATATCGAGACTCTCGTGCGGCTCGCAAAGGGTCGCGAGGATGCCGCCGCGAAGCTTGCCTCGGCTGCGCGTCTCGGCGAATTCCGGATTGGCCCCTCGGATTCGCCCTGGTACGGCGTGAGCTTTGCCACGACCGACCAGGCGCGCTCGGCGCACGCCCTGGCAGGCAAGCTCCACCGCATGGACCTTCCGCATCTGCTGGAGCGCGGATATGTGCTGCTCGGGCAGACGCACATGCGCCCCTTCGAGAGTGTCGGTGAGCTGGGGGAGTACCTGCGGCTGCTGCAGGGCATCCGGGACTCTCTCGACCGTTTCAGCCCGACGGTCTTCGAACGGCCCATCGGTGACCTCATTCAGGCTCACGCGCCGCGCCGGGACACATCGACCCTCAGCGGCGCCGATCGCCGCAGGCTTCGACGTCTCTCTCGCGAGTACGTGCGCCCCGGCGTGCACGTCGGCGACATGTACGAGGCGCTTCTTCGCATTCAGAAGCAGCGTCAGCAGTGGCAGCGCTATGTCGAGGCGAACGTCGTTCCCGACATCCCGCTCGGCCTTGCAGACGTCGCGGTTGCCTGGCAGCGCGTGGATGCCGAACTCAGCGAGCTGGATGCCGTCCTCGGGCGCTCGGGGTCACAGGCGCTGTCTTCGCTTCCGGTGAAGACCCTCGTGCGCACCCTCGCGGGGCTGGCAGCCGAGTCGGAGGTGTTCGAGAACCTCATGGAACGCGCGAGCCTGCGAAGCGAACTGGCATCCCTGGGCCTTGAGCCGCTGCTCCTCGATCTTTCGGTGCGGCACGTGCCCGAACAGCAGGTCGCGGGTGAGCTCGAATATGCGTGGTGGCAGTCGGCGCTCGAGCATCTGTTGCGCAGCGACCGGGCGCTTCTCGGTGCCAATACGGCAGTCGTCGACCGCCTGGAGCGAGACTTCCGGCTGGTCGACGAAGCGCATGCCGCGGCATCCGGGCAGCTTCTTGCCGCGCAGCTGGCAACGCAGTGGCGAGTCGGAATCGTCGATGAGCCCCACGAGGCGGCAGCGCTGAAGCAGGCGCTGCGCGAGGGACGAACCTCACCGCGAGCCGTCGTGTCGACAGCGCCCACACTCATGCGCTCGCTCGCGCCGGTGTGGCTGGCCTCGCCCTACGACGTGCCCGCGATCCCTGACGACCTCGTCTTCGATGTCGTCATCATCTCGGATGCCGCGTCCCTGAGCCTTGCCGAGGCTGCCCCCGCGATCCGTCGCGGCCGACAGATCGTGGCGCTCGGTGATCCCGTGACGCAGAAGCCGACGGCGTTCCGTGTCGCCGCCGGCTCGCCGACCGTCGACGACGAGCCGGAGCAGCCGTTCGACGACGCGAGCGTGTTCGAGCGCCTTGCTGAGATCCTGCCGGTCGAGACGCTCACGCGCAGCTATCGCGCGGGCGGCGAGGACCTCGCGGAGCTCGTCAACGGTGCGTTCTACGGCGGCGAGATCGTCTCCCTGCCCTGGGCCGGTTCCTACCTCGGACGCGGAAGCCTCTCGGTGGATTACGTCGAGGGGGGCATCGGAGTTCCCGACCCCGAGTCCGGCGCTGTCGAGAGCCCGGATGCCGAGGTTCAGCGCGTCGTGACTCTCGTGGTCGAGCACGCCGTCAACCGCGGGTCCGAGTCGCTCATGGTCATCACGGCCAGCGCGAAGCACGCTGCCCGCATCCGTGCTGCCGTTGACCGCGCCTTCGCGGGTCGGTCTGATGTCGCCGACTTCGTCGCCCGTGACTCCGCCGAGCCGTTCTCGGTGCTCACGCTCGAAGAGTCGGTGGCCGAGAGCCGCGACCGCGTCATCTTCTCGCTCGGGTACGGGCTCACCCGACACGGGCGCGTCCTCAGCGACTTCGGTGATCTTTCGACCTCCGACGGTGAGCGGCTGCTGACCGTGGGGATGACGCGCGCTCGCCGCTCGATGGTGATCGTGTCCTGCATCCGTCCCGGTGCCGTTGATGACGGCCGGCTGGCGCACGGGGCGGCATCCCTCATGTCGATCCTCGGCGACGTTGAGCGTCGCGCTCGAGTCTCGCGGCACGAGGATGACGGCGACCCTTTGATGCTCTCGCTCGCGAAGGAGCTGCGCCGCCTGGGGGTTGCAGTCGAGGTGAACTACCGAGGCCTGCTTCCGCTGGTCGCGCACCACCAGGGCAAGGCCGTCGTCGCTGAAAGCGATCCCGAGACCATCGGCGGATCGCTGCGCGAGTCGCTGCGGCTGCGGCCCCAGATTCTGCGGCGCCTCGGCTGGCACTACGTGCGCGTGCACTCGTTCGACCTGTACAGCGACCCCGGCGGCGTCGCACAGCGCATCGCCGGCATCCTCGGCGTAACCGTCGAATCGCCCGTTGCTGAGGGTGACACGCAGCCGATCGATGTCGTCGCCTGACGAGCGTCAGCGCGTCGAGCGCGTTCCCGGATCACGTCGCGCACGTCTGACTCCGGCCCCGGGCACGGATGTCGCCCCCGAAACCCCGGATGCCGACGCCGACGCCGACGCGCCCTCGACCTCGTCTGACACCGGCCCGAACGACGACCGCCTACGAGCCGACGTCCCTCCGCACTACTGACGCTGCGTCAGGGTTTCGGCGGCGCCGCGTCGTTCTGCTTCTGGAGCAGATCGCGGATCTGGATGAGGATCTCGGCTTCGCTCGGCATCGGCTCGGGCTCGGGCGGCAGCTGCTCGCGAGCAGCGGCGCGCTCCTTGAGCTTGTTCATCGGCATGACGAAGACGAAGTAGACGACCACGGCTACCGCGAGGAAGTTGATGACCGCGCCGATGATCGCTCCCCAGGCGAAGGTGGTGGTTCCACCCATGAGCGTCGGCACATCCCAGGTGAGTCCGTTGAGGCTTTCCGCCTGAAACACGTAGGCGATCATGGGATTGATCAGACCGGAGACGATCGCGTTGACGATGCCGGTGAAGGCAGCGCCGATGACGACGGCTACCGCGAGGTCGATGACGTTACCGCGGAGGATGAACTCCCGGAATCCCTTGATCATGGTGGTCCCTTCGTTGTGTCGAGCGTCAGCTGGAGGTGGTCGCGGTGCTCGTCGAGGCGCTCGACCCTGACGACGAACCTGAACTCGACGATGAGCTCGAGCTGTCCGACTTCGATCCCGAGTCCTTCGAGCCGGATTCCTTCGATCCCGAGCCGCCGGAGTCCTTGCCGCCACTACCCGCCCGTGAGTCGGTGCGGTAGAAGCCGGATCCGTTGAAGGTCACGCCGATCGATCCGTACTCCTTGCGAAGTGATCCGCCGCACTCCGGGCACTCGGTGAGGGAGGCATCCGTAAAGGACTGCACGGCTTCGAATCGGTGGCCGCATTGGCGGCAGGCGTAGGCATAGGTGGGCATCGGTGGTCTTTCGGTGGGTGCGAGGGTTCAGCGGTGAGGATGCAGGTCGACGATACGGGTCGGCGTGACCACGCCGGTGACCGGTTGGTCGTGGACGTCCCGCGGAACAGCGGGCACGAGTTCGTCGTCGAAAATGACGGCGTAGACGGGCGGGCAGCGCTCCATCGAGCCGATCGTCTTATCGAAATAGCCGCGACCCCAGCCGAGCCGCATGCCGGTGGTGTCCACGGCGGCGGCGGGGATGATCATGAGGTCGACGTCGTTCACAGCGATCGGGCCGAGGAGCTCGCCGGTGGGCTCGGGCATCCCGAACAGCCCCTCGACCTCGCTGCCGTCGCGCTCGGCGACCGTCCAGTCGAGGAGCCCGTCGGCGCGGGTGATAGGGAGCAGGACGCGCAAGCCGCGGTCGATGGCGGCATTCACGAACTCTCGCGTGCCCGGCTCGGTTGTCGTCGACAGGAAGCACGAGAGGGATGTTGCGCCCGAGCGCTCCACGAGGGCATCGAGCTGGGAGCGGATGCCTTCGGCGGCGGCTTCCCGGGCGGTTTCGGAGTGCGTCTGTCGACGCTCTCGAAGGTCCGCGCGCATCGCACGCTTGGCATCGGCGATCGCATCAGACATGCGTAGATTCTAGGCTGCTTGCGTGCGCAGACAGGCTCCGGCCCCCGATGTCAAGGGGTGACGGCGCGTCGCGTATCCGTCACATCGTGTTCATAGCCTCTCGGTAGAGTGAGGGTCATGTCTGATCTCCCCTTCAAGGCAGTGATTCCCGCGGCGGGTCTCGGCACTCGCTTCCTTCCTGCCACCAAAGCCATGCCCAAAGAGATGCTGCCGGTGGTTGACAAGCCGGCGATCCAGTACGTCGTGGAAGAGGCCGCGGCTGCTGGCATCCAGGATGTGCTGATCATCATCGGGCGTAACAAGAACAACATCGCCAACCACTTCGACTCGGTTCCCGAGCTCGAAGAGAAGCTGCGCGAGAAGGGCGACGGCAAGAAGCTGGCGGCCGTCGAGCACTCCTCGGACCTCGCCGAGGTGCACATGGTGCGCCAGGGTGAGCCCAAGGGCCTGGGCCACGCAGTGCTGCGTGCGAAGTCGCACGTCGGTAACCACCCGTTCGCCGTCCTCCTCGGTGATGACCTGATCGACGAGCGCGACCCCCTGCTGACCAAGATGCTCGATGAGCACCGGCGCACGGGTGCCGCGATCGTCGCGCTCATGGAGGTCGACCCCGAGCAGATCCACCTCTACGGGTGCGCCGTCGCCGAGCCCACCGATGACCCGGATGTCGTCACCGTGGGCGGCCTTGTCGAAAAGCCCGCCAAAGAAGACGCCCCCTCGAACCTTGCGATCATCGGTCGCTATGTCCTCGCGCCGACCGTGTTCGACGTTCTCGAGCACACCGAGCCGGGCAAGGGTGGCGAGATCCAGCTCACCGACGCGCTCGAAGAGCTCGCGAAGGACCCCAACGGGCCCGGCGTGCGCGGTGTAATCTTCCGCGGGCGTCGCTATGACACCGGCGATAAGGTGGACTACATCAAGGCCATCGTTCAGCTCGCCTCGGATCGTGAAGACCTTGGCGCCGAGCTGAAGCCCTGGTTGAAGGATTTCGCGGCGACCCTGTAGCGCCGCCCGGGTGGGAGGGTCACGTGGATCTGACGTCGCCCTTCCACCACGGTCCGGTATCCATTCGTCTCATCCGACCGCGCGACGCCCGCGTTCTGCAGCAGCAGCTACTCGACAATCGATCGTGGTTGCGGCGGTGGGAGGCGACCAGCCCCGATGGGCCGGTCTCGTTCGACATGAGGCTCAGCATCCGTCGCCTCTTGCAGCAGCATCGCGAGGGAGCCGGTGTGCCCTACGTGATGGAGTACGAGGGGCAGTGCGCCGGACAGCTCAACGTCTGGGGGATCGCTCGGGGTTCCCTTGCCTCTGCGACGATCGGGTACTGGATCGCCGAGGAGTTCGCCGGCCGCAACGTGACGCCGATTTCGGTCGCCCTCGCCACCGACATCTGCTTCCGAGAACTCAACCTGCATCGGGTTGAGATCTGCATCCGTCCCGAGAATCGGGCGAGTCTGCGGGTGGTTGAGAAGCTCGGCTTCCGCTATGAGGGGTATCGGCGTCGCTACATCCACATCGACGGTGACTGGCGTGACCACTACGCCTTCGCCCTGGTGCGCGAGGACGTTCCCGAGGGTGTGTTGCGCCGGTGGGTGGCGGGGCGGGTGCCGCCGGATGCCGCGACAGTTCCGCCCGAAGACCGGATGCCCGTCTGAATCGGTGCCGGTTGGCGCAAACCGAGACAGACACACGTCGCGGGCTCCCGGGATCGTGCGCCCTCGTCGCATACCGTATGGATCATGGATGGGCAGGTACTCGGAGGCGGCGTGATCGTCGCGGTTTCCGTGCTCCTGTGGCTCGTCTATCTCGTGCCTTCCTGGTACGAGCGTCGTCAGTACGATGCTGCCGAACGAAACGCCGTTCGGCTGAACCAGGCGCTGCGTGTCCTCGCTGAGACGAGCGAGACGCCCGACGAGGTTCGGCTCGAACTCAACACCCGCACGGCACAAGCGCAGCAGCGCGAAGCCAAGCGCGCACTAGCCGAACGTGAGCGGCTCGCCAAGCTTGCCGCCGCTGAGCGTGAGCAGGCAGCCGTCGAGGAGGCCCGCGCCGAACTCGTTGTCGCGAAGTCGCATCCCGCAGCCCGCCGCGCTCGCGCTCGCCGCCGTGCGCGGCTGTTGACCACAATCGTCGGGCTTGTTGCGGTCGCCTTCCTCGGATGGGGGGCGTGGCTCCTGGCTACGACCGGATCGCAGACTCTGCTGTGGTGGTCGGCGGGCATCCTTGCGGTTTGTGCCACGATGCTCGTGCAGATGGCGCGAGTTTCGTCGCGTGCAGCGGTGCGGTCCGAGGTCACCGTGGAAGCTCCCGTGCGGGCAGCCCCCGCGGTGCAGGATGTCGCCCTTCCCGTCTCACGCCAGTGGGCGCCGCGTGAGCTGCCCAAGCCCCTCACCGCGGCATCCGGATCCCGCGCCGCCGCGACACTCGACGGTGTTGCAGCGCGCGAGGCTCTTCGCCGAGCGGCGCTGGATGAGGCAATGCGCCAGCGTGCGGAAGCCGCTGCGCCGCCCACGATTGACCGCGCTCGCGCCGAGCGTGAACGCGCACGGCAGGCAGCATCCGTCGCTGCACCTGCGCGGGAGACTGCCGCTGCGGCAGGAGTGGATTTCGCGCGTATGGGGTACGTCGACGACGCCGAGATCGAAGCTCACGTGCGCGACCTGCTGAGCCGCCGCGCCGCCAGCGCTTAGGGGCTCCAGCGATTCAGTCCGCCGGGGCGTGCGTGATAGTGTTACTGGGTTCACGGGCCTGTGGCGCAGTTGGTAGCGCGCCTCGTTCGCATCGAGGAGGTCAGGGGTTCGAATCCCCTCAGGTCCACCGTGTGATGTCTCGAGACATAGGTCTCTCTTGATTCGCGTCATAGGTCGCTTTCAACTAACTGCGGGACGCGTTTCGTTGACAGGTGGGGCCGTCACAGCGCACCAAATTGTTGACGGATCTCGTCGTTTCCCAGCCGTGAGGGGGCAACCTGGGCCAACTGTTCCGCGCTTCGACGCAGCCGCCGGGCGACGGGAGACCCGAGCCAATGTGGCGCGAACGGTTACCTCGTGCGTGTGACGCGCGATGTGCGGCCCATGGCGCGGATGAAGGCCAGAAGCGCCGCGGCACTCAGCGCGAGGGCCAGCAGGCCGCCCAGCGCGAGCACAATCTCGCTGCCGGGTCGCTCAACGTAGGCGAAGGTGCCATAGGTGGCGTCCCAGACAGAGGCTTCGACGGGGTAGCTGACGGCTGCCCATCCCACGAGAAGTGCGAGCACGAAGCAGACTCCTGCCGTGACCAGCAGGGCCAGAGGTCGCGCGGTGATCACGGATGCAGCATGTCACGCCGGGCTGTCCTTCTGGTGAACACGAAGCGATATCGAGCAGCGCTGGCGGCCGCCGCGACCTATATCCACCGCCGCAGCAGGAGCTTCTGGGCGACGCTCAGGAGTGCGTTCGTCAGGGTACCGAGCAGCGCGAGTAGCACGATCGCGAGCAGGATGCGGTCGACCCGGCCCGTGGACTGCGAGTCGGTCAGCAGGAAGCCGAGGCCCATGGCTGCCGCCAGCAGCTCAGCCGCCACGAGGAACAGCCACGCCTGCGCGAGCCCGAGCCGCAGGCCCGACATGATCGAGGGCACCACGGCAGGTAGCTGCACGGTGCGGAAGAGGTCGAATCCCCGCAGGCTGAACGATCGCGCCATCTCGACCGCGTGGGGGTCGACTTGGCGCAACGCGGCGCTGACGGTCGTGAAGACGGGGAAGAAGGCGCCGATCGCGATCAGCGTCACCTTGGAGTCCTCGCCGATCCCCATCCACAGCATGAGCAGCGGGACGAGCGCGAGCGACGGGATTGCCCGCACGGCGGCAAGCGACGGGCTCAGCAGGATGTCGCCGGCACGGGTGAGCCCGACGATCGCCGCGACCGCGAGACCCACGACAGAACCGATCGCGAAGCCCAGCAAGACGCGCTGCAGCGAGATCGCGACGTGGATCCACAGGTCGCCGCTCTGGGCGAGCTGCACGGCGGCATCGAGCACCGTCGCCGGTGGAGGGAGTCGGTAGGGCGGGATGAGTCCCGAGACCGTGACGGCCTGCCAGAGCGCGAGGATCAGAAGCGGCAGGATGAGACCGCCGATGATTCTGGTCGCCCGGCGGTCCCAGAGAGTGCGTGGCGCCGAGGCGGCGGCGTCGGTCAGACGCTCACCGCCCCGGGTAGCAGTTTCCGCGCTCATCAGCCCTGCGTGGCCTTCTCAGCGAAGGTCGGGTTGATGATCGTGGCGAGAGCGTCATCGATCGCCGACTGTCCGCCCTGGACGGCATCCGAGGCGACCAAGACGGGCGCGATCTTCTTCAGCACGGCGAGCTGGGCAGGTCCCGGAATGCCGCTGACCGCGAGGTTCGAGCGTTCGGTGATCACCGTGGCGGCGACATCCGGATCGATACCCGACACCTCTGCCAGGAGTGCTGCGGTCTCATCCGGGTGCTCGAGGGCCCAGCCGCGAGCCTGCTCGTAGGCATCCACGACAACCTGGGCGAGGTCGGCGTGGTCGGTGAGGAACTGCTCGGTCGCGTTGAGGAAGCCGTAGGAGTTGAAGTCGACGTTGCGGTAAATCAGGCGTGCACCGGATTCGACCTCCGCGGCCGCCATGATCGGGTCGAGGCCCGCCCAGGCATCCACCGATCCGGCATCCAGCGCGGCACGACCGTCGGCGTGCTGCAGGTTCTGCACCTCGACATCGTCGATCGACAGGCCCTCGGTCTCGAGGGCTTGTAGCAGGAAGAAGTAGGGGTCGGTGCCAGCGGTCGCGGCGATGGAGGCCCCGGCCAGGTCTTGCACGGATTGGATGGGGCTGTCGGCGGGCACGACGATCGCCGACCACTCGGGCTGCGAGTAGATGTCGATCACCTGGATCGGCGATCCGTTAGCCCGGGCCAGCAGCGCCGCGGAGCCCGCTGTGGAACCGACATCGACCGATCCGGCGCGCAGGAACTCGTTAGCCTTGTTCGAACCGGCCGACTGCACCCACTCGACGGTCACGCTGTCGCCGAGCGCTGCTTCGATGAGCCCCTGGTCGCGGACGATGAGGCTCAGCGGGTTGTAGGTCGCGAAGTCGACGGTGAGCGTTTCGGACGACCAGGCGGTGTCGCCGGACGCGGCCGGGGCAGCCGACGCGTTTTCGCCGGCGAGGCATCCGGTGGTGCCGAGGGCGACGGCGGCGGTGGTGAGCAGGATGAGGCCGGCACGGATGCCGAGAGTGGTGCGCGAGGGCATGGGTGTCTCCATTGATGAGGGGTGCAGTGCGAGGGTGGATTAGGGGAGGGGAGCGTGGTGGGTGTCGACGCCGAGGCCGGTGAGGAGTTCTGCGCGTAGATCGGCAAACGCCGCATCGGCTCGGTCACGAGGACGCGCGCCCGGTGCTGTGAGGATGCGCGCTACCGATCCGGTGTTGTCGCCGACCGTCAGCGTACGCAGCAGCAGCACGCGATCGGCGAGGAAGAGCGCCTCCTCGACATCGTGCGTGACAAGGACCACGGTGGTCGGTTCTGCGGCGTGGACCTGCAACAGCAGATCCTGCATCCGGAGCCTCGTCAGGGCATCGAGGGCGCCGAAGGGCTCGTCGAGCAGCAGCACCTCGGGGCCGCGAGCGAGCGCGCGCGCGAGGGAGGCGCGCTGTGCCATGCCGCCCGAGACCTGTCGCGGACGCAGCTCAGCGGATGCCGTGAGCCCGACGAGGTCGAGCAGCTCGGAAACCCGCGCGCGGGCGGCTCGGCGGCCGGTGCCGCGCGGCAGTCCGAGTTCGACGTTCTCGGCGATCGTGCGCCACGGCAGCAGCCGCGGCTCCTGGAAGGCGATGGCGGTACGGGAATCGGTGTCGATGACCGGATGCCCAGAGACGGTGATCTCTCCGGCCGTCGGACGGTCGAGGCCACCGATCACCCGCAGGAGGGTCGACTTGCCGCATCCGGAGGGCCCGACGATCGTGAGGATCTCGCCACCGCGGATCTGGAGCGTGAGGGCGCGAAGCACAGCGCGACCGCCATCGGGGCCGGGAAAGGTTCGACCAAGGTTGACGAGGTCGACGGTTCCCCCGGCGCGGGAGTGCGCGTCGACGACATCGTCGAGTGCGACGGAACTGTCGAGTGCAGTCAAGGACATGCCGCCCATGGTGTCGGCCTTCGCGTCACGGGCCCAACCCAGTCGTCACGAAGCGCCGCGGGGCGTCATGGTTCGACGCACAGCGTCATCGACCGCAATCAAGCGTTACGGAGGTGGTCTGCTTTGGCTATGTCGCGGCAGTGAGAGTGGGCTAGCTGCGGGTGCCTGCGCTCGTCGGTACGGGGCCCGTTGCCGTGCTGGGCGTGACCATCGCGCCGAACTCCTCGGCCGCGGCGGTCGCGAGCATCGCCTCGTCGTCGGCGGCTTCCTGCAGTGCTGAGCGGTCGCGCAACGGCGGGGTACGGAAGAAGAGCGAGAGCACGAAGGCGATGAGAACGACGTACATCCCGACCCAGTAGACGAGCACCGTCGACTCGTTGAAGGCGATGAGCAGTGGCTCCGCGAGTGCCGGGTTGGCGCCGGTGAGGAACGAGGTGTCATCCATCGTGCTGCTATCGAGCGAGCTGTCTGCGCCGTTCGCGAGCTGCTCTTCGATCTGCGGGAGGATCTGCGCCACGAAGGCCTCGCGGTCCGCGGCATCGGAGAAGTCGAGCGTGACCGTGCCGTCGCTTGTGATCTGCGCGACCGGGATCTGCTCCTCGATCTGCGCCGTCGCCGCGGCCTGTGCCTGCGCGACGGCAGCTGCGGTGGCTGCCTCTTGCGCGGATGCCGGGATGGTCCCTGCCGCGACCTGGTCGGCGACCGCCTGAGTGGCGGCATCCGTTGCCTGCTGCAGCCCCTGCTCGATCTGCTGGGTGGTTGCATCCGTGACGGCCGAAACGATCGGGGTGTAGATCGTCTGCATGATCGCCGCGTTCTCGGGAGCGTTCGCGATCTCGGGAGTCAGCGCAGCGTTCAGGGCGCCCGACAGGTTCGTCTCGTTTTGGAACGCGGTCTGCACGTTGGCGGGCAGCACCGTGAACAGCAGCGAGAGTAGCACCGCAGTTCCAGCGGTTCCACCGATCTGACGGAAGAAGGTCGAGGCGCTCGTGGCTACACCCATGTCGCGTGCGCCCACGGAGTTCTGGCTCGCGATCGTCAGGGTCTGCATGAGCTGCCCAAGCCCGAGCCCCAGCAGCAGCATCGCGCCGGCGATCATCCAGTACGACGAGTCGTATTGCATGAACGTCAAGACGAAGTAGCCGAGCGCCATGAACGCGGTGCCCGTGATGGGGAAGATGCGGTACCTGCCGGTGCGCGCGATGAGCTGGCCGCTCACGATCGACGAGACCATGAGGCCGAGGATCATCGGCAGAAGCTGCAGGCCGCTCTCGGTCGGGGTTGAACCCAGGACAAGCTGCAAGTACAGGGGGAGCGTCAGCATCGCGCCGAACATTCCGAAGCCGACGAACACGCCGATGACGGTCGCCATCGAGAACGTGGGCGAGCCGAACAGCTTCAGCGGGATGATCGCGTCATCCTTCATCGCCCGCTCGATGAGCACGAAGGCCAGGATGCCGATGGCACCGATCACGTAGCAGGAGATGGCGATGGCCGAGTCCCAACCCCACTCTCGGCCCTGCTCGGCAACCAGCAGCAGCGGCACGAGGGCGACGATGACGGCTGCAGCACCCCACCAGTCGATGCGAACCGAGCGGGGGCCGCTATGGCGGGGAATGTGAAGGAAGCGCAACACGACTGCGAGGGCCGCGATGCCGATCGGCACGTTGATGAGGAAGACCCAGCGCCATCCGTCGATCCACAGGATCTGGTCGGCGCCGGCAAACAGGCCCCCGATGAGCGGGCCGATGACCGAGGAGATACCGAAGACCGCAAGGAAGTATCCCTGGTAGCGGGCGCGCTCGCGGGGCGCGAGGATGTCGCCCATGATCGCGAGCGGCATCGACATCAGGCCACCGGCGCCGAGGCCCTGGATCGCACGGAACACGGCAAGCTGCACCATCGACTGCGAGAAGCTGGCCAAGATCGAGCCGATGATGAAGATCCCGATCGCGATGATGAACAGCGGGCGACGGCCGAAGATGTCAGAGAGCTTGCCGTAGATCGGGGTCGAGATCGTCGCGAGGATGAGGTACGCCGTCGTGACCCAGGCTTGCAGACTCAGCCCGTTGAGGTCGTCGCCGATCGTGCGGATCGAGGTGCCGACGATCGTCTGATCCAGCGCGGACAGGAACATACCGGCCATGAGGCCGAAGATGACCACGAGGATCTCTCGGTGTGTCATCACCGGAGCGCCGGCGGCTGGGCGAACTGCAGCAGTTGACATGGTGCCTCACGAGAGAAGAAGGGCAGAGCGCCCGGGAAGATGGTTGACCAGACGCAACTATATACCCGGATCGCTGGGGTGAGGGTGTCGCGATTCCTTCAGGTATGCTGAAGGTGTGTTCCGTACTCCGCTCTCCCTCTTTCGCACCCTCGCCATCCTTGAGGCGACTTCGTGGACCCTCCTCATCGCGGCGCTCATCACCCGCGCTGTGAATCCGGAGCTCGCGCTCGCCGTGACGATCGGGGGCGGCATCCACGGCTTCATCTTCTTGTCCTACGGCGCCACGGTGATCCTGGTCGCACTGAACAACAGATGGCGGGTGTGGCCGACGGTTGTCGGTCTCGTCAGTGCCGTCGTGCCGTACGCCACGATCCCGACGGAGATCTGGCTGCACCGGCGCGGATCGCTCGCTGGAACCTGGCGCCTCGAGCAGACCGACGACCCGCGCGATGACGCCTGGTATGACCGCGCGCTGCGCTGGTTTTTTCGCCGCCCGTGGATGCTCGGCATCCTCATCGCCGCGGCTGTCGTCGTTCTCTATGTGAGCCTGCTGATCATCGGCCCGCCCGGTGGCAAGGGCTGAGGTTCGACCGCGCTTCAGCTCAGCTCGTGCATGACGAACGCGAGAAGGAAACCGAGGGTCGCCCACAGGCCCGTCAGGAAGTGAAGGCGCTCGAACGCTTCGGGGATCATCGTGTTCGCGACCATGGCGAGCAGAGCGCCTGCTGCGACGCTCGTGATAATGGCGATGAGCTCGGGCGGCGCGGCCTGAAGGGCCAGGTATCCGACAACCGCCGAAACGACGGATGCCGCAGTGATCCCGCCCCACAGCAACGCCACAGTGCGGCCGCGGCTCCCATCCTGCTTGAACGCCGCCGTCGACGAGAGCCCCTCGGGGATGTTGCTGATCGCGATCGCGGCGACGATCGGGATGCTGAGGCTGCCCGTCTGCAGCACCGAGAGTCCCAAGACCACGGACTCCGGGATGCCGTCGATGAGCGACCCGATCGCGATCGCTGCGCCTCCGGCAGAAAGCGCGGCCTTGCCCTTCCCGCGGCGCTTAGCGATGTTGCGGGATTCGGTAGCTGCGGGCTTTGGGCGTGAAACTGCCCAGTCGGCCACGATGTAGATCACGGCGCCGCCGAGGAAGCCGGCAGCGGTCGGAACGATGCCGCCACCGTCAGCGGCTTCGGCCACCAGCTCGAAGGCCAGGGTCGAGATCAGCACGCCGGCGCCGAACGCCATGATCGCCATGACGACGAGCCGTGGCACCTTCACGAACCACGCGACGCCGGCGCCGACAAACAGTGCGCCGCCGCCGATCAGGCCGCTCAGCGCGGCGAGCCAGACTCCCACGCGGCAAGCCTACGGATGCCGGTGGCTGGTGCCGCGGCATCCGTGTGCGTGTCAGCTTCCGCCCGAGAGGATGCCGACCAGGCCCGAAACGACCAGATACACGCCGACACCGGCGACGACGACCCAGATCGTGATGCGTGCGGGCGTGATCTTGTTCCTGTCGTTGCCCGACCCGCCGCCGAAGAAGCTCATGGGCACAGGATATCCGGCGCGCTCGCTGCTCGCCCTAGGCTCAGATCATGTCTGATCACCTTCCTGCCCGCAGCCGCCTCGTCCACGACGCGATCCGGGCCGCAGGGATTCCCGGCGACATCGTTGTGCTCCCGGATGCTGCTTCCACTGCGGCGCTCGCAGCCGAAGCCCTCGGAGTCGAGGTGGGGGCTATTGCCAACAGCCTGGTCTTCTGGTCCGATGGAGAGCCGCTTCTGGTCATGACCAGCGGCGCTCACCGCGTCGATACGAAGGGCTTGGCGACGCGGCTCGGTCGGACCTCGATCACCCGTGCGACCCCCGATCAGGTGCGTCAGGCGACGGGCCAGGCGATCGGAGGAGTTGCGCCGACGGGCCATCCGGCGCCGCTCGTGACGATCGTCGATGAGGATCTCGCCGCGTTCCCCGAGATCTGGGCGGCCGGCGGCACGCCGCACACGGTCTTTCCGCTGACGTTCCCGCAGCTGGTCGATCTGACCGGCGGGACGGTCATCCGCGTCGTCTGACCGTGTCTGAGCGCGGAGCTCGCGATCAGCCGAACAGGGCGTGCGCGATCGTGTAGATCGCAAGGCCCGCGAGGGCGCCGACGATCGTGCCGTTGAGGCGGATGTATTGCAGATCGCGGCCCACCATGAGCTCGATCTTCTCGGTCGTCTCGGCAGGATCCCACCGTTCCACGGTGTCGGTGATGAGCGAGGCGATGTCGTGCCGGTAGCGGTCGACGAGAAAGACGGCGGCATCCGTCACCCAGGTATCGACGCGGCGCTGCAGCTCGGGTTCGCGCGCGAGTCGTTCGCCGATGTCGCGAAGGGCGCTGTCGACCTGGGTGCGAAGGCCGCTCTCCGGATCCGCCAGGGCGTCGAGCAGGCCGGACTTAGCCGTGCTCCAGGCATGGGTGGCGAGGTCACGAACGCGCGGGCTGTCGAAGATCGCGAGCTTGGCATCCTCGAACCGCCCAATAGTTTGCGGGTCGTGCTGCATGCTCTCGGACAGGCGCGTGAGGTACGCGGTGATCGCGGCGCGGGCAGGATGCTCGGGGTTGGTACGCACGGCCCGCACGAACCCGACGGCTTCGGAATAGACGGTCTCGTCGACCAGGCGCGCGGCGATGCTCGGCACCCACGAGGGAAGGCGTCCCGACACGAGACCGGTGAAGGCATCCCGGTTGTTCGCAAGCCATTCGTCGACGTTCTCGGCCGCGAGATCGACGGCGGTTCGGTGGGCGTCGGCGTCGACGATGCGGCCGAGCCATTCGCCGATCGCCGGCGACCACTCCGGCACGATGAGGTGCTCGCGGGCGAGGGCGGTGATGACCTCCTGCGCGTCGTCGTCGCTCAGGGCGCGAAGGATGCCGGAACCCATCGCTGCCGCTTCAGACCCGATCCGCGCCGCGTGCGCGGGGTCGCTCAGCCATGCACCCAGGCGGGCCGCGATGGAAGTCGATTCGAGCTTGGTGCGCACGACATCCGTCGCAAGGAAGTTGGTCTCGACGAACTCTCCGAGTGACTGCCCGATCTCATCCTTGCGACGCGGGATGATCGCGGTGTGGGGGATGGGGATCCCCAGCGGATGCCGAAACAGCGCCGTCACCGCGAACCAGTCGGCGAGAGCTCCCACCATCCCGCCCTCGGCTGCCGCGCGCAGGTATGCGAGCGCGGGCACCTGTTGCTGGCCGATGAACCCGACGAGGAACAGGACTGCCATGAGGAGCAAGGCGCCGAGAGCGACGGACTTCATCGTGCGAAGCCCCCGTCGCCGCGCTTGGTCGGCGGGGCTCAGCGCGGAGGTTGGCGTGCGTGCCATTCCCACATCCTCACACGCCGCGGGTCGCGCCGATCAGGAAGCGCGAGAGTTCAACCCGAGACCGGCCCCAGCCAGGCTGTCGCAACCGTGGCGTGAGTAGACTCTGGATCCGACGGGTGGAACATCCCTGCCAGTACGTCGCGGTAGAGCCGGCTGAGTTCACTCCCGGCGAAGTAGCTCGATCCGCCGGCCGCGAGGATCGCGTCATCCACGACCGCCTTGGCCATCGTGACGGCGCGGTGCTTCACGCCCGACAGGAGCGAGAACCACCGCGGCCCGTGATCAACGAGCGTGTCGATGTCGCGGCTGAGCGCCTCCAGCTGCGGGGGCAGGGCATCGTACGCGAGGGCCATGTCGGCGATCCGCCACCGGATGTCGGGGTCCTGGCTGTAGGTCAGTCCCGTCTTCTTCGACCGGCGCGTGCCGACGGTTTCGACAGTGACATCCAGTGCCCGCCGCGCGATTCCGGTGTAGACCGAAGCCAGCAGGATCTCGAAAACGCTGAAGATGCCGAACACGATCGGGTCGGGGTTCGGTCCGGCCGGGATGCGGCGCACGACCCGGTCTGCGGCTGCGATTGCCCCGCGCAGCTGCGTCGTGCGGGACTGCGTGGCGCGCATGCCGAGTGTGTTCCAGTCGTCGCGCGTGGCGATTCGCCCGGCATCCTCCTCGGACCGCGGCACGAAGGCGTAGACCATCTTCGGGCCGTCGGGAGAGGTCGTGTCCAGGCCGTGGAGGCCCAGCTGCGTCCAGACCGGGGCGAGGGAGGTGAAGATCTTCGTACCGGTGAAGGCATACGAGCCGTCCGGCTGCGGGGCGGCATCCGTGTCGCTGCCGAAGAGCACGAGGTCGTTTCCGGCCTCGCTGATGCCGAACGCGAAGATCTCGCCCGCCACGGCGCCCTCGAGGACGAAGCGCAGGTCGTCGATCCCGCGATCGGCGAGCGCTTTCGCGACACCGGTCCACACGAGGTGCATATTGATGGCGAGCGCCGTCGCCGGTGCTGCGGTGGCCAGGCGCTGCTGCAGCAGCGACACCTCGGCAAGGCCGAGGCCCGCCCCGCCGAACTCCGTCGGGGCGAACAGCGCGAGGTAACCGGCATCCCTCAGGTCGGCGAGATCGTCGTGCGGGAAGGTGTTGTCGCTGTCGTGCTGCGCCGCGCGCTCGCGGAACTGCTCGAGCAGTGCGTCGGGCAGCACGGATGCCGGGTCGAAAGTCGCCGCAGTCATGCGAGGGCCTCCCAAAGCTGGCGCATCGTTTGGTCGGGCGCATCGCGGTGCGGCGAGTGCCCGGCTCCCTCGACGACTGACATCGTGATGGACGGCCGGGTCAGCAACTGCTCGACGATGTCGCCGCGGAAAAGCGCATACACGGTGGGGTCGCCGGCTATGACATGGATGGGCACATCCAGGGACAACGCAGGAAGCCGTACATCCCATTCCGGATTCTGCTCGCTCGTCTGCTCGACCGCCCAGCGGCTGACCTGCTGGATGCTCTGCACTTTGAGTTCGATGTCCAGCGGATGCCACGACGGATGCTCGGCGCGCACCGCGTCGGCGCTCGGGTCGTCGAACTGGCGTTGCTGGCTCTCGCGCACGTGCTCACCGTCCGGCTCATCGAGCTGGATCGCGGGATCGATGAGTACGAGTCGGTCAGTCCAGTCCGGGACGGATGCTGCAGCAACGACCGCTGCCGCGCCGCCCAGCGAGTGGCCGATGACGAGATCCCACGGCATCTCATCGTGGGGACGGCAGAGTGCCAGGTCCGCAGCATAAGCGCCGATCGTGTAGTCGAGTGCCCGCGGGGCGCGCCCGTGCCCGCGCAGATCGACGGCCTCGGCAAACCAGCCGCGCTCGCTCAGCTCTACGCCGAAACGCCACATCAGGGCGCCCGTGGATCCCAGACCGTGAACGAGCAGTGCTCGGCGGGAGGATGACGGGTCACCCCACCCCTGCCGAGGCAGAACGAGGGGAGTGGTCATGGCTTCGGCATCCTCTCAGCGCCCGCGCGGCCCGTATGTGCCGACGGGAATGATCGTGCCGTCGGGATCTCGCATCCCGAACCCGAAAGTCCGATCCAGCGCGATGTGAAGCAGCCAGCCCATTCCGCACCAGAACAGCGGCAGTCCGACATCCCGCATTTCCCACAGATACGCCATGGAGCCGCCGAGGAAGAACAGCAGCGCCGGGATCCACGCTTGATGCAACCAGTTGTAGAACGGGACGCGCTCGGGGCGCAGGATGCCGCGCTGGTCGCCGAACGCTCCGATGAGGGCGATGTCGGGGAGCACCGCGAACACGATGATGATCCCGGCAGTGACCCATCCGTGGCCGATGCTCTCGAAGACCGCGACGATCAGTAGCGCAATGGCGAGAAGCGTCCAGGCGAGCCGGGTGTAGGTCACGGGTTCATCGTAGGCGCGCGCGGTGAACGCGCGGGTCAGGATGAGGGCGTCTGAGGCACCGGGGGAGCGGCTCCCGCCCCTGTGCCGGTGCAATTCGCTCGAAGAAGCCTCCGCGCTCGAGCGTTGCAACCGCCTGGTCGCGGGATGACACCCCGAGCTTGGCGTACAGACGGCGAAGGTGCGTCTTTACCGTGTTGGGAGACACGAAGGACTGCCGAGCCAGTTCCGCGACCGAAACATCGCCCTGCAGCAGCCACGCCAGATCCTGTTCGCGTCGCGTGAGTGCCGGCAGCGCCACGCCCCGTCGCGGACTGGCGCGCCCCCATCGCCACACACGCCCGCGTCGTCTGCAGCGCTTTCAGCGGTTTTCCGAGAGCGAGGTGGGCCGAGGCCCGTTGCATGTCGAAGCAGAGCGTGTGCTCCCGGTTCGAGTCGACGCCCTCGAGCAGGGTGAGAGTCCGCAGCGGCTCGCCTCGCAGCAGGTGAGCGTCCGCGACGATACCCAGCGCGAACCCTCGCACCCTCGGCAGAACGCGTTCGTCAGCCATTCCCCCGATGGCCGGCTGGGCAGCGGCGATGGCCCCGGCGGCGTCGTCGCGCGCCACGGCCGACATCCCTGCGACCACCGTTGCCGTCGATGCGAACTGCGGGTCGTCGGGATAGCGGCCAAACTCGGCAATCGCGTTCGCCAGTGCGCTGGCCGCGTCGGCCGCAGCGTCCCCCGAAACGACGGCGGCTTGCTGGGCGCGGTAGGCCAGTGCCGCAGCCTCCCGGGCCACGCCTTGCGTTATCGCCACCTCGCTGAGGGCCGACCAGAAGAGGCTTCGATCGAAGGCTGAGCTGTGTGCTTCGAGTTCGGGGGCATTGCCGATGAGGTAGCCCCCGAGGTCCTCAGCACGTTCGCGTTCTCCCGCGGAGACCCGAGCTATGAGCATTCCGGATGTCGCCAGAAGCCGCTGTTCGACGGGCACCATCTCTGTCAGCCACCGGGTCGTGAGCAGCCGCACGCGATCGATGAGTGCAGCCGGAGCGAACGAAGCATCGGGGAGCGATCCCCGCGCCACAGTCACCGCCGCGCGCAGCGCGTCAGAGCCATCGTGTTCCGCCCAGAGGGCAGTGTCATCGCGGTCACGGGTGAGGGGCGGATCAGGTGATCGTGGGGACGGGCTCGGTATCCGGGATGGGGCTCGGGTCCCGATCGCGCAGGTCAGGGAAGCCGCGGACGAACACGATAGCCACAATCGCGCCGGTGGCTGCGAACAGCGCTGCCGCGAGGTAGGCACCCTGGGGGCCCGCGCCGTCGACGAGGAAGCCCGCGACAGCGGAACCCGCGGCGGCACCGATGAGCTGCCCGGTTCCGATCCAGCCGTAGGCCTCGGCGGTTTCGCTGAACTTCACGCTCGCAGAGGTCATGGCGAAGATCACCGCGAGTGCTGGCGCGACGCCCAGACCGGCGACAGCGAGCGTTGCTCCCAGCCACCACGCGTTGAGCGAGATCATCGTCAGACTGAGTCCCGCCGCGACGATCAGCATCCGCCGGGCTGTCGCCCACGGTCCGATCGGAATGTGACCGAAGGAGAGACCGCCGGCGAGGCTGCCGATGGCGAAGACCGCGAGCACGAGACCCGCCTCGATTCCCTCGTGCCCGAAGGTGGATACCACTCCCACCTCGACGGCGGAGCACGCGCCGATCAGGAGGAAGCCGACGACGGTTGCCAGCAAGACCGCGGGCTTGCCGAGCACTTTTCCAAAGCTGCGGCGACTGCGAGGGATGCGTACCCGCCCGACCTCGGGGGAGAGGATGAACCAGGCGCCGCCGCCCAGCAGAACGACGACGATGAGTGCGAGGGCCTGGACAGTGCCGATCTGCGTCGCAACGAACGTGATGAGAACGGGTGCGACGACCCAGATGATCTCCTGGAGCGAGGCATCCAGCGAGTAGAGCGGCGTCACCTGTCGCGAGTTGACCATCTTGGGGTAGATGGTGCGAACCGCTGCTTGCACCGGCGGGGTGGATAGGCCGGCGATGAGCCCCAGCACCATATAGGCGGGCAGGGGGAGGGTGAACGCCGCGATACACGCGATCGCTGCAGCGCAGATGGCGAGGGTCACGGTCAGGACCCGCCGCATGCCCCACAGACCCATCCACCTGCTGGTGATAGGACCCGCGACTGCCTGCCCGACCGATGTCGCGGCCAGCACGAGTCCTGCGGAGCCGTAGGAGCCCGTGACCTGCTCGATGTGTAGCAGAATCGCCAGGCTCGTCATCCCGTTCGGGAAGCGTGCCGTCAGCTGCGCCGCGATGATGCGCGCGACCCCCGGAGTGCGCAGCAGTTCTCCATAACCCGCCACCTTCCCACGATAGACGTGCCGAACCGGTTCGGCGATATCGGAACACGGACGACGCGGCGCGTGGACGGATGCCGCGACACGCCGGGAGCGCAATCCACAGGCGAATTCGATGTCGGTGGATCGCCGTAGCGTCGCGCTGTGGAGGGATGACGGATGCAGGCACCCGAAACCCCGTGATTTCAGGCTTCTCCCAGGTTTCGCGGACTCGTCGATCTGTGGATGAAACGGTGGACAAATCGCGTTGTATCTGAGGAGAGCGGTGGAAAACTACACGAATGTAACTACTACCCCTTGTGGTGCTATCTGATGTCGGCACCCATATGTAGTATTGGACTCCCGGTGGGGGAGCTGCCGGTTCGACGAAGGATTTTGAGGGGACAACGGATCTAACATGGCGATCACGGTCTACACCAAGCCGGCCTGCGTGCAGTGCACTGCTACCTACCGCGCGCTGGATTCCAAGGGCATCGATTACGAAGTTCTCGACCTCTCGCAGGACCCCGCGGCCCTCGAGCAGGTCAAGGCGCTGGGCTACCTGCAGGCCCCCGTCGTCATCACCGACGAGGACCACTGGTCGGGCTTCCGCCCCGACAAGATCGACGAGCTCGCTTCGCGCCTCGCCTGAGCCATGAGCACGGCGATCGCGACAGAGACGCCGTTGCTCGTGTACTTCTCGAGCGTTTCGCAGAACACGGCGCGCTTCATCGAGAAGTTGGGTATGCGCGCTGAGCGCATCCCGCTCTTCGCATCCGAGCCGATGCTCCTCGTCGATGAGCCCTTCGTCCTGGTCACCCCCACCTACGGGGGAGGCCAGGGTCGCGGCGAGGAGCGGGGTGCGGTCCCCAAGCAAGTCATCCGGTTCCTCAACGTCGAGCAGAACCGAACACTCATCCGTGGTGTCATCGCCGCGGGAAACACCAACTTCGGCGACGCCTTTTGCGCCGCCGGCGACATCATCAGCCGCAAGTGTCACGTGCCGCACTTGTACCGGCTCGAACTGTTCGGCACGTCAGAAGACGTCACACGCGTAAGCGAAGGATTGGAACGATGGTGGAAGCTGCAGTGACAGACATGGCATTCAAGACGGAGGCCCGTTTCGAGGGGCTCGACTATCACGCGCTCAACGCGATGCTGAATCTGTACGGCCCGGACGGGAAGATCCAGTTCGATGCCGACAAGCGTGCTGCTCGTGAGTACTTCCTGCAGCACGTCAACCAGAACACCGTCTTCTTCCACTCGCTGAAGGAGAAGCTCGACTACCTGGTCGACAAGCAGTACTACGAGCCCGCCGTGCTCGAGAAGTACTCATTCGAGTTCATCTCGTCGCTGCACGACCACGCGTTCGAGAAGAAGTTCCGTTTCGAGACCTTCCTCGGCGCCTTCAAGTACTACACGAGCTACACGCTCAAAACCTTCGACGGCAAGCGCTACCTCGAGCGCTTCGAAGACCGTGTCGTGATGACGGCCCTCGGTCTTGCCGACGGCGACGAGGCTCTGGCTACCCAACTTGTCGACGAGATCATCTCGGGCCGCTTCCAGCCCGCAACCCCGACGTTCCTGAACACCGGCAAGGCGCAGCGCGGTGAGCTCGTCTCGTGCTTCCTGTTGCGCATCGAAGACAACATGGAGTCGATCGCCCGCGGCATCAACTCCGCCCTGCAGCTGAGCAAGCGCGGCGGCGGTGTCGCGCTGCTGCTCTCGAACATCCGCGAGGCTGGAGCCCCGATCAAGCAGATCGAAAACCAGTCAAGCGGCATCATCCCCGTCATGAAGCTGCTCGAAGACAGCTTCAGCTACGCCAACCAGCTCGGGGCACGTCAGGGCGCGGGCGCTGTCTACCTGTCAGCTCACCACCCCGACATCCTGAAGTTCCTCGACACCAAGCGCGAGAACGCTGACGAGAAGATCCGTATCAAGACCCTCTCGCTCGGGGTTGTCGTTCCCGACATCACCTTCGAGCTGGCCAAGAACGGCGAGGACATGTACCTCTTCTCGCCCTACGACGTCGAGCGCGTCTACGGTGTGCCGTTCGGCGACATCTCGGTCACCGAGAAGTACCGCGAGATGGTCGATGACCCGCGCATCAAGAAGAGCAAGATCAACGCGCGAGAGTTCTTCCAGACCCTCGCCGAGATCCAGTTCGAGTCCGGCTACCCGTACATCATGTTCGAAGACACCGTGAACCGGGCCAACCCCATCAAGGGCCGGATCAACATGTCGAACCTGTGCTCCGAGATCCTGCAGGTCAACACCCCGACGACCTACAACGAGGACCTCTCGTACGACCAGATCGGCAAGGACATCTCCTGCAACCTCGGGTCGATGAACATCGCCCTGGCGATGGATGGCGGCGACCTCGGTCTCACGGTGGACACGGCCATCCGTGCCCTCACCGCGGTCAGCGACCAGAGCCACATCTCGTCGGTGCGCTCGATCGAGGACGGCAACGACCGCTCCCACGCGATCGGCCTCGGTCAGATGAACCTGCACGGGTACCTCGCTCGCGAGCACGTCCACTACGGCTCTGAAGAGGGTCTGGACTTCACGAACATCTACTTCTACACGGTGCTGTTCCACGCGCTGCGGGCGTCGAACAAGATCGCGATCGAGCGGGGGACGGCGTTCGAGGGCTTCGCCGACTCGACCTACGCGTCGGGTGAGTTCTTCGACAAGTACACCGAGCAGGAGTGGGTGCCCCAGACCGAGCGGGTGCGCGAGCTGTTCGCCGGCCACCACATCCCCACGCAGGATGACTGGCGTGAGCTGAAGGCATCAGTACAGGCCCACGGCATCTACAACCAGAACCTGCAGGCGGTGCCCCCGACCGGCTCGATCTCGTACATCAACAACTCGACGAGCTCGATCCACCCGATCGCCTCGAAGATCGAGATCCGCAAGGAAGGCAAGCTCGGCCGCGTCTACTACCCGGCGCCGTTCATGACCAACGACAACCTGGAGTACTACCAGGATGCCTATGAGATCGGCTACGAGAAGGTCATCGACACCTACGCCGCTGCCACCCAGCACGTGGACCAGGGCCTGTCTCTGACGCTGTTCTTCAAGGACACCGCGACCACCCGTGACATCAACCGGGCGCAGATCTACGCCTGGAAGAAGGGCATCAAGACCATTTACTACATCCGTCTGCGTCAGATGGCCCTCGAGGGTACGGACATGACGGAGTGCGTCAGCTGCATGCTTTAATGCTCTGACCTGGGATTTTTTCGGAGAACTGATGACAGAGAAGCTCAAGCTGATCGACCACGTTCAGGCGATCAACTGGAACCGGATCCAGGACGACAAGGACCTCGAGGTCTGGAACCGTCTGGTAAACAACTTCTGGCTGCCCGAGAAGGTGCCGCTGTCGAACGACGTGCAGTCGTGGAACACGCTGACCCCCGAGGAGCAGACCCTCACGATGCGCGTGTTCACGGGGCTCACGCTCCTGGACACGATCCAGGGCACCGTCGGCGCGGTGTCGCTGATTCCCGACGCGATCACCCCGCACGAAGAAGCGGTGTACACGAACATCGCCTTCATGGAGTCGGTGCACGCGAAGAGCTACTCGTCGATCTTCTCGACGCTGTGCTCGACGAAGGAGATCGACGAGGCGTTCCGCTGGTCGGTCGAGAACGAGAACCTGCAGCGCAAGGCGCAGATCGTCATGGAGTACTACCGGGGCGACGAGCCGCTCAAGCGCAAGGTCGCCTCGACCCTGCTGGAGTCGTTCCTGTTCTACTCGGGCTTCTACCTGCCCATGCACTGGTCGAGCCGCGCGAAGCTCACCAACACGGCTGACCTCATCCGCCTCATCATCCGTGACGAGGCCGTGCACGGCTACTACATCGGCTACAAGTTCCAGAAGGGACTCGAGAAGGTCGATGAAGCCAAGCGCCAGGACATCAAGGACTACACGTTCTCGTTGCTGTACGAGCTCTACGACAACGAGGTGCAGTACACCCAGGACCTCTACGACGGCGTCGGCCTGACCGAAGACGTCAAGAAGTTCCTGCACTACAACGCCAACAAGGCGCTCATGAACCTCGGCTACGAGGCCATGTTCCCCGAGTCGGTCACCAACGTGAACCCCGCGATCCTGTCGGCCCTGTCGCCGAACGCTGACGAGAACCATGACTTCTTCAGTGGATCGGGTTCGTCCTACGTCATCGGCAAGGCCGTCGCTACCGAGGACGAGGACTGGGACTTCTAGATCCGGTTGTGGAGAAACGGTGATGTCCACAGATCCTGCGTCGGCGTCTGACGACGTCGCAGGCGGGGCATACCGTGAAGCTCACGCCGCATCGGAAGGGGACGAGATGGCACAGCAGATCACTGACAGTGTGGCTGCCGAAGAGCGGGCGCGCGAGCAGGCGATGGGTGAGGTGTCGGATGTGCTCACGAACCTCGACTACGCGCTCGAGCGCGCGCGCAAGGCGCTCGAGCGCATCCGCAAATCGGGTGCTCACCCGAACGCCGAGGCAGCCATGAAGGACCTCGTCGATGTGCTCCAGACCGAGCGCAAGCGGTTCGTGCAACAGACGTACTTCAGCGTGCCGAACAAGACCCGGATGTTCTGAGCGGTGACAGATCCGGTCCGCAGCGGCGCGGAGCTTCAGCGAGCACTCACCGAGTTCGTGCGCCGGTGGTCTGGATACTCCGGCTCAGAGCGGGCTGAGGCGCAGACCTTTCTGAACGAGTTGTTCGCGGCGTACGGCTCGGATCGCCAGTCCGTCGGAGCGCGGTTCGAGGACTTCCGCAGTTCTGCGGGTTTCATGGACCTCCACTGGCCGGGCGTCATGATCGTGGAGATGAAGGCTCCCGGCGTTGCCCTGGAGAAGGCCGCCGATCAACGCGATCGGTACTGGCGCGAGTCAAGCGATCCCGCCACCGATACGCCGGCTGCCCGGTGGGTCGTGCTCTGCAACTTCCAGGAGTTCGAAATCTGGGAGCCGGGTCGTTTCCCGAACCGGCCGCGTTCGCGGTTCACGCTCGCGGAGCTTCCCGAGCACTACGACGCGCTGCTCTTCCTGCAGAACGAGTCTCTCGAGCCCGTCTTCAGCGAGCATCGCCGCGAGCTGACCGAAGATGCCGCCCGCCACGTGGCAGAGCTCTACCGCTCGATGCTCGACCGGTCGGCGGCCCCGGTCGATGAGATCCAGCGCTTCACCATGCAGTTGGTCTGGTGTCTGTTCGCCGAAGATCTCGGGATGCTCGAGGGGTATCCGCTGCAGGCGACCGTCGAGGCGCTGCTGAAGGAGGGCGATCCCGACTCCGCGAAGGAGATCGGCTACCTCTTCCAGCTGCTCAATCAGAAGGGCGACCACAACCGCAAGGGTCGCTTCGCGGGTACGCGATACGTCAACGGTGACCTGTTTGCCAGACCTGCCGCCGTCTACCTGGACCGGTCGGAGCTTCTCCACCTCAAGCAGGCGGCGGAGTTCAACTGGCGCGAGGTCAACCCGACCATCTTCGGATCTCTTCTCGAAGGTGTGCTCGGCGATGACCGCCGTTCCGAGATCGGCGCGCACTACACGCACGAAGCCGACATCATGAAGATCGTCGCGCCGACCATCGTGCGTCCCTGGCGCGAGCGGATTGAGACGACCGGATCAGTTACCGAGGCGGTTACCCTTCTCGATGAGCTGTGCGACTTCCGCGTTCTCGATCCGGCCTGCGGATGCGGCAACTTCTTGTACGTCGCGTATCGCGAGTTGCGCGGGCTCGAGTTCGATCTCAAGCAGCGCATCGATCGCCTCGCCGCAGAAACCGGTGCCCCGCGTCCGACTGGCACGCTGCCCTTCTATCCGCTGTCGAATCTGTTCGGGATTGACATCGAGCGCGTCGCCGTCATGATCGCGCGGGTCACGCTGTGGATGGGGCACCGGCAGATGATCGAACGGTACGGCGAGGCTGAGCCCGTGCTGCCGCTCGTCGACCTCTCGCGTATCACGCCTGCCGACGCACTGCAGACCGACTGGCCCGAGGTTGACGCGATCATCGGCAACCCGCCGTTTCTCGGCTCGCAGCTGGTGCGCCAGTCGCTCGGAGACGACTATGTCGACTGGCTCTCACGTACGTTCGGGGTCGGCGTCCGTGATCTGTGCGTGTATTGGTTCCGCATCGCTCAGGACCGGCTGAAGCCTGGCCAGCGCGCGGGCTTGGTCGGAACCAATTCGATCTCCCAGAACCGTGGGCGGGTGGCCTCTCTCGACTACGTCGTGGCGAATGGCGGTGTGATCACGGACGCGGTGTCATCGCAGAAGTGGCCGGGTGACGCCAAGGTCCACGTCAGCATCGTGAACTGGGTCAAGGACCCCGAGCCGGTCCCGACGCTGTTCGAGCTCGACGGCGCCTCAGTAGAGGGCATCTCGCCATCACTGCGCCCTCATTCTGGAGAGGAGTGGCCGCCAGCGACGCTCGGCGCGAACCGTGGGCAGTGTTTCCAGGGCCCGATTCCGGTGGGTGCGGGATTTGTGATCTCGGATGACGTTGCGAGTTCTCTGCTCGGTGATGGAACGCGCGCCTACCGTGAAGTCGTTCGTCCCTACCTCACCAGTGACGACATCGCGGAATCCCCGCGCCAAAGTCCGAGTCGCTGGATCATCGATTTCGGATCAATGCCTCTCGAGGACGCAACGAGGTATCCCCGTGCATTGGATATCGTGCGCCGCGATGTGAAGCCCGAGCGTGACACGAATCGGGACCCGGGGTTCAAGACGAAGTGGTGGCAGTTCGGGCGGCCCCGGGGAGAGATGCGGCTTGCTCTCGCCGGACGCGAACGCTACGCCGCGGTCGGTCGACATGGGAAGCGGATGTTCATCGCGTGGGTCGAGGCGTGGGCGCTCGCCAGCGACGCAACGAATGTGTTCGCCTTTGATGACGACTACAGCATGGGCATCCTGCTCTCACGCGCACACGATTCCTGGGCTTGGGCGCAGTCATCGACGCTTGAGACGCGACTTCGCTATACGCCCACCACGGTCTTCGACACCTTCCCGTGGCCCGACCCCGTCACGCCGGAGCAGCGGGAGACGATTGCTGCCGCATCCCGCGCGCTCTACGACCGTCGAAGCGAACTCTGTATCGAGCACAGCATGGGCCTCACGAAGCTGTATAACCTCATGGATGAGGGCGGCTTCGCCGATCTCGCCGCGCTGCACCGCCGCCTCGACGAAGCTGTGGCAGCCGCCTACGGCTGGCCGAAGTCGGTCGCGCAGGATCCCGAGCAGATCGTGAGCCGACTCACCGCGCTCAACCGCGAGATCGTCGAGGGAGGCCGGACATACGATCCGTTCGCGGACTCCGCGTCCCCCGAGGACGAGGGCTGAGTGCGGAGACGTCGAGAATCGGCACCAGCATCCGGTCAGTTCGTCACGATCGATGGTGTCAAAATCTGGGCACAGGTCGCAGGGGCCAGCCGTGCGAGTGTCGTCTTCCTGCCGGGCGCGGGCTCGGTCGGACTTGAGTTTTCGGGGCTGAGTGCAGCACTCAGCCGTAACCTGACGACGGTGATGTACGACCGCGCCGGCACGGGGTGGAGCCACCCTGTCCCGCTGCCGCGAGCCGTCGAGCAGGTCACGGCAGAGCTTGCCCGGTTGCTGGAGGCCCTGCGGGTCCCTGCGCCATTCATCCTCGTGGGCCACTCGCTCGGCGGCGCCTACGCGCAGCGAGCCGCGCTGGAACTCGGCAGCGAGGTCGCTGGCGTGGTGCTGCTCGACCCCGTACATCGCGACTGGAACCGTGCGATGCCGCCGGAGCTGCGGATCGAGTCCGGCGCGTCGACGAGGTACACCGTCGATGACATCGACGTGCTGGCAGCGCGAGCAGCGCTGTCCGCGATGCTCGAAGACCTGGACCCAGAGGTGCGAGACGCCGTCATCGACGTGCGTATGCGCGAAGATCGACTCCTTACCGGGATGCAGGAGGTCGCGAACTTCGCCGAGATGCTCGAGGATCTTCTGTCGGTGCTGCCGGGCACCGCGGTCCGCGTCATCCACGCCACCGCCGTCGACCCCCTCCAGGCTCGGTATCGCAGCGACGAGCTGCTTCGGGCACAGATCGATGCGATGCGCGACATGTACCTCGCAGCCTTCGGTGCGGATGCCTATTGCCCCGTGCCCGAGGCGAACCACTCGACTCTGCCGTTCGCCGCCGAACCGCGGATCGTCGACGCTGTCCGGGGCATGCTCCGCTCGCCGGACTCCTGGCTCAGCGACGCGTCGAGGCCGTGACGGTGAACTTCGGAGTGCGGGCGATCTGACGGGTTGAGCCGACGAGTTTCTCGAGTGACGGGCGGTAGCGCAGGGCCGAGTTCCAGACGGTCCAGAGTTCCCCGCCCGGGCGCAGCACGCGAGCAGCATCCGCGAAAAGGTGTCGTGCGATCGTTTCGTCGATCGCGGCGCCCCGGTGAAACGGCGGGTTCAGGGCGATGAACGACGCGCTCGCGTCGGGCAGGGTCGAGAGCGCGTCATCGCGAACCACTGTCATCCGGTCGGCGATTCCGTTTGCAGTGGCGGTCGCCCGAGCCGATGCCACGGCGGCGGCCGACTCGTCGGACGCGTACACACGCAGTTCCGGATGCCGCAGCGCGAGGGTCGCCCCGACGATGCCGTTCCCGCACGCCAGGTCGATTGCCGGATCGTCCGTGTGCCCGGGAATCGCGTCGAGCAGGTTATCCAGCAGCAGGCGCGTGCCGATGTCGAGCGTCGCGCCGGCGAACACCCCGCCGAAGGCGCGGACCTCGACATCCGTGTCACCGATGCGCAGTCGCCCTGCGGACGGCTCGGCATCCCGACCGTCGTGAGGACCGCGCGCGATAAGCACGCGGGACTTCTGCCGGGCGTGCGAGACATCCACCGTGTCGAAGTGCTCGCGCAGCACGTTGTTCATGCCGAGGCTCATGTGTTTGATCCGCCCGCCCGCGAACACGACGACATCGGGCGCGGCGTGCGCGGCGATCAGCCCCGCGATGTCGCCGAGCGCCTCGAGCGACCGGGGGAGGCGCACGAGCACGACCCGCGCATCGCGCACGACCTCTGCATCGAGAGGGAGTGAGGCGACGGATGCTTGGAGCCCGGTCAACCGTGCGTTGGCAGCGAGGGCGCGCTCGCCGCCGAGGGAGTCCTGGTGCACGCGGACGACACCATCGGTGGCATCGCTCACGCACGCAAGGGCCAGGGCGCCGAACGTGTCGCCGATGACGGTGATCTCGCGCCGCGCAACTCCTTGTCGCGCCTCCGCTGATTCGTCGAGCAGCAGCCGATCCGCCGCATCGTGTGCCTGGTTTTCCGGGTCGCCAGCATCGGGGTATGGGCGAAGCGCGTCGAGGTCGAGGGTCACTGGATCCACGCTATCCCGCGCCGAGAGAGCTCTCAGCCCTGCGCGAGCGCCGACTTCGTGTAAGCCACCACAGCGTTCGCGTGGCCGTGGCCCAGTCCGTGTTCTGTCTTGAGGACCTCGACAACTGCCATGTGAGCGTCGCCGGCGTCGAGCCGCTCGACGGCGATGTCGATCCAGTCCTGCACCGGACGACCGTAGGTCTTCTCGATACTGGGGAAGTACGCCGGAGGTCCTTTCGGCTTGTCGATGCCGGAAAGGTCGGGGGCGAGCACGCGGGAGGCCATGGCACGACAGTAGCGCCCGCGCTCGACATCCCGGCAGCCCGTCATGCCAGAGTGGATCCGTCGGCGACAGCGCTGGAGGATCACGGATGCCGGTTCAGGATGACTACCGTCGCAAGCTCATGTCGGCAGCGGATGCCGCGGCATCCGTCCCTTCGGGCGCGCAGGTGCTCGTGGCGATGGGCCTCGGGGCGCCGCCGGCGATTCTGGCAGCTCTTGCCGATCGCGTGCGTGCCGATGAGCTCGTCGATCTGGATCTCTATTACGGCATGGGCGGCGATGCGATCGGTGACACGATCCTGCAGCCCGGGGTGATCGAGAAGCTCCGTGCCCATACGTTTTTCGTTGCCGGGCGCGATCACCACATCATCGCCGATCCCGCCCGGGCCGACCGCGAAACCCTCGACTTCATTCCGGTCAACTTCTCGAACCTGCCGCGGGTGATCCGCGAACACCTCGATGTCGACACGTTCGTCGTGCAGGTCAGCCCGATGGACGCGAGCGGTCACTTCTCGTTCGGTGTCGTGAACGATTACGCGAGCGTCGCCGCGCGCGCCTGCCGCCGCCTGATCGTCGAGGTGAACCCGAACATGCCCCGGGTCTTCGGCGAGTCCCTGCTCCACATCGACGAAGTGCACGCGATCGTTGAGCATGCCTCGCCCCTCCCCGAGGTCGCCGAGGCGCCTCCGGCGGATGCCGACCTCGCGATCGCGGCGCACGTCGCGGCGCACATTCCCGACGGCGCGACGCTGCAGATCGGTGCCGGCCGGGTTCCCGCCGCGGTCGCTACGGCCCTGTGGGATCACCGGGACCTCGGCATACATTCGGCGCTTTTCTCCTCGGCGTTCGTGCCGCTCATCGAGTCGGGCGTCATCACAGGGCGGCGCAAGACTCTGCATCCGCGGCGGCACGTTTGGACCTCGGCGGTCGGGGATGCCCACACCTACGCATTTATGAACGACAACCCGTCGATGGTGAGTTTCCCCGCCGACTACGTCAACGATCCGCAGATCATCGCCCGTAACGACGCCATGATTTCGGTGAACGCGGCGATCCAGGTCGATCTCTACGGGCAGGTCAACGCCGAGATGATCGGGGGCGTGCAGTACTCGGGCTCGGGCGGTCAGTTCGATTTCGTGACCGGTGCCGCGAAGTCGCGGGGCGGCAAGTCGTTCGTGGTGCTCCCGTCAACCGCGAAGGGCGGGGCGGTCTCGACGATCGTGCCGCGGGTCGACATCGTCACCGACGAGCGCATGGATGTCGAGCACGTCGTGACCGAGCACGGTGTCGTGAACCTGCGAGGCCTCTCGACGCAGGAGCGGGCGCTTGCCCTGATCTCGCTTGCGGATGACGCTCACAAAGACGCCTTAGTCGAGGCGGCACGGGCGCAGCGGCTCATCGCCTGAGGAGTTGTGCGGCTCCTGAGCTCTACCGGTGATGCCGATGCCCCGAACCAGAGGCGACGGGCTGGGGTCCCGTCGTCGTCGGAACGGGGAGCGCGAAGAACGACTGAATCTCCTCCAGCACGTCTGCGATGCGTTCGACAGCTGACTGCAGACTGTCGATGGCGCGGAGGGTGGGGTCGTCGGGGTAGCTCTGCTGGGCCTCGTGGAGTTCCGCGAGGGCCCTGCTGAGGTCCTTCCGGATCTCGTATAGCGAGGTGTCCATTTTCTGATGATGGCACGAGCGACGCCGGATGGCGTAGGGACCTTTTTCCCGGTCATCGCCGCGTGACGTCTTTATCCACGACGGTCTGTCCGGTGAGTTCGGGAGGGCGCGGGCTACGATGAAGGATCTGGCGTCCCGCAAAAGGAGATCCCGTGGCAGCTCAGCAACGACGGTTCAGCCCGGTCATCGCGCTGCTGACGATGTCGAGCATCTGGGAGGCGCAGCTCGGGGCGGTTCTCAAGGATCTGGGACTGACCACGCGCAAGTATGCCCTGCTCGGCCACATCTACGGGATGCCGGGCATCTCGTTCAGTGAACTCGCACGCCGCTCCCAGATCACCGTCCAGACCGCGCACACCGCTGTGCGCACTCTCGTCGACGAAGGGTTCGTGCACGATTCGACAGCTCACGCCGGCTCGGCATCCGAACTGCGGGTCACCGAGAAGGGTGACTGGGCGCTCATGGAGGCCGAGAAGCGTCTCCGCGCTCTCGACCGGGACCTGTCGAAGGGTGCGCCAGAACTCTCCCAGGCGCTGCGTGGCCTGCACGAGGAACCCGTCGAAGTTCACCCGGCCGCGGGCCGCCGCACCGCATGACGCTGCTTCGCTGGCTCCTCGCGGCTCTCCTCGTGGCAGCGGGAGTGTCGCACCTCACGTGGGGGCGGCGGGGCTATCGCATCGTCGTGCCTGACTGGGCGACAAGGATCCTGCACACCGACAAGGACGCGATCGTCGTCGGCTCCGGCGCTGTAGAGATCATGCTCGGCGCCGGGCTCGTAGCGCTGCCCCGCGAACGGGCGCGTCTCGGCGCCGCTGTCGCGGCATTCTTCGTCGCCGTATTCCCCGGCAACATCCACCAGTGGCAGACGGGTCGGTCTGCGCCTCTGCTCGACACCGAGACACGCCGCTTCGTGCGACTCCTCCTCCAGCCGATCCTGGTGGTTTGGGCGCTCGCGGTCGCGATCTCTCCCGAACGGTAGCGACCCTCGCCGGCTTTGGCGGGGCATCCGTCTACGACGTTGACTTTCCTGGTCCGGGAAGTTTGGCTGGGCGCATGCGAACAGTACTGAGGTGGATGCTGGCGGGCGCGATGGTGTTCGCGGGGGTGACGCACCTCACGGTGGCCCGCAAGGAGTTCCAGGCGCAAGTGCCGCCGTGGGCTGCGGAGCTCACGCCGCTCGATGAGGATGCGATAGTGGTGGCATCCGGTGTCGTCGAGATCATGCTCGGCACGGCGCTTGTCGCGCTGCCCAAGGAACGTCGCCGCGTCGGCGCGATCCTCGCGGCGTTCTTCATCGCGATCTTCCCGGGCAACATCTCGCAGTACGTCGAAAAGCGCGACGGCTTCGGCCTCGATACCGATACGAAGCGCCTCGTTCGACTGTTCTTCCAGCCGGTGCTCGTTGCCTGGGCGTGGTGGTCGACGCGCCGCTGACGGCATCCGCTCTTCACCCCTTCGTGCCGAGGAGCAATGTCGGAACCCCCTCGTAGTGTCGGGATATGGACGATTTCGGCACCACCGACCCGGGCGAGAAAGCCCTGGGCATGGATGCCGCGTCCTGGGCTGACTCGCACACCGTCGACCCCGATGGCTGCTTCGTTCGCGAAGGTGACTTCTGCGACTCCGACGAGGAGGTGGGCTGGGTGCCGGCGCAGCCCGACGCCGTGGCGCTTGTGCTTGAGGTCGCGACGATGGAGGCGGTGTTCGCCGCGCAGCGGCTTGCCCGCATCGACCAGCTGCGTCTCGAAGCGCTCGACGACGTCACGCGCTACGGCGGAGGATCGCGGGAGTTGATCGAGCGCTCGGTGCGGCTTGAGCTCGCCGCAGCCCTCCGGATCACCGAGAACCAGGCCGCGATGCTGATGTACCGTGCTGAGGCGCTCGTGCACCGGTATCCGACGATCTGGAACTCGCTCGCACACGCGGGCATGACCGAGCGGCACGCGACGATCATCGTGGATGAACTAGCGCCCCTCGAACCTCAGGTTGCGGCGCGGCTTGTCGAGAAGGTGCGAGAGCTCGCAGAAACCCTCGCGATCGGGCCGTTCCGGCGGGCGCTGCGGCGGCTCATCGATCGGGAACTCGCGCCCACCCTGTCGGTGCAGCACGAGCACGCCGTGCGCCGCCGCCGAATCTTCGTCGAACCGGAAGCCGACGGAATGTCGTGGCTGCACGCGCTGCTGCCCTCGGTCGAAGCTCACGCGATCCATGGACGGATCACAGCACAGGGCAAGGCATTGCTCGCCGCGCAGGTCGGGGGCGAAGGCGGCGGCTCTCAGCCCGATGACCGCACGCTGGACGAGATCCGTACCGACATCCTGTGCGATCTTCTGATCGACGGAATTGTTCCTGCCCACCCGAAGGACGTGCAGGGCATCCGTCCGACGGTTGTCGTGACGGTACCCGCGCTCGCCCTGCTCGGTGCGGATGGCGACGGCGCTCATGAGCCCGCCGTGGTGGAAGGCGTCGGTCCTATCCCGATCGAGAAGGCGCGGGAACTTGCCGGGGCCGCGACGGGGTGGATCCGGGTGCTGACCCACCCCGAGACCGGTGTTGTCCTTTCCGTCGGCAGAACCCGATATCGACCCCCGCCCGACATGGTGGCGCTGACGAAGTGGCGCGCCGACAGATGCATGGCGCCAGGGTGTGGGGTCCCCGCCTCGCGATGTCAGATCGATCACTCGCTTGCGTGGGAAGACGGCGGAGAGACCTCGGTCGTGAATACCGCCCCGCTCTGTCAGGGGCACCATACGATCAAGCACCATGGTGGGTGGCGCGTCATCCAGACCGGAGACGGGTCCCTGCTGTGGATCTCACCGAGCGGTCGTCAGTACGTCGTTGCTCCGGAGCGCCGGCTTCCCGTCTTCCGGGAGGACTCGGTCGCCGCGTGAGCGGGCTTACTCGCCGGGGTAACGCACGCCGAGCTGAGCGCGCAGTTCGTCGAGGACGTGCATGATGGCCACCGATTCGTCCAGCGGAAGCAGGTCGCTGTCGGTCTTACCCTCGGCGAGCAGCCGTTCCGCGGCGAGCGCCTGGTACTGCATCCCCCGGCCCTGCACATCGCTCCGATACTCCTCGAGAACCTCTCCGTCGGGTGCAACGACGCGGAACGACGTGGGCGTGTACCAGACGCGGTCGATGTCGATCCGCGCGTCAGTGCCCAGCACATGAGCGGTATTGGGTCCGACAGCGCGCGAGGTCGAGATCGAGGTTGAGACCGCGCCGCCGGCGTGAGTGAAGATCGTCGCTACCTCGGCATCCGCGCCCGTGTCACCGAGGCGGCCGCGAGCGGTCACCGTCTCCGGCTTCCCGAGCACATCGCAGGCGAACGAGACCGGATAGATTCCGAGGTCAAGAAGCGACCCGCCGCCGAGTTCCAGCGCGTTCAGGCGGTGGCTCGGGTCGGATGAGATCCGCTGGGTGTGGTCGGCGAAAACGGTGCGGATCTCGCCCAGCGTTCCTGCGGCGATGATCTCGCGAATCCTCACCATGTGCGGGAGGTACCGCGTCCACATCGCCTCCATGGCGAGCAGCCCCTGGGCGCGTGCGACCTCGCGCACACGCTCGGCCTCGGGGCCGGTCAACGTGAACGGCTTCTCGATCAGTACGTGCTTGCCCGCTTCGAGCGCGAGCACAGCATTGTCGGCGTGCATCGGATGCGGCGTTGCGATGTAGACGATGTCGACGTCGGGATCGGCGACGAGCTCCTCGTACGATCCGTGCGCGTGCGGAATCGCGAACTGGTCAGCGAACGCCCGCGAGGCATCCGGGCGCCGAGACCCCACCGCCGACACCGTCAGCCCGGCCGTCCGCAGGTCGCTCGTAAAGGCGTGTGCGATACCGCCGGTCGCCAGGATTCCCCATCGCAGTCCAGTCATGGTTCGAGCGTAGTCCGCCCGCGCAGTGCCGCGAGTAGCCTCGAAGCATGAGCACTCCATTGGATCGCTTCCGAGAACTCCTATCCATCCCTACCGTGTCGTACGCCGACGAGTCGCGGATGGATGCGTCGGTGTTCGACGAGTTCCACAGCGCCCTGGAGCGCCTGTACCCGAAGACCCATGAGCGCCTCGAGCGCGACGTGATCGCCCGCCACTCACTGCTGTACCGGTGGCCGGGCGCCTCATCCGAAGATCCGCTCGTGCTCATGGCCCACATGGATGTCGTGCCCGTGGTCGAGGCGGAGTGGCAGCATCCGCCGTTCGGCGCCGAGATCGTGGGTGAGGGCGAGGATGCCGAACTCCACGCCCGCGGCGCGATCGACGACAAAGGATCGCTTGTCGCGATCTTCGAAGCCGTCGAGACCCTCGTCGCCGAAGGCTTTACGCCGGCACGCGACATCTACCTGTCGTTCGGTCACAACGAAGAGACGGCGGGAGACGGGGCGCGGGGAATCGTTGCGCACCTGGAGGAGCGCGGCATCCATCCGGGACTCGTGCTCGATGAGGGCGGCGCCGTCGTCGAGGGCATCATCCCCGGCGTCGACGTGCCCACCGCGATGATCGGTGTCGCAGAACGCGGCGTGATGACGCTCGTTATGACCGTCCGCGAACAGGGCGGCCACGCATCCACGCCGCCCGCGATGCCCGCCACCGCCCGGCTGGCGCGGGCTATCGACCGGCTGCGGCGCAAGCCGTTTCCGACCAGGCTCGCGCCTCCCGTGCGGGCCATGCTCGCCACGCTCTCGCCCCACGCTCCCGAACCGCTTCGGACCCTGTTCCGACGCGGTGAGATTACGGGCCCGCTGCTTGCCGGCGCCTTCACCCTCGGCGGACCCGAGACCAACGCGATGGTGCGCACCACCGCTGTCGTGACCGAGCTCAGCGGCGCACCCGGCGAGAACGTCCTGGCAACGACGGCGAAGGCGTCGGTCAACATTCGCCTCCTCACCGGCGACACCATCGACAGCGCGACGGCGCACGTTCGTCGGGCGGTGGCCGACGAGAAGGTCGAGCTCGAGATCCGTCACGCATCCAACCCGTCACCGGTCTCGCCCTGGCGAGGAGAGCCGTGGCGACGGATCGCCGGCGCGGTCGTCTCGACACTCGGCGGCGACATCGTCCCGACGCCCTACGTGCAGCTGGGAGCCAGCGACAGCCGCTGGTTCACGGCGATCAGCGACCACGTCTACCGGTTCACGCCGTTCCACCTGACCCGCTCCGAGCGTGATGCGTTGCACTCGCACAACGAGCGGATCCGCGTCGAGGTGTGGCTCCGCGGAATCGGCTTCTACCGCGCTCTCATCGAAGCGTCGTAGCCCCGTTCAGCTAGGCCAGCGCTTGCGCCAGGTCTGCGATGAGATCTGCCTCGTCCTCGAGCCCGATCGAGAGGCGGATCGTCCGCGGCGAGATGCCGGCCTCGCGCAGCTGGTCAGCGGTGAGGTGAAGATGGGTCATGGATGCCGGGTGGTTCACCATGCTGCGGGCATCCCCGATATTCGCCACGAGCCGGATGACACGGAGGGCGTCGATGACTTGCTCGACACGTCGGTCGTCGGCATCCGCATCCCCGGTGCCGGCCAGATCGAACGAGAACACCGACGAGGCCCCACGCGGCAGGTAGCGCTGGGCAGTCGCGTGCCACGGGCTCGACGCGAGTCCCGGGTACCACACCTTCTCGACGGCAGGATGCTGCTCGAGGAACCGCGCGACAGCGAGCGCGCTCGCGGAGTGGCGCTGCATCCGCAGGTCGAGAGTCTCGAGCCCCTGGAGGAGTTGGAACGACGACCAGGCAGGCAGGGTTGTTCCGAAATCGTGCACGAACCGGGTCTTGATGTAGATGATCAGGGCAAGTCCCTGCTCGCCGAACCGATCCCACAGCACGAGGTCGCCGAACCGGGGGTAGGGCGTCGTGAACTGCGGCCAGCGTTCGGGATCGGCGCCGAAGTCGAACGAGCCGATATCGACCACGACCCCGCCGAGCGCCACTCCGTGCCCGCCGATGTACTTCGTCGCGGAATGGATGACGATGTCTGCGCCGTGCTCGCCGGGACGCACGAGGTAGGGTGAGGCGACCGTGTTGTCGACGACGAGCGGCACGCCCGCGGCGTGGGCGACATCGGCGACGGCACGGATGTCGAGCACGGTGGCCAGCGGATTTGTGATCGTCTCGGCGAAGAAGGCTCGCGTGCTTGGGCGAACCGCATCGCGCCAGGCATCCGTGTCGTCCTGATCGACGTAGGTGACCTCGATTCCGAGGCTCCCGAGCGAGTCGGAGAGCAGATCGACGGTGCCGCCGTAGAGCTGGCGGGCAGCTACCACGTGGTCGCCGGCCGAGGCCAGCGCGAGAATCGCCGCCGCCGCTGCTGCTTGCCCGGAGGCCACCGCGACAGCTGCGCGCCCGCCTTCCAGGGCAGCGATGCGCTGCTCGAACACCGCCTGCGTGGGGTTCGCGTTGCGGCTGTAGACATTCCCCAGGCTCCGCAGCGCGAAGACGTCGCGCGCGTGGGCGAGGGAGGGGAACTCGTATCCGTTGGACTGGTAAATCGGCACGACGGCGGTGTTCTGCGCGACACCCGGCACGTACCCTGCCTGAACCTGGGCGGTCGCGAACGACGCGGTGGGATCGGGCACAGCGGTGGTCACATTTCCATGGTGGCATGCGGCGTCGCCACTGCCCCCGTTGTGTGTCGCTCTGTGACGCCGGCGGATGCGGCGCAGGATCAGGCTCCGGCCAAGGCCTTCGTCAACCGCTGCAGCGAAACCGGCTCGGCAGTTCCCAGGGTCTGAGCGAACAGGCTTACGCGGTACTCCTCGAGCAGCCAGCGACCGTGCACGAGCGTCGCGGGAGCGTCAGCGGCGAGCGGAATCGTGCCGCCGGCATCCCGATAGATCGCCGCGGCGCGCTCGTACTCCGTCAGGCGCTGGCGATCCCGACCGGGGTTGTCGGCGAGGCCGCCGGTGCGTGTGACCAGGGCCGCGAGATATCGCGGATAGTGCGCGAGACGCTCCAGCCCGACCGCCGACACGAAGCCGGGATAGATCAGCCCCGACAACTGCCCGCGAACGTCGGTGAGCGCGGCAAGCAGCGTCATGGCGTTGAGGTTTCGCAGGCCCCGTTCGACATCGCGTGCCGCGGTGAGGATGCGGGCGGTCAGCGAAACCGCCGAGAACAGCGCGTCAGTCACGTCGGCCGAGAACGCATCCCGCGCTGCCTCGAACTGGGCGCGGGTGCGGATCGGGTCGGGAAAGCGCGCGAGGACCGCGTCTGCCACGGCGACCCGGCAGTCCTCGACAAGGGAGCGCGCCGACGAGTACGGGGATGCCGCGAGCGCGAGCTTCTCTGCGGCGGTGAGGTGGTCGAGCACGTACGCGGCGGGGGAGGGGACCGCCAGCAGCAGCAGGCGACGAAGACCCGCATGGGTGGCTCGCGCGGCGGCCTCCGGAGTGGCGTCGATCCGCAGCGCGACGCTCTCTCCCTCGTCGACGAGGACCGGATAGCCGCGCACCACGCCGCCGGCAACGCGCGTGTCGACGACGGACGGAAGCTCGGAGATCGTCCAGTCGGTGAGCCCCGAGACTTCCGTGAACTGCGCTCTATCGGCATCCGGCCTCGCTCCTGAGGGCCGCGGCGCGCGCTGGGCGGGCGCGGGAGGCCGCTTCGGGGCGGAGAGGGAGGATGCGACAGCACCCCGGGCAGCCCCGGCCAACTCCTGCTGCAACCGCGTGAGGTCGCGTCCAGAGCCCAGCGTGCGTCCTCGGTGGTCGACCACACGGAACGAGATCCCGAGGTGGGTGGGCACGCGCTCGAGGTCGAAATCGTCCGCCGTGACGGGTTGGTGGGCCACGCGCTGGATGCGTGCTGCGAGGGCTGCCCGAAGGGTGGTCGGCGGGAGTCCGCCGTGATCCTCCGGGCCTTCGCCGGCAAGATCTGCCGAGAACCGAGCCGCCCAGTCGGCAGCGGGCACGACGTGACGGCGAATGGCCTTGGGCAGTGCCCGGATGAGCGCGGCGATCAGGTCGTCCCGTAGTCCCGGCACCTGCCAGTCGAATCCGGTATCGCGCAGCCCCGCGAGCAGCGCCACCGGTACCACAGCATTGACGCCGTCGTCGGGTGCACCCGGCTCGAAGCGGTAGCTGAGCGAAAGCACCTGATCGCCCTGTGTCCACCGGGAGGGATACTCGTCGCTGCGCGCTGCCGCGGCGCCCTCGGCGAGGTCGGACTCGCCCATGTCGAGCAGGCGCGGTGTGCGGTTCGAGGTCTCACGCCACCAGGATTCGAACGAGCGGACGTCGAAGACCTCGCGGGGGATCCGCGCGTCGTAGAACGCGAACACCGCCTCATCACCGGCCAGGATGTCGCGGCGACGCTCGCGCTCCTCGAGCTTCTCCAGGCGTCGGCGCAGATCCGCGTTGCGCCGGTCGAAGGCCGTGAGGCGCTTGTCGAGGTTCGCGGCATCCCATTCGCCCTGCACGAGCGCGTGGCGGATGAAGAGTTCGCGTGCGAGCGGCCGATCGAAGCGGGCCAACTGCACGCGGCGCTTCGGGATGATCTCTACCCCGAACAGGGTCACCTTCTCGTACGCGGATGCCGCACCCGCCGATCGAGACCAGTGCGGCTCGCCCAGCTGACGGTGGGCGAGCTCGCCGGCGAGCTCCTCGGCCCAGGCTGGGTCGACCGCTGCGACCGTTCGGGCGAACAGGCGCGAGGTCTCGACGAGCTCTGCCGCCATGACGGCATCCGGGCTCTTCTTGCGAAGCCCCGAGCCCGGGAAGATTGCGAAGCGCGCGCCGCGGGCTCCCCGGTATTCGGCGGTGGGGCGCCGTGGCTTCCCGGAAGCTGCACCCTTGGCTGCGGACGTCGTCGTGCGGTCATCGCGGATGCCGATCTGCGAGAGCAGCCCCGACAAGATCGCGCGGTGGACGGCATCGGGGTCGGCGTCGACCCTCGTCTTCGCGCGCCGTGCACCCATGAGATCCGCGAGTTGTCGGTGCACATCGACCCACTCGCGCACGCGCACGTAGTTCAGGAACTCGGCCCGGCACATCCGTCGAAACGCACTCGAGCCGAGCTCTGCCTGCTTCTCGTGCAGGTAGTTCCACAGACCCAGGAGCGAGAGGAAGTCGCTCGTCGGGTCGGTGAACCGCGCATGCAGGCGATCGGCCTGCTCGCGCTGCTCTTCGGGACGCTCGCGGACGTCCTGAATAGACAGGCCAGCCACGATCGCCAGGACGCTCGGCAGCACATCCCGCTCGCGCGCCTCGATGAGCATCCGTGCCAACCGCGGATCGATGGGGAGCCGGGCAAGCTCTCGGCCGATCTTCGTGAGCCTGCCACCCGAGACTGCGCGGAGTTCGAGCAGCAGGTCCATCGCCGCCTTCACCCCGCGAGAGTCCGGGGGAGTGAGGAACGGGAAGGCCGTGACATCCCCCATCCCGAGCGCCATCATCTGCAGCACGACGGCGGCGAGATTGGTTCGAAGCACCTCGGGTTCGGTGAACTCGGGGCGAGCGGCGAAATCGTCCTCGGCGTAGAGCCGGATCGCGATACCCGGCGCCGTGCGCCCCGCGCGGCCGGAGCGCTGCTGGGCCGAGGCCTGCGAGATCGCCTCGATCGGCAGGCGCTGGATCTTGGATCGCACCGAATACCGTGAGATACGCGCCGTGCCGGTATCGATGACGTACCGGATGCCGGGAACGGTCAGGCTGGTTTCGGCGACGTTCGTGGCGAGGATGACGCGACGGCGCACTCCGGCGCGCGTCGAGGGCTCGAACACCCGGTGCTGTTCGGCAGCGCTCAAGCGCCCGTAGAGGGGAAGGACCTCGGTGGGCGCGGCATCCTGCGCATACATGCCGCGAACGGCATCCATCGCGTCGCGGATCTCGGACTCGCCGGGGAGGAACACCAACACATCGCCGCGCTCCTCGCGGTCGAGTTCTCGCAGCGCCGCCACCAGACCGTCGATGTCGTCGTCGGCGTTCTCGTCGTGTGGGCGATAACGGATCTCGACCGGATAGGTGCGACCCGAAACCTCCACGATCGGGGCAGCCGCCTCGGGATCCTCCGGCTTCGGTGAGAAGTGGCGCGCGAAACTCTCGGGATCGATCGTCGCCGAGGTCACGATGACCTTCAGGTCGGGGCGTTTCGGCAGAATGCGGCGGAGGTACCCGAGCAGGAAGTCGATGTTCAGCGACCGCTCGTGAGCCTCGTCGATGATGATCGTGTCATAGCGGCGCAGCAGGCGGTCACGGTGGATCTCATTGAGCAGGATGCCGTCGGTCATCAGCGTGATGCGCGTGTCTTCGCTCACGGCATCCGTGAACCGCACCCTGTAGCCGACCGCGCCCCCGAGGGGCACCTGCAGCTCGCTCGCGATCCGCTCGGCGATCGAGCGCGCGGCGATCCGCCGAGGCTGCGTGTGGGCGATGCGACCCCGACCGAGCTCCAGGCAGATCTTCGGAAGCTGGGTCGTCTTGCCCGATCCGGTCGCTCCGGCAACGATCACGACCTGGTGGTCTTCGAGGGCGCGCGCGATCTCATCCCGGGCGGCGCTGACGGGCAGCTCCGGCGGGTAGAGGATGACGGGTTCTGGCGCGGGCATAGCCTTCGATCGTAACCGCTGCGGTCGGCGGTTAAGCCGGCCGCGGCAGCGGCGCGAGAAGCCTAGATCGCGCCGCGGGACCGCAACACGGCAAGGACGTGGGGATCGCCGGTGCTGGCAAGCCATGTCACCAGCTCTGGGTAGAGCGCGGGGTTGGCGGCCAGCGACGGCCAGAGTGACGGGTCCGACGTGTACTGGTAGAGCTCTTCTGCAGGTGTCAGCGGGTCGGCGGCGCGCGCAGCGTAGTAGTCCGCGGAACTGGCGGGAGCCGCCGCATTTGTCGCCGGCGGAGCAGGAGCAGCCGGCGCAGCGACCCGGTACTGGTCGGCGTCGTACTGGTACGCCATCGGTGCGGCAGGCGGGGCAAACGTACCGAAATACTCTCGAACCTCGCGCGGCGCCACCAGGGCGTACGCGACCACCGCGGGCAGACCCAGCAGAGCGAGATAGAGCACCGGTTCGAGGGAGAGGCCACTGTAGCGGGGGGAGACCGCGCTCAGAACGAGCGCGACGATCTCTCCAACAGCGACTGCTGCCATGAGACACAGGACGATCGTGCGCGACGTCTGAGGCGCACCGACAAGGTGAATCCGTGCGACAAGCGCGACGCCTGCGGCAAGAACCTGAGAGAGCAGGATGCCCACGGAGAAGCCGATGGCGCTCGACGGATCGGTCACGAGCGCGATCACCGCGAACGCAGCCAGAATCGTCGAGACGGTTGTGAGCGTGACGAGCGCCTGTCTCGCCGTGAGGAACCAGGTGTTCAGGGGCGGAAGTGCAGTCATCGACGCGAGCAGTGCAGGGCTCGTCAGCAACGCAGCGTAGGCGCCGAACCACACGAGGATGTACCCGCCGCCGTGCAGCGAGCTGAGGGTACCGCCGAGCTCGAAGCCCGTCAGCGCCGAAATAATGATCCCGGCGACCACGGCGATTCCGACCGACCCCGCGATTCGAGGTGCCGTCGGGGAGCGTCGAAGGACGAGGACGGCGGGAAGCGCGAGCGCGGCATCCTGGAGCAGGAGGGCGACGATCGCGGCAGCGGCGTCCCAGCCCGAAATCGCCTGCCACGGCATCGCGAGCAGGAGCAGGATGAACCCGATGAGCATCGTGAGTGCCATGACAGCCAGGACGGCGAAGACGCCGACGACGCCGGCGCGCGCGAGGCGCCCTCCGCTGAGCGGATCGCGGATCTCGTGCAGCCGTGGTGTCGCAGCGAAGAGCGCCCCGGCCAAGCCGACTGTGACAGCCGCACCCAGTCCCGAACCGACGCCGAGGTATTGGGCAACCTCTCCGGCACTAACGGCGTCAAGAACCATATAGACAACCACGAGGATGGCGTACGGCGCGTTCAGGGCCGCCCGGAGGGCGGCGGTTCGGCCCGGGGTGAGCCCGGTCCCGAGTGCGCCGGCTCGCGCGAGGACGGTGACGGCGACCGACAGGACCGAGAGGATCGTGATCAGCAGTACATCAACCCTCGTCGCGGCTGTCGAGGTGAACGAGTCACCCAAGAGCCCGCCGGATGAGAACGAGAGCGACCAGGGCAACGCGAGGGAGACGAGCAAGAGGGCGACGGCTACTGCATCCCGCACCCAGTCCGAGACCGGGATCGATGAAAGAGGCGATGGTCCTCGTGTGACGGGTGCGGCGGGATAGGGGACGTACTGTCCCTGATACGCGGGCTGCTCGGGTGCGGGGTAGGTCATCTGGTGTGCGTCTTTCCAGGATGCGTCAGCGGAAGAGTTCGTCGAGCGCGCCCGACTCGTAGTACGGAATGACGTTATCGACCGCGATGGAGGCTGCGTCGGCGATCGTCGCGATGGGGCTGACGAGCCACCCACCGCCCTCGCGCACGGCGATGAGATCGACGTCGCCCGCGCCGAGTCTGTCGGTCCACGCGGGATCATCGAGGCAGGCGCTCCCCGTGCGCTGGTCGGTCCAGTAGGTGTATTCGTCCCACCAGGACGAATAGCTGGAATCGAGGTATTCATCGCTCCACTCGGCGCAGACCTCGCTGATGTCATACCGATCGTGGAGTTCGTATCCGTTGGACCACTCGGTGACGTCGACGAGGAGCTCCTCGATGCTCAATCGGGCGCGGTCACCGCTCGTCGCCGCCGAGAAATCAGCTGTCTCGATGCTCGGGGAGTATGCGTTGACGACGTACTCAAGGTTGACGACATCGCCGTACAGGGACAGAACTCGCCGCTCAGCGAGGGGCAAGGTCGCCGCGATCCGTTCGATGCGCCCGGATTCCAGCGCGGCGGCAAGTTCCTCGGCCGCAACCTCGGGAGTCTCGAACACCTCGGCCTCGATGATCGCGTCCCCCAGATCGCGGGAATCGACGTAGCCCTGCTCCTCGGACTGCCGCCACTGCAGGTCGTAGAAGCTGAGCAGTGGGCTGATGTACCAGCCGTTGCCCTCATCGACGGCGACGAGTGAGATCGGCCCCGCTCCATACCAATCCGCGGCGTCGCGCGCATCCCAGCTCTGATCGAGGTCGACGTTCGATGACCAGCCATCGACCATGGTGTCGATCGCTTGGTCAATCTCGGCGTCCGAGTAGCCGTAGATCGCGGACTGTTGCGCTCGAAGCAGAGGCTCGTAGAGGGCTGTCACCGATCGCGCGAGCTCCCTCTCATCACCGGACAGGCGCATCTCGCCGTCCGTCCACGAGACGCGCACGACCCCGTCCGCGAGCTGCTCAGTCTCGTATGCCATCGCTGTGGAGCTCAGCTCCGCAGACGCACGCACATCAGCCAGCAACTGTGCCATGTCGGCTCCGCCATCCTCGCCGGGGGCCGCGGAGGCCAGACGCTGGAGTGGTTCGACAAACCCGCCGAACTCGCTTGGCGCGAGGGAGGTGGCGACCGTGACCGGGTCGACGTTTTCCACGCCCGAGAGCAGGCGGGCCACGGCTCCTTCAGGGCTCGACGCGCCCCGGGTCAGGCCCGAGATCGCCCACCAAGCCCCACCGATTCCGACGAGCATGATTGCGGCGATCCCGATGGATCCTCCGATAAGAATGCCGCGGCGGCGGAAGAAGGGTCCGCGAGACCGCGCCGGTTGCGCGCTGGGCGCAGACCCGAACGGTGTTGCGGGGCGCGACGAAAGGGCAGGCTCGATGGCTCGCGCGAACGGGTCGCTGGATGCCGTCGTGGAGAAGACGTCGCCGGCTGCAGTGGCTGGCCCGCCCGGCGGCGTCGCATATGCGGCGATCCACTCCCGCAGTGCGTCATAGCAGTTTGGGTGTTGGAGTACCCAGGGCGCCAGCTCCGGGTGAGTAGCAACGATCTCTGCAAGCCGCTCGGGCGTCGTGGCAGGGTCCTGGATCTCGCGATAAACGTCGGTCACCGGGGCTCCGATCCTCGTAGGGATGTGTCAGGGTGATCATTCCAGCCAGGTCTCGCGGTACGCGATGGGGACTTCTCCCCGTCATCCAGGGCGCACGGCTTCACGGCCTGTCGACCCGAACAGGCAGCTCCCCGAACGACACAGTCTGGCCGGACAGCACACGGCATCGCTCATGTGGCGCGATGGTGCGCGCGGTGCCGTCGCCGGAAATGATGTCGGTGCCGTTCGTGGAGTCGAGGTCGGTGACCCAGATCGCATCCGCTTCGACCTCGATGAGTGCGTGTGTCTTGGACAGCATCCTCTGCGGGTCTGGGAGCGCGAGCGTGGCCGCATCGGCGTGCAGAGCCGGGGGCGTGGGGCGTCGTCCGATGACCGTTGCGCCGGTGACGGCGAATGTCATGCCATCGGAAAGCGTCAGCGTCCAGGACGGAGCGCGAGCAGCGCGCGAGCGTGGTGTGAGCACCGTTGCTTCGGCTTCGGCTTCGGCTTCGGCTTCGATGGACTCACGAGACGTGGGAGGAGGGGCTGCGGGCGCCCACGCCTCTGGTCGCGGCGCCGGTATCGCCGCTGGCGGCGGAGCGAACGCCGGAGCCACCTGATGCTGTGGGAGTGGCGTGGCGGGCGGCGGTGGAGGTGGCGCCGGTATCGCTGCGAAGGCCTGCGCGACATTCGGTTGGGGAGGCGGCGGTGGAGGAGGCGGCGGCGGGAACGGGGGCAGTCGCTGTGCAGACGCAGCGGTCGCAGGAGGCGCCGCCGGCGGAGGTGGCGGGGGCGGGGGTAGAGGATGGCTACTGCTGGGTGTTCCGGCGATCTGACGCAGGGATGGATCGGTGGCACGCACGACGTCAGCGAATGCCGTCGCGAATGCGCCTACTCCCGAGCTGACCTCGGGGTCGGACATGTCGCCGGAAACCTCCACCAGCGCCGACCACCGTGCGCCGGCAATTCGGCACCGGACGCCGAGTTCACCGATTGTGTTTCCGTTGAGCGACACGGCGAACCGGGTGTGGTCTGGCGTGGACGGGCTCGGAAGGAGCGCCCAGCGCCGGCTCGTGACGCGACTGGCGCTGATGTGCGCGGCTCCCGATATTCGGTCGGGCGTACTAGCCGTGTCGAACGCGACGAGTACCGCAGGTGGAGCGCCGGTCATCTTGTCCCCCCGGGTGATGAAGAGCGGGTGCAGCGGCACTCCGCTCTTAGGACAGGACACTAGCGGTCCTGCCGGTCGGCGTGCCAATCCGGCCGTTCGGCCGCAGTCCGTGAAGCAGATCCTCGATGTCGCGGGTCTCAGCCCACCCGTTGATCTCGACCTGGCCGCTGGGCAGGACGCGAACCTCGAGCAGATCCGGAGAATCGTGCCAGCGGTTCACCAGAGCGTCGTAGCGAGGCGACAACGCGTGAAATCCTTGGTTGCGCGAACCCACCCACGGTCGTTCTCGGTCGATCTGGTTCCGGTCGAAGGGGCCGTCAACGAGGAGGTCTGTCGCTGCAAGCAGGCGCGCCACACCCGCGTCGGTCTGGGCGCGGGACTGCAACTGGGCCACGGTATGGCCGCTGAAGGTCATGACGCTCTGGCCGCGGGCGCGAACCTGCTCGGCGAACACGCCCAGGGGGCCTGGCTGCTCGAACGGCTCTCCACCGAGCAGCGTCACGCCCTCGACATCCACGGGTACCGCATCCAGCAGATCGTGCACGGTCTGTTCGGTTCCCCCGCGCGCTCCCCAGAACTGGGGATTGAAGCAGCCTGGGCACCGGATCGAACAACCCTGCACCCAGATCGCGAAGCGCTCTCCGGGGCCCTCCGCGACCGTGCGCGGCACGATGCGCGCCACCCGCACGACGTCAGAAGTCAACGAGTCGGCCCCCACGTGCTTCTCCGGATGCGGTGTCTGCCTCGGCATCAGAACTGGACGGTGCGTAGCCCGCCCTGTCTTCGGACGCTGTCGCGGCGACAGCGCGAACACTCGCCCACGAACGGATGCCCGCAATCTGGGGTGCCATCGTGATGCTGAGGGGGACCATGGTCGCGACCGCACGGATCAGATCGGGCACGATGAGGGGTCGCTGCTCGCCATAGGCGTCGAAGAGCGCAGCGACGACGGCCTGCTCAATCTCGGCTCCCGAATATCCCTCACTCGCATCGGCGAGGGAAGCGAGGGTGGGCTCATCGAGGGTGATGGCCCCCGCTACGGCGGGCCGGCTCAGGGCTTTTGCGAGGTGTACCTGCCAGATCTGGCGGCGCTCGGGGTCGGTGGGAAGATCGACGAAGAAAATCTCGTCGAAGCGGCCCTTACGCAAGAACTCCGGTGGGAGTGCATCGATGTTATTGGCTGTCGCGATGACGAAGACGGGCGCGGTCTTGTCCTGCATCCAACTGAGGAATGAGCCGAACACGCGGCTCGAAGTGCCGGAGTCATTGCCGCCTCCCGCGCCGGAGAATCCCTTCTCGATCTCATCGATCCAGAGCACGCAGGGTGCGATCGCCTCTGCCGCGCGCAGGGCGGTGCGCATGTTCTGCTCGCTGGAGCCAACCAAACCCGAGAAGACGCGTCCCACGTCCAACCGCAGCAGGGGAAGCTGCCAGGCGGCAGCGATGGCTTTCGCGGTCAGCGACTTGCCACAGCCGGGCACACCGGTGATGAGCACCCCCCGCGGGGCGGGCAGGCCCCATGCCGAAGCCTCGGCCAGCCATGAGTTGTTCCGCTTCGTGAGCCAGCGCTTCAGATTCTGCAGGCCGCCGACGTCGTCCAAGTCGAGGTCCGCCGAAACGTACTCGAGAACCCCGGACTTGCGGATGGTTTGGCGTTTCTCATCGGTGACGATCCGCACGTCGTCGGCGCTGAGGCTCCCGTCCTGCACGATGGCGCGGGCGAACGCGTTCTCGGCCTCTTGGAGCGTCAGCCCGCGGGCCGCACTCACGAGGCGCTCGCGGCCCTGCTCGTCGAGGTCAACATGGATGCGGCCGCTCTGGGTGTTCGCTGCGATCATCGCCTCGAGCGTGTCGCGGATCTCCTCGGACGTCGGCAGCGCGAAATCGACGATCGTCACGTCCTTGCTGAGGTCGGTGGGGATGCATAGCTCCGGGGCGACGATGACCAGCGTCCGGGCGAGGGCGCCGGTCTGGAACAGCGCAGCCGTCTCGCGCAGGCGCCGCACCACGGCCGGGTCTGAGGGACGCTGACCGGCGCCGAGCGAGGCATGCAAGTCGCAGAAGACGAACACTGCGGGGTCATCGTGGCCGGCCACATGATCGAGGGCGCGACCCGGGTCGGTGGATGCGGCGACCGCGGAGCCGTCCGGCCCAACCAGGCCCGAGGTCGCCGACCACACCCACACCGGGCGCGGAGTGCGGATGCGCTCCGGGTCTGCGGCTACCGCGCGGATCTCCGCGAGTACCCGACCCTCTTCGAAGGACTCGATGTAAAGCAGCGGGAAGCGCGCCTTAAGCAGAAGGGCGAGCTCGTCGCGGAATGCGCGGTGCTCAGACATCCAGGATCCTTCCCCCGGCAGCGGGTGGCTGTCGGGTCGCGGTGGCCGTCGACGCGAAGGTGAGCGAGCCGCGCATCGCGGCCGCCTCATGGGGCTGCAGGGCGAGGAGCGCGATCAGCTCATCGAGCGTGCGCACGGGGTGCGCGGCGCGATGCGCGACGACGTACTGCGCGCGGGGTTGCCCCATGAAGGGCAGTGCGGCGAGCTGGTCGACCGTGGCGGTCTGGGGATCGAGCTGCGCGTTCACCGCCGGGACCGGCCCCGAGTGTGTCTCCGTGGCGGCGGCTGCCGGCCCGATTGCGGGGGCGGGCGTGGGTGCCAGGTAGTCGGCGGTGCTGACGCCGAAGACGCCCGTGTCGACATCCACCGCGCGGGGACCAGGCGGTTGCGTCGACATAGGTGGCGCGGGACGAGATGTCCTCGGGGCGGGGCGGAACCACGGGAGCCCGCCCTGTCTGCGTCGCCAGGCCTCGTTCAGCCATGAGGGGCTGACAATAAGCGCGTGGATGATGCCAACGATCCACAGGGCGGGGTAGCCCCACGTGACGGCCTCGCTCCATGGCAGGAAGGGGATCGCGGCAGCGGCCAGCGCATAGATGCCTGAGGTGATGATCCAGGACGTGCGTACGGTGAGGGCGCCGATCACGGCGAACCCGAGCCAGGTGAACCGCCCGAATCCGCCGAGGATCGGCAGCAGCCACAGGCTCATGAGCAGCAGCCATCCGATCGAGGGGGCGGCGCTGATGCGGGCCGCCGCGGGCCGCCAGTCGGCGCTCATGATCCCCCTACTGAGGTGGTCGCCTGCAGAACGAGGCGCACGCTGGCGTCCGCCTCGACCGTGTCCGAGATCACGTGGAAGCCCGCGGCATCCGCGTTCTGCCGGATGCGTTCGGCAACGGCCTGCTGCACGCGCGCGAGATAGGCGCGGTCCAGGGCGAGCATGAGGGCATTCGCTTCGTCGACGTCGACCGTTCGGGCCGCGTCGATGTGCGCGGCCCAGATCCCGTCAGCCCCACGCGTCATGTCCAGTCGCAGGTCACCGACGATCGCCGACAGGTTCCCGTCGTCGGCGACGGCGACAGTGCCGTGGATGTCGACCACGGCCTGGCTGAGCAGGCCCAGGTCGCGCATGCGCGTGGCGACGACGAGAGAGCGGTCGCTCCGGGCGGCAGAACCCGAGGCGAGGGTGCCGATCGCGCCGGCAGCGCCGGCCGCGGTCGAGCCTGCGACAGCGGCGATCACCGCGGGCACGAGCAGCAGCGATACGCTCACGCGCTCACCTCGTCGGTTGTGGCGGTGTGAACGGAGGCGCTGCTCGAGGTGACGTGGTAGTCCTCGGTGAAGCGCGACGCGACCGTGCCGGCGTCGATGAGGTCCTCGAGTCGGGCGATGTAGTCGAGGCACGCGGCGCCGGTCACCCCGTGCGTCTCGGCCTCGATCGTCCCGTCGACGCGGACGGTCACAACGATGCGTGCGGCATCCATGCTCTTCCCCCTACTCCCCGGCACCGGCGGCAGCGGAGCCGACCGTGACGGTCCAGGATGCCGTGGTGCTCTCCGATCGTATGCGCAGGACCACGCTCTCACCCGGTGACCACGCCACCGTGAGTGTGGATGCATCCACCGCGGTGAGAACCTCGGGCTCCGTGGTCGGCGTGATGAGCTCGACGGCCAGTAGTCCGGTCCCGGTCTGCGTGAGCGTCGCGGTCGTCGCGGAGCCGCTGTAGCGCAGGTCAACGTTGCCGGAGCCTGCTGTTTCTCCGTCGTCGAGGTCGGTGACCGGGAGTGGGGTGAGCGTGACCGTCCAGGGACCCTCAGCGCCGGAGGAGAGCTCGGATGTCACCCACAGCCGGCTGCCGGGCGTGCTCGCCACGGGAACGCCGTCCTTGTCGATGGTCAGTACCGCGACCAGTGGCGGGTAGCCGTCGGCCGTCGTCGCCCCCGGCGCGCTGAGGCCTACCGTCGCATACGGACCGCCCGCCGTCAGCGTGATGACGAGGGGAGCGTCGCCGAGGGATGCCGGAACCTCGATATAGGCGGAGTCCTCGGCGCCCCAGGTCGTTCCCCCGTCCGTCGTGGTGGCCGCGAGCGGGTTGTCTGACTCCCACGCGTAGACGGAGTCGCCGCCGGGGGCGAGCGCGACCGAGAAAGCGGTGAGGCCGATGATGGCGCCGATGGCAAGGACGCCGACCGCCCAGAGGGCGATGCTGTAGCCACGGATGCGCGCTGCCGCGGGGCCGGCAGGGGCTGCGGCAAAGATGGTCATCAGGGGGTCCCCTCATCGATGGAGAGACTCCAGACGGCTCCGGGTTCGGCGATGATATGGAAGACGACCTCCGGTGACGAGGACCAGGTCAGCTGCTGGTCGATCACGCCGAGTGAGATGACGGGCGCTTCCCGCTCGGCGGCGGTGAGTACTTCGACCGTGATCGTGCCATCGCCCTCGTGGCGGAACTCGGCTGTGTTCGACGGTCCGTCGTAGCGCACGTAGCGGGTTCCCGTGCCCGAGACGGCGCTGTCGACCGTCTCGGCCTGCAGCGGCTCGATGACGAGGGTCCAGGGGCCGTCGGTGCGCACCCACAGCACGGTACCGGGAGATGCGAACGTCGCGGTGTCGGTGTTCACAGCATCCAGGATGCCGAGACTCTGCGGGAGCTCTTCGCGTGCCGCCTCGGCGGAGGGGCTTTGCCCGAGAAAGAGGAGCTCACCCTGCCCGGACGTGCGGCGCACCTCGATGGCGCTGCCGGTAGCGAGTGCGTCGGGGAGGACGATCATCGCGTTCCCCGGCGCGGACCAGGTCGACCCGTTCTGCGCGGCGATGGCCGGGGAATCCTGCTCCCAGGGGAAGTCAGTGAGCCATCGCGGCGGACCGGAGAACGCGGAAACGACGGTGGTCGTCGCAATGGCCCCGATGACGATCGCGCCGACGATCCAGAGGACTGCCGAGTATGTGCGGATACGGGGAGGGACAGCTGTCACGAGACCTACTTGGAGACCGCTGGTGTGTCGAAGTCGATCGTCCACGGAGTCGACGAGTGCTCGGTGCGTACCGACATGACGATGCGAGGGTTCGGATTCCACGAGAACCGGGTCTGCACGGAGTCGCTGTCGTTCACGACCCACTCGTAGCCCTCGTCGCTGAAGACCTCGATATTGAAGGTCCCGTCGCCGTCCGAGGTCGCCGTCGCGCTCGCGGCGGGTCCCTCATACATGAGGAACTGCGAACCGCTGCCGCTGTACGAACCGTCGACGCGTATCGGATCAAGCTGGTCGAAGGTCAATGTCCAGTTCCCCTGGCCCGCGGTCCACAGCAGCGAGTCGGGAGCCATCATCAGCACGGTGGTTCGTCGGTAGGCGTCCACAAAGCCGGTGGCATGCGCCGCCCCGGGTTCTGCCGCGGGCGATGGCCCGGTGACGTAGAAGCGCAGATAGTCGACCTCTTCGTCCGCAGTGACGACGAGGGGACTGCGGGAGACCAGACTCTCCGGCAGGGGGACGAGCATCGCGCCGCTCCCTGCGTACATTGACGCGTCGGTTTCTGCTGCCACACGCGGTTCCGTCTGCATCCATGCATAGGTGTTCACGCGCATAGCGTCGCCGAGCATGTACGTGAAGGTGGTCGATGTGACGATGGCGGTGATGGCGAGGATGCCGATCGCCCACAGCACGCGCGAGAATCGTACGATCCGCTGCTGCGCCGGGACGGAATCGGCGATTGTCATTGTGTCGTGAACCTACTGCGGGTTGTTGCCCGAGTGGACGGTCTGACGGCGGGGTGGGGTGCGAAGTGCCCCCACCCCGCCGTCAGACGTCGTCGGGCGGTGCTGTCAGCTGTTGATCGCGTTGGCCAGTGAAGAGTCCGTCTCCTCCAGGGTCTGCGCAGCGACTTCGAGGTACTGCGCGAGTCCGTCGAGAGCGTCAACCGCCTGCTTGGTGCCGGTGGTGAAGCTGTCGTAGGTGTCGCGGAACGCCGGGCTCGACAGATCGGTCGAGTACCCGCTGCTCACGAGGTTGTCCACGAGAGCCTTCAGCTCGCCGAGGGTGTTGTGAATGTCATCCTTGCCCTGGCGCAGGCGCCCCGCGGCCTGACGCATTTCGTCATATGTGACATTGAGGTTGGCCACTGCTGTCTCCGATTCTTTCGATCACTCCGCCCCCGGAATGATGCTCACCCGTGGGTTGTGAGTCGAGAGTATCCAGAGGCTGAGGAACTTCCAATGGGGAGAACTCCCCACGGAGCTTACGCGCGGCTTGGGCTCCAGCGCGTGTACTGGGCGATGCCGGACAACGCGGCGCGAACGGCGCCGGCAGTCTCGAGGGACTCCCAGGTCGGCGCGGCAACGCGATACGCCCGTTTCCACCAGTGGGGGTCGTCGTGCGAGAGGGGATCTCTCGAAAAGACGGAGTCCGCGTTCAGTCCGTCAAGCGTCAATATCCACAGGATCAGTGCGGTCTCGCTGTCCGCCGGGATGTCATCGAGCAGAGCTGCGCGCACCGCTGCCCAGCCGGCCACGTCAGTGGCAGACGAGGGCGGAAGATAGCCACCGGCCCATGTCGTTCGCCCGATGCCCTGCGCCGCGAGACCTCGTCCCACTGATCGGGCGATGAGGGTGCAGTCCCGCATCCACCGTTCGGGCCGATCCCGGTCCGCGCGAGGTAGCGAGTCGCGCTGGATCACCTTGAGCACTTCCTGCCTGCCGTTGTGCTGCGTGGCAGATCTCGGCACGAGGCGGCCACCGCCACTGGGTGAGACAAGCCCGTGGAGGGCGAGATCGACGATAGCGCCACCCGCGATCGCAGCAGCAACGCCTGCCCATTTGAGCCGTGCTACCTTTCCGCCGTTGGGTCGGAAGCTGAACAGCAGGAGGCGTTCTCCGAGAGTGAGGGCCCTGCCCGTGTCGAAGGCGACCGTCATCCCTTGATTATCGCTCACCGTCGAGCGGGAGCGTGTCCGGCTGCGTTTCGGAGTGGGGGAAACGTACGCTCGACACGACCGCATCGAACAGCTCAAGTAGGCTTGATCGGAGCGTGGGCTGCGTTGTTCCGAAGGCGAGGGTCGCGATCCGTGACTCGTGCGGCACCGTCAACCAATACATCACCGTATAGGTCGGCGATGTCGGCAGTGTCGTGAGATCGCTGACTTCGGAGGTAGGCGCGGTGGTCTTGGCGCGACGCGCCACAACCGAGCTGCCGATTTCGTCGTGCCAGGGATCTTCAACCCATCCGGACTTCTCGAAATGGCTCATTGTCGTCTGGAGCAGCAGGAGGTTGCGCTCATTGTTTCGCGAGAGCGCGATGATCGGCTCCGAGAGTGTGACGGTGAGAGTCGCCGGCAGCGGGACGCCTTCGATGATTTGCGAGGCTATGTACCAGCCGGAGGCTCCGGCATCTGCGGAGGCCACCGCGGCTCGGGTGAGTTCTTGCCGAAACGCTTGCCGGAGGCTGGCGTGTTCATCGGAGCGCCCAAAGGCGACCAAGGCAGCGCGTGAGATTGCTTCCTTGCGCGCGTCCGGCTCCGCGAGCGGGATTCGCAGCCAAGACCCGGGAAGAATGAAGGTGAGTACGTCCTCACCGGCATGAGTGGTCGTCACGATACCCCCAGGTAGGTTTCCGCGAGCCTGGCCAGGGAAGCGAGGCCAGCTTCGGCGATCTGTTCTTCGCGGTCCAGATGGGGCGTAGACACTCGCATGTTCCAGACTTCGCCCGGCGTCGAATCATCGAAAAGCCACGCACTGAAACAGGCAACGAGCCGATGAGGCGGCGTCGGACCCGCGATGATCTCCCGACCGTAAGCGACGCTCACGCCTGGAGCCACGTTAATGCTCCGCGTCGAGACGAGCTGACGCCGATACCCGACAGGCTGGCTCAGTGCAAGGGACTCCACGAGTGCCGCAGCGGAGGGAGCCGAGGCGGGGCGAAGCGCGAGTTCGGCGATCGCGACCGCACCACCGTCGACAACCTGCAGCCAGACGCTCGCCGCGGCCGTGTCGGAAGCCCAGGCCTGCATGGCTGAGACTTCACGTTTTAGCCTGCGCTGTCTCGCGGGGGATACATGCGAGTCGCCGGTCGAGAGCAGATTCACGTCGCGGATCGACGCGAGTTGAATCCACTCTCCTGGCAGGCTGAAGACGAAAGGACGTGGCAGGTTCACAGCTCTTCCTCCGCCATCGAGGCCAGTGTGCGCCCTTCGGCCACGGAACGCGCCATGATCGGCTCGAGGACATCGACGATTCTGTCGACGTCAACAGAGCCGGCCCGATCGAGCGACTCCAAGGATTCTCTTGGTCCGCGGTACTGCGCTGAGAACTCATCCGCGATGACCGCCGTTGCCCAGGCTTCGGGTGTGTAGTGTTCGGACAGCCAGAACAGGCCGAGTACGTCATCGGCATGTTGTGATGCGGTCTCAGACATTCTCGAACACCCCCACTATCATGTCCGTCCACCCCGAACTCACGTTCTCGATCGCCTTGGTTACAACGTAGTCGTGGACGATCCCGCCAGCGGCGTCCTTGAGGCCATCGGCGAGCGCTTCGCGCCCTGCCGAATCGATGATCGCCTGCATCGTGTCGTGCGTAAGCACGTTCCGAGCCCCGCTGCTCGCGAGCTCGCTCGCAGCGTGCAGCCCCTCCAGCTGAAACACTGTGCGGAAGGCAAGCTGCGGCTGCGCGAGTGTCGACCAGCTCGCCGGGCTGGTAACGAAACGAAAGTCCGCGGTCACGTTACGCAAGCCGTTGGCGAATGCGCCCTTCCCGATGGTTCCCGTGAATGCAAGAGCGAGGCCGATGCTCGCGCCGATGAGATCACCCAGCGACTTCCGCCCGGACAAAGTGAGGGCAAGCGTCGCAACGAATGCAAGTGCGTTGACCGCGAGGGAGATGAGACGCAGAGCCGCGTAGACGACCGCGAGAGCCGGGAAGAAGACTGCGGCGATCGTAAAGATCGTTGCCAGGACGTCGAGAATCCAGCCGTACTCGTCGATGAAGGCGACGATCGCTTCGAGCGCGGGGATTACGACGGTCACCCAGAATTCGACTATTCCGTCCCAGACTGCGGCCAGATGGTCCCACAGAGTGTCGTTGAGCCCCGAGGCCTCCATGGCCGTGACGATGGAGCTCATGGCAACCAGCGCGGCGGAATCCCGTTCCTCGTAGGCGGCTGCCGCCTGCTGGTGCGCGACATCGACGTCGTGTTGAGCGTTTTCTGCCTTTTCGCGCCAGTGCCGATACTTCTCGATCATCTCGAGCTGTTCGGGACCAGGTGTCTCCGCCAGCTCGCGGTAGTAGTCGCGGTAGTACGAGGCGTTGTCAAGATCGGAACTGCCGCTTCGAGCGCTCGCCATCGCGCTATCGTGCTTCCGCTGTGCTTCCTGTAGCGCCACCGCGTAGGTGTGCAGTGCGTCGCCTGTCCCGCGGTAGCGAGTCTCGGCGCGTTCGATCACGCCGGCCAGTTCGGCCGACTGGCTGCGTACCTGGTCGACAGCCAGGCTGATGGTTCGGATCTCGTTGGCGACACGGAGCAGTTCTCTGGCAGCCTCATCGATGCTGTCGGCCGTGCTCAGGTAACGTGCTGCCGCGTTCTTCACGCCTGCGGGATCTCCCGGGATGGGGCTCATCCATGACATGTCAGCTGCCGTCCCCGTTCAAGTTCGACGCGAGCTCGCGGTCCACAGCCGCGAATTCATCGTGAACTTTCCTCACCGTCTTGCGGACGGCCCGCACACCGGTGAGCATGTCGTCGCGGTGGAGGTCCCAGGCGTTGGAGAATTCGCTGAGCTTGCCTGCCAGCCCCGAGTGCCCGACGAGGTCGGCGACTCCGGCGGCGATCGAGTCCGAGTGCTCGAAGGCGCGCTCGACTCGCCCGAGTTGCAGGTCCGCTGATTCCAGACCGTCGAGATCGATTCTCAGATCCGCCACGTCGTCTCCCTAAGCTGCTGTCCCCGGTGTCTGTCCCTCACGCTAGCGACGTCCTCCGCCTTTGGTCGATGGGGAGTCCTCCCCATCGACCAAAGGCATCTGAACCCGCGTCACTCGTCCGCCCCGGACGAGGTAGCCGCGGCCGGGCGGGAACTCCGCGCGAGAGACCTTTGGGAACGGCGTGCGCATGATCTGGTCGCCATCCATCGGGTCGGGCTGGAGGATGATGCCGCGTCGGGCGGATTTCACTTCTCCGAGAAGTGGCCAGGAGGAGCCCCAGCCCGCAGTCTCTGCCTCGGCGACGAAGAAGTGGTCGGAGCGCTTGATCAGTTTGATGAGTTCGACGAGAGCTGCGTCGGCGGGCGTCGAGAGGAAGTCTGAGAACCCCTCAACAAAGACTGCGATGTGCGGGACAGGCTCGCCACCGACCCGAGCTGAGAGCTCTCTGGCAAGCGAGGTCGTTTCATCAATGTCGAGTGCTGTCTGAGTCCAGAGGGCCAGACCAGCGAGCCGAGATCTTTTACCGCCGATGAAGTACAGTTCAGACTCCGGCTGAGCTCGGCTCAGTGCCGAGGCCAGTGAAAGCAGCGCGTTCGTCCGACCGCTCGAAGGCGCCCCGGCGATGAGCATTGCGCCAACTGGCTCGAATCCTACCGGTTCGAGCGTCTCATCCGAGATCCCGAGAACCGGCTCTCCTTCCACTGCTGTCGGGAGTTCCGAGAGCAGAACCTTTCTCGGCAGGGCGCGCACCTGCTCGGCGGGTCGTCGCCGCGCGGCGATCGTCGCGCCGAGGTCGGCGATCGCACGTACCTGATCAACCGTGCTCCGAGAGCCTCCGAGCACTGCGATCTGCGTCTCCCACCCGTCGATGATCGCTCTGCCTGACGGCGAGGTCGGAGAAAGGATGTCGTCCTCCACGTTCAGAAGGGTGTATCCAGTCTCCTCGGCCAGGCGGAGTACGACCCGACGAGAGATGGACGCCCCCACAGCTGACGGCACGCTCGCTGCACGGTCGGCAGTCAGTGCGATATGGATGCCGAAAGGCCGCCCATCCGAGAGTAACTGGAGGAAGGCGGCATACCACTCTGCGCGCCCCGCTCCCACCTCGTATTCGGCACGGAAGGCAGGGAATCCATCGACGAGGAGCAAGATTCGCGCGAGGTCTTCGCTGCCCGTGGATGCGCGATAGTCGTCGATCGTCGACGCGCGTGCTTCGCCGAAGAGCGCTGCCCGCCGGGTCAGTTCCGCTTGGAGCATTCGGAACAGGCGCACAACGCGCTCGGAGTCGTCACCTGCGATCACTGCGCCGACATGGGGGAGCGGTTCCAACATGCGTAGGCCGCCAGATCCGAAGTCAAGACCGTAGACATCGACGATCCCGCCTCTTGGAGTGATGCCTGCGGAGATCGCGAGCGTGCGTAGAGCTGTGGACTTTCCTGAGCCGCCCGTGCCGTAGATCGCGAGATGGCCGTCGATGTCCGGCAGGAAAGAGACCGGCTCCTGAGCCTGGCGGTGGGGGAGGTCGGCCACGCCGAGGACCAGCTTTGTGTCCGTTCGCTGGGGGAGTCGTGCCAGATCGTAGATCTGCGCCAACTCGGGCATCCACGGACGCCGGGGCGATGGTAGGCGGGCGCCGATGAACGCTTCGCCGATGCTACGTACCAGTCGCGTCTGATCAGTCGGGCCAGGGTCGGAGACGCGTGGAGCGTCTTCCGTGTCGGGCACTTCCCACAGCACGGGTGAGCCGAAGCGCAACTCGGCCACGTCTATCGACGGAGCGGGCTTCTCGCCGGTTGTCCACCCTCCCGCGTAGGCGGCCTGAAAGGGCGTGAGCCGTCCGGGGCCCGTCTTCGCGCTCGCGCGGCCGGGAATACTCGGGTCGAAGTGAGCTGCGGCTGGCGTGCCGAGCACATCGACAGAATCTGCCTCGTCGGCCATGCGCAAAGCGATGCGCAAGTTCGTGTTCGCACGCAGATTGTCTCGGATCACTCCGGCAGGGCGTTGCGTTGCGAGAATGAGATGGATGCCGAGTGAACGACCTCGCTGGGCGATGTCGACCACACCGTCCACGAACTCTGGAACGTCGCTTACGAGTGCCGCGAACTCATCGATGACGATGACGAGCGCTGGCGGGGTCTCGGGGTCACGAAGGCCCTCCATCTCGAGGATGTCCTTGACCTTCTTGCGGTTGAACAAGTGCTCGCGATAGTGCAGTTCTGCGCGCAGACTTGTCAGAGCGCGTCGGACGAGATGCGGGCTGAGATCAGTAACAAGGCCGACCGAGTGCGGCAGGGACACACAGTCGGCGAACGCTGAACCGCCCTTGTAATCGACGAAGAGAAAGGTCACGCGATCGGGGCTGTACTCGGCAGCCATGGCGAGCACCCACGTCTGCAGGAACTCGCTCTTTCCGGATCCGGTGGTCCCACCCACGAGTGCGTGAGGACCCTGGACCCTGAGATCGAGGTGCATGGCATCCGTCCCGCCTTGCCCGATGATTGCACGCAGCCTGCCAGGACGATGGCGACCGGAGGGCGCTGCCGAGCGATCGATCAGCGACTCATTCTGCGCCCAGCGGTCGATCACTGCGGCGGTGGACGTGAGTAGCTCTGAGTCCAGAAGGGTTACGAGAGACACCGACCTCGGAACGTCGGACTCCTCGGCTGAGTAGGCGCCAGCATCCGTGACGGGCGCGAGCGAACGCGCGAATGCTGCGCACCGTTCATGGTCGATCCGCTCGGGTTGGACAGGGGTGAACTGCTCTCCCTGGCGCACGTGGCCGATTCGCGCGTCGAGGGACCCGATGGTGGAGAACTCGAGAAACGTGCGACACACCGCTGGCAACTGAGCCGACGAGGCTTCGAGCCAGATCCCGTAGACACCCGCATCCGGTGCACGCTCCATCAACTGGACGAGACGGCCACGGTCCACGATGCAATCGTGCGCGATCAACACAACGATCGCAGGTAGGGGTATCGACGGTGGTAGCGCGGCCGAGTCATCCTCGCCGACCTGTGCCGCGCGCGCAACCGCGGAGTCCGACACTGCCATGGCGCGCCTGGAGTACGGGTCCCGCTTGGACTCCGGTGCACGTGCATCGACGAGCTCTTCGAGCGCGGCGATGAGAACACGCGTACTCGATTCGCTGTCGGTCAGATGCGGGATAGCGTTGAGCGGGCTGCTAGGCGAGGATGTGTGGGGAAGCCATCGCATCCACTCGAAGGAGTTCCCCGTACTTGGACCGACGATTGCCGAGACGACCAGCTCATCCGGGGAGTGGAGTCCGGTGAGCTGAGTGATCAGGGCGGCAGCGGCTTCCTCCGCGGCTCCGAGTGGTCCCGCGACACCAATGCTGCCGGAGTCGTGCAGGTTCTCGAACACAGGAACTGCGGGTACGAGTGCGAATTCGTCGGCCAGGGAACGGAGCTCGTCCACGTACTCGGGTAGCGCGCGTTCCTGACCGGGTATGTCGGCGATGCGTGATCGGCTGGCGAGGGTCCCCGTTCCGATCCGAACGTTTAGAAACGACCAGTGCTCCGGTCGGCGTGTCCACAGCAGTTCGGTCCGGCCGAGGGCCGCGGCGACGACCTCGTCAGTCGAGGGGGCCTCTTTGAGGCGGATCTGGTGCTCGAGAGTGAGCGACGTGGCGAGTTTGGTGCGAAGAGATTCCATCTGTGCACCGAATCGGCGGATCTGGTCGCGCATGCGTCGGCGCCGTGTTCCACGAGTGGTCAACCAGTTTGCGAGCATCAGGACCGGGGAGAGCGCGACGAAAGCAATCGATAGCGGCGACTGCGTGATCGAGAACAAGACGGCACCCATGATGAGCGGCGCGATCATGATGAGCCAGGGGAACGGCTGGCGGTCCTGCTCGATGGGTGGCTCCGGGGAGGGGAACTCCGTTCCCGGAAACCGTGCCTCGACGCGTGGTGACCGGTTGAACGGAATCGACGCTGGTTCGCGCGGGGTGCGTCCGGGCACGCCGACGACGTCGATGAGTGTGAGCGTCACGTCGCCGAGCGCGACGCTCCAACCCGGCCGCAACGTCGCGCGCGAGAGCATGCCTCCGTCGATGACAAGACCGTTTGCCGATTGCTGATCGATGATCGTGACGGCGTCATCGAGGATGTCGATGACGGCGTGGGACTTTGAGACCGATGGGTCTGTCAGAGCGATGCCGTTTGCCTCACCGCGACCGATCGAGGTCGTTCGACCGGTGACGGTGAATACTCGCGCGTCGTCTGTGCCGCCTGATGCCCGGAACCGAGCGGTCGGTTGCCCGGCCGCCATCGCAAGACGTGCGGGTTCTGAGCCGGCGTCGATCAGGCTGATGTGAGATCCCGAGATAATGCCCGCATCTTGAAAGGGCATCGTGGGATCGATGGCGTTCCACGTTCCGCTTCTGTTGACCGTGATCGTCTGCGGGCCAAGGGTCGAGTGCTGCGGGTCTCGGGAGGCGATTGCGTCAGCGACGTCTGCCACGTGTGCGCCCGCGTCGACGAATATGGTCAGGTCGGTGTAGGTGGCGTCCGGGCGGATCAGTGTCAACTTCGTTCTCATCGCGTGCTCCCGCCACTAGCCGTCTGTGGGAAATCCCTCGGCTGACCGGCATCCAACAGTGCCAGGTCTGTCGGTGTCACCAGCCGTGCCATGATCGCGTGTTCGACCAGGCGTGACTTGCGGTTGCGGGCGAGCTTCCCGACCCCGCCACGCAGACCTGGGACGCCGTCGCGGTCGAGTTTGTCGCAGACGTTATCGAGTTTGCGGTTGAAGGTCGTGATCGGCCACCCGAGACGCTCTGCGGCTTCGGCGGACGAGGGAATGCGGCTTGCGCCTGCCATCCCGTCGCGAAGCATCGGTTCGCATAGCGCGATGATCAGCAGCCGCTGGCTCGGGGTGAAGGTGGTGGCGCCGAGCGTTGCCGACAGTGCGGTGTCGGCAACGGTGGAGACCGGCAAGGCGGCATCCGGCGCCGGATTTGCCGAGGAGCCGTCAAGGATGACCCCGAGTTCGTACGTGAACGGGCCCGCGCTGAACACGACGCTCAGCGGCGATGACACGAGTGGCATGCGGCCGGCCGGACCCAGCATTGCCTGGTAGGTGCCGTCCGCCGTTGCCACCCCGACGGTGATCGACTGGCCGCAGTTCGTCATCCACCACATCCCGGACGCCCACTCGAATTCCAGCAGTCGCCTGTGCAGGTAGCGGTTGTCGTCGATGCAGAGATCGGCATCGCGGCCGACGCTGAAGGTCCTCCCTGGCGTGCAGGCGTGGCGCTCGCCGCAGAAGTCGATCGTCAGCGTCGACGCTGTCGTGTCGTCATCCATCGTCTCGTCCCCCTAGAGGCGTCCTCTGCTCCACCCTGCTTCTCGCCTTCATCAGCCCGCGCCCAGCAGCAGTGCCACAGCGACGGCGGCGGCGGACAGGACGAGCAGCGCTCCGGCGCCGATGACGATCAGTCGCCATGTCGTCCGCCGCCGACGGGCACGGCGTGCGGCCGCGGAGCCCCCCGTCGGGGCGACCTGCGGCGCGGGCGCAGCGCGACGGGTGATCGCCGGTGTCGGTAGCGACTCCCGGATGCTATACGTAGTCCGGGCAGCGGACTCCGCGCCAGGGTCGTAGGCGATTCGCGCTCCCGGAGGCGGCGTCCACGCCTGAGCTTGCGGAGCAGCCGGACTGGCGGGGGAGCGGAGGATCGTCTGATCGGCGGGGTCGGCGCGCCGCCCGGCAAGCGCAGTGCGATCCGGATCGGACGTCCGTGGTGACGCGAGTGCCGTGCGCTCGGTGTCGGGTTCGCGCGCGGGGGCAATCGCCGTGCGGTCATCGATCGGCTCGGGGAGCGCCCGTGGTGGCGCGATCGTCGTTGCCTCGTCCGGCACCGCCGGCGTCCGCGGGCGTGCGATCGTGGGCTCGGTGGGCTCGGTGGGCTCGGTGGGCTCGGTGGGCTCGGTGGGCTCGGTGGGCTCGGCGCGCTCGGGGTCAGAAATCGTTGTCCGCGCCCCGGCGATAGCGGTCCGGTCGTCCACCGGAGGCGTAGGGGACGGTGCGACGGCGCCCGCGACAACCGCCGTCTCGCGCGGAGAGAGCCGGGTGAGCTCGGCGCTGTCGTCAGGCATGTCCTGCGCGCTCGGGATGTCGAGGTGCGTCGTCGGAAGTCCCATGTCCTGCTCGATGCGCTGGAGTCCGCGCGCGAACTCCGAGGCCGATTGTGGGCGTTCGGTCGGATGCTTGGCCAGCGCGATCCCCAGAAGCTGCTGAACCGCCTCGGGAACATCGTCGCGGGGGATTCTCGGCGCGGGAGTGGACATGATGTGCGACATGAGGGCGGGAACGTCACGCGCTCCGGTGAGCTCGAACGGCGAGGCGCCGGCGAGGAGCGTGTAGGCCGTGGCCGCCAGCCCGTACACATCAGCTGTCGGCTCGAAGGAGTGCCCCCCGACGACCTCGGGGGCCGCCCACGGCAGCGACATCGCGCCGCCGCTGTTGGTCGGGTGCCCCGCCACGACAGAGATGCCGAAGTCTCCGAGGGCGGGCCACCCGTAGTCGGTGGTCAGGACGTTGGCGGGCTTGAGATCGCGGTGCAGGATGCCGTGGCGGTGTGCAGTCTCGACCGCGCCAGACAGACGGATCATCGTCTGCAGCATCTCCGGGACGCTCAGCGGCCGGTCGCGGATGCGTTCGGCCAGCCCCGGGCGCGAGCAGTACTCCATTACCAGATACGGGCGGCCGGTCGTCGTGATCGCTGCGTGATACACCGTGACGATCGAGGGGTGGGTGGACACGGTTGCAAGCAGATTCGCCTCGCTCTCGAACGAGGCCTGCGTGCGGGGATCGGTGACCGCTTCGCGCATGACCTTGACAGCGACCCGGCGACGGGGGAACTCCTGCTGGAAGAGCAGTACGTCTGCGAACGCGCCGGCACCCAGGTGCCGCTCGAACGTCAGCCCCGGGATGTCCACCCCGCCGTAGCCCGGCATCACGGCACATCCTCCACGTGGATGCGCACGCCTCCCAGATCCACCACGACTCCAGCGGTCAGCAGTGCGGTCTCGCCGCCGCGCAGGCGCCGGATCGTTCCATCCGTCGCAAGGATCACCGTCCCGTTGGTGGACCCCAGATCCTCGATGACGACGTTCCACCCCTCCACACCGATGCGCGCGTGGTTGCGCGAGACGTCGGTCGAGGCGCCTTCGATCTTCACCAAGGTCGGAAGAGTGCGACTATCCGACCGCTCTGCGCGGGGGCTGCGGCCGATGATCATCTGCGCGTCGATGGGAAGGCGGCGTCCGTCCGGGAGGCGCAGCATCCCCTGAGGTCGACTCGTACGCGCCGGCTGGGCTCCCGTCAGCGGGATCGCGCACACGACGCAGGTCGCCCGCGTGGGTGGGTTCGGGTGGCCGGTCGCGCAGACAAGGCCCGACACCTCGGCCGACATCTCGTCCGACGCTGCGGGTGACATCGCGTGTCCTCTAGCAGTGGAAGACGGGGTCGGGAGAATGGCGGCGGGCGAGGATGCGACCTCGTCCTCCACCTCTTCTGCGCGAACCGCGGCTGCCTCGACGCCGAAGAATCTCGTGGACCCGAAGAGATCGTCGAACCGGTAGCGGTCGGTCTCGGCCTCCTCTTGCGATTGCGGTGGAGAGGTCGGCTCGGGGTCGCCAGCGGAGGTTGGCGCCGGTGCAGCGCTGTGCTGCGCCACGGTCGCAGGTTGCTCAGTCGGGGAGGATGCGCTGGATCCGTCGTCGAAGAGGTGCGCGGGGAAGTCCTCGGTCTCGGCGCTGAGCCCTCCCCGCGCTGCGCCCGTGACCGTCATGAGCCGCAGCGGGGCATCCGGCCGGCGAAAGACGATCTCGCTGATCGCCAGGGCGCCCGGCCGGGCCGTGCGCTCGTCGTCCGGGATCGCGCGCAGATCCGCGCGGACCAGCTGCCTGTCGAAACAGACGGCCAGGCGTGTGACGCCGTCGAACGCCACTTCGCGCCACGTCCGTGCGCCGAGGCCGTCAACCGTGGAGCGGCGCCACCGATCATCCTCGATTGTGAGGACCGCCGCGCCGCGCAGCATCGCCGTCAGCGTGCCGTCTTCTACCCTGCCGACGAAGAAGTCCGGTAGCGCGCCGATCCCAGTCTGGAGCACGATATCCAGCAGATCCTCGAGGGACGTGTCTGCCGTCATCATGGGGAGCACCGCGCGGGCGCGGTCCTCGCCGTGAACACCGCCGAATGCGACGCAGGTCGATCCCTGGATGATCGCGGGATGATCGCCCCGCATGTACGTCCAGCCTGTCATCCGCGCGCCCGCTGCTTGCTCGAGGGGACTGTGTCCTCGTCGGGGAGCAGATCGGCGACAACTGCGCTGGTTGCGCCGATGCCGCCAGTGACGTCGTCGGAGTCGGGGCTCGCGCCGCCGGCGACGACGTCCACCACGATCGCCGTCACGTTGTCGCGCCCGCCGCGCTCGACCGCCTGCATCACCAGAGTGGTCGCCGTCTGCTGGGTGCTGCCACCGAGAGCGAGACCGGCGCGCAAACTCTCGTCGGGGAGCTCGCCGGTCAGCCCGTCGGAGCAGATCAGCAGCCGCTCGCCCGTGACGATGGGCAGCAACCAGTACTCGGCCTCACTGTCGGGGGCTCCCACGGCCCGAGTGATGACGTTGCGGCCGCTGTAGGTCGCCATATCCTCGCGGCGGAGCTTGCCCCCGTCGACGAGTTCCTGCGCGACCGAGTGGTCGACCGTCACCTGTTGGAGCGTGTTGCCGATCAGCCGGTACACACGCGAATCGCCGATGTTCAGCACCAGCCACCAGCGGTTCTCATTCTGGGTGACGACGACGATCCCTGTGAGCGTTGACCCGGCTCCGTTGGGGAGAGCGTCGGCGATCGTCGCGACACTGTGGTGGGCGCGCTGGACCGCCGCCATGACATCGTGGGGTGCGAGATCATCGACCCCTACGAGGGGCCGGAACGCATCGATGACCGCGGCGCTCGCGCGATCGCCGGCGTCGTGGCCGCCCATGCCGTCGGCGACGATGAACACCGGGTATGCGGCGAGGAGCGAGTCCTCGTTCATCGTGCGGCGTCGACCGGTATCGGTCTGCGCCCCGGTGGTGATCGTCAGCGTCGTCATGCGCGTGGTGGCCTTCAACTTTTGCGGATGCGGAATGTCGCGTCCCCGAGCTGGAACGTCTCGATGAGAGTGTGTGTCGCGGTGACCTCGATCTCGGCGCCGGATTCGTCGAGCACGATCGAGCCGTTGGTCGAACCCGAATCCTCGATGACCCAGGTGTCGCCGACCAGACGCAGCACAGCGTGCGACTTCGAGACCGTCTTGGTGCCGTCTACCACCGCGATGACTTGGGCGTCCGACCCGGCCGGGGCCGCCGGTGAGCGCCCGAGGATGACGGTACTTGCGGTGATGGCCACATCGCTGCCGTCGGGCAGGGTCAGCAGCCACGAGGGACGCTTGGAGCGCGAGATCACGGTGCGCTCGTCATCCTCGTCGATGTGCAGGGGAGTCGGGGCGGCGGGCACAGGGGGCGCAGGAGCGACGTCGGGTGCCGTTGCCGGCGCGGGAGCCCACAGGCTGCTGGGCTGCTCCGCAGGATTCGGGGCGGACGGCGGCGGCGGCGGGATGAAGGCGGTCGGCGCCGCAGCGGGAGCAGCTGGCGCCGGGGCGGGAGGTGCGGGCCAGGGCGACGCGGGGCGAGCGTCGAAGGGCGATGAGGAGCTCGGGGGCGGGGGTGGGGGTGGGGGAAGCGCGGGTCCACGCGGGGGTGCCGGAGGCGCCGGAGGCGCGGGGGGAGCCGGAGGTGGCGGAGGTGCCGCGGTAACCGCCGCGCCGCCCGCAAGTGAGAACGGACTGGTCGGCGGCGCGGGCGGCGCCGTCGGGGTGTCTGATGGCATCTGACCCGTCGGGTATGCCGGGCGCAGCGGCCCTGAGAGCAGCCGCGAGCTTCCCCACCCGAGGATGCTGGCCCAGATGGGGAAAAGAAACACCGCGAGGACGGTCAGCCCCGATCCTCGTCCGAATCGCTTGTTCACGGTATCGATCGAGATGATGAGGAAGACGAACGCGACGATGTTGACGATTGGCAGGAAGGCCAACAGCGCCCAGAACCCGGGCTTGCCGCCAAGCTCGTACAGCGTCCACGTGTTGACGACAGGGACCCACGCCTTCCAGACGGGCTCGCCGGCCTTCGTGAAGACAGCGCCGAGTGCCAATGCTGTCCAGATATAGATGCCGAGAGGGATCAGTATCGCGATGAGGATCACGACGATCCCCGCTCCCATCAGCCCGGCGGCTGCGCCGGATCCATCGTTCATGAACGTTGCTCCTTCCGCGACGCCGTGCGCGTCATCCGGGTGGTGTGGGTATCAGAGGTGCGCGGGCGGGCGGCGCGCTCTGCTCTTGCCTGCGCGGTCGCTGTCTGGATGCCGCGGCGGAAGGATCGAAGCGAGATGCGAGCACGCAGGCTGGCCCACCAACCGAGCCCCGTTCGCAAATGCGCACGCTCTGCGTCGACGAGGCTCCAGAACGCGTCGCTCTCGGCTTCGGTGGGCTGCTCGAAAGCGAAGGCCGACCGATCGGCCCACGAGGCCAGCGCGACCGCGGCGCCGGTGCCTTCCGCGTCGTACAGCGCAGCGAGCTCGGAGCGCGTCTGCGCGTGCGGCAGCGGCAACCCACGGTCGACCGCGGCATCGACATACTCGTCCCAGCCGGCGATCACCCGGTCTGCGGGGTCGGCTGCGTGACGGCGGGAGCGTCGCCGCACCGTCTTGGCCGTAATGATCGCCAGCAGGGGGCCCAGCAGGATGAAGAGGACCAGCAGGGCGCTTCCTGACACGCGCAGCGCTGCCCAGAGGTCTGAGAGGTCCACGCTCTCTGGCGCGGCCGTGTCGTCGGCTGTGCCGGCATCCGCGGGTGAGGCATCCGGTGGCGGGACGGCATCCGCCTGCTGCGGGCGCACGTCGGTGGGGATCGGGGGGTCGTTGCGCTGATCGATCTCGGGCGCGATCGGGTTCGCGTGCTGGGGCGTCGTGTCGATCGGGATCCAGCCGCCTGCGGTGTCGCGGATCTCGATCCAGGCGGCGATGTCACCGCCGACGCAGCTGCCGTCTTCGCAGACACTCAGCGTGTCGTCCTCGCTGTGAAGCCGGGCGCCCAGGACGACACGGCTCTCGAAGCCGAGTCGATCGGCGATGAGGGCCGCGGCTACGGCGAACTGCTCGTCGTCACCCACAGCGGCAACCAGCAGAACGTCGTCGTCGCCGCCGACGTCATTCTGGCGCTCATTGAGGGCGCTGAACAGCGACCCGATCCGATCTGTCGAATGCCCGGCCCGGCTGGGCTCGAATGAGTAGTCGTCCAGCTGGGTCATCCACAACGGCGGGACGTCCTCATCGATCGTGAGTGCATGGCTGAGATACCCGCGGGCGCGCAGGCGCTCGATGAGAGTCACCAGCCCGTCGTAGCCATCGGCGACGTCTTGGAGCTCGAGCCACTGGGTGAGCGAATCCGGGATGACATCCTCGTCGAGCCGGGGCTCGCCGACGAGCGGATCCTGGGCGTCGGCAGCGGCCAGCGTGGCGGTCTGGGAGATCGACACGCCCGGGGCAAGGCCCGGATCTGACAGCTGCACGCCCATGTCGGCGTTGGGGCTGAAGAAGAAGCCGTCTGCGAGCAGGTTGCGATCGGCACCGGAGAATCCCACGGAGGTGAGCCCGGCGGTGATCGGCACCCAGATCCCCGAGTAGGCGCCGATCTCGATCACCGAGCGGATGGTCCCCGTACCTGACGATGTCGGAAGTCGCACGAACGCGGTGGCCAGCGGATCCAGCCCGTCCGGGGCAAGGACGCGCGCGACGACCCCGTCGTAGAAGCTGAGGGTGGCAAGGCGCACGCGGTCCACCGACGGATCGGTGGTGATACGGAAGAGCTCGGTGTCCACGATGTCGTCATCGAAGTTCTCGCGGTAGGTGATGAGGGGGCTGAGTTCGGAGCGGATCCGCAACTCCGGGGCGATGACGGTGCGGGGAACCTCGCGCACCTGCCCCGCCACGGCCAGCGGCGCAACGATCAGCCCGACGACGGTCGCGACGGTCGCCATCGCACCGGCGAGCAGCCACTTGCCGGTCGCGGCGCCGCGGGGGCGCTTGGCGCGCACGCCGGTCGCTGTTTCGGCCGTGCGCAGCTCGAGGGAGCGCGCGGCGTTGGTCCGCCACACGAACCAGCCGACGCATGCGAGCAGGCAGAACAGGCCCGTGGACAGCTCCACCACTCCGGGAACGGTGACGGGTCCGATTTCCAGGATGCCGCGCACCGCGCTTGAGCCGAAGACGATGCCGAAGACCGGCATCGTCAGCGCGAGCGGAGCGGCGAACACCCAGTGACGTGTGCGCCACGCCGTGCTCAGAGCGATCACAGGCGCGAGGAGACAGACCAGCAGGAGCGGGGCGAGCACTGCCTGGTAGGTGCCGAGAGGCACGTCGAGGGTGAGGATGTTCTTCCACCCGGTAACCGGCGCGGTGGCGATATCGACGACTGCGGCGGGAAGTTCGCTGAGATCCGTGAGTGCCCGCGGCGCCCCGAGGGGGATACCGAGGACGAGGTAGGCGGCGACGGTAGCGAGGGCGACGATCCACCACGACCACCGGCTGCGGGCAGCCAGGACGGCGATCGTGACTCCCGTCACAACCCCGATTCCGACGGTGAGATACATCCAAGGGTCGCGGTAGATCGGCCACGCGGCCACAGCGGCGACGCCGCCGAGTGCGATCAACAGCCCCACGTCGATGACCCACAGTCTTCGTGGCAGGGCGGAGGTGCGCGCTCTGCGGCGCGCACGGTCGCGGATCGGGGCGGCAGGCGCGCTCATGCCGCGGACCGCCGGGCAAGGATGTGGCGAAGGTCGTCGAGGAGTCCGATCGTGATCACGGCGATATCACCCAATTGCCGATAGCCGGGCTCGGCGGCCGGGTCGCAGACGATCACGATCACACTGACGTTGAGGGGAAAGGCGACGGCCGCGGATTGGATGGTATGCGCGGTGACTGTCGAGCCGCACACGAGGAATCCGACCGAGACATCGCGATGGGCCTCGACAGCGAAGGTGGCGACATCCAGGAGGGGGTTTACGGACGTGCGCTCGGCGACCTCGCACAGGGCATCCAGCAGCGTTCGGGCGCTCACCGTCGGCAGTTCGTGCACGGCGCGGGTGATGCGTCTGGCGAACTCGGGTATCTCCTGCCCGACGACGACGTCGACGTCACGGCCGTCGCGGATGCCGCGCACACCGAGCGAGCCGACGGCACTCACCGCGAGCTCGAACTCGTCTTCGTTTGCGAACTCCGTCTCGGCGGTGGCGAGCGCGATCAGCATGCGCGAGCGCCGGGATTCCTCGTACTGGCGCACCATGAGCGTGCCGGTCTTGGCAGTCGACTTCCAGTGCACCTGGCGGCGGGAATCGCCGGGGACGTATTCGCGGATGGCATGGAAGGAGATGTCGGAGTCGACGATGAGAGACGAGGGATTGCCCTCGAGATCGCGGACGAAGCCTGTGGCGGTGCTGGGGATCACCGTGGTCACCGGGTGCACGTACAGGGTGTGGTGGTCCTGCCACGCTGTCTCACGTCGCAGCAGTCCGAGCGGGTCCCCGCGGACCGTGCGGGCTGGGCCGATCGCGATGACACCGCGGCGGTGGGTGGGAATGGCGACCTGTTCGCTGAAGACTGCCCCGGGCCGCAGCAGGGGCACGGCTATTTCGACAAGACCTTCGCCGACGGGGACGTCGACGACCCCGGGGAGGGCGAGTCGACGGCCGATGTTGGTCACGGTGATCGCGCCGCTGACCTCGGCGCCGGCGACGACCCGGTCATGGGCGAGCGTGAGGTCCACCTCGTAGGCGCGCCCGCCGAAGAGGAACACCGAGGCGAGCAGCAGAAGACTGAGAGCGATGGTGCCGGCGGCGACAAACTCGATCCAGCCGAGGATGAGTCCGGCCGTGAGCCCGACCGCGGCGGCGGCCAGCAGCATCCACCCGCCAGCGGTGACCGTTTCGGTCACCGCCCGTGTCGCGCGCGTGATCGTCTGCCTCAGCCGCCGCCAGAACTTGATTCCCTGAACGACGACGACCGTCGTCGTTCCCCCCGTGGCATAGCGCGTTCGAGTGGTGGACCGTCCGGTCGATCCACTCGTTCGCGTGATCCGGGAATCGGTGTGTGAGCTCACGCGGACTCGCGCTGGCTAGGTGGCACGGTGTCCAGAAGCACCTGTCCGATGACGGCGTTCGCGGTGACCCCGTCGAATTCCGCCTCGGGGTCGAGGATGAGGCGGTGGGCGAGGACCGGCTCGGCCAGCGCCTTCACGTCGTCGGGGGTGACGTACGAGCGGCCGTGGGCTGCGGCCCAGGTCTTGGAGGCCTTTGTCAGCGCGAGCGCGCCGCGCACACTCACGCCCAGGCGCACCTGCGTCGCGTTTCGAGTGGCCTCAACCAGGCGCGAGATGTAGTCGAGCACGAGCGGGTTGAGGTACACCTCGCGGGCGATGTCGGCCATCGTCACCACACCCTGGGGAGTGATCACGGGGGCGACTTCGCGCTTGGCTGTCGCCGTCCCCTCGAGGATTTTGAGGGTCGCGGCGTGATCGGGGTAGCCGAGCGAGGTCTTGAGCAGGAAGCGGTCGAGCTGCGCCTCGGGCAGCCGGTAGGTGCCGGCCTGCTCGACCGGGTTCTGGGTCGCGACCACCAGGAACGGGGTACCGACCGGGCGGGTCACGCCGTCGACGGTGACCTGACCCTCCTCCATCACCTCGAGCAGGGCCGACTGGGTCTTGGGGCTTGCACGGTTGATCTCGTCGGCGAGGACGACGTTGGCGAAGATCGGTCCCATGTGGAACTCGAACTCACCCTTCTTCTGGTCGTACACCGTGATGCCGGTGACATCGCCGGGAAGCAGATCGGGGGTGAACTGGATGCGGCTGCTCGTGCCCTGAACGGTGCGCCCCATGGCGCGGGCAAGCGACGTCTTGCCCGTACCGGGGTAATCCTCCAGCAGCAGGTGGCCCTCGGAGATCATCGCCGTGAAGGCCAGCTCGATGACATGGCGCTTTCCGAGCACGACCTGTTCGACGTTGGCGACCAGGCTGTCAAAGGACTCCTGGAACCAGTTGGTCTGTTCGGCGGAGAGGGTCATGCGGATCCTTTCGGGCGTGCGGTGCTCACGGGGTGGTGCTCCCCTCTGTTCCGGAGTCAGCGGGCGGCGGATCCGGGGCGGTGCAGTTGATGGTGTAGGCCTGGGTGCTCAGAGCCACGACAGCCCCGCTGAACTCGACGGAGTACGTTGCGTGAGCCTCAGTGTCTTCTGACGCGGACGTCGAGTATTGACCTGCCTCAGCCGCAACGACAATCTGATCGGCCGAGACTTCGCCGGTGACGCAGGTCGCGGGGAACTCGATCCGCACCGGGTAGGCCGGTGATCCAGCAGCGGGGGAGATCGTCACGGGTTCGGAACACGTCTCGGTGCCACCCGCCAGACAGGCCTTCGCGGTCAGCGGCGCCGGTGCCACACCGTATCGGAAGGCATCGTCGAAGGAGGCGACGGGTGTCCCACCCGTGAAGAAGACGACTTGATAGGTGCCAGTTGCGGACAGCGCCGGGGCCGTGATGTCGTTCCACTCACGCACCCGAGCCTCGGCGGTAGTGGAGGCAGCGATCGAGTAGGTCGTATCCCCGGTCGGGGGAGGGATCGTCTCGCTGGGGCGGACGGTGCCGCTGGTCCAGCTCGTCGTGCCGAAGGACACTCCGTCGTACCAGGTCTCGGCACAGAGATCGACAGTCGTCGCTTCCCACACCGTGCCGGCGAGCGTCGTCGAGAACGAGGATCCTGTGACCGTCCCCGAGGGAGTGCAAGTCGTGCCGGCCAGAACGGCCCGAGCCTTGACGGTGGCGCCCGCGCCGTTGGGCGTGACCGTCGCGGCGACCTGGATCTGCCCGGAGCCGTCGGTGCTCGCGGTGACAGTCGGGTCGGTGATCAGCGGCGCACCGATGCCCCAGGCCTCGCCCGAGACCGAGGTCCCATCCGAGCTGCCGCCGGCTACGACGGATTCGGGCGGCACCTCGAACCGGGTGACAGGCGTCGCTGTCACGGTCGTGGCGGTGTTCGAGCCGACAAGGAACGCGGGGAACTCGACGCTGTTCTGTCCAGACGGGACAGAAACCGTGACGGTCTCGCCGACAGGGCTTGTCAGACGGATGGCGCCCGTGGTCGGACCGATCCCGGTCACGGTGATCTTTGCGATGAGACCGTCGGGCGGGTTCGGCACAGGAGTCGCCTCGATCCCGCCGGGGGCGACGGGGGCCTGATACGCCCAGGCCACGATGCTCGAGCTGGTTCGCGACTCGCCCGTGGAATTGACCGCCCACGCCTGGTAGGTGACCTTCTCACCGTTGGTCGCCGAGATCGGGGCGCACTCGCCCGTGGCAGAGCAGGTCGTTTCAACACCGTTGCTGCCTGAGACTCGGTAGCCGCTCACCGCCGGGTACGACGTGGATTCGGAGCTGACCCGCAGGGTCACTGTGTCGCCGGTGTAGTTGGTCCAGTTGATGCGTGCGGGATCTGCAGGCAGTCCCTGCAGGTCGAGGATCACGGTGCCGTCGCGATCCCCACTGGATACGCGCTGTTGCGCATCCTGCACTGAGAAGCTTCCAGTGCAGTCGGCAGCGCCCGGCGCATCGGAGGCCCAGCTCGCGGTCACCGCGGTGGCGCTGGCCTTTGTGAAGGTGACGTCGGGGCAGTTCTCGGGGTTTGTCACCGAGACCAGCATCAGCGGCGTGCCCGGAAGCGGATTGACCTCGCCTGCCACGCCGATCACCTGGATTGTGCAGGATGTCGTGCCACCGCTCTGGGAGCACTGCTGGGTCGCCGTCCCGCCCTTCGGGAGGGTCGAGGGTGCAGGCCCGACCGTGAGCGCCAGGGTCGCTGCCGCGGCATCCGGGTGGCTGAGGATGCGCACGGTCACCGGCTCCTCGCGTGCGGGCCGCGATGCATCCTTCGCAACGATGGTCAACGAGGAGCCGGACTGCGTCACGTCGAACTGATCGCCGGAGTACTCGATGCCGTACTCGACCGAGGCCCAGTCGGGTGCCCCGTTCCAGGTGGTCATCGACTGCAGGTCGTACACGGCTTCGGCGCCGGGGCTGACGCTGAGGGATGCGGCGCGCAGTTCGGGCTGCGGTGCCTTCGCAATGATCGAGACCCGCAGCGCGAGATAGGTGGGATCCTCCTGCGAGGCGAGCCGCACCGGCACGGTGCAGGTGTCGGTCCAGGGGCCGCCGACGCCCGCGTCATAGCGAATCGTCGTGCCGCGCTCGAGGGAGCACTGCCCGGCCCGGGCACCGGTCGAGGTGACGCCGGCGCCGTCAACGACAAGCTCCTCTCCCTTGGGGACTGCCACGGCCTGCGCCATGTCGACGTCGACCGACCCCTCTTCGTCAACCTCGATCTGTGTGAATCCGGCACGAAGCGCCAGTTCGATGTCGTTGTCGCCGGGGATGCGGAGGAACCCGTAGGTGACAACCTCGGTCCCGTTGAAGGCGGTGCCCGAGAGCTGGAAGGGCACAAGTGTGGAGTCCTCGGGAATCTCTCCCGAGATCGACCAGCCCTGGGCACTGAAGGCCGTCGAGTCGCCCCAGAGAGCCATCGTGAGGTTCGATATGTCGCCGCCGCTCCAGGTCACCCGGCCTGTGACGACGTCGATGCCAATGGGCAGATCCTCACGGGTCTCGGCGGTCAGGATTGTGTCCTGCACGACCGGGTAGTCGGGTACCGGAGTGCGCACGACCTTGAGGACGATCAGTCCTTGGGCGGTGTCACCGCTGCGATTTCGTACGGTGTAGAAGAAGGAGTAGGTGCCCAGTTCCGTCCCCGCCGCGAGCACGACCTGCCCCGTCTCGGTATCCACCGAGGTCATCATCGCCTCGAGCTTCGCGTATTCGTCGGTGTCAGGTTGGGCGTTGGGACGCACATCGACCAGTTGCAGCTCGCTCCCGGTGGGATCGACGTCATTGTCGGTCGGGAACAGCACGACCGTGTTGGACGCGCCGGCCTGCGCCTGGGCATAGTCGCTGTAGGTCACCGGGCTCGGGTCGGAGGCCTCGTCCAGGATGCCGATGCGGACCGTCGCGGCGGCGGTCTCGCCACGGGAGTCTCGCACCTGGTAGGTGAAAGCATCCTGGCCGCGGGCGCCCGGGTTGCTCGTGTAGACGATCGCATTCGACTCGGCCGAGATCGCTGCCGAACCCTGCGCGGGCTGCGTGACGATGCGGTCGAGAACCACGCTGTCGCCGTCGGGGTCGACACCGAAGCTGTCGAACGGGATCGACACCGCACGACCGCTCAGCACCCGTCCCGAAAGGTCGGTGGGAAGGGGAGCGGTGTTCGTATCGGAGGGCAGCACCGTGATGAAGATGCGCGCACTGTCGGTCATCTCGGGGAACCCGAGGCGGAAGATCGTATACGCCACGGAATAGGTGCCCGGCTCGGAGGGGGCGAGGTAACGCACCACCCGAGGCGTCGCGAAGGCGAGTCCGGCAGTGGATTCGTTGATGACTTGGGACGGATCGATTGAGACAAGTGCGCCGGCGGGAGCGGTGTCGTTGGCTAGAACCGGGATGTCGATGAGAGAGCCGACGCGCACGGTGACAGTGTCATCGGTCGCGATCGGCGGCTTGGCGCTCGGGGATGGCAGCAGGATGACGGTCAGCTCGCCCGTTGCGGTGGCGTTCGGATCCCCGGTCCCGTCCGAGACCGTGTACCGGACCGTACCCAACTGCCCGGGCTGCCCGTCGGCGGTGGTACCGGACACGCGGATCAGGCTCTGTGCGACGACGTCCACGCTCAGCGAGGCGCCAGAGGCGGGCTCCGGGCGAAGATCACTGACCAGCAGGACGCGCCCCGACGGGTTCTCGACTGCGGTGAGCACGTCGATCGAGGCATCCTCGTTCGGTCGGACGAAGGCGGTCAGCGGCGGCGTCGAGATGCGGACTTCCGCGGGATCGAGCACCGTAATCCGCACGGTCGCCGACATCTCGCCGGTGTCATCGCGCACGGTGTACTGCACGACATGCGAGCCCGGCTGGTCGGCGGTGAAGGTGAAGGACAGCCCGGAGGAGTTCGGGACGACGGTGGCCGTCGAACCGTTGAGCGTCTTGACGGCGGTCAACGACACCGCGCCCTTCGTGCCGTGCACGCGGTCATCCAGGGTGACCGACATCGGCAGGCCGAGTTCCCCGGTCAACGCGAACGAGTCGGCGGACAGCTGTGGCGACGGGGTGACGGAGATGAACAGGGGCTGGCTCGTTGACGCGCCACGGGAATCCGAGACGGTGACATCGACCTGCACGCTCAGCGCCGTCGTGGTGTTGGGATCCGGGTGTTGGTAGGTGACCGTGCCTGCAGGGTCGGCGGCGACCGTTCCCACGCCGGTGCCGTTGGTGGCGTCCGAGAGGTAGACGGGGTCGCCGTCCGGGTCGACCCAGGCCTCCATCACGTCCACCGAGACGGTACCGCCGGGCAGGACATCGGGCGAGGGCCACGTGGCCAGACACCCCGGATCGCCACCGCACCAGATCGGCGCGTTGTTGACATCCTCCGGGACGACGCTGACGGTCACGCTGGCTGGCTCGGAGTTGAGGCCGTCGGCCGTGGTCCCATCCGTCACCCGGTACGAGAAGGTCGCGGAGCCGGAGGCTCCCGCTGCGACCTCGATGACGAGCTGCTGACTCTTATTTGCGACACGGATCGTGCCGAAGGACGGATCAAGCCCCGTCACCGACGAGCCGATGATGCTCAGGACATCCTCGTTGGGGTCGTGGTCGTTCAGGAGCACGGGCAGGACAACGTCCCGCCCCGCACGGACGCCGAAGGAGTCGGGCTCGGCGACCGGAGGTCGCGGGTCGAGGACGCGGTCGGGCGTCACATTCTGGTCCTGCTCCTGTTGACGGGCGGCCTCTTCGCCACGCCAGGACTGCGACGAGGCGACCAGCGCACCATCGGGCAGCGTCCACACCCAGCCGGAGGTCGTCTCGTTGAGGATCGCCTGTCCGGAGTTGGCCGCGATGACCGGCGTCAGCTGCTCGTCCAGGGCGGCTCCGGCGTAGTCGAGGTCGGTGGCTCCGGACTCCGAGGACCACAGCGTGCCAGCTTCGGCTGTGAGCCATGCGCCGAACAGGACACCCCCGACGGAGGTCGGCTGCGCGGGCGCACCCTGGGCCTCGACAATGCGCTGCGTGTTCTGACCGTCGAGGGCGACCGTCACCAGACCGCTTCCGTCGGCGATCGAGACCTCGGCAGCGGACGGGTCTGGACTCTGAAGACGCGCGTTCTCATCGACATCGAGAGAGATCGGACCATCGACGCCCTGGATCCAGAGTGTTCCGCTGGCGGGCTCCAAGACGACCCACCGCCCGCCGACCCGACTGAGCTGCACGTCATCGGTGGCCGGGATCTCAACGTCCTCCTCGTCGGTGATCTCGCCCGTGGCGGCGTCCGCGGTGAACATCCTCCCGCTCGCGAGCGAGAGCGCCAGCACCGTCCCGGTGTCGGTCACGGTCACCGCATCAGCACCGATGCGCGGACGCGTCTGCCCCTGTTCGACCACGACGTCGGCGTACGGGTCGATGATCGTCGCGGCACCGCCGGTCGACAGGCGGGCGGCGTAGACGTCGCCCGTGTCGGTCAGATAGGCGAGATAGTCGCCCGCCGAAGACACGTCGCTGGTTCCGGACGGGGTCGGCTGGAGGACGTCTGCGGCATCGGCGTCGATGTCGGGAGGTGAGGGGAGCGAGACATCCGCGTACTTGCTGTCGCCATCGGTGAAGACGAACAGATGCCCTTGCGTCTGGGCGAGACTGCTGGGGTTCTCGACCTGCTTGACCGTGACGAGCTCGCCCAGTGCCGTGTTCACCCGTGCATAGTTCCGCCCGTCGCCGGTCTGCAGCGCCCACACGGACGAATCCTGCAGCGGCGTCTCCTGTGCATCGAATCCTGGCCAGACTGCTGCGGCCGCGACGACCAGGCCGACGACCGCGACCGTTGCCCCACCGGCTACGAGTGCGCGCCAGCGGGGCCTTGTCGGGCTCGTCGGGGTGGATGTCATCCGCTCAGAACACCCCCGTGAGGGCGAGGACTGTCACCGTCGCTGCGGCGCCGACCGCCACCGCGCCCGCGATGATCGTCGGGATGAGCCAGCGGCTCCGTGCAGGTCGTGAGGGCGAGGACCCGGCGAGCACTGTGCCGTCCAGACTCACCCGGCGCGCGGTGGAGCGCGACGCGCGCTGCGGCCGGCGGGAGGCGTGCTCGACGGTGGGGCGGACTGGGCCGCGCAGCGAGTTGTCCTGGAAGTCGATCGCGGCTCCCGCGGCCGCCCACTCGTCGACGGCAATCTCGAGGGGTGTCGAGGGGAGCCCCATCTCGTGCTGGACGACCTGCAACTCATAGGCGAACTGCGCCGCCGAGGCCTGGCGCCGTGCGGGGTCCTTGCTCATCGACCGCTGCAGCACCGCTTCGAGCGAGGGGGGCACATCCGATCGGCCTATCGGGGTGTACTGAGCCTTGCGGATCCGGCCCTTGAGCTGATCCCGCCCGTTCTGCCCGCTGCCGGCGATCTCGAACGGGCTCCGGCCGGCGAGCAGCGTGTAGATCGTCGCTCCGAGGCTCCACACCTCGCTAGGGATCGAGCCCGAGATCGATTCGTCGACGACCTCTGGGGCGCTCCACGGGACAGACATCGCGAAGACCTCACCGTCGCCGCGGGCATTGATCGAGGCCGCGATCCCGAAGTCCGATAGCACCGGAGCCCCGAAGGCAGTCATGAGGATGTTCGAGGGCTTGATATCGCGGTGCAGCAGACCCGCGCGATGGGCGGTTTCGAGGGCAGACCCGATCTTCACGCCGAGAGCGACGATCTCGGCGACCGGTATGAGCTCGCGTCGATAGCGGTTGGTCATCGAGTTCGGGCAGTGCTCCATCACGATGTAGGGGCGACCGTCCGCAGAGACGCTGGCCTGGTAGATCGTGAGGATGGAGGGGTGGGCGCTCAGGCGCGCCATGACGTCGGCTTCCGCGTTGAACATCCGCAGCAGGCCGTCGTCAACGATGTCTTGCAACAGCACCTTGACGGCGACGGGGCGGCGAGGCATGTTCTGCTCGAACAGGAACACGTCGGCAAAGCCGCCGGTGCCCAGCGGTCTCACATAGGTGAATCCGCTGAGGATCGGCGGCGCCGCTGGTAGGCGCCCTGCCATTGTTTCCCCCCCGAAGTGAGCGCGGCCCCGTCGGGTGCGTGTACCGCGCTCAAATGCGTGACTGCCCTTGTTCCCCCTGGCCGTTCGAATATTTCCTATCACATGCGAATCACGACCGTGCAACGCCGGCCGAGGGGCGGCCCTTGCGTGCCAGGGTCACCTCGGCGATATTGCCGTCGCCGAAATCGACGCGGTCGCCGGGGGCGAGCGTGATCTCGCGGTCGCGCACCTCGATCGTCGGGCCGTCTCCTGCAGTGACGAACGTGCCGTTCGTGGACCGGAGGTCTCGGAGCCGCAGCTGAACGCCCTCGGCGACCACCTCGGCGTGGGTTGCGGACACCTCGTGTCGCGGCGAAGCCAGGGTCACTGTCGTCGCGCCCGCGCGCGTAGGTGAGCGGCCGAAGACGACAGTCCCTGCGATCGGAATGAGCGGGCCATTCCTGAAGTGCAGAGCCAGGCGAGGCTCGACTCGGCGCTGCCCGAGGACGGTGGCATCGTCGAGATCCGCGCGGGCGGCCGCCCGCGAACCGATCACCGTGCGGTCGTCGATCTCGCCGTCCTCAGGGTCGGTGCTCGGCACCACACCGCTTGCCCAGCGAGGCTCGGACGACTGCTCGACAGCCATGTCGAGCTCCGGAAGTGGAATGCCCCAGTGGACCTGCTCGGTGCGGACGACCCCGCGCTCAACGGGTAGTCGCGCCGGCCCGGGGGGCTCTCCGCGCAAGCCGATCGTCAGCTCGGCGATCTGCTGCGTCGATGCTTCGACCCACGTGGCCGCGCCCTTGCCCGAGTAGCGCTGTTGCTGGGAGCTGCCGACCTCGGCCCGTCCTCGACCGCGCAGGGCGAGGGAAGCCGAGCCGGTCGAGGCATCCAGCAGTTCGATCAGTGCGAAGTCGGGGATCACTCGCACCCCGCGGGTGACCAGGGCTTCGAGGATGCTCTCCAGCGTCGCATCCTGGGTGGTCATCGTCCGCCACAGCTCCAGTGCATGGCCCGCGTCGGTCGCGATCGTCAGGACGAATCGATCGGTGATCAGACCCCAGGCGTCCCGATCGGCAGCCGCTGGGGTATAGCTGAACATGCGCACAGCATATTGCGCGACGGTGCGGTCTTCTTCGCGTCATGCACGGCCTCCCGGGCTGTGCCATGCCGCATACGCTGGGAACATGACGATTCCCTCGGTGCAGCTTCTCGATGACAACCGCATTCCGCAGGTCGGGTACGGCGTGTTCAAGGTTCCGGCCGACGACACGCGTCGGGCCGTGCTCGAGGCGTTCGAACTCGGTTATCGGCATATCGACACGGCTGCCATCTACGGCAACGAAGAGGGAGTCGGCGCCGCGATCGCCGAGAGCGGCATCCCGCGTGAGGACCTGTTCATCACGACCAAGCTCTGGAACGACCGCCACGACGGCGACGAGCCTCGCGCCGCGCTCGGCGAAAGCCTCGACAAGCTTGGGCTCGATGCCGTCGACCTGTACCTCGTGCACTGGCCGACCCCCGCACGCGACAACTACGTTCACGCGTGGGAGCGTCTGATCGACCTGCGCGATGCGGGACTTACCCGCAGCATCGGGGTCTCGAACTTCCTCGTGCCCCATCTCGAGCGCATCATCGCCGAGACCGGTGTCAGCCCGGTGGTCGATCAGATCGAGCTTCACCCCGCCTATCAGCAGCGCGAGGTCGTCGAGTGGGCACTCGCTCGCGGCATCCGGATCGAAGCCTGGGGTCCGCTCGGACAGGGCAAGTACGACCTGTTCTCGATCCCCGCGGTCGCGGACGCGGCAGCTGCCCACGGCAAGACCCCGGCGCAGGTCGTGCTGCGCTGGCACCTCGATAAGGGCAACATCGTGTTCCCGAAGTCGGTGCGACGTGAGCGGCTGGCCGAGAACATCGACATCGTCGATTTCGCGTTAACGGATGCCGAGATCGCCGCAATCGACGCGATCGACCCGGGCGATGGTTCGGGGCGTGTCTCGGCGCATCCCGACGAGGTCAACTGAGCGCTACGCGTCAAATCCAGGTGGGCGACCAGTTGTGGAGTCGCCAGAAGTCGTACGGTGCGGTCGTCGCCGTGAGGATCGGGTACCAGAACGCTGAGAGCACCACCGCGACGATGACGAAGACGGCCACCACCCGCTGACCCGTCACGCGCCTGTCGGGACTGGCCCCGGCCGGATGGGCGAGATCACGCAGCGCAATCCCCAGCGCCAGCAGCAGAAAGGGCAGCATCACGACCGTGTAGAACTGGAACACCGTTCGCTCGGGATACAGCAGCCACGGCACCCAGGTGACGGCGACGCCGGTCAGGACGAAGCCCGAGGCGAGGTCGCGGCGTCGGATGAACCGGATGACGAGGTAGACGGTGGCTGCGATGGCGGCGTACCACACGAGCGGGTTCGGCATCGAGTAGATATTCTGCACGCACCCCGAAGCTGCCGTGCAGCCAGCCTCGCCAAGAGCATCGCTGTGATAGAACATCGAGGTCGGTCTGGCCAGGAGCGGCCACTGCCATGCGGGGCTCGCGTAGCTGTGGCTTGCTGACAGCCCCACGTGGAAGCCGTACATCGACTGGTGGTAGGCCCACAGATTCTGCAGCGACAGCGGCACCCACGACCAGAAGCCGGTAGCCGGCGAGCCGTCGACGGTGTGCCTGTCGTATCCGCCGTCGGTGAGAAGCCACCCCGTCCACGTCGCGAGGTAAAGAAGGAGTGCCGGCGGCACGAGCAGCACGAAGGTCACCGGCCCCTGCCGCACCGCGGCATCGGCGGGCCAGTGCTCCACGCCGCGCTGGCGGCGGTCCAGTGCGTCGACGATGACGAGGTAGATCCCGATACCGGCGAGCACGTACAGGCCCGACCACTTCACGGCTGTCGCGGCTCCTGCGGCAAGCCCCGCCGCGACAACCCACGGCCGTGCCCAGAACACCGGACCCCAGCGAGACTCCGATCCCCAGCGTCCCGTCGCCAATCGGCGCGGCCACTCCCGTTCGCGAAGCCATCGTCGATCCAGCAGCACGAACCAGAACGCCAGCAGGGTGAAGAACATGACGAAGGTGTCCAGCAACGCGACTCGACTCAGCACGATCGCGAGGCCATCGATCGCCATCAGCCCGGCTGCTGCCGTCGCCACACCGATCGACCGGGTAAGCGTGAGAGCAACGACATAGAGCAGGAGCACGGCGAGCGTGCCGAACAGTGCCGTGGCAAAGCGCCACCCGACTGACGAATCGGCGCCGAACAACGCCATCCCGGCGCCGATGAGGAACTTCCCCAGCGGCGGGTGGACGACGTAGCTTCCATCGTCGAGGAAGATGTCGGTCTCGCCGGCCGCGAAGCGCGCGTCGGCTTCATCGGGCCACTTCGCGGCGAACCCGAGGTTCCACTGCGACCAGGCATCCTTCACGTAATAGGTCTCGTCGAAGACCAGTTCGTGCGGGTGTCCGAGGTTCCAGAAGCGCAGGATGCCGGCAATCGCAGTCACCGCCGCCGGCACCGCGATCTGGAGCCGGGGGGAAGCCGCGATTCGGGTGCTGACACGGTCGTACACCGTCGGACGCGCGGGGCTGTCGACGATGGTGGTCACGGTGACAGCCTATTCGGGCGGGACTGCGAGTTCCGGCGGCGCCGAGGCCGCGGCCGGGGGCCGGGGCGGATCGTCGGTGACACCGAGCAGGAAGCCGGCGATCTGCAGCGCGCCGCCTTCCAGGACAGGGCCGCTACCGAATGCTCAGTCGGCATCCGTCGCCCGAATCGTGTGTCCGGCCACGACCGCTCGACGTTCGAACGGACCGGCTCCCTGTGCGTGCAAGGCCACGGCGCCAGCGGTCATCGGGTCCACGACGAGATCAAGGCCCAGGTCGGCGGTGATTCGAAGAGCTGCAGCGAGTGCTCGAGACAGCACACGGATGCCGCGGCGTTGTGCGAGAACGGCAGTCCGGAAGCCGGCGACGGTTCCGTCCGATGCCCGCCAGGGACCCGCGAGCCCGGCTTCCGTCGCGAACGCCGCCCATGTTGCCGGCACGTCGGTGAGTGTCTCCAGGCTCGACGGCAGCGCATCGAGCTCTGGGCGCCGATCGCTGGAGACGAGGCCCTCGTCCTGGCGTGATCTGCCACTGAGCGGGAGAATTCGCAGGAAGATTCGCCGTATGCGCTGGCGTGGGCGGCGCGCGCCGACTCGCTGCCGTGCCTCACCGTCGCTGCCGCCGAAGAGTTCGGCGGACCGGTTCCGGTCACGGTCACGGATCGTGCCGATCCCGAAGCGCTGGCTGACGCAGTAGCGCGGGTGCTGGGACCCGAGGGCTCGGTTGCTCTCGTTCGCGCCGTCGGCGTCTTCGCGGTCGGCGCTGATCTGCGCGCGGCGATGCGGGTCGCATCCGCTCTCGAGGTCGCAGCGCGCCACGCGCTTCTGGTCTCCCAGTCTGGCCCGCTCGATGACACCGTCGCTGCAGCGCTGCACGAGCGCGCTCGCCACGGAATCCCCGGCAGCCGGAGCGCTCGTCAACCCGCCCGACAATAAGTTCACCCGGTGGTTCAGCAACATCCTCGGCGACCTCGGCAAGAACGGCATCTTCATCGCCCTCATCGCGGTCGTGGTGTTCTTCACGATCACGACCGACGGCATCCTGCTGCGCCCGCAGAACATCTCGAACCTGATCGTCCAGAACGGCTACATCCTGGTTCTCGCAATCGGCACGGTGATGGTCATCATCGCGGGTCACATCGACCTGTCGGTCGGGTCGGTAGCAGCCGGACGATCTCGGCGATCTCGGCAGCCTTCATCGGTGGTGCGATCATCGGTGTGCTCAACAACGGTATGTCGATCATGGGTATCGGTATCGAGTGGCAGCAGGCGGTCAAGGGGCTCGTGCTGCTGCTTGCTGTCGCCTTCGACGTCTACAACAAGCGGCGCTCGGGCAACAGCTGAGTCAGCCGAGTGGGCACGGCCCCAGCCTGAGGCGTCAGCCCTAGGCTGGGGCCGTGATCATCCTCGCCGCCACGCCCATCGGTAATCTCGGCGACGCTTCTCGGCGCCTTGTCGAAGCGCTGGAAAGCGCCCAGGTGGTCGCCTCCGAAGACACCCGCACGACACAGCGGCTGCTTGCAGCTCTCGGCATCCAGAACCGGCCCCGGCTGATTGCCCTGCACGACCACAACGAGAAGGCGCGCGCGGCTGAGCTCGTCGAGCTCGCACGAGATACCGACGTGCTGCTGCTGTCGGATGCCGGGATGCCGACCATCAGTGACCCGGGATTCGGGGTCGTTGCCACGGCGGCGGCGGCCGGGGTCGCCGTGAGTGTGCTGCCGGGTCCGAGCGCGGTTCTCGCGGCCCTGGCAGTCTCGGGCCTTCCGACGGATCGATTCACGTTCGAGGGGTTTGTGCCGCGTAAGTCGGGGGAGCGGCGCAGCGCGTTGTCGGCGCTGCGCGCTGAGCCGCGCACAATGGTGTTCTTCGAGTCGCCGGCGCGGTGCGCGCAGACCCTTTCTGACATGGCTGGCATCTTCGGCGTCGACCGCGCCGCCGTCGTGTGCCGGGAGCTCACCAAGCTCCACGAGGAGGTACGCCGGGGACCGCTTGAGGATCTGGCCGCCTGGGCAGCTGAGGGGATCAGGGGAGAGATCGTCATCGTCGTCGGTGGCGCCGCCGGTCCCGCGATGTCGTTCGACGACGCGGTGGCCTACGTTTCAGATCTCCTCGCGCAGGGAAAGCGCCTGAAGGATGCCTGCGCGGAGGTCGCCGCGGCATCCGGCCACTCCTCGCGTGAGCTCTACAACGCGTCGCTGTCATAGACCCGCGGGGCGGCATCGGCCCGAACTAGACTTCTCGGGTGAGTTCCGGCAGTTCCTTCTACATCACGACGCCGATCTACTACCCGAGCGATGTCCCGCACATCGGGCACGGGTACACGACGGTCGCCGTGGATACACTCGCGCGTTGGCACCGACAGTCAGGCGATGACACCTGGATGCTGACCGGAACCGACGAGCACGGCCAGAAGATGCTGCGGGCTGCAGCCGCCAACGGTGCTACCCCGCAGGAGTGGGTCGACCGGCTCGTGGGCGAATCGTGGTTTCCGCTGCTGAAGACGCTCGATGTCGCCAACGACGACTTCATCCGCACGACGCAGGCGCGCCACGAAGAACGCGTGACGCAGTTCGTTCAGGCGATCTACGACAACGGCTACATCTACGCCGGCGAGTTCGAAGCGCTCTACTGCGTGGGTTGTGAGGAGTTCAAGACCGAGGCCGAGATCCAGGACGGCACTGGCGCGTTCGAAGGCCTCAAGGTCTGCGCGATCCACTCGAAGCCGCTGGAGCTGCTGCAGGAGAAGAACTACTTCTTCAAGCTCAGCGAGTTCCAGGACCGCTTGCTCGACCTCTATAAGAGCGTGCCCGATTTCGTGAGGCCCGAGTCGGCGCGCAACGAGGTGGCATCCTTCGTTCGCAGCGGCCTGAAGGATCTCTCGATCTCGCGGTCGACGTTCGACTGGGGCATCAAGGTGCCCTGGGATCCTTCGCACGTCATCTATGTGTGGGTGGATGCGCTCCTGAACTACGCCACGGCTGTCGGCTACGGATCCGACCCCGAGCAGTTCGCACGCCGTTGGCCGGCCTATCACGTCGTGGGCAAGGACATCCTGCGCTTCCACGCCGTCATCTGGCCGGCGATGCTCATGGCTGCCGGCGTCGAGGTTCCCCGCGGCGTGTTCGCGCACGGCTGGCTGCTGGTGGGCGGCGAGAAGATGTCGAAATCCAAGCTCACCGGCATCGCGCCGACCGAGATCACCGACGTCTTCGGCTCCGACGCCTACCGCTTCTATTTCCTCTCGGCTATCGCGTTCGGGCAGGACGGCTCGTTCTCGTGGGAGGACCTGTCGGCGCGCTACCAGGCGGAGCTTGCGAACGGATTCGGAAACCTCGCCTCGCGCACTGTCGCGATGATCGAGCGGTATTTCGAGGGCATCGTGCCGCCGCCCGCGAAGTACACGGATGCCGACCTCGCGATCCAGCGGGTTGTTGCGGACGCTGCCGCGAACGCAGATGCTGCGATCGAGCGGTTCCGCATCGACGAGGCGATCGGGGCGATCTGGACGATCGTCGACGAGCTCAACGGCTACATCACCGAGAACGAGCCGTGGGCGCTCGCAAAGGATGACGCGCTTCGACCGCGCCTGGAGACGGTTCTCTACACCGCGGCCGAGGGGTTGCGCGCTCTCGCACAGCTGCTCTCGCCGGTGATGCCGATCGCGACCGAGAGGCTCTGGATTGCTCTGGGGGCCGCTGAGACCATCGGCCGCCTGCAGGACCAGCCGCTTCGCGAGGCTGGGACCTGGGGACAGTTGAAGCCGGGCACCTCGGTCAATGGCCTGGCGCCGCTGTTCCCCCGGGTCGAGCAGCCGGCGTGATGCGGCAGCTCGGGGCGTTTCGACTCGCTACGCTCGCTCAACGGGCGGACGCGACATGCGCTCGTTGAGCGACGAGCGCGGCGAGGAGACGAAACGACATGACTGACGACCCGAGCGCTTACGTGCGGGAGCGGTCGGCGTCGGGCAGGCGGGACCTCACCTATCCTGAACTGCCCGAGCCGCTCGCGGTGGCCGTATACGACAATCACTGCCACCTCGAGATCATGGATGGCGACGACCCGCTGAGCCTCGACGAGCAACTCGCCCGGGCGGCCTCGGCCGGGATCGCAGGGGTCGTGCAGGCATCCGGCGACGTGGAGTCCTCGCGCTGGGCGGTGTGGGCTGCCGAGCAGCATCCGCAGGTTCTCGCGGCAGTCGCGATCCACCCGAACGAGGCGCCGACCTACGAGGCGGCGGGGGAACTCGATGCCGCTATCGCGGTGATGGACGAGCTTGCCGCCCACCCGCGGGTGCGCGCAATCGGCGAGACGGGGCTCGACTTCTTCCGCACGGATGCCGCGGGCCAGCCGGCCCAGTACCGATCGTTCGAAGCTCACATCGCACTGGCCAAGAAACACGGCATCGCGATGCAGATCCACGACCGGGATGCGCACGACGAGGTTTTTCGCGTGCTCGAGAGCGTGGGAGCCCCAGAAAAGACCGTGTTCCACTGCTTCTCGGGGGGCGCCGAGATGGCGCGCGTTGCCGCCGACCGTGGCTATTACCTGTCCTTCGCCGGCAACATCACGTTCAAAAACGCGCAGAACCTGCGCGATGCCCTCGCCGTGACCCCGCTGGAGCGCATCCTCGTCGAAACCGACGCGCCTTTCCTCACCCCGGTACCTCACCGGGGGCGGCCGAATGCGCCCTATCTTGTGCCCATCACGCTGCGGTTCATGGCCGCGGAACTGGGCGTGCCGGTCGATGAGCTTGCCGCTCAGGTTGCCGCGAACACGATCGAGGTCTACGGCACGTTCGAGTGAGCTGCAACGCCCGCTGAGGTGGCGACCAGACGAACGTGACTCGGTGCCGCGCGGGTGGTCGATCCGCCCACCAGCTCCCACGGCAGGACCACGGGGGAGGTCGGCGTGCTTGCCGTTTCCAGCGCCGCGACCAGCTCGGGAAACAGCAGTGCCGGCGCGTGCTCGGGATGCACACACACGTGGGTGACGCTCAGTCGTCGATTGAGAGCACAGTCGTGCAGGCACAGGGCGACAAGCTGAAGGTCGCGCGGCAGCACGACATCGAGCGCGGTGAGGTCGAGAAAGAGGCGCGGCCCCTCCGGAGCGAAGGAGAACAGTCCGTCAACCCCGCGCAGGAGGAGCTCGCGGATGCTCCCGGCAAGCTCCAGGCTCGCGGCATCCACTCGCGCAACGATCGGGTTCTGCCCGCGGTCCGCGCACCACTGCGCGTAGACGGTCTCGCCGATCTCCAGACGGGGGAGCCCCGGCTCGCCGGTGAGAAGCCCGATGTTTGCCGCGCCGCTTGCAGCAAGCAGGTCGAGGGCTGCGGTCGCGGCATCCTCGTATCCGGTGCGGATCCACATCCCCGCATCCGGCGGAAGGGGCAGGTCGTTGGTAATGACCGGGATGCTCTGCGCTGCCGCGATCGCCAGCAGCGGGTCGCTCTCACGCGCGTCGGGCGCGTACACGGCGTCGACCCGTGCGCTGCGCAGCAGCTCCGGGCGTGCTGTGGGGATGACGGTGACCGTGAACTGGTGCGCGGCCGCAGCGTCAACGAGGGCACTGAGCTGACGCATGGCGTACTGCGCCTGAGCCGCCTCGCGCACCGGGTCAAGCGGCGGCGACGCGACGTACCCGATCGAGAGTGTCCGCCCGCGCCGGAGCGCTGCGGCGTACCGATCGGGGGAGTACCCGAGGTCGGTTGCGGCACCGAGGATCCGCTTCCTCGTCTCGGCGCTGAGCGCGCCCCGGCCATTGAGTGCCTGACTGACCGCCGCCGTGGATACGCCGGCTTTGGCTGCGACATCCTTCACCGTGACTCGCGCGCGCGGCAACGGGATCGGTGTCTGGTCGGGATGCTGGGTCATGCTCACTCACGTGCCGGGATTCGGCGCCTCCGAGAAAACTGTTCCGACCGCCGTTGACCAGCGTTCGCCCTCCCCGGAGGAGGCCAGTGTATGGCCGCGCGCAACGATGTGATGCATGATCACGCCGGCAAAATGCCGGAGCGCCCGTTCGGTCTTCAGGGAACTCTCGGACGAGTTCTCGGGGAGGCGGGCGATCTCGGCATCCAAGAGCTTTTGTACCCACGCCCGCGCGGCCCGAACGGCGGGCGCGACATCGTGGACCCTCCCCGCTCCTGCGTGGCGTAGCGCTGCATCGGCGACGATCGCCTTCGCGTCGGCGAGCGAGGCGAATTCGTCGAGCGGTGCGTGTAGGCGAATCGTCTCGAGGTCGAGCACCTCGACGCCGTGACGTTCCGCAACGTCGGCAGCGACGTTCCGAGGCATGCCGAGGTCGATCACCAGGAGCCGCTCCGCTGCGACCGTCACCGCGGCGCGACCGGCATCCAGTTCGTCGCCGCCGAGCACGACCCGGGTCGTGCAGGTCACGATGACATCAGCCGACGCGATCTCGGCGTGATACGAATCAGGGTCGACCGGGATCAGGCCGTGTCGCTGGGCGAACTCCGGACTACGACCGGATGCCGAATGAACACGGATGCCGCGCGCACCGCGCACGCGCAGGGCCGCCAACGCCGCCGCGGCATACTGACCGGTTCCGATGAGGAGCACACGGGCGCTCGACCAGTCGGTGATCCGCGAGGAGGCGAGTTCGAGGGCGAGGCGAACCAGGGAGCGGCCGGATTCACCCACCCGCGCCGAGTTCTTGACCGTTCGCGATGTCTCTTTCGCGCGCTCGAAGAGATGCTCGAGGGCGCGCGTCGTCATCCCTTCGCCGCGCGCGTCTTCGTAAGCGCGGGTGACCTGACCTGCGATCTCGTCTTCGCCGACGACGACCGAATCCAGGCCCGACGCGACGGCGAACAGATGATGAGCGACGCGATTTCCGACAGTGACATCGAGTGTCTCGCGCAGCTCTCGGTAGGCGATTCCCGAGGCGTCGGCCAGTTCGCCGAGCGCGGCAGTGACGGCGGATTCAGCCGAGTGGCCCTCGTCGGGGTCGATATCGAGGTAGGCCTCGAACCGGTTGCAGGTTGCGAGCACCACGGCGCCGCCGATCGACTCGTGGGCGAGGGGGATATCGCGGCGGACGTCGTCGCCCACCGCCGCGAGACGCTCGAGGGAGGCAAACGGGGTAGCCCGGTGGTTGGCCGATAGGCAGACCAGCATCGCTTCCTCCTCGCGTCGACTGGTTAGTATATCGATTAACTATGCAGCTCTCCGATCAGCATCCGCTCGTTGCGCACGCGACGAAGGACTCGCATCTCATCCGCGCCTTCCTCGGTCACCGGCCTGCCACCACCCCCGTGTGGTTCATGCGGCAGGCCGGCCGTTCCCTTCCCGAATACCGCGCGCTGCGTGAGACCGGCTCGATGCTCGACGCCTGCTTGAACCCCGCTCTTGCCAGCGAGATCACGCTGCAGCCGGTGCGCCGTCACGGTGTGGACGCTGCCATCTTCTTCAGCGACATCGTTGTGCCGCTGGTGCTGGCCGGGGTCGATGTGCGCATCGTGGCTGGTCGTGGCCCCGTCTTCACCGAGCCCGTCCGCACGGCCGCCGATATCGCGCGGGTCACCGCGATCGACCCGCAGACCGTCACCGAGCGGGGCGCGTCGATCATCGACGCCGTGCGCCGCACGACCGAGATGCTGGGGGACGAGTCTGCCGCCCGCGACACGCCCCTCCCGCTCATCGGTTTCGCGGGGGCCCCGTTCACGCTCGCGGCTTACCTCGTCGAGGGCGGGCCCTCCAAGGATCACCTCGCCGCCCGCCGCCTGATCCACGAGGACCCGGCAGGATGGGCCGCGCTCACGCAGTGGCTTGCCGAGATCAGCGGGCGGTTCCTCGCCCTCCAGATCGAGGCCGGTGCCAGCGCCGCGCAGTTGTTCGACTCCTGGGCCGGCTCCCTGTCACCGCGCCTGTACCGGCGGGCAGCACTCCCGGCCTCCGAAAGGGCGCTCGCTCACGCGCGGCAGATCGAACCTCCCGCGGGCTCGGGGATGCCGCGCATTCCGCTCTCGCACTTCGGCGTCGGCACCTCCGACCTTCTCGCCGACATCGCGGGCCTGGATCTCGACGTTGTCGGCATCGACCACCGGATCGATCTCGACGAGGCAGTGACGCGGATCGGGAGAGCGGTCACCGTGCAGGGGAACCTGGATCCCGCGATGCTGTTCGCCCCGGCCGAGGTCCGCGCCGCCGAGGTCTCTCGGATCATCGCGGCGGGCCGCGCGGCCCGCGCACACGTCTTCAACCTCGGGCATGGGGTTCCGCCCGAGACCGATCCTGACGTGCTCACGGATCTTGTCGCGATGGTGCACGATGCCCGCTGAGACGTCGGGAGCACCGTCGCCCGCGGATGTCTGCATCGTCGGCGCGGGGATGGCTGGCCTGGTCGTTGCCGCTGAGACCGCCGCCGCGGGGCTCCGGACCGTCGTCGTGGCCGCCTCCGACCGGGTGGGCGGCATGCTCGCGCCGGTCATCATCGACGGTGCGGGACAGGTCGCTGTGGATGCCGGTGCCGAGTCGTTCGCAACCCGAACGGCCGGCGTGACAGATCTCATCGACCGCTGGCAGCTTCCCGTCACTGTCACGGCCCCGAACCCCGCCGGGGCGTGGCTCGTTGCCGGCGGCGACTCCGGCATCCGTCGCGCCCCGCTCCCGCGACAGAGCGTCCTGGGGATCCCCGCCGATCCCAGCGCTGCCGACATCCTGGCGCTCGTACCGCCCCGCGCCGAGCAGGTGCTGCCCGTGCCCGCCGAGGAGCCTTCGCTCTACGACCTCGTCGCCACACGACTCGGTGATGACCTGGCAAGCGCGGTGGTAGACACCGTCTGCCGCGGCGTCTACTCGCGCTCTGCCCGCGACCTGAAGCTCTCGGTGGTGCACCCGCAGCTCTGGCAGCGGTTCATGCAGACCGGCGCGCTGACGGATGCCGTCGCCGAGCTTGCCGCGGGGCCCCGCCCCGGCAGCGCTGTCGCGGGGATCGTCGGCGGCATGTGGCGGCTGCCCGTCGAACTGGCAGCCCGCGCCCGCGCCGCCGGGGCGACCATCCTGCTCGATACCCCGGTTCGTCGCATCCATGGTGCCGAAAGCACGCGGGAAAGCGTGGGCCACGGGGCACGCGACGAGGTGCTGAGCGTGGATGCCGGCAGCACCGCGACCCGCTCCCGAACCGTTGTCATCGCCACCCGTCGCGACGAGGCGCTCCGACTCCTCGGCGAGCACAGTGATGGTGACGAAACGCCGGTCGAGCTGGCGATCGCGCTCGTGCGTTCGCCGGGCCTGGATGCTCACCCGGTCGGCACGGGAGCGCTGATCGCCGACGCTGCACCCATCGGTGCGAAGGCGCTCACGCACGCCAACGCCAAGTGGCAGTGGCTCGATGAGAAACTCGAGCCCCACCACCACGTCGTCCGGCTCTCGGCGCGCGACGGCGTCACAGGCGCGTTCGATGAGGCATCCGTCGCGGCGGCGATCAGCGCCGTCACGGGAGTTTCGGTGGCGCCGCAGGACGTGCGCGAGCTGCACGTGCGCCGCTGGGATGCGTCCTCGTCGTCGTCCACGACGCCCGTCATCGCCGCTGACCCCCGCCTGCACCTCGCCGGCGCCGCCGTGGCGGGCACCGGCCTTGCCTCGGTGGTGCCGCACGCGCGCGAGCTCGCCGCAACCCTGATCCACGCGTTCGCGGCGCCGTCGCTCGCATCCACCGCTTCCTGACCCGCACCGCCGCTTCTGACTGGAGGAATCGTGATCGATCCCGCTACCCCCACCGCCTCGAGCCCCGAGGCTGAGTCGACGCCCGCTGGCTACACCCTCTTCACGGTGCTTGAGGTGCCGCGTGTGGCGGCGCCGGAGTTCGGTGACCTGGAGCGCGAGGTCGCAGAGCTTCCCGCCGCCGGCGTGACCCTGCGCGGGCTCTACGACGTCACCGGCATGCGCGCGGATGCCGACCTCATGGTGTGGCTGCACGGCGAGGACCCGGCGGCACTCCAGGCTGCACTGCGCAGGCTTCGTCGCACCTCGGCGCTGCGCGAGGCGAGCATCACGTGGAGTGCCATGGGCGTTCACCGCGAGGCCGAGTTCAACAAGCGACATGTTCCCGGATACCTGCGCGGGGAGGCACCCCGCGAATGGCTCTGCCTCTACCCGTTCGTGCGCAGCTATGAGTGGTATCTGCTTCCCGAGCAGGAGCGCTCAGCGATGCTCGCCGAGCACGGCCGCAAAGGCAGCGCTTTCCGTGATGTCGTGGCCAACACGGTCTCGACTTTCGCGCTCAGCGACTACGAGTGGCTCTTGCCGTTGGAAAGCGACAACCTGCTGAGCCTTGTCGACATGATGCGCGATCTTCGCGCGACGGATGCCCGCCGTCATGTGCGTGAGGAAGTCCCGTTCTTCACCGGGAGACGCGTCGAGGTCGGCGAGCTCGAGGACGTCCTGTCGTGACCGCCGAGAACTTCCGGCCCAAGCCCCCGCACGCGACCGGTGCCTACTGCGCGCCGGGGGCTGCGGTGTGCGGTGCGACGCCCGCGGCGGAATCCGGCCCGGCACACGTGGAAGAACCCGTCGCGTACGACGCGCTGCTGCTGCTCGGGTTCGGTGGACCCGAGGGGCAGGATGACGTCATCCCGTTTCTACGCAACGTCACGGCCGGCCGCGGCATCCCCGACGAGCGCCTCGAGGAGGTCGCGCACCACTACCGCCACTTCGGTGGGGTCTCACCCATCAACCAGCAGAACCGCGACCTGGTCGCCGCCCTCGATGCCGAGCTTCGCGCGCGCGGCATCGACCTGCCGGTGTACTGGGGAAATCGCAACTGGATGCCGTACGTCGCCGACGCCGTGCAGCAGCTGCACGCCGACGATCACCGGCGCGTCCTGGCGCTGGCAACGAGCGCCTACAGCTCCTATTCGTCGTGCCGGCAGTACCGGGAGGACCTCGCCGATGCGCTCGAGGCGACGGGTGTCGGGGAGCAGCTGCAGATCGACAAGGTCGCCCAGTTCTTCGATCACCCGGGCTTCGTGACTCCCTTCGTCGATGGCATCCGGTCGGGGCTGGAGAAGCTGCGAGAGCACGGCATCGAGAAGCCGGACGAGATCGAGGTGCTCTTCTCGACGCACTCGATTCCCGTCGCCGATGCCGAACGCTCCGGTCCGCGCGACCGCGACTTCGGGCCGGGCGGCGCCTATGCCGCTCAGCACACCGCCGTCGCGGAGCAGATCATGCGAACGCTCGGGTCCGAGAGCCCCTGGCAGCTGGTGTACCAGAGCCGCTCAGGGCCGCCGTCGGTGCCGTGGCTCGAGCCCGACGTCAATGACGCGATCGCCGCGCTGCCCGCGCAGGGCCGGCGCGGAGTGCTGATCGTTCCCCTCGGGTTTGTCAGCGACCACATGGAAGTCATGTGGGACCTCGACACCGAAGCCATCGAGACCGCCACCGAGCTCGGTCTTGTCGCCGTACGCACCGCGACCCCGGGAACATCGCCCACCTACGTCGCGGGCCTCGTTGACCTCATCGAGGAGCGGCTGCAGGGTACGCCCGCGTCGCAGCGCGAGCGGGTCACGTCCCTCGGTCCCTGGTTCGACGTGTGCCGGCCCGGATGCTGCGAGAACGCCAGGCTGGGCTTCCGCCCGGCACTCGCGGGGTTGACGCCGTGACCGTGCGCTTGGGGACCCGGGCCAGCACGCTGGCGATGACGCAGTCCGGAACGGTAGCCCGGATGCTGACAGCATCGTCGGGCCTCGAGGTCGAGCTCGTCCCCCTCACGACGCACGGCGATGTCGCCACCGGTTCTCTCGCGTCGCTGGGCGGCACGGGTGTGTTCGCGACGGCGTTGCGCGAAGCGTTGCTCGCGGGGGAGTGCGACCTGATCGTGCACTCCCTCAAGGACCTGCCGAACGCTGCCTACCCGGGCCTCACGCTGATCGCGGTTCCCGAGCGCGAGGGTCAGCGCGATGCCCTGTGTTCGCGCGGCGGCGTGACCCTTGCGGAGCTCCCCGCCGGCGCGCGCGTGGGGACCGGCTCCCCGCGCCGGGCCGCTCAGGTGCTGGAGCGGCGGCCTGATCTCGTTGTCGCCGACATCCGCGGCAATGTCGACACGCGCCTGCGCAAGGTCACAGACGGCGAGTATGACGCGATCGTCCTCGCCGAAGCGGGCCTTCGCCGGATCGGTCGGGACGGCGAGATCGCCGAGCTGTTCGACCTGCACGCGTGGCCGACCTCGGCAGGTCAAGGGGCACTGGCGATCGAGATCCGCACGGCTGATACGACCACCGAGCTGGGCCGCGCCCTGCGGGGCCTGAACGATCCAGCCGCCGCGATCCCCGCGCTCGTGGAGCGGGCGGTGCTCGCAGAGCTCGAAGCCGGCTGTGCTGCGCCTGTCGGTATCTCTGCGATCCAGAACGGCGAGAGCGTGGAGGTCGCCGCGACGGTCTACCGGAGTGACGGGTCGCGCAGCATCCGTGTCGAGGACGCCGCGCCAGTCGCCGTCGTCGCCGAACCGGCGGGCCGGGCGGCGCTTGCTGAACGGGTCGTGCGGGTGCTCCGAGACCGCGGGGTCGATGAACTCGATGAGTGAACCACTGGCGGGACGCACCGTGCTGGTGCCGCGCGGCGGAGCGTGGGGGGAGCGCGTCGCGCGCCTGCTCACCGACCGCGGCGCGGTGGCTGTCATCGCGCCGCTGATCGAGACAAAACCCCCGCGGGATCTGCAGGCCCGAGACCGCTCCTTCGCAGCGCTGGCCGCCGGCGAGTACGACTGGGTGTTCATCACCAGTGCCGCCGCGCTCGAACACCTCCGCGTGGCGGACGTCGAGATTCCTGCTGCCACACGCGTCGCCGCGGTCGGGCGTGCGACGGCCCGCGCCGTCGTGGATGCCGGGTTCGAGGTCGACTTCGTTCCTGCCGGGCGCTCGTCGGCGTTGAGCCTCACCCAGCAGTGGTGCTCGGCCCATGATCCGGCGGGCGTCGGGCGGTGCCTCGTGTTGCGCTCTGACCTCGCCATGGCTGTGGTCAGCGACGAGCTCGAGATCCGCGGCTACGACGTGGACGTCTGCATCGCCTACCGCACTGTCGGTGTCGACCTCGCTGAGGCGATCGTCGACGATCTTCGATCGGGGCGGATCGACACCGTTCTCTTGACCTCGACGAGCGTCGTTCGAGAGCTCAGCCATCAGGTCGGCGCCCTCCCCGAGCACACGGTCCTTGCCTCGCTCGGCCCCGGTACAACCCGGGATGCCGAGCGTCGCGGGCTCACCGTGTCGCTGACTTCCCCCGAACAGAGCATCGAGGCGCTGATCGCCGCCCTTCCCCACAGATCGTTGGAGACTCGAGCATGACGACCTTTCCCTCTCACCGCCCACGTCGGTTGCGGCAGACCCCCGCCATGCGGCGCTTGGTCACCGAGAACGCGCTGTCGGCATCCGCGCTCGTGCTCCCGGTCTTCGTGACAGAGCGGGACGAACCGCAACCGATCGCGACGATGCCGGGTGTTCGGCAGGAGACCCTCGAGACGCTGCCGCAGGTCGTGGATGCCGCAGCCGACGCGGGCCTTGGCGGCATCATGCTGTTCGGTGTGCCCCTTGCCCGGGATGCCGTCGGATCCGGGGCCGCCGACCCCGACGGCATCCTCAACCGGGCCATCCGCGTTGCCCGGACTGCAGCTGCGGGCCGGCTCACCGTGCAGGCCGACCTGTGCCTTGACGAGTTCACCGACCACGGGCACTGCGGGGTGCTCGATGCGCACGGCGGCGTCGACAACGATGCGACGCTCGAGAGATACACGGCAATGGCGCTCGCCCAGGCTGACGCCGGAGCCGAGATCCTGGGTCTGTCGGGAATGATGGACGGTCAGGTCGCCGCGGTTCGCGAAGCGCTCGATGCGGCGGGGCGAACGGATGTCGTGCTCCTGGCGTACTCGGCGAAGTACGCGTCTGCGTTCTACGGCCCGTTCCGCGACGCCGTGGAATCCACGCTCGTCGGTGACCGCAAGACATATCAGCTCGACCCGGCGAACGGCCGGGAGGGGCTGCTGGAGGCGTCCCGCGACATCGAGGAGGGCGCCGACATCGTCATGGTGAAACCCGCGGGCCCCTACCTCGACGTTCTCGCGGCCGTAGCCGAGCACTCGCCGATCCCCGTGTGGGCGTACCAGGTGTCGGGGGAGTACGCGATGGTCGAGCTCGCAGCTGCGGCGGGTGCCATCGACCGTGACCGCGCGATCATCGAGTCTGTCGTCGGCATCCGTCGGGCGGGAGCAGACGCGATCCTGACGTACTGGGCCCTGGAGGTCGGGCGATCACTGCGCGACGGGCACAACGCGGGGGGTGCGCGATGACCCACAACGATCAGCTCTTGGCCCGCGCGCAAGCGGCAATGCCCGGGGGCGTCAACTCGCCGGTGCGGGCTTTCGGCTCGGTCGGCGGCACACCCCGGTTCTTCGTATCCGCCCGAGGGCCCTACGTGACGGATGCCGATGGCCGCCAGTACGTCGACCTCGTCGCCAGCTGGGGGCCGGCGATCCTCGGTCACGCGCATCCGGAGGTCGTTGCGGCAGTCACCGAGGCCGCCTCCCGCGGTCTCTCGTTCGGCGCGAGCACGCCAGCCGAGACCGAACTCGCCGAGGAGATCACGGCTCGGGTAGGTGCCGTCGACCGGGTGCGGCTCGTCTCGACAGGCACCGAGGCGACGATGACCGCCATTCGCCTCGCCCGCGGCTTCACGCGGCGAGATCTCGTCGTGAAGTTCTCGGGCCACTACCACGGGCACTCCGACGGGCTTCTTGCCCAGGCGGGCTCGGGACTTGCAACCCTCGCGCTGCCCGGTTCAGCGGGGGTGCCAGAGGCCGTGGCGGCTCAGACTGTCGTCATCCCCTACAACGACCCCGATGCGCTCGCCGGAGTCTTCGCCCAGCACCCGGGGCGCATCGCTGCCGTCATTACGGAAGCCGCCGCTGCGAACATGGGGGTCGTCCCGCCGCATCCGGGCTTCAACGCCCTGCTTGCCCGCGCATGTCGCGACAACGGTGCGCTCCTCATCCTCGACGAGGTGCTCACCGGCTTCCGGGTCGGCCCGGCCGGGTTCTGGGGACTGCAGGATGCCGCGGGCGAGACCTACGCGCCCGACCTGTTCACGTTCGGCAAGGTCGTCGGCGGCGGCCTCCCCGTCGCGGCAGTCGCGGGCCGCGCAGAGGTCATGGAGCTCCTCGCGCCGCTCGGCCCGGTGTACCAGGCCGGCACGCTGTCGGGGAATCCGGTAGCGGTGGCTGCGGGGCTTGCGACGCTCCGACTCGCGGATGCCGCGGTCTACGCGCGACTCGGTAGCGCCGCCGACGAGCTTTCGGCCGCGGTGGGGGACGCTCTGACACGCGAGGGCGTTGCTCACGGCATCCAGCGGGCGGGGAATCTCTTCAGCGTGTTCTGGGGCGAGGATGTCGCCACCGGCGTCGCTGACTACGAGACTGCCGTGCGGCAGGAGTCTTTCCGGTATCGGGCGTTCTTCCACGCGATGCTCGATGCGGGAGTATCGCTCCCGCCGTCGGCGTTCGAGGCGTGGTTCCTCACCGCCGCGCACGACGATGCGGCGCTGGCCCGGATCGTCGACGCCCTCCCCGCCGCGGCGCGCGCCGCAGCATCCGCCCGCGCCTGACCCGTCTTAGGCCTTGGCCTTAGGGCGGGTGAAGAGGGTCTCGGTCTGCTCGAGCTCCATCCCCTTGGTCTCGGGGATCCGCCACAACACGAAGAAGAACGAGAGCGCGGCGAACGTCGCATACATGCCGTAGGTCAGCGGCAGCGACCAGCTCGACATCACCGGGAAGGTCATGGTGATCAGGAAGTTCGCGATCCACTGAGCGCCGGCAGCAACACCGAGGGCCTTACCTCGGATGCGGCTGGGGAAGATCTCTCCCAGGAGCACCCAGACGAGCGGTCCCCACGAGGCGCCGAATCCAATGACGAATAGGTTCGCTGCGACCAAAGCGATGGGTCCCCACGCGCCGTCCAGGTGGACGTCCTTACCCGTACCGGTAGCGAACGAGAAGGCCAGCGCCATCGTCCCGAGCGACAGTGCCATGAGCACCGAACCGGTGAGCAGGATCGGCTTTCGTCCGACGCGGTCGACCAGGAAGATCGCGATCAGCGTCACGAGCACGTTCGTGACGCTCGTGATCACGCTGATCAGCGGTGCGTTGGTCATGCCGACCGAGTTCCACAGGCTCGTCGAGTAGTAGAAGATCACGTTGATGCCCACGAACTGCTGGAACACCGACAGGATGATGCCGATCCAGACGATCGGCTGCAGTCCGAGAGCCTTGCCGCGGATCGATACCCCCGCGTTCTTCTTGTCGGTCTCGATGGCGAGGGTCAGCTCGTTCATCGTCTTGTCGAGATCGACCGCGGGAACCAGGCGTGCGAAGACGGCGCGGGCCTCGTCGCTGCGGCCCTGGCTGATCAGGAAGCGGGGAGATTCGGGAACCGTGAACGACAGGATGCCGTAGACGGCGGCCGGAACGACGCCGACCAGGAACATCCACCGCCACGCCTCCAGCCCCCACCACAACACGTTGTCCGCGCCGCCGGCGATGCCCTCCAGCAGGGCGTCCGAGAGGAGCGCGGCGAAGATACCGATCGTGATCGCGAGCTGCTGCAGCGACGCGAGCGATCCGCGGATCTGCCGGGGAGCCACCTCCGCGATGTAGGCGGGGGCGACCACTGACGCGATACCGATCCCGATACCGCCGACCACACGCCAGAGACCGAGGTCCCACACCGAGAAGGCGAGACCTGTTCCGATCGCACTGACGAAGAACATGATCGCGCCGAGGAACATCACCCGCAGGCGCCCCCACCGGTCAGCGAGGTTGCCGGCGATGAGCGCACCGAGTGCACAACCGAGTAGCGCGATGGCGACGATGAATCCGGTGACGAAATCGTTGAGGGCGAAATCGCTCTGGATGGACTCGACCGCGCCGTTGACGACCGAGGAGTCGAAGCCGAAGAGGAATCCACCGACAGCAGCGGCGATGGACAGGGCGACGGCACGGCGACCATAGGGACTGTTGAGATGGAACGTCCCTGTGGGGAGCGCGTCAGATGAGGATGTCACGCGACTCACCGTACTCCCGCCGCGGCGCCGTGTGACGGATTCGCCTCATCCGATTCACGAAGTCCCCGCCTGCAGCCAACTACAGTGATCGCATGCCCGTCACCCTCCTGGGCGCCGCGGAAGTGCGGGCGCTGGCCGCCGACCTCGACGTCACCCCGACCAAGAAGCTCGGCCAGAACTTCGTCGTGGACGCGAACACGGTGCGAAAAATCGTGCACCTCGCGGGCGTCCAGGCCGGGGAGCATGTCGTCGAAGTCGGACCTGGGCTTGGCTCGCTGACGCTCGCGATCCTCGAGGCCGGCGCCAAGGTGACCGCCGTTGAGATCGACCACCGACTCGCGGAGCGACTGCCCGCCACGGCATCCGCTCATGGTGTTCCAGACGGTGCGCTCCGGGTCATCGATCAGGATGCCCTGCGGGTGAGGGACCTCCCCGGCGACCCCGCAGTGCTTGTGGCCAACCTGCCGTACAACGTGTCGGTTCCCGTCCTCCTGCACTTCCTCGAGACGTTCCGCTCCATCGCCCGGGGGGTCGTGATGGTCCAGGCCGAGGTGGGGGAGCGGCTTGCCGCTGCGCCCGGGTCGAAGGTGTACGGGGCGCCCAGCGCCAAGGCCGCCTGGTGGGGATCGTGGCGCCTTGCGGGGACAGTTTCGCGGCAGGTCTTCTGGCCGGTCCCGAATGTCGACAGCGTGCTCGTCGGTTTCGAACGCTCCGAACCGTTGGGCTCCGAAGACGAGCGGATGCTGACCTTCCGCATCATCGACGCTGCCTTCCAGCAGCGTCGCAAGATGCTCCGCCAAGCGCTCGCCGCGGTGCTCGGCGGAAGCGCGCTCGAGGCGTCCGCCGTGCTCGAACGTGCTGGAATCGCCCCGACTGCCCGCGGCGAGGAGTTGACGGCTGGGCAGTTCCTGCGCATCGCCAGAGCAACCCCGGCGCCTGCGCGATAGCCTCGAAGCATGACCGACGAGCAGCGATTCTCGCGCAGCCGAAACGACATCCACCGCCCCTACTCGGCATCCGAGGACCGCTACTCCATCACCGACTACCGCCAGGTGGGCACGTCGGGCCTCTACCTCCCGCCGATCTCGCTCGGACTGTGGTGGAACTTCGGAGACAACATCCCGTTCGACAACCAGCGGAAGCTACTGAGGCACGCTTTCGACTCCGGGATCACGCACTTCGATCTCGCAAACAACTACGGACCCCCGTACGGGTCTGCCGAGACGAACTTCGGACGGATGATGCGCGAAGACTTCGCGCCGTACCGCGACGAGCTGATCATCTCGTCCAAGGCCGGGTACGACATGTGGCCGGGCCCGTATGGCGACTACGGTTCGCGCAAGTACATCCTCGCCAGCGCCGATCAGTCGCTGCGGCGCATGGGCCTCGAGTACGTGGACATTTTCTACTCGCACCGGATGGATCCGGTGACTCCGGTCGAAGAGACGATCGCGGCGCTTGACACGCTCGTGCGCCAGGGGAAGGCCCTCTACGTCGGCATCTCGTCGTACTCCGCAGAGCAGACAGCGATCGCGGTTGCGGTGGCTCGCAGTCTCGGTACTCCGCTGGTCATCCATCAGCCGTCGTACTCGATGCTCAACCGCTGGGTCGAGGATGGCCTCACCGGCGTGCTGCGTCAGGAGGGTCTGGGGGCTATCGCGTTCACGCCCCTCGCGCAGGGGCTTCTGACTGACAAGTACCTCAGCGGTGCGGCCGCCGACCGGGCACAGAACCGCAATTCGGTTCCCGCCGACCGGGTGTCGGAGCACGGCCGCTCGCTGTTGGGTGGTCTCAACGAGATCGCCCGGCAGCGGGGCCAGAGCCTCGCGCAGATGGCGATCCAGTGGGTGCTGCGGGACCCGGTCGTCACCTCGGCGCTGATCGGCGCATCGCGTCCCGATCAGCTGGACGAGAACCTGGCAGCGATCGCGGGCCCGGCTTTCGACACCGAGGAGCTCGAGCAGATCGACGCTCTCACCGACGGCGTCGATCTCTCGCCGTCGGGTCCGATCTGGGCGGATCCCTCGGACTCGTGACGGCGCCGCTTCGCACAGACGTCGTCCGGGTGCGGGCTCCGGGCAAACTCAACGTGTACTTCGAGGTCGGTCCGCTCCTCGACGACGGCTACCACGCTGTCGCGTCCGCGTACCAGGCTGTCTCTCTGTTCGAAGACGTGTGGGCCGTGGCGGCGGACGACTTCCGGCTCGAGGTCACCGGCTCAGTCGATGTGTCGACAGTCCCGCTCGATGATCGGAACCTCGCGCTGCGGGCGGCGCGGATCCTCGCTCAACACACGGGGTACGACGGTGGGGTGCACCTCACGGTCGACAAGCACGTTCCGGTAGCCGGTGGCATGGGCGGCGGCTCCGCGGATGCTGCGGCAGCCCTCGTCGCCTGTGATGCACTGTGGGGGACCGAGGTGGGTTCCGCCGAGCTGCAGCGCCTGGCTGCCAGGCTCGGCGCCGACGTGCCGTTCGCTCTGATGGGAGGAACGGCAGTTGGCCTGGGGCGCGGAGATCGGCTCAGTCCCGCGCTCGCGACAGGCCGCTTCGAGTGGGTCATCGTGCTCGCCGATGGCGGACTGTCCACGCCGGCGGTCTACAGCGAGCTCGACCGGCTTCGCGCGCGGACCGCGTCGGCCGGGCATCCGTCGACCGGCGCACTTCGCCTCGACCGCATATCGGACGCTCGCCACGGTGGCGCAGACCCCGCGGTGGCGACGGGCGTGCTGCACGCCCTCCGTTCCGGCGACCCCGAGGAGCTCGCCGGTCACCTTCACAACGACCTGCAGGAGGCGGCACTGTCGCTGCGGCCCGAGCTCGGCGATGTGCTCGATCTGGGAGACCGGGCCGGCGCCTTGGCCGGGATCGTCTCCGGGTCGGGTCCCACCACAGCGTTCCTCGCCGAGGATCTCGAATCGGCCCTGGAACTGCAGGTCACCATGTCGGCCGCGGGATATACGGCCCTTCACGCACATGGCCCTGTTCCCGGCGCACGACTGATCTGACCGACTGGTCTGACAAGGCCGCGGGTGCTTCTGGCGGGCTGCGGACATTACCGCCGGATTTCCGCTTCGGTCAGAACCGCCCGCGATGTCCCCGGCCTCCGGTAGCGTGATTCGAAGCCGAATCGGCCGTCCCGACGAACGGAGAACCATGAAGGCTGTCATCGACAACGTTGTCATCGCGGAAGCTTCCCGCCATGATCTCCTCTCCATCGAGGGGAACTGGTACTTCCCGCCGAGCAGCATCGTAGCCGGCGCACTGGTCGAGAGTCCGACTCCCTACACGTGCCCGTGGAAGGGCGTGTGCCAGTACTACGACATCGTCGCCGACGGGGTTACTCACTCGGACGGCGCGTGGGCATACCCGACGCCGTATCCCAGCGCGTTCGAGCGTGTGGGGGCTGACTTCTCGGGCTATGTCGCCTTCGGGAAGGACGTGTCGGTCATCGACTGACCCGGTGCCGCCGTGATCATCTTCGACGACGTCACGAAGCAGTTTCCCGACGGAACCCGCGCGGTCGACGGATTCAACCTGACGCTCCCCGCGCACAAGACGACGGTCTTCGTCGGCTCCTCGGGCTGCGGCAAGACGACTCTGCTGCGCATGATCAACCGCATGGTGGAGCCCTCGTCCGGCGTCGTGTCCATTGATGGCGAGGACATCGCCGGCAAGGACCCCGTCAAGCTGCGCCGGGGGATCGGCTACGTCATGCAGAACTCGGGCCTCCTGCCGCACTACACCGTGATCGACAACATCGCGACGGTTCCGGTGCTGCAGGGACTGTCGCGCTCGGCGGCTCGGAGCCGCGGTCTCGAGCTCATGGACACGGTAGGTCTTGATCGATCGTTCGCCAAGCGCTACCCGAGCCAGCTTTCCGGCGGCCAGCAGCAGCGCGTGGGGGTGGCGCGCGGCCTTGCGGCTGACCCCAACATCCTGCTGATGGACGAGCCCTTCGGCGCTGTCGACCCGATCGTGCGCGCCGAACTGCAGCAGGAGTTGCTGCGGCTGCAGGACGAGGTCGACAAGACGATTGTGTTTGTCACGCACGACATCGACGAGGCGTTTCTGCTGGGTGACCAGGTGGTCATCCTCGAGAAGGGCGCGCACATCGCGCAGGTCGGTACGCCGAGTGAGATCCTCGAGAATCCGGCATCCGAATTCGTGGCCTCGTTCATCGGCGCCGATCAGGGCAAGCGCTCGCTGCGGTTGAAGAAGACCGCCACCGGCACTGCAGTGATCGATGGGCAGGGGCGCACGCAGGGCATGCTCAGCGATCCGGACGAGAGCGCGCGAGGCGTCCCGTCGTGAGCTGGGTTCTGGACAACCTCGGCCTGATCCTCCAGCTGTCGGTGGAGCACCTCCGCCAGTGTCTGATCGCGATCCTCCTCGGGTTCGTTCTGTCGATTCCGCTGGGCTTTCTTGCCTGGCGGTTCCGTCTCCTCCGGGGTGCTGTCGTCACCATCACCGGATTGATGTACACCATCCCCTCGCTCGCGCTACTGTTTCTGCTCCCCGCCCTCTTCGGGTATGTAGCGTTCAGCGATCTGAACCTCATCCTCGCGCTGACGCTCTACGCGATCGCGCTTCTGGTGCGGTCGGTTGTCGACGGACTCAACTCTGTCGACGAGGGCGTACGTGGCGCTTCCACTGCTATGGGCTTCTCAGGTGCGCGTCGGTTCTTCGCCGTCGAGCTTCCGCTGGCCGGCCCCGTCATCCTCGCGGGTCTGCGGGTTGCTGCCGTGAGCACGATCGCGCTTGCACCGGTGGGCATTCTCGTGGGCGTGTCGAATCTGGGGTACCTGTTCACCAATGGTCTCCAGCGCCGCATCATCCCCGAGGTCCTCGCGGGGGTCGTCGCCGTCGTCATTCTCGCCCTCGTGATCGATCTCGTGCTGGTTCTGATCGGGCGGATACTGATGCCGTGGACGCGCCGGACGCGAGTACGGCCTCGCGCAGCCTCATCCGCTGCTCCTGCGGAGGCGAGCGCATGAATCTTCTCATCGACGCCTGGGCCTGGATCATCGCACCCGAACAATGGTCCGGCCGATACAGCCTGCCAACGCTGCTGCTCGAGCAGCTGGGCTACACCTTCGCCGCCGTCGGAATCGCCGCTTTCATCGCCGTGCCGATCGGCTGGGCGATCGGACACACCGGCAAAGGACGCGAGGTCGCTGTTGCCGTTTCGGGCGCGGCGCGCGCCATTCCCTCGTTCGGGCTGCTGATTCTTCTCGTCCTGGTCATCGGTGTGACGCGCCGGGCTGAGGCTGCGCTGATCACGTTCGTCCTCCTTGCCATCCCGTCTCTGCTGGCCGGCGCCTACACGGGCCTCCAGGCAATCGATCGGGCCACGATCGACGCGGCGCGCGCCATGGGGATGACTCGCTGGCAGATCCTGTGGCGCGTCGAGGTTCCGCTGGGTCTCCCGCTGCTGGTCGGCGGGCTGCGGACCGCCACTTTGCAGGTCGTCGCAACCGTCACCATCGCCGCCTACGTGAACCTGGGTGGGCTGGGATTCCCGATCATCCAGGGCCTTCCACTGCGGGCGTTCGATCAGGTTCTTGCCGGATCGATTCTCGTCGCCCTTCTCGCCCTGGTCCTCGATGGTCTGCTCGCCCTCCTGCAGCGCGCTGCAGTGCCGCGGGGACAGCGCGCCACGAAGACCCGGCGTACGCCATCCGACACCGGGCCCCGGTCCGCCCAAACGCCCGCTCGGGTCCCTGACACCGTCGCGTCTAGCCCGTCCACCTGACCGCACCATCCCGCACCACCAGAAAAGAAAGAGGCACCATGACCACCACACGCACCCTCCGCGCCGCCGCGCTCGTCGGCGCCGCCGCGCTGCTGCTGGCCGGCTGCGCTTCGGGCAACCCGCTCGAGGAACCCACCGACGGTAGCGGCAGCGGCGAGATGATGTCCGACACGATCGTGGTCGGCTCGCAGGCTTACTACTCCAACGAGATCATCGCCGAGATCTACGCGCAGGCTCTCGAGAACGCCGGCTTTGATGTCGAGCGTCAGTTCAACATCGGGCAGCGGGATGCCTACATCCCGGCGCTCGAGAGCGGCGAGGTGACGCTCTTCCCGGAGTACAGCGGAAACCTCCTGCAGTACTTCGACCCTGAGACGACGGCACGCACAGCCGATGAAGTCTACGCGGCACTGCCCGACGCGCTGCCGGAAGGACTGGTTGTGCTCGACCAGTCCACCGCGACCGACCAGGACTCGTACACCGTCACCTCAGCATTCGCCGATCAGTACGGTCTCGTCTCGATCGCCGACCTCGCTAACGTCACCGAGCCCCTGACGCTCGGCGGCCCGCCGGAGCTTGCCGAGCGCCCCTACGGGCCGACGGGGCTTGCCGACGTGTACGGCATCGACGTCGGCTTCTCGGCGACGGGCGACACCACGTTCGAGGACCTCGAAGCTGGCACGATCAACCTCGCCAACATCTACACGGCCGACCCGCGCATCCAGACCGCGGGCCTCGTCGTTCTCGAGGACCCCGAGGGGCTTTTCCTGGCTTCGAATGTCGTCCCGGTCGTGAACGCGGATGTCGCTGACGAGATCGCCGACGTCATCAACGCCGTGAGCGCCGCCCTGACCCCCGAGGGTCTGGTTGCGCTGAACGTGCAGAGCACGGTTGACGAGATGTCGCCCGCCGACATCGCGTCGCAGTGGCTGCAGGAGAACGGCCTGAGCTAACAGCGCGACGTCAACGAAGCGGCTGCCACCCGAGAGAGGGTGGCAGCCGCTTCGGCGTTGGAGGGGTGGTGGGTCAGCGGCCGAACAGGCTCGCGAAGAAGCCTTTCGATGGCTCGTTTTCGTGCCCGGCACAGCGCTGCGCTTTCGGGACCCCGGCGAGGGCCTGCTGCACGTGCTGGCCGCAGCCGCCCCACGTGACCTTGCCGCACTTCCGGCACGTCGTCTGATAGCACATGGTGTCTCCTTCACTGGCTGCGCGGGCAGCACAAATGGCGGTCCGTCACCGTGACGGTCCGAGCGATGAGTGTTCGGGGATGCGGCTCAGGCGAGCGACAGGAAGAGCTTCTCGAGCTCCTCCTGCGTCAGGCCCTCGGCCTCGGCGGTGCCGTCCGGGTCGGCGACGCAGTCGCGCATCGCCGCCGAGATGATGGCGAACCCGGCGCGGTCGAGAGCGCTCGTGACGGCAGACAGTTGCGTCACGATGTCGCGGCACGTGTCACCGGCCTCAACCGAAGCGATGACAGCGTTCAGCTGACCCTGTGCGCGCTTGAGCCGGTTGGTGATGCGCTTGCGTGTTGCAGCCTGCTCCTCGGGGGTGCCGGTGATCATCATGCGTGGACCTCTTCTCTGACAAGAATGCTGGCGGCCTGATCGCCCCACCACTGGCGAAGGGTCTGCGTCCCACCCGACAGGGAGAACGCGTCAAAGCCGTTTCCTACCAGGATGCGGTAAGCGATGTTCGATCGGACGCCCGCCGCGCACAGCGCTGCGATCGGGCGGCCCTGCGCTGCCTCACGTACCTCGTCGATGCGCTCACGAAGTTCGGTGTGTGGAATGTTCAGCGACCCCTCGATGTGGCCGCTGCTGTATTCGCGCGGAGTTCGGACGTCGAGGATCAGTGCGGATTCCCGCATCTGGTCGAGCTCGTCGGCATACCAGAGCTTCAGCCGCCCGTTCTCGACGTTTTCGGCGACCATCCCGACGAGATTCACGGCGTCTTTGGCTTGACCGTACGGCGGCGAGTAGGCAAGGTCGAGATCCATGAGGTCGGTCGCCGGCAGGCCGGCACGGATCGCGGTCGCGAGAACATCGATGCGCTTGTCGACTCCTTCATAACCCACGGCCTGCGCTCCAAGGACTCGTCCATCGTCCGTCGAGACATGCACGATCAGGTGCACGGTCGAGGCTCCAGGAAAGTAGCCGGCGTGCTGCATCGGGTGCAGGTGGATCGTCGTGTAGTCGATTCCCGCGGCATCCAGGCTCGCACGGTTCGCCCCGGTCATCGCTGCCGTGATCTCGCCGACGCGCACGATGGCAGTGCCGACGGGCTGGGGGATGGGCCGGCCGCCAGCCATGCCGAAGATGTCGTCGGCGATGAGCCGACCGGCGCGGTTGGCGGGGCCGGCGAGGGGCACGGGGCGCTGGACGCCTGTGACGGCATCCGTGCTGATGACCGCGTCGCCGGCGGCCCAGACTCCCTCAGCGGAGGTGCGTCCGCGATCGTCGACGACAATCGCGCCTCGAGCCGTCTCGATTCCTGCAGTCTCCACGAACGCGGTGTCGGGGCGAACGCCGACCGAGAGGACCACGAGGTCGGTCGGGATGCGGGTGCCATCCGCGAGGACGACGACATCCTCATCGTCGCCGACCTCGACGCTCTCGGCGGCGACACCGGCGTGGACCCGGATGCCGAGATTTCGCAGCTGTGTCGTCACGACAGAGGCCATCTCGCGCTCGAGCGGCGGGAGAACATGCGGGGCAAGCTCGACGACGTCGACCTCGAGCCCGCGATGGCGCAGGGCCTCGGCGGCCTCGAGTCCGATGAACCCGGCGCCGAGCACGACGCCGCGCGTGGCGCCGTCATCGACCCACTTCTTGAGGGTCACGGCGTCCGCCACGGTGCGAAGCGTCCGCACTCGCGGGGAGTCGAGCCCGGGGAGGGGCGGCCGAATGGCGACGGCGCCCGGTGCGAGGATGAGCGCGTCGTAGCTGAGGTCTTCGACGCCGGAGGTCGAGGCGACAGTGACAGCCTTCGCGGCCGTGTCGATCGCTGTCACATCGTGCCCGGTCCGCACGTCCAGGTTGAGGCTTGCGCGCAGGGTCTCGGGCGTGTGCAGAAGCAGCGACCCCTCGTGGGGGATCTCGCCGCCGACGTGGTACGGAAGGCCGCAGTTCGCGAACGAGACCTCGGGGCCGCGTTCGAGCACAATGATCTCGGCTGACTCGTCGTGACGGCGGGCGCGGGCGGCCGCGCTCATCCCGGCGGCCACGCCGCCTACGATGACGATGCGCATGGAGCACTCACTTTCTGGAGAAGAGATGCAATGAGCATACCCCAGGGGGTATACGGGGGGCAAGCTGACCGCATCACGAGAGCCACCTCGTGCCAGCGAGGGACAACTCGGCTCGACGAGGGACAACTCGGCTCGACGAGGGACAACTCGGCTCGACGAGGGACAACTCGGCTCGAGGAGGGACAACTCGGCTGGAGGAGGGACAACTCGGCTCGAGGAGGGACAACTCGGCTGGAGGAGGGACAACTCGGCTGGAGGAGGGGGCTAGGTTGCGAGCTCGGTGAGCTCGAACCACCGCTCCTCGAGAGAGGCGGTCTCTGTTTCGACCTCGCGGAGTTCATCGCCGAGGCGCGTCAGACCCGCGAAGTCGCTCTGGTCGTGCGCTGCCATCCGCTCGTGGATCTCGGCGGTGCGCTGGGTCAGTCGCTCCAACTTGCGTTCGATCGCGCTCAGCTCCTTCTGTGCGGCGCGCAGATCGGCGCCCGACAGCCCCGGTTCCGACGTCTGCTGGGCTGCCGACGCGGCGCCCGATCGGTCAGGTCCGGCATCCGTGGTCTGCTCTCGCAGCCGGAGGTACTCGTCCACCCCGCCGGGGAGGTGCCGTAGTCGTCCCGCGCCGCCGGGTCCGGGGAGGATCGCGTACTGCTGGTCGGTGACGCGCTCCAGGAAGTACCGGTCGTGGGAGACGACCAGCAGAGTGCCCGGCCACGAGTCGAGGAGGTCTTCCATCGCCGCGAGCATGTCGGTATCGAGGTCGTTGGTCGGTTCGTCCAGGATGAGAACGTTCGGCTGGTCCAGCAGGATCAACAGCAGCTGCAGGCGGCGCTTTTGCCCTCCCGAGAGGTCGCGCACGGGAGTCGAGAGCTGCGCGGATGAGAAGCCGAGCCGTTCAAGCAGTTGGCCTGGGGTGAGTTCTTGCGCTTTCGAGCCGGAACCGATCGTGTAGCTGGTGCGGAGCCCACCGATCACGACACGTACAGGGTCGGCCAGGTGCTGCTCGAGTTCGTCGAGACGCTGCGTGAGGGTTGCCACCCGCACGGTCTTTCCCCGCTTGACCCGGCCGCCCGTGGGAGAGACGCTGCCGTCGACGAGCCCGAGAAGGGTGGACTTCCCGGCGCCGTTGACGCCAAGGATTCCGGTCCGCTCGCCCGGCGCGATGCGCCACTCGATGTCTCGGAGGATCTCGCGGCCATCGAAACTCACCGAGGCATCCAGCAGATCGACCACGTCTTTGCCAAGGCGGGTGACTGCCAGCGACTGCAGTTCGGTGGAGTTGCGGATCTCGGGGACATCCGCGATCAGCGCGTTGGCCGCATCGATGCGGAACTTCGGCTTGGAGGTTCGTGCCGGGGCGCCGCGGCGCAGCCAGGCTAGTTCCTTGCGCGCGAGGTTCTGTCGACGTGCCTCGATGGCGGCAGCCTGGCGATCGCGTTCGACGCGCTGCAGGATATAGGCCGCATAGCCGCCCTCGAACGGTTCGACGATCCGGTCGTGCACCTCCCATGTGAGGGTGCACACCTCGTCGAGGAACCACCGGTCGTGGGTCACAACCAGCAGCGCCCCGGCGTTCGCTGTCCACCGCTTCTTGAGATGTGCGGCGAGCCACGCGATCCCCTCCACGTCGAGGTGGTTCGTCGGTTCGTCCAGGATCAGGACGTCCCAGTCGCCGATGAGCACTGCTGCGAGGGCGACGCGGCGCCGTTGACCGCCCGACAGGGTCGAGAGGGGAGCGTTCCAGTCCAGGTCCGTGACCAGCCCGGCGAGGACGTCACGGATGCGGGCGTCGCCTGCCCACTCGTGCTCGTCGAGGTCGCCGACGATCGCTCGTCCCACCGTCTGGTTGTCATCGAGGGTGTCCTGCTGGTCGACGACACCGATGCGGGTGCCGCCACGGACGGTGACCTTGCCGGCATCCGGTTCGAGGCGGCCGGCGATCATGGCGAGCAGGCTCGACTTGCCGTCGCCGTTTCGTCCGACGATCCCGATTCGGTCACCTTCGGCGATGCCGAGGGTCACGGAATCGAAAACCACTTTCGTGGGGAACTCGAGGTGCAGCGACTCAGCGCCGAGAAGATGTGCCATCCCTTCCAGGCTAGGCGCCGCGCGGGGTTCAGCCGCGCGTCAGTACCAGAAGCTCAATCGGGGGGACTCGACGGTCTGGAAAACGCGTGCGATCCGCGTCGGATCGTCAGCTTCGACTCGACCGGCACGGGCCAGGGTCGACACCGACACGCCTCCCAGGAACAGCGACGACAGCTCGCGTACGCCGAGCCGCAGCAGGGGAACACCGGCCGGGGGAGCATCGACTGCCTCAACTGTCGCGCGACCCTCGGCATCCGTCGTCGCGATGAACGTGCCACCCGCGATCCCCAGCGAGTCGTCAACCTCGAGGGCGATGGTGTCCGCGGCGCCGAAGCGTCGGCTCGTGAGAGCTGCCGGTACGTCGAGGATGCGCACGTATTGATGGTCGGTCACGGTGATCTTCGCGGCCCGCTGGTCGGCGATCATCCACCATAGGGGCTCGTCGAGGCCGAGTTCTGATGCGCGCAGAAGCGCGATGAGATCCATCTCGAGGAGGAACCGCCACAGGCCCGCGTACGCATCGTCGGTCGCGGCGAGCAGCCACGACAGCTCGAGCGTCGACTCGCTGAAGTCGTCGGGGTTCTCGACCACGCGGTAGACCGCAAGCCCATCAACCTCACCCGCGGGCGAGCGGTACTGGATGGTGCGCAGCCGCTCGGCCTTCTCGGCATCGGGGCTCGTGCCGAAGAACCGATTGAGATGTCCTCCGGGAAGAGCAATCTCGCCGGGGGAGGTGACGCGCACGCGCTCGTGCAGGGCTTCGGCGACCTCTCGCGCCTGGTCGCGGGAAACGAAGTCCACGCGCCCCGGTGCCTCGGGTCCGATCCACCCGGCACGCCGCGTGCGGATCTCCCAGTTCGCAGCGGCGGCTGCCGCACCGAACCCGAACCGGCCGTAGATGGTCGACTCGCTGACGGTCAGCGCTGCCACCGGCAGCCCGAGCGAGGCGGCGGTTCGCAGCTCCCCCGCCATCACAGAACGAAGGATGCCGCGCCGCCGGTGCGTCGGTGCAACGGTCACCGAGCTGATGGCGCTGGCTTGGACGGTGCCACCGGGGACGGTGAGTTCGGTGGGCCATGACGCAAACGTCGCGACCGGAATCTCGGGCTGCGGGCAGGTGGCATCGTAGACGCCGAGCTTGCGGCGGTGAGCGGTGTGTCCGACGAAGGCTTCGCGGCGAACCTCGACCGGCTCGTCTTCGAGAAACCCGCGAGCGACCGCGGACAACCACGGATCGTTCTGCACCCTCGTGGCGTTGTCGATCTGCTCGATGCGCAGGCCCTGGTTGGCGAGAGCTTCCGACATCGCGGCGTCAAGTGGCGCGTCGTGAAATGGCTGCTGGTCGTCACTCATCATGCCCCCACGCTACGCGGACAGTGCGACACCGCATGCCGCCCGCCCCGTCGCTCCAGCGAGCCGGTGCTCAGTGGAAGGCGTACTCGAGGATCGCGACGAAAGCGCCGAGAAAGGCGGTTCCGGTGGCACCAAGGATGCGCTTGGCGATTCCGGCGCCCGTGCGGGAATAGGCGACGTAGCCGAGGAACGCGAGCACCAGCATCGTGACCCACAGCGCATAGGCCGACGCGTCATCCGCGGTCCTCCCCGCGGCCCCGGCGATCACCATGGCAAGCGTGGGCGGCACTGCTGCCCACAGCATTCCAGCCGAGTGTGTCAACGCGTAGCGTGTGGCTGTGCCCAGCGGATGCTTGCCGTGGTCGGCGAGCGTATAGGCGAAGACGTGGGCAATGAAGAACACGATGAGCGTGGCTACCGATGACACGACCACTTCGGCCACATCGGTCTCGTAATCGGACGTGATCATCAAGAGCGCCGAGTAGACGATGAGTCCGTACACCGCAGCCGGTGTTCGAAACCGGACATCGAACCAGTCGTGCCAGCCCCCTGTTCTCGCTCCATCGCGATTTCCGGTGGCGGGAGTCTCGGGCGAACCGGCGTCCATGAATCCGTCTTCTGTGTCAGACATCGAACCCCAGGGAGAGTTTGCGCAGCAGGGCTGCGAGGCGGTCACGGTCGGCGCGGGAGAGGCTTTCGAGCAGCACCGCTTCAGCGTCCACGAGACGGGTGATGGCGGCATCCACACGGGTTCGTCCCTCGTCGGTGAGGGTCACCAGGATGCCGCGTCCGTCGCCCGGATCGGACTCACGCCGCACAAGCCGGCGACCGACGAGCCTGTCGATGCGGTTGGTCATCGTGCCCGAGGACACGAGTGTCTGCTGCAGCAGCTGCTTCGGGCTCAGCTGGAACGGCTCGCCCGCCCGTCGCAACGCGGACAGGACGTCCCACTCCCAGGGCTCGAGCTCCGAGCGGCGGAAGGCTTCGCGCCGCGCCCGGTCCAGGTGGCGGGAGAGGCGGTCGACCCGCGAGAGTACTTCGAGGGGCGAGAAGTCCAAGTCGGGTCGCTGGGCGCTCCAGGCACCGACGATACGGTCGACTTCGTCGGATTCAGCGGGCACTGAGCCATTATCTCGACTGTCGCGGCCATTCTCCCGGGCGACGAGTCCTCTGGCAGACTGGAACGCGGCCGCGTCACGCGCCGGTCCGCCGTGGTGTAATGGCAGCACGACAGCCTTTGGAGCTGTGAAGTCTAGGTTCGAGTCCTGGCGGCGGAGCATGGCTGAGAACCCAACCCCCGTCGCCGTCATCATTCTGGCGGCAGGCCAGGGGACCCGGATGAAGTCCGCCACACCCAAGGTCCTTCACCAGATCGGTGGTCTTCCGCTGATCGGCCATGTGCTGCGCACTGCTTCGGCACTTGCCCCGACGCGCGCTGTCGTCGTAGTCCGTCACGAGCGCGATCTCGTGGCGGATGCCGTCACCGGCCTGCTTCCGGGAGTCGGCGTGGTCGACCAGGACGAGGTTCCCGGTACCGGCCGTGCCGTGGAGCTGGCACTGACGGCGCTCGACGGCTTCGACGGGGATGTGCTGGTGCTGAGCGCCGATGTTCCGCTCGTTGAGGTCAGCGTCGTCGAGGGGCTGCTTGCGCGCCATCGTGCCGCAGCGGCGTGTGCGACGCTGCTGTGCGCGACGCTCGATGACGCCACGGGATACGGTCGCGTCATCCGCGGTGCCGACGGGGCTGTCGAACGCATCGTCGAACAGAAGGATGCGTCGCCCGACGAGCTCGCCGTGCGGGAGATCAATACCGGCATCTACGTGTTCCGCGCCGCGCAGCTGCGCACGAGCCTTGCCTCGGTAGGTACGGCAAACGCCCAGGGCGAGAAGTACCTCACTGATGTCATCGGGATCCTCCGCGGAGCCGGTGAGATCGTCGCGGCATCCGAGGCGCCTGCGGCGCAGGACGCGCTCGGCGTGAACGACCGCGTGCAGCTGTCGGAGGCTGCGCGCACACTCAACGCCAGGACGGTGCGTCGCTGGCAGCTGGAGGGTGCCACGATCCTCGACCCTGCGACGACCTGGATCGATGTGACGGCCACCCTCGCTCCCGACGTCACGGTGCTGCCGAACACGCACGTCCTGCGCGCCACGACCGTCGAGCGCGGGGCGACGATCGGCCCTGACACCTCACTCGTCGACTGCGAGGTGGGAGAGAACGCGACAGTCACCCGCACCGACGCGACGCTTGCGGTCATCGGGCGCGGCGCAACGGTCGGACCGTTCGCGTATCTTCGCCCCGGGGCGACTCTGGACGCGCAGAGTAAGGTCGGCACGTTCGTCGAGATCAAGAACTCGACGATCGGTGAGCGCAGCAAGGTTCCGCACCTGTCCTACATCGGCGACACCACGATCGGGCGCGGCGTCAACCTCGGTGCCGGAGCGATCACCGCCAACTACGACGATCTCGCCAAACATCGCACCGAGATCGGCGACGAGGTCCACTCCGGGTCGCACAACGTCTTTGTTGCGCCCGTTAGGATCGGAGACGGTGCGAAGACCGGCGCCGGTGCCGTCATCCGCAAGGATGTCCCTCCCGGTGCGCTGGCTCTGAGCGTTGCCCCCCAGCGCAACATCGAGGGGTGGGTCGAGAACAACAGACCGGGAACAGCCGCCGCCGAGGTCGCCGCGCGGGCCCGGTCCGCACAGGAAGCGGACAATGGCGAGCAAGAACAAGACGGTTGATCTCGACAGGGAAAGTGGCATCGCCCCCGGCCTGGTCGCCAAGACCAAGAAGCGCCTGGTCGTCGCAACCGGCCGCTCGCACCCGAGCCTTGCCGATGACGTCGCTACAGCGCTCGGCACGAACCTCGTTCCCACCGAGTACCGCACCTTCGCCTCCGGCGAGATCTTGACGCGCTTCGAGGTCTCGATCCGTGGTTGCGACCTCTTTCTCATCCAGTCGTTCGGCCCGCCGGTCAACGAATGGATGATGGAACTGTTGATCATGCTGGATGCCGCCAAGCGGGCTTCCGCGAAGCGGATCACCGTCGTAGCGCCCTACTTCCCCTACTCCCGTCAGGACAAGAAGGGGCGCGGGCGTGAGCCGATCAGCGCGCGCCTCGTCGCCGACCTGCTGAAGACGGCCGGAGCCGACCGAGTCATGAGCGTCGATCTGCACGCCGCTCAGATCCAGGGCTTCTTCGACGGACCCGTTGATCACCTCTTCGCCAAGCCGGTACTGCTGGAGTACTTCGAAGAGAACCTCTCACCGGAAGACCGCGCCAAACTCACCGTCGTCTCGCCGGATACCGGCCGCGTCCGCGTCGCCGACACGTGGTCGGACAGCCTCGGTGCGCCGCTCGCGATCATCCACAAGCGGCGCGACCCGAATGTGGCGAACCAGGTCACGGTCAGCGAGATCGTCGGCCAGGTCGACGGCCGCGTCTGCCTTCTCGTCGACGACATGATCGACACCGGCGGCACGATCGTCAAGGCGGCGCAGGCGCTGAAGAAGAACGGCGCCGAGCGGGTCATCGTCGCCGCGACCCACGCCGTCTTCAGTGATCCGGCCAGCGAACGGCTCCAGGATGCGGCAATCGATGAGGTCGTCGTGACCGACACGATTCCGATCCCCGACCGCAAGCGCTGGGACACCCTCACGGTGCTCCCCATCGCCCCGCTGCTGGCGCGCGCGATCCGCGAAGTATTCGAGGACGGCTCGGTCACGAGCATGTTCGACGGTGCGGCCTGAGCCGACATCCTTGCGCATCCGTCGCCGCCTCAAAGCCCATGCATAGGCATGAAAGCGAAGATGGCGGAGACGATCCCCAGGAAGGACTGCTCATGATTCGCACCCCCTCCCGTCCCGTACGCGTCGGCGTCGCCCTCATCGGTGTTGCCGGGGCTCTGAGCCTCGCCGGCTGCGGCGCAGCCACGACGGCGGCCGACACCGGCTCCACCCAGACGGATGCCGGAACAGCCGATGCGGGCACGGGATCGAGCTCTTCCGGCGGCTACGCGGATGGCACCTATACCGCGGAGGGGTCGTACGCGACGCCTGAGTCGGTGGAAACGGTCACGGTGACGCTGACGATCGCCGACGACACCGTGACGGATGTCGAGGTGACGGGTAACCCGCAGGCGCGCGAGTCCGAGCAGTACCAGTCCCAGTTCATCGGCGGGATCAGCGACGAGGTCGTGGGCAAGAGCCTTGATGACGTCTCGGTCAGCCGTGTGTCGGGATCCTCGTTGACCAGCGGCGGGTTCATGCAGGCGGTCGAACTCATCAAATCCGAGGCTGCAGCCTGACCTTGTCGACGTGATGAGCGACGAGGCCCTCGCGAACGTGGAGCCGGCGGGGCGTTGGCGCTTCGAGGCGATCGGCACGCAGTGGACGATCGATACTCACGATCCGCTCACGGACGGGGAGCGCGCCGCCGTGCTCGCACTGATCGAGGACTTCGACCGGGAGTGGTCGCGCTTTCGCGAGGACTCCACCGTGAGCGCGCTGGCTTCGGGTGGCTCGCGTGCCCTCCCCGCTGATGCGGATGCGATGTTCGCTGTGTACGACGACCTCGGCGGGGCAACGGATGGGGCGGTGAACCCGCTCGTGGGGGTATCGCTCGAAGCTCTCGGGTACGACGCGTCGTACTCGCTGCGCCCGGGGGACCCCATCAGTGCCACGCGCGACTGGCGTCGAGTCGTCTCAACCGGAGCGGGCGCTTTGACGGTCTCGCAACCGGCTCTCATCGATGTCGGCGCGATCGGAAAGGGTCGCCTCGTCGATCTCGTGCACGAGCGCCTGAACGACGGCGCACGACGCAATCTCGTCATCGACGCCGGGGGCGACATCCGCTGCTCGGGTGTGCGTGAACGGATCGGACTCGAGCACCCGTACGATCCGACGCGGATCATCGGTGTCGTTGATCTTGAGGATGCTGCGCTGTGCGCTTCGGCGACCAATCGGCGTGCCTGGGGCGACGGTCTGCACCACGTCCTCGACGCTCGCACAGGCGTGCCTGTTCGATCCGTCGCGGCGACCTGGGCTGTTGCCTCCACGGCAATGATGGCTGACGCGACGGCTACGGCGCTGTTTTTCGATGGCGGCCCGGAACTTGCGCATCGGTGGGGCGTCGAGTGGGTGCGCATGACGACTGCTGGACTTGTCGAATGGTCTCCCGGATTCGGGACAGAGCGGTGTAGGGCAGAGTTGTTCACATGATCGGATGGTTGACCGCAGGCTGGAATCGTGTGTTCGCGGTGCTCGGCAAGGTCTCGATGTATCGCATGGCCTTCCTGGCACTGCTAGCCCTGACCGTCGTCGCCTTCGGAGTCTCTTTCTTCGGACTGGTCGCTCCCAGCCCGCTGGAGATGCTCGCCACCCTCGTGGTGCTTACCGTCGTGTGCGGGGCCATCGATGTCGTCGCGCACCGGATCATCGGGCAATCGCTCCGCCTCGAGTCCTCGGTGATCACCGCGTTCATCCTGCTGTTCGTCCTGCGGCCCACGCTGGATCCGGTCGCGCTGGCGGGGGTCGCCTTGGCAGGTGCCGTGGCGGCCGCATCCAAGTACCTGTTGGCCTGGCGTGGCCGCCACATCTTCAACCCGGCAGCGGTCGGGGCTGCGGTTCTCACGATCGTGAGTATTTGGATTCCGGCGCTCGGTGCGTCGGCGTGGTGGGTGGGAACGCCGGTACTTGCGGCGCCGGTCGTCGTTCTCGGTCTGGCGGTGCTGTGGCGTACCGAGAAGATCCGCGTGGTCCTCGTGTTCCTGCTGATCGCCGTCGCAGTCGGCTTCGTGCGCACGACGATCCAGTACCAGACGGCAGGTCTCGCGGTCGATGCGCTGACGATCTTCTGGTCGCTGTTGTGGTCCTCGCCCTTCCTGTTCCTCGGTGTGTTCATGCTGTCCGAGCCGCTGACGCTGCCTCCCCGGCGCTGGCAGCAGTTCCTCGTCGCGGGTGTCGTCGGCGTTCTTGCCGGTTGGCCGATCTCGCTGGGTGATATCACCCTCGGCCAAGAGCGCGCGCTGTTGGTGGGGAACCTCGTTGCCTTCGCGTTCTCGGTGCGTGCTGCTGTCCGGCTGACTCTTGAGTCGCGCGAGATGATCACTCCGACGGTACGGATGCTGACCTTCACCGCCAAACGCCGCATCACCTTCCTTCCCGGGCAGTACCTCGAGCTCGACGTGCCGCACCGCAGGCCCGACGCACGCGGTACGCGCCGCGAATTCAGCATCGCGTCAGCTCCGGAAGACCTCCCCACGATCCGTATCGCCTTCCGGGAGTACCCGGAGGGCTCCGGCGGCCCTGCGCCCAGCTCGTACAAGCGCGCGCTCGCGGAGGTCGACGCCGGAGCATCCCTGGCTGTCACCGGAATCTGGGGCGACTTCGTCCTGCCGAACCGGCCTGAGACTCCCCTCCTCATGGTCGCCGCGGGAATCGGCGTCACGCCGTTCGTGTCGCAGCTGCGCCATCTTCACGCGAGCGGGCAGGCCCGTGACATCGTTCTGGTCTACGTCGCCTCCGAGGCTGCCGAGCTCGCCTTCCGTGACGACATCGCGGCATCCGGGGTGCCCGTGGTCGTCTTCACGCGTGATGACCCGGGATCGCTGCCCGCGAACTGGCGGTGGGCCCGCGGTGTGCGCCTGGACGCGCCCGGCCTGCTGCAGGTCGTGCCCGACCTGCATTCCCGGCATGCTGCAATCTCGGGCCCGCCCCGGCTGATCGCCGACCTCGCGCCAGCTCTCGAGCGGGCGAAGTCGGTCACCACCGATGCTTTCAGCGGCTACTGAGCGGCACCTGTCGGAGCCGCATCGGTGACATCGGCCCCGGCCCGACCCGCTTCTGCCGGAATCGGGAGGCGTACGGTGAACGTCGTGTTCCCGGGGCGGCTCTCCACGGTGATGTCGCCGTGATGGGCATGCACGATCGCACGTGCAATCGACAGGCCGAGCCCGGTTCCACCGGTTTGCCGGGCGCGTGATCTGTCGGCGCGCGAGAACCTCTCGAACAGTTCGTCAGCGATGGCCGGCTCGATCCCCGGCCCGTTGTCATGGACACGGATGACCGCGGCCTCCGTCTCTGAGCCGCCCTCGGTGGGCGAGTTCTCACGGCCGACTGAGAGGGTGACCTCGGTTCCGGCGGGCGTATGGGTCCGCGCGTTTGCGAGCATGTTCACGACCACCTGCTGCAGCCGGGCAGAATCGCCGGGCACGGTCACGGGCTCCTCGTCGACCTCGAGCAGCCAGACGTGTTCAGGACCTGCGACTTGCGCATCGCCAAGCGCTTCAACGGCCAGCTGCGTGAGATCCACGACCCCGTAGACGAGCTCCTGGCCCTCGTCGAGTCGTGCAAGAAGCAGGAGGTCTTCCACGAGCCGGGTCATCCGCAACGACTGCGCCTGAATCCTCGACAGGGCAGATTCGGTGGTCTCACTCAGCTCAGGGTCGCGCAGCGACAGTTCCGAATATCCGCGGATCGAGGCCAGCGGCGTGCGCAGCTCGTGGCTCGCGTCGGCGACGAACCTACGCATCCGCTCCTCGTTGCGCTGGCGGGCTTCCAGCGACGCGTCGACGTGATCCAGGAGTGTGTTCAGCGCGTGACCGACCCTGCCGATCTCGGTACGTTCATCGGTTTCGGATGCCGGGACGCGATCAGCGATCGAGACCTCGCCCTCGGCCATGGGGACACTCGCGACGCGCTCGGCGGTGTCGGCTACCACGCGAAGTGGCCGCAGACTCCGCCGCACGATGACCGTGACAGCGAGCCCCAGAAGCACAAGACCCCCCGCTGTCAGCAGGGCGACGGTCGTCGCGATCTGCGCGAGCGTCGCCGTCACCTGGCTGACCGGAAGCCCCGAGGCGATCGCGAAGCTACCGCCACCGAGCGCGACCATTCGGTAGGTGCCGACGCCGTCGATGGTGATCTCGCGGACGGGGCCACCCTCGCCCGGCTGGATCAGCTGCTGCACGATCTGGTCGACCTGCGAATCCTCGAGCGTTGTCACGGTTCCGGCCGCATCGACATACCCGCCCGTGACGGATCCGAAGGCTGACTCGATGACGATCAGAAAGCCCGGCTCGAACGGCCCGGACGCTAGGAGCGCGGCGGCATCCTCGGTGCCCGCGGCAACCTGGGGCGCGTCGTGGACGGTTCGCAGGGCCTTCGCGGTGGCTTCGGTGACCTCGTTGTCGAGGTTCGACTGCAGAATCGAGCCGAGGATCGCCCCCGTGGCGATGCTGACCGTCGCGAAGATCAGCGCCACGACCGCGACGATCGTGACGACCAGGCGCCCCTCCAGGCCCCACGGTCGCCATCCGCCCCGGTGAGAATCACTCACTGTGTTGGCGCCTTGATCATGTAGCCGACGCCACGCACGGTATGGATGAGCGGCTCCTTGCCCTGATCGATCTTCTTGCGCAGGTAGGAGATGTAGAGCTCCACGACGCTGGACCTGCCGCCGAAGTCGTAGTTCCAGACGCGATCCAGGATCTGCGCTTTGGACACAACTCGACGCTGGTTGCGCATCAGATAGCGCAGCAGTTCGAACTCCGTTGCCGTCAGCTCGATCTCGTCGCCGCCGCGCTCGACTTCGTGGCTGTCCTCGTTCAGAGACAGATCGGCAACGCGCAGGATCGGCTCGTCCTCGCTCTGCGTCGCCGTTCCAGCGCGGCGCATGAGACCGCGAAGTCGTGCCACGACTTCTTCGAGGCTGAACGGCTTCGTCACGTAGTCGTCGCCGCCTGCGGTCAAGCCCGCGACCCGGTCGGCGACGGCATCCTTCGCTGTCAGGAACAGCACGGGCACATCGTTACCGGACTGTCGAAGCCGATGCAGCACTGCCATTCCGTCGAGGTCAGGCATCATGATGTCGAGCACCATCGCGTCGGGCTCGAAGTCTCGGACGGCCTGCAGAGCTTCGAATCCGGATGCCGCGGTGCGAACATCCCAGCCTTCCATACGCAGAGCCATCGAAAGCAGGTCGGTGAGCATCTGCTCGTCATCGACGACGAGGATGCGAACAGCCGCGCCGTCGGGTCGGCGCAGGGCGGGGGCCGGAGATGTCATGGACTCATTGTGATGCTCCAGCTATGGGTTTCCTATGGAGGAAGTTATGCGCCGTCTGTGAAAATCGCGCTCACTGCTCCTTCTCGTGCAGAGCGTGATCCATAGGTTCGCCATAGCGATCCCTTTTTGGGCTCATCAGCGCCGTCCCTACCGTCGTGCCGATGGCTGCAATCAGGAGCTGAAGGAGACCCATGTATTGGACCTATTTGCGACGCGAACTCGCGGGACGCAAGAAGCAGACGATCATCGTGGCGGTGGGCCTCGCTGTTGCGATCGCTCTCGTCATCGTCGTCAACTCCCTCTCTGCGGGAGTGCGCGACGCACAAGCGCAAGCGCTCGAGTCCGTATACGGCGTCGGCACCGATCTCACCGTGACGGGCGCCGCCGCAGAGCCGGGCGAGGGCGGTGGTCAGCGCTTCGAGTTTGACAGCGAGGCCGGCGAAACCACCGACGGCACGACCTCGGTGTCGCAGTCGCGGCTCACCGCAGACTTCATGCGCGGGACACTTGATGCCGCGACAGTCGAGAACGTCGCATCCCTCGACGGGGTTGCTGCAGCATCCGGCGCGCTATCGCTCACGAACATCACGTTCAGCGGTGAGATGCCCGACAGGTCACAGATGCAGCAGGGGGGCCAGGGCGAAGCAGGCGGCGAGCCGCCGTCGGGCGGTCCCGACGGGGCCGGCGGCAGTGCCTTCGATCTCAACTCGTTCACCGTCCTCGGGATCGACCCCGATGACACCGCTGTCGGGCCGCTCTCGGCGGTCGAGGTTTCAGAAGGCCGTGCGCTGACGGCTGACGACGCGGGGGAGCTGGTCGCTGTTGTGGACGCGACGTACGCGTCGACGAACGAGATCGCCCTCGGCGACACGATTGACGTCGGCGGCTCCAACGTCGAGGTCGTCGGGATCATCACCTCGACCTCCAGCGACGCCGACACCGCGGCCAACGTGTACATCCCGCTCGATGTCGCGCAGTCGCTGGCCGGTCTCGACGATGTCGTATCTACGGTCTACGTCCAGGCGACCTCGGCCGACCAGATCGAGGCGGTCCAGGCAGAAATCGAGGGCAGCGTCGCCGACGTCACCGTCAGTTCCCAGTCCGATCTCGCATCGACAGTCTCGTCGTCCCTGTCGAGCGCCTCGTCGCTGATCACCAACCTCGGAACATGGCTGTCGATCCTCGTGCTCGCCGTCGCACTGGCGCTGGCTGTGCTCTTCACGATCTCGGGCGTGACACGGCGGACCCGGGAGTTCGGAACTCTCAAGGCGATCGGATGGTCCAATGGCCGCGTCGTTGGGCAGGTAGCCGGTGAATCAGTCATCCAAGGTCTGATCGGTGGCGCGATCGGCCTTGCCGTCGGGCTTGCGGGGATCGGGGTCATCAACCTGATCTCACCGACGATCTCCTCGACGTCCTCGACCACCGGTCAGGGGGGACCCGGCCAAGGAGGCGGTCCGATGGGCGGAGGCTTCGGAGGAATGGCGCAGCAAACGGCGACGGAAGTTGTTCTTCACGCTCCCGTCACGCTCTGGGTGGTCGCTGCAGCGGTCGGAATCGCCATCGCTGGAGGACTGATCGCCGGCGCCTTCGGTGGCTGGCGGGCTGCCCGGCTGAGCCCCGCCGAAGCGCTGCGGTCGGTCGGCTAAGCACATGAACACTGTCGCGAACGAAACTGTCACGAACGAACAGGAGAACTCCATGAGCATGACGCACCCCACGCCGGCATCCGTCGACGCAGCTGCATCGTCGCCGATCTACGCCCTCCAGGCGGTCATCCGCGAGTACCAGCAGAAGAGCCGGAAGATCCGTGCCCTGGCGGGCGTCGATCTCGAGATCCGCGAGGGCGAGTTCGTCACCATCCAGGGTCCGACGGGCGGGGGGAAGTCCACCCTCCTCCAGATGCTGGGTGCACTCGACCGTCCGACCTCGGGTGCCGTCAAACTCGGGGATGTCGATCTGGCAAACGCCTCGAACGCGAAACTCGGACGTGTCCGAGCGACCGAGGTGGGCTTCGTCTTCCAGGGGTTCAACCTGATCCCGACGCTCACCGCGCACGAAAATGTCGACATGGGCCTGGAACCCCTGGGGCTCTCCAGCGCCGAACGTGCCAGCCGAGTCACCGAGGCTCTTGCCCAGGTCGGCCTGGCCGAGCGCGCCGACCATCTGCCGGGCGAGCTCTCGGGTGGGCAGCAGCAGCGCGTCGCGATCGCCCGCGCGATCGCCAAGCGCCCGCGGGTGCTCCTGGCCGACGAGCCGACGGGAAACCTCGATGAGCACATGCGCGACGAGATCCTGGAGCTGCTCGAAGGGCTCAATCGGGACGGACTGACCCTCATCGTGGTGACCCACGACTCGGCAGTCGCCCGCCGCGCTCATCGGCGCCTGCGCCTCGAGAAGGGGAGCGTCCGCGAGATCTGACGGTACTGCGCGAACGAAGGGCCGTGACCGAGGCTGAGTCGGTCACGGCCCTTCGGCGTCGGGTGAGGTCAGTGGGTGTCGACGGCCTCGACTTCGCTGCGGTCACCCGACCACAGCGTGTGGAACGTACCCCCGCGGTCGATGCGCTTGTAGGTGTGTGCACCGAAGAAGTCACGCTGACCCTGGATGAGGGCAGCCGGCAGCCGCCCCGCGCGCAGCCCGTCGTAATAGGCGAGCGAAGACGAGAACACCGGCGCGGGGATGCCCGCCGCTGCCGACAGTGCGACGATGTTCCGCCACGCGTTCTGGGCGCCAGTGAGGGCATCCACGAAGAAGGGGGCGGTCATCAAGACCGGCAGATCGGGGGTCTCGGCGTACGCCTCGGTGATGCGGTTGAGGAACCGCGCCCGGATGATGCAGCCGCCCCGCCAGATCGCCGCCACCCGGCCGAGGTCGATGCTCCAGCCGTAGTGCGCAGCGCCAGCTCGGATGATGTCGAAGCCCTGCGAGTACGCGACGATCTTGGATGCGTAGAGGGCGCGACGGACCTGCTCGATGAACTCCTCGGGCTCGTCCATGAGCGCGACCCCGTCGCTTGTGTCGGGTCCGGGCAGAACGCCGGCGGTGGCCCGCTGCTCGGGGTGCGACGAGAGAGAGCGGGCGAAAACGGCCTCGGCGATGCCGGATGCCGGAACGCCGAGATCGATGGCGGTCTGGGCTGTCCACCCTCCCGTGCCCTTCGCCCCGGCCTGGTCGAGGACGATGTCGACGAGCGGCAGGTTGGTGTCGCTGTCGACCTGGCGCAGCACCTCTGCGGTGATCTCGATCAGGTAGGACTCGAGTTCGCCGCGGTTCCACTCGGCGAACACGTCGGCGATCTGTGCGGGGGAGTACCCGGTCGCGTGACGGATGATGTCGTAGGCCTCGGCGATCACCTGCATGTCGGCGTACTCGATGCCGTTGTGCACCATCTTGACGAAGTGGCCGGCGCCGTCGTGGCCGATGTGGGTGACGCACGGCTCGCCCTCGGCGACTGCGGCGATGCTCTTGAGGATGGGGCCGAGCGTGATCCAGGACTCGTCCGATCCACCGGGCATCAGCGACGGGCCGAGGAGGGCCCCTTCCTCTCCACCGGACACCCCCATGCCGACGAAGTTGATCCCCGTCTCGCGGACTGCCTTCTCGCGACGGATGGTGTCGGTGAACAGCGCATTGCCGCCGTCGACGATGATGTCGCCAGGTTCGAAGACGCGCACAAGCTCGTCGATGACGGCATCCGTTCCGGCGCCGGCCTTGACCATGATGATGGCCGTGCGGGGCACGGTGAGCGAGGCAGCGAACTGCTCGTACGAGAACGTGGCCACGAAGCCCGCTTCGGGGTGTTCAGCGACGAGGTGTTCGGTCTTGTCGGCACTGCGGTTATAGATCGCGACGGTGTTGCCCTCGCGGCTCGCGAGGTTTCGGGCGAGGTTGGACCCCATGACCGCGAGCCCCACGACTCCGATGTTCGCTGTGGCGCTGCCTGTCGCTGCCTGATCCGTCACGTTCACTCCCTGGGCTTGGATCTGCGGGTGGTTGCCGCAGTCAGCCTAAGGGAGAGACGCGGGTCACTCCTTGCGGTAGGCCGAGCGTCCCATCGACCAGAAGGCCGCAACGACACCGACGAGGGTGCCGAGAGTGAGGATGCCGATCACGGCGACGAGAATGTTCGAGGTGACCTGGGCGTCCATCATTCGTCCTTGCTCTCGGGAAGCGGGCCCGTCACGGCCCGTCACCATCGTACCGGGGCCGCTGGTAGACTTGCGGACTGTACTTCGGCGAGGGATGCTCGCGCGTGCGCCCAGCACTGCTCACAGCATCCGTTATCGACGAGGGTGTGCGGCCTCACGGTTCCTCACGCGCTCGCGGTTGAGTCGAACCCCCTGACGTCCGGGCTGAGATCAGCACCCGGTCTCTGCCCAAGGAGAATGCACATGTCTGAAGACACCACCGTCCACGCCGAACTGCGCGAGAACTTCGGCAAGGGCTTCGCCCGCCGTCTGCGCGCCGCAGGAAAGATTCCCGCCGTCCTCTACGGTCACGGCACCGACCCCGTGCACGTCGCGCTGCCCGGCCACCAGATGCTGCTGCTCGTGCGTCGCGCGAACGCGCTGGTCGAGCTCGACATCGCCGGCAAGTCTCAGCTTGCCCTGGTCAAGGACGTCCAGAAGGACCCGGTGCACCAGATCATCGAGCACATCGACCTCGTCGTCGTGAAGAAGGGCGAGAAGGTCCAGGTCGATGTTCCGGTTGTTGTCGTTGGTGAGTCCTTCTCCGGCACCATCGTCAACCTCGACGCGACGAGCGTGTCGCTCGCGGTGGAAGCTACCCACATCCCCGAGCACGTCGAGGTCGACGTCGAAGGCCTCGAAGAGGGTGCCCGCATCACCGCTGGCGAACTGTCCCTCCCCAAGGGTGCGTCGTTGGTCACCGACCCCGAGGTTCTTGTCGTTGCCATCTCGGTTCCGGCTGCCGCAGCCGCTGACGAAGCCGCCGCTGAGGATGAGGCTGCCGCTGACGCAGGCGACGCCGCCGAGGACGCTGCTGCCGAGTCGGAGTAATCCAGCGGGCTGATCGAGCCAGGAGGGCGCTGCCGTGAGCGACGCGTGGCTCATCGTGGGCCTGGGCAACCCCGGTCCACAGTACGAGCGCACCCGGCACAACATCGGGCAACTTGTCGTCGATGAGCTCGCGGCCCGCCGCGGCGAGGGTTTTCGCTCCCACAAGGCAAACGCGCGCGTCGCCGAAGGGTGGCTGCGCCCGGGCGGACCCAAGCTCGTGCTCGCCAAGCCGAACACCTTCATGAACGTCTCGGGGGGACCCGTCGCAGGACTCGTGCAGTTCTACGGGATCCCTCCCGAGCGTGTCGTCATCGTTCACGACGAGCTCGACATCCCCTTCGATGCCGTGCGGCTCAAGATTGGCGGCGGGCACGGCGGTCACAACGGGGTGCGCGATGTCGCGAAGGCCCTGGGTACCCCGGACTTTCCACGGGTGCGCGTGGGGATCGGTCGACCCCCCAGCCGACAGGATCCGGCGGACTGGGTGTTGCAGCAGTTCCCTGTTTCTGCCCGGGAGGAACTTGCTCTCGCTGTCTCGGATGCAGCCGATGCTGTCGAGCGACTCGTTGATGAGGGTCTGCTCGCGGCTCAACAGGTGCACCACGCTCCTCGCCCCTGATCCGGGACGGCTGACGGGCGGCCTAGAATCGTCCGGTGGCTTTTCCCGGGATCTCGCACGCCCTCGACCGCTCCGAGCATTTCCGGGATGTGGTTGCGGCGGCTGCCGTGGATGCCGATGTCTCGGTGGTCGACGGCCTGGATGCCCCGCTGCTGAGCGCCCTCGTTCGTCGGCGCCGGGATGCGGGCAAGCCGCCTGTGGTGCTGGCGATCGCCCCGACCGGCCGCCGCGTTGAGTCTCTGATCCCGGCGCTGCGGGCACTTCTTCCCGAGGCGGCGGTGCTGCCCTTCCCTGCGTGGGAGACCCTGCCGCACGAGCGGCTCAGCCCCAGTCCTGAGACAGTTGGACGGCGGCTGGAGACGCTCGCGCGCGTCGCAGCCTCTTCTGGGGCGGAACCGGTCGTTGTCGTGGCGTCAGTGCGCGCGGCGCTGCAGCCGCTCGCGGCGGGGCTTGCCGAGGTCGAGCCGGTGCGGCTGCGTGCGGGTGAACGCGGCCACGATCTTGCGGTGATCGTCGAGCGGCTGGTGGAACTGGCCTACCACCGCGTCGACATGGTTTCGCGCCGCGGCGAGTTTGCGGTGCGCGGCGGCATCCTGGATGTGTTCCCCACCGTGGCCGACCATCCGTATCGCGTGGAGTTCTTCGGCGACGAGGTCGATCAGATTCGCACGTTCTCTGTTGCTGATCAACGTTCTCTGCCCGGCGCGGTCGAAGCCGTCGACCTCCTTCCTGGTCGCGAGCTCCTGCTCACCGCCGACGTTCGCGCTCGCGCGCGCCAGCTGGCCGGCGAGTTTGCGGGCCTGCAGGGGATGCTCGAGAAGATGGCGGAAGGGATCCCTGCCGAGGGCATGGAGTCCTTGATGCCCGCGCTCGTACCGCAGATGGCGACCCTCGTCGACTATCTGCCCGAGGGATCCGCCGTTGCCCTCGTGGACCCCGAGCGGTCCCGCACGCGGGCGCGGACCCTCGCCGAGACCAACCACGAGTTCCTGGAAGCGGCGTGGAGCGCCGCCACGGCTGGTGCGAGCACACCCGTCGATCTCGGCGCAGGCGACTTCCTCACGATCGCCCAGTTGCGGGAGACGGTTCACGATCGCGCCGGTGTGTGGTGGACGCTGAGTCCCTTCGATTCGGGAGCTGCCGACGCAGCAGCCGAGGGGCTGCTCGCCGACGACCTTGACGACCTGCTCGGCGATGCACCAGTGCGGATTCCCGCCCGGTCGGTGCCGTCCTTCCACGGCAACGTCGACGGAGCCACCGCCTATGTCGGCGAACGCGTTGCAGCGGGCTGGAGCGTCGTCGTCACCGCATCCGGCACGGGACTGGTCGAACGCGCCCGCGACGTGCTCGCCGACCGTGAGATCGCGGCGGCGCTCGTCGACGACGCGGATGCCGCACCCGAGCCCGGCCGCGTCTTGCTCGCGGTGGCCCAGCTCGAGCGCGGTTTCGAACTCGAGGACGCACGCCTGGCGGTGCTGACGGAGTCCGAGTTCTACGGGCGCACGATCGGTGGCGACAGTCGGGTCGTCAAGAAGCTCGCGTCCAAGCGCCGGAACGTCGTCGATCCTCTCCAGCTGACGCCCGGTGATCACGTCGTGCACGCCACGCACGGGATCGGGCGGTTCGTCGAACTTGCGAAGCGCGAGGTGTCGTCAGGCGGTCGGAACCCGGTCAAGAGCGTGCGCGAATACGTCGTGCTCGAGTACGCACCGTCCAAGCGTGGGTACCCCGGCGACAAGCTCATGGTGCCGACCGATCAGCTCGATCTTCTTTCGCGCTATGTCGGTGGTGAGGCGCCGACCCTTTCGAAGATGGGCGGCAGCGACTGGGCGCAGGCGAAAGGTCGCGCGCGCAAGGCGGTGCGCGACATCGCCGTCGAGCTGGTGAAGCTGTACTCGGCGCGGATGGCCGCCAAGGGTCACGCCTTCGGCCCGGATACGCCGTGGCAGCGGGAGCTGGAAGAGGCATTCCCGTTCGCCGAGACGATGGATCAGCTACAGACGATCGATGAGATCAAGGCCGACATGGAGCGGCCGATCCCCATGGACCGGCTGCTGTCGGGAGACGTCGGATTCGGCAAGACCGAGGTTGCCGTGCGCGCGGCGTTCAAGGCGATCCAGGACGGCAAGCAGGTCGCGATGCTCGTGCCGACAACGCTCCTGGTGAAGCAGCACCTCGAGACGTTCACGGAGCGCTTTGCCGGTTTCCCCGTGAAGGTCAAGGCGCTCTCGCGGTTCCAGACCGACAAGGAGGCCCGTGAGACTTTGGCGGGCCTCACCGATGGCACCGTCGACATGGTGATCGGCACGCACCGGATCTTGACAGAGAAGGTGATCTTCAAAGACCTCGGTCTCATGATCATCGACGAGGAGCAGCGCTTCGGTGTCGAGCACAAGGATGCGTTGAAGAAGCTCAAGACCAATGTCGACATCCTGGCGATGAGTGCGACGCCTATCCCTCGAACGCTGGAGATGGCGGTGACCGGCATCCGGGAGATGTCGACGCTGCAGACACCGCCCGAGGACCGGCATCCGATCCTCACGTATGTCGGGGCTCGCAACGACAAGCAGATCGCGGCAGCGATTCGCCGGGAGTTGCTGCGCGAAGGCCAGGTCTTCTACGTCCATAACCGTGTGAGTTCCATCCAGCGGGTCGCGAGCGAGCTTGCGGAACTCGTGCCCGAGGCGCGGGTCGTCGTGGCGCACGGGCAGATGGGCGAGCACCAGCTCGAGCAGGTCGTCGATGATTTCTGGGAGCGCAAGGCCGACGTGCTCGTCTCGACGACGATCATCGAGACCGGCCTCGATATCGCGAACGCCAACACGATCATCATCGACCGGGCCGACAAGTACGGACTCTCGCAGCTGCATCAGCTGCGTGGCCGCGTGGGCCGTGGTCGTGAGCGCGCCTACGCGTACTTCCTCTACGACGACGCGAAGCCACTCTCAGAGACCGCTGCCGACCGTCTTGAGACGATCGCGGTCAACAACGATCTCGGCAGCGGTATGCAGGTCGCGCTGAAGGACCTCGAGCTGCGCGGTGCTGGAAACCTCCTCGGAGCCGAGCAGGCCGGGCATATCGCGGGCGTTGGCTTCGACCTGTACCTGCGGATGATCGGAGAGGCCGTCGCCACCTTCCGTGGTGAGGACGTCGAGGGTCCGGCCGAGCTGCGCCTTGAGCTCCCCGTACAAGCCCGCATTCCCGAGGACTACATCGACAGCGAGCGCCTCCGGCTCGAGGCCTACCAGAAGCTCTCTGCCGCGGCATCCGCGACGGCCAAGGATGACGCGATCGACGCGGTCATCGAGGAGCTCACCGACCGCTACGGTGAGCCGCCTGCGGACGTCGCCGGGCTGCTGTCGATGGCGAGGCTCCGGCGCCGCGCTGCGCGCGCAGGACTGACGGACGTCGTCGCGATGGGCCCGAACCTGCGGATTGCCCCGGCGCGCCTGGCTGATTCGATGCGCGTACGCCTGCAGCGGCTGTATCCGGCAGCGAAACTCCTCGCCGGTGGTGAGGCTGTCGTCGTGCCGTTGCCCCGAGTGGACGGGGAGCAGGTCGCGGATGCTGACCTCATTGCGTGGGTCGACACGCTCCTCGGTCAGCTGTGGCCCGAGCCGGTCGCCTCGGAGCCCGCGACCGCTGAAGCCTAGGCTGGCGGCAGCTCCTCGTCGACCGCGGAGTTGAGAGACTGGGGTCCGTGGCGGGTTTTCATCATGTCGAACTGTGGGTCGCAGACCTGATGCAGGAGGGCGCTGAGTGGGACTGGCTTCTGGGTGAGCTCGGCTTCACGCGACAGAGCGAGTGGCCAGAAGGAGAGTCCTGGTCTGCAGGAGGCGCATACCTCACGGTGACGACCTCGCCGAACCTCTCCGGGGGATCCCATGACCGAAGGGCTCCCGGCGTCAATCATCTTGCCTTCAAGGGCGGTGCAGCGGGCCGCGTCGACGCGATCATGGCGCGCGCCGAGCAGCACGGTTGGCGACCGCTCTACCACGACAGGTACCCGCATGCGGGAGGGCCGGACCACTATGCAGGTTGGCTCGAGAATTCTGCCGGGTTCAAGGCCGAGATCGTCGCGGACGGGCCGTAATCGCGGCGCGCTTTGCGGCAGTACCGGCTCCTCCCCACGACTAGG
>NZ_JBBWSA010000008.1:0-143695 GCF_038150145.1 Microbacterium schleiferi
GATCCTTAAGGCTGCGAGCGTGTTTTTCGCGAAGGAGCTCGACCGCCCCTGACCGAGATGATCCGGTTCATCAACGAGTACCGGGATCGTTTCGGGGTCGAGCTCATCTGCCGGGTCCTCCGCCCGGCAGTGCAGGGCTTTCTCACCGCGCGCGGGTATCGCGCCGCGGTCGGCCGCGCCCCGTCGGCCCGGCAGCTGAAGGACGAACTCCCCGTCCCGGAGGTCGCCCGGTTGCATGCGGAGAACTACGGCGTCTACGGGCGCCGGAAGATGCACGCCCTGATGCGCCGACAAGGGTGGGAGATCGGTCGGGACCAGACCGAGCGCCTCATGCGCCTCGCCGGGGTGCGCGGGGTTCGCACGTCGAAGCGGGTGTTCACGACCCGCTCGGACAAGACGACCGTGCTGCCGAGCGATCTCGTGAACCGCCGGTTCACCGCACCAGCGCCGCGACGTCTCTGGGTCTGCGACGTGACCTATGTTGCGACATGGTCCGGGTTCGCCTACGTCGCGTTCGTCACCGATGTCTACTCGCGCCGCCTCGTGAGCTGGAACGTCGCGTCGACGCTCCGGTCGGAGATCCTCCCCCTGCAAGCGCTGGATATGGCCGCGTGGGACGCCGGTGGTGACCTCACCGGGCTGACGCATCACTCGGATCACGGGTCGAACTACATGGCGATGATCTACACCGACCGGATCGTCGAACTCGGCGCTGTTCCCTCAACCGGAACAGTCGGCGACTCGATCGACAACGCCCTCGCCGAGGCGGTCAACAACGAACTGATCCGCCAACGCGGGCCCTGGCGAACGGTCGAGCAGGTCGAACTCGCGACCCTCGAATACGTGTGGTGGTGGAACAACCAGCGCCCCCACGGGGAGCTCGACATGCGCACTCCCCTCGAGGTCGAGCAGGCGTATTACGCTGACCTCGAATCAGCCAACCCAGCACCTGCCGGACAAGGCTCCCGATAGGAACGAAAGTCAGGCCGATTCAGTACGCCGACGCGCGCTTGAGGATCTCGATCTCCATCTCCAGCACCCGGTTCCGGCGGCGCAACTCGACGAGCTCCTTGTGCTCATCGGTCGTGATCCCGGGCTTGCGGCCGGAGTCGATCGCGTCGCGGCTCATCCAGTTGCGAAGACAGGACTCGCCGATCCCGAGATCGCGCGCGGTCTGGGCAACCGGGTTGCCCTGCGCGACGAGGTCGAGGGCTCGACGCCGGAACTCCGGCGGGTGGGCAGCAGGCATCTCACGGACTCCTTCCGAGACGATCATCGCCTCAAAGTTGGTGTCCGGGAAACCGGGTCAGGCTCCCCCCTTATCCACAGGCCAGTCCATTTCGAGCCGCACTCCGGAGCCCAAGCGTCGGCTCAGAATCGGCCAGGGGACGAGAGTGGGACCAACAAAAAACTCGTCGACGCAAACGATGAAGCCCTGATGAAACTTGCGTCTCATCAGGGCTTTTCCGTCGGGATGACAGGATTTGAACCTGCGACCCCTTGACCCCCAGTCAAGTGCGCTACCAAGCTGCGCCACATCCCGGAACCCGCACCGAAGCGCGGACAACTCCCCTATCTTAGCCGGTCCGGGCGGCAGCGCACGAACCCAGCCCTAGCCGACCTGCGCGGCAACCCACTGGCGCAGCTGCGGTGCCGGAAGCGCACCGATCTGCCGCGATTGCTCCGCACCGTTTCGGTAGAGCAGCAGAGTCGGAATGCTCTGGATGCCGTGACGCTGCGAGACGCGCGGTGACTCGTCCGAGTTCACCTTGACGACCTTCAGCTTTCCGGCGAAGTCCCGCGACATCTGCTCGACGATTGGCGACACCATCCGGCACGGGCCGCACCATGGCGCCCACACGTCCACCAGCACCGGAAGCGTCGCGCTACCAACGACGGCGTCGAACGAGGCATCGTCGGCCTCCACAAGCCAGGGCAGATCTGCGTGGCACGAGGCGCAACGGACCTTACCGGTTCGCGCCGCCGGCACCCGATTCTTCGCACCACACGACGGACATGCCGTCACAACCGAGTCCGCCATCCTGACTCCCTCCCCGTTCATTCTCGCAATCCGCGTGCGACCAGCGCTACCTCTCGCGCGCTCAGCGGCAATAGGGTGGGAGCGGTTCCCAACACGAAGGAGTGTCTGTGACCGCTGATGCCGCTACGACCCGAGTCGCCGCATCCGACCTCTCTCCGCGCTGGTGGTGGGGGTTCTTGCCCTACGTCGCGGTGTCGATCGTGCACGTCACGGCACTGCTGTCGGGGTGGGATGCCGTGAGCGGCCCCACCAAGCTCGCGCTCATGCCGCTGCTTGCCGTGGCTGTGCTCTGGGGCGGCCGGGGTTCGCAGTGGGGTGCCCCCTACACGCTGCTGTTCGTCGCTCTCGCGCTGTCGTGGCTCGGCGACGGCGCCGCGACCTTTTTCCCGTTCCTTGATGACGAACTCCCGGCGATGCTCCTGTGCTTCGGTCTCGCGCATATCGCCTACATTGTGCTGTTCTGGCGGTTCCTCGCGCTGCGGCGGCTGCCGTGGTGGTCTGCCGTCTATGCGGTCTGGTGGGTCGTCCTGGTCGTCTACCTCTGGCCGGCCCTCGGCGGACTTGCCGTGGGGGTCGCGATCTACGGACTCGTCCTCGGTGGCACAGCCGTGCTGTCCACCCGATGCCACCCGGCCGTTGCGTGGGGTGGAGCGTTCTTCCTCATCTCCGACACGGTGCTCGCGTTCCGGCTTTTCCTCCCCGAAACGATGCCGTCGGGCAGCAGCGCCCTCGTCATGATCACCTACACGCTCGGGCAGGGACTCATCGCCGTGGGAGCGGTGATCGCGACCCACGCTGCGCGGGCCGCGAGAGAATCGACGGTGTGACCGACTCCGTTCGCGTGGATGCCTGGCTCTGGGCAGTCCGGGTCTACAAGACCCGATCCGCAGCGACAGCGGCATGCCGCGCGGGGCATGTGCGGGTCGGTGGGGACCGCGCGAAGGCGGCCCAGCCCGTGCGGATCGGCGATGAGCTGCGGGTCCGGATCGCGGGCTTCGACCGCATCCTCGTCGTCAAGCAGCTGCTGACAAAGCGCGTCGGAGCTCCGGCGGCCGCCCTCGCGGTCGACGACCGCACCCCGGCGCGCCCGTCTCGGGAAGAGACCCCGTTCGTCCCGGTTCGCGACCGCGGCGCAGGGAGGCCGACCAAGCGCGAACGTCGCGACATCGACCGACTGCGGGGCCGGTCCGCCGAATAAGGCTGGGCTACGCGCCCTCGTCGAGCTGATCGAGCAGCCAGCCGGCACCGACGGCCAATGCACCTGCGACGCTGACCCTATCGGCGAGTCCCCGGTCGCTCGTCACGACGACGACCTGCTCACCGGCGCCGATGCGCCGCTGCGTCTCGGCCACGATCTCGTCATCACCCTCGCCGGGGGCCAACACGACACGGATGCCGGCGCCTGCGCCATCCGCAGGCAGGTCCGCGGCCTTGGCCTGCCCCTCGAGCACGATCGACACGTCAGGGAACCAGTGCGCGCCCGGAAGCTCGAGCGCGTTGGCATCCACTCCCCGCGCCTGCCAACCCCTGACCCGGTCAATGAGCCGGCCGGCAGCACCGGCGCGGTCGCGCCACCATCCGTCAGGCACCGAACCCACGACGTTCGCCGCGTCGATCACGACGGCCGGGCGCACCGACAGCAGCGGGCCAAGGTGCTCCCATGCCGAGGCGAACGCCGGATGCAGCGGCCGGTCCGCGACCTCGCCTACCGGAACCCACTCGAGCGCGACGCTCTCGGCATCCGCGATCTGCGGGTCAAACGGCACGATGACATCCGCGATCACCGTCGTGTACGACCAGATGTCGAGGTCGAGCACGCTCCAGAACCGCTGCCGCACGGCATCCGGCGGCACCGCGGCTTCCTCCCGCGCCTCGCGGAGCGCCGCCACACCGGCATCCTCGTTCTCGTGTCGCGCACCGCCGGGCAGTGCCCAGGTGCCGCCGTGGTGGCTCCACCCGACCCGGTGCTGCAACAGGATGCCGCGCTCGGCATCCACGGCAAGAAGACCCGCCGCGCCGAACCGGCCCCAGTATCGCTCCCCCGTCGGCGCGATGACCCATGCGTCACCGGGATCGCGCGGGCCCGACGGGCGGCGCGGCTCGCCGGGAGCCGAGGGTTCGATCGTCACGATCTCAGCCTGTCACACCGAGCGGGCTCCACCGGTCGCGCGCTAGATGAACAGGGTCGTCCCGGACTTCTGGGCCTCGCCGAGGAACGTGGCAACACCACCGAAGTCGATTCCGTCCTGCAGGTCGGATTCGGCGATCCCGAGCAGGTCCATCGTCATCGTGCACGCCACCAGCTGTGCACCTCCCTCGCGCGCCGAGGCCATGAGTTCCTCGAGGGTCGGGACGTTGTGCTGCTTCATGACGTCCTTGATCATCTTGGGTCCCATGCCCGCCATGTTCATCTGCGACAGCGGCAGGTGGCCGGCATCCGAGGGCATCATCATCGCGAACATCCGATCCATGACCTTCTTCTCGCGCGGCGGTGCATCGTGCCGACGCAGCATGTTCAGGCCCCAGAACGTGAAGAACATCGACACTTTCTGCCCCATCGCGAGCGCACCGTTGGCAATGATGAACGCCGCGATGGCCTTGTCGAGGTCGCCCGAGAAGACCACGAAGGATGTCTGATTCAGCGTCTGCACGGCGCGCGGGGCATCCGTTCCCGCGCTCTTGCGGAAGGTCGCCACATAGCCGGGCCCCTCGGGTGCGATCGCGAGCATCTCGTGGCCGTGGCTTGCGGCCCACGCCGGAGCGTCGTGCGCGAACCCGGGATCCGAGACGTGCACGACGACGTCGTCGCCCGGCTGCAGCTCGTCCATCTGCTTCGTGAGCTTCATGATCGGGCCTGGGCACGCGAGCCCCGTGCAGTCGAGGTCGACCACCTGGCCCGACCCCTTCACCTGGGCGAGCAGATCGGATGCCTCGGCATACGGGATCTCGGCGGGCTTGGCCACGAACCCCACGGGCTCGAGGTCATGGAAGAAGCGGAACGTCGTCGAGCCGCCCGAGAGCGTCCGCACATCGGTGAACCCGCGCTGCACGAGCGCCCGGTACGCGAGGTAGCTGCGGAACCCGACAGCGCAGTACAGACGGATGGGAACGTCCCGGTCCCAGCTCTCGCACGCCTCGCGAAGGATGCCGAGAGGCACGTTCTCGGCTCCCGAGATGTGCCAGATGTCGTATTCGACGTCGGTGCGCACGTCGATGATGCGGCATCCGTCGGTCGCTGCCGGGTAGTCCTTCGCGTACCAGAGCTTCAGGTCACCGCTGAGCACGTTACTCGCGACGAATCCCGCCATGTTGACGGGGTCCTTCGCCGAACCGAACGGCGGCGCGTACGCGAGCTCGAGGTGCTCGAGGTCGTGGACCGTCGCACCGAGCCTGATCGCGGTCGCGAAGACATCCAGCCGCTTGTCGACCCCGTCGAACCCGGCGATCTGTGCCCCGAGGAGCTTGCCGTCCGTGGGCGCGAACGTGACCTTGATGTGCATCTGCGCCGTGCCCGGGTAGTACCCGGCGTGCCCTGACGGATGCACGTGTGCGGTGAGGTAGTCGACGCCTGCCCGTTCAAGCTGACGCTCGTTCGCCCCCGTAGCGCCGGCTGTCATGTCGAACACCTTCACGATCGAAGTGCCCTGCGTCGAGAGGTACTCGGTGTCGCGGCCGCAGATGTTCTCGGCGGCAACGCGCGCTTCGCGGTTCGCGGGCCCGGCAAGCGGTGTGATCCAGCGCCCCGGCAGCACGGTGTGCGCGGTCTCGACGGCATCGCCCGCCGCCCAGATGTGGGGGTCGGAGGTGCGCATATGCGTGTCAACGACGATCCCGCCGCGCTCTCCGATCTCGAGCCCCGCCTCGCGGGCCAGACCCACGTTGGGTCGCACGCCCGCCGAGAGCACGACCAGGTCTGCCGGCAGCGACTGGCCGTTGTTGAGTTCGACCCGCAGCATCCCGTCGGATGCCCGGGTGAAGGCAGCCGCAGCAGTGCCGAGCTGCAGTTCGACTCCCCTCCCCCGCGCGTGCTGCTCGACCGGAATCGAGACGTCCTTGTCGAGGGGCGGCAGGATCTGGTCGGCAAGCTCGACGAGGGTGACCTCGGCTCCGCGGTGAATGAGGTTCTCGGCCATCTCGATGCCGATGTAGCCCGCGCCGATGACCACGGTCTTCGCGGCACGGCCCTGAGCCGCGGCGGCGGCGAGAGCCTCGTCGAGGCGCGACTTGATGGCGTCCATGTCAGTGACGTTTCGCAGGGTGTGGATGCCGGGAAGGTCGATGCCCGGAAGCGGAAGCTGCAGCGGATCGGCGCCCTGGCACAGCGCGAGCGCGTCGTACGACTCGGTGTACTCGCGCCCGGTCGCGACTTCGCGCACCGTAACCGTCTGGGCCGCGGGGTCGAGACCGACGACATCCTGGCCGATGCGTACATCGATGTCGAGCGACTCGCGAAGACTCTCGGGGGTCTGGAGCAGGAGCCGGCTGCGATCGGCGATGACACCGCCGATGTGGTACGGCAGACCGCAGTTCGCGAACGATACGTACTCGCCCCGCTCGAGAACGACGATCTCAGCCGACTCGTCCAGACGGCGAGCCCTCGCCGCGACGGATGCTCCGCCGGCGACTCCTCCGACGACGACGATCTTCATGGTGTTCTCCTCGCATTCGGGCCGCAGCAGTTCGCGGCTCCGAGATGAAGGTACTCCCGGGGGTATATCCGCAGTCAGGGGCAAAGGTCCCTCGTCGCGGGGCGTGCGAAGAGCCCGCCCGATGCCAATCCGTTCAGTCGCGCCGTGTTGTGGCATCCAGCACGCAACACCCGCAACACGGCGCGACCGAAAGAGATGGGCTCCGGGCACATACTCCTCCGTCGCGATTTCGCCTGGACCGACACGCGAGGCTGTACGCCGCCACAAGGATGCATGACACCATGTGGTCTGACCATGTGTGACACCACATATTGTGTCGCGAACGAGATTGGACGCTGCATATAGTGGCATCCCGCACTGCGCGAGAGCTTTCAAACCAGCGCCACCGCACCCCGAAGGAAGCCGCCGATGAACCGTCGTATCTCCGCCACGCCACGTACCGTCGCCGTCTCCGAGACGATCAACGAGTACCTGTCGCAGTCTGACTGGCGTGTGAACGCCAACGCGAACCAGGGCTACTCACTGGGCGGCATGATCCTCAACACCGCGGGCAAGATCATCGCCAACTACTGGCTCGACGAGGTCTACGCGCCCGAGGCTGGAGCCGCGCACCGCGACGGCGACATCCACATCCACGATCTCGACATGTTCGCCGGCTACTGCGCCGGGTGGTCGCTCCGCGCGCTCCTCGAGCAAGGCTTCAACGGTATCCCCGGGCGCATCTCCGCTGCTCCCCCACGGCACCTCTCGGCAGCCATGGGTCAGATGGTCAACTTCCTCGGCACGCTGCAAAACGAGTGGGCCGGCGCGCAGGCTTTCAGCTCCGTGGACACCTACCTCGCGCCGTTCGTCCGGATCGACGGACTCTCGTACGAACAGGTGCGCCAAGCCGTGCAGGAGTTCGTCTTCAACCTCAACGTCCCCTCCCGCTGGGGCACGCAGACGCCCTTCACGAACCTCACCTTCGACTGGACGTGTCCCGATGACCTAGCCGACCAGCATCCGCTCATCGGCGGCGTCGTCCAACCCTTCGCCTACGGCGACCTCGCCGACGAAATGGCGATCATCAACCGCGCCTTCATCGATGTATACAGCCAGGGGGATGCTGAGGGTCGTGCCTTCACCTTCCCTATCCCGACCTACAACATCACGAAGGACTTCGACTGGGACTTGCCCAACGTCGACGCCCTGTTCGCGATGACCGCCCGCTACGGCTTGCCCTACTTCCAGAACTTCGTCAACTCCGACCTCGACCCGCACATGATCCGCTCGATGTGCTGCCGCCTGCAGCTCGACCTGACCGAGCTGCTCAAACGCGGCAACGGTCTGTTCGGATCGGCCGAGCAGACCGGATCCGTCGGGGTCGTGACGGTCAACTGCGCACGCCTGGGCTACCTCTTCCCCGGCGACGCCGACGGCGTCCTGCGCCGCCTCGACGCGCTGCTCGAGGTCGCCCGCGACAGCCTCGAGGCAAAGCGCGAGGTCATTGGCCGTCACATCGACGGCGGCCTCTTCCCCTACACGAAGCGCTATCTCGGCACGCTCGACAACCACTTCTCAACGATCGGCGTCAACGGCATCAACGAGTTCATCCGCAACTTCACCCTCGACGCTCACGACATCACGGATGCCGAGGGCATGGAGTTGGCGTCGTGGCTGCTCGAGCACGTTCGGGCTCGCATGGTCGAAGCCCAGGAACAGACGGGGCACATGTACAACCTCGAAGCGACCCCCGCCGAAAGCGCGACCTACCGGTTCGCGCGGCTGGACATCGCCAGCTTCGGCGAGCAGAGCGGCGCTCCCCGGGGCGCCGGCGGCGACGGCATCCGCCACGCGGGCACCGCCGACCACCCGTACTACACGAACTCCTCGCAACTGCCGGTCGGCTACACCGACGACCCGTTCGAGGCGATGCAGCTGCAAGAGCCGCTGCAGCAGCTCTACACCGGCGGGACGGTGCTGCACCTGTATCTCGGTGAAGCTGTCGCGTCGGGATCCGTCTGCAAGAACCTCGTTCGGCGCTCGCTCGAACGGTTCCGGCTCCCCTACCTCACCGTCACACCGACCTTCTCGATCTGTCCCGCACACGGATACGTCTCGGGCGACCATCCGCTCTGCCCGCGCTGCGGTCGAGACTGCGAAGTGTGGACGCGCGTCATGGGCTACTTCCGCCCGGTGTCATCGTTCAACATCGGCAAGCAGGGCGAAGCCGCTGAGCGGGTCTACTTCGACGCACACCGAGCCGCGAAAGATGCAGCACGGCCATTAATGGCACACCAGTGAACGTCATCGCCCCCCTTCTCGCCGACGAGCTGAGCATTGCCGGGCTCACGCGATTCTCGGGTTCGGACTGGCCCGACCGCCTCGTCGCGACTGTCTTCCTCCAGGGCTGTCCGTGGGACTGCGTCTATTGCCACAACCCCGACCTGATCGACCCCCACAGCGCGGGCACGATCACGTGGCGCGAGGTTCTCGCGTTCCTCGAACAGCGTCGTGGACAGCTCGATGGCGTCGTCTTCTCCGGCGGCGAGCCGACGATGCAGACCGCGCTCCTGCCCGCCACAGACGATGCGCGACGCCTCGGCCTGCGCGTCGGCCTGCACACCGGGGGAGCTTTCCCGCAGCGGTTGGATGCCGCCCTCCCCGCTGTCGACTGGGTAGGCCTCGACATCAAGGCGTCCGCCGCCGACTACGCCACCATCACGCAGCGGCGCGGCAGCGGCATCCATGCGTGGCGGTCGCTGCGACTCGTGCTGGATGCCGCGCGTGCCCGCGCCGGCAGCGACCACCCCCTGGCGTACGAGGTGCGCACGACCGTCGACCCGAAGCTCACCGACGCCGACCGGCTGCGCCTCCTGGGCGAACAGCTCCTTGCCGAAGGTGTGCGGTGGTGGGCCCTGCAGCGAGCCCGGGATGTGGGCACGAGACCGGATGCCCCGCCCGTTCCCGCCACCGCGGCAACCGACGACCTGGTCGAGATGATCGCCGCCGAGTTCGCCGGAGCATTCCCCAGCGTCCTCACGCGCTGATCACGATTGTCAAGACCCTCGCACGACCGCTGCACGGGTGGTCGGCTGGTGCCATGGGAAACGCACACGACCACGAGATGATCGAGACTCCAGAGAACGGCGAAACTCACGGTCAGTGGGAAGACCACGACTTCGGTAACGCCGAATCAGGCACCGACAAGGGCACCGGGGACCCGGGCGACGACCGCTCGCACCTGCAGGACCTGCCGCCGGCACAGACCGACGGCGCCTGAACGCTCAGCGCTGACGGCGCTCCCGGACCCGCATGTTGAGCACGATCGGGGTGCCCTCGAAACCGAACAGCTCGCGCAAGCGGCGCTGGATGAACCGGCGATAGCCGGGATCGAGGAATCCGGTCGTGAACAGCACGAACGTCGGCGGGCGCGTGGCGGCCTGCGTGCCGAACAGGATGCGGGGCTGCTTGCCACCGCGGAGCGGATGCGGATGCTCGGCGACGAGTTCAGCCAGGAAGGCGTTGAACTTGCCGGTCGGGATCCGCTGATCCCACGACTCCAACGCCGTCTCGAGCGCCGGAACGAGCTTCTCGAGATGGCGTCCGGTCCGCGCGGAGATGTTCACCCGCGGGGCCCACGAGACGTGCGCGAGATCCTGTTCGATCTCACGCTCGAGGTACCGGCGACGATCCTGGTTCTCGAGTTCGGGTGTCGTGAGCAGGTCCCACTTGTTGAACGCGAGCACGAGCGCCCGCCCTGACTCCAGCACCAGATCGATGATCCGCACGTCCTGCTCGCTGAGCGGCTGGCTGACATCGAGCACGACGACAGCGACCTCCGCCTTCTCGAGCGCCGCCGAGGTGCGAAGCGATGCGTAGAAGTCGGCACCCTGCTGCAGGTGAACGCGACGACGGATGCCGGCAGTGTCGACGAAGGTCCACAGGCGCCCGCCGATCTCGACGATTTCGTCAACCGGGTCGCGCGTCGTTCCCGCCAGGTCGTTGACGACAACCCGCTCCTCGCCCGCGGCTTTGTTCAGCAGCGACGATTTGCCCACGTTCGGGCGACCGAGGATCGCGACGCGGCGCGGTCCACCGATCTCGTGCTTGGCGACGGCCGAGACATCCGGCAGCACCTTCATGATCTCATCGAGCAGGTCAGCGACCCCGCGACCGTGGATCGCGGAGACCGGATGCGGCTCGCCGAGCCCCAGGTTCCACAGGGCGGCAGCTTCGGGCTCCTGGCGGGCGTCGTCGATCTTGTTGGCGACAAGGAACACCGGCTTGCCGCTCTTGCGCAGCAGTTTGACGACATGCTCGTCGGTCGAGGTCGCCCCCACCATCGCGTCGACCACGAACAGCACGACATCCGAGAGATCGATCGCGATCTCCGCCTGTGCGGCCACCGACCGATCGATACCGCGCGCGTCAGGCTCCCACCCGCCCGTGTCGACGAGGGTGAAGCGGCGGTCCATCCACTCTGCCTTGTAGGTCACGCGGTCACGCGTGACACCGGGGGTGTCCTCGACGACAGCCTCGCGACGGCCAAGGATGCGGTTCACGAGCGCCGACTTGCCGACGTTCGGACGCCCAACGATCGCGACGACCGGCAGCGCCGGCAGGTACTCGATGCCGTCGTCACCGGCAACGAGGCCAGCGAGTACCGCGGCATCATCCTCGTCGAGGTCGTAGTCATCCAGGGTCGCTCGCAGCGCTGCTGCCCGCGACTCGGCCAGCTCATCGTCGAGATCCGCGAGAGTATCGGCGAGGTTGTCGTCCCCCGCCGCTGTCTCGTCGAACTCATCACCAGTGGTGCTCATTGTCAGTCCTTCCCCTCCACGCCGGGGGCTGCTCGGTCGGCGCCCTCGATCGAGGCGCCCGCGAGTTCCCGGCGGGCGACGGCGAGCACTTCGGCCACCGTCTCGTCAAAATCCAACGCGGTCGAATCGACCACGACAACTCCCGGAGCGGCAGTCAGGAAGTCCACGACCTTCGAGTCCGACGAATCACGGCGTCGCAAGGCCTCGGCGACCTCCGCCGCTGTCGACCCGCTGATCTCCGCGCTGCGTCGCGCTGCTCGGACCGCAGGGTCGGCTGTCAGCAGGATCCGCGCCGGCGCGTCCGGAGCCACAACCGTCGTGATGTCCCGACCCTCCACAACGACGCCGGGGCAACCGGATGCCGCCACCAGCCGCCGGAACGCCGCATTGATCGTCCGCCGGATCGCCGGGACCCGAGCAACGCCGCTCACGGCATCCGTCACCCGCTGCTCGCGAATAGCATCGGTCACATCGGTCTCGCCCGAGCGCACCCAGTAGTCGTCAGGGTCCAGGGAAATGCGGAAGTCGAAGTCGCTGACGGCTTCCAGCACAGCGGTGGCATCGGAGGTATCGACCTCGCGCGCCAGCGCATGCCAGGCAAGAGCCCGATATGCCGCTCCCGTGTCGAGGTAGCCGAACCCGAGCGAGCGGGCAACCTGCTTCGACACGCTGGACTTGCCGCTGCCGGCGGGGCCGTCAACCGCGACGATCACGACGTCGGATTCGACGGTGTCGGCGGCGGTGTGAGAGGCGTCAGTCATTGGTGGTACTCGCGATCTTCCATCCGCGCTCTTCGAGTCCGGCGATCGCGTCGCGCAGCACGGAAGGTGCGACGGCGATCTCGGCGAGGCCGAACGGAGCCCCCGGCGAGTGCTCCAACCGGAAATCCTCGACGTTGACCGCGAGCGCGCCGAGGTCACCGAACAGGCGACCGAGCTGACCGGCAGTGTCGTCGACCATCACGACGAGGGAAGCGAAGCGGCGGTTCTGGCCGTGCTTGCCCGGCAGGCGTTCGACGCCCTCGTTGCCGCGACGGATCGTGTCGGCGATCTCACGCCGGGCACCCGGGGCATCGGGCGCCCGCAGCGCCTCGGCGACGGCTGCGAGATCCCGCGACAGCGCATCCAGGATGTCGACGACGGGGGCAGCGTTGGCCGAGAGGATCTGCACCCACAGCTCGGGAGCCGACGCAGCGATCCGGGTCGTGTCACGCACACCCTGACCGGCAAGGCGCAGCGACCCGTCGGGGGCGTTGGTAAACCGGCCCGCCAGGAGGCTCGCCACCAGCTGGGGAACGTGGGAGACCAGCGCGACCGAACGATCGTGGTCTTCGGGGGTCATCTCGATCGGCGTCGCGCCGAGATCCAGCGCGAGCGCCTCGACAAGCGCGAGGTCGGATGCCGGAGTCTTGCCGTCACGGCACACCACCCACGGGCTTCCGATGAACAGATCGCCCCGCGCCGAGATCGCGCCGCCCCGCTCCCGACCGGCGAGCGGATGCGACCCGATGTAGTGGGTGAGGTCGACGCCGCGACCTCGAAGCTCCTGCAGGGGCTCGAGCTTGACGCTCGCGACATCCGTCACGACGGCGCCCGGGAACGCGCGCAGCTCCCGCTCGACGACATCGGCGACGACATCCGGCGGAACCGCGACGACGATGAGCGTCGGCTGGTCGTCGGGCGTCGCAGCACGGCCCGCGCCGTAGTCGATGGCAAGACGCAGTTGCGATGGCGAGGCATCCTCGAGCACGACATCGACGCCCCGCGCTCGCAGTGCGTGTCCGACGCTGGCGCCGAGGAGTCCGGCGCCGACGACGCGCACCGTGCCGGTGACGCGCGGGGTCAGCGAATCACCGCCGGCCACGGCTGACGTATCGGTGCTCGTCACGGGGAGATCTCCTGAGAATCGGGCGACGAAGAGTCGTCAGCCTCGTGGGGCGCCATCTCTTGCTGCGGGTCACCCTCGCGGCGCGCAAGAGTCAGCAATGCGCCTCGCTCTACTGTAGTCAACTCCCTTACCGCCCCAACCGGGAGGCTTCCCAGGTGCAGCGGGCCGAACTGACGGCGCACCAGTTCCACGACCGGATGCCCGACCTCCGCCATCATGCGCCGCACGATGCGGTTGCGACCCGAGTGCAGGGTGAGTTCCACGAGTGAGCCGCCTCCGGCATCGGATGCCGACAGCAGCCGCGCCTTGTCGGCGGCGATCGGACCATCCTCGAGGGTCACACCCCGCGTGAGCCGGGCGATCGTCTGCGGCGTGACGCGACCCTCGACCTTGGCGATGTAGACCTTCGTCACCCCGAACGACGGGTGCGAGAGCACATGCGCGAGGTCGCCGTCGTTCGTGAGAACGAGCAGTCCGCTGGTGTCGGCATCCAGGCGTCCAACGTTGAACAGTCGCTCGGACCACTCCGCCGTGTATTCGCGCAGGTCCGGCCTGCCCCGCTCGTCGCGCATCGAGCTGACGACGCCGCGCGGCTTGTTGAGCACGACGTAGCGTTTGCTCTCATCGAGCTGCACCGCTACGCCGTCGACGTCCACGAGGTCTGTGGTCGGATCGATGCGCGTCCCGAGTTCGGTGACGACGCGCCCGTTGACGCGAACGCGTCCCGCGGCGATCAGCTGCTCAGACACGCGGCGCGACGCGACACCGGCCGCGGCGAGCACCTTCTGCAGACGCACGCCGTCGGGGCCCTCCGACTCGAATCCGGATGCCGTCATCGGATCGACTCCCCCGCGAAGCCATCGGCGCCGTCGTCGAGGAGCGGTGAGATGTGTGGCAGCTCATCGAGTGAATTGATCCCGAGATTCACGAGCAGGGCGTCGGTCGTGCCGTAGTGGATCGCCCCGGTGTCGGGATCCGTGAACACCTCGGTGATGAGGCCTCGAGACAGCAGTGTGCGCACGACCGAATCGACGTTGACGGCACGGATCGCCGCGACCTGACCGCGGGTAACGGGCTGTTTGTAGGCGATCACGGCGAGCGTTTCGAGGGCGGCCTGCGAGAGCCGCGACGGAGCCTGCGTTCCGACGAAGTCGCTCACGAGATCGTCGAACTCTTCTCGCACGTATAGCCGCCAACCACCGCCGACTTCGCGCAGTTCGAACCCGCGCTTGGGGCCACCGGTCAGACCGTCGTAGTCAGCGACGAGGGTTTCGATCGCCTGGCGCACAGCGGGCACCGGCGCGCCGACAGCCGCGGCAAGGCTCACGAGGCTGTGGGGCTCGTCGAGGATCATCATGATCGCCTCGATCCGGCGCGTGATGTCGGAGGCGATATCTGAAGTCGTGTCATCGGTCATAGTCGGCTCCCAGTGTGGCAAGGTTCTCGTCCGACCACCGCTCGGCGGTCCAGCGCAGCGTGAGTTCACCGAGGGGCTCGACCTGCTCGAACGAGAGCGCTGCGTGCCGGTAGAGCTCCAGCACCGAGAGGAAGCGGGCAACCACGATCCCGGGTTGGTCCACGCCGGCGATCAGTTCACGAAAGTTGAGCGAACCGGAGCTTCGAAGCAGCGCCACGACGACAGCCGCCTGTTCGCGGATGCTGACCAAGGGCGCGTGCAGGTGATCGAGCCCTACGTGGGGAATCTCCTTCGGCGCGAACGCGAGCATCGCCAGCGCCGCAAAATCCTGCGGCGAGAGCGTCCAGACCAGTTCGGGGACGGCATCCCGGTACTTCGCATCGAGCCGCACGGTGCGCGCGTGACGCGTGTCCTCGCGCACGAGGCTGCGCCCGAACCACGCCGAGACCTCCTTGAACGCGCGGTACTGCAGCAGTCTGGCAAAGAGCAGATCGCGGGCCTCGAGCAGCGCGACGCTTTCGGCATCCACCAGCTCACCCTGCGGCAGGAGCCCCGCGACCTTCATGTCCAGCAGCGTCGCCGCGACGACCAGAAACTGCGACGACTCGTCCAGGTCGTGCTCGGGGCCCAGCGCACGCACGTGAGCGATGAACTCGTTGGTGACCTCACTCAGCGAGACCTCGGTGATATCGAGCTCGCGTTTGGTGATGAGGGTCAGGAGCAGATCAAACGGGCCGTCGAACACATCGAGCGTGACGCGGAACCCGCCGTCCGCCCCGGCCGTCCCATCCGCCCCGGCACCGGGAGCGGCATCCGTCGCGCTCGAGTGCTCAGGCGACGGCGCCACGGGCGACGAGCTCTCGCGCGAGCCGCAGATAGGCCTGCGCCGCGGCATGTTCGGGAGCGAACGTCGTGATCGGCATCCCCGACACTGACGCGTCCGGGAACTTGACGGTGCGGCCGATCACGGTCTCCAAGACGTCATCGCCGAACGCCTCGACGACGCGCTCGAGCACCTCGCGCGAGTGGAGCGTGCGCGGGTCGTACATGGTCGCCAGAACCCCATCGAGCCGGATGTCGGGATTCAGACGATCACGCACCTTGTCAATCGTCTCGATGAGCAGGGCGACCCCGCGCAGCGCGAAGTATTCGCACTCGAGAGGAATGATCACGCCGTGGCTCGCGGTGAGCGCGTTCACGGTCAGAAGCCCGAGCGAGGGCTGGCAGTCGATGAGGATGACGTCGTACTCACCCGCGACCTTGCGCAGCACTCGGGCGAGGATCGTCTCGCGGGCAACCTCGTTGACGAGGTGCACTTCCGCCGCCGACAGGTCGATGTTCGCCGGGATGACGTCGAGGCCCTCGACAGAGGTGTTCACGATCGCGTCGTGCGGGTCACGCTTGGGGTCCAGCAGCAGCTCGTAGATCGTGGTGATGTCGTGCGTCGGGATGCCGAGACCGGCCGACAGCGCGCCCTGCGGGTCGAAGTCGACGGCCAGCACTCGCCTGCCGTAGTCCGCGAGCGAGGCAGCCAGGTTGATCGTCGTCGTGGTCTTGCCGACGCCGCCCTTCTGGTTGCACAGTGCGATGACCCGAGCAGGACCGTGCGACGACAGCGGCGGAGGGGTGTCGAACCCGCGATACGGCCGGCCGGTGGGGCCGAGGATGTCGGACTCCGCGTCCGTCTTCGCGCCTCGTTTGCTGCCCGCCACCGACTCTCCTGACTTCGCCATGCCGTTGATCGATTCTAGTCACCGAGCGTTCACCGACCGCGAGGCGTGCCGTGCGCGTTCCGGCCTACACTCGGGCCATGTCCCGCGCACCCCACGTCATCGTCGGAGCCGGCCCGGTCGGGTCGTCTCTCGCGCGCATCCTCGCAGGCGACGGAGAGTCGGTGATCGTCATCACCCGCTCCGGCAGTGCGCCGGGCACCGACAGCATCACCTCGATAGCCGCGGACGCCTCTGACCCCGAGGCGCTCACCCGAATCGCGGCGGGTGCGGCCGTGATCTACAACTGCGCGAACCCCGGCAGCTACACGCAGTGGGAGCGGCTCTGGCCGCCAATGGCGTCGGCGCTGCTCGCCGCTGCGGAATCCACGGGCGCGGTGCTCGTCACGATGTCGAACCTGTACGGCTACGGCCCGGTCACGGTGCCGATGACGGCCCAGATGCCACTACGCCCCACCGACCACAAGGGCGCATTGCGGGCGAAGATGTGGGATGACGCGCGCGCGGCGCATGAGGCTGGCCGCATCCGCGCGACAGAAGCCCGCGCCTCCGACTACATCGGCCCGACTCTCCCCGTTGCCAGTGGGCTCCTCGCGAGGTACGCGCAGTCAACGCTCGCGGGCAAGCCCGCCTCCGTGTTCGCCGACCCGGACGTGCCACACGCCTGGACGGCGATCGACGACGTCGCGCGAACTCTGGCAGCGCTCGGTCGAGACGAGCGGGCCTGGGGTCGGCCGTGGCTCGTCCCGAGCAATCCGCCCGTCAGTGTGCGCGACGCCCTCCGGGAACTGAGCACGGCAGTCGGCGCTCCCGAACCGCGACTGCGCGTCGTGCCGCGGTGGCTGCTCCAGACCGGCAGCCTGGTCGTCCCTCTCCTTCGCGAGGTTGACGGGATGCTGTATCAGTTCGACGCACCGTTCGAGGTCGATGCCAGCGAGACCGAGCAGACCTTCGGCATCCGTCCCGCGCACTGGGATCAACTCATCGCCACCACCGCGCGGGCATGGCAGCAGCGCGTTCAGCCCTAGAACCTGCGCTCAGCGCGCGCGAGGGTGCGAGGTCGCGTACACATCACGCAGGGCGTCGACGCTGACGTGCGTGTAGATTTGCGTCGTCGCGACGGAGGCGTGCCCGAGGAGCTCCTGCACGACGCGGACGTCGGCGCCTCCCTGCAGCAGGTGCGTCGCGAACGAATGCCGCAGCGTGTGCGGCGACACGTGGGCCTCGAGGTGTGCACGTTCGGCGGCCGCCTGGATGACGAGCCACGCGCTCTGCCGCGATAGCGGCGCCCCGCGCGCTCCGAGGAACAGCCGCGGACTGGCCTTGCCGCGGCGTGCGAGCTCGGGACGCGCCCGCGTGAGGTAGGCATCCACGGCTGCCCGCGCGTACGAACCGATCGGAACGATGCGCTCTTTCGAACCTTTTCCTCGCACCCGCAGGATGTCGCCATCGGTCACATCATCGACATCGACGCCCACAGCCTCCGAGACGCGCGCACCCGTTGCGTAGAGCAGTTCGAGAAGGGCGCGGTCCCGTAGCGCCACGAGATCCCCGGGTGTCGCCGCGGCAGGCTCGGGACCCGCAGCCGCCAGCAACGCCTCGACCTGGGCGATCGTGAGAGCCTTCGGGAGGCGCCGGGGCATCTTCGGCGGCCTCACGTGGGTCGTCGGGTCGATACGATCGATTCCCTCGACCACGAGAAACCGATGCATCCCCCGCACCGATGACTGCAGGCGCGCAAGACTCGTGGCAGCAGGCGGCGGGTCGGATGCCGCGCGCTCGGCGATGTAGTCGGTGACCAGCGCCGCGGTGACCTGCGCCGAGTCATCGATGCCGCGGTCTGCGAGCCACTGCCGGTATGGCCCGAGATCACGGCGATACGCGGCCACGGTGTGCGCCGACAAGCCCCGCTCGATCGTGACGTGGCGCAGGTACGCATCGAGCGCCCGATCGAGCTGCATCCTCAGTCCCGGCGTTCGCGACGCAGCACTTCGGCCGCGGCGAGCACCCCCACCGAGAGGATGCCGTTTCGCAGGCTCCCGTCGAGAACACCCGTGATGACCTCATCGACGGGGACCCACTCGAGCCGAATGTCGGCTTCCTCATCCTCGCGCTCGTGCGCCTCCGGCGCCGGGCTCAGCCCGCGGGCAAGGAACAGATGCACGACCTCGTCGTTGCCGCCCGGGGTCGTGTAGATGCTCACCAGCGGCTGCCACGACGCGGCGACGAGGTCAGCCTCCTCGGCAAGCTCCCGTTGCGCCGTTGCCATCGGCGGTTCGCCGGCGACATCGAGCAGTCCCGCCGGGATCTCCCAGTCCCGGTGACGAATCGGATGCCGATACTGCTGAATCAGCAGCATCCGCCCCTCATCGTCGATCGCGACGACAGCCGCAGCACCGGGATGATCCACATATTCACGCACGATCTCGGCATCGCCATAGCGAACCGTGTCGCTGCGCACATCCCACACCCGGCCCTCGTGTACCAGAGTCGACGAGACGACGGGAGCCTCGAACGGCTCATCTCGAACGGCGCCGGTCACTGTGTCACTCATCAGATTCGTCACTCATCCGATTCGACGTCGAAGAGTTCGCTCGCACGGTGGCGGTCCAGCGCCGCACCCACGAGCCCGCGGAACAGCGGATGCGGCGCCGTCGGCCGCGAGCGCAGCTCGGGGTGGGCCTGGGTCGCGATGTAGTACGGGTGCACCTCGCGCGGCAACTCGACGTATTCGACGAGGTTGCGGTCGGGAGAGAGCCCCGAGAAACGCAGGCCTGCGGTTGCGAGGCGGTCGCGGTAGGCGTTGTTGACCTCGTACCGGTGGCGGTGGCGCTCCGAAACCCGCGTGGATTCGTACACTTCGGCCGCGATCGACCCCTCGTCGAGCTGTGCCGGATACAGCCCCAGCCGCATCGTGCCGCCCAGGTCGCCGTGATCGATGATGTCGACCTGCTCGGCCATCGTCGCGATGACCGGGAACTCGGTGTCGGGATCGAACTCGCTCGAAGACGCACCCGGCAGGTCTGCCATATTCCGCGCGTACTCGATCACCATGCACTGCAAGCCGAGGCACAAGCCCAGCGTCGGGATGCCCTGCTCGCGGGCAAATCGCAGCGCACCGAGCTTGCCTTCGATGCCCCGGATGCCGAACCCGCCGGGAACGACGATCCCATCAACCGACGCGAGCGCCTTCGCCGCGCCCTCCGGGGTCTCGCAGAGGTCCGAGGGAATCCAGGTGATGTTCACGTGGGTCTCGTGCGCGAAGCCGCCGGCCTTCAGGGCCTCGGTCACCGACAGATAGGCGTCGGGAAGATCGATGTACTTGCCGACCAGTCCGATGGTGACTTCGTGCTTGGGGTTGTGGACCGCCTGGAGTACGCGACTCCAGCGCGTCCAGTCCACGCGGTCGGCCTTGGCGATATCGAGCGCGTCGACGATGTAGTCATCCAGCCCCTGGTCGTGGAGCATCGTCGGGATGTCGTAGATGCTCGGCACGTCGACCGCGTTGACGACGGCGCCTTCGTCGACATCGCACATGAGCGCGATCTTTCGCTTGTTCGCCTCGGTGACGGGACGATCGCTGCGCAGCACGAGTGCGTCGGGCTGGATGCCGATCGAGCGCAGCGTCGCCACGGAGTGCTGCGTGGGCTTGGTCTTCTGCTCCCCCGAGGCTCCCATGAACGGCACGAGCGACACGTGCACGAAGAAGACGTTCTTGCGACCCAGCTCGTGCCGGATCTGGCGCGCCGACTCGATGAACGGCTGCGACTCGATGTCACCGACGGTGCCGCCGATCTCGGTGATGATGACATCGGGCTGCGGGTCTTCGGTCGCCTGCAACCGCATGCGCCGCTTGATCTCATCGGTGATGTGCGGGATGACCTGCACCGTGTCGCCGAGGTATTCACCCCGGCGCTCGCGGGCGATGACCTGGGAGTAGATCTGCCCGGTCGTGACATTGGCCGCTTGGCTCAGGTCGATGTCGAGGAACCGCTCATAGTGCCCGATGTCGAGGTCGGTTTCAGCACCGTCGTCGGTTACGAAGACCTCGCCGTGCTGGAACGGGTTCATCGTTCCAGGATCGACGTTCAGGTACGGGTCGAGCTTCTGCATCACGACACGCAGGCCGCGAGCGGTGAGCAGATTGCCGAGGCTCGCGGCAGTCAGACCCTTGCCGAGGGAGGAAACGACGCCTCCCGTGACGAAGATGTGCTTCGTCGTCGTGAGGCCCGACGAGCGGTCTTCGACGGTGGAAGAAAGGGACGCCGGGGCATCATCCGAAGGGGATCCGGGCGAGTCACTCGGGGTCTGCATCACGGGCTTCGATCCTATCAGTCGGCAATCGTGCCCAGGTCGAGCAACTCGCGGGCGTGGGTGAGCGCTGCCTCGGAGTCTGGCATCCCCGACAGCAGTCGCGCCATCTCGGCCTCGCGAGCGGCGCCGGTGAGCTGGTGAACCCCGGATGCCGTGACCGCGCCATCGCTGGCTTTGACGACGTTCAGATGGTTGTTCGCGAACGCCGCGACCTGCGCGAGGTGGGTCACGGCGATCACCTGGGATGTCTGCGCCAGGCGCGCCAGGCGCCTGCCAACCTCGATGGCCGCAGCGCCGCCGATTCCGGCATCCACTTCGTCGAAAACAAAGGTGGGCACGGCATCGACCGCCGCGATCACGACTTCGATCGCGAGCATGACGCGGCTGAGCTCACCGCCGGATGCGCTGCGCGAGACCGGGCGTGGCGACGAACCCGGGTGGGGTGCCAGGAGGATCGCCACTTCGTCCCGCCCGGAGCGGCTCGGAGCTGCGGGGGTGACGGAAACCTCGATCTCGGCATCCGGCATCGCCAGAGCATGCAACTCGGCGGTCACGAGCTCTCCGAGGCGGGCGGCAGCCGTCGTGCGCGCCGCCGTGAGGGCAGCTGCCGCCTCATCGAGAGCGGATGCCGCCTCCTCCCGCTCCCGAGTGAGTCGCTCGACCCGCTCGCCGTCGTCGTCGAGTTCTGCGAGCCGCGCCGACCCGGTGTCCAGAAGCGCGATCGCCTCATCCAGTGAGCCATGCGCGCGCACCAGTTCTGACAGGGCCGCACGGCGCTCCTCGACGGCGGCAAGTTCGTGCGGACCCGATTCATCGAGGTCGGCGAGGTACCCCGCGAGCGAGGCTGAGACATCGACGAGCCGGTACCCGATCTCGGCTACCTGCTCGGCGAGACGCTCGAGCTCGGGGTCACTTCCCGCGGCACGCTCCAGGGCACGCCGCGCCTCCCCGACGAGGGTCGTCGCGTCTGTTGCCTCGTCTTCGGCTGTCAGTGCCGCATGCGCCAGCGCCGCGGCCTCCCGCAGCGCCTCGGCGTTCGCGAGCCGCTCGGCCCACTGGGTGAGTTCGGCATCCTCCCCGGCGCGCGGTGCCACCGCTTCGATCACCGCGATCGCGGCGCGGAGTTCCTCGGCTTCCGCGGCGCGTGCATCGCGATCGGCGACGAGTGTCGTGAGCTGCTCGTCCAGCCGCTCCCAGGCACTGAATCGGTCCCGGTACGCCTCGAGGGCGTCGGCGACCGCGGCACCTCCGAACCGGTCGAGCGCGTCTCGCTGGGCAGCGCTCGATCGCAACCGCAGCTGCTCGGACTGCCCATGTACGACGACGAGGTCATCCGCAAGATCCGAGAGAACAGCCGCGGGGGCTGCTCGACCGCCGACCGCCGCCCGGCTGCGCCCCTCGCTCGAGATGGTGCGTCCGACGATCAGCTCGGCTCGGGTGTCATCGATCGGTTCGACATCCGCGCCAGCCTCACGCACGCGCTCGACCACAGGCCCATCGGGCGGCACGATCCACACACCTTCGACGGATGCCTGGGCCGCCCCCGCGCGCACAGCACCGCTGTCCGAGCGCTGACCGAGAAGCAGTCCGAGGCCCGTGACGACCATCGTCTTGCCCGCTCCGGTCTCACCCGTGATCGCCGTGAACCCGGGACCGATCGGTAGGGTGGCCTCGGCGATCACGCCCAGGTCCCGCAGGGTCATCTGCTCGATCACGAACTCTCCGCCGCGGGTGACGGGCCGCGCCATCCTTCGACGGGCAGGCGGAACTTCTTGACGAGTCGATCGGTGAACGACGCGGGATGCAGCCGCGCGAGCCGCACGGGATGCTCCGATCGGCGCACGACGACGCGGGCACCGGCGGGAAGATCGTGAGAGCGGCGACCGTCGCACCACAGGATGCCGGTGCCGTTCGTGCGCTCGAGCAACTCGACGGCCACGGTGTGCTCGGGCGCGATCACGAGCGGCTTGGCAAACAGCGCGTGCGCCGACAGTGGGACGACGGCGATCGCTTCGACTCCCGGCCAGATCACCGGACCGCCGGCGGAGAAGTTGTAGGCGGTCGAGCCGGTCGGGGTGGACACCACGATGCCGTCGCAGCCGAACGACGACAGTGGCCGCCCATCGATCTCAATCACGACCTCGAGCATCCGCTCCCGGCTGGCCTTTTCAACGGTTGCTTCGTTCAGCGCCCACGTCTCGTAGATGACCTGCTCGTCGCGGTCCTTGATCCGCACCTGCAGCGCGAGTCGCTCTTCGACCGTATAGTCGCGGTCGATGACCCGCCGGACTGCCTCATCCATGTCATCGCGCTCGATCTCGGCGAGGAAGCCGACGTGACCCATGTTGATCCCGAGGACGGGGGCGCTGCCCTCGCGAACGAGCTCTGCGGCCCGCAGGATCGTGCCATCGCCCCCGAGCACGATCGCCAGCTCGATGTCGGCGACGGCGATATCGGCCCCCAGTACGGCGAGCGGGCCGGGGATCGCGGTACCGAGCTCAGCCCGATCGTCGGAGGAGAGGACGGGGGTTGCGCCGGCCTCACGGAGCGCGCCGATCACGCGGGCAGCAGCGTCGACGGTGTCGGGGCGGAGCGCGTGCGCGACCACGAGGATGTTGCGGCCCTCGTTGGTCATCGTGCTCCCGTCAGCTGATTCACCGTGCTGATCCATTCTGTCGGATTGCTGCCCCGCGACGCGGCGAGATGCACGAGGTACTCGAGGTTGCCGTGGGTTCCCACGATCGGGGAGGAGATCACCCCGAGGGTGCCGAGTCCCGCATCCCACGCAGACCAGAGCACCCCCATGACAGCCTCGGAACGCAGCGCTGCGTCGGTCACGACCCCTTCACGGATGCTGGTGCGCCCGACCTCGAACTGCGGCTTCGCGAGCAGGATGATGTCGGCATCCGCCGCTGCGACGCGGCAGATCGCGGGAAGCACGTGCCCCAGAGAGATGAAGGAGAGATCTCCCACCACGATCTGGGGCTGAGACGACACCCCGGATGCCGAACGCAGCGTATCGGCGTCCATATAGCGCACGTTGAACCCCTCGACCGAGATGACCTCGGGGTCAGAGGCGACAGTGGGCGCGAGCTGCCCATGGCCGACGTCGACCGCAACGACAGGTGTCGCTCCCCGCTCCCGCAGTACCTGCGTGAAGCCGCCGGTTGACGCGCCGAGATCTAGCGCGACCTTGCCGGCTACATCCACCGCGAAGGCGTCGAGTGCGGCACTGAGCTTGTGCGCCCCGCGACTGACGTAGTGATCGTCGGCTGCGACCTCGATGACGGATGCTGCGTCCACCGCCGCTGAGGGCTTGACGACCCCGCGGCCGTCGACGGTGACGCTACCCGCGGAGATCAGGCGCGCGGCGTGCGTTCGCGAGCGTGCCAGGCCGCGAGCGGCGAGCTCGGCATCCAATCGGGGCGTCATCGGTGAGAGATCACTGATGTGGGACTTCGGGATTGTGCTCCAGGCGCCGTGCCAGATCCTCGTGGATCGCTTCGTAGGCGGCCGCACGGCCAGACAACGGTTGCGACTCGACGATGTCGAGCCGTGAAAGCAGATCCTCGTCGGGCCGCGGAGCGGTGGCATCCGGCACGTCGTCGCCGGTCCCGGCCTGGTCGGAAGCGGCATCCTCGTCGGAACGATCGTCGCTGAGCATGACACCCAGACTACGGGCGCGACAGCACCCTGCGGCCCCCGACAGGGGGTCTGATGCGATTAGGGCCGGTGGAACGGATCCGCATAGAGGCGTTCGGGCACGCGGAACCCGAAAATAGCGCGGCCGGTCCCCCAGATCGCCGCGGCTCCCGCGCGCAGCAAGTCGATGGGGCGCTCCCCCTCCGCGAGGATCTCGACGTCCGGGCCATCGATGCGGACGCGAGCGCCGCGCACGTCGGTCACCCCGTCACGGGTCACCGCCTCGGGGTAGGGCTCCGACAGCTCCCGCAGATCACCGAGGATGAAGGTCGGCTGCGATCCGGCCGGAGCTGCCAACACGTGCTTGGGTCTGTCGATTCCGGTCAGCACCAGAGCCGAGGCGATTCCCGCCCTGCACGCGCCGAGGATGTCGGTGTCGAGACGGTCTCCAATGAAGAGCGGATGCTCTGCGCCGAATCGGGCGACGGCCTCCTCGAAGATGGGCGTTTCGGGCTTTCCCGCGACCGTCGCCAAGCGACCGACCGCGGTGTGAACCGCCGACACCAGAGTGCCGTTGCCCGGCGCAATGCCGCGCGCCTGCGGGATCGTCCAGTCGGTGTTCGTCGCGATCCAGGGGATCCCGCCCTCGTCTTCCGGAATCTTCAGTGCGAACGCAGCCTCTGCCAACTGCTTCCAGCCCACGTCGGGCGCGAATCCCTGAACCACGGCGGCCGGGGAATCCTCGGCGCTGCGGGTGACGACGTATCCTGCCTTCTCGAGTTCGACGACGAGGCCTTCCCCGCCGACGACGAGAATCGTCGCGCCCGGTTCGACACGACTACGAAGCAGGCGCATGGCAGCCTGTGGGCTCGTGACGACGTCAGAGGCCTGCACGGCAAGGCCGAGCTCCCGCAGGTGCGCGGCGACTGCCTCGTCGGTACGAGAAGCGTTGTTCGTGATGAAACCCAGACGCCGCTCCCCCAGTCCCGACAGGCTCTCCACCGCCCACGGCAGCGCACCGGCTCCGGCATAGACGACGCCGTCGAGGTCGGCGAGGACGACATCCACGCCATCAAGCGGCGTTGAGAAGGCGCGGCGACGCGAGAACACCGCCATCAGCGGGGCCCGTCGAGGCGGTCCTCGCCACTCTCCACAGCGGATGACGGATCCGCAGGTGCAGTGGGTTCCTCCGCAGGCTCGGTCTCTTCAGGCTCGATGTCCTCGACGAACAGCTCTTCGCTCTCGGCATAGCCGGCTGCCGCATCCAGAGCGTCGGCAGCGATAATCGCGCGCCGCTGCCACTCGTGCGCTTCCTCGACGCGCCCCAGTTCCTCCAGAACTGTCGCACGCGCAGCAAAGAGCGCCGGCGACCACTCAAACGCGCGGTCTGGGTCCAGCTCCGGAATATCGAGTTCGCTCAGTGCACGCTCGGGTTCGCCGAGATCGAGACGCGCACCAGACATCGCAATCGCAAGCTCGACGCGCACACCAGCTGGGAGCGCGGAACGGTCAACCGCTCGCCCGGCCTCCAGCGCCCGATCGGGCCGACCAACCCCACGCTCACTGTCGACCATCAGGGCAATCTGGTCATCCTTGCCCGAGATACGACGGTAGGTACGCAGCTCACGCAGCGCGAGCGCGAAATCGCCGGTTGCGTACGCGGTGATCGCTGCCGTCTCTCGAACGACAGCAATCCGGCCTGCGCGCTTTACCGCGGCCTGCGCGTGCGCGTGCGCCAGCGTCGGGTCCGTATCAATCACCCGCGCCGCCATGGCGAGGTGACGAGCGACGGCATCCGCGTTCTCTTTACTGAGTGTCTTGAGCTCGTTACGCGCCGGCGCCGCAAGATCGCGCGCCGTGATCTCATCGGGGATCTCCGGTGCGCGCTCACGAACGTCTTCGACACGGGGCTGACGATCCGGACGCCCAGCACGATCGGGACGCCCACGCTCAGACTGCCGGCGATCGCCCGAGGGACGCTTGCCCGCACTGTGACGATCCGCGGTGCGTGGTCTGCCACGGTCGTCAGAACGGGCAGGGCGCCCCTCGCTCGAGTGGGAAGACCCGTCCCGGCCACCGCTCGAAGGGCGGCCGGTCGAGCCGCGAGAGGGCTTACGATCTGTCCCACTGCGTCGAGCGGCACCAGCACGATCAGGACGGCCACCCCGGGCGGGGCCGCGCTCTCCTCGAGGGCGTGATGGCCCCTCGTTTCGGCTGCCGCGCGAAGAATCGTCAGCCTCAGCGGCGTTGTCCTCTACCATGTCCTGCCCGATCCTTCCACAGTGGCGTGCATGCACGATGCAACGGCCCGTTAACGCGAAATGGCCACCCAACACTGGGTGGCCATTTCGTGAAAGAAGTCCGGCGGTGTCCTACTCTCCCACAGGGTCCCCCCTGCAGTACCATCGGCGCTGAGAGGCTTAGCTTCCGGGTTCGGAATGGGACCGGGCGTTTCCCTCTCGCTATGGCCGCCGAAACACTATTGATGTTTCAGTCTGCACAACAAAAGTCATTGTCATGCGGTTCTCGACCGTACATCGAGAACCACTCAGTGGACGCAAGCACCAAAAACGGTGTGTTATCAAGTCATCGGCTTATTAGTACCAGTCAGCTGCACGTGTTACCACGCTTCCACATCTGGCCTATCAACCCAGTAGTCTGCTGGGAGCCTCTCGCCCGTAGGCATGGAAGTCTCATCTTGAGGCCGGCTTCCCGCTTAGATGCTTTCAGCGGTTATCCATCCCGAACGTAGCTAATCAGCGGTGCTCCTGGCGGAACAACTGACACACCAGAGGTTCGTCCAACCCGGTCCTCTCGTACTAGGGTCAGATCCTCTCAAACTTCCTACGCGCGCAGCGGATAGGGACCGAACTGTCTCACGACGTTCTAAACCCAGCTCGCGTACCGCTTTAATGGGCGAACAGCCCAACCCTTGGGACCTACTCCAGCCCCAGGATGCGACGAGCCGACATCGAGGTGCCAAACCATGCCGTCGATATGGACTCTTGGGCAAGATCAGCCTGTTATCCCCGAGGTACCTTTTATCCGTTGAGCGACAGCGCTTCCACAAGCCACTGCCGGATCACTAGTCCCGACTTTCGTCCCTGCTCGACCTGTCAGTCTCACAGTCAAGCTCCCTTGTGCACTTACACTCGCCACCTGATTGCCAACCAGGTTGAGGGAACCTTTGGGCGCCTCCGTTACTTTTTGGGAGGCAACCGCCCCAGTTAAACTACCCACCAGGCACTGTCCCTGAACCGGATTACGGTTCTAAGTTAGACATCCAGAGTGACCAGAGTGGTATTTCAACAATGACTCCACAAGAACTGGCGTCCCTGCTTCAAAGTCTCCCACCTATCCTACACAAGCCACACCGAACACCAATACCAAGCTGTAGTAAAGGTCACGGGGTCTTTCCGTCCTGCTGCGCGTAACGAGCATCTTTACTCGTAGTGCAATTTCGCCGAGTTCGCGGTTGAGACAGTTGGGAAGTCGTTACGCCATTCGTGCAGGTCGGAACTTACCCGACAAGGAATTTCGCTACCTTAGGATGGTTATAGTTACCACCGCCGTTTACTGGGGCTTAAATTCTGAGCTTCGCTTGCGCTAACCCGTCCTCTTAACCTTCCAGCACCGGGCAGGCGTCAGTCCGTATACATCGTCTTGCGACTTGGCACGGACCTGTGTTTTTAGTAAACAGTCGCTACCCACTAGTCTCTGCGGCCTCCAAACGCTTTCGGAGCAAGTCCTAATACGTCGAAGGCCCCCCTTCTCCCGAAGTTACGGGGGCATTTTGCCGAGTTCCTTAACCACGATTCTCTCGATCTCCTTGGTATTCTCTACCTGACCACCTGAGTCGGTTTGGGGTACGGGCGGCTAGAACCTCGCGTCGATGCTTTTCTTGGCAGCATAGGATCGCCCACTTTTTATCCGCATCGTGTCTCAGCCGTATGAGTGACGGATTTGCCTATCACTCGGCCTACGCACTTGCACCAGGACAACCATCGCCTGGCTTGGGCTACCTTCCTGCGTCACACCTGTTAATACGCTAACCGCACCAGCATGGGGTCGTGCGCTAGGCCCAATGCCTCACCCCGAAGGGATCGTACAAGGGGATTCGGGCACTTAGCACCACTGGATTGATTGGGGCGGTTCTTCGCCGGTACGGGAATATCAACCCGTTGTCCATCGACTACGCCTGTCGGCCTCGCCTTAGGTCCCGACTTACCCAGGGAAGATTAGCTTGACCCTGGAACCCTTGGTCTTTCGGAGGACGTGTTTCTCACACGTCTTTCGCTACTCATGCCTGCATTCTCACTCGTGTAGCCTCCACGGCTGGTTCACACCGCCGCTTCGCTGGCCACACGACGCTCTCCTACCCATCAACACGGCTGGACCACGAAGGCCTACCAATAATGTCAATGCCACAACTTCGGTGGCGTGCTTGAGCCCCGTTACATTGTCGGCGCGGAATCACTTGACCAGTGAGCTATTACGCACTCTTTCAAGGGTGGCTGCTTCTAAGCCAACCTCCTGGTTGTCTGAGCAACTCCACATCCTTTCCCACTTAGCACGCGCTTAGGGACCTTAGTTGGTGGTCTGGGTTGTTTCCCTCTCGACTATGAAGCTTATCCCCCACAGTCTCACTGCTGCGCTCTCACTTACCGGCATTCGGAGTTTGGCTGACGTCAGTAACCTTGTAGGGCCCATCGGCCATCCAGTAGCTCTACCTCCGGCAAGAAACACGCAACGCTGCACCTAAATGCATTTCGGAGAGAACCAGCTATCACGAAGTTTGATTGGCCTTTCACCCCTATCCACAGCTCATCCCCTCAGTTTTCAACCTAAGTGGGTTCGGCCCTCCACGACGTCTTACCGTCGCTTCAGCCTGGCCATGGATAGATCACTTCGCTTCGGGTCTAGGACATGCGACTGAATCGCCCTATTCAGACTCGCTTTCGCTACGGCTACCCCACACGGGTTAACCTCGCCACATATCGCTAACTCGCAGGCTCATTCTTCAAAAGGCACGCTGTCACAGCTGCTAGGGCTGCTCCAACGGTTTGTAAGCAAACGGTTTCAGGTACTATTTCACTCCCCTCCCGGGGTACTTTTCACCTTTCCCTCACGGTACTTGTCCGCTATCGGTCATCTGGGAGTATTTAGGCTTATCAGGTGGTCCTGACAGATTCACACGGGATTTCTCGGGCCCCGTGCTACTTGGGATACTTCTCGCGCCAAGGGAGGCATTTCGACTACGGGGTTGGCACCCTCTATGACTGGCCTTTCAATGCCATTCGTCTATACCTTCTTGTAACGCTTGCTGTTCGGCAGAACAACACGAAAAGTCCCACAACCCCGAATACGCAACTCCTGCCGGATATCACACGTACTCGGTTTAGCCTGTTCCGGTTTCGCTCGCCACTACTAACGGAATCGCGGTTGCTTTCTCTTCCTGTGGGTACTGAGATGTTTCACTTCCCCACGTTCCCTCTACCCGCCCTATATATTCAGGCGGGAGTCACTGGGTCGGCACGCCGCCCAGCGGGGTTTCCCCATTCGGAGATCCTCGGATCAAAGTGTGCTTATCCACTCCCCGAGGCTTATCGCAGATTGCTACGTCCTTCTTCGGCTCCAGATGCCAAGGCATCCACCGTTTGCTCTTAAAGACTTGAAATCACATGAGTTTTATCAAGAATCGGATCCGACCGAAGCCGGATCAGAAATTGACTAATGATCTAAAAAGATCATCTTTGTGAAACGATCCGAAGATCGTCTCTAAGATGCTCGCGTCCACTGTGTAGTTCTCAAAGTACGGGCGGTACCTTCCCCGCGTGTCGCTCTGCGACCGCCAGAAAAGGCCCTGAGGTTCAGCTGCCGCATTCGCGGCATCCGGTCCCTCAGGACCCAACAGCGTGCATGTGTCGATCGTTCACGATCCGCGGTTCCAGTCCCGAAGGACGTACTATGCGGGGCGATCTTCGATCGACACCTCGTCAAATGTTCCACCCATGAGCTAACCGGCGAGAACGTTTGTCTCGATCCGGCGCCTGGACACCCGAGGGTGCCAGATGCTCCTTAGAAAGGAGGTGATCCAGCCGCACCTTCCGGTACGGCTACCTTGTTACGACTTAGTCCTAATTACCGATCCCACCTTCGACGGCTCCCTCCACAAGGGTTGGGCCACCGGCTTCAGGTGTTACCGACTTTCATGACTTGACGGGCGGTGTGTACAAGACCCGGGAACGTATTCACCGCAGCGTTGCTGATCTGCGATTACTAGCGACTCCGACTTCATGAGGTCGAGTTGCAGACCTCAATCCGAACTGGGACCGGCTTTTTGGGATTCGCTCCACCTCGCGGTATTGCAGCCCTTTGTACCGGCCATTGTAGCATGCGTGAAGCCCAAGACATAAGGGGCATGATGATTTGACGTCATCCCCACCTTCCTCCGAGTTGACCCCGGCAGTATCCCATGAGTTCCCACCATTACGTGCTGGCAACATAGAACGAGGGTTGCGCTCGTTGCGGGACTTAACCCAACATCTCACGACACGAGCTGACGACAACCATGCACCACCTGTTTACGAGTGTCCAAAGAGTTGACCATTTCTGGCCCGTTCTCGTATATGTCAAGCCTTGGTAAGGTTCTTCGCGTTGCATCGAATTAATCCGCATGCTCCGCCGCTTGTGCGGGTCCCCGTCAATTCCTTTGAGTTTTAGCCTTGCGGCCGTACTCCCCAGGCGGGGAACTTAATGCGTTAGCTGCGTCACGGAATCCGTGGAATGGACCCCACAACTAGTTCCCAACGTTTACGGGGTGGACTACCAGGGTATCTAAGCCTGTTTGCTCCCCACCCTTTCGCTCCTCAGCGTCAGTTACGGCCCAGAGATCTGCCTTCGCCATCGGTGTTCCTCCTGATATCTGCGCATTCCACCGCTACACCAGGAATTCCAATCTCCCCTACCGCACTCTAGTCTGCCCGTACCCACTGCAGGCCCGAGGTTGAGCCTCGGGTTTTCACAGCAGACGCGACAGACCGCCTACGAGCTCTTTACGCCCAATAATTCCGGATAACGCTTGCGCCCTACGTATTACCGCGGCTGCTGGCACGTAGTTAGCCGGCGCTTTTTCTGCAGGTACCGTCACTTTCGCTTCTTTCCTGCTAAAAGAGGTTTACAACCCGAAGGCCGTCGTCCCTCACGCGGCGTTGCTGCATCAGGCTTTCGCCCATTGTGCAATATTCCCCACTGCTGCCTCCCGTAGGAGTCTGGGCCGTGTCTCAGTCCCAGTGTGGCCGGTCACCCTCTCAGGCCGGCTACCCGTCGACGCCTTGGTGAGCCGTTACCTCACCAACAAGCTGATAGGCCGCGAGCTCATCCCTGACCGAAATTCTTTCCAGCTGCTGAAGATGCCTTCGCAGCTCGTATCCGGTATTAGACGCCGTTTCCAGCGCTTATCCCAGAGTCAGGGGCAGATTGCTCACGTGTTACTCACCCGTTCGCCACTGATCCACAGAGCAAGCTCTGCTTCACCGTTCGACTTGCATGTGTTAAGCACGCCGCCAGCGTTCATCCTGAGCCAGGATCAAACTCTCCGTGAAGAAATGTTGCTGCGATCAGCCGGAAATTGACTGAAGCAGCGAGTTTGATCTGACCAAAGGGATGTCATTGCTGACTATCCGTTGCCGGCACCGAAGTGCCGGACTTTGATCCAAAGGAATCTCATTCAGCCGAAGCTGAATCGAGGTTTTTTGGCATTTGACAAGTGCACGCTGTTGAGTTCTCAAGGATCGGATGCTCCTGCTTTCGGCCTCTCGACCTCCCCGCAGGGCAACTTCTCTATCTTATCCGTTTCTTCGTTGCTGTCAAATCGGCGTCCGGCGAGTCTCAGACTCGCTCGAGCGGTCGACAGGACCACCGCGAAGAGCGGATTCCCCATCCTAGACCCGGAGGTCTGCGACTCTCAAGGAGTCTTTATGGTGGGGGGTGGTTCACTGCTTGAGGAGGGGAGGCTCTCAGCCTCACCGCGCTCCTTTGGGGCGAACAAGTAAGACATTACGCGGATGTGAACAGCGTGACAAATCCTGGCCGCATCCCGGGCGTGTCGCGCCGCATCACGCGGAGTTACGCGGGTCGACGAAGACACCGGCCAGCGTCTTCTTGCCGCGGCGCAGCACCGACACCCCCCCGGGCAGCCCGCCGGTGACCAGCGCACCGTCGTCGTCGACACGATTACCGTCGAGCGACACTCCTCCCTGCGCGACAGCGCGGCGAGCCTCGGAGAGGCTGGTGACAAGTCCGGTTGCGACGAGCGCCTCGACGACGGTCATCTCCTCCGTCCCCTGCACGTGCGGCAACTCCTCCAGCGCGGTGCGAAGGACTTCGGCATCCAGCGATGTGAGATCACCCTGTCCGAACAGGGCCTCGGAAGCGGCGATCACTGCCGCCGTCGCCTCTGCGCCATGCACGGTCGTCGTCACCTCGAGAGCGAGACGACGCTGCGCTGCCCGGCGGTAGGGCTCCACCGCAACGAGTCGCTCGTACTCTTCGATCTCTTCGCGAGTGAGGAACGTGAAGATCTTCATCCGCGTGATGACGTCGGCGTCGTCGGTGTTGAGCCAGAACTGGTACATCCGGTACGGAGAGCACATCGCGGCATCCAGCCAGATCGCGTTGCCCTCGCTCTTGCCGAACTTCGTGCCGTCGCTGTTGGTGATCAGCGGCGTCCCGATCGCGTGAACTCCCGCGTGCTCGACATGGTGGACGAGATCCACACCGCTGGTGAGGTTGCCCCACTGGTCGCTACCGCCGGTCTGCAGTACGCACCCGTAGGTGCGATAGAGCTCCAGGAAGTCCATTCCCTGGAGGATCTGGTAGCTGAACTCCGTGTAGCTGATCCCCGCCTCGGAGTTCAGTCGGGCACTAACCGCGTCCTTCTTCAGCATCGTGCCGACCCGGTAGTGCTTGCCGATCTCACGCAAGAAGTCGATTGCCGACAGTGGCGCGGTCCAGTCCAGGTTGTTGACGATGCGGGCAGCGTTCTCGCCCTCGAAGCTGAGGAACTGCTCGACCTGCGCGCGCAGGCGCGTCACCCACTCCTGCACGGTCTCCGGCGTGTTCAGCGTGCGCTCGGCAGTCGGTCGCGGATCGCCGATGAGCCCCGTCGATCCTCCGACAAGTCCCAGCGGCCGATGGCCGGCAAGCTGCAGCCGACGCAGCAGGAGCAGCTGGACGAGGTTGCCGAGGTGCAGACTCGGCGCGGTCGGGTCGAACCCGCAGTAGTAGGTGATCGGCCGGCCCCCCAGAAGCTCGCGCAGCGCCTCCTGATCGGTGGAAACATGCACCAGACCGCGCCAGACGATCTCGTCCCACACCGATTCGAACGAAGGATCATTCGCCGGCTCCAGCGCGCGGACGGGGGAATCGGTCGTCAGTTCTGCCACGATCCTCAGGCTAGCAGCGCGCCAACTGCTGACCGGGGCCTCAGGTCGAGGTCCCCCACCAGACCAGGAAGGCCACAGCAAGGGCTGTCGTCCAGCTCACGAGGCTCCCGATCAGAAAGTACTCGGCGCGGATGCCGCCCTCGCCGTCACGAGAGATCTCGGGAAAGCGGACGATGCCCTTGGCTGCAAGCACTGCGGCCAGGAGCGTGAACGCACCGCTGAGGGTGAGGGCGAAGACGAGCACCCGTTCTATCGGACCGATGAGTCGTCCGCCCTTGAGCGTCGCCGCGCGCTCTTCGACGGGTACGTCGCCGTCTCGAAGCGCGATCCGAACGATCACGTTGCCCGATTCGAGCAGGAAGACGATCGCGCCGATGACGAGGACAGCGACGTCCAGGCTCACTGCTCCCAGCGGCGAGCCGGAGGGCCACATGTCACCGAGCGGTCCCTGGTCTTCTCGGACACCCAGGAGCGCGACGGCGAGGGCAGCGACTGCCACCACGAGCGCGACGGGCCAAAAGCCGGCGCGCCCGCCGCGGCGATCCGGGGTGGTCAGCACCCAGACCGCCGCCACACCGGCGGCGACGAAGCTCCAAACCGCGGCATCCGCGCCGGCCGAGGCGATGAGCAAGACAACTCCGAGCGCTGCAAGAACACCCGCGCGCGACAGCCCGGTCAAGGAGCGCCGCGTGAGGTCGACGCCGCCGACCGCGAGGAGGACGATGCCTGCGGCGATCATCCGGACGCGCCGTCCAGGATCCGGAACCCCGCAACAAGTCCTGCGGCCCCGCCGGTGGCGAGTGCCTGGGAGACCGCGGACTGCGTGATCCCCTCCTGTGCGGCGAGGTCGTGTTGCGTGCGGCCCAGGCAACGGCCGTAAGCGAGGCGGCGTGTGCGCGGCGACATCGCGCCGACGATCTCATCACGCACAAGCAGGTATGCGTTCACGGATCGGACGCGCTCTGCCATGGCGGCATCCTCCCCCGGTGCTGCGACAACGCGCGTCCGGGCGCGCGGTACGGCACGATCCTGAAGTCGGTGTACGGCCTCGACCGCGTCACGGGCCGACCACCAACCGGGGCCGTCGGAAATGTGACCGGTTGCTGACGAGACGGCCCCCACGGCGCCGATGCCGACCCCGAAGCGCAGGTCGATCTCTTCGGGAAGCGCGAGCTGAAGCAGCAGCAGCCACGCAAGCGCGTGATCCAGCTCCTCGAAGACCGCCTGGAGTTCGTCGGCGAAGGTCGCCGTCAGCGGCACGAGCGCCGTTGGCCGTTCGGCGTGGACGCGCGCAACCGTCGCCTCCAGCTCGCGCTGCGCAGCATCCCGGTCGGCAAGGCGCCGGGATCCGACGATGTCAGCGATCACCGCGATGGTCACGCAATCAGCTTAGCGCTTATGTAGCAGGATAATAAGCCTAGAGCTGATTTGTGGAGGTGACCAGTTCCGTCACAACCCCAGCGCGTGCGCGACGTCCTGGACGCGGGAAATCAGTTCCGCGCGCTGCTCAGCGACCCGCACCGGAGCAGTTCCGCCGGCACCGGTCCTACTGGCGACCGATCCTTCGATCGTCAGCACGTCGCGAACTCCCGGCGTGAGCCGCGGCGACACCTCCACCAGCAGGTCATCGTCGGCGTCTTCGAGTCCGATTCCCCGGGCCTCACATGCCTGCACGAGCTTTCCGGAAATCTCATGGGCATCCCGGAAGGGAACACCTTTCCGAACGAGCCACTCCGCGACATCCGTGGCAAGCGAGAAGCCCTGCGGCGCGAGCTCCGCCATCCGATCGGTGTCGAAGCGCAGGGTCGCGACCATCCCGGCAAAGGCGGGCAAGACGGTCTCGAGTGTGCGCACCGAATCGAAGACGGGCTCTTTGTCTTCCTGCAGATCGCGGTTGTAGGCCAGGGGCAGACCCTTGAGTGTCGCGAGCAGCCCGGTGAGGTTTCCGATCAGACGCCCCGCCTTGCCCCGCGCCAGTTCCGCGATGTCGGGGTTCTTCTTCTGCGGCATGATGCTCGAGCCTGTCGAGTAGCCGTCATCGAGCGTGACGAAACCGAACTCGCGCGTGTTCCACACAATGATGTCTTCGGCAAAGCGCGAGAGATCGACCCCGATCTGGGCCGCGATGAACGCGAACTCGGCGACGACGTCGCGCGCCGCCGTCCCATCCAGCGAGTTCTCTGCTGGCCGAGAGAGCCCGAGTTCTGCAGCGACAAGCGCGGGATCAAGTCCCAGAGTGGATCCGGCGAGCGCTCCCCCGCCGTACGGAGACACCGACGCGCGCGCCGACCAATCGCGGAGTCGTTCGAGATCGCGCACGAGTGGCCACGCGTGCGCGAGCAGGTGGTGCGCCAGCAGGATCGGTTGCGCGTGCTGGAGGTGAGTGCGCCCCGGCATGATGGCGGCGGGGTGCGCCTCGGCCTGGGCGACGATGGCGTCGATGAGACGGACGATCTCACGCACCAGCGTCCGCGTGTGGTCGAGGAGGTACATCCGCACCAGCGTTGCGATCTGGTCGTTGCGGCTACGTCCGGCCCGGAGCTTTCCGCCCAGCTCGGGACCGACGATATCGATGAGAGCCTGCTCGAGCGCACCGTGGACGTCTTCGTCCTGAGGCCGGGCAACGACGTCGCCACGGGCAACGGCATCCGCGAGCTCGTCGAGGCCGGCGCGCATGCTGGCAGCTTCGTCGGACGTGAGGTAGCCCGCTGCCTCGAGGGCAGATGCGTGAGCGCGCGATCCTCGGATGTCGTACGCGGCGAGCGCCCAGTCGAAGTGAGTGGAGACGCTGAGAGCCGCAAGCTCGGGCGAAGGGCCCGAAGCGAATCGCGCACCCCAGAGGGCGCCATCGTGCGTTGCATCACCCGTCGCAGTCATCCTGCCAGCCTATCCGCGCGCGGCCGCGACACCCGATCGACCAGCCGTTCGAGGGGACCACGGCCGAGCAGCAGCGCCCACACGAGACAGGCTGCGATGATCCCGAGAGTCATCGGCCAGAACGGGTTCATGGCGCGAAAACCGAAGAGGTCGGAGGTCGTTCCCAGCGCCATAAATGCCCAGATCGCCCAGACGACGATCTGCGCGGAGTACGCCGTCAGCGGCATGGCACCCAGCGTCCGGATCGGAAGTACGACGGCTCGCAGGACGGTGCGGCACACCAGCACGCACAGCGCAATGATCGCGATCGCGAACCCGCCCGAGCTCCACACCTCGAGGATGCCGCCGCTATGCTCGCTCGCTCGCCACACCTGGCCGAGATAGTCGTCGTCGGGGGCCGGAAGCACGACGGCCAGCGTCTCTGCCACCGCTGTGACGACAAGGCCCACCCCCGCCGTCGTCCAGAGCACCGCTGGGCGCGTGAGATCGAGGCGGCCGACTGCCATACCAGCCAGGAGGAACGCAAGCCACAGCGGTGCAGGGTAGGCCCACCCCGTCAACAGAAAGACCGCCTCACCCGGCGCCGTGTCCCAGAACGGCGCCGCCTCGATCGGGGGAAGCAGCCACGGAACGACCAGCGCCACCACGGCAGCCCCGATCCACAGGGTCGCCGTTCGCACGCGCACGAACGGGATCGCCGCGGCGAACAGGATCGCGTACGCCGGCAGGATGACGTAGATCGGCACACCCGTGAGGATGAGTGCGATACCGATGACCCAGAGCACGAGGGCTCGCCAGGCCAGCCACCTGCCGGGTGCGCGGGGAGCGCGAGGGCCAGCGGTGACGATCGAGATCGAGACCCCGGCGAGTGTCGCAAACAGAATCGATGAGCGACCACCGGCAATCCCACCCCAGGTCGCCGGATCGGTCAAGTCGATCTCGGGCAGTGTGAACAGGTGAGCTACGAGCATCCCGATCACCGCGAGTCCGCGGGCAAGATCGAGCCCCGGAATCCGCGGTGGTCCGTCAAGGCGCCGGAGATTACCGACGACCCGATCGGCTACTGCTGCTGCAGCAACCACACCAGCAGGGCCTTCTGCGCGTGGAGTCGATTTTCGGCTTCGTCCCACACGACGCTCTGTGGACCGTCGATGACCTCGGCATCCACTTCGTACCCGCGGTCGGCAGGCAGACAGTGGATGAAGATCGCGTCGTCTTTGGCGAGGCTCATGAGCTCTTGCGACACCTTGTAGGGCGTCAGGTCGCGAAGCCGCTGCAGCTTCTCGGCCTCCTTGCCCATCGAGACCCAGGTGTCGGTGACGATGATGTCTGCGCCAGCGGCGGCCTCGTTGGGGTCGGTGTAGAGCGAGACCGAGCCGCCAGTCTGTTCGGCGCGGCGGTCGGCATCGGCAACGACATCCTCCCGCGGTGCGTACTCCACCGGCGAGGCGACCCGCACATGCATCCCGGCTGTGACCCCGCCGAGCACATAGGACTGACCCATATTCGTGCGCCCGTCACCGAAGAAGGCGAGCGTGAGGCCCTTCAACTCACCCTTGTGCTCCTGGATCGTGAGCAGGTCGGCCAGGATCTGACACGGATGGAAGTCGTCGCTGAGCGCATTGATGACGGGCACGCGGGTACCGGCGGCCATCTCTTCCAGCCCCGCCTGCGCGTAGGTGCGCCACACGATCGCGGCAACCTGCCGCTCGAGCACGCGCGCGGTATCGGCGGGAGTCTCCTTGCCACCCAGCTGGCTGTTGGCCGTCGAGATGATCAGCGGGGACCCGCCGAGATCCGCGATGCCCACGGCAAACGACACGCGGGTGCGCGTTGATGACTTGTCGAAGATCACCGCGACGGTCTGCGGGCCCGCCAGCGGCTGGACCTGCCAGCGATCCTTCTTCAACTCCGCAGCAAGAGCGAGGATCTCCGCCTGCTCTGTCGGGGTCAGGTCATCGTCACGAAGCAGGTGGCGGGTCATTGCGCGGCTTCCTTGTGGTCGGGCTGCGAGGTCTCATCGAGCAGGAGGGCATCGGTCACGGTTGCCAGGGACGCGGTGAACAGGGTCAAGAACTCATCGATCTCGACATCGCCGATCGTCAGTGCCGGCGCGATCCGGATCGTCTCGTCGTTGGCGGCGTTGACGATGAGCCCGTGTTCCTGTGCCGCTGCGACGACTGCTTTCGCAACGGGACGCGAGAGCGCCACGCCAAGCAGCAGGCCCTGCCCGCGGCATCCGGCAATCAGCGGGGAATCGATCGCGAGGACGCCCTCACGCACCTGGGCGCCACGCGTGCGCGCGTTGCTCACCAAGTCGGCGCGCTCGATCTCTTCCAGCACCGCCCCGGCCACTGCGGTGGCCAGCGCGTTACCGCCGAACGTCGAACCATGGGTGCCGGGGTAGAACAGCTCGCTCGCCGCGCCGTACGTAATGAGCGCACCGATCGGGAACCCGCCGCCGATGCCCTTGGCAACGGTGATGGCATCCGGGGTTATGCCGGTGTGCTGGAACGCGAACCACTCGCCGGTGCGGCCGGCACCAGTCTGGATCTCATCAAGGATGAGAAGCGCGCCGTGGCGCGAAGTCAGCTCGCGGGCAGCCTCGAGATAGCCGTCCGGGAGCGGCAGAACGCCAGCCTCCCCCTTGATGGGTTCGAGGATAAGCGCGGCCACCGCGTCATCCATCGCCGCCTCGAGTGCCTCGATCGTCGAGTCCAGGAACTCCACACCGGGAACCATCGGAAGGAACGGTTGCTGCATGGCCGGCTTGCCTGTGAGGGCGAGAGTGCCCATCGTGCGGCCGTGGAACGCGTCGGTGAGGGCGAGGATGCGTGGTCTGTCGGCCCCGCCATGCAGTCGGCCGAGCTTGAACGCTGCTTCGTTGGCCTCCGCTCCCGAGTTCGAGAAGTAAACGCGGCCGGAATCGCCGGTTCCCGCGAGCCGCTTGAGCCTCGCTGCCAGCGCGAGCTGCGGCGGGGTCGCGAAGTAGTTCGACACGTGAGCGAGCGTCGCCGCCTGCGCCGACACCGCCTCGACGAACGCCGGATGCGCGTGTCCCAGGGAGTTCACCGCGATACCGGCAAGGAAGTCCAGGTAGCGCTTGCCTGCCTCATCCCAGAGGTAGGCACCCTCGCCGCGGGTGAACAGCGCGAGGCGGTCGCCGGCGTTGGCGAGCAGGTCGCGGCGGGCATCGTCCCGCCAGGATGCCGGGATTGCTGCCTCGTCGTTCATGTCGCCTCTTTTCGTCTCGGGGAGCACCGTGCTCATGCGCTCACCACTTCGGTTCCGATGCCCTTGCTCGTGAAGACTTCGATCAGAAGCGAATGCGGCACGCGCCCGTCGATGATCGCTGCCGTGTCCACTCCCCCGTCGACGGCGTCCAGACACGCCTGCATCTTGGGGACCATCCCCGACTCCAGCGTCGGGAGCATCGTGCGCAGCTCTGCCGAGGTCAGGTGCGAGACGAGCGAGTCGCGGTTCGGCCAGTCGGCGTACAGTCCCGGAACGTCGGTGAGGATGACGAGCTTGGCGGCGTTCAGCGCCACAGCGAGCGCCGCGGCCGCGGCGTCGGCGTTGACGTTCAGCGTGTGCCCGGGCCGATCGAGGTCGGGCGCTATCGAGGACACGACGGGGATGCGACCGGCGGCGAGGTGATCGAGGACCGCTGTCGGGTTGACGTGGACGACATCGCCGACCGAGCCGAGATCGACCTCTTCGCCGTTGATGACCACCCCACGGCGGCGGCCGCCGAACAGGCCCGCGTCTTCGCCCGACAGGCCGGTGGCGAACGGGCCGTGAGCATTGATCTTCGAGACCAGCTGCGGGTTGATGTGGCCGGTGAGCACCATACGGACGACGGACACCGCTTCGGTACTGGTCACCCGGTAGCCGCCCTGGAACTCGCTCGGAATGTCGAGGCGCTCCAGCATCCGGGAGATCTGCGGGCCGCCGCCGTGGACGACGACCGGCTTGACGCCGACATAGCGGAGGTACGCAATGTCTTCGGCGACCGTACGCTGCAGTTCTTCGGAGACCATCGCGTTGCCGCCGTACTTGACGACGACGATCTGGTCGCGAAAACGCTTGAGCCAGGGCAGCGACTCGATCAGGACGGCTGCCTTCTCGGCTGCCTCATCGGGGGTGGTCTCTTGTAGGTCAGTCATGACGAGTAGGCACTGTTCTCGTGAACGTAGTCGTGGGTGAGGTCGTTGGTGTAGATCGTGGCTGCAGCGTCTCCGACCTTCAGATCGATGACGACCTTCGTCGCCCGCGGAGTGAGGTCCACGAGTTCCCGCGGCTGGTCGGGTCCCCCGTTGGAGCACACCCGGATGCCGTTCATCTCGACATCCACGGCGTAGGGGTCGAACTCGGCAGCCGTCGTGCCGATGGCTGCCAGCACGCGTCCCCAGTTCGGGTCGTTGCCGAAGATCGCCGCCTTGAAGAGGTTGTTACGCGCGACCGACCTGCCGACCTCCACGGCGTCGTCTTCGGATGCCGCGTGGATCACCTCGATCGTGATGTCGTGGCTCGCGCCTTCGGCATCCGACTGCAACTGGGTAGCGAGGTCCGTGCAGACGGCGATGAGCGCGCTACGGAACGCCTCCTGTGCGGGCGTGACACCGCTCGCGCCGCTGACCATCAGGGTCACCTGATCGTTCGTTGACATGCACCCGTCGGAGTCGAGTCGGTCAAAGCTCACCCGTGTCGCGGCGCGCAGGTGCTCGTCGGCTTCTGCCGAGGTCAGGACGGCGTCGGTAGTCAGGACCACGAGCATCGTCGCAAGCCCGGGGGCCAGCATCCCGGCGCCCTTGGCCATTCCACCGATCGTCCAGCCGTCGCCGGCGACGATGGTGGTCTTCGGCCGCGAGTCCGTCGTCATGATCGCTCGGGCAGCATCCTCGCCGCCGTCCGGCGACAGCGCGCCGATCGCTGCCTCGGTACCCGCGAGCACCTTGTCGCGGAACACCTGATCACCGGTGCCGATCAGCCCCGTCGAGCACACCTGGATGTCGCCGGCACTCACTCCGAGCAGTTCAGCAGCGCGCTCGGCGGTCAGGTGCGTGGTGAGGAATCCGAACGATCCGGTGAAGCAGTTCGCGCCGCCGGAGTTGAGCACGATTGCTTCGACGACGCCGTCCTGAATGGCCTGCTGCGACCAGAGGATCGGGTTGGCCTTGGCGCGGTTGCTCGTGAACACCGCAGCACCGACGGCGAGTGGACCGCGGTTGACGACCACGGCAACGTCCGGTTTCCCGGTCGACTTCAGGCCTGCGACAACCCCTGCCGCTTCGAACCCTGCGGGCGCGGTGACGCTCACGGTGCCACTCCGTTCGTGGTGAGAGCGCGGGCCTCCGGAAGGCCGAGCGCGATGTTCATGGACTGGACCGCGGCACCCGCCGTGCCCTTTACGAGATTGTCGACAGCGGCAACGACCACGACCCGGCCCGCGGCCCGGTCGATCGCGAGCCCCAGGAGCGCCGTATTGGCCCCCACGACATCCGCCGTGCGCGGGACCTGTCCTTCCGGCAGTAGCTGGACGAACGGTTCGTCGGCGTATGCCTGCTCCCAGGCGGTACGGATGTCGCCATCCGTCGCGCCGGGCGCGATCGGCGCCGTCGAGGTGGCGAGGATCCCACGGGCCATCGGGACGATGACCGGGGTGAACGAGATGCGCACCTCGGCGGCCCCGGCATCCTGCAGCGCCTGCCGAATCTCGGGGATGTGACGGTGTGTGCCGCCGACCGCATACGGGTTCGCGCTGCCGAGCACTTCGCTTGCCAGCAGGTGAGGCTTGAGGCTCTTTCCCGCACCCGACGGGCCGACGGCGAGCACGCTGACGAGGTCACGCGGATCGATCACCCCGGCAGCCACACCCGGGGCAAGGGACAGACTCACCGTCGACGCGTTGCAGCCGGGCGCGGCGATGCGAGTCGCGCCGGCGAGGGTGTCACGGATCTTTCCGCCCGCGACGGGAAGTTCGGGCACACCATAGGTCCACGCCTCGGGATGCGGCCCACCGTAGAACTGCTCCCACGCCGCTGCGTCGCGAAGCCGGTGATCGGCGCCGGCATCGATCACCAACGACACCTCGCCCAAGGCATCCGTGTACTGCGCCGACTGCCCGTGCGGAAGGGCGAGGAACACGATGTCGTGGCCCGCGAGGACCTCCGGGGTGGTGTCTTGCAGCGTCAGGTGAGACAGCGAACGCAGGTGCGGCTGGTGCTCGATGAGGGGCTGACCGGCGTTGGAGTGGGCTGTGACGGTGCGGATGTCGATATCGGGATGCTGCGCCAGCAGCCGCAGGATCTCGCCGCCGGCATAGCCGGAGGCGCCAGAGACGGCGACCGAGTAGGTCATGGATTCCACCTTATTGTCTGGGTTCGTCGTGCATCGAAAGCACAGAGCCGGAGGTGGCGACACCGCCGCGCGCGTGCACGCAGCGGGGTCGCCTAGAGTCGGCGACCGCCCAGACGTCGGCGCAGCACGAGAACCACCGTCGCGGAAGCGACGAGGTCGTGCGGTGCCGGAAGCATGTCGCGAGAGTACCGATCTCGGCCTCGGCGCCGCAAATCGACGCGCCCACTCACACTGGAAGCAGTGCGCTGACCGCCCGCGCGCGGGCACGGCGCACTCCGATCACGGTCCCTGCGAAGGCGAGGGCGGCCCAGAGGAGAAGACCGACCGCTGCCCCGACCACTTCGTGCAGCGAGCCGCCCACCAGAGCGTCGGCGCCTTGCAGGGCAACGCTCAGCGGCAGGATCGAGAACGGCGTGGCAGCCAGCGACCCCTCGGTCACCGGTTGCAGGGTGCCCGCGGCTACCAGCTGAAGGCCCAGTGCCAGCACCGACACGATGAGACCAGCACGACCGAACAGGGCGGTGAGGGCCTGGTGGAACAGCGTGAACGACACCGCGACGGCAAGGGTCAGCCCGTAGGCCACCGCGATCCGATCGGGGACGACACCCAGGACGGCAACCCCCAGCCAAACAAGCACCGACTGCACGACGGCGATTCCTACGGCAACCAAGGCAGCGTCAGCGGCGATGTGCGCGGACGTCGCGGGGGTCACCAGGGATGATCGCGCGAACGGCGCCACGACCAGGAAGGTCGCAAGCGCGCCCAGCCACAGCGACACCGGAGCCAATGCTGCCACCGCCGCTGCCAGCGCGGAATCCGGTCCACCGATGCTCGAGGTGGTGACCCCGATCGGGGAGGCCACCGTGCTCGCGATGCTCTGCTGCTGAGCACTGGAGTAGCTGGGGATGCTGGATGCCGCCTCATCCAGACCGCCCGCCAGGTCACCCGCGGCGCCGGCCGCGCTGTCGAGGCCACTCGCGAGTTCTGCCGTGCCTGCGGCGAGATCGGATGCGCCGGACACCGCGGCCTGCTGGGCCGCCGAGAGCTGGCTGAGCGCTGACGCCGCAGGTCGTGCAAGATCGGCCACGGCATCGGCTCCGACGGCAAGTTCGGCGGCGTCTGCCGCGTCGCCGGCGAGCGCCCCCGCCTGATCCTGGAGGTCCGACGCGACCGCGGCTGCCCCGCCCCGGAGCGCGAGGATGTCATCGAGCAGGTCACCGGCTGGTGCCGTCGGATCAGCCGAGATCAGCGCAGCCAGCACGTCGAGGTCTGCCACCCCGGCATCCTGTGCGAGGGAGAGCGCCTCGGCCTCGATGGCAGCCCCGGCCAGCGAGCCCGCGAGAGCTGCGGCATCTGACCCGGCTGTCGCGCTGAGCGCACCCAGGTCGCGGACTCCCGTCGGGAGGGCGCGAAGTACTGTTCCGATGCCCTCGAGCCCCGTGACGAGCTCTCGCTGGCCCTGTGCGAGAACCCCGGCGCCCCCGGCGGCATCAGCGATGCCCGTCGCGAGCTCGCTCGCACCGTCGGCAGCCTGACCGATGCCACTATGCAATTCCGTGAAAGCTTCGAGCGTGCCGGACACATAGCCGGAGGTGAGCTGAGCTTCCACGCCACGCGGCAGCCCTGCTGCCAGAGCCTCGGCCAACACTCCGGACAGATACCCGTGACGGGTGCTGGTCTGCACGCTCAGCTCCGCCTGTGTGGGCGAATCCGTACTGAGGGTGGCGACGTCCTTCGAGAAGTCGGCTGAGATCGTCACGACAGCGAGATACGTGCCCGCGGCGAGCCCTTGATCTGCCGTCGCCGTGTCCGTCAGAGTCCAGGCGATCCCGTCGTCGGCTGTCAGCAGGTTCTCGGTGACGAGCTTGCCCGCGGCGACGGGCGTACTCCCGTTCTGGATCGGAACATCGAGGTTCACGATCGCCACGGGAACCTGTTCCTGGGTCTGACGCGGCAACAGCGTCAGCATGACCAGCAGCGGGATGAGGATCGCGAAGACCGCGAGCGCGATCGCCCGCCCTCGGCCGCCGCCGGCCAGAAGCCCCGACAGCCCGGTCATACGACGGCCTCCGTACTCGCGTGTTGCGGGCCGGGATCCTCAGCTGACCGGTCTGCCCGGAGAACGCTCACGGAGCGCCCGTGGGGTGTCAGGTGAACAGCCTCTTCGACCGCCGCGTCGCCGACGGCGACCACGAGCGTCGTGGAGGGTGATACGGCGCGCAGAATGCGGCCCAGCAGCGCCGGTTGATCTGACCGGCGCTGCAGATCCAGAACTGTGACCTCGGGCATCGATGCGAGCGCCGCAGCGGCGTCGAGCGTCCAGCGCTGATGCTCGTCCAGGCGCGACATCGGCACATCGACCTCGTCGAGCACGCTCGGCCCGCCCGTCAGCTCGCCCCACAGCTCGATCGCCCGGCGTGCCCGATCACGATGATCACCGCGACTGCCGTCCAGGCGCACCTGGCGCCGCACGTGTTCGACAAGAGTGCTCGCGTCCGTGGGCGCGGGAAGCGCCGGAACGAGAACCGAGACCCGAGAGAGGGGCTCCCTCTCGAACGGAATGAGTCGGCCGCTCACCGCAAGGTCCCCGCCGACATCCGAAATCCGGCCAGACAGGCCCGCACAGACGGCGGCGGCTTCGGGGCCATGGACCACGAGGACTCCGGACTCCGGCAGGTCGACGGTGAGCGGTGCTGAATCACCGAACGTCGCCTCGTGTGCGTGGATACCGCTCCCGCGTACCGCGCGCTCGGCCTCACGCCAGGTTCGCTGATCGAGCATCCGCCGCACGGCCTCGCCCTCGATGTCGGCATCCGGCAAGAGCTTCTCGAGCCACCGCGGCAGCCACCAGGCGCGGGCACCCAACATGGCCATGAGCGCAGGGATGAGAGTCATCCGCACCACGAACGCATCGATGAGGACTCCCACCGCGAGCGCGAGAGCGATCGGCTGAATGATCGCGTTGCCGCCGGGAACGAACGAGAAGAAGACCGAGAACATGATCAACGCCGCGGCGGTGATGACCCGCGCGGAGGCGGAGAACCCCTGCAGGACCGCGGTGTGCGCGTCGCCGGTATTGACGAACCGCTCGCGCATCCGCGACACCAGGAACACGTGATAATCCATCGCGAGCCCGAACAACACCGCCATGACGAGGATCGGCATGAAGCTGATCACCGGGCCGACCTTGCCGACGCCGAGAACAGAAGCCCCCCACCCCCATTCGAACACCACGGTGGCAATCCCCAGGCCCGCACCCACTGTCAGGAGGTAGCCGAAGGTCGCGGTGACCGGCACGGCTATCGAGCGGAACATGATGGTCAGCAGCACGAGGCTCAGCCCGACGACCACGATCGCGAACGGCAGCATCGCCGCGCCCAGGCGATCGGAGATGTCGATGGCGAGGGCAGTCTGGCCGGTGATCTCATAGCTGAAGCCGCTCGTCGCCTCGAACGCTGCGGCACGATCGCGCAGGGTCTGCACCAGCTGCGCTGTCTGATCGGAGGACGGGGAGCTGTCGGGAGTGATCGTGACGACGGCCATGTCCAGGGCTTCGTTGGGGAAGGCCTGCGAGACCGCGGTGATCCCAGGGACGCCCTGGAACGCATTCTCGAGAGCGGTGAGAGCCTGCTCGATCTGCAGCGTACGCGAGATATCGGCGGTCACCAGCAGCGGCCCGTTGAAACCCGGGCCGAAGCCCTCGTCGAGCAGGTCGTACGCGACCCGCGCTTCAGAGCCCGGTGGGTCGTAGCCGGCATCCGGCAGTGTCAGACGCAGCCCGGACGCTGGGATCGCGATCACCGCGAGCACCGCGGCGACACCGAGCGCGGTCAGCAGCGGCTGCCGCGTGACGATCTTCACCCACCGCGCCGTGCGCGCCGGCTCCGCACCGCGACGAGCTGCGCGACGCTCTGCCCGACCTCGCGGGATGAGGCGGCGCCCCAGCAGCGACAGAATCGCCGGGAGCAGCGTGACAGCGACCAACAATGCTGTCAGCACGGCCCCCGCAGCCCCCAGGCCCATGACGGTGAGGAAGGGGATCCCCGCCACTCCGAGCCCCACGAGTGCGATCATGACCGTCATCCCCGCGAACACGACAGCCGTACCCGCCGTCGCGATGGCCACGGCTACCGACTCGGCGGGATCCATCCCCTCCCGAAGGTTGTCGCGGTGCCGGGACGTGATCAGGAGGGCGTAGTCGATACCGACGGCAAGGCCCAGCATCGTCGCGAGGACCGGCGCGGTCGACGAGACCGGTACGAGGGCACCGACGATCGTGATGGCGCTCGCTGCAAGTCCGACGCCGAGCGCCGCGGTCACGAGGGGAATCCCCGCGGCGATGAGAGACCCGAACGTGATCGCCAAGACGACATAGGCGATGCCCATTCCGGCAAGCTCGGTCCAGTCGACTCCCGAGGACGCGCTCGCAGCAAGTCCCGACACCGCGACGGTGAGGCCGGCATCCGTGAGCGGTGCAGTGGCCTGGGCCACCGAGGAGACAAGCGAGTCGGGAATGTCGGTCGCGGCTACCGAGAGCTGCACGGCGATGAACGCCATGTCACCGTTGGCAGAGATCTGCGAGGCAGTGCCGTCCGAGGCCGCCGTCGAACCGCTCGCGGTCATGGCATAGGGGCACGTGACTGCTACCACGTCGTCCAGGGCCGCGATGTCTTCACAGGCGGTGGCGATCAGGTCCTCACTCGCCGAGACCTGCCCACCGGAGGGTGCGGCAACGACCACCTTTGCGCTGGCGCCGCTGATCTGCGGGAAGCGCTGCTCCAGGGCATCCAGTGCCGACTGAGCCTGGGTGCCGGGCACGGTGAAGCTCGACTGGAGGTGGTTGCCAAGCACTCCGGCCAGCGCCGAGGCTCCAACGACAACAGCCACCCAGATGACGATGACCGTCCACCGACGGCGGGCCGCGAATCGACCCACGCGGTAGAGGAACGACGACATCGGCGCGGCTCCTTCTCGGGGTCGTGTGGTCGCGGCAAGGGGCCGGCCTCAGCGCCCGGACCCGTCGCCAGCGTAGCGGTCCAGGCCCGCCGCTCGCAGGAGCCACGGCACCGGAACGCCGAGCTGCCGCTTACTCCCTGATGCGCGCCTCGAACCTCTCGGCTGCCACGGCGACGCCGGCAAGCTTTGCCTCGGTGGCTTCCGCCGCCGTCAGGGTGCGGTCTGCGGCTCGGAAGCGCAGCGCGAAGGTGAGGCTCTTCGTGCCGGGTTCGACGCCCGGGCCGCGGTAGTCGTCAACCAGACGCGCCGCCTCGAGCAGGTCGCCGGCGCCCGAGACGAGCGCAGCCTCGACCTCGGCCGCGGGAATCGCCTCCGCCACGACGAGCGAGACATCCTGCGTCGCCGCCGGGAAACCCGACAGGGATGCCGCCACGACACGCTCACCCGCGAGAGAGATCACGAGGTCGAGGTCGAGCTCGGCAACGATGACACGGCCGGGCAGATCGGCATCCGCAGCCACAGCAGGCAGGAGTTCGCCCACGTACCCGACGGTGACATCGCCGACACGAACGTCACCGGCACGCCCCGGGTGCAGCGCCGCGCGCCGCGTCTGGACGATCGTCACGTCGACCCCCGCCGCAGAAGCCACCGTGCGAACCGCATCGATGACATCGGCGAGGTCTGCGGTCTCGGCACTCTGACCGGGCTGCTTGGCGACCCGCGCTCCCGTCAGCAACATCGCGACGTGGCGCGGCTGCGACGGGATCGACGAGTCAAGACCCGCGAGGGTGGCGGCATCGGGCCGGATGCCCAGCGGCGGAACGAACGGCGTGCCGTACTCGACTCCCGCAGCGGGCAGGAACACGACGCCGGTCTCGAAGAGGGCAAGATCGACGAGCCCACGCGACACATTGCGATGCGCGACCTGCAGCAGGCCCGGCACGAGCGAACGACGCAGGTACGGCAACTGCCCGTCGAGCGGGTTCGCGAGCTTGATGCTCGGAAGATTGCCTCCGCCGGCACTGCCGTGAAGGTCGTTGCTCTCGGCCGCGGCGAACGGGAACGACGGGGTCTCGACGTACCCCGCAGCCGCCAGCGCGTTGGAGACGCGACGGCGCGCGCGCTGGGCAGCGGTCAGCCCGCGTCCCGATGGCGGGGTGGGCAGCACGGAGGGCACCTGGTCGAGCCCGTGGATGCGCGCGACCTCCTCGGCGAGGGTCCACCGGTCGGTGAGGTCGGGGCGCCACGACGGCGGGAAGACCAGCCAGGGCGCGGCCGGGTCGGTGCCGGCATCCTGGATGTCGCACCCGATCAGCCGGAGCGCCTCGACGATCTGGTCGGCCGTGTAGTCGACGCCGATCAGACCGGAGACGAAGCCGCGCGGCAGCTCGATCGCGTCCTGTCCGTGACCAGAGCGCAGGGCGCCCCCGAAGGACGTGTCAAGCGTCCCGCCAGCCAGCTCCACCATCAGGTCTGCTACCCGACGAGCGGCCGCGAAGGCGATAGCGGGGTCCACGCCTCGTTCGAAGCGTCGCGAGGCTTCCGACGACAGCTTGTGTCGGCGCGCCGTCCGCGCGATCGACACCGGGTCGAACCGGGCTGCCTCGACGAGCACGGTGCGCGTCGCGGGCCCCATCTCTGTCGTAGCCCCGCCCATCACTCCGGCAAGACCGATCGGACCAGACTCATCGGTGATGAGGAGGTCCTCGGCATCCAGCGTGCGCACCTGCCCATCGAGGGTCTCGAGCTTCTCACCGGCGCGAGCGCGTCGCACGGTGATCCCGCCCCGCAGGGTGTCGTAGTCGTACCCGTGGATGGGGTTTCCGAGCTCGAGCATCACATAGTTGGTGATGTCGATGAGGATGCCGAGCGGTCGCACCCCGGCAAGGGTCAGCCGCGTGATCATCCAGGGTGGCGTGGGTTTGGAAGCGTCCACATCACGCACGAGACGCGCAACGAATTCGGAGGCTCCGACCTGCCCACGAATGGGGTTGGGATCATCGACGGTGATCGGGAAGCCCTCGCCGGGATCGACCTCGCCCCACGGCCGATCCGCAGGGTCACGGAACGCCGCCCCCGTGGCGTGCGAGTATTCGCGCGCCACACCCCGGATCGAGAGCGCGTAGCCGCGGTCGGGGGTCACGTTGATCTCGACTGCCTCATCGTCAAGCCCGAGCAGCGCGATGGCATCCGAGCCCACCGGAGCGTCGATGCCGAGTTCAACCAGACGCAGGATCCCCGAGTGGTCCTGACCGAGCCCCAGCTCCTTGGCCGACGCGATCATGCCGTCCGAGACATGTCCGTACGTCTTGCGCGCGGCGATCGGGAAAGGTCCCGGCAGCACCGCTCCGGGCAGGGTCACGACCACCTTGTCGCCGGCGAAGAAGTTGCTCGCGCCGCACACGATGCCGCGGACGGCGGGCGCGTCATCCGTGCCCTCTCCGTCTGCAACGCGCACCTGGCACCACCGGATCGTCTTGCCGTTGGACTGCGGTTCCTCGACGAACTCGAGAACCTCGCCGACAACGATCGGGCCCGAAAGCTCGAAGCGGTGAACGTCCTCTTCTTCGAAGCCGACCGACACCAGCGCGGCAAGCACGTCTTCGGGGGTTGCCTCGGCGGGCACCTCGACGAACTCACGCAGCCACGACAGCGGAACGCGCATCACACCACCATCCCGAACTGCTCACTGAAGCGCACATCGCCCTCAGCCATGTCGCGCATGTCCTTCACGTCGCTGCGGAACATCAGCGTGCGTTCGATGCCCATTCCGAACGCGAACCCGGAGTACTCCTCGGGATCGATTCCGGCAGCCCGGAGGACGTTCGGGTTGACCATGCCGCAGCCGCCCCATTCGATCCAGCGCGCACCCCCCTTGAAGGTGGGATGCCAGAGGTCGAGCTCCGCGCTCGGCTCGGTGAACGGGAAGTAATTGGTACGCAAGCGCGTCTTGGCCTCGGGACCGAAGAGGACGCGCGCGAAGTGGTCGAGCGTGCCCTTGAGGTGCGCCATCGTGATGCCCTTATCGATCACGAGCCCCTCGACCTGCGAAAAGACGGGAAGGTGCGTGGCGTCGAACTCGTCGGTGCGATACACACGTCCGGGGCACACGACGTAGACCGGAAGCTCACGATCGAGCATGGAACGCACCTGCACGGGGCTCGTGTGCGTGCGCATCACGAGGTGGCGGTCGATCGGGTCGACGAAGAAGGTGTCCTGCATCTGCCGGGCGGGGTGATCGACGTCGAAGTTGAGGGCGTCGAAGTTGAACCACTCGTGTTCGAGCTCGGGTCCTTCCGCGACCTCCCAGCCCATGCCGACGAAGACATCCGAGATCTCCTCCTGCAGCAGGGTGAGCGGATGCCGGGCTCCCACCCGCGCGCGAGAGGGCAACGCCGTGATGTCGATAGCTTCGGCATCCAGACGTGCTGCCAGCTCGGCCGCCTCGAGCTCGGCCTCCCGGGCGGCGAGTGCCTGCGTCACCTGACCGCGAGCTTGACCGATGAGCTTGCCGAACTCGGCCTTGCGCTCGGGAGCGACATCACGCAGCGACGCGTTCAAGCGCGCCAGCGGCGAGCCCTCACCGACGTGCGCGGCTCGCGCCTGCTTGAGGGATGCCGAATCGGTAGCAGCGGCGATCGCGGCGCGTGCCGCATCTGCCGCTGCGGCGACGGTCTCGGGGGTGATCTCTGGAGCGTCGGACACGAGAGTCGAGTCTACCGAGGCAACAGGGTGCCCCTTCTCTTCTGCCACGGCGGCGAACGGATGTCGAAACCACCAGAATCAGTGGTTTCTGAATCCGCCCGCGTACGCCGCTGACGACACGATGGGTGCGCGGCGGCTCCGTCTCCCCCACCCGGGAGCCGCCGCACCCTCAGACGTGGACGCTCATCGAGCTCCCCATTCACCGCGAGCCGGATAGCCGGCGGTCTGCCCGTCGACGACGGCCCGGGCAACCAAGGGGCGCCCGGGTGGCAGCAGGCGACCCACAAATCGCTCGAGCGCCTGCTCCACGTAGGGAGTCATCCAGTCCGCGATTGCCGCACACACCTCATCCGGGTACTCAGCGTCTTCGCTGTCATCGAGCAGAACGACATCGACGCCCCGCCTCCGGGCATCCATGACCGCGTCGACCAGTGGTCCGCGGGAAAGAGCGTGGGCGCGGTAGCCGTCGCGCAGGCGCCCCTCGACGGCCCACGCGAACGAGCGATCCGCCGGCGAGAGCACCTCACCTGCCGCCAGTCGCTCGAGGACCGGGCGCGCGTGGACATCCAGATCCGACGCGCGTCGCTCGATCTCCCGCTGCGCGGCAGCGTCCCTTGCGCTCGCGCGGATGGCACTCACGGCGCGCTCGCTTGCTCGCACGCTCAGATCGCGGGCACGCTGAATGACGAGCGCGATCAGAATCGCAAGCGAGACGATGAGCACGGTTCGCGCCGTCGCCAGGGCCAACGCGACGCTGTGCGAGCCTGCGAGGGAGGTGATCAGGATCGCCCCGGCAAGCAGCCCGACCGTACCGATCGTCGCGGCAAGAGGGTGGGCCCGGAGTGCAGTCGCACCGAGGACGAGCCCGATGGCAGGGAGAAACCAGACCTGCTCGTAGCCCGCCGGCGCCGGGTTGAGGGCGATACCCGTCAGACCTGCCGCAACCGGGAGGACCGTCACCAGTGCCCCTGCAGTAAGACCCCTGCCACGCGCGCGCACGATGAGGATCCCGCTCGCAGCCAGTGCGACGAGTACGCCGACAGACACTGCCATCTGGCCGGCCGAGACCCCGACGATGCCGGCGATGACAGCCTGCGACGCGAAGAACATGATCGTAAGTGCGCGAAGACCGCGGCCGAAGCGCGCGTCTTCGAAGGCCTGGACCGCCGTCGGCAAGTCCAAGCTTTCACCCTCGTGCTGCGCAACGTCGGGGACGGTGGCTCGCTGCCACTCGAGCACGACCCGTGTCCCGGACCCCGGCGCCGATTGCACTCGTGCCCGCCCTCCGACGGTGCGCATCGCCTCGACGATACTCATGCCGATACCCAGTCGGCCGGGCGGGAGTTTGCCAGGCTCGAACCCCGTGCCGTCGTCCGAGACGTCGACCACAACACCGTCGCCGCTCTGCTCGATCCGCAGAGCACGCGCTGCGGGTCCGGCGTGGCGCACGCTGTTGTCGAGGGCCTGCCGCGCCGCTCGCACCAGCGCCTCGGCGACATCTCCGGGAACGGAAACCGGCTGATCACTCGCGGACACCTCAACACGGATCCGAGGATCGACGTCGAGGGCACGTCGTCGGATCTCGTCCAGCCACAGATCGTCGTTCCTGGTCCCCGCATCTGCCGACATGCCACTGTGAAAGCGATCGGCAAGCATGAGCGCACGACGGGCCTGCCGCTGGATGGCGGCCTGTGCGATCGCGCCACCCTCTGCTGCTGCCCGCAGCGCAACAAGAACCTCATCGTGGACGAACGCCGCTGACCGGGCGCGTGCCGCGACCCGCCCCCTGATTTCCGCTTCTCGGACACTGGCTTCCCCGCCGCGAGCCGCGAGGGCATCCACACGGATCGACCCTCGTACAAGGGCGCCGCCGACGACGCACACGGCGAGCGCGCACAGCGCGGTCTGCACATCACTCACGGCGGGGCCCAGCGCGTCACCGGTCCCCAGGGCGAGCCGGTAGATGGGCACCGTGCACATCGAGGCGGCGGCTACGACCAGGCCCGCACCCTCCCCGGCTGCGACGACGGCGGCCAATGCCGGTCCAGCGTAGACGGCGAGCGCCCAAGGCAGTGCGCCCGAGCCGACGCCCGCGTCGATCACTGCCAGGGCGGGGCCGAAACCGGCGAGCATGACGATGTAGCACCCCGCGCCGAACCCCGAGACCACGCGCAGGGCGGACAGCGGCAACCAGACGACAACGGCGCCCGGGACGATCAGTACCGCGAGGGTCACGATGACGGGGGCCATGTACCAGGCAGGTACTGCGGCCGTCGGCGACGTGGAACGCGCGAGCACAACGCCAGCGAACGTTCCCAACACCGAGAGCGAGACGCACACGGTGAGGGCGCGCCGCGCGATCAACTCGGCGCGATGCGGTGATTCACTCACGGCGCGGCGCCGGGAAGAAGCCGTCTTCGAGTCCACGTTGGTAGAGCTCGACCTTCGTGGCCGCGGGCCGACCGAGATGGTGGTACACGGTCCGGATCCGGCGGAGATGATCGTTGACGGTGTTCTCACTCACGAACAGTGCCGTTGCCACCTCGCGTGCGCCCATCCCGGAGGCGTAAAGCGCGAGCACCTCTCGCTCCCGCGGGGTCAGCGGGGCGGCGTGGACGAGCGGATCGGAATCGATTGCCGATGCCCATTCCGTGCTCGGCACATGCTCGCCGGCAGCAACGGAGCGCAGAGCGTCGACCAGCGCCGTGCGAGGCGCGGTCTTGCGAAGGATGCCGAGCGCTTCAGTGCGAGATGCTTCGCGCACCAGGTACGGGTCTTCGGCCGAAGTCAAGACAAGCACGTGTGCCCCCCACTGCCGCAGCGCGGCGACATTAGCGGCCGGATCGCTCCCATCGCGCAGACTCAGATCCAGCACGACAACGTCAGCCTCGCGGGGCCGAGTGGTCAACGCAGCGACGGTGCGCGCGTGCCGGTCGAAGTCGAGGTCGTCAACGTCGGTCAGGACCGACTGCAGAGCAAGCGCTACGAGTTCGTGGTCATCGACGACAGCAACGCGCGCGGGCAGCACCATAGAGACCTTCCCAGAAAAGCCCCCTTTCCGAGTATGGCGCACGCGCGCGCGTGTACCGGTCGAAACGCAGCTCAGGCCAGCGCGCTGCGCTGGGCGAACGCGGTCTCGTAGAGACAGACACTCGCCGCCGTCGCCAGGTTGAGCGACTCGGCCTTGCCGTAGATGGGAAGCCGTAACGAGAGGTCCGCGTGCGAGAGGGCATCCTCTTCGAGCCCGCGCGCTTCGTTGCCGAACAGCCACGCAGTGGGCTCCGCAAGAAGGTCGCGGGATGCCAGGAAGTCGGTCCCGTCCACGTCTGCGGCCACCACGCGGATACCAGCGGCGTGCGCCTGTTCGACAGCCTCCGGCAGGTCGACCCCCACGGCGATCGGGAGGTGGAAGAGCGAGCCGGTCGTGGAACGGACGACCTTCGGGTTGTACGGGTCGACCGACTTGCCCGTGAGGATCACGGCGTCGGCGCCCGCCGCATCGGCCGCGCGGATGATCGTCCCGAGGTTCCCCGGGTCACGCACCTGCTCGCAGATCGCGACGAGCCGCGGGCGGGCGGCGAAGACCTCAGCGACGCTCGAGGGGGTCTGGCGCGCGACCGCGATGAGCCCCTGGGGTGTCACTGTGTCGGCCATGGCATCCAGAACGGCATCGCTTGCCAGTTCCACGTCCAACCCCACGGCACGGGCAGCGTCCCGGATGTCGCTGTGCCGATCCAGTGCGCTAGGAGTCGCATAGAGCTCCACGAGGGCATCAGATCGATAGGTCAGCGCCTCGCGAACCGCTTGCGGTCCCTCGAGCAAGAACAGCCCGGTCTCCTGTCGCGCACTGCGCTTGGACAGCTTCGCGACCGCGCGAACGCGTGGGGATCGCGGATTCTCCAGCACGGGCCCAGTTTAGAGGTACAGCGACGGCGATTCCCGCGCCATCGCGGGCCACACGAACATATATGCCACGAACGACACGAAGGGCGCCTCCCGCACGGGAAGCGCCCTCCAGGCAAGAACGACCGATCAGGCCGACTTGGGTGCGTTGACGTCGCTGGGCAGCGCCTTCTTGGCGGTGTCGACGAGCGACGCGAAGACCTTCGGCTCGTTGACCGCGAGCTCGGCGAGCATGCGACGGTCGACCTGGACACCGGCCAGGTTCAGGCCCTGGATGAAGCGGTTGTAGGTGAGGCCGTTCTGGCGGCTCGCAGCGTTGATGCGCTGGATCCACAGGCGACGGAAGTCGCCCTTACGCTTGCGGCGGTCACGGTAGGCGTAAACGAGCGAGTGGGTGACCTGCTCCTTCGCCTTGCGGTACAGACGCGAGCGCTGCCCGCGGTAACCGGACGCGCGCTCAAGGATGACGCGACGCTTCTTGTGGGCGTTGACAGCCCGCTTGACTCTAGCCATTTCGTTTCGTTCCTGTTCGTACCGTGGCGCTCAGATGCCGAGGAGCTTCTTGGCGACCTTCGCGTCACCGGGGGCGAGCATCTTGTCCGCCGACAGGCGGCGAGTGCGCTTGGTGGGCTTGCCCTCGAAGTTGTGGCGGAGGTTCGCCTGCTGCTTCTTGATCTTCCCGGTTCCGGTGACCTTGAAGCGCTTCTTGGCACCCGAGTGGGTCTTCTGCTTCGGCATCTTCTTTTCCTTCGTTGTGGTTCCCGCCGGGCGGGAGTCTGGGGGCCTACTCGGCGGGAGCGGCTGTGGGCTCAGGGGCTTCACCGCGGGCGGACTGACGTGCCGCCTCCTTGGTGGCAGCGCGCTGTGCGTTCTGCTCGGCCTTCGCCTCGGACTTGTTCTTGTGAGGTGCGATCACCATCGTCATGTTGCGGCCGTCGATCGTCGGGCTCGACTCGACAGTGCCGAACTCGGCGACGTCCTCGGCGAACTTGCGGAGCAAGCGCACACCCTGCTCGGGGCGCGACTGCTCGCGACCACGGAACAGGATCATCGCCTTGACCTTGTCGCCGGCCTTCAGGAACGACTCCGCGTGCTTGCGCTTGGTCTCGTAGTCGTGCGGCTCGATCTTCAGGCGGAACCGGACTTCCTTCAGAACCGTGTTGGCCTGATTGCGTCGCGCTTCCTTCGCCTTCTGCGCAGCCTCGTACTTGAACTTGCCGTAGTCCATGATCTTGACCACGGGCGGCTTCGAGTTCGGGGCGACCTCGACCAGATCGAGGTCAGCCTCCTGAGCCAGACGCTGCGCGACTTCGATGCGAACGACACCGACCTGTTCGCCGCCGGGACCGACCAAACGGACCTCGGGCACGCGAATGCGCTCGTTGATGCGGGGATCGCTGATGCGGAACTCCTCTTCGTGCGGGTGTAAGGCACCGCGACACGGGGTGCGCCGCGGGTGAGATCAGAACACTCCACCCGCTCGACGCTCTGCATCGGCTTCATTCACCCTGACGTTCGACAGCTTGTCGAGCGCTACTTCCCTGGCAATCGGATTGCCGGAGGAAGCGGAGTTCGTGGACCCGGTAGCCTTGAGCGGCAAGCGCGGGTGGGATGTGATCCTCTTTCGTGTCCGGGGCATAGTGCTCCGGAGCCCGCACGAGTCTAGCAGAAGGCATCACGTGTCGACGATTCCCGGTTTTTCCGACCCTGCAGCACCCACCAGCGAATCGGCCGACCGCCGAGACCGCGAGCGCGAGCAACGCTGGGAGGAGGATGCCGAGGCTGCTGCCGCTGCATCCAGGGACATCGCCGATGTTCCTGCTGTCGAAGTCATCACGACCACTGCCGTGCACCTCATGAGCGCCGCGGCAGTGAAGGTCGGGCTTGCCGACGACCCCGACAGGCAGAAGGACCTCGACGAGGCCCGCAAGCTCATCAATGCCCTCGCCGGCTTGATCACCGCCGGCGCCCCGGAGATCAGCGACATGCACGCTCGCTCTCTGCGCGATGGTCTGCGCTCGCTGCAACTCGCGTTCCGCGAAGCGTCAGTGATCCCCGATCCCATCGGCAAGGGACCCGGCGAGAAGTGGACCGGGCCGGTCACTTGAGCCGCAGCCCGTCAGACCCATGCGGGGACCGACTCAGACCGTCGAGCGCCGGATCTTCACAGCAAGGGAATCCACGAGCACCGCGATGCGGTCATCGGCTGCCCAGCGCTTCGCGAGCCGCTGCAGCACGGCATCCAGCTCTTCACGGTCAAGGCCGGGCATGATGTCGAGCTGAACCTGCACCTCGGGGCCTCTCCCCCGTGCCTGCGGGTCGGCGGGTGCCAGCGAGAGATCGAGGACGGCAAGTTCCGCACCGATGCTTTCCTGGAATCCGGCGAAGACCTCCGGTGACGTGTGCGCGGGCTCCCACACCTGACCTTGCGCGATCGCCCAGACGGCGGGGCGACGGATGACGAACTCGGTTTCGGATCCCGGGTCGAGCACGATGAGGTCGGTGCCGTCATCGACAGCAGCTGCGGCGGTCCGCACCCCATCGGCGGGGACAGGCCGGGCGGCGGCGTCCCATGCGCTCATCGCCGCGACCGACGAGAACACCGGAAGCACGCGCCTGCCGTCGGGCGCGGCGACAGTGACGATCGACAGCTCCTGCGTCTTGTCGACCGTCAGCCCGTGAGCACCGACACCCTCGTCGCCCTTCTCGGCGACAAGAGGGATCAACAGGCGCGCCGATCGGTAGGCCTCGATCACCTCGACCACGGATGCCTCGCCCGCCCGGAACCGCCCGATCGCGCCGATCAGCGCCGCATCTGCCGACCCGTCGTCGCCGGCGAACGGGTTCGCCTCGAAGCTGCGCCCGGCCCACGGGAATCCTGCGGAGTCGGCGGTGTGATCCGATCCGTGGCCGTGCGCGTGCGGATGCCGCGGCGAGTCGTCAGCCTCCGGCGACATCCAGTGCCTCGGCCAGGGTGAAGGCGCCCGAATACAGCGCCTTCCCGACGATCGCTCCCTCGACCCCGAGGGGGACGAGCTCCCGCAGCGCCGCGATGTCATCCAGCGTCGCCACGCCACCCGAGGCGATGACCGGCTTCGGGGTGCGGGTCGCGACCTCGCGAAGCAGATCGAGGTTGGGCCCGCGAAGCGTCCCATCCTTGGTCACATCCGTGACGACATAGCGGCTGCACCCGGCATCCTCGAGGCGGTCGAGCACCGCCCACAGGTCGCCGCCCTCCTGCGTCCAACCCCGAGCCGCGAGGGTCGTACCGCGCACGTCAAGCCCGACGGCGACCAGCTCGCCGTAGCGGCCGATCACGTCGGCAGCCCACTCCGGGTTCTCAAGCGCCGCGGTACCGAGGTTGACGCGCTCGGCACCGTACTCGATCGCGAGTTCCAGGCTGCGGTCATCCCGGATGCCTCCCGAAACCTCGACGTGAACGCCCTTGACCTGCTTGATGACCTTGCGGATAACTCCGGCGTTGCTGCCGCGGCCGAACGCGGCATCCAGGTCGACGAGGTGAATCCACTGTGCACCCTGGCGGGCCCAATCGACGGCAGCCTCCACCGGGTCACCGTAGCTCGTCTCCGAGCCGGCAGCGCCCTGGGTCAGGCGCACCGCCTTGCCGTCGGCGACATCGACGGCGGGCAGCAGGATCAGTTCGGGCGTTGACGCGAAGTCGTTCATGGTTCCTCGGGCGGGTTCACGGAGCCCGCGGCACGCCGATCAGGATCGGGGGCAGGCACGAGTTCAGAGGGTAGCCGCGGGAAGGCTCGTGATCCAATTCGCGAGCAAGCGGATACCCGCCTCCCCCGACTTCTCGGGGTGGAACTGCGTCGCCGCCAACGGGCCGTTCTCGACGGCTGCGACGAACGGCCCGCCGTGCGTTGCCCAGGTCACAACCGGGCTAGGGAAGGGAGCCTGGGCCTCAAGAGTCCAGTGCTGCGCGGCGTACGAGTGGACGAAGTAGAACCGCTCCGATTCGATGCCGCGAAACAGTGTCGACCCGGCGCCGGCATCCACGGTGTTCCATCCCATGTGCGGGAGCACCGGCGCGTCGAGTTCAGTGACTGCCCCCGGCCACTGCCCGAGCCCGAGGCTGTCGGCTCCGCGCTCGACACCGTGCTCGAACATCACCTGCATCCCGACGCAGATCCCCAGCACCGGGCGTCCGCCTGCCAAGCGTCGCTCGATGAGCTGATCGGCACGCGAGTCGCGCAAAGCATCCACCACCGAACGGAAGGCACCGACGCCCGGAACCACCAGACCATCCGCAGCCATGATCAGGTCGCGGTCCGCTGTCAGCTGCGCGTCGGCCCCTGCCAGAGCCAGCGCTTTGACGGCAGAGTGAACGTTGCCCGATCCGTAGTCCAGCACGGCCACCGTCGGCCGCACGATCTTTGTCGGCGCGCCAGTCACAGCGCACCCTTCGTGCTCGGAATGCCGCGCACGAGGGGGTCGAGTGCCTTGGCCTGACGGAAGGCGCGCGCGAAGGCTTTGTACTCGGCCTCGGCGATGTGGTGCGGGTCGCGTCCGGCCAGGACACGAAGGTGGACCGTGAGGCCGGCGTGGTAGCTGATCGCCTCGAAGGTGTGCCGTACGAGCGACCCCGTGAAGTGACCGGCGATCAGGTGCAGTGCGAACCCGTCGGGCTCGCCGTCGTGCACGAGGTACGGACGCCCACTGATGTCGACGACTGCCTGGGCCAGAGCGTCATCGAGCGGAACGAGCGCGTCACCGTAGCGTGAGATGCCCGCCTTGTCGCCGAGAGCCTCCCGGATGGCGTCGCCGAGCACGATCGCAACATCCTCGACGGTGTGGTGGGCGTCGATCTCGACGTCGCCTTCGGCCCGGACTGTCAGGTCGGTGAGGGAGTGCTTCGCGAAAGCCGTGAGCATGTGATCGTAGAACGGGACTCCGGTGTCGATGGTGCTGGCGCCGGTGCCGTCGAGGTCAAGACTCAACTCGACGCGCGACTCGCTCGTGGCTCGCGTGAGTGTTGCGGTGCGGCTGCTGCTCATGCGCGAGAGTCTATCGACGCGAGTGCTTCCAGAAACGCGGTGGTCTCCTCTGCGGTACCCGCCGACACGCGCAGGCTTCGCGGGATTCCGATGTCGCGAACGAGGATGCCGCGATCGTAGAGCTGCTGCCAGGTGCGACCGGGGTCATCCACCCCACTGAAGAGCACGAAGTTCGTCCACGATTCGTAGGCACGATAGCCGAGGGCTTCGACGGTCGCCGAGATGCGATCGCGCTGCGCCACAATATCGTCCACCATCTGGAGCATCACCGGAGCGTGGGCGAGTGCGGCCAGCGCCGCCGCCTGGGTGAGAGAGCTGAGGTGGTAGGGCAACCGCACCAAGCGCAGGGCATCGATCACGGCGGGATCGGCGGCAAGGTAACCAACCCGGGCTCCCGCGAAGGCAAACGCCTTGCTCATCGTTCGCGAGACGAGGAGGCGCTCCCGACCCGGCAGCAGCGAGAGCGCCGATGCTGCAGTTCGCGGCGCGAACTCAAAGTATGCCTCGTCGACGATCACGATCCCGCGGGTTGCCTCGTAGGCCGCCTCGATCAATTCAAGGCTCATCGGCGTACCGGTCGGATTGTTCGGTGCACACAGGAAGACGATGTCGGGATCGGCTGCGGTGATCTGGTCGACCGCCGATTCGACATCCACGGTGTAGTCGGCACCACGGCTCCCAGACACCCACTCGGCCCCCGTCGCGCGCGTCAAGAGCGGGTACATCGAGTAGGTGGGAGCGAAGCCGAACGCACGGCGCCCAGGCCCGCCAAAAGCCTGAAGAACGTGCTGAAGCACCTCGTTGGATCCGTTGGCCGCCCAGATCTGGTCGGCGACGAGGCCGTGCCGAAGGTACTCGGCGAATCCCGCGCGCAGTTCTCTGAACTCGCGGTCGGGGTAGCGATTGATCTCGCCGAGAGCCCGCCCGATCGCATCCAAGATGTCGTCCGCGACTTCCCGCGGCACCGGGTGGGTGTTCTCGTTGACGTTCAGAGCGACAGGCAGTGGCGCCTGCGGCGCGCCATAGGGGGTGAGACCCCGCAGGTCATCGCGGAGCGGGAGATCATCGAGGCGAATCGTCACCCGTCCCATCGTACGGTGCGCGACGGCGCCGCACCCGGTCCTGTAGTCCTGCTCACTGCGTGTACGCGAGGGGGATAGCCAGCTGCTGCCCAGCGCTCACGACGCTTCCCGTGAGGCCGTTCAGGCGGGAGATCTCAGCCACGACGTCGCGGGGGTCGGCATCCGGAGCAATCTCTTGTGCGATTGACCACAGGGAGTCACCCGCCGAAACGGTGACCGTCTCGAAGGTTCCCGACGGCGCCGAGGGATCGAGCGATGCGAGGGCTGCCCCGCCTCCCCAAATGACTCCGAGGATGACCAGGACCGCCGGAAGCGCAGCAAGCGTCGTCAGCACGGCCCGACCACGAGCGGTCAGCCGAAGCCGGGTCGCAGCAGGTCGCACCGCAGTCGTGGTCGTGCGTGCGGGACCGAGAGCAATCGTCGTCATGTCATCCTCCGTTATCTCGGGGAGAGATTCGCATCCACCGCTCGGCCAGGAGTGGCGGATACGAAGCTCTCTTCCGAAGCTATCTTCGAGTATTCTGGCTGTCAAGTGCGAGTTACCTCGCGGCTTTTTCGAACGCGACACGCGGACCCGTAGTCCACGAAACGGTCCTGAAGCGGTTACGGTTTCGATGAAGACAGGTCATCACCAACCTCCGACATTCGAAGAGGAGTGCGGGGCGGATGCGAGCAGCGACAGGAGCGGGACACATGAACGAGGAGCCGTCACGGGAGCGCACTGGCACGCGGCGGCGCCGCAGCTTGAGCGAGAAGCAGCTCGCCATTCTCGAGGTGATCCAACGAGCGATCGCCCGAAACGGCTACCCGCCGAGCATGCGCGAGATCGGCGATGCCGTTGGGCTCAAGAGCCTCTCGAGCGTCACGCACCAGCTCAACCAGCTCGAACTCAGCGGATACCTTCGACGCGACGCGGGCAAGACGCGAGCCATGGAAGTGTTGATCGATCTTCCGGGCATGGCCGCAGAGAACCCCGCAGATTCCGCCCCGGCAGTCGGCGACGCCGCCATGGTTCCGCTCGTCGGCCGCATCGCCGCGGGAGTTCCGATCACTGCCGACCAGCAGATCGAGGAGATCTTCCCCCTGCCCCGACAGCTCGTGGGCAAGGGAGAGCTGTTCATGCTGCGCGTGAGCGGCGAGTCGATGATCGACGCGGCAATCTGCGACGGCGACTGGGTCGTCGTGCGCTCCCAAGCGACGGCAGACAATGGCGACATCGTCGCCGCAATGCTCGACGGTGAAGCGACGGTCAAGGCCTTCCGTCAGCGGGACGGCCACACCTGGCTCCTCCCGCGCAACTCCGCTTTCGAGCCGATCCTGGGTGACGAAGCGACGGTCCTCGGCAAGGTCGTGGCGGTACTGCGGGCGGTCTGAGCCGCATCAATCGCCACAATCGGGTGAGGCGCGCAGAGCGGTCTTTCCGCCAGAATGAGGCCCATGAGCTCGCCGACACCCGAAGACCTCGAGTCCCGCATCCTCGCCCTTGAGGCAGAAAACGCTCGCCTGACGAGACGAACCTCTCCATCCGGCGGCTGGTGGCGCGCAGCGCTGTCAGCATTCGTGATCGTGATCGCCACGATTCTCGTACCGGTATCGGTGGTGACCACCTGGGCGCGCGTGCAGCTGGTCGACGAAGAGGCGTTCGTGTCGACCTTCGCTCCGTTGACCGAGGATCCCGCGGTCCAGGAACTCATCGTCGATGAGGCCACTGCCGCCATTGACGAGCAGGTCGACTTCGCCGGTCTCACCGACCAGGTCTTCGACGGTATCGAGGACCTAGGACTGCCTCCAGCCGCGGCCACAGCGCTCAACGCGCTGCGCGCGCCAGCGGCTCAGGGTGTTCAGAACCTTGTCAACTCCGCTGTCGAGCGCATCGTCGCTTCGGATGCATTCTCGGATGTCTGGGCCTTCGCCCTGCGGGGGGTCCACCGCTCGATCACGACCGTCGCGACAGCCGACGGAGGCGGAATCCTCGTGCTCGATGGCGACGGCCTCGGGATCGCCCTGGGACCGATCATCGAACAGGTCAAGCAGCGCCTCGTCGACAGCGGGGTCGGTGTTGCCGGGCTCATCCCGACGATCGACAAGACGATCATCATCGGCGACGGGGAAGCACTCATCGCCTTCCGGACCGTGTACGCGCTTGCTGACGCCGTCGGCTGGTGGCTCTCGGTCGTCACCATTGCGCTGTTCGTTCTGGCCATCGTGATCGCACGACGCCGCAGCGTTGCCGTGATCGGCACGGGAGTGGGACTGTTCATCGGCGGCGGCATGCTTGCCGCCGGCTTCGGAATCGGAGCTGCGGCGAGCACTGTCGTCGCCGGTCAGCTCGATCTCTCACCCACGGCTCTCGGCGTGATCTACACGCAGCTCACGGCATCCATGGCGCAGAGCGCGCTCGTGATCGCGCTGCTCGGTGTCGTGATCGCCGTGATCGGCTGGCTCATGGGATCGAGTCGCTCGGCCACCGCCACCCGCGGCGGCGTCAGCGGCTTCAACGCAACCATCCGCGGCGCCCTCGCCACCCGGGGCCTCGACACCGGCGCTTTCGGACGATTCCTCGCTCGGTATCGCGTGGCGATCCGGATCGTGCTGGTCGTCCTCGCCGTTGTCTGGCTTCTCGCGCTGCGACCGCTTTCTTTCAGCGATGTCGTCCTGGTGTTCCTGGTGACAGTCATCGTCGCCTGGGTCCTCGAGTTGCTGCAGCGGCGCGAGCTCGTCGAGGTGGAGGTCATCGAGGTGGACGCGGCCGACACAGAGGTCGCTGTGGCCGAGGCAGAGGGCTCCGAGGAGATCGTCGTCGAGGAGCCCGCCAGCGACCGCGCGTAGCGTGGGGGCTATGGATTCCTCCCAGCCCCGGCTCCCCTACGGCACCTGGCCCTCGTCGATCTCTGCGGCATCCGTTGCAGCGGCATCCCCGCGCTTCGAGGGTGCGGCGTTCGTCGCCGCCCCGGACGGCGAGGAGATCTGGTGGGGACAGAGCGTTCCGACCGAGAACGGGCGCACGACAGTCCGACGACGCCTGGCCGATGGGACTGTCGACGAGCTCCTGCCCTCCCCGTGGAACGCTCGATCTCGCGTGCACGAGTACGGCGGCGGCGCATGGGCGGCGACGGATGACGGAGCGTTGTGCTTCGTCGAGAAGACAGACCAGCGGATCTGGATCCTCGATCCCGAGTCCGAGCCGCGCGCCCTGACACCGGCCGGGACGCGGATGCGATTCGGCGGACTGCGGTTCGCCGCCGGAGAGCTGTGGGCGATCCGCGAAGACCACACACGGCCCGGTGTGCCCGCTCGCGACATCGTGCGAGTTCCGCGCGACGGTTCTGCCGCGACGGATGCGGACCAGATCGTCTCCGTGGTGGCAGGGAGTGACTTCGTCGCCCACCCCGCCGTCTCGCCCGACGGATCCCGCCTCGCCTGGATCGCCTGGAATCATCCAGCCATGCCCTGGGACAGCACCGAGCTCCGTCTCGGCACTCTCGTCGACGGTCGGATCCAGACCTGGCAGACCATCGCCGGTGGCCCAGGCCGAGCGCCCCTGCAACCCGAGTGGGCCGACGCCGAGCACCTCCTGTTCCTCGACGATCCTGACGACCGCTGGAACCTGCACACCTGGTCGGCCTCTCACGGCCCGAGGCGCGTGGCTCCAGCCTCGGAGGACACGGGCGGACCGCTGTGGTCACTCGGGGGCCGCTGGTACGCGCAGGAGGCAGACGGCACCACTGTCTGCGTCCGTACCCACGGCACTGATCGAGTCGTCGCCGTCGCTCCAGGCGGCGATCTGCACGATCTCGGCGGACCGGTGAGTTCCGACGCGTCGGTCGAGGATGCCGCGGGCCGGCGTGCCCTCGTGATCGGCTCCCGGACGGACGGCGCCGCCGGCGTGTGGCTGGTCGATATCGACAGCGCGCGCTGGGAGCCTGTCGCCGGCGGTGAGAACGCCTGGCCCGCCGAATGGACGCCACGGCCGATCGCGCTGACCACCGACGGATCCCGCGGAGAGGTCCACGCCTTCGCCTTTCCCCCGACGAACCCGACAGCCTCGGCTCCGGAGGACGAACTCCCTCCCTACGTCGTTCTCGTGCACGGTGGACCGACGGGTCACGTCGGCGGGTCGGCATCCCCGAAGATCGCCTACTTCACCAGCCGCGGCATCGGCGTGCTGGATGTCAACTACGGCGGCTCGTCTGGCTACGGACGCACCTATCGCGAGCGGCTTCGGGGACAGTGGGGCGTCGTCGATGTCGAGGACGTTCGCGACGCTGCGCTCGCGCTGGGGGATGCCGGCCTCGCAGATCCCGCCCGCATAGCGATCGACGGCGGGTCCGCAGGAGGATGGACAGTCCTGGCCGCGATCGCCCGCACAGACGTGTTCGCCGCCGGGGTATCCCGCTACGGCGTCGGCGACGCTCGGGCACTGGCCGCTGACACCCACGACTTCGAAGCCCGGTACCTCGACGGTCTGATCGGTCCCCTCCCCGACGCGGAGGAGCTCTACATCGAGCGCTCTCCACTCTCGCATCCCGACGGCTTCGATGTCCCCATGCTCCTGCTCCAGGGAGCCGAGGACGAGGTCGTGCCCCCGGCACAGGCAGAGGCCATTCGAGAAGCGCTAGCGGCGCGCGGCATCCCGCACGCCTACGTCCTCTACGAGGGAGAGGCGCACGGCTTCCGGCGCGCCGAGACCGTCATCCACGCCCTCGAAACAGAGCTTGCCTTCCTCGGCGCCGTGTTCGGTTTCACTCCGCCGGACGTCGCACCGCTGACGCTGAGCTGAAGGGCGCGAGCTCTGCCGCGAGCTTCTCCGAAACGAACGCGTGCAGCGCCGTCCCCGCTTCCTCGTGCGCGATGGTGATCACGTGGCCGGTCTCGTGAGCCGCTGAGACGAGATCGCCGCGGCCGTACGGGACGATCGCGTGCACTTCGACAGCCGGAAGCGGAAGCGCCCGCTCGATGGCAGCCCGAAGCTCCGCGATGCCCTCCCCCGTGCGGGAAGAGGCGAACAGCGCCGCGGGCTCGAGTCCTCGAAGAACCATGCGCGTCGATTCGTCGACGAGGTCGGCCTTGTTGAAGACGACGAGCTCCGGCAGATCGCGCGCTCCGACATCGCCGATGACGTCACGGACGGTAGCCAACTGCGCCGCGGGATCGGGGTGCGATGCATCCACCACGTGCACGATCACGTCCGACTGGCCGACTTCCTCGAGAGTCGACCGGAAGGCTTCGACCAGCTGGTGCGGCAGATTGCGCACGAAACCGACAGTGTCGGTGAGGGTGTAGACCCGACCATCGGATGCCTCAGTGCGCCGGACCGTCGCATCCAGCGTCGCGAACAACGCGTTCTCGACCAGCACACCGGCGTTCGTGAGCCGATTGAGCAGGCTCGACTTTCCCGCGTTCGTGTACCCGGCGATCGCAACCGACGGCACCGTGTTACGCCGACGCTCAGCACGCTTTGCATCCCGCGCCGGTGCGAAGTCGCGGATCTGTCGCCGCAACTGCGCCATCCGGGTGCGGATGCGGCGGCGGTCGAGCTCGATCTTGGTCTCACCGGGACCACGCGAACCCATACCGGCACCGCCAGCGCCGACCTGGCCGCCGGCCTGTCGGCTCATCGACTCACCCCAGCCGCGCAGGCGCGGCAGCAGGTACTCAAGCTGTGCGAGTTCGACCTGCGCCTTGCCCTCACGGCTCTTGGCGTGCTGGCTGAAGATGTCGAGGATGACGGTGGTGCGGTCGATCACCTTGACCTTGACGACGTCCTCGAGCGCGCGTCGCTGGCTCGGAGCCAGTTCGGTGTCGGCGATCACGGTGTCGGCACCGAGCGAGGCGACAATGTCGCGGAGCTCGTCGGCCTTGCCTCGTCCAAGGTAGGTAGCGGGATCCGGATGCGGGCGACGCTGGAGGACACCATCGAGCACCACGGCACCCGCGGTCTCGGCAAGCGCCGCCAGCTCCCGGAGAGAGTTCTCCGCGTTCTCCTGCTCCCCCTGCGGGTGCACACCGACGAGGACGACATTCTCAAGCCGGAGCTGGCGGTACTCGACCTCGGTGACGTCCTCGAGTTCGGTCGACAGACCCGGGATGCGTCGCAGCGCGGCGCGCTCCTCGCGATCCCACTGGTCGCCGTCCGAGTCCGCTCCCCCGGCTGTCGCGGAATCCTGCAGAGCCTGCGCTGAGCCGAAGACCCACACGTCCGATCGGCCGCGGGCGCGCTCGAGCACCCGGTCGACGGGGTCGACAGGGTGCTCCGCTGGGGTGGTCTGGGGGTCTGGGATTTCGTCCATCATCATTTCCGTGGGATGCCCGCCGTCAGGCATCCGTAAACTCTAGCCTCCCGGAGGCGGCCCGTCCTCCGCTACGCTCGTCGCCATGGAGAGCGATCACTACTTCACGTCGTCGCCTTCCAGTCCCGAAAATCTCCGCCGCATTCGTGTCTCGATTGCGGGGCATCCCGTCGAGGTCACGACGGCCGGCGGGATCTTCAGCCCGGATCACATCGACATCGGAACAACCGTCCTGCTGGAGAACACACCTCCCCCGCCCGCAGGCGGACATCTGCTGGACCTCGGGTGCGGTTGGGGGCCCATCGCACTGACCCTTGCCATGGACGCTCCCCACGCCACGGTGTGGGCTGTCGACGTCAACGAGCGAGCATTGGACCTCGTCCGCACAAACGCCAGCGAGCTCGGTCTCTCGAATGTCAACGCCGTACTGCCTGACGATGTTCCCGACGACGTCGTCTTTCGAACGATCCGGTCCAATCCGCCGATCCGGGTGGGCAAGAATCAGTTGCACGGGCTGCTCGAGAACTGGATCCCGCGATTGGACGAGCGCTCGGATGCGTGGCTCGTCGTCTCGCGCAACCTCGGTTCGGACTCCCTGCAACGGTGGATGACAACGACCTTCCACCGCGGGTACTCGGTGCATCGCTCAGCGACAGCCAAGGGCTTCCGAGTGCTTCGGGTGCGCCGCCACGGGTCCACTCCGACGGCTGCCATCGACATCGTCTGACGCCGCCCGCACGAGGTCAGGCCAGCGCCATCTCGCCGGAGAAGACGAGGGTGGCGGGGCCCGCGAGAAAGACGTGCGAGACACCATCCACGGATGCCACGCGAACCCCGAGCTCGCCGCCGGGCACACCGACCTGCCAGGCATCGGGCGCTGCAGCGCCGGCCCAGTGACGCACCGCGAGGGCAGCCGCAGCGACCCCCGTGCCGCACGAAAGCGTTTCACCGACGCCGCGTTCGAAGACCCGCATGCTGAGGCCCCCCGTGCCGCCCTGGACCAGAGGATCGTTCGGCACGACGAACTCCACGTTCGCACCGGCGGTGGGAGCCGGCTCGAGCTGTGGGACGCGCGCGAGATCGATGCCGGCAAGTTCATCGGCAGTGGGGAGGGCGACCACGACATGCGGATTGCCAACATCCACCCCGATTCCGGGCCGTGCGACATCGAGATGGCGAGCCCGAACCAGAACCTCGGACTCGTCGATCTGGAAGGCACCGAGATCCACTTCGAAGCCGCGCTCATGAAGCGTCACGGGCTTGATGCCGGCGCGGGTGCCCACCAGGACCGGGCCCGCTGCAGCATCCGCCCAGCCGACCGCGGTGAGATAGCGCACGAAGACACGGATGCCGTTCCCGCACATCTCCGCAGCCGACCCGTCGGCGTTTCGGTAGTCCATGAACCACTCCACGCCCGCGGCGGTGGCTGCAGCGCCTTCGGGGATCGCTGCGGCGCGGACAACCCGCAGCAGCCCGTCGGCACCGACCCCGAACCGTCGGTCGCACAGCGCCGCCACCTGGTCGTCGGAGAGGTCGAGATCCCCGTCGGCGTCGGGCACGATGACGAAGTCGTTGCCCGTGCCGTGGCCCTTGGTGAACGAGATGGGGATCGACATGCCTTCAGTCTAGAAGCGCACCGCCGTGTGCTCGCCCCGGGGTGATCCCGTCACAGGTCCAGCACCCGCGCGACGTCGTCATGAGATTCGAGCCAGTGCACACCGGCGTACCGGCGGAACCACGACACCTGGCGACGGGCGTAGCGGCGCGTCAGGGCCTGGGTCTGCGCTATTGCCTCCGCCTGCGAGAGCTCTCCCGCAAGCTGGCCCAGCGCCTGCGCATAGCCGATGGCGCGGCGCGCGGTGACCCCGCGCTCGATCCCGGCGGCACGGAGTGATTCCACTTCGCCGAGGAGCCCGTCTGCCCACATCCGTTCGACACGGACATCGAGGCGAGCGACAAGGTCCGCTCTCGGCATCCGTCGGCCGAGGATCCGCGTTCGCGGGTGCCACGTCACCGGTCGATCGGGGAGCGCCGCGCCGTGGCCGGCGCTTCCCGATTCGATCACCTCGAGAGCGCGGATCACCCGCCGCTCGTTGGCCGGATCGATCCTCGCCGCGGTGTCGGGGTCGAGAGCGCGAAGGCGGTCAACGAGGACGCCGACGCCTTTCGCCGCCGCCTCGGCTTCCAGCGCAGCTCGGCGCGCGGGGTCGCGCGGGGGGAACTGGAAGTCGTAGATGACGCTGGAGACGTAGAGCCCTGATCCCCCGACGAGGATCGCTTCAGCACCGCGCGCCTGGATCTGTGCGATCGCCGCGCGTGCTGCGGGCTGATAAGCCGCGACAGCCGCCTCTTCGGTCACATCGAGTACGTCGAAGAGGTGGTGCGGGATGCCCCTCCGCTCCGCCTCAGGGAGCTTGGCCGTTCCGATGTCCATGCCGTGGTACAGCTGCATGGCGTCGGCGTTGATGATCTCTGCGCGCCGCCCGCGCCGCGTCAGCTCCTCAGCCAGGGCTAGCGAGGTCTCGCTCTTGCCGGTTCCCGTCGCCCCGACGATGACCCACAGCGTCGGCTCCGCCATCATGTCAGCGCGGGCGCCCATGCCGGCCATCCCCACGGGTCTGCGTCACGCGCTCACACGCAGTGAGGGGACTCCCAGCGAGACCGCACGGCGCTCACCGGTCGCTGACGGTGTGGGTATGGCGCACGACTCGGCGAGTGACCGATCCCACGCATCCCCGGCGCGCGTGCGGCGGACGCGAAGTCGTCCACCCTCGGGGGCATCGGCAAGCAGATGGAACGGCGCAGCATGGGTAACCGCCACAGTGACGACATCGCCGGGCCGAGGAACATCCGAGCCGTCGGGAACCTCGAAATGCACCAGCCGGTTGTCTTCGGCGCGGCCGGTCAGTCGTCGGGTTTCGGCATCCTTCTTGCCCTCGCCCGTCGAAACGAGCACATCGAGCTCCCGGCCCACTTGAGCCTGGTTCTCTTCAAGACTGATGCGTTCCTGGAGCTCGATGAGCCGGTTGTAACGCTCCTGCACGACAGCCTTCGGCACCTGGTCGGCCATCGTCGCCGCGGGCGTTCCTTCGCGAATCGAGTACTGGAAGGTGAAGGCGCTGGCGAACCGGGCGCGTTCGACGACGCGCATCGTGTCTTCGAAGTCCTCGTCAGTCTCGCCCGGGAACCCGACGATGATGTCGGTGGAGATCGCAGCATGCGGAATACGGTCGCGCACACGGTCGAGGATGCCAAGGAACCTGTCGCTGCGATACGAGCGGCGCATGGCTCGCAGGATCCGGTCGCTTCCCGACTGGAGGGGCATGTGAAGCTGCGGCATCACCGACGGCGTCTCGGCCATCGCCTCGATCACATCATCGGTGAACGCAGCAGGGTGAGGGCTCGTGAAGCGGATACGCTCGAGACCCTCGATCTCGCCCGCGGCGCGCAGCAGCTTGCCGAACGCCTGCCGGTCGCCGAACTCGACACCGTAGGAGTTCACGTTCTGCCCGAGGAGAGTGACTTCGATCGCCCCGTCATCGACGAGCAGGCGGATCTCGTTCAGGATGTCGCCGGGGCGCCGATCCTTCTCTTTGCCACGAAGGCTCGGAACGATGCAGAACGTGCAGGTGTTGTTGCACCCGACCGAAATCGACACCCACCCCGACGCCGCGCTGTCGCGCTTGGTCGGAAGAGTCGAGGGGAAGATCTCGAGCGACTCGAGGATCTCGAGTTCTGCTTCCTCGTTGTGTCGCGCACGCTCGAGCAGGGTCGGCAGCGATCCCATGTTGTGCGTGCCGAAGACAACGTCCACCCACGGCGCCTTCTCGAGGACTCGCTCCTTGTCCATCTGTGCGAGGCATCCGCCGACCGCGATCTGCATTCCCTCGCGCTTGTCTTTGCGGGACTTGAGGTGGCCGAGGGTGCCGTAGAGCTTGCCGGCGGCATTGTCACGGACCGCGCAGGTGTTGATGACGACGATGTCGGCTTCGTCACCGGCGGCCGCGCGTACGTAACCAGCGCTCTCGAGCGATCCGGAGAGTCGCTCGGAGTCATGGACGTTCATCTGGCAGCCGAACGTGCGCACCTCGTAGGTCCGCGCCGCTCCCGTAGGTGACACGGCTGCGGGCGACGGCGCGATGAACGTCGGCGAAGCGGAGGGGGTGGTCATAGTGCCTGCCATTCTACGAGCCGCTCCGGGGTACTGGCCGAGTGCGAGGCTGCCCGGGTACAGCGAGCCACCGGTACCTGCGCAGCCGGCGGGTTAGGTCTCAGTCGCGCGGGTCAGCCAACGCAAGCCGTGCCGCGGTCATCGCCACCCCCGGTGGGTAACCGCGTCGCTGTAGCTGACCGACGAGGCGCCGGATCGCGACATCGACGGCCACACCACGGTAGCCACCGGCCTTCTGCCGTGCGAACTCGAGAGCCCGTTCGGCGTCGTCATCGGGAAGCGTCGCCAGCGCCGCATCGGCGACGTCACGGGGAATGCGGCGCTTGGCTAGCAGCTGGGCGATTGCTCGCCGTCCTTCGCGACGCCTGGTGACCGCGGTGTGCACGAGCTGCTCTGCGAGGTCGGCATCACCGAGCCATCTCTTTCCCACGAGTTCGGCCACGAGCACCTCTGCGACGACCTTCTCAACGCCGTCCGCAACCAGCTCATCGGTGGCTTCCCCCTCCGACAGTCCGCGCCGGCGCAGCCGCTTGATCAGTCGATCGAGCGCAGCACGGGCGACGGCCGACGACGCACGAGATTCCCCGTATGGGTCGGCGAAGTAGGAGTCGTCATCATCCTCAGCGAGATCGTCGTCATCGACCCACGTCGAATGCCACGTGCCTGCGGACAGTTCCGCACAGGCTTCACCGCGATCTTCACCGAAGAGGTCATCATCGCTGGAGACTGCGTCGCGGGCAGCTGGGCCGCGAGAGAAGGCCCCGTCACCGAACAGCGGGATGACGGGAGCGAGCGACTGCTCGCCCCCGGTCTCACGCATCATGATCAGGCCGGGCGCCGCTTGGCGAGCTCGTCTTCGACATCACCCGCGGGCTTTGCTCCGCCGATGCCAAGCTTCTCTTTGATCTTGGTCTCGATGTCGGCAGCGATGTCTTCGTTCTTGAGCAGGAAAGACCTCGCGTTCTCCTTGCCCTGCCCCAGCTGCTCGCCGTCGTAGGTGTACCAGGCTCCGGACTTCTTCACGATGCTGTGCTCCACACCGAAATCGATGAGGCTGCCCTCGCGAGAGATACCCGTGCCGTAGAGGATGTCGAACTCGGCCTGCTTGAATGGCGGCGCCATCTTGTTCTTGACGACCTTGACGCGCGTGCGGTTACCGACGGCATCCGTGCCGTCCTTGAGCGTCTCGATCCGACGGATGTCCAGGCGCACTGATGCATAGAACTTCAGCGCCTTTCCACCGGCAGTGGTCTCGGGAGAGCCGAAGAACACGCCGATCTTCTCGCGCAGCTGGTTGATGAAGATCGCCGTGGTCTTGGTCTGGTTCAGGCCACCGGTGAGCTTGCGCAGCGCCTGGGACATGAGACGAGCCTGCAGACCGACGTGCGAATCACCCATCTCGCCCTCGATCTCGGCCTTGGGCACGAGCGCAGCGACCGAGTCGATGACCACCAGATCGATGGCCCCCGAGCGGATCAGCATGTCTGCGATCTCCAGCGCCTGCTCTCCCGTGTCGGGCTGTGAGACGAGAAGCTGATCGATGTCGACGCCGAGCTTCTGCGCGTAGTCGGGATCGAGCGCGTGCTCAGCGTCAATGAACGCGGCGATACCACCAGCCTTCTGGACGTTCGCGATCGCGTGGAGGGTAAGAGTCGTCTTACCCGAGGACTCCGGACCGTAGATCTCGATGATGCGGCCGCGCGGCAGGCCGCCGACACCCAGTGCCACGTCAAGGGCGATGGAGCCGGTCGGGATGACCTCGACCGGTGCGCGCTCGTCGCTGCCCAGTCGCATCACCGAGCCCTTTCCGAACTGCCTGTCGATCTGCGCGAGCGCTGAATCGAGCGCCTTCTCGCGGTCTGCGGGTGTGGGCATGGCGTGTGCTCCTTCAGCACTCGGTCCGTCGTCGGTCTATCCGGCTCCGGAGAATCGGCCGCCTGTAGGCTGTCGCGCTGCGACTCGGATGAGTATCAGTGCGACAAGGCGCATGGTGTCGTTCGACGCTGCTCACGGTACGCGGGGGTCCCGACATTGCTGCGGGTCGGTCCGCGTGTCGTGAGGGAACGCCTTCTCGACTCCACTTGTGCAGGAGACTACGCGGTCATCGAACAGATCTTCGACGACACGCCGTCGCGTCAGCGGCGAGGTTCGAGGCGACCGACGCCATACCGGCGCTGCGCGGGCACGTCAGTCTCTGCGCACAGCGCGAGCCACACATCCCGTGGCGGAACACCGGCCGCGATCGCCTCGGTCGCAGTGCGCCCACCGACACCGGAAAGGACCAGGTCGGCCAGAAGTGCAGCTGACTGCGCACCGAACTCGTCGGCTACGGCGCGGTCGAACTCGCTACGACGCATGCAGATTGCGGCGCTGGTCAGCGCAGGGAGAGCTCGGCGTCCATCGACGCGACGAGCTCGTCGGGGACGACGTCGGGGAAGGTCTGCAGGCCCTCGAGCACGGCGAGACGGTCTCCGACTTCGCGCATGATCGTTGAGATGGGAACATCGAGCGCTTCGGCGACCGAGGCGAGAATCTCGCTCGAGGCTTCCTTCTGGCCGCGCTCCACTTCGCTCAAGTAACCCAGCGCGACGCTTGCGCGGCTGGCGACCTGACGGAGGGTGCGACCCTTCTGCTGGCGGAAGTCACGCAGGACTTCGCCGATCTCTTGACGTACCAGTACCATCTCGGGTCCCCTCCTCACTGACTGCTTCTGTTGGTGGTGATTCCGCTGGTGTCGCGGGTGGACAACAGTACAACACCGATGTAGGTCACACTAATGCCGCCTTCTGGGGAATGGGTGGGAATCACCGAAAGTAACGCATCCGAAACACCGGGTGTTCCCGCCTGCGGCCCGCGCTCGCTCAGAGCGAAACGCGCAGCATCTCGAGGGCAGCCGCGACCGCTTCCGCACGAATCGCCGCCCGATCACCGGCGAGCTCAAGCTCGGTGACCGCCTCACGCTCCGGTGTCACGACGGCAACATAAACGCGTCCGACCGGTGCTCCGTCCTGCGGGTCGGGTCCGGCAACGCCGGTCGTCGCCACCCCGACCTCGGTGAGCGCACCGGCCTGAGCGGTTGCGACCCGGATGCCGCGGGCCATCTGACCGGCAACCTCGGGATGTACCGCGCCCTCGCGGTCCAGGAGCGCAGCGTCCACCCCGAGAAGGCTTGCCTTCAGATCGGTGGCGTAGGCGACGACCCCGCCACGGAAAACGTCCGAAGCACCGGGAACCGACACGAACGCCGAAGCGAGCGCGCCGCCGGTCAACGACTCGGCAACACCCAGCCGCCACGCTCGGGAGCGAAGCGTCGCGAGAACCTCGGACGCACGCGCCCAGGCGGCGGACGTCATGATTCCGCCGACCGCGCCACCTCACCCCGCCGAGCACGCGCGGCCCGAACCTCGGTGACGACGTAGTCGATCCCGCTCGCGATGGTCAGGATGACAGCGATCGTCATCGCAACGCCGTTGACCCAGAAGATCCACTCGCCGACGAGGTTCCACAGCGGAAGCAGGGCGAGCGAGAGCGCAACGGCCTGCGCGACGGTCTTGAGCTTTCCCATCCACGCTGCAGCCAGCACGTGATCGCTCACGACGATGAAGCGGTAGATCGTGATTCCGACCTCGCGAATCAGAACAACGATCGTGATCCACCATGGCAGCTCGCCAAGGATCGACAGTCCGATGAACGCGAACCCGGTCAGCACCTTGTCGGCGATCGGGTCCAGGAGCTTGCCGAGGTCGGTGACGATCTCGTACTTGCGCGCAAGATAGCCGTCGATCCCGTCGGTGGCGATGGCGACGATGAAGATCACCGCAGCCCACCAGCGCAGCGCACCGTCCGATCCCGCATCGGCCAGCAGCATCCAGAGGAAGACCGGCGCCATGAGAATGCGCACGATCGTGATCGCGTTGGGCAGCTGCCTCGGAATCGCCATGGGGCGAGCCTACTGCGCAAGACCCGCGTGCTCGGGGGACGAGACCGGTCAGTCGCGGCCGGTCAGCCCCCAGGCATCCTCGCTGCCCTCGTCACCGTCGACGACCTCATACCCGGCGAACTGCCCATCGACAGCATCGGGACCGTACGGGTCCTCGGATGCCGCACCGGGCGCGTCCTCGCCGCGCAGACGCGCAAGCACGTCCGGCAGCTGCTCGGCCGTGACGAGCACATCGCGCGCCTTCGAGCCCTCGGAGGGACCGACGATCTCGCGTGACTCGAGCAGATCCATCAGGCGACCCGCCTTCGCGAAGCCCACGCGGAGCTTGCGCTGAAGCATCGAGGTCGAGCCGAACTGCGTCGAAACGACGAGTTCTGCCGCAGCCAGCAGCAACTCGAGGTCGTCACCGATGTCGGCATCCACTTCTTTCTTCTCGGCCGCCGCCTGAACGTCCGACCGATACTCGGGGCGCGCCTGCCCGGTGACATGAGCGACGACCTTCTCGATCTCGGACTCACTCACCCATGCGCCCTGCACGCGAAGGGCCTTGGAGGCCCCCATCGGCAGGAAGAGGCCATCACCCTGGCCGATCAGGCGGTCAGCTCCGGGCTGATCGAGGATCACGCGGGAGTCGGTAACACTAGTCACCGCGAACGCGAGACGCGAGGGGACGTTGGCCTTGATGAGGCCGGTCACGACATCTACCGAGGGTCGCTGCGTCGCCAGCACCAGATGGATGCCGCTCGCTCGCGCCAGCTGCGTGATGCGGACGATCGAGTCCTCCACATCGCGCGGGGCGACCATCATGAGGTCGGCGAGCTCATCGACCACGACCAGGAGATATGGGTAGGGCTTGAGGGCGCGTTCGCTCCCGGGCGGCAGCTTCACCTCGCCAGCGACGACAGCGCGGTTGAAGTCGTCGATGTGGCGGAAACCGAACGACGCGAGGTCGTCGTAACGCATGTCCATCTCTTTCACGACCCACTGAAGAGCTTCGGCAGCCTTCTTGGGGTTCGTGATGATCGGCGTGATCAGATGCGGCACGCCGGCGTACGAGGTCAGCTCGACCCGCTTGGGATCGATGAGCACCATGCGGACCTCTGAGGGCTTGGCGCGCATCAGCAGGCTCGTGATCATCGAGTTCACGAAGCTCGACTTTCCCGAACCCGTCGAGCCTGCAACCAGAAGGTGAGGCATCTTGGCGAGGTTCGCGACGACGAATCCGCCGCCGACGTCCTTGCCCACACCGATCGTCATCGGATGCGTCGACCCAGTGGCAGCAGCCGAACGCAGGACGTCACCAAGCGTGACGATCTCACGGTCGGTGTTCGGGATCTCGACCCCGATCGCGCTCTTGCCGGGGATCGGCGCGAGGATACGAACCTCGTTGGATGCGACGGCGTACGCGATGTTGTTGGTGAGCGCCGTGATGCGCTCGACCTTCACGCCGGGGCCGAGCTCGATCTCGTACTGCGTGACTGTCGGTCCGCGGGAGAACCCCGTCACCCGCGCGTTGATCGAGAACTCCTCGAAGACGCTCGTGATGGCTCGGACCACGGCGTCGTTGGCCTCGGAGCGCGCCTTCGCGGGAGTTCCCGCCGAGAGATTGTTCACGGAAGGGAGACGGTACGGCGCGGTCGGAGCGGACCGGGTCGCATCGCTGCCAATGCCGATCACGCCGGGCAACGCGGCATCCTCGTCATCGGCATCGTCATCCTGGAGCCCCGTACGCGACGCGCCAACCGCCTTCTTCGCGCCGTCGAGGACGGCCGGATCGATGACCTCGGTAAGCGCATCAGGCGCCGGCGCATCCGAAGCGACAGCAGCGAAAGCCTGATCGAAGCCTCCCTCGGGCGGGCCCGGCGGCAGGAGTTCGGTGAGGAAGTCCTCCGTCGACATGCCGCCATCGGGATCCTGCTCGCGCCCCGAGCTGTTCCGGCGCCACCACGGCAAGGACGTGCGCTCGGCAGACTCGGTCTCGTCGGCATCGGCCGACTCGGCGGGGCCCGTGACGCGATCGGCGCCGAACATCCAGGCATAGAGGTCGCCCAGGCGCCTGCCGATGCGGTTGGGCGGCGTCTTGGTGAGGATCAGGATGCTGAGGATGCCGAGCAGGCTCAGCACGATGCCGGCACCGATCGAGGTCAACCCCAGAGCGAGCGGCTCCCCCAGCATCCAGCCGAAGACGCCTCCCGCAGCACTGAGCGCGGGCAGGCCGTCACGCGGCTGCGGGCGGCCGCCGTAGACATGCGCGAAGGCCGCGATGACCAGGATGATCAGGCCGAAACCGATTCCGATCCTGCCGTTGTCGTGAACGGATGCCGGATGACGAAACAGCCAGCCCGCGAGGATCACCAGCAGGACCGGCAGCACGAACGCGACGCGTCCGACAAGCGCGCCCACCGAATAGGCCGAGATCGTCTCGCCGACATCCGATCCGATGAAGAACCACTCCACGACCGCGCCGGCAATCGCGAGCAGCACCAGAAAGAACGGGAATCCGTCGCGGCGCTGGTCTTTCTCCAGGGTCTCGGGACCGAACGCACGGAACATGCCGCCGGTCGCGTGCGCGAGCCCCAGCCACATCCGCACGATCAGCGCGGGCCGCTCCTCGTCACCGACGTACCGCTTGGGCGCCGGCGCTGACGCGCGCGAACGCGAGCCCTTGGCGGGCGCACGACCAGAGGTCGAGGTCTTGGTGCTACTCCTCGGCATGACCTCCACGGTAGGTGCGACCACCGACAATTCCGCGGAACGACGCGGCCTGTCGGCATCCGCCCCTGCTCTGCGCTCTCAGCGCAGGCGCTTGACCATGGTGTCGCGCCCGAAGCCGCTCTGGACCACGGCGAAACCCTCCGTACGGTAGAAGACCGCGGCGAAGTTGCCGCGCTCCACGCTCAGGCTCAGCCGCGCGAAGCCCTCGGCACGGGCTTTGTCTGACAGCGACCGCAGGAGTGCGCGGCCGACCCCGTGTGCCCGCCAGATGGGGCGCACCCCGATGATCAGCTCGGGAACTCCCGTCCCGACGTAGCCGAACCCCGGATCGGATCGGGGGAACATCCGGTGCCACGCAGCCCCGATCGGCTCGCCCTGCGGATCCGACGCGACGAACCCGGCATCCCCGGGGCGCATCCAGCCCGAGACGTACCTGCCGTGCTCGGGGGCGGTCAGCACCTCATACCTCGGCCGGGATCGTCCCGGCGACCAGTTGGCTGCCTCGACGACCATGTCACCCAGGAACGCTCCATCGGCAGCCGTTGCGGGGCGGATGCTGAAGCTGGCGGGCATGCCGTGATTGTAGCGAGCGCGACGGGTCGAGCATCCGCCGACCGGCGGCGCAGCTCAGGCCTCGATGACCAGCGGTACGATCATCGGCCGACGACGCAGGGACTGGTTGACCCACCGGCCGATCGTCCGGCGCACGACCTGTGAGAGCGCATGGTTGTCTCGCACACCGGACTGCGCGGCTTCCGCGAGCGCTGCAGCGATCTTGGGCTTCACACTCTCGAAAACTGCCGCGTCCTCCGCAAAGCCTCGCGCGTGGACCTCGGGGCCGGAAATGATGCGGCCGGTCGCGGCATCCACGACGACGATCACCGAGATGAAGCCCTCTTCGCCGAGGATGCGACGGTCCTTGAGATCGGCGTCGGTGATCTCACCAACGCTCGATCCGTCGACGTAGACGAAACCGAGATCGAGCTGACCGACGTTGCGCGCGACACCGTCGCGCAGGTCGATGACCGACCCGTTCTCGGCGACGATCGTGTTCTCGGCCGGGACACCGGTCTGCTGCGCCAGCTGAGCATTGGCCATCAGGTGCCGGTACTCACCGTGGACGGGGAGCACGTTTCGAGGCTTCAAGATGTTGTAGCAGTAGAGCAGCTCCCCCGCCGCCGCATGCCCCGACACGTGGACCTTGGCATTGGCCTTGTGAACGACGTTGGCCCCGAGCTTGGTGAGCCCGTCGATGACGCGGTAGACGGCGTTCTCGTTGCCGGGGATCAGGCTCGAAGCGAGGATGACGGTGTCGCCGGGGCCCGGTTCGATCTCGTGGTCGAGATTGGCCATCCGCGAGAGCACAGCCATGGGCTCTCCCTGCGACCCGGTCGACATGTAGACGATCTGATCGTCGGGAAGGTTCCGCGCCTTCTTGTAGTCGATGAGCAGGCCGTCCGGCACATTCAGGTAGCCGAGGTCTTCGGCGATCGTCATGTTGCGCACCATGCTGCGACCAAGCAGCGCCAAACGGCGCCCGTGGGCAGCTGCCGCATCCATCACCTGCTGAACGCGGTGGACGTGGCTGGAAAAGCTCGCGACGATGACGCGGCGCGGCGCTTTGCCAATGACCTGGTCGAGGACCGGGCCGATCTCCTTCTCGAGGGGCGTGAATCCGGGCACGTCGGCATTCGTGGAGTCGACCAGAAAGAGGTCGACCCCCGCTTCGCCCAGGCGCGAGAACGCCCGCAGGTCGGTGAGGCGCCCATCCAGCGGGAGCTGATCCATCTTGAAGTCGCCGGTGGCCAGCACCGTGCCCGCCTCGGTTCGGATGGCAACCGCGAGCGCGTCGGGAATCGAGTGGTTGACCGCCACGAACTCGAGCTCGAAGGGGCCGAGACGCTCGACCTGTCCCTCCTTCACCGTGAGGGTGTAGGGACGCAGGCGGTGCTCCTTGAGCTTTGCCTCCGTGAGGGCCAGGGTGAGTCCCGAGCCGATCAGCGGCAGATCGCCCTTGAGCTTCAGCAGGTACGGAACGGCGCCGATGTGGTCTTCATGGCCGTGCGTGAGCACGATACCGACGATGTCGTCCAGGCGCTCCTTGAGCGGTTCGAAGTCGGGGAGGATCAGATCCACGCCGGGCTGGTGCTCCTCGGGGAAGAGCACCCCGCAGTCCAGGACGAGGATCTTGCCGTCGAACTCGAAGATGGTCATGTTGCGGCCGACCTCGCCGAGACCCCCGAGCGGGATGACGCGCAGCGTTCCCGGTTCGAGCGGGGGCGGGGCGAGAACAGCGTTGGACATGCGACTCCTATCGGCGCTGGGAATCAGCGCGTGGTGCCCGAGACCTTGGGCAGGGCACCGCCGGCGGCAGCGTTGCGGTCAGGACGGAAGTTCGAGAAATCGACACCGGGAACACCCGAGACAAGGGCGAGTTCGTCCTCGATCTTGGCGGCTTCCCACTCCTCCGGGCCAACCAGCGGCAGGCGCACGCGGGGGCTGGTGATCCGGCCGAGCCCGTGGAGGATGTACTTGGCCGAGACGGTGCCGGGAACGTGGGTCATGACTGCCCGCACGAGCGGCTCGAGCTGGCGGTGGGCTGCGGTTGCTACCGCCAGGTCACCGGCGTTGACGGCATCCACGATCACGCGGTAGGGCTGCGCGGCAATGTTGGCGGTCACCCCGATCAGGCCGGTCGCCCCGATCGACAGGTGCGGCAACACGTTCGCATCGTCGCCCGAGAAGTACATCAGGTCGGTCTGGTTCAGCACGCGGCTGACCTCGCTGAAATCGCCCTTGGCGTCTTTGATGGCGAGGATGTTCGGGTGCTTGGCAAGCCGCAGGATCGTCTCGTACTGGATCGGCACTCCCGTGCGGCCCGGGATGTCGTAGAGGATGACGGGAAGGTCAGTGGCATCGGCGACCAGGCGGAAGTGGGTCAGGATGCCGGCCTGCGTCGGCTTGTTGTAGTACGGCGTGACGATCATGATGCCGTCGGCACCGACCTTCTCGCTGGCCTTATAAAGCTCGATGGCGTGTGCTGTCTCGTTGGAGCCGCCGCCGGTGATGATGGCGGCACGGCCTGCCGCGACATCCTTGCCGACCTCGACGAGGCGAATCTTCTCGGCGTCAGTCAGGGTCGAGGTCTCGCCCGTGGTTCCCGTCACGACGATGCCGTCGGCGCCCGCGCCGATCACATCGTCGATGTGCTTCTCGACCGCCGGCCAGTCGACCTCGCCGTCGGCGGTCATGGGAGTGACCAGCGCGACGAGTACCTGCCCGAACGGGTTTGTCGAGTGCGTCATGGGTTCAGGCTATCGGTTCGGCATCCTGCGGCGCCTCGGCGCTCTAGCCTGGTGCCATGTCGTGGCGCACAGAATCGTCGAGATCGATCTATGAGAACCGGTGGATCGCGGTTCGAGAAGACAGCGTCAGCGGCCCTGCCGGCGCAGGGATCTACGGCGTGGTGAGGATGCAGCATCCGGCAGTCTTCGTCGTGGCCGTCGATGCACACGACAGGGTCTGCCTGGTCGCCCTCGAGCGCTATCCGACCGGCAACCGATCCATCGAGGTTCCCGCGGGCGGCACCGACGGCGAATCTCCCCGCGATGCGGCCGAGCGCGAGCTGCGTGAAGAGACCGGGCTCCAGGCGAGCGAGTTCACCGAGATCGGCTTCATGTATGCCCTCAACGGCATCGCCGACGCCCCCGAGCACGTCTTCCTCGCGACCGGCCTCACGCCCATTCCCGCCGATGCGACCGAGCGCCGCGAGGAGGGAATCGACGAAGTGTCGTGGGTCCCGTTTCCGGAGGTGCTCCGGATGATTCGCGATGGTGCGATCAGCGACGGCGAGACGATCGCAGCGCTGATGTTCGCCGCGATCCACCTCGGGCGTGTGAACTGAACTGACGGGTCTTAGCGCCCGCGGCGGCCGGCCGATGCGGAGACGGATGCCGGCAGCAGGCGCGCGGCGGCAGTGATCAGCTTCCACTTCAGGGACGGGATCGAGACTGCCCGGCCGCGGGCGGCATCGCGCAGGGATTGCTCGACGACGACGTCAGCGTCGAGCCACAGCCAATCAGCCACTCCCTCGCGACCCGGGGCGAGCCCCATCCGCTCGTGGAAGTTCGTGTGGGTGAAACCGGGGCAGACCGCGGTCACGGTCACCCCGGACGGTGCATAGGCCGCGTTGGCCCACCGCGAGAACTCGACGACCCAGCGCTTGACGGCGCCGTAGGTCGATCGCGGTGTGTAGGCGGCCACGGATGCGACGTTGATGATTCGCCCGTGGCCTCGGCTGAGCATCGGCCCGAGGGCCGCGTGCATGAGCCGCATCGGCACCTCGACGTGCAGCTCCAGGTGCCGCGCTTCATCCTCGATGTCGTTGCGTTCGAACGCGAGGGGCAGCCCGAACCCGGCGTTGTTGACCAGCACCTCGATGGGGCGTTCGGGATCTGTCAGCCGGGCTTCGACCTTCGCCCGCTGCCGCGGCTTGGTCAGGTCGGCGACGAGAGTCTCGGCCTGAACGGGGTAGCGTTCACGGATCTCGGCGGCGACGGCATCCAGGGCTTCCCTGTCCCGACCCACGAGCACGACGTCGGCACCCCGTGCGGCGAGGCGGCGGGCATACTCGGCGCCGAGCCCCGAGCTTGCCCCGGTGACGAGAACGGTCTTCGGCATGCGACTCAGCGGATCCTGCGGCAAGCCATCACGGAGCGACGCGTCCGTTGGCTGCGAAGGCGGCATGGGTCATCGGCATCAGCGTCGCCCAGAGGTCTTCCATCTTCTCGGCGCACATCTCGATCTCGCGCTGCGGGAAAGACGGGAAGTGAGAGCCTTCGACCTTGGTCCGCAGCGACAGGAAGTTCATGAGCGATCGGGCGTTCATCGTGACGTACATCGACGAGTAGGTGTTCAGCGGCAGCACGATGCGCGCAACCTCGCGGGCAACGCCCGCATCCAGCATCCGTTGATACGCCGCGAACGCGTGCGCGGACGCTTCGCGCGTCGCCTCGTCGACGATCTCGGTCTGCTCGGGAGTGCCGTCGATGAAGTCGTACGCGCCGGGCTTTCCGACCTGCACGAGCTTGCGGTCGGGAGCTGGAACGTAGAACACCGGCCGCAGTTCGCGGTACCGCCCCGATTCCTCGTTGTAGGAGGCGATCCGGTGCCGCATGAACTCGCGGAACACGAAGATCGGCGCCTGCACGTAGAAGGTCATCGAGTTGTGCTCGAATGGCGACCCGTGCCGGTCGCGCATCAGGTAGTTGATCAATCCGCGGTCTCGATCGGATGCTTCAACCCCCGCTGCCGCATCCCCGAGGGTCTGTTCGCCCAGAGTGGATACCCGCGCCGCGAACAAGACGTCGGAATCTGCGGCACTGGCTCGGACAAGCTCGACGGTCACGTCGCTGCGAAACTCGATGTCGGTCACGGCTCACACCCTACTCGCGCAACCTCGCGCGGCACGGTGCGAGCCGGGCGCGTCCTGCCTCCTGCAGCCGGAGTTCTGCCCGTCCAGCGTCACAGTCCGTCACGTGCGCCCCTCCCCCGTTCCGGTCGCTTAGTGTGGGATGCCGTGGAACCCGTCTCTGCTCTCATCGGCATCGCCGTTCTGGTCGCGGTCAGTGCCGTGATCGGCATCCTGCTGCGCACCCGTCAGGGGCGTGCGCGGCGCGACGTCAACCATGAGATCGTCGAACCCGCGCGTCTCGGCGCGGACCGACTCGGAGATGCGGCAACCCTGCTGCAGTTCAGCACGGAGATGTGCAGCAGATGCCCCAGCGTTCACCGGACGCTCGGCGAGATCGCAGCGTCGCGTCCCGGGGTACTTCACCTGGATGTCGACCTGACCCACAGGCCCGACATCGCGCGCCACTTCAACGTGCTGCAGACACCCACAACCCTCGTGCTCGACCGTGACGGCGCAGTCCAGACCCGATTCGGCGGAGTGCCCAACCGCCACGTGCTCGAGCTCGAACTTCAGCGACTGACGACGGAGAGCGCCAATGTCTGACAAAGCCCGCGGCATCGACCCTCGGGGTCCGCGGTTCGCCGCCGCAATCACCGCCGTCCTGCTGCTCATCGACGTGTTCCTGGGGCTTATCGGCGCCAGTATCGCGGCCTTCGTGCTGCTGGTCGTGATCGCCCTGCTGTTCCTGTGGGGCGTCGTGGCGCCGCGCACCGCCCCGTGGGGCGCCCTGTATCGCGCCCTCATCCAGCCCCGTCTGGGTCCGCCCAGCGAGCTCGAAGACCCGCGCCCGCCGCGCTTCGCGCAGGGCGTGGGCCTGTTCGTCACCGCGATCGGCATCCTGCTGTTCCTTCTCGGCGTGCCCTGGGGAGTCCCTGCCGCCGCCGCTGCAGCGTTCGTCGCAGCGTTCCTCAACGCCGTGTTCGGGCTGTGCCTGGGATGCCAGCTCTACCTCGTGCTGCAGCGAGCAGGGGTTCTCGGTCGGCGCCCCGCCGGCGCCGCCTGACCGAGGCATCCGGCCGGCGCCGCGGGTTTTGTCACGAGCCTGCCCTCGCCCGCGAAACGCCATTAGGCTGACCGCGGAAGCGCTCACTCCGGGCGCATGACGACCAAGGAGGTCCCCATGTCCGTGACGAGCGAAGCCACCACAGTCTGGAACGGCAGCCTGACCGATGGGTCGGGAACAGTGACGTTCGACAGTTCCCACCTCGGCACGTTCGATGTCAACTGGAAGGCCCGTAGCGAAGGCTCCTCGACGGTCACCACGCCCGAGGAACTCATCGCAGCAGCCCACGCTTCCTGCTTCAGCATGGCGTTCTCGCACGAGCTCACCCAGAACGGCACGCCACCCGAGTCGGTGCGCTGCTCGGCAGCTGTCACCTTCGTCCCGGGCACCGGAATCACCGGAAGCCACCTCAACGTGCACGCATCCGTGCCGGGCCTATCGCAGGAGGACTTCGACCGCATCGCGAACGCCGCGAAGGCCGGATGCCCGGTCTCGGCAGCCCTCGCGGGGATCGAGATCACCCTTGAGGCGACGCTTGCCTGAGTCCGCTCTGCGACACGTCGTCATCGGCGGAGCGTCCGGCCTCATCGGCCGGGCGCTCGCCGAGAGTCTGCGGGCCGACGGCGTCCGCGTGACAAGTCTCGTCCGCACCCCCGATCCTGGTGCTGACGAGGTACCGTGGCTCGTCGACTCCGACGTGCTCGACCCGGCAGTGCTGGACGGCGCAGACGCGGTCATCGGTTTGAACGGGGCGAGCATCGGTCGATTCCCGTGGAGCTCGTCCTACAAGCACACACTGCTGTGGTCGCGGATCACGCCGACGCGGGCCCTGGCACGTGCCGTTCGCGAGCTGGGCGCGAGCGCCCCGCACTTCGTGTCGGCATCCGCTGTCGGCTACTACGGCACGGATCCGGTCGGCGCCGTAGCCGAAGATGCACCCCGCGGGAACGGCTTCCTCGCTGACCTCTGCGGCGAGTGGGAAAGCGCCGCCCGCGGTGCCGGCGATAAAGCCCGGGTGACGACGCTACGCACTGCCTCGATCATTCACCGTGACGGCGTGCTGAAGCCCCTGATCCTGCTGACGAAACTCGGGCTCAGCGGTCCCCTGGGACGGGGCACGCAGGTGTGGCCGTGGATCTCGCTGGATGACGAGGTTCGCGCGATCCGACACATCATCGACACCGGCACGACGGGGCCCGTGAACCTGTGCGGCCCGACCCGCGCGACGGCGAACGACATCGGCTTCACACTGGCTCGAGAGCTGAACCGCCCGTACCTGCTGCGCGCCCCCGAGTGGGGCCTGAAGCTCGTGTTGGGGTCGGACCCGACCGAGTCGCTCTTGACGACCGACGCCTACGTCATCCCCGAGGTGCTGGCCGCGTCCGGTTTCTCGTGGACGCACGAGAGCGCGGAAGAAGCGGTACGAGCTGCCATTGGCCGCTGACCGATTTCGTCAGTTCTGCGGAGCCTGCCCGCGCTCGAGTCGGATGGCAGTTCGCACTGCCGCCCGCGCACGACGTCGGTCTCCGGCCGCGTCGTAGACGATCCCAAGCCGATACCAGGCCCGCCAGTCCTCGGGTGCGCTTTCGACTCCCGCCTTGAAGCGCGGAAACAGCGCATCCCCGTCCGCGCGCATGACCCGCCCGCTGGGGCGCACCGCGACCAGATCATCCGGTACCTCCCCCTCGGCCTCAAGGCGTCGACCGAGTTGCTCGGCGCGCACGCCGAACCACAGCTCGCGCCACAGCGCCCAGACCGCGATCACCGGCAAGACGACCAGCACCGCCCCCATCGCCACACCGACCGGGTCGCCGCTGATCAGCAACAGCCACGCCCGCTGGGCCACCAGGGCGATGTACAGCAGCAGAAGCGCCGCCATCACTCCGACGGCGATGCGCGAACTCATGCGCCGGTGGCGCGGGCTACCTGCCCCGGCACGCCGCCCTCGTCCACAGGGGCCTGGTCGACAAACGCCGGCAGGCGGATGCCGATGTCAAGGAAGGTGTCAAGCCCGATGACGACACTGCCGGGCGCGACACCGGCAACGCGACCGGCGACAGCTCCGAGCACGAGCCGGATGCCTGGCGCATAGGCGGCTGCAGGGTCAATGGTGTCGTGGGTGAGGGTGAGCGTCTCCCCCGGCCCCGAGAGCACGACATTCTGACTCGCAACCACTCCCGGTCGCCGGAGGGAATGAATGGGAACGCTCGCAACCTGCTGACCTCGTGCGCGCTGGTCGACATGGGGAGCGGCGACCGGGCCCGCATCTGCACGGGCCGCAGCGATCAGTTCAGCGGTACGCACAGCCGTTCCCGAGGGCGAGTCGATCTTGGTCTCGCGGTGCGCTTCGATGATCTCGATCGACGGGAAGAAGGGAGCAGCGGCGGCAGAGAGCGCTGAACCGATCACGGATCCGAGCGAGAAGTTCGGAATGAATACCGCCCTGATGCCAGCCTGTTCGATCTCGGGCCGGACTCGTGCGATACGTTCGGCCGACCACCCGGACGTCCCGACGATGATGTCGATCCCCCGCTGCGCTGCAGCGCGAACCACATCGATCGACACGGCGGGAATCGTTGCATCCACGACGAGATCGGCGCCGTCAAGATCTGACATCGGCGACCGCGAGTCGAGCTCAGCGTGGACCTCGAACCCGGGCTCAGCGGCAACGACATCGCGGATGATTCCGCCGAGCTTGCCCGTGGCACCGACGATGGCGACGCGTGTGGTCATGGGTTCCAGCCTATCCGCGGCATCCGGCCGCGCAGCGCACGCTCAGAACGCGTAAGCCTCGGGAAGCCCGGTGCGGTCTTCGACCGGAATATGGGCGAGGTCGTTGTGGGACAGCAGCGTCCACGGTCTCCCCTGCTTCTGGGCCAGCACCGTCAGACCACAGTTAGCTTGATTCAGCGTCATCCACTTCCACTCGGGAGCCTGGAGGACCTCACGGACGAACCAGCCGATGACGAAGTTGTGGGTCACGAGCAGTTCGTGGACCTCACCGGACTTGCGCACGAGGAAGGCGTTGACGGCATCGGCCATCTGCGCACGACCCGCCTCGACCTCTTCCTCGGTGACCGCTCCGAAGAACGGCTCGAACACAGCCGGAGTCTCCTCGACCATGCCCGTGGGAACGCAATCGAACAGCAGGGCCGACGGGGTCGGGGTGAGGGCTGGCATTCGCTCCGCGATCGCCCGAGCTGTCTCAGCGGCACGATCGAGCGGGGAGTGCCAGAGCGCGTTGAAGGGGATCCCCGACAGACGGTCGGCCAAGAAAGCTGCCTGGCGTTGGCCGCGCGGGGAGAGTGGTCCGTCGATCAGACCATGCTCGGCATCCAGATGCTCACCGTGGCGAACGAGATAGATGTAGTGGGTCACGGGGCCGCTTCCTCGACGTGCTCGGAACAGTCCTACCCTAACCTCTCGGCCCTAGGCGGGAGGTCTCAGTCCGCCGCGCGGGCGATATCGGCCAGCTGGCCTCGCGTGAGCCGCACACCCACGCCCTGCACCAGCTCGTCCACCTGGTACGGGGCGAACGCGTTGATGATCGGGGCCGTGATGATGCGCTGCGCAAGGAGCCAGGCAACGGCAACCGAGGCGTTGGTGACCCCCAGCTCCGCGGCAATCGCATCCAGAGCCTTCAGGGTGCGGGTACCCCGCCGGTTGACGTTCGCGGTGATCTGCTTCGCTCGAACCGACAGCGGTCCGTTGAGACGGTCGCGGTGCAGACCCGACAAGAATCCGTGCTCGAGGGCGTGGGAGGGCGTCACCGCCATCGACTGCGCGCTGGCCACCAGGCGCAGATCACTGTCGAACTCGTGGCGCCGCAGGACGTTGAAGGGAACATCCAGAACCGAGATCCGCGGGTAGCCGGCCGAGCACAGGATGCGAGCTTCCACGAGCTGAGCAGCCTGATACCCGATCGCTCCAATAGCGCGGACCTTGCCCGCGCTGATGAGCCACTCAGCGGTAGCGAGCGTCTCTTCCACCGCTGTGGTCGTGTCTGCGCGAGCGTCGAGGTAAAGAACATCGATGCGGTCGGTACCGAGGCGCGTGAGCGAGGCCTCTGCTGCCCGCACGAGGTCGACAGGCCCGAGCCCCGGGTGGTCGGGATGGGCACCGACGCGCACTGCCAGAACGATGTCATCGCGGATGCCGCGGTCTGCCATCCATCGGCCGATGATGTGTTCGCTGCGGCCGCCCGAGAAGCTGTCGGCCGTGTGGATGGCGTTGCCGCCGGCACGCACATAGGTGTCGAGGATCGCGTGGCTCGTGGCTGCGTCGACAGTCCAGCCGAACTCACCGCCACCGACGATCAGGGGGAAGACCGACATCCCGGTCTCGCCGAGATCGACGCGCACGTTCGAGCCGAGTGGCTGACCCAGGACGGGAATCGGTGCGGAGGGATGGGCGGGGTTCACCGCCCCGGCTCCTGCCGTTGCCGCGGCACCGGCGCCAAAAACAGCCATTCCCTCACCCCCTTCACGGTATCCGTGGTGGTGAGTCACTGATGCCGACGCGCTCCCCGGCGCGTGTTTCGAGGGTACGGCGTAACAGCGGTGGCGCGGCGGCGCCAGGCGACACAGGCGTGAATATTACATAACGCTTCGATCACGCCGGAAAGCGAGAACGCCCGCCCCCAGCGGGACGGGCGTTCTCGAAACCGGGCTCAGCCTTCGGCCGGAGCCTCCGGACCCTCGTTCGCCGCAGCGCGGCCTTCCTGGTCGGCGGGCTCGTCGATCACGGGCTCGAGCGAGAGCTTGCCGCGGTCGTCGATCTTGGTGATCTTGACCAGGAGCTTCTGCCCGACCGAGAGCACGTCGTCGACGTTCTCGACACGCTTGCCACCGGCGAGCTTGCGGACCTCACTGATGTGCAGCAGGCCGTCCTTGCCCGGCAGCAGCGAGACGAACGCACCGAACGTTGCGATCTTCACGACGGTTCCGAGGAACTGCTCGCCGACCTCCGGGTTGGTGGGGTTGGCGATCGCGTTGACCTGGGCGCGGGCGGCCTCGGCCGACGGACCGTCGGTCGCGCCGATGTACACGGTGCCGTCCTCCTCGATGGAGATGTCGGCGCCGGTCGCGTCCTGGATGGCGTTGATCGTCTTGCCCTTGGGGCCGATCAGCTCACCGATCTTGTCGACCGGGATCTGCACGCTGATCACGCGCGGCGCGGTCGGGGCCATCTCGTCGGGGCCATCGATGGCGGCGTTGATGACGTTCAGGATCGTCAGACGCGCTTCCTTGGCCTGCGTGAGAGCTGCCGACAGCACCGACGACGGGATGCCGTCGAGCTTCGTGTCCAGCTGGATCGCCGTGACGAACTCGCTGGTACCGGCGACCTTGAAGTCCATGTCGCCCAGCGCGTCTTCAGCACCCAGGATGTCGGTCAGCGCCGCGTAGCGGGTCTGACCGTCAACCTCGTCCGAGACCAGGCCCATCGCGATACCGGCGACGGGTGCGCGAAGCGGCACACCCGCGTTCAGCAGCGACAGCGTCGAGGCGCAGACCGAGCCCATTGAGGTCGATCCGTTGGAGCCGAGGGCCTCGGAGACCTGACGGATGGCGTAGGGGAACTCCTCGCGCGGGGGCAGCACCGGCACGAGCGCCCGCTCGGCCAGGAACCCGTGGCCGATCTCGCGGCGCTTGGGGCTACCCACTCGGCCGGTCTCACCGGTCGAGTACGGCGGGAAGTTGTAGTGGTGCATGTACCGCTTGCTCGTCGTGGGCGAGAGCGAGTCGATCTGCTGCTCCATCTTGAGCATGTTCAGCGTCGTGACGCCCAGGATCTGGGTCTCACCGCGCTGGAAGATCGCTGAACCGTGCACACGCGGGATCACCTGGACCTCGGCATCCAGCGGACGGATGTCGGCAAGCCCACGGCCGTCGATGCGGACACCGTCGGTGAGGATGCGACCACGAACGATCTTCTTGGTCACCGACTTGTACGCTGCCGAGAATTCACCCAGAGCCGTTTCGGGCAGCTCACCGGCTTCAACGGCGGCGACGAGCTCTGCCTTGACGGCATCCTTGAGCTCATCGTCGGAGTTCTGACGCTCGACCTTGTCGGCGATCTGGTAGATCGGGACGAGCTTGTCGTAAGCGCGACCGGCGACGAAGTCGTAGGTCTCGTCGGCGTACGCGGGGAAGACCGGGTAGGGCTGGATCTCCTTCGCGGCGGTGTTCGCGACGACGTTCTGCGCGGCCACGAGCTCCTTGATGAAGGGCTTGGAGGCCTCCAGGCCCTGCGCGACGATCTCTTCGCTGGGCTTGGTGGCGCCGCCCTTGATGAGGTTCCAGCTACCTTCGGTTGCCTCAGCCTCGACCATCATGATCGCGACGTCACCGTCGGGCAGGACCCGCCCGGCGACGATCAGGTCGAAGACCGCATCCTCGAGCTGCTCGGCCTTGGGGAACGCTACCCACTGGTCGGCGTGCTCGCCGTGGCCGGGGATGAGCGCGAGGCGCACACCGGCGATCGGACCCGAGAACGGCAGGCCCGAGATCTGGGTCGACAGGGACGCTGCGTTGATCGCGAGCGCGTCGTAGAACTCACCCGGCGCTATCGAGAGCACCGTGACAACGATCTGCACCTCGTTGCGCAGCCCCGAGACGAACGAGGGGCGCAGCGGACGGTCGATCAGACGGCAGACCAGGATCGCCTCGGTCGAGGGGCGACCCTCACGACGGAAGAACGAACCAGGGATCTTGCCGGCGGCGTAGGAGCGCTCTTCGACATCCACCGTCAGGGGGAAGAAGTCGAAGCCCTCGCGAGGGTGCTTTCCGGCGCTCGTGGCCGAGAGCAGCATGGTTTCCTCGTCGAGGTAGGCGGCAACGGCGCCCTGAGCCTGCTGAGCGAGGCGCCCGGTCTCGAACCGGACGGTGCGGGTGCCGAAGCGGCCGTTGTCGAGAACGGCTTCAGCGGCGGTGATTTCAGGACCTTCCAAGAGGTCTCTCCTTCTTTGTTTCGACTCGCGCACCCGTGTGGCGCGCGAGCACATGCGAAGGAGCAGGAACAGGCAGTATCGAGCGTGCGGCACTGCGCCGCGTGAATCGTCGGCGCTGGCCACCAGTAGAGGACAACCCGGCGGAAGACGACGGGGAACCCACCACAGGGGACCAGCTTCCTGCCGGCCTGCTCCATGAAGCTCACTGTGAAGTTGAGCGGATGCCGTAAGGCAACCCGAGCAAGCCTACCAGCGGCGAGCCGGACGCGCGGTTTCGCGGTGGCGGGAGCCGCGGGTGGCTCTCCGGTCGGCCGCCCTCAGTTACGGGTGGCCTGGTCGGCGACGTAGGCACGCCAGCCGCCGAAGGCGCCGATGTCGGGTGCCTCACGCGCGTCGATCTCCTCACAGAGGAAGCCATGCACGCGGCTGCCGTCTGCGAGGCGGATGCTGCCCAGACCCAGGGGTTCGTGGATGCCGGCGAGGAAGGTTCCCACGTGCTCCTGTGGAATCTCCCAGACCTCCACCTCCACCGCGACGCCTCCCTCCCCCACGCGCACGAGACCGGGCTTGGGTGGCGCGGTGTCAAGAGCGACGAAGCGGTACTCCGGCGCCGTCACCGTCCGCGTGCGCAGCCGCGCGCTGCGCTCGGTGAGCTGCCCGTGAAGGGGCATCCCCGCGAGGTGCGCTCCGACGACAGCGATGGGAAGCGCCGGCGGCGACACGAGCGGCACCGGCGCGGCATCCGTGTTCCAGATCTGTTCGAGCGCCGCGGCGACCGAGGCCAAGGATGCGTCAGATCCCGAGACGCCGACCAGGGACACCCCGAACGGACGGCTGGGATGGGGTGCGGGCGCAGGCACCGCGATCGCGGCAAGGTCGAGCAGGTTGCCGTAGGTGGTGTACAGCCCGAGCACACCGTTTCGGCCTATCGGATCCTCACGCATCTCTGCCACGGTGAAGGTCGTCGGCGCTGTCGGGGTGAGCAGTACATCGACGTTCCCCAGCGTGCGCCGCGTGCTGCTTCGCAGTTCCTCCAATCGCGAGATCGCCCGAAAGGCATCGACAGCGGAAAACCCGGACCCTCCCTCGACCACCTGTCGGATCACGGGCAGCACCGCGTCAGGCTCTCCGGCCAGAAAGTCGGATACCGCCGACAGCCGCTCGGCAAGCCACGGACCTTCGTACAGCAGGCGCCCTGCCTCGAAGAACTCCGAAAGATCGAGTGGCACGAGTTCTGCGCCGGCAGCGCGCACGTCATCCAGGGCAGCGGCCCAGCCGGCACCGTAGCCGTGATCCTCGGAGATCTGCAGCGAGTCCGGATCCGGAAATCCCACGCGCAGTCCGGCAAGCGCAACGGGTGTGGCCACCGTCGGCGAAGGCAGTGAACGGCTCCAGGGATCACGGGGGTCGGGAGCGGAAATCGACTGCCCGACCAGAACAGCGTCGGCGACATTCCCCGCGAACACGCTGACGCAGTCCAGGCTTCGGCAGGCGGGCACGACCCCCGCGGTGCTCACGAGTCCGCGACTGGGCTTCCACCCCACGATCCCGTTGAACGCCGCCGGCACGCGACCGGAGCCCGCGGTGTCGGTGCCCAGCGCGAAAGAGACCAGTCCGGCCGCCACGGCCACGGCACTACCCGAACTCGACCCGCCCGAGATCATGTCGCCGTCGGCCACCGCGGTCGGGATGCCGTACGGCGATCTGGTCCCGTTCAACCCGGTCGCGAACTGGTCAAGGTTCGTCTTACCGATGAGGATCGCTCCGGCATCCACGAGCAGGCGCACGGCCGTCGCCGATTCGGTCGCGTCGTACGCGAACGCCGGACACGCGGCCGTGGTCGGCCAGCCGGCTACGTCGATGTTGTCCTTCACCGCGAACGGGATGCCCCACAGGGGCAGCGCGGGATCGGGCGTGTCGCCCAATGCAGCGGCGTCGGCGCGGGCGCGGTCAAGATCGAGGCTGATCCACACCCCGTCGTCGCCGCGGAGGGCTATCCGCGCAGCGATCACCTCGACCAGCTCGGCCGGAGTCGTCTCGCCTCGCTCGTATGCGCGGGCAAGCTCTGTGATCCGGAGGGAACCCTCCGCGTATCGTTCCCCCTCCAGGGGCGTCCGACTCACGCGACCGATCCGGCCGACAGCGATGCCAGCAGTGCGCTGGACGGCGCGATGGCGCCGAAGACTCCCCCCTGCATGGTGATCATCTTCAACGCGGCCTCGTAGTTGCCGATGTCGGTCGCGCCGGTGCAATCGGTCAGCAGCAGGCACTCGTACCCACGATCGTTGGCGTCACGCATGGTGGTGTGCACGCAGACGTCGGTCGTGATTCCGGTGAGGATGATGTGCGTGATGCCGCGGTTGCGCAGGAGAAGGTCTAGATCGGTCGCGTAAAAGGAGCCCTTTCCCGGCTTGTCGATGATCTCCTCACCCTCGATCGGGGCGACCTCAGGAACGATCTCCCACCCCGGCTCGCCGCGGGTGAGGATCCGCCCGCACGGGCCGTCGTCGCCGATGCCGGCGCCAATGCGCTTCGAGCGCCACAGCTTGTTGGGTGGGCAGTCGGCGAGATCGGGACGGTGACCCTCCCTGGTGTGGATGATGTACAGACCCGCAGCACGCGCTGCCTCCAACACGCGAGCGGTGGGCTCCAGCCCTGCCCGGGTGAGGTTCAGGTCGTAGCCCATGCGGTCGACGTAGCCGCCGATTCCGCAGAAGTCGACCTGCCAGTCGATGTTGATGAGGGCTGTGGACTCTGGACGGAATCGTCCGTCGTAGGGCCACACATAAGGCTCCGCGGTGACGGGACCGAAGGTGACGCCCGAAGTGGTCGCGATAGTCATGTCGGTTCTCCTTCTGCTTTCGCGTACGCCTCCACGACGTCCGCGGTGTGCCCGACGGCTCCGAAGATCCCGCCCGACATCTCGATCATGGAAATGCTGTTGCGCTCGATAGCTGCATCGAGCTGCGCGCACGCGTCGGCGACCAGGAGGCACTCGAACCCCATGTCGTTCGCGGTGCGCATCGTGGAGTGGACGCTGGTCTCCAACCAGGTGCCCACCAGGATGATCCGTTCAATCCCCCGCCCGCGAAGCGACGCTTCCAGCGAACTGCCGAAGAAGCCGTCGACACCCACCGCGGAGATCAGTTCGTCGACCGGGATGGGCGGCGCGTCGGCGCCGCCCATCCGTGCCGGTGCGGGGTGGGGGATAGCTCTGCGAGGTTCCCGGGTGACCACCCGGATGCCGATCGCGCCTGCGCCACGGACGGTGGCGACGACGACCCCGGCGTTGCGCGCGGTCACCCCATCCAGTGGCGGCGCCCCGAGGGCATCCACCACCAGCACTGCGGTGCGTTCGGCATTCAATACCCCGTTCCACGGCCACGGGTACGGTGTCGTCCCCGGGACGTGTCCACGGCGCGCAATGCTGTCGGTCGTCGTCGCCATCGTCATTCCTACTGCGCCAGGTTGCCCGTGACGCCCTTGACGAAGTAGTCCATGACGTCGATCTCCGCGTAGTCCGGGACGACGCCTGCGGCGATCATCTCGGTGCCGTCCTGCGCATAGACCGGACCCACGAACGGCGAACCCTCCTCGGAGGCGAGGAACGCCTCGGCATCGGCGATGGCCGCGATCGTCTCGTCGCTGACGGAGGGACCGAAGTCGGCGAGCACGAACGGGTTCGTCCCGGTCTTCAGACCCACGCGGAAATTCGCGTTGTACGGGCTGCCCGTGAACTCACCGCTCACTGCCGTGTCGACAATGTCGATGTAGAGCTCGGGCCAGTCCCACACCGCGCCCGTGAGCCATCCCTCGGGAGCAAGAGAGGAGGCGTCAGCGTGATAACCGACGGTGTAGGCGCCTGCCGCCTCGGCCGCATCGATCACGGTCTTGGTGCAGTCCTGGTGTTGAGTGAGCACGTCGACGCCTTGGCTCAGCAGGCTGCTCGCGGCTTCCGCCTGCGCGGCCGGGTCGCACCAACTCGAGGTGGCGACGGCGATCGTCTCGACATCCGGGTTCACGGTCTGCGCGCCCAGCGTGAAGGCGTTGATGTTCGCGATCGTCTGCGGGATCGGGAAGGCGTAGACATAGCCGAGCTTGCCGGTCTCGCTCGCCGCGCCGGCCGCGATTCCGGCCAGATACATGGGCTCGTAGACAGTGCCGAAGTAGGTTCCGAGGTTGGGCAGGATGTCCTCCTCAGGGAGGGTGTTGCCCTGCTGGACAACAACCACATCGGGGTGGGCTTCAGCGACCTGCTGGGCGGCATCGAGGTGACCGTAGGACGTGGCGAAGATGATCTTCGCGCCCCGATCGATCATCTGCTCCATCGTGGTAACGGCCGAGTCATCCTCCGGGACGTTCTCGGCGGTCAGTACCTCGAGATCGGGGAAGGCCTCGGCGACAGCCTGGGAGCCCTCGTAGACGGCCTGGTTGTAACCGTAGTCATCCTTCGGGCCGACCATGATGAACCCGACCGCGGTGCCGCCGGTGCCCGGGGCGTCGCTGCTTGCCTCGACGTCACCGCCGCCCGATCCTGCGGGCGCGCAGGCGGCCAGGGTCAGCGCGAGGCTCGCGCCGATCGCGACCGCGAGGAGGCGCGGAGTACTGTGTTGCATGGTGTTCCTTTCTTCAGATCGGTGCAGAACCGGTCTGGGCTGTTCGGCCCCGCTGCAACGGGACCGGATGGGTGAAGGGAGAGAGGGATGGAGCTGGTGACCGCGCCCGAGGGCTAGGTCGTGGATGGTCCGTTCTCGAACACCCGCTTGAGCTCGGCAGGCGCAGCCGAGATGGTGCGCCTGCCGAGCACTGCGAGCACGACGAGAGTGAGGACGAACGGGACGACGGCGAGGGCGAACTGGTTGACGGGAATGCCTCGCGCCTGAAGTGCGGGGCCGAGCGCGAGTGCCGCACCGAACAGCCAGGCGCCGAGCAAGACACGCAGCGGCATCCAGGATGCGAAGATCACCAGCGCGACGGCGATGAATCCCCGCCCGGCCACCATGTCCTCGAACCAGGAGTTGGTGTACGCGATCGACAGGTGCGCACCGCCGATTCCCGCGAAGAAGCCGCTGATCGTGACGGCGAGGATGCGTGTGCGCCGGACGTCGTAGCCGTTGACGGTCAGCGCGTCCGACCGCTCCCCCGCCGTGCGCACGAGCAGCCCGAACTTCGTGCGGAACAGGACGAACCACACCAGGGGCACCGCCACATAGCTGAGATAGACGAGCGCATCCTGGCGAAACAGGATCGGGCCGACGAAAGGGATGTCGGAGAGGAACGGGATCGGGACGACGGGGAACGGAGTGATCGTCCGGCTCACGTAGGCGGCCCCGAACAGGGAGGTGAGCCCGAGTGCGAGGAAGAGCATCGTCAGACCGCTCGCGAACTGGTTCGCACCGCGCCAGACGACGAGCAGTCCGTGCATGAGCGCCAGCAGGGCACCCGCCACAGCACCGGCGAGCGCACCGACCCACGGATTGCCCGTCTCCGCCGCGGCGATGTAGGCGCCGAGCGCACCCAGAAGCATCGACCCTTCAATTCCGAGGTTGATCACCCCGGCTCGTTCGGAGACGGTCTCTCCGAGCCCTGCGTAGAGGATGGAGGTGCCGCCACGGACGCCGCCGGCGAGAACGTTCTGCAGGAGCGAAATGAAGTCCATCAGCGGCTCGCCTTCTTCTGGGTGAACCCGAGCACGGCGATGAGGATCAGCGCGGTCAGGATGTTGATGGTCGCGGCGGGAAGCTGGGCGTCAAGTTGCAGGCTGTCGCCGGCGATCATCAGCGACGCGAGCACGAACGAGGCGAGCAGCACCGGGAAGGGCCTGTGCCGGGCCAGCCAGCTCGCGAGGAATCCGATGTAGCCGATCTGATCGGCAAATCCGGCGCGCAGTTTAAACTCCACGCCGGCGTACTGGATCATGCCCGCGATGCCCGCGAGCGCGCCGCCCACCAGGAGCGCCGACAGGATCAGCCACGACACGGGCAGACCCGCCCGACGGGCCGCCTCCGCGTTGCCGCCCACCACCGAGAGCTTGTACCCCCAGCGGGTGTGATCGAGCACGAGCCAGACCGCTACCACCGCGATCACGGCGACGAAAATCCCGACCATCAGGCCTATCCCCGCCAGTTCAGGCAGCTTCGCTGTGTCGGCAAGTTCCCGCGTCGTCGGCTGCCCTGCAGAGCTCTCCCGCCATGGCTGGTAGATGAGAAAGAGCAGGAGATAGAGCGCGACGAAGTTCAGCAGGAGCGTGCTCACCGCCTCATTGACCGAGAAAACCAGTCGCAGCAGCCCTGCGATTGCCGCCCATGCGGCCCCGCCGACGATCCCCGCGAGAATCATGAGCGGGAGCACCACCGCCGTCGGCAGGAACGCATCAGTCAGCAAAGCGACCCCGCAGGCGGCGATAGCCCCGACCATCACCTGCCCCTCGCCGCCCACATTCGACATGCCCGCTCGAGCGGGAACGACCACCGCCAGCGCGGCGAGCACGATCGGGCCCATGGCGTTGAAGATGTCCGCGATCGACCGCGGACGCAGGAATGTCGAGGCAAACATGTCGGCGAAGACCTCGATCGGATTCGCCCCTTGAGTTGCGATGATGACGCTGAAGATCACCAGCGCGCCACCGATCGCCGCGGCCCAACGGGCCACTGTGGGCACGCCCGTCCTCCTGGTCGTCGTCCAGACGCTGTCCACACCCGTCGCATCCGTCACGGTCATGCGGCACCCCCCAGCATGAGGCGGCCGATGGCCTGCCTGTCGTAATCGGCGGGACCGACCTCACCCGAGATGTGGCCGTCGTGGAGCACCACGATCCGATCGGCCATCGTCATGAGTTCGTCAAGGTCTTCCGAGATGAGCAAGACTCCAGCGCCCGCCTCACGGCGATCGAGAAGGATCTGCTGAGTGCGTCGCACGTTGGAGATGTCCAGCCCGCGCGAGGGGTAGGCCGCGACCACCAGGCTGGAGTCGATACCCAGTTCGCGGGTGAGGATGACGCGCTGGATATTTCCCCCCGAGAGTTCGAAGAGCTTCCGGCTCTGCGGCGCGATCCGCAGCCCCAGGCGTTCGTTCTTCTCGCTCGTGGTCGTACTGATGCGCTTCCAGTTCACCCCGAGACCGCGCCGAGGCACGACCCGGCCATCCAGGGGCATGTGTTCCAGCACCGAGAGGCGGGTGACAACCGAGTCGGCGACAGGATCCTCGGGGATGCTCACGCTCCCCGCCCCGATGGCAGAACGGGGAGTCGAGATGGGCTCCCCGCCGATCCACACTCCTCCCGACGTGATCTCGCGCAAGCCGGTGGCGACTTCGCAGAGTTCGCGCTGGCCGCTCCCCGCAACGCCCGCGATCCCGACCAGTTCGCCTCGGCGCACCGTCAGCGAGATCGACTTCAGCGCCTCATGACCCTTGTCTCCGCGGGAGGACACGTCCTGCATCCGCAGGGCCGGAACCTCGCTGTCAGTGACGGGCACGCGCTCGGCGGGCAGAGAGGGGACCGCATGGCCCACCATCGCCTCGATGAGCTCCTCATCCGTGTAATCCTTCGGATCCACCCCCCCGAGGATCAGCTCGCCTCCCCGCAACACGGTCACGCGGTCCGCGATCTGGCGCACCTCGCCGAGCTTGTGGGTGACGATGAGGATGCCGAACCCCTGTGTCCGCAACGTGCTCACCACCCCGAAGAGCGCCTGGACCTCCTGCGGCGCCAGCACACTGGTCGGCTCGTCGAGGATCACCAGACGAGCGCCGGTCATGAGGACCTTGAGGATCTCCGCGCGTTGACGCTCACCGATCGAGAGGTGCTGCACCAGGACCTTCGGATCGACGGCGAGACCGTACTCGGCGCTGGCCGCGCTGATTCGCTTCGCGAGAGAGTTGAGCCGAAGCACGGGTCCGGTCTCCAAAGACAGGGCCATGTTCTCTGTCACGCTCAGAGCGGGCACCAGACGCAGATCTTGGAACACCATGCCGATGCCGAGAGCTTTGGACTCGGCCGGGGAGCCTGCGGTGACCTCCTTGCCGTCTACGAACATCGTGCCCGAGTCAGGCGTGTACACGCCGTAGATCATCTTCAGCAGCGTGCTCTTGCCCGCGCCGTTCTCGCCGACCAGGGCGTGCACCTCACCGGGGCGGACGTCGAGGCTGACGTTGGTATTGGCCTTGACCTCGGCGAAGTGTTTCGTGAAGTTCTCGACCTGGAGTATCGGGACGTTCGAAGTGGAGCTCTGATCTGGGGGGAACGCTGATTCCACGACGTTCGTCATCGCACTCTCTACCTCCGCCTGCGCAGTCGCATCATCTGGGTCATCGCGCGAGCGGCGCGATCTTCCACCACATCGAGCGAGATCCCGATGTGGCGCTTCAACAGCACCGCTGCCTCGTCGATCTCCCCCGCGATGACTGCGTCGAGGATCTCGAGGTGCTCGTCGATGCTGATCTCGATGCGCTCGGCATCGAGGAAGTCGTGCATCCGCACGGGGCGGATGCGAATGTTCACGGCCTCCAGAGTCTCGGTGAGCACGAGGTTGCCGGAGGCGCGGAGCAGGCCGACATGGAAGGACTCGTCACGTTCGATGAAGGAGCCGTCCGCGCGATGGGAGGCGCCCTTGATCTCCAGCCACTCCTCGCGCAGCGCCTCGAGCGCCTCGATATCGTGCTCGACGCCGTCCTCCTTCGCGCGGACGATGCCCCGAACTTCCAGCGTCAGACGCAGCTCATAGAGGTCGCGCAGATCCACCAGATTGGGCTCGGCGACGTAGTAGCCGCCGTCGTCGTATCGGCTGAGGATGCCGTCAGCGTCCAGGCGCGCGAACGCCTCCCGCACCGGCGTGCGCGAAACGCCGAGCCGCTCCGCAATGCTCTCTTCGGGCAGGCGCTGCCAGAACGGGAATTCGCCCTGCAGCGCCATCCGCCGAATCTTGAGGTAAGCCTGCTCACGGCGAGTGCGCTTCTCGCCGCCGGGAACGGCATCCCGCACGGTATCCCGTGCCGTATCCCGATCTGTATCCATAGCCATGATCATGGCGGCGGACTGTTTCACCTGCGGTGTGCTGATGTAAACGCCCTGTTTCCGATCCCGGCGAAATGGGGCGAATGAGCGGGATAGCGTGGCGTCATGTCGCTGCGCATCGTCCTCGTCCACGGAGCCGCCACGACTCCCGCCGTATGGGACGCCCTCCTCGCGGCCCTGCAGCGGCGCGGACTCGAGGACGTCGAGGCGGTGCGCCGACCGTGCTCGGGCACTCTCGACACCGAACTCAGCTTCGTCGCGGAGCGATCTGAGGGTGCACTCGTGGTAGGCCAGAGCGGAGGTGCCACGTTAGCGCTGGGCTTAGCGGGTATCGCGGCGCCCGTAGCCGGAGTGCTCTGCCACGAACCCGCGGTGGGCAGTCTGGTGCCGGGCCTGCTCGGGCCGGTGTCTGCCGCGTATGCCGCTGGCGGCGTGGCGGCCTTCGGGGCAGCACTGTACGGCCCGACCTGGTCGCTGGCCGACGCGGGAGGCGATACCGACGCCGTGGCTCGCGAGCTTCCGATGTTCCGCGGATTCGAGCCTTCGGCCCCGAGTCTTGCGGCCGCGGCGACACTGGTCACCGTCGGGACGCTCTCTCCCAGCATCCGTCACGACGCGGCCAAGGCGCTGCATGATCGGTTCGGCTATCCGTGGACCCTCGTTCCCGGTTCAGGGCACTTCGTCGCACGGGAGGCGCCGGAGGCTTTCGCGGACGCCATCGCACGACACGCAGCGAACCTCGCGGCCGCGGATACCGGCGGGACGCCAGCTCCCCCTCAGCGTCGCCCGTTGGCGCCCTGATCCACGACGGGGAGCGCAACCCCGGGGCCGGTGACGACGGCCGGCACCGAGGGTGCATGCGCCGATCGGCTCACCGCAGGCAGCGAGCGCCGAGAGATCGTCACATAGTCGGTGTGCTTGGCACTCAGCCCGTCACCAGCCGTTCGTCCACGCAAGCGCCGCCAGAGCCAGGGCACCGCATCGCGACGAACCCAGCCGCGCGGGTTCGGGTCGTCATCGTCATGGAAAGCTGAGTCGAGCGTCGCCAGCTCGTCAGCGTACGGGACGCCGAGCGCCTCGGCAGCCCGGTAGGCAACGAAGCGATGACCCTTCGACCGGAAGTGGACCTTGTCGTCGGCCCACATGTCGAGGTCACTGATCGCCGGCTGGGCCTCAAGATCGAGCAGCATGCAGCCGGTGCTGGCCGCAATGCGTCTGATTTCGGAGTTGTAGACCGCAACGCGGCGGGCGAAGATCATGGCGGCTGGTCGCCGGGGAAGCACGATGCTCACCAGCAGCACATCGATCCCGCGGGACCGCAAATCCACGACCGCCCGTTCGAGCCCCTTCGCCAGGATGAGCGGATCGGCTCCGCGGCTGACCAGGTCGTTTGCGCCCATGAACACCGACACCAGATCGGGTGCCATCTCCAGCGCGCGCGGGAGCTGCTCGTCGAGGAGGTCCCGGATCTTGCGGCTGCGCACAGCGAGGTTCGCGTACCGGAACGGCTCCGCGCTCGCTGGAAGTCTCGCCTCTCGGGCGCCGGCCAACAGATCCGCGAGACGGTCGGCCCACCCGCGATACTGACCTTTCGGCATCCGCGATGTGTCGCACAGCCCCTCGGTCAAGGAATCACCGAGGGCAACGAAACGCGACCACCGCGGGGTTCCCTCCGTCGCGGGTGCGGGCGGAGCTGCGGGGCGCGTCGCGGCACGGGCGAACAAAGAGTCGTCGATCGGGCGGAGCATCCGGGCCTCTGCGTAGTGACCGACAAGCTGGCGGCCCAGAGCCTCCCAGGTGCGCTCGCGCACGGATTCGCGGGCCGCGGCCGCAAAGGCTCGCCGCTTGGATTCGTCTCCGATGAGGTCTGACACGCGCGCGTGGAGGTCGGCCAGGTCACCCGGCCGATAGAGCCATCCGTCGACGCTGCTGCGAACGAGATCGACCGGACCGCCTGTTCCCGTCGCGACGACCGGAACTCCAGCCGCGAGAGCCTCCTGAATCGTCTGGCCGAACGTCTCGCTCTCGCCGGGGTGAACGAAGACATCGAAGGATGCCATCGCCTCGCCGAGTGCATCGCCGGAGAGGTGTCCGAGAAAGACCGCTCGCGGCAGGGCGCGCTCGAGTGCGGGTCGCGACGGCCCATCACCGACGATCACCAACCGGGTTCCCGGAAGATCGTGCAGCGCGGCGAGGTCTTCGACCTGCTTCTCGGGGGCGAGCCGCCCGACGTAGCCGATGATCGTCTCGCCCGGTGCAACACGCTGGCGCCAGCTGGCGCTGCGGAGCGCGGGATCAAAGCGCACGGCATCCACTCCCCGACCCCACCGGCGCAGGCGATCAATGCCGAGACTTTCGAGCTGGGACATGCTCGCCGAGGACGGCACCAGCGTCAGCGTCGAGCGACGGTGCAGTCGCGTCACGTGCGACTCCACGATCGAGGTCGCCGCCGGAAGCCCGTACTTCTGGGCATACGCGACCACGTCGGTCTGGTAGACCGCGACGACGGGCACCTTGAGCGCGTCGGCGGCAGCGGTTCCTTGCCATCCGAGCACGAACGGCGATGCCAGGTGGATGACATCGGGCCGGAACTCACGCAGGTGCGCCGCCAGCTTCGCAGCGCGGGCGAACACCACACGAACTTGAGGGTAGGAGGGCAAGGGCACGGACCGGAGCATGGTCGTGCGAGCGCCAGAGAGGTCGGCGCCGCGCAGGTCGGCCTCGACATCGCCAGCTTTGGGAGCGATGACGAGCGTCTCATGCCCTTCGCTTGCCAGATGACGAAGGATCTGGAGCACCGAGCCGGTGACTCCGTTCATGTGGGGGAGGAACGATTCCGCCAATACCGCGACTCTCACGCCTCCAGGGTGACGCGTGTCAGACCACCGAATACGCTCACGAGGGCCCGGTCGCCGAGAGTTCACCGGATGCACGCCAGCGCGTCACCGGACGTGCCCCGTTCCGTCTCCGTTCACCCTCGCGTGTTACCCAGAAGTGTGATCGATGAGGTGCTGACGCACGTTGCCGGCAGCCCCTGGGCGCTCCCTCTCATGTTCGCGCTCGTCCTCGCCGACAGCCTCCTGGTGCTGGTCCCGGGAGAGGTCGCCGTGACCGCCTTCGGTGCGCTCGCTGTCACCGTCGGCTCACCGCCACTCCTGGGCGTTGTGCTACTGGCCGCGGTCGCAGCGTTCCTCGGCGACATGATCGTGTACGTCGTCGGGCGCCGCGTCGGGCTGGATCGGTGGGGGTGGATGCGGGGCCGCAGGGTGAGCGCCGCGATCGGGTGGGCGCACCGGCGACTGCACCGCTCGAGCGCGACGGTGGTCTTCACCGCCCGGTTCATCCCGTTCGCCCGATTGGCGGTGAACCTGACGGCTGGTGCATCGCGAGTTCCGGCTCCTCGATACCTCGTTCTCGTCGCCACCGCCGCCACGGGGTGGGCGGTGTATCAGGCTGCAGTCGGCGCCATCGTCGGACGCCTGGTTCCGGGCGGACCCGTGGTGGCCGTCCTCATCTCCATCGGCGCCGCGATCGCGCTGGGCCTGATCGTCGACCTCATCGTCACGCGTGTGTCCTCTGCACGAGACACGCCTCCCCCGGACACTGCGGGCCCCTCTGTCTGAGTCGGGCCGCCAGCCCGACGTCTGCGACGCTCACCACCTGGCCACGCGCGACGTTGCACGTGTGGCCACACCCGTCTCTGCCACTGACGCGCGCCCGAAAAGCAGATCGACCCTTGTAAACCATCACATTCACAGTTACTCTCACACATACACAGATTTCGACGTCACGGATGACGCCGGGTGGGAGAACACATGTACGCGACGGAGCGCCAGCAGCGCATCGCGGGAATCGTCACCGACGAGGGCCGGGCATCGGTAACCGCCCTGTCAGCTCTGTTCGGCGTCGCACAAGAAACGATCCGCCGCGATCTTGATCAGTTGCAGGCCGACGGCGTGCTCCTGCGCGTGCACGGGGGCGCGGTTCCCGCGGGTCGAACGAGCGCCGCCGAGCCGAGTCTGGCGGCCCGCGAAGCCACGGCGACCGAAGCCAAGGAACGCATCGCCGCGGCGGCGCTCGATCTGATCCCCCGCGGTCTCGGCGGGGCCGTGCACATCGACGCCGGGTCAACGGCAGCACGCGTCGCCCGGCTTCTGGCCGCCCGAGAGGACGGCAACGCTTCGCTCACGCTCATCACCAACTCCGTGATCACCGCGTCGACGCTCAGCCACCTCACCACCCCGGCGGTGCGCGTGATCGGCGGAAGACTGCGAGCGGTGACCGGCGCGCTGGTCGGCGCAGGAGCCATCGACCAGATCGCGGGCTTGCGGCCGGATGTGGCAATCATTGGGACCAACGCCGTGCACGCCCAGTTCGGGCTGAGCACGCCCGACGAAGCCGAGGCCGAGGTCAAGCGGGCCGCGGTAGCCTCGGCGCGGCGGGTGATCGTCGTCGCTGACGCATCGAAGCTCGGCGAAGAATCTCTCGTGCGGTTCGGAGGGTTCGATGACATCGACGCCCTCGTGACCGACGGCGAACCGGATGCCGACCTGAGCGCTGCCCTGCGCGCAGCCGACGTGGATCTGGTGCGCGCATGATCGTCACCGTCACGATCAACCCGAGCGTCGATCGCACCATTCAGCTCCCCTCGCCCCTCGTTCGCGATGCGGTCCTTCGCGCGAGCGCCGTCACCTCGCAGGCAGCCGGCAAGGGCGTCAACGTCTCGCGAGCGCTGGCTCACGCATCCGTCGCGACCCGCGCCATCGTTCGCGCCGACTACCACGACCCCTATGTTCGTGAACTCGTCGAAAGCGGGCTGGCCGTGGTCACGGTCGATCCCGGCGCGAGCGTGCGCACCAATATCTCTCTCGTCGAACCCGACGGCACCACGACGAAGATCAACGAACCCGGCTCGCCGCTGAGCGCATCGGCTGTAGCGGCCCTGCACGACGTCGTCGCTGCTGAGGCCCCCCGGGCACAGTGGCTGGTCTTCGCCGGTTCACTGCCTCCGGCGGCGGATGTCGAGCTGCTTGCCGACCTGGCGCGCACCGCCCGGATCGCGACGCCCGACATCCGCGTGGCAGTCGACACATCGGGCGCTCCGCTGACCGCGCTGCGCACCGCGGGGGTACCCATCGATCTCATCAAGCCGAACCTCGAGGAGCTCGCCGAGCTGACCGGAACCGACCCCGCGACGCTCACCGATCCGCACGCGGTCGCGGACGCCTGCGATGCACTGCGAGCGCGCGGCATCGCTGCCGTCCTGGCAACCCTCGGCTCTGCCGGTGCCGTTCTCGCCACGGCAGAGGGCGCGTGGCACGCCACCCACCCACCGGTGACCGCCCGCAGCACCGTCGGTGCCGGTGACTCCTCCCTTGCCGGCTACCTCATCGCCGATGCTGCCGGGTGCTCCCCGGCGGCACGGCTCGCGCACGCGGTTGCCTACGGCGCCGCTGCCGTCGCCCTGCCCGGGACGACCATCCCCCGCCCCTCAGACACCCACCCTGACCAGGTCACGGTCACCGAGATACACCTGCCCGCCACGGTCACTTCCCCGTGACGTTCATCAAAGGAGAGAACATGTCCATCATCACCCCGGAGCTCGTCGCTCTCGATGTCGCGTTGGGCGCGACATCCGGGGACGTCATCGATGCCCTCAGCACCATCGTCGCCGGCGCGGGTCGCACCACCGATGCCCACGCGCTTGCGGCAGACGCCCACGCCCGCGAAGCGCAGACCTCGACCGGTATGCCCGGCGGTATCGCGATCCCCCACTGCCGCACCGCCGCCGTGACGGAGCCCACACTCGCGTTCGCACGCCTCTCGGACCCGGTGGACTTCGGCGACGACGACCCGAGCGATCTCGTGTTCTTCATCGCCGCACCGATCGGAGCCGACACCGATCACCTCGCGATCCTCTCCACGATTGCGCGCGCACTGGTGCGGGAAGAGTTCGTGGAGTCTCTGCGCACCGCGACCTCGGCGCCCGAGGTTGTTGGCCTTATCGATGAGGCGATCGCCCCGACGCCTGCCGCGACCACCGCGGCACCGGCGGCGGCGGCGGATCAGCGCGTGCTCGTCGCAGTCACCGCCTGCCCGACCGGCATCGCCCACACCTATATGGCTGCCGACGCCCTCGTCGCCGAGGCGAAGAAGCGCGGCATCCGCCTTGAGGTCGAGACGCAGGGATCGAGCGGATCGACGGCCCTCGATCCCGCCGTCATCGCCGCCGCCGACGCCGTGATCTTCGCGGTGGACGTGGATGTGCGCGATCGCGCGCGCTTTGCCGGCAAGCCGGTCGTTCAGGGCCCCGTCAAGCGCGGGGTCGAAGCTCCCGGCGCCATGATCGACGAGGCCCTGGCCGCGGCCGCGAACCCGGATGCTGCGCGCGTCGCGGGTAGCGAAACCACGACCGCGACCTCCGATACCGCCAGCGAACACGCGGGCCGCAAGCTGCAACGCTGGCTGCTCACCGGCGTCAGCTACATGATCCCCTTCGTTGCCGGCGGCGGTCTGCTCATCGCCATCGGCTTCGGTCTCGCGGGATACGACATCAACGCGACGGCCAGCGACATCGTCGCTTCGTCCTCACTCTGGAACCTGCCCGACGGCGGCTTCTGGACCTACATCGGCGCCGTCGCGTTTGTCATCGGCGCAGCCTCCATGGGCTTCCTGGTCCCCGCGCTCGCGGGCTTCATCGCCTACGCCATGGCCGACCGGCCCGGCATCGCCCCCGGCTTCGTCGTCGGCACGATCGCCGTCATGATGAACGCCGGCTTCCTCGGCGGCATTGTCGGTGGCTTGCTCGCGGGACTCGTGGCAGCCTCGCTCACCCGCATCCCGGCACCCCGCTGGCTGCGTGGGCTGATGCCGGTCGTCATCATTCCGCTCTTGGCGTCCATTGCCGCATCCGGAGCCATGATCCTGTTCCTTGGAGGGCCGATCGCCTGGCTCATGACGACACTGACCGATTGGCTCAACAGCCTGACCGGCGTCGGAATCGTGCTGCTGGGCGTCATCCTCGGTCTCATGATGTGCTTCGACCTCGGCGGACCCGTCAACAAGGTCGCCTACTCGTTCGCGGTCGCGGGCCTCGGGGCCGCGTCACTGGCGAACCAGGTGCCGCTGGAGATCATGGCTGCCGTCATGGCCTCGGGCATGGTGCCGCCGCTGGGCCTCGCCCTTGCCTCAACGGTGCTTGCGCGTAAGCAGTTCACTCCGGTGGAGCGCGAGAACGGTGTCGCGGCGTGGCTGCTGGGTGCATCCTTCATCTCGGAGGGTGCTATCCCCTTCGCCGCAGCCGACCCACTGCGCGTCATCCCCGCCTCGATGCTCGGTGGCGCCGTCACCGGCGCCCTCTCCATGGCCTTCGGGGTCACCTCGCAGGCACCCCACGGCGGCGTGTTCGTCTGGTTCGCGATCAGCAGCTTCCTGTGGTTCCTGCTGTCGATCGCGATCGGCGCCATCACCACCGCTGTCGCGGTCATTGCCCTCAAGCGGATCGGTCGCCGACCGAGCGCCGCGACTGTCGAAGCCGCGGGAGCTGCCGACGACACTGAGGCCAGCGGCGTGCTGGCCAGCGGTGCGGTCCGCGCCTGAGAACTCACGATGCCCCGGCCGTCGGGTGCGGCCGGGGCATCGTGGTGCTGCGGGTCAGTCGGCGCTGAGTCCGCCCAGCAGGCTCTCGAACGAGCGACCCTTGCCGAGGTAGCTCGCCGGGTCAAACGGGTCCTCAACGACTGTCGCGCCCCGGCGAGCGACGGCATCCGCGAGCTCTCCCGCGGCCCGCTCAGTGCGCGAACGAAGCGAGGATGCTCCCTCGCCGCCGGCCCAGTCCTGCGATGCCGCGAACACGGACGTCGAGACCGGGTTGGCGTGCAGATAGGTGAACAGCGGGCGAATCGCGTACTCGAGTGCCAACGAGTGTCGTGGTGACCCGCCGGTGGCTGCCAGCAGGACCGGCATCCCCCGCAACGAGTCCGGGTCCAGGATGTCGACGAACGACTTGAACAGACCGGAGTAGCTGGTCGTGAAGATCGGCGTGACGGCGATGAGGGCGTCAGCCGAGGTCACGGTCTCGATCACCTCAGCAAGCTCGGGGCGGGCGAACCCGGTGAGGAGATTGTCGGTGATCGCATGAGCGTGCTCACGCAGCTCGATCACATCCACCCCGACCTCGATCTCACGCTCTGCCAGCTGTGCACGAACGGCCTCCGCCAGCCTGTCGGCGAGCAGCCTCGTGGATGACGGGTTCGAGAGCCCCGCCGTGACGACCGCGATGCGGCGCGTGGTCATCTCACGCCCCCTGACGTGTCGCTGCGGCACCGAATGCGGCACCCGCCAGCGGCGCGCTGTCGCGGTACGGGGAACCGCCGGTGACGTTGTCGCCACGGTTGGGCCGGGGCCGGGCTTCGCGCGGTCCGCCTGCAGCTGCCACCAGACTCTCGTGGGTCGGAGCGTCAGCAACGCCTTCCGGGCGATCCTTCGCGAGCTCCTTGCGGAGCACCGGTACGACCTCACCGCCGAGGATGTCGAGCTGCTCGAGGACGGCCCCCAGGGGCAGACCCGCGTGGTCGATCAGGAACATCTGGCGCTGGTAGTCACCGAAGTGCTCCCGCATCGCCGCGTACCGATCGATGACCTGCTGCGGCGAACCCACCGTCAGCGGCGTCATCTCGGTGAAGTCCTCCAGGCTCGGGCCGTTGCCGTAGACCGGCGCGTTGTCGAAGTACGGGCGGAATTCGCGGACCGCCTCCTGAGAGTTGCGGTGCATGTAAACCTGCCCACCGAGCCCGACGATCGCCTGCTCCTGGGTGCCGTGTCCGTAGTGTTCGAACCGCTCACGGTAGAGCGCGACCAGCCGCTGGAAGTGCTCCTTGGGCCAGAAGATGTTGTTGGCGAAGAACCCGTCACCGTAGTAGGCGGCCTGCTCGGCGATCTCGGGGGTGCGGATCGAGCCGTGCCAGACGAAGGGCGGCACGCCATCGAGCGGGCGCGGCGTCGAGGTGAAACCCTGCAGCGGCGTGCGGAATTGACCTTGCCAGTCGACGACATCCTCGCGCCACAGCCGGTGGAGCAGGGCGTAGTTCTCGACCGCGAGGTTCAGACCCTGACGGATGTCCTTGCCGAACCAGGGGTACACGGGGCCGGTGTTACCGCGTCCGAGGATGAGGTCAGCCCGACCTCCCGAAACGTGCTGAAGCATCGCATAGTCTTCGGCGATCTTCACGGGGTCGTTGGTGGTGATGAGGGTCGTGGCAGTCGAGAGCAGAATGCGCTCGGTTTGGCCTGCGATGTAGGCGAGCGTCGTCGTCGGCGAAGACGACCAGAACGGCGGGTTGTGGTGCTCGCCCAGGGCGAAGACATCAAGCCCCACCTCCTCGGCGTGCTTGGCGATCTGCAGCGTCGCGCGGATCCGCTCTGCCTCGCTGGGGGTATGACCTGTCGTGGGGTCTTCCGTGATGTCGCTGACGGTGAAGATCCCGAACTGCATCTGGCTCATGGTGCTCTCCGCTCCCGGTCGCGGGGTGTGCGGCCGATCTATGCAAGTGAATGTATCTCGTGTAACGCGACCCCGTCGAATCTATTCCCGTTGTTTCCGGGACGTCACCGATCCATGGGGCCGTCTATCTCGGCAAACATCGCGAGCATGTCACGCACCAGCTGATGCGGCGCCGTTTCGCACGGGCTATGACCTGTCTCGTAGACCGCCACCTGCGCGCCGATGCGCTGCGCGTAGGACAGGTACTGCTCGGTCGGCCAGAGGTCATGCGCGCCCGTCGCGACGAGGGTCGGCACGGATGCCGCGCGCACCGCATCGACAACATCCGGCATCCGCATCATGAGCCCGACGATGTCGTCGACGCTCTCTCGCCGCGTCAGGGCGAATCGCTCACGAACGAACGCGATGCGTTGCGGGGGAACGCGGTTCAGGTTGTTCCGGATACCCCACAGCATGAGGGATGCGCCGCTTCGCGGGCCCGCGAGATTGCTGAAGCGGCCGATCCGCTTCACCCCCCGGAACACTTGTCCGGTCGCCGGCGGCGTCGACAACAGCGTGAGCGTTGCGAACAGCTCCGGACGCTCGGCGACGATCAGCTGAGACACGAGCCCCGCGAAGGAGTAGCCGAGGACGTGGGCTCGCGCGCCGCCCTCGAGGACAGCGGTCAGATCATCGATGAACAGCGGATAGTCGTAGCGGTCCCGGGGCGGATCGAGGTTCTCGGGGCCGGCATCCCGCGACTCATATTGCCCCGCCAGGTCGTACGCCTCCACACGGTAACCGGCGTCGGCAAGCAGCGGCAGCATGAGAGTGAAGTCCTCTTTGGAACCGGTCACACCGGGAAAGAGCACGACTCGTCCCCGATCACCGGCCCCGAGCGCCACTCGCGCCAGGCGTCCACTCGGCGCTTCGAACGCATCACGAACGGTCCCGGGCGGGAACACCCGCCAGTCGAGGTCGGGAATCGCCGCGTCCCGCTCGCGGGCGTCATCGGTAAGCGTCATCGACGCCCGAGACTACTCCAGCGCCTCGCGCACGGGCAGCATTCCCGGCTAAGAGAACAGTGCGGCGCCGACAAACGATCCTTCACTCGGTGCGGGCGGCACGGCCCAGATCCCCGATCCGATCGTGAGCAGATACTCCATCATGAGGTCGGTTGCGACCGACTTCTGAACCGTGATGAATCGCTCCGGCGAGCGCACGTAGCCGAGAAAGAAGAGGCCAGCATCGAGGCGTCCCAGCGCGGTGTTGCCGTCAACGTAGTTGTATCCCCGCCGCAGCATCCGGATCCCGCCATTGTTGTCGGGGTGCGCGCGGGCGACGTGGGATGCCGGGTCGATCGCTCGAGTGCCGGATGCCGACAGCGCAGCGAAGTCGGGCGCGGTGAACTCTTCTCCCCCGCTCAAGGGGGCGCCGCTTCCCTTGGCGCGGCCGGTGATCTGTTCCTGTTCAGCGAGGCGAACCCGGTCCCAGGTCTCGATCTTCATCGCGATCTTGCGGGCGATCAGGTACGAGCCCCCCGCGAGCCACGCGGGCCCATCCTCGGACGAGACCCAGACGTGCTCGGCGAGCGCGTCCTCGTCGCCGGCGAGGAGATTGGCTGTGCCGTCTTTGAACCCGAAGAGATTGCGCGGGGTCTGCTGCTGAGCTGACGTTCGCGAGGTGCGGCCGAAACCGAGCTGCGACCATCGGAGGCGAGCCCGCCCGAACGCAATGCGGCTGAGATTGCGTACGGCGTGAACGGCGACCTGCGGATCGTCGGCGCACGCCTGAATACAGAGGTCACCGCCCGTGTGATCGGGGTCGAGGTCATCACCGAGGAATGGTGGCAGCGGCGCGAGTCCCGCCGGGGCCCGATCCGCAATGCCGAAGCGGTCGACCCCCTCGTCGGTGCGAAATAGCCCCGGGCCGAACCCGAAGGTGATCGTCAGGTTGCTCGCCGGCAGTCCGAGCGCTTCGCCGGTGTCGTCCGGCGGCGCTTCGGGTGAGCCGCCCACGGCTCCGGAGGCGCTGACCTCGAGTCCGAGCATCATTCTCGACGCGGCATAGCTCCAGTCCTGGAGCAGCTCGACGAGCTCGTCACGGCTGGTCGTGCCCGAGAGGTCGAAGGACGCGAAGTGGAGGTGATCTTGCACCTCCGTCGTGATTCCGGACTGGTGCTCCCCGAAGAAGGGATGGGTGTCGGCGCGCGCCGCAGTCTGGGCATCCGAGACGCGGGCCACCACGGCGGCACCGCCGACGCCCACCGCGACTCCGGCGGCGCCGGCACCCAGCGCCAGGCCGAGCAGACCTCGCCTGCTCAGCCCGGCCGCGGGGCGCTCCTGCGATGCAGGATCGGTCATGCTCACTCCAGAACTGTCACCGTCAGCTGCGACAGCGGCTCAGCGAGCGCGTTGATCTGATCGGACAGTGCACGCTTGTCTGCCTCCGTCAAGGCGCCGTAGGCGACGAAGCCGTCACTGAGCGAACCGAACGCAGCCAGCTCCGCTTCCAGCTGAGCGTATCCATCGTCGATCTGCGCGACCAGTTGCTCCCCGTCGGGGCCGCTCGAGACCGCGAAGTCGCGCACGAGCGAGAAAGCCATCTTCGACCCCTCGACGTTGGCGGCGAAGTCGTACAGGTCGGTGCCCGACCACCAGTCCTCCTCGCCGCTGATCTTCCCGGTCGCTACCTCATCGAGGAGGGCAATGGCGCCGTTGGAAACACCCGCGATGCCCTGGGACTCGAGTGTGTCGACGAACTCCTGACCGTGCACGTAGTCGTACAGTTCCTGCACATCGGCGATGAGCAGGTCACCGAAGTCCGCCCGCTGCTCGGGCGTCGACGGCGCCCAGTCCTGCCATGCCGGGGTCACACCATCAGAGTTGAGGGCATCGGTTGCGGGGACCCAGAGATCCTTCTCGATCCGGTGGAAGCCCGTCCAGTCGATGCCATCGGCCACAGCGTCGACCTCGCGGAAATCGATGCGGGGGTCGAGGTCTCCCAGCGCCTCTGCCACCGGCTCGATGCGCTCGTAATACGCGCGTACCTGCGGGAACATCGCACGGGCGGTGTCGTCGTCTCCCGCGACGTAGGCTGCGACGAAGTCGTCGACGGCGGGAACGAGCTGACCGACCTGGTCTTTCACGAATGCGGCATACAGATCCACCGCCTGCTGCTTGAGCTCAGCATCCTCGGTATCCACCTCGACGGCCTCACCGGTGACGGTGAAGGCGGCGCGGCCAATGCCCTCACCGATCATGCCGGGCTTGCACAGCGTGTAGTAGTCCCCCGGCTGGGCGAGCACCGTGAGTGTGCGCGAGGCGCCCGGGGCGATGTTCTCGACCTCTCCCACGATCCGCAGGCCGTCACTGGCCAGCAGATAGAACTCGGTAGTCTCGGATCCGGCGTTGGTGACCGCGAAGTTCAGGGTTCCGCTTGTCGCACTGGCTGCCGAGATCTCGCACGAGTCAGCGGTCGAGGTGACCGTGAGCGCGTCACCGGCGGCCTGATCGGCACGCGCGACGCAACCGGCGAGTACGAGGGCACCGGCTGCGGTTGCTGCAACCAGCGCCAGACTACGAGAGAGGGTGTTCATGGGTCTCCTTGCTGTGGGGACTGAGATCGGATGAGACGCGACTGAGAGCGTGCGTCGGCTCTGTCGCCTCAGCAGCTGTTGCCTCCGCAGCGGGCGCCACAGGACGCGGCTGGGCTGCGAAGGCGCGGACAAGAAAGACCGTTCCGACGATCGCGACGTAGACGATCCAGGCGATCACCTGGAGCCAGCTCATGCGGGCGGTGAAGCCGATGGTTGCCTGCAGAATCACAGCGGGGGCGCTCACGGGATCAAGGACCCCGGTGAGATCGAACGCCCAACCGATGGGGAAGGCGGTCCAGCCAACCAAAACCGCTCCGGAATCCTGCACGGGAGCGAGGGCAGTGAAGGGCCCGGGGAGGACCCCGGCCTCCTGCAGATCGCCGATCCCGTAGGCCAGGACGCCAGCGGCGACGAGGATCAAAAAGGCGCCGGTCCAGGTGAAGAAGAGGCGGAGGTTCAGGCGCAGCATCCCGCGGGCAACGAGCCAGCCAAGCGCGGCGGCACAGAGGATGCCGAGCACGGCGCCGGCGAGCGACTCTGGCGCGTTGCCGAAGGACTGCACCATCGACCAGAGCAGAAGTGTCGTTTCCACGCCTTCTCGAGCTACCGACACAAAGCCCAAGACGACGATTCCCCACAGTCCCCCGGTCGCGATCGCCCGGTCGACGCCGCTGCGTAGTCCCCCGGCAAGTGTCCGCGCGTGGGCCTGCATCCAGAAGATCATCCACGTGACCATCGCCACGGCGAGCAGCGACAGCAGGCCCCCGATGATCTCCTGCGCTTCGAACGTCAACGCATAAGCACCGAATGTGAAGAACGCTCCGATAGCCACGGCGAGCGCGATCGCGCCCCCGACTCCCAACCACAGGCGCGGCAACACGTCGCGACGCTTCAGCTGTGTGAGATAGGCCACCAGGATGCCGATGACGAGGGCAGCTTCGAGGCCTTCGCGGAGGCCGATGAGAAAGCTAGCGAGCACGCGGATCCTCGGAACGATTCGGTAAGGCTTACCTAAGCCATCCGAGAGACTACTCCCCCGCCGTCGGCTGAGCAATTCCCACCCGCGCCCGTCAATGACAAAGGGCCGCCCCACACCGTGGGACGACCCTTCGAGAAAGCGATGGACGCGGTTCGCGCTTAGCGGCGAAGCCCGAGACGCTCGATCAGCTTGCGGTAACGCTCGATGTCGATGTCCTGGAGGTAGCCGAGCAGACGACGGCGCTGACCCACGAGCAGGAACAGGCCACGACGCGAGTGGTGGTCGTGCTTGTGCTCCTTGAGGTGCTCGGTGAGGTCCTTGATGCGCTGCGTCATGAGCGCGACCTGCACCTCGGGGGATCCGGTGTCACCGGGGTGCGTTGCGTACTCTTCGATGATCGCCTTCTTGGTCTCTGCTTCCAGTGCCATAGAACGATCCCCTCTCTCTTCGTTGCGCGGTGCCCGTCACCTGCTGTGCGAGCTCTCTTTCTCCGCGGCCGATCTAACGGCAACCGAACAACTCTACCAGCCCGAGGCGGAGCCCGGGGGCGCGTCCGCAGAGTAGCCTCGTCGGGTGCGCATCACCGTCCGAATAAAACCCGGGAGCCGGCGCGGTCCCCTAGTCGAGACGGTGGGATCCGATCTCGTCGCGTATCTCCGGGAGCCGGCGCGTGAGGGCGAGGCCAACGCGGCTCTCCCCCGGGTGCTGGCAGAACACTTCGGCACCTCGTCGAGCCGCGTCTCGATCGTTCGGGGACATTCGGCGCGCGTCAAACAGGTCGAGGTCGACCTGTGATGGCAGGGCTCTCGCGCGACCAGTTCCTCGACCTCCGCCCCTTCCGCGCCAGCCCCGCCTTCGCGCGCCTGTGGATCGGTTCGACTCTGGCGGGCCTCGGCGGGCAGCTCACGATCGTCGCGGTCATGCTGCACGTCTACGACCTCACGCAGAGTACCTTCGCCGTCTCCATGATCGCCGTCGTCGGGCTCGTCCCGATGGTCGCGGCAGGACTCTACGGCGGGATGCTCGCCGATGCCTTCGACCGCCGCGTGGTCGCTCTACTGGCGGCATCCATCACCTTCGCCTCCACCGCAGTGCTGGCGATCCTCGCCTGGACCCAGCTCGAGTCGGTGTGGTCGCTGTATGCGCTGAGCATTGTCAACTCCGCGGCGAACTCGGTCGTGCTTGCCACACGCTCAGCGATCGTTCCGCGGCTCTTGCCGCGTCAGCTTCTGCCCGCGGCTGCCGCACTGCAGGGCATCACCGTGGGCATCATGGTGATGGCGGGCCCTGCCCTTGCGGGGGTGCTCGTGGCGACTGTCGGCTACGCGTGGACCTATTCCGCTGACGTCGTGCTCATGACCTCGCTGTTCCTCGGACTGTGGACGCTCCCGCGGATCGTCCCGGAAGGCGAGATCGTCAAGCCCGGCCTCGAGTCCCTCCGCGATGGAATCGCATTCCTGCGGCGGGCGACAAATATCCGTTTGCAGTACATCCTCGACATCACGGCGATGACCTTCGGGCAGCCCCTCGCCCTGTTCCCGGCAATCGGTACCGTGCTGCTTGGCGGCGGACCCATCACGACCGGGGCTCTCACCGCCGCTTTCGCGGCAGGCGCTTTCCTCTCCAGCCTCTTCTCGGGCCGGATCGCACGGTACCGCGCGCACGGGCTCGGAATCGAGCGGGCGATCCTCGTCTACGGAGCCGCCATCACGCTCTTCGGCGGGGTGCTGATAGCGGGGAGCCTCGGGGTCGGCGCTCCGGCAGACCTCGGCGCGGACTCCGCGAACCTCACCCTGATCGTGCTCGCCGTGCTGGTTCTGGCCGTGGCGGGCGGGGCAGATAATGTCAGCGCGATCTACCGGTCGACCATGATGCAATCGGCCGTCCCCGACGCTATCCGCGGGCGCCTGCAGGGCATCTTCATCGTCGTCGTCGCGGGCGGCCCCCGAGTCGGCGCGCTCTACGCCGGAACCCTTGCAACATTCACGACTCTCTGGTTCCCGCCCCTGCTCGGCGGACTACTGATTCTGGCAATCGTGACCACGCTCGTGCGCCTGAGCCCCGGGTTCCGCGCGTACGACGCCGATAACCCCGTTCCCTGATCACGCTCACCATCAACGACAGTGGGGCGGATGCCGCAGCATCCGCCCCACTGGAGATAGCTCGGGATCTCAGTCGGCCTGGAGGGCGCCCTGCAGGTCGAGCTCGATCGTGACGTCCTTGCCCACGAGCACGCCACCGGTCTCGAGCGCGGCGTTCCACGTGAGGCCGAAGTCCTCGCGGTTGATGACAGCCTTGGCCGTTGCGCCGGCCTTGTAGTTGCCCCACGGGTCATTGCCGAAGCCACCGAACTCGACCTCGAAGGTCACGGGCTTGGTGATGCCGCGGATCGTGAGGTCACCGTCGACGAAGAAGTCGCCGTTCTCGATGCGCACACCGGTCGAGACGAAGTCCATCGTGGGGTACTGCTCGACGTCGAAGAAGTCAGCCGAGGCGAGGTGCTTGTCGCGGCCCTCATCCTTCGTGTCGACCGAGGCCACATCGACCGAGGCGGTCACGGTGGTCTCGAGCGGGTTCGCAGGCGTCACGAACGTCGCGCTCTTGACACCGAAGGTGCCGCGCACCTTCGAGATCATCATGTGCCGGACGCTGAAGTGGACCTCGCTGTGCGACGCATCAAGCTGCCACGTGCCAACGCGGTAGCCGGGGATCTCGACGGTCGTGGATTCGGTCATGCTCTCTCCTCGGGAGTTCTCTGGGCCGCCAGGTGGCGACAGGAGACCCAACGACGCAACCCGCTGGCTCTATTCCCGTGAATGGAAAAATTTCCGAGCGTGTCATCTTCCGGTCACGTAGCGACGAAACGGCGGCGGATGCCGAAGCATCCGCCGCCGCGTGATCAGTCAGAAAACGTCAGCCGACCGAGATCAGGTCGATGATGAAGATCAGGGTCTTGCCGCCCAGGAAGTGACCACCGGCGGGGCCGTACGCCAGGTGAGGCGGGATCACGAGCTCGCGGCGACCACCCTCACGCATCCCCGGAATACCGTCCTGCCAGCCCTGGATCAGCCCGCGCAGCGGGAACTGGATGCTCTCACCGCGGTTCCACGACGAGTCAAACTCCTCGCCCGAGTCGTACTCGACGCCCACGTAGTGCACGGTGACGCTGTCGCCGGGCTTCGCCTCGGCCCCCTCACCGACGATGAGGTCGCGGATGACGAGTTCGGAGGGAGCAGGGCCCTGGGGGGCGTCGATGTCGGGCTTGGTGCGGTCATCAGTCATGCCCACCATCCCACCAGAGCCGGTCGCGGCGCGCAACGCGGCACCGACACCACTGATCACACGTGGGGCTCTTGACAGGCCGCGGCTGCGGCGAGAAGCTGGTATCAGTTCAACTCAGCGCCCGGATTTCGACTCGCAGGCATCGCCGCGGCACCGGGCGCTGAGTCTTTGTTCAGCGCTAGCGTGGGGGAATGCGCTTCGCCCACGTTTCCCTCCCCGGGTCAGCCACGCCGCAGCTCGTGACCGTCGATGACGACGGGGCAACAGTGGTGTCGCTGCTCTTCGACGGGGCGCCGGTCACCCTCAACGAACTCATCGAGGGCGGCGACGAGCTGCTCGATCGGGTTCGCGGCGCGGCATCCACAGCTCCCCGTCTTCCCCTTGACGGCGCCGTCTACGGGCCCGCGGTTCCGCAGCCACCCGTCATCCTCGCCGTCGGCCTGAACTACGCGGCGCACTCGAGCGAACTGGGGTTGAAGACTGACACGGCGCCGACAGTGTTCGTGCTGTGGCCGAACTCCCTGGCAGGGCACGGCGGCACAACGAGTTGGCCGCGCACACTCAGCGAGTCGGTGGACTATGAGGCCGAGCTCGGAGTGATCATCGGCCGGCCCGCAAAAGACGTGACACCCGAAACGGCCCTCGGTCATGTGTGGGGCTACACCGTCGTCAACGACATCACCGCGCGCGACATCCAGTTCGCTGAGGCGCAGTGGTCGCGCTGCAAGTCCTTCGACGGCTTCACGCCGGTCGGACCGGTCGTCGTGACGGCCGACGAGATTCCCGACCCGCAGAACCTGCGAATCTGGACAGTCCTCGACGGACACACGCTGCAGGATGCCTCCACGAGCCAGATGGTCAGGCCGGTCTCGACGCTGATCGCGCACTTGTCGGCATCCGTCACCCTGCTGCCCGGGACCCTCATCTCCACCGGCAGCCCGGGCGGTGCTGGCTATTCGCGGGATCCGCAGGTGTTCCTGCGCGACCGCTCGACGGTGACTGTCGGCGTCGAAGGCATCGGGGAACTGAAAACGCACTGCCGGATCATCGACTGATCCGGCAGTGCGTTCCTCGTGATCGTCAGTTCGAGTAGACGACGACCGACGCCGTCGACACGACGATGATCGCGATGACGATGCCCAGCACCATGAAGATGATGCTCAGCCAGATCGCCCACTTCGCGGGGGCGTTGCTGTAGCCCGATCCCTTGCTCTGGTTCAGCGCGACGATCCCGAGGATCAGGCCGAGCAGCTGGAAGAAGAAGGCGAGGATCAGCGCGACGATGCCGAGCGTCTTGCCGGGCACGACGGCCGGCGCTCCGGCGGGAGCCTGCGGAGCAGGCTGGTAGGCGGGTGAATCAGACATGGGCGACTCCTTGCGTCCATTGCGGGTGAGGTGCGGTCGCACGCCATTGAGCGACCTCGCCGCAATCTAGCGGCATATTCCCAGCTTCCGCAATGCGCCAACTCCGTATTACAGGTCGGTGTCTCCCGTGGGAGCGGTCTCGAACCCGATGATCGGCATCGCGGCGGTCACGGCCTGGAGTCCCGAGAGCCGCTCGGGCGAGAGCTGCTTGGTCACTTCGTCGCGCGACATGAGTCCACCCTCCACCACCAGATCGGCGATGTTGCGGCCAGACACAAGGGCAGACTTGGCCAGTGCTGCAGCGGCCGCGTAGCCGATGAACGGTGTCAGCGCGGTGACGACACCGACCGAAGCACCGACTGACGCCGCGAGACGCTCGCGATTGGCGGTGATGCCGTCGACGCAGTTGACGCGCAATGTGCGCATCGCGCGTCGCATCCAGGTGATCGATTGGAAGATCGAGTGAGCGATGATCGGCTCGAAGGCATTCAGCTGCAGCTGACCGCCCTCGACGGCCATCGTGACTGTCAGGTCCGCGCCGGCTACCGCGAAGGCGACCTGATTGACGACCTCCGGGATGACGGGGTTCACCTTGCCGGGCATGATGCTGGATCCCGCCTGGCGCGCGGGTAGCGAAATCTCGCCGAGTCCCGCCTGCGGCCCTGACGAGAGCAGACGCAGGTCGTTCGAGATCTTCGAGAGCTTGATGGCGTTGCGCTTCAGGGATGCCGAGAACGACATGAACGCTCCCGTGTCACTGGTCGACTCGACGAGGTCGGAAGCGGTCTCCAGGTCCAGCCCCGTGATCTCGCGAAGATGACGCAGCACCGCAGCCGCATAGTCGGGGTGGGCGGTGATTCCCGTGCCGATCGCCGTCGCGCCGAGGTTGACCTCGAAGAGCAGATGCGCGTTCTCGGTGAGTCGCTGGTAATCCTGGCCCAGGGTTGTCGCAAAGCCGTGGAACTCCTGCCCGAGAGTCATGGGGACGGCATCCTGCAGCTGGGTCCTGCCAACCTTCAGGACGTCGTGGAACTCCGTCGCCTTGCGCAGGAACGACTGGCGCAGCAGATCGAGCTCTTCCAAGAGCGTCTGCAGATCCAGGCTCAACCCGACCTTGATGGCCGTCGGATAGACGTCGTTGGTCGACTGGCTGCGGTTGGTGTCGTCGATCGGCGAGAGGAACGCGTAGTCGCCCTTGGGTCTGCCGGCAAGCTCGAGCGCGATGTTGGTGATGACCTCGTTCGCGTTCATGTTCGTCGATGTGCCCGCACCGCCCTGCACGACGCCAACCACGAACTGGTCGTGAAACTGACCGTCGACGACGAGCTGTGAGGCGCGGTCAATGAGCTCCGCCTTTTCGCGGTCGAGCACGCCGATCTCGGCGTTGGCTCGAGCGGCCGCCTGCTTGACCATCGCGAGGGCGCGTACGAGATCGGCGTAGACGGAGATCGGGCGCCTCGAGATCGGGAAGTTCTCCAGCGCGCGGGCAGTATGGATGCCCCAGTACGCGTCGGCCGGGATCTCCATCGACCCCAGAGAATCGGTCTCAGTGCGCGTGGGAGAGGCGGCGTGGTGCGTCATTGTTCCTGCCGTTCATGAGCGCTTTCGAGAGAAGGCCTCGAGGCGCTCGTGGGGGGTGAGTGCCGCCATCCGTTCGACCCACTCCTCGGAGAAGTAGTCGCCGGTGTCGGCGTCGACGACCGGCACGACAGCGTGCGTAATCGTCGCCTCGTACACGTGCACGAGGTGGAAGGACTGCCCGGCATCCATGCCGTTGACCCGCTGCGGGGGCCGGGCGAGATCCATCGTGTAACAGGTGGCTGCCGACACTGACACGGGAATGCCCGCGAAGGTCGCGCTCGTCGAGTAGTGCAGGTGGCCCGCGAGGATGCCGCGAACGTCGGTTCCGGCGATCACGTCGGCGAGGCGCTGCTGGTCGCGCAATTCGAGGATGTCGAAGAACGGCAGGTGCGACGGAATCGGTGGGTGGTGCATCGCCACCAGCGTCCCCAGCGGCGCGGGAGTGACGAGCTGCTGTTCGAGCCAGCGGAGCTGACCCTCGTCGAGGTCGCCGTGATGCCAGCCCGGCACCGACGTGTCGAGCGCGATCAGCCGCAGCCCGCCGAGATCCCAGACACCTGTCACCGGCTCCTGGCTCGGTTCGGCATCCAGCAGGTGCGCGCGGAGCGCGGGGCGCTCGTCGTGATTGCCTGCCACCCAGATCAGCGGCGCCGCGAGGTCCTGGGCCAGGGGCTCCAGGAGCGCACGCAGGTCGCGGTACGCACCTGGCTCGCCTTCATCGGTCAGATCACCGGTCACCACGATCGCATCGGGACGGATGCCCAGCGCCCGCACCTTCTGCACAGTCCGGTCGAGGTTCGCCTCCGTGTCGAATCGCCCACCGAGCGGCCGATTCGCGTCGAGCAAGTGGGTGTCGCTAAGGTGCACGATCGTCCGCAGCGCGGGCGGATACTGTCCGAAACGCACGGGAGCCGAAGCCATGTCGCCAGCATACGTCGCAGGGGCGACGCGGCCCTCTCGACTAGCGTGGGTCGGGTGACATCCGCCCCTGAAGCACCCCGCGCTGCCCGCCGCCCCGTCTCGCGTTCTCATCATGGCGACGAGGTCGAGGATGCCTACGAATGGCTCCGCGCGAAGGATGACGCCGACGTTCGCGCTCACCTCGAGGCAGAGAACGCCTTCACCGAGGCGCGCACCGCCCACCTCGCACCGCTTCGCGAGCAGATCTTCGAGGAGATTCGTTCGCGCACACTCGAGACCGACATGTCGGTGCCGGTGCGTCGCGGACATTGGTGGTACTACACGCGCTCCGTCGAGGGGCAGCAGTACGGCATCCATTGCCGGGCACCCTTGGCCTCGCCGGACGACTGGGATCCGCCGGTCCTCTCCCCCGACACCGCGGTTCCGGGCGAGCAGGTGCTGCTCGACGCCAACCGCGAAGCCGACGGGCATGAGTTCTTCGCCCTGGGCAGCTTCGAGGTCTCCACCGATGCGACCAGGTTGCTCTATGCCGTCGATACCGTCGGTGACGAGCGATACACGATCCGCGTGCGCGACCTCGAGACCGGTGACCTGCTCCCCGACGAGATCCCTGACACCTTCGCGGGAGCAAGCTTCTCCCCCGACGGCCGCCACATCGTCTACACGACGGTCGACGAGGCCTGGCGACCTGACACCGTGTGGCTTCACGAGGTCGGCACCGCGACATCCGATGACCGCACGCTCTTCCACGAACCCGACGACCGGTACTGGGTCGGCGCGGGATTCACGCGCAGCGACCGCTATCTGGTCATCGAACTCGGCTCCTCCATCACCTCGGAAGAGTGGCTGATGGATGCCGACGATCTGTCGGGGCAGCCCCGCGTCGTGTGGCCGCGGCAGGAGGGCGTGGAGTACTCAAGCTCCCACGCGGTCGTCAACGGTCAAGACGTGCTCTACATCGTCCACAACGATGGCGCGCTCGATTTCGAGCTCGTTCGGGTTCGCGCCGATGACCCGCAGGGGCCGCGCGAGCTCGTGCTCGCGCACGAGCCCGGGCAGCGCCTGCTCGGCATCTCGACGTTCCGCGACTGGGCGGTACTGGCCTACCGGCGCGACGGACTATCCCGGCTTGCGACTCTCGACTACGTCAGCGGGGCGCCCACCGAGATCACCTTCGACGAGGAGCTGTACGACGTCGGCACGGCGGGAAACCCCGAGTGGGCGCCACCGATGATCCGCCTCGCGTTCGGGTCCTTTGTGACACCCTCGACCGTCGTTGACCTCATGGTCGCCACCGACGAGCGCCGCATCCGCAAGCAACAGCCGGTGCTCGGCGGCTACGACCCTGCCGACTACGGTCAGCGCCGCGTGTGGGCCCTCGCCGAGGACGGCACGCGGATCCCCGTATCCCTCGTGTGGCGGCGCTCCTTCGGCGAGCCCGGCGAGAAGCCTCGCCCAGTGCACCTCTACGGCTACGGGTCCTACGAGCACTCGATCGACCCGGCGTTCTCGATCGCGCGGCTGTCGGAGCTCGATCGCGGAGTGGTCTTCGCTGTCGCCCACGTCCGCGGCGGCGGTGAGATGGGACGCAGCTGGTACGAAGACGGCAAGCTGCTGAGCAAGCGCAACACGTTCACCGACTTCGTCGCGGCCGCCCGGCATCTCGTCCAGAACGGGTACACGGATGCCGATCACCTCGTTGCCGAGGGGGGAAGTGCCGGCGGCCTGCTCATGGGCGCGGTCGCCAACATCGCGCCTGAGCTGTTTGCCGGCATCCTGGCTGTCGTTCCGTTCGTGGATGCCCTGACAACCATCCTCGATCCGTCGCTGCCGCTCACGGTCATCGAGTGGGACGAGTGGGGCAATCCGCTCGATGACCCGGGCGTCTATGCGTACATGAAGGGGTACACGCCCTACGAGAACGTCCGCGATGGCGTCAGCTATCCCCGGATCCTCGCCGTCACCTCCCTCAATGACACCCGCGTGATGTATGTGGAGCCTGCCAAGTGGGTGGCGCGGTTGCGCGAGGTCGGTGCCGATGCGCTGCTGAAATGCGAGATGTCGGCAGGGCACGGTGGCGTCAGCGGGCGCTACAACTCGTGGCGCGAGCGGGCATACGAACTCGCGTGGATCTTCGATGTCCTCGGGGTTGCGCAGGACTGACCCACCGGCGCGGCCTCCTCACCGCGCCGCTCCTTGTGCAGGTAGGCGAAATCACCGGCGTAGGACGATGTAACGCCAACACCTCCTACCTCGGTGATTCCTCCTACCTCCACGCGGCGGGTCCCCACCGCGAGCCTGTCTGTGTTGCAGGCCGTTGACATACCGCAGGTAGGAGTAGTCACAGATGCAGGACGAATCCACGCCAACACGTCCTACCTCCGGGAGAAGACCGACCTCCGCGAGGCGAGCGGTTGCCGGTGAAGGCCCTGAGCGATGGCATCCGTGACCGTCGCCGTCACGTACGCGGGGTCGAACAGGATCTGGTGGTAGTCGAACCGCAACACGGTGAAGCCGCGGAGGGCGAGTCGAGCGTCAGCACGAAGGTCGCGGCGCCGATCGGATGCCTGGTGATGGGCGAATCCGTCGAGTTGGATGGCGAGCCGATCACCGATCAGCGCGTCGAGCGGATGCCCATCGACCCAGACCTGCTGGGCAACTGTCACTCCAATGCTGTGCATCAGATGGATGAAGTGGGTTTCGATCCCCGAGTCCGACAGCAGCGATGCCACCGAGGCCAGCTGCCGGGCCCGCTCACTCCCCCACTGGACGCGCTCGAGCACATACCGATCGGTGCGACCGCTGCGCAGCGCCGACTCCCACACCGCCGCCGCGTCGACCACAGGTACGCACCGCGCCACGTGAAAGAGCACGTTGACCAGCGGCTCGGCAGTCTGAATCGGCGAGGTCGGCGCGGGCCCGCCACCCCAGTGCAGCCGTACGCCGGGGGAACGGACACGCGATGCCGTTCGCGCGACGGCAATGTGGACGTCGTCGTGGAGAGGAGTCCACAGCCCCAGGGCCGACGCCGCGCTCAAGCAGGTGAGGCGCCCACCAGCCATTGCCGCGGCGCGGCGCGGCGGATCGCAGCCAGGTCGCACCAGCCAGCTGCGACGCACGCGCTCGAGGAGACCCAACGCGACGGCAGTACGAACCACGTGCACGGTGAAGCCAGCCGTGCCGATCGACCGCGAGTGGGCGGCGCCGCCGCATCCGTCGACCCATCTCACCAGATCATCCAGGCTCCGCATCCATCGACTCTTGCGCGCGAGCCGTTTCGCGAGCGTTCCGATCCGCACAGTGTGGATGCCGACGCCGAATTGCCGCGCGGGGAGGAACATCGCGTCCACACTCGAGGGAGGAGAACTCGCGGACGTAGGACAGTACGGCCCCTCGGCGTCCTACCTCCGCAAGAACGCCGACGCCGGGCAGTCCAGCCATGTCCAGTCGATGTGCGCACTGACGACGTCCGAACGTGGCCCGGCTTCTCTCTGACGGAGGAGAAATCGGGGAGGTAGGACGTTCGCACCGGGAAGCGTCCTACCTCTCGGAGAGTGCCTACCCAGCGCAGCCGGGTGCCGCAGCGATACGCCGCGCCGGATGCACCGACAGCCGATCAGCCGAAGAGTGCTGCGGCTTCCTCGTAGCGGTAGAGCGGAACGGTGTTCAGCTCGCCCAGCGCCTCTTCGAACGAGACGCGAACGATATCGGTTCCGCGCATCGCGACCATCTGGCCCCACGCGCCGTCAACGAGTGCGTCGGCGGCGTGCAGCCCGAGGCGTGTCGCGAGGACGCGGTCGAACGCGGAGGGCGACCCTCCGCGCTGGATGTGGCCAAGTACCGTCGCACGGGTCTCGATACCGGTGATGCGCTCGATCTCGGGCGCGATGAGCTCGCCGATGCCGCCGAGGCGAGGGCGGTTGAACGCGTCCAGACCCTTGTGGCTGTGCGCCTCATCCATACCTGTGATCGTGAACCCCTCAGACACGACAACAAGCGGAGCGCGGCCACGGTCGTGCGCGCTCGTGACCTGTCGGCAGATCTCGTCGATCGACATCGGGACTTCGGGGATGCAGATGACGTGGGCTCCCGCCGCGATACCGGCGTGGAGGGCGATCCACCCGACGTGCCGGCCCATGACCTCGGCGACCATGCACCGCTGGTGCGAATCCCCGGTCGTGCGCAGGCGGTCCATCGCGTCGGTCGCGATGTTGACGGCAGTGTCGAACCCGAACGAGTAGTCGGTAGCGCGCAGGTCGTTGTCGATCGTCTTCGGGACACCCAGGACGTTGATGCCGTCCTTCCAGAGGCGGTCAGCTGCCGCGAGCGTGCCCTCGCCGCCGATCGCGAGGATGCCGTCGATGCCAGCATCCTCGAGCGTCCGAGCGATGTTCTCGGCGCCCCCTCGCGGCCCCTCATACGGGTTGGTGCGGCTGGTACCGAGGATCGTGCCGCCGACCTTCGACAGACCCTTTACGTCGTGGCGCGAGAGGGGGAAGAAGTCGCCGTCGACGACGCCGCGCCATCCGTCACGGATGCCGACGAAATCGAGCCCGTACGCCGTCGTGCCCTTGAGGACCACGCCGCGGATGACCGCGTTCAGACCGGGGCAGTCGCCGCCGCTGGTGAGGATGCCGATTCTCATGTGCCGTCCCTGTTGGTGTTTCCGGATGCAAGGTGGCGACGTTGCCTCCACCGACACTAGCGTCCACGCCCCGCGGCATCCATCCCCGAGCCGCCGTGATTACTCGGCGAGTCCATTGGGGACGGTGCGCAGCGTCTAGTCGACCTCGCCCAGCGCCTGCCGCAGCAGGTGCATGAGAGCCGCGAGTTGCACGGAGTCGCTCGACGCCGGGTCGACAGCCTCACCGTCAAGGGCGCGCAACGCGAGACCCTGTTTGGTGTCGATCAGTTCCGCGATCTTCGTGTCGATCGTGTGGGCGGCGATGATCCGCCACGCCGTGACCGGCTCGTCCTGTCCGATGCGGTGCACGCGGTCGATCGCCTGCGTCTGCTCGGCAGCCGTCCAACTGAGCTCCGCGAGAACGACGTTCGACGCCGCCTGCAGGTTCAGTCCGACACCGGCCGCCGTGAGCGAACACACCGCGATCGCGACATCGGCATCCTCGTTGAACGCGTCGATCGCCTGCTGGCGAGCCGCTGTGGTCTGCTCACCACGGATCGAGACGGTCCGAAGCCCCACCTGAGCGAAGTGTCGCTCGGCGGCATCCATGACGTCGATGTGCTTCGCGAAGAACACGACCTTGCCGACCGAACGCTGCAGTTGCGCGGCGTAGTCGGCAGCGACGGTGGCTTTGGCCTGACCGATACGCCGGACCATCGTGAAGACATTCTCGCTGCCGGAACCTGCGGCCTTCGACTCTTCGAGCTCGCCCTCCGCCACGAGCCGGACGATGTCCCCGTCGATCTCGCCGGGGGCAAGTCCCCGATCTCCCCGCGCGTCGATGATGCGCCGGTACTTGGCAGCCAGACGCGCGCCGAGCTCGCGCTCGGCTTGCCGGATCGACCGCCCGTATTCGTCGTCGAGCTCGACCGGCAGGTCGGCGATGAGCTTGTCAGGAAGGTCTGCGGCGACATCCTTCTTCTTACGCCGCACGATACCCATCGAGATGACGGCTGAGCGCGCTTCGGGATAGAAGGCCTTGTCTGCCGGGGTGAGACCCGTCTCATCGAGCTTGGCCATCAGCTCCGCACCGGGCTTGTCGCCGGTCGTCCAGCCGAGGAACCGCCAAATCGCGTCGAAGTCTTCGACGTCGTTGATCAGCGGCGTGCCGGTCAGCGCGAGCAAGAGCGGGTTGCGAACCTGCTCCTTGATGCGGCTGGCCAGCGCGAGCACATTCTGCGAGCGCTGCGACGTGAGGTTCTTGATGAAGTGGGCTTCGTCGACGACCATGCCCTTCAGCCCGATCGAACCGAGCCATGACAGGTGCCGGTCGAGAATCTCGTAGTTGACGATGAAGACATCGGCGAAGGCATCCAGGTCCTCACCGTCTCCCGAGATGACCGTTGCGCGGCGGTGCGGCGTCCACCGCTCCACCTCGCGAGCCCAGTTCATCTTGACGACATTGGGCACCACGGCAAGCAGCGGATAGGCGCCGGCGACGGATGCCGCGAGCACGGACTGCGCGGTCTTGCCCAGGCCCGGCTCATCGGCCAGCAGGAACGTGCGGTGTCCCTCGCGCACCGACTCCAGGAAGCGGGACTGGTGAGGCATGATCTCGAGTCCGCGCGGCGAGAGCCGATCGAACTCGGGAACCGGCGGAAGCTCCATGGATGCCGCCGCACCTCCGGCACCGGTCTCGAACGCCTTGTACAAGGGGCCCATGAGCTCCCACCCGTCCAGGCGGCGACGGGGGGTGTCCCGCTGAGCCCGAACAGTCAGATCCGGAGCGAGGAACGGGTTGGCCATCTGTCGCGCCTCGATCGAGGCCGGCACCACCTGTCGCTCCGCGAGCGCGGCGGGCACGACCTGCTGCGCGGGAGCCGGGGTATCGGTGATGATCAGTTCGTCCGGCGGCAGTTCCGCGCCGGATTCGAGCAGCCAGTCACGGCGCATGCGACGGGCCACGGGCGATGTCGCCTGATCGACCTCGAGCAGCTGGATGAGGGACGTGTCCCGCGCAGCGGTCTTGGCAAGGATCGTCGCGACGCCGTCAAGACGCTTGAGCAGCTCGGCGCGCGCGGAATCCGCGATAGACGAGTCGGCCTTCACGCGAGCGCGTTCCTCGCGAACGAGAAACGCGATCACCTGGAACTTCACACGGTTGGTGGGCCCGAGCTTGCCGCGCTGGGCCTTTGCCTCGACCTCGCGCACCTTGCGCGCGAGGATCGGGATGATCGGGGCCTCGTCGTCGCGGCGCGCGGACGAGGATCTCTTGCGCCGCTGAGCGGCGGTTGCCGTAGCCGGCATGCTCCTCCTGAGCGTTGATACATCTGTGACCGCCGCCGTCATGGCGTCGGATATGCGTCTGGAACAGACGCGATCTCACTTGAACATCGACGCCTGCGGCTCACGAGAACACGGGCACTCGCTTCTGCGAGCTGTGCAATCTGACGCGGCGTCGCCCCTAGTCTAGCGCGAGTGCGCGGTGCACCATCGCGAGGGCCCTTCAGGGCCACAACGTGGCGACGATGTCCTCCGTATAGCCGTCGGGAGAAAAGCCCACCCAGTGCGTCGCAACCCAGCCGTCGCCCTGCAAGTAGTGCGTCTCACCGATTGTCACGATGTTGTCGTTGCGATCGATGGTCTGCTGCTCGATACGACACACCGTTCCCGCGCCGAGGGTCTCACAGGCCATGCCCGAGCTGGTGAAGGCATCCAGGAGCGCCGACGACTGGTCGGCTGAAACGATCGAGACATTCGTCACGAGGCCCGGTGCCCCGGCGGCACCCCACGAGCAACGCAACGTCGGAATCCCGGAGGTCAGAATCTCCAGCGCCTGGACGTTCTCAGTGGCGTAGATCGTGATGCCGGGGTCGTTCAGAGGCGGATTGGTGCTGTTGAGCTCTTCGAGCATCTCGGGCGAGTACAGCGCGTTGCACGAATCCGGCACCGTGAATCCCGCCTCGGCGGTCGGTGAGGGTGCAACTGTCGAGTTCCCGCTCGGAGTGGGAACTGCCGATGACTCGGATGCCGTGGGTGCGGGGGTCTCGGAGGGGAGCGGGTCGCACCCGGCGAGCGCGAGGGCGCCAGCGATCAGCACGACGACGGCGAGGGAGCTCGAACGCATCCTGTTCTCCTTGGGCTCGACAGCAGGAGCGACGATACCTCGCGCTTCCCTGTCCTGCTGTCCCCCGCGCCGACCGGTGCGTAGGCTGAAGGCATGAGCGAGACCACCGACCAGATCACCGAGGCACAGCTGGCAGCCACGATCGACCACGCGATCCTCAAGCCCGAGTTCACGCGCGACGACGTCGACGCGCAGCTGACGATCGCCCGGGACTGGAAGGTCTTCAGCGTCTGCGTCCGCCCCTCCGATATCCCCCATGCCGTGCAGTTCCTCGACGGCTCCGGCGTCGCCGTCGGCACCGTCATCGGCTTTCCCCACGGAACCACGTCGACCGCCGCGAAAGTAGCGGAGACCCGGCAGGCTGCCGCCGACGGGGCTACCGAGTTCGACATGGTGGTCAACATCGGCGCGCTGCGTTCGGGATTCGATGATGTGGTCCGTGACGACATCCGTGCCGTCGTTGATGCCGCCGGCGGCGCGGTCACCAAGGTCATCCTTGAGGTGTCTCTTCTCGACGACGAGCAGATCGAGCGGGGGTCCCGACTTGCCGAAGAGGCGGGGGCTGACTTCGTGAAGACCTCGACGGGCTTTGCCGGTGGCGGCGCCACGGTCGAGACGGTGAGTCTCATGCGACGCACCGTGGGGCCGGACACGCAGGTGAAGGCATCCGGTGGAGTACGCAGCCTTCAGGACGCGTTGGCGATGCTCGAGGCTGGCGCAACCCGACTGGGCACAAGCGGCAGCGCGACGATTCTCGGCGAGCTTCGGAGCATCGCCGCCGGCGGCACTGCCAGCGGCGCGGTGGACGAGTCCTCGTACTAGCTCTCAGCTGCCGCGAGAATCTCGCGGGTGCGCTCGACATCGTCGGCGATCTGGGCAACGAGGGCGTCGATGCCCTCGAAAGCACCCATGCCACGGATGCGCTCGACGAACCTCACTTCGACATGACGACCGTAGAGGTCAAGGTCGGTCTCGTCGAGAACGTATGCCTCGACCTGCCGCGATGCGACGTCATCGAACGTCGGGTTCGTGCCGATGCTGATCGCTGCCGGGTAGCGGATGCCGGGGCGCAGGCCACTGGCATCCGCTTCATCGATGAGCCATCCGGCGTAGACCCCGTCAGCCGGGATGAACCCTTCGAGGTCATGGCTGAGGTTCGCTGTCGGGTATCCGATCTCTCGTCCGCGCTTGAACCCGTGGACGACCTCGCCGACGACGGAGTGGTCGCGCCCGAGCAATTTGCGGGCGCCCGCGACGTCCCCCGAGCTCAGGAGCTCTCTGATCCAGGTCGATGAGACGCGCCGTCCTCGGTCGGCGGCTCGCACGTCGTGGACGACATCGACATCGAAACCGTGACGGAGGCCGAAAGCGGTGAGAGACTCCGCCGTGCCTGCGCCCCCGCGCCCGAAGCGGAAGTCGGCACCGACCAGCACTGCGTGCGCCGCCAGGGTGTCAACGAGCACGAGGCGCGCGAACTCGTCAGCTTCCAGGGACGCGAGATCTTCGTCGAAGCGCAACACCAGCACGGCGTCCACGCCGGTGTCGGCGAGCAGACGCACCTTTTGGTTCACGCCGATGAGGTTCTCGGGGCACTTGTCAGGAGCCAGCAGCGCCAGCGGATTGCGGTCGAACGTGACAGCGACCACCGTCGCGCCGAGCGACACCGCCTTCACCCGCGCGCGGTCGATCACTGCACGGTGGCCGGAGTGCACGCCATCGAACTTGCCGATGACAACGACGCTCGGGCCGAAGCCCGGCGGCACCTCGGCGGGATCTCGAAAGACGATCATGACGCGGCGGCAACCTCGTCGGAAGAGGCGACGCGGGAGGGCCGGTGCGCCCAGAGCCACCACAGCCCCAGGAACGGTAGGACGAGCGGAACGAAAACGTATCCGATATAGCCGTCCGGTCCGATTCCCCCGAAATAGGACCACACGGACGGATGCCCGAAGATCTCGGGGACGAGGTAGCTGAGCGTCCCCACGATGAGCACGCCGGCCAGTTCGAACGAGATCGCGATCCAGGCGACCAGGTACCAACCGCGGCGTCCTGCGAAGATGAGCGCGAGGGTGGCGACGATGTAGACCACAGCGGCCAGCGCAGACAGTGTGTAAGCGACGGGTGCCTCGTCGAACTCGCGCGCGATCTGTACGAACGAGCGGCCAGTGGCCGCCAGGGCCATGATCGCGTAGACGATCACGAGTACCCGTCCGATTCCTGTCATGCGGGGTCGGGAAGGCGTAGTCATAGCGGCATTCATCCTACGTCCCACGCGGTCGGTCTCGGGGCGGGCAGCTACCCGCGCGCGGCGCTCAGCCGATCTGAATCGTCCAGATGACCTGCATCCGCCACACCATGACGGCAACCGATAGCGCCGCGATTCCCATGATGACCGTGCTCCATCGGCTGCGCTCCAGCAGCGCCCAGATCACAGCTGCCGGGGGCAGGAGCGCCGCCGAGACGAGGTAGACCCAGAATTCCAGGACGCTCCCGGTCGGGAGGTTCCCGACGAAGGGCGCCACGATCGCGATGACGACCTGCGCCACCAGCAGAAGCTCCAAGAGCGCGAGGACTCCTACCGTGTAGTCGCTGGGGCGACGCCCCGCGAGACCCAGGATGACGCAGAGCAGACCTCCCAGGACCGCCACCGCCAACTGCACGTAGGTGAACCACAGGATCATGAGCCCTCCGCCATGTTCATCGCGCTCTTCAGGTCGTTGCCGCGCCGCTCCAGGATGCCGACCAGCCGCCCGTCAGGGTCGATGGCCGCTGTGCCCGATAAAAGCCGGTCCGCCGCGCCGAGGAGGCGCTTGCCGTGGCGGAGGTCGCGCGCTTCCTCCCCCGTGACCGGGACTGCGCCGAGAACCGCCGTCGCGACTGCCGCCGGTGCGAGTAGCCGAGCGGCGGTCATGTCGTCGACTTCTGCGCCGTCGGCGACGAGGAACGGGCCGATGCGGGTGCGTCGCAACGCGGTCAGGTGTCCTCCGACCCCGAGCGAGGCGCCGAGATCTCGAGCGAGGGCACGGATATAGGTTCCGCTGGAGCAATCGACCACAACGTCCAGGTCGATCACCTCTATCGGCGCGCCATCGGCATCCGTCGCACCCCGGCGCGTGTGCTGAACCTCGAATCGCGACACCGTCACGGTCCGCGCCGCGAGCTCGACCTGCTCCCCCGCGCGAACCCGGTCGTACGCGCGGCGCCCGTCGACCTTGATCGCCGATACGGCACTGGGCACCTGATCGATCGTTCCGGTGAGCGCGTCGACGCCGGCACGGATCTCGGCATCCGTCACCCCGTTGGCCGGTGCCCAGGCGGTGACGTCGCCCTCAGCGTCGTCGGTGCTCGTGGATATCCCGAGCTGGATCGTCGCCTCATAAGTCTTGTCGAGCCCCACGATGAAGGTCAGCAGTCGTGTCGACGCGCCGACACCGAGCACGAGGAGTCCCGTGGCCATCGGATCCAGTGTTCCGGCGTGGCCGACCTTGCGCGTATCGAGGGCGCGGCGGGCACGGGCCACCACGTCATGACTGGTCATGCCGCCGGGTTTATCGACGAGGAGGATGCCGCTCGGATCGCTCATCGAATGACCTTCGGGTTCGCCGGATCGGAGTTGTCGATGCGAACGGCGGCGAGAGCTGCGGGACCTACGCGGTCGACATATATCTCCTGGCCCACGCGATAGCGCTCGTTCGAGGCCGCAGCCGGGTCGGGGTCCGTGCCGTCGCGGTGGGCCATCCGGGCGAAGCGCACCGCCGCGGGTGCCTCCGGCCAGAACGACCAATCCCAGATGTCGATGAGTTCAGGCCGGTGCAGAAAAATGCCGTCGACGACGAGCACGGCATCCTGCGGCGCCGTCGTCCACTCTGCTTCGACCGGGATGTCGCGCTCAAGATCGAACGCCGCCACCTGGAAGCCGGTGGTCGCGCCGGTCAGCCCGCCCTCACGAAACGGGTCCACCAGCACCCGGCGGAACGTCGCGTAGTCATAGGAGTCGAGGTAGAACCCCTCCGGTGAGCGCCTGCCGCGGGCGTAGCGCTCTGCACGAGGGCGGTGGAAGCCGTCGATCGACGCGCGGACTGCCACAAGACCCATGTCGTTCATGACGGCCGCGAGGGTGTCTGCGAACACGGTCTTCCCGGCCCCGTCGGCCCCGTCCACCGCGACGATCGAACGACCGGCGAGCCTGCGCCGGGGAAGCCCGCTGACCAGGTCGCGCATCAGCGTCACTGTCGGTGTGGCGGGCAGACGCATACTCCCAGCCTATTCCGCACAAGCCCGCTCCCCTGCGGTCGACCGAACGCGATCTCTCGCTCCGTCGGACGAAGGGGCTTCTGCCGGATCCCACCTCTCGCGGCATCCGACCGAAGGCTCCCTCTCCGACCGAATCTCCGGGCGCACCGGGCTGATCGGCGCTGGAGACTCAGCGAGACAGGTGAAGCCCCTGCGCGACGGCGAGCATGATCGCCGCCTGAACCTCGGGCCACGCGTCAATCACTTGACCGTAAGTGACACGGATGACGTGATATCCGCGCAGCATGAGGTCTGCGTCGTGCGCAACATCGCTCGTACGCTGCTTACCCACGTGATGTCCGCCGTCGATCTGGAGCACGAGGCGCTCGCCGATAAGGAAGTCGACGCGATGGCCCGCAATCCACGCCTGCGGCACGATGCGGATGCCGATCCACCGAAGACGGTGAATCACGAGCGTCTCGAGTCCGGAGTCCGACCACGGCGTCGCCTCGTCGCAGAGTCGTCGGGCAAGCGGATGCAGAGGAAGCCGGCGCATCACGTCGAGCGAAATGAGATTCTGGCGGGCGGCAGACTCCCAGGCAGCGAGCGCGTTCTCGAACGGGACGCGCCGAGCAAGGGTGACGAGGGTGTCTTCAATCGAGTCTTCCAATGCGTCAGGATGCCGCGGCACAAGCGGCTTTCCCCAGTGGACCCTGCACGACGTAGCGGGGACTCTTCCCCCGGGATCGACGGCAAGATGAAGCTCGTCGGCCGCGAGAACCCAGAGTCCCAGCCGACGCGCACGGGTCACGCAGGTCAATACCCCTCCCGCGCGGGCCGCCTCGTACAGCAACGGGTCGACATCCGGGAGCGCAACCCAGCCGCGGCGCGGGCGTAGGAGGGATCCCTCGGAGATCAACCGACCAATGGACTTTTCCGATACCCCGACGCGCCGCAGGGTTCGCGTGCGGGAGACGCCGCCGGATCGGCGAAGGATGTCGTGGACTGTCACACTCCCACCGTCGGATCCCGAGAGCGCGGCCCCGGGCGCGAGCGCACGATCCGTGGAGTCTCGCGGGGTGCGCTTGCTCCGGGGAGGAGCGGATGCAGACCACTGGTCCACCTCCATCGGGTACGGCCGCTACGGTCGGATCCGGACACCGGAGACCTCCGACAGAAGGTGAGTGATCCGACCGAGGAATATCCCCGGCCTTTCGAGCTTCATGAGAGCGGGTCGCGTGCCCGTCGGATGAAGCCACCTTCGTCGGACCCGTACACCGAGTTCCTCCGGCCGAAGGCGATCTCTCCGACCGAAGCGTGGCGCGGGACGCATAGGCTGAAGGCCGTGAATCCGCTCGCGTCCGACCTCAATGAGTGGTTTCGGCTCAACGCGAGAGATCTGCCCTGGCGCGAGCCCGGGATCGGCGCGTGGGCGATCCTTGTCAGCGAGTTCATGCTGCAGCAGACGCCGGTCAATCGGGTGATTCCGCACCTGGAAGTGTGGCTAGAACGCTGGCCGTCACCGGCCGCCCTTGCCGAGGCGTCTCCCGCCGAGGCCGTCACACAGTGGGCTAATCTCGGATACCCCCGGCGCGCACTGTGGCTTCACCGCGCGGCAGAGGAGATCACCACACGACACGGCGGCGTGGTTCCCCGAGACGTGGAAGACCTCCTGGCGCTGACCGGCATCGGCGACTACACGGCCCGCGCGGTGGCGGTCTTCGCATACGGCGATCGGCATCCGGTCGTCGACACGAACACCCGCCGAGTGCTCGCGCGTGTGATCGACGGACGATCCCAGCCGGGGCCCCCGTCCCGCCGCGACCTCGAGGCCATGGCCGCCCTTCTCCCCCACGAGCGGGAGGATGCCGCACTCTTCAATGCCGCCACGATGGAACTGGGCGCGACGATCTGCACGGCTCGCGCGCCGCGGTGCGACGCGTGCCCGGTCGCGAGGCTGTGCGCGTGGCGGGCTGCCGACTACCCCGACACCGGAGACCGGCGCCCGCGACAGGCTACCTATGAGGGAAGTGACCGCCAGGTTCGGGGGCTAGTCCTGCGGGCGCTCCGCGAGTCCTCACCCTCCCCCGTGGCGGCCGAGGAGCTCGCGCCGGACTGGCCGGATCGGGCGCAGCGGGACCGCGCGATCGATTCCCTCATCGCCGATGGCCTCATCGAACTCGAGGACGGTATTGCCTGCCTACCGCGGAGGCGAAAGTCCCTAGCCGAGGCATCCGCGGCACCCTAACCTCAACACTCGTGAAGACTCTCGTGATCTACGAGTCGATGTTCGGCAACACCCGGGACATCGCGCGAGCGACGGCCGAGGGGCTGGCTGAGTGGTCGGATGTGTCGATCACGGATGTCGACAGCGCGCAACTGACTGTCCCGACGGATGCCGCGCTCGTCGTTGCTGGCGGGCCGACCCACGCGTTCTCGATGTCGCGCCAAGCAACGCGGTACGACGCCGTCTCACGCGGGGCCGTGCGAGCCAGCTCCCGCGGTCTTCGCGAATGGCTGGGCGCTGTCAGCGTGACCACGCCGGTGTCGCTTGCAACGTTCGACACGCACACCAAACAGCGTTGGGTGCCGGGCTCTGCCAGTCGGGCTGCGGCCAAGGAGGGTCGAGCGCGCGGCTTCGTCCCGGTCGCATCACGGAGCTTCTATGTCTCCGACCTCCAGGGACCGCTCGTAGCCGGTGAACTGGAGCGCGCTCGCCACTGGGGTCGCTCACTCCAATCGGCCGTCCGCGCCGCGGTGCACGGCTGAACCGACCCGACCCGAGCCGAGCCGAGCCGAGAGGACGTCAGTCCTCGTCGTCGGCGACAGCGCGCGGCGCCACGTAGGGGTCGGCGTCGCCGGCGTAGGTCGCAGATGCAGCGAGGCCCGCAACGGCGTTGTCCCGTTCGCGCGCCTCACGAAGCAGCTCCTCGATGTGGCCGGCATCCTCGGCCAGCCCGTCGTGGATGAACTCCAGCGTCGGGGTCAGTCGCACGCCGAGCTTTCGCCCGACCTCGCTGCGGAGCATCCCGGTCGCGGCTCGCAGCGCGTCAGCTGTTGACGTCCGTTCTTCTTCGCTGCCCAGCACCGTGTAGAAGACTGACGCGTGCTGCAGGTCACCGGTGACGCGAACGTCGGTGATCGTCACGAACCCCATGCGAGGATCGCGCAGCCCCTTCTCCAGGCGCTCGGCAACGAGCACCTTGATCCGGTCGGCCATGCGTGCCTGACGTTCCCCAGTCATCTCATCTCTCCTTGCGCTTGCACAACCGTCGAGAGCCAGGATGCCCCGACCGGAGCGGGCGGGACATCCTGAATCTCAGCGCGTCATGGTTCTCAGCCGCGCGGCTTCTCCACGAGTTCGGTCGTTTCGATCTCGTCGCCGACCTGAATGTCGTTGAACTTACCGAGGCCGATACCGCACTCGTAGTCGGTGCGAACCTCGGTGACGTCATCCTTGAACCGGCGAAGCGACTCGATTGCCAGGCCATCGGCGATGACGACACCCTCGCGGATGACGCGCGCCTTGGCGTTGCGGGTGATCGTGCCGCTGCGGACGATACATCCGGCGATGTTGCCGAACTTCGAGGAACGGAACACCTCGCGGATCTCGGCGACACCCGACTGCACCTCTTCGAACTCCGGCTTGAGAAGACCCTTGAGGGACTGCTCGACGTCGTCGATCGCGTTGTAGATGACCGAGTAGAACCGGATGTCGACACCCTCGCGGGCGGCGCGCTCGCGCGCCTTCGAGTCCGGTCGGACGTTGAATCCGAGGATGATCGCGTTGTCGATCGTCGCCAGGTTCACGTCGGACTCGGTGATCGCACCGACACCGCGGTGGATGATGCGCAGCTGCACCGAATCGTCGACCTCGATCTTGAGGAGCGACTCTTCCAGCGCCTCGACGGCACCGGACACGTCGCCCTTGATGATGAGGTTGAGCGATTCGACCTTGCCCTCTTCGAGCGCCCGGGTGAAGTCCTCGAGCGAGATGCGCTTGCGTGCCTTGGCCAGCTGAGCGTTGCGCTCCGCAGCTTCACGCTTCTCGGCGATCTGGCGAGCCATGCGGTCCTCGTCGGTGACGATGAACACATCACCAGCACGGGGCACGGAGTTCAGACCCTGCACCTGGACCGGACGCGAGGGCGCTGCCTCCTCGACCGGGTCGCCGTTCTCGTCGACCATCGCGCGCACGCGGCCATAGGCGGTACCCGCGACGATCGCGTCACCGACACGCAGCGTTCCGGACTGGATGAGCACGGTCGCAACCGAACCGCGGCCCTTGTCGAGCTTGGCTTCGATAGCCACACCACGGGCATCCTTGTTCGGGTTCGCACGCAGGTCGAGGCCGGCATCCGCGGTCAGCAGAACGGCGTCGAGTAGCTCCTGGATGCCGGTTCCCTGACGCGCCGACACGTCGACGAACATGACATCGCCGCCGTACTCCTCGGCGACCAGACCGTACTCGGTCAGCTGCTGGCGGACCTTCTGCGGGTTGGCATCCGGCTTGTCGACCTTGTTGACTGCCACGACGATCGGCACCCCGGCGGCCTGGGCGTGGTTGAGCGCCTCGACCGTCTGGGGCATGATGCCGTCGTCGGCGGCGACCACGAGGATCGCGAGGTCGGTCACCTGCGCACCACGGGCGCGCATGGCGGTGAACGCCTCGTGACCCGGGGTGTCGATGAAGGTGATGGCCCGCTCGATGTCTTCGTGCTCAGTCCACACCTGGTAGGCACCGATGTGCTGCGTGATGCCACCGGCCTCCCCCGCGACGACATTCGTCTGACGGATGGCGTCGAGCAGACGGGTCTTACCGTGATCGACGTGACCCATGACGGTGACAACCGGAGGCCGAATCTCAAGGTCTTCGTCGTCTTCATCGGCGAGCTCCTGCTCGAGGTTCAGACCGAAGCCTTCGAGCAGCTCCTTGTCCTCGTCCTCGGGCGAGACCATCTGGATCTTGTAGCCGAGTTCCTCACCGAGAACCTCGAAGGTCGCCTCATCCAGCGACTCCGTGGCCGTAGCCATCTCGCCGAGATTGAACAGGATCGTCACGAGCGTGCCCGGCTGCACCGTGTAACCGCGGATCGCCTCGAGCTTGTCGGCGAAGTCCGAGATCGACGCGCCACGACGCAGGCGAATGATCTCGCCATTGCCCTTCTGGACGTTGACGCCACCGACCTGCGGCGCGTCCCTCATCTCGAATTCTTGACGCTTTGCCCGACGCGACTTGCGCTGCTTGGACTTGCCGCCGCCCTTACCGAACGCACCAGCTGTACCGCCGCCGGGGCCGCGACCGCGGCCGCCAGCACCGGGACGAGCGGGGAAACCGCCACCACCGGCGGGCGCGCCCGGACGGGCGAAGCCACCGCCGGCGCCGCCAGGACGACCGGGACCACCGGGACGCTGCTGGAACGGCGCACCGGGACGACCGGCGCCGCCGGGACGACCCGCGCCGCCCGGACGGCCGGGGCCACCGGGGCGTCCGGGCGAACCGGGACGTGGGGCCTGGGGCCGCGGAATGTTGGCGGGAGTCGGGCGCTGCCCCATGCCCTGCTGCGACGCGAACGGGTTGTTACCGGGACGCGGTCCTGCCGGGCGCTGACCCATGCCCTGCTGTGACGCGAACGGGTTGTTACCGGGGCGCGGTGCGCCGCCGGGACGCGGGGCTTGCGGCGTCGGCGTGGCGGAAGATCCCGCCTCGGCCGGGGCGCTTTCGGATGGCGGTGCGCTCGGCTTGGTGGGCGCGGCGGGGGCGGCAGATGCAGCCGGAGCCGGAGCCACGGTTTCTTCTGCCGGCTTCGGCGCGGGGCGTGGTCCCGGAGTTGCTGCCCCGGGGGTAGCTGCAGGGCGCGATCCCGAGCGGCCCGACGCCGCACCGGGACGCGGCGCGGGGCGCGATCCTGCTGTGCCCGAAGGCGCAGCGGGAGCGCTGGACGCGGACGCGCCAGCAGCCTGGCCCTCAAACGCCGCGCGGAGCTTACGCGCGACCGGCGGCTCAATCGTCGAGGAAGGGCTCTTGACGAACTCGCCGAGCTCCTTCAGCTTTGCGAGAGCGACCTTGCTGTCAATGCCGAGTTCGGATGCGATCTCGTGCACGCGTGGTTTTGCCACAGTTCTCCTGTCTGGGGCCCGCCCAGACAGGGGCGGACCACTAGTTGCGGACGGGTCTCATTTCGAGCCGTTCACTTTGTGTCCATTGCCATTCAGCCGTTTCTCGTTCAGCCGTTTCGTGAGCGCTTGCGAATCCAGGGAACCCTGGGCGCGGAGCGCGCGTACGAAAGCTCGACGCTTCAGTGCCGCGTCGACGCACTCTCCGGTCGGGTGAACCCACGCCCCCCGCCCCGGCATCGACGCCCGCTCGTCCCAGACGAGTGCGGATTCGATGGCCACGACGCGAAGAAGCGCCGATCGAGCAGAACGCGTGCGACATCCGACGCACGTTCGTACGGGTTCCATCCTACACCTGCCCTCCCGGGCCAGCCCACGCAGGGCGATGGCTGATCAGGACTCGTCGAGGATGCTGTCGGGCTGGATGTCGATCTTGGCGCCCGTGAGTTTGGCGGCCAGACGCGCGTTCTGCCCTTCCTTGCCGATGGCAAGAGACAGCTGGTAATCCGGCACCAAAGCCCGTACAGCCTTGGTCTTGGCATCCAGTACGAAGCTGGACGTGACCTTCGCGGGCGAGAGGGCGTTGCCGACGAACGTCGCGAGGTCGGAGCTGTAGTCGACGATGTCGATCTTCTCGCCGCCGAGTTCCTCGGTGACCGCGCGTACGCGCCGCCCCAACTCCCCGATGCACGCACCCTTGGCATTGATCGACGGATCGTTGGCCTTCACCGCGATCTTGCTGCGGTGCCCGGCCTCGCGCGCCAGGGAGACGATCTCGACGAGGCCTGCGGGAATCTCAGGAACCTCCAGAGCAAAGAGCTTGCGCACCAGACCCGGGTGCGTGCGCGAAACCGTGATCGACGGACCCTTCGTCCCCTTGGAGACGGATGTGACGTAGACCCGCAGGCGGGAGCCGTGCGCGTAGTCCTCGCCAGGTACCTGCTCTTCGGGCGGCAGAATTGCCTCGACGGTGCCGAGGTCCACGTGCACCATCCGGGGGTTCGGCCCCTGCTGGACGACACCCGCGACGATGTCGCCCTCTTTGCCACGGAACTCGCCCAGGACGGCGTCGTCCGCGATGTCCCGCAGTCGCTGACTGATGACCTGCTTGGCGGCGAAGGCGGCGATCCGGCCGAAGTCTTCGGGAGTGGTCTCCTCCTCGCCGATGACTGCGCCCTCGTCATCCAGCAGTGGGACGAAGACCGCGACGTGACCCGTCTTGCGGTCCAGCTGAGCGCGCGCGCCCTCCGGGGCCTCACCGGTGGGCGAGGTGTGCTTGGCATAGGCGGTCAGAATCGCCTGCTCGATGATGCGAACGAGTTCGTCGAACGGAATGTCCTTCTCGCGCTCGACCGTTCTGAGCAGTGTCAGATCGATGTCCATCGTGACCTCCCTATTCAGCTCTACCCGTCGCGAATCGCACGCCGCGCGGAATCATCCCACGTTACCCGATCACTCCATCGCTCGTCCCGTGTGCTCGCTCATTCCATCGCCGAACCGACATACTGATGCCGTGGATGCCGTCAATTCCCTCATCGTCGAGTGGGGCGACCTGTTCTGGACCTGGATCGTCCTTCCGATCGTCGTCGGACTGGGCCTGTATTTCACCGTTCGTTCTGGCGTCGTGCAGATCCGACTGTTCCCGGAGATGTTCCGAACCCTCACCGACAAAACGCCGCGAACAACCGACGGCGCGCCGCAGTCCGTGTCGTCGTTCCAGGCCTTCACAATCTCCGCAGCATCGCGGGTAGGTGTCGGCAACATCGCGGGGGTCGGAACCGCGATTGCGCTGGGAGGACCCGGCGCCGTCTTCTGGATGTGGCTCATGGCGCTGATCGGGGCATCCTCGAGCTTCATCGAGTCCTCGCTCGCTCAACTGTTCAAGGTGCGCGATGCCGAGGGCGGCTTCCGCGGCGGGCCGGCGTACTACATGCAGCGGGGACTCCGCGCGCGGTGGATGGGCGTGCTCTTTGCCGTCATCCTGCTGATCTGCTTCCCCTTCGCGTTCTCCTCGCTCCAGGCCAACACGATCGCCGACACTGTCTCATCGAGCTTCGGGACGGATGCCGGATGGGTGGCGCCGGTCACCGGGGTGGTGGTGGCGCTGTTGACGGCGCTCGTCGTCTTCGGAGGCATCCGTCGCATCGCTTCGGTCACCCAGACCCTGGTGCCCCTCATGGCACTTGCCTACCTGCTGCTGGGCCTTGCCGTGGTCGCCATCCACATCGATCAGCTTCCCGTCGTCTTCGCAGAGATCTTCACCCAGGCCTGGGGTTTCAACGAGGTCGTGGGTGCGACGTTTGGCTACATCGTGCTCACGGGTGTGCGTCGCGGCATGTTCTCGAACGAGGCGGGCCTGGGTTCGGCTCCAAACGCGGGCGCGAGCGCCGCCGTGACCCACCCGGTCAAGCAGGGCCTGGTGCAGTCGCTGGGCGTGTACTTCGACACGTTCCTCGTCTGCTCGATCACGGCCTTCATCATCCTGGTGTCGGTCCCAGACCTTGCGGGCGCATCGCGAGGAATCGCACTCACGCAGGGGGCGCTCGTCTCCACGCTCGGCGAGTGGTCGAACATTGCGCTCAGCATCATCATCTTCCTGCTCGCGTTCTCGTCGATCCTCGGCAATTACTACTACGGCCAGTCCAACATCGAGTTCATCACCACACGTCGCGGGGTGCTCCCGGCCTATCGCGTTGCCGTGGTGCTCGCGGTTCTCGTCGGCTCGCTCGCCTCCGCCGACCTGGTCTGGAGCTTCGCGGACGGGATCATGGGCGTCATGGCTCTTGTCAACCTCGTCGCGATTGCGCTGCTGTCTGGAATCGCCTTCCGTCTGCTGCGCGATTACACGCGCCAGCGCCGAGAGGGCCGAGATCCCGTCTTCACCCGTAACTTGCTTCCCGGCGTCACCGGGATCGAGTGCTGGGAGGATGAACTCACCGTGACCGGCCCGTTGGATCTCATCACAAAGAAGCGGCAGTCTCAGAAACACCGCGACCACATC
>NZ_JBBWSA010000009.1:0-139604 GCF_038150145.1 Microbacterium schleiferi
TCAGGTTGCGCCCCTTATACCCCCAGGGGTATCGTAGTTATCGAACATCACCAACCAGACCCCGGAAGGACATCCCCATGTGCTCTCAGATTCGTTGCTCGTCATGCGGCAAGATCACCTGGACCGGCTGCGGCATGCACGTCGAGCAGGCCCTCGCTGGCGTTCCCAAAGACCAGCTCTGCACCTGCAACTGACGACGCCCGCGCTCAACGTCGCGTCGCTGTCCACTCCCGCAGGCGCGCCAGCGGCCACGTCGTGACGATCCGCTCCGGCGGAACTCCCAACCGTTCTGCGCGCTCCGCGCCGTAGTCCAACAGCGACAGATGACCCGGCGCATGGGCGTCGGAGTCGATCGAGAACAGACATCCCTTCGTGAGGGCGAGCGCGATCAGTTCATCGGGCGGGTCCTCGCGTTCCGGCCGCGAGTTGATCTCGACAGCGACACCGGCTTCCGCGCAGGCCTCGAACACCCGATCCGCGTCGAAATCAGATGGGGGCCTCGTCCCCCGCTGACCGGAGACGAGTCGCCCTGTGACGTGACCGAGCACATCGATCCTGCCGCTTCGCACGGCGCGCAGCATCCTCGCCGTCATGGGGCCGCGCTCCATCCGCAGCTTCGAGTGAACGGATGCCACGACGATCTCCAGCGAGCGCAGCAGTTCATCCTGCTGATCGAGCCCGCCGTCTTCGAGGATGTCGACCTCGATGCCCGTGAGCAGGGTGAACCGGTCGTCGCGAAAGCTCTCCACGATCGGGATCTGATCGCGAAGCCGCTGCGCCGACAGGCCGTTTGCCACGCGCAGCCGCGGCGAGTGGTCGGTGAGCGCGAGATACTCCCGTCCGAGTTCGCGCGCAGCCTTCACCATCGCCGCGATCGGCGTCGTGCCGTCCGACCAGTCCGAATGGCTGTGAAGGTCGCCGCGCAGCAGCGCGCCAAGCGCAGACGGTCGGATGCCGGCCCGCTCCCGCAGTTCCGCGAGGTAGTCCGGCACGCGCCCCTCCCGGGCCTGAACGATCACCGCCAGGGTCGACTCACCGATCCCCTTCCGGCGCCGCAACCCCGCCGTATCGGCCAGCTGCGCGGCATCCAGCCCCTCGATCGCTGCCGCGGCAGTACGAAACGCCTTCGCCTTGTAGCGGATCGCCCGCTCCCGCTCCAGCAGCAGCGCGATCTCGATCAGCGCGTCGTATGGCTGCAGCTCCGGCTCGCTCATGTCGCCCAGCCTGACACGCCCCGCCGACGCGCGCATCGCCTTCTGCAGGTAGGCAAAATCCCGGGCGTAGGTCGATTGCAGTTGCGATCGACCTACGCCCGGGAGAAGTCCTACCTCCGCGAGGAGGGTCGGCGGGACGTCAGCGCGTCAGGGTGTGACTCCCGCGCGCTTGACGACGACGGGGGCACTGGCGAGGCGGTGGAGAGCCCAGCCGAACAGGATCGAGAGCACACCGATCCCCATCGCGAAAGCGGAGACACCAAAGCTGACGACCGAGGTGAACAGGGATGCCCGCAGGAACGATGCGTTCATCATGGTCGCGCGCACCGGGTCCTCGCGGTCGAGCTCGGCGTAAGTGGCACCGCCGGATGCCTCGAGGGCGTGGTGCTGAATGATGTCGGCCTGAACGTAGGCGGTGAAGGGGCCGGCGACCGTCTGGCCCTGGAAGGCGATCGCGTCCTCGGGGATGGTGATGTTCTCGGCGCGCAGCTGGCTCGAGACGGTAGCCCACACGACGATGCCCACGATGATGAGCAGGGCGCCGCCGACGATGCCGAGGATCCCCACCACCTTCACGAGACCGAGGTTGCGGGCGGGCGCCTGAACGGTGTCAGTGGCGCTGGCTGTGTCGGTGGCGGACATGGCGATTTCTCCTTCAGGGACATGCATCGTCGGGGGGATTCGACGGTGTCTCTCACCGTCGACATCCACGGTACGAAGCCGGCTGGCCTACGGAAAGTGACGTAGGTCCCCCGACGAGAAATTCGGTGAATGACCCAGGTCAGGGCGCGAGCGCAGCGGTCGCCTCGGCCCACGCGTCCAGCTTTGCGGCAGCAGCACCTGAGTCGATAGCCGCAGCGGCGTCCACTTGCGCCTCCCGCAGGCGCTCAACAATGGGCACCTGCGCCTGCGCGGCATCCTGCGACAGCCGGAACGCCACGATCCCCGCTGCCGCGTTCAGCAGCACAATGTCACGCACCGGCCCCGTCTCGCCCGCCAGCACACGCCGGACGATCTCGGCGTTGTGCTCGGGCGCGCCACCGCGAAGATCGTCGAGCATCGCAAGCGGGATGCCGAGATCCCGCGGATCGAGATCGTGCTCGTGGATGTCGCCGCGCGACACTTCCCAGATCCGGCTGTGTCCGGTGGTGGTCAGTTCATCGAGCCCGTCGTCGCCGCGGAACACCAGCGCTGTTGCGCCGCGGGTGCGGAACACGCCGGTGATCAGAGGAACGCGGTCCAGGTGCGCGACGCCCACCGCGTTCGCCTCGGCACGGGCGGGGTTGCACAGCGGGCCGAGGAAATTGAAGACGGTCGGAACCCCGAGCTCGGCGCGCGTGGGCCCGGCGTGCCGGAATCCGGGGTGGAATGCGGCAGCGAAGGCGAAGGTGATGCCGGCGCGGTCGAGGACCTCGGCGACGGCATCCGGCGAGAGGCGAAGATCAATGCCGAGCGCCGAGAGGACGTCGGAAGACCCGGATGCAGAACTCGCCGCCTTGTTCCCGTGCTTGACGACCGGGATGCCGGCGGCAGCGGCGACGATCGATGCTGTCGTAGACACATTGACGGTGCGATGACGGTCTCCACCGGTTCCGACGATGTCCAGGACGTGAGGATCCACGGGAAGCGGGAGCGCAGCCTCGAGGATTGCGTCGCGGAAACCCACGATCTCATCGACGGTCTCGCCCTTGGCGCGGAGGGCGATGAGGAATCCGGCCAACTGCGAGGCAGTCGCCTCCCCAGCCATGATCTGGCGCATTGCCCACGTCGACTCCGACACGCTGAGGTCCTTACCCTCGAGGAGGGCGCTGATGATCGAGGACCATGACGACTGCTGGGTCATGGCTCCGAGCGTAGCGGGACGGGCAACTGAGGTGCACCTAAGTCGCAAACCACCTCACATCAGTGGTGGCTCATGCGAAACCCCAGGCAAATCTTCAGCCATAATGAAGAATGTGACCACCAGCTCAGCGACGTACTCCCAGGCCATGCGGTCGGTCAAGCGACCCGACCCGGTCGCAGTTGGAACAATCGTGTGGCTCGGCAGCGAAGTCATGTTCTTCGCCGGCCTTTTCGCGATCTATTTCACACTGCGAAGCACCTCCCCCGACCTGTGGGCCCAAGAGACCCAGCTGCTGAACGTTCCGTTCGCCGCGGTCAACACCACGATCCTGGTGCTCTCATCCGTCACCTGCCAGATGGGTGTGTTCGCTGCTGAGCGCTTCCAGCCGTACACGGTCAAGACCAACAGGTTCCGCGACCGCTGGGGCATGGTCGAGTGGTTCTGGCTGACATTCGCCCTCGGCGCCATCTTCGTGTCGGGCCAGGTGTGGGAGTACGCCCAGCTCGTCGCCGAAGGGATGCCCATCCAGGCGAATGCCTACGCTTCGGCCTTCTACCTGACGACCGGCTTCCACGCCCTCCACGTGACCGGCGGTCTCATCGCCTTCCTCCTGGTGATCGGACGCGCCTTCGCGGTCAAGAACTTCGGCCGCAAGGAGATGACCTCCTCGATCGTCGTGTCGTACTACTGGCACTTCGTCGACGTCGTCTGGATCGCCCTGTTCTTCGTCATCTACTTCCTCAAGTAACCCGAGCGGAGCTGAATCACCCTCATGGCACGACAGACCAAGCGCCGCTCCACCGGCCGCCGCAGCCCGTGGGCCGCGACCGCGCTCATCGGCATCGGACTGCTCATCACCGGCGGCGTCTACGCTGGCGCCTCCGCCGCGATGGCAGCCACCGAGCCTGACACCGCAACAGCCACGAGCCTCACGATCGAAGACGGCAAGAAGCTGTTCCAGGCCAACTGCGCTACCTGCCACGGACTTGACCTGCAGGGCACCGAGAACGGCCCGTCCCTCTACGGTGTCGGGGCTGTCGCCGTCGACTTCCAGGTCGGGACCGGCCGGATGCCGCTGCAGATGCAGGGTCCTCAGGCTCCCCAGAAGCCGGTGCAGTTCACCGACGATCAGATCCTCGCGATGGCCAACTACGTGCAGTCCGTCGCGCCGGGTCCCGACTTCCCGGACCCGGAGATCCTCGACGGTGAAGGCGATGTCGCGCGCGGAGCTGAGCTGTTCCGCATCAACTGCGCGATGTGCCACAACGTCGCCGGCGCCGGTGGCGCCCTGACGGAGGGCAAGTACGCTCCGGCCCTGACCGAGGTGAGCGCCCTGCACATCTACGCAGCCATGGTCACCGGCCCCCAGAACATGCCGGTGTTCAACAACATGTACCTGACCGACGAGGACAAGCGAGACATCATCTCGTCGCTGCTGTACATCCAGCAGACCGAGTCCCCCGGCGGGTTCAAACTCGGGTCGCTCGGACCGGTCGCTGAGGGTCTGTTCATCTGGATCTTCGGAATCAGCACCCTGATCGGCATCACCGTGTGGATCACGGCGAAATCCAACTGACCCCGCAGACCGAATACGTAGCAAGACGCTAGAGGAGCACCATGGCACACGAGGACGACCCGCACGGCCTCGACAGGGCGTCGTACCAGCCCTTGTCGGGAACGGCCGTCGCCGTCACCGACCCCGTGCGTAACCCCGAGCTTCCGCCGCACCGTGAGCGGATGACTGACAAGGACCCGGCGGCGATGAAGCGCGCCGTCCGCACGATCTACACGCTCTTCTACATCTCGGTCGCGGGGTCACTGTGGGCGGTCGCCGCCTACATGATCTTCCCGATCGAGAGCGGTGAGATCCCCGCGATCCGCGACAACAACCTCTTCATCGGCCTCGGCATCGCCCTCGCGCTGCTGGCGATCGGTGTCGCGGCGATCCACTGGTCCAAGGCGGTGATGTCCGACAAGGAGCACACCGAGGCGCGCCACCCCACCCGCGGCACCGACGCGACGCGTGCGGGCGCCGTCGCTGTCTTCGAAGCGGCCAACGAAGAGTCCGGGTTCGGTCGGCGCACCGTCATCCGGGGCGGCCTCTTCGCCGCTCTGATCGCCTCGATCCTCCCGGCCATCACCCTCTTCCGCGGCCTCGCCCCCGAGAACACCCCCGAGCGCCCGAACGCGGGCAACCCGGTGTATCTGCTCAGCCACACGATGTGGAAGCCGGGGATGCGTCTTGCCAAGGACCCCGAGGGAACGCCGATCAAGGCATCCGAGGTCACCCTCGGCTCGGCAGTCCACGTGATCCCCGAGCCGCTCGCCGACCTCAGCCACGAAGAGGGCTACCTCGAAGAAAAGGCCAAGGCCATCGTGCTGCTGGTGCGCATGCTCCCCGAGCAGATCACCGAGACGCCCGAGCGGGCAAGCTGGTCGTACGATGGCATCGTCGCGTACTCGAAGGTCTGCACCCACGTCGGCTGCCCGGTGGCTCTCTACGAGCAGCAGACGCACCACCTGCTGTGCCCCTGCCACCAGTCGCAGTTCGACGTGTCGGACGGCGCGAAGGTCATCTTCGGCCCCGCTGCCCGCCCGCTGCCACAGCTGCCCATCGAGGTGGATGACGAGGGCTACCTCGTCGCGCAGAGCGACTTCACCGAACCCGTCGGCCCGAGCTTCTGGGAGCGCCATTGAGCACCGCCACCGCTACTGACGAGACGGCCGTCGGTACCACCAGAGAAAAGCCGCTCGGCGGCCGATTCGTCGGCGCCACCGCCAACTACCTCGACGAGCGCACCAGCCTCTCGGGACTGGTCAAAGAGCTCGGTCGCAAGATCTTCCCCGACCACTGGTCGTTCATGCTCGGTGAGATCGCGCTGTGGAGCTTCGTCGTCGTCCTGCTCTCGGGAACGTTCCTGACGTTCTTCTTCCAGGCCTCGATGGTTCCCACCCACTACACGGGCGCCTACATCCCGATGCGTGGCGTGGAGATGTCGGCGGCGCTGGACTCGACCCTGCGGATCTCGTTCGACATCCGCGGCGGTCTGCTGGTGCGCCAGATCCACCACTGGGCAGCGCTCGTGTTCATCGCCGGTATCGGTGTGCACATGCTGCGAGTGTTCTTCACCGGCGCGTTCCGCAAGCCGCGTGAACTGAACTGGCTGATCGGCTTCGTGCTGTTCGTCCTCGCGATGGGTGAGGGCTTCACCGGCTACTCGCTCCCCGACGACCTGCTCTCGGGCAATGGCCTCCGAATCATCGACGGCATGATCAAGGGCATCCCGCTGATCGGCACCTGGACCTCGTTCCTGCTGTTCGGCGGCGAGTTCCCCGGCATGCAGATCGTCGGACGCCTGTACACACTGCACATCCTGCTGCTGCCGGCGATCCTGGTCGCGCTGCTCGCGGCACACCTGATCCTCATGATCATCAACAAGCACACGCAGTTCGCCGGCCCCGGCCGGTCGAACGACAACGTCGTGGGCTACCCGATGCTCCCGGTGTACGCCTCGAAGATGGGTGGATTCTTCTTCATCGTCTTCGGTGTGATCGTGCTGATCGCATCCCTCTTCACGATCAACCCGGTCTGGAACTACGGTCCCTATGACCCCTCGCCGGTGTCTGCGGGTACCCAGCCTGACTGGTACATCGGATTCGCCGACGGTGCGCTACGTCTCGTGCCGCCGCACCTCGAGACGGTCTTCTGGGATCACACCTGGTCGTGGAACATCATCCTGCCGATCACGGTGCTGGTGCTCTTCATCGCCCTGGTCGCGTTCTACCCCTTCATCGAGGCGTGGATCACCGGCGACAAGCGCGAGCACCACATCGCGCAGCGTCCGCGCAACGCCCCGACCCGCACCGCCATCGGCGCCGCCGGCGTCACCTTCTACGCGGTGCTGTGGGCAGCGGCATCCTCCGACATCATCGCCACCCACTTCTGGGTGACGATGGAGGGTGTCATCCACACGCTGCAGGCTCTGCTGTTCGTGGGTCCGGTCATCGCCTACTTCGTCACGAAGCGCATCGCTATCGCGCTCCAGAAGAAGGACCGCGAGATCGCCCTTCACGGCTACGAGTCGGGCCGCATCGTCCGCCTCCCCGGTGGTGAGTACATCGAGGTTCACCAGCCCGTCGACGAGTACGAGCGCTGGAAGCTCGTGGACTTCGAGATCTACGAGCCGCTGGTCGTTCGTCCGAACTCGGGTGGGCAGATTCCGTGGCACCAGAACTTCCGTGCCTCGCTGTCGCGCTGGTTCTTCGAAGACCGCCTCGCTCCTGTCACGCAGGCCGAGGTCGACGAGGCGCTCTCGCACCAGCACCACGAGCTCGACCACATCGCCGAGCAGGAGGATGCCGAGATCCAGGCGATGCACGAGCGCGCCGGGGTTCCGGATGCTCCGCACCACCCGATCACCGACGGCAAGCAGTCCGAGACGGCTGTTCGCCCGACGAACGTGATCGTCACGGACGAGGTCGTGGAGAACACGGCTGCCGATAAGGGCACGTCGAACACGGATGTCGATCCTGACGACGACGTTCACCCCAGCGGCGACACGAAGTAGTCCCGAATCAACCAGTGCGCGGGCCCGGCATCCACGGATGTCGGGCCCGCGCCGTTGCCCGCATCTCACTGCAGCGGGCAATGGCAGGATCCGGCCGAAACGTGGCCGCAGGAGGGTGCCTGCGGCGCTCTCAATGTCATGACTTGCCTCTAGTGTCGGCATCATGAGCAGCGCAGACTTCTTCGCCACCCGCCTCGCCCACGAGACCGATCCGTCGGACGTGTACGCCGCTCAGAAGGCCGGAGAAGACATCGTGCTCGTCGATGTGCGCGGCGTCGACGCCTGGCGCCAGGGACGCATCACCGGCGCGATCCATATGCCCTACCGCGAGATCGCGGAGCGCGCCCCGCGTGAGATCGCCGCGGATGCCACCGTGGTCGTCTACTGCTGGAGCCCGGGCTGCAATGCCGGCGTCAAGGGGGCTCTCGAGTTCGCGAAGCTCGGCTACGCGGTCAAGGAGATGATCGGCGGGTACGAGTACTGGGCGCGGGAAGGTCAACCGACCGAGAACAACGAGGGTCCACTCCCCCGCGTGTTCGACCCGCTGGTGATGGTGGTCCGCGGATGAAGGCGGGGTCCGATTCCCGCCAGCGCCGGGTCGGTCGCACCGGATAGCGTCACCATCGTGTCCGCTTCTCCACTCCTCGCGCCGACCCGAAACACCACGGTCGCTATCATGTTCGCGGCGCTGTCTCTGGTGTGGGGTGCAAGCTTCCTGTTCATGAAGGTCGCGGTCGGCGCCTTCGACCCCGCACAGGTTGCCCTGGGACGCATCATCCTGGGCTCTGTGACACTCGCCGCGATCATGGCGCTCACGCGTCGACGGTGGCCACGCGAACGCCGCCTGTGGCTGCACATGATCGTCGTGGCAGTCTTCTTCTGCCTTCTGCCGTTCCTGCTCTTCGCTTGGGCTGCTCAGAGCCTGCCATCCGGGCTGTCGGCGATTCTGAACGCGACAACGCCGCTGTGGACGACACTGGTGGCCGTCGTCGTGCTCCCCAGCGAACGGATGACAGCACGACGCCTGGTCGGGGTGATCATCGGAGCTGTCGGTGTCGCGATCGTCATGGGCGTGTGGGATGTCGTTTCCTCCCCAGAGTTCGCCGCATCTCTTCCCGCGCAGCTCGCTTGTCTGGGCGCCACCGCCTCGTATGGCATCGCCCTCGGCTGGATTCGGCGCTTCATCACGGGAACCCACACCCACGACAGCGTGACGATCGCGTCGACACAAATGGCTGTCGCAGGCGCGCTCGCCCTGGCTCTGCTCCCGATCATCGGTCTCTCGCCGGTCGCCTGGGCCCCGGCCCCGGTCCTCGCGCTCGTCGCTCTCGGGTGCCTCGGCACAGGAATCGTCTACGTCTGGAACACGCGAGTCGTCAGCGAGTGGGGCGCCGTTGGCGCATCAACCGTGACCTACGTGATTCCGGTCGTCGGGGTAGGCCTCGGTGTCCTCGTACTCGGCGAAAGGTTCACGCTGAACGAGCTCATCGGCGCGGTCATCGTGATCGGCGGCGTGCTGCTCGTGCAACGAGCCCGCTAGCGGGTCTCGCGCGTCGAAGCTCGTGCAATGCCGTAGTACGGCAAACGCACCGTCGGTCGGAACCCGAGCTTGCTCGCCAACGCGATGGACGCATGATTGCTGTCACGACATGACCAGATCGGCGTGATTCCCCGGTCCAGGAGATCACCGATCATGCGCGCGGCGACGGCCGTAGCGAGCCCCTGGCCGCGCGCCTCGGGATGGGTCTCGATTCCGATCTCCAGGTCGTCGTCGAAGCGGAACGACGTGAAGGCGAGAGCACCACGGAACCCGTCCCGCTCGGCCCTCCATCCACCGCCATGACGCACGAAGTCGCCGGCGCTACGCCAGAACCTTGCCGGAACGACCGACCCGCTCCGGTGGTAATCGGACTCGTCGGCGCGGACAAGAGACCACCCCTCGGGAACCGCCCCACGTCGCGCGGCGAGGAACGCCGACGGCTCGAACTCGAAGTTGAGCCGCTGGCGGATGCTGAGACCGCTCATACCGATGGAGCGCGTCAGCTCACGTTCCCATGGCAGATCGGCCCATCGCGGATCTATCTGCAACCACTCGTCCCGTGATCGGTACTGGCCCTCCTGCAGGTGCGAGATGATCCGATCGAACTCTGCATCCACGGTGTCACCCCAGATGAGGGACATCCCATACGGGTGAACTGCGTGATACGAGGTGCCACCCGCGGACTCCCAGGCGCGCAGACTGCCGTCCACCATTCCGGTCACAACGGCACGAGCGAACCCGACATTGACACCGACGCGGGCGAGAGAGTTCTCGACGGAGCGCACCCGCGGAACGTCAGCGGGCGAAGTAGCCGCGGTAGTACTCGTAGACCCACCCGACGATGGCAACCAGGAAGATACCCAAGCCGATCGGGACCATCCACGCGCCCACCGACAGACCGATCATGGCGATGGCTGCCGAGAACGCGAGGACGATCGGCCACCACGACCAGGGGCTGAATTCACCGATCTCGGGATCGCCGTCGTCGATGTCCGCCGTGAGGGTGTCCTCGGGAAGCTCGCCCCCCTGAGCGCGTCGAACCGCACCCGTGTAGAAGGCGACCAGAGCGCCCATCAGGGCCGTGAAGAACAGCGCGACAGTACCGACCCACTCGAGGTTGCCGTACCAGATGAGGCTCCAGATGGTGTAGACGACACCGACGAGAGCGAAGAAACCCGCCAGGATCCACCAGAGCGCGACGTTGGTGCGCATCGGACTACTTCACCTTCCCGTCGGCAAGATCGACGACCGGGGTATGCGGAGCGTCCTTGGCCGGGCCGACACCCACCGTCATCGGAGCAGCTTCAGGGTGGTTCAGATCGAACGCCGGACGCTCACTGCGGATGCGCGGGATCGACGTGAAGTTGTGTCGCGGCGGCGGGCACGAGGTCGCCCACTCGAGCGATCCGCCGTAGCCCCAGGGGTCGTTGACCGTGACCTTCGGAGCCTTGCGGGCGGTGATCCACACGTTCAGAAGGAACGGAATCATCGAGACCGCGAGCAGCATCGCGCCGACCGTCGACAGCTGGTTCTGCCACGTGAATCCGTCGGCTTCCGCGTAGTCGGCGTAGCGGCGGACCATACCCTCGACACCCAACCAGTGCTGCACGAGGAACGTCATGTGGAAGCCGATGAACAGCAACCAGAAGTGCACGTAACCGAGGCGCTCGTTGAGCATCCGACCGGTCCACTTGGGCCACCAGAAGTAGAAGCCCGCGAACATCGCGAACACGACGGTTCCGAAGATCACGTAGTGGAAGTGCGCGACCACGAAGTACGAGTCAGACAGTGCGAAGTCCAGCGGCGGCGACGCGAGGATGACACCGGTCAGCCCACCGAAGACGAACGAGACGAGGAAGCCGAGCGCGAAGGTCATCGGTGTCTCGAAGGTCACCGACCCTCGCCACATCGTTCCGATCCAGTTGAAGATCTTCACGCCCGTCGGGACGGCGATGAGCATGGTCATCAGGGCGAAGAACGGCAGCAGCACTCCGCCGGTGACGTACATGTGGTGTGCCCACACCGCCACCGAGAGTGCGGCGATCGAGATCGTCGCGTAGACCAGCGTCTTGTAGCCGAAGACCGGCTTGCGGCTGAACACCGCGAAGATCTCGGTCACGATGCCGAAGAACGGCAGTGCGATGATGTAGACCTCAGGGTGACCGAAGAACCAGAACAGGTGCTGCCACAGCAGCACGCCACCGTTCTCGGGGTTGTAGATCTGTGCACCGAGCACGCGGTCTGCCGCCGCGGCGAGGATCGCCGCAGCCAGCACCGGGAAGGCCATGAGGATCAGGATGCTGGTCACCAGCGTGTTCCAGCTGAAGATCGGCATCCGCCACATCGTCATGCCGGGGGCGCGCATCGTGATCACGGTCGTGATGAAGTTGACGGCTCCGAGGATCGTGCCGAAACCGCTCATGCCGAGGCCGAGCATCCAGAGATTGCCGCCGACCCCCGGTGAGAAGCTCGCGTTCGCCAGCGGTTGGTAGGCGAACCACCCGAACGCGGCCGCACCCTGCGGGGTGAGGAAGCCGGAGATCGCGATGATCGAGCCGAACAGGAAGAGCCAGAACGCGAAGGCGTTCAGGCGGGGGAACGCGACGTCGGGGGCACCGAGCTGCAGGGGAAGAATGGCGTTCGCAAACCCGGCGAACAGCGGAGTCGCGAACATCAGCAGCATGATCGTGCCGTGCATCGTGAACAACTGGTTGTACTGCTCCTTCGTGGGCAGCACCTGCATGCCGGGTTCGAACAGCTCCGCACGGATGATGAGCGCCATCACACCGCCGAGCAGGAAGAACAGGAACGAAGCGATCAGGTACATGTACCCGATCGTCTTGTGGTCAGTGGAGGTGATCCACTTGACGACGATGTTGCCCTTCTGCTCGACACGCGACGACGACATCAGCGCCGCCTGCCGTGCCGGGAGAGTGCGCGGGCGCGACGAGTCCGCGTCCTGAAGCGGCAGCGTGGTGGCCATCACTCGTTCCCCTCATCTGACTGCTGGACCGAGGGATCCGTGGGATCGTTCGGCGTGTTCTGCAGGCGGTCGTATGCGTCGTTGATGTCGCCGGTCTGACCCTTTGCCTCGAGACTTGCGAGGTAGGCCTCGTACTCGTCGGCGCTGACGACCTGGACGGTGAAGAGCATCATCGAGTGGTACTCGCCACACAGCTCCGCACAGCGGCCGGCGTAGGTGCCCTCACGGGTCGGAGTGAAGGACCAGTAGTTGTCCTTCCCGATGTACATGTCCTTCTTGTAGAGGAAGTCGACGACCCAGAACGAGTGGATGACATCCCGCGACTGCAGTTTGATCTGCACGGTCTGGTCGACCGGCAGGTACAGCGTCGGCAGCGCCTCCTGGTCGATGTTGCCGGCCTTGTCGGGCTGGGCCTGAATACCCATCGTCCAGACGGCGTCGGAGTTGTCTTCCTCGTCACCGTTGTACTGGAAGTCCCACGCCCACTGCTTGCCGATCGCGGTGATCGACACGTCCGGGTCGTCGTACTGCGTCTCGATGATCGCCTGGTCCCGCGCCGTGAACGCGAAGAAACCGATCACGAGGATGAAGGGCACGATCGTGTAGAAGATCTCGATCGGCATGTTGTACCGCAGCTGAACCGGAAGGCCGGTCTGCCCCTTGCGGCGACGGTATGCGATCGCTGCCCACCCCATGAGCGTCCACGTGATGATGCCGACAACCAGCAGCACGATCCACGAGTTGACCCACAGCCCCGAGATCATCTCGGTGTGGTTGGTCGCAGGAGTTCCGTCTTCAACGAAGCCGGGAAGGAACCCGTTCAGCTCCGTCGGCGTACATCCTGCGAGCACCAGGGCCGCGGCGGCACCAACCGGTAGAAGAACCCAGCGGAGTCGGCGTTTGGATGGCACAGGCGCACCTTTCCACGTTGCGAAGTGTGACTGTGGTCAGTCTAGGGCAAGCTCACACCTGCTTGAGGCCAACCACTCAGCATCCACGCACTTTCGGGGTACTGAAGGTCAGCCTTCTCGCGGGCTTAAGCTTCGGGGTCAGTGGAAGCTGTCACCACACGCGCAGCTACCCTGCGCGTTCGGGTTGTCGATCGTGAAGCCCTGCTCCGAAATCGTGTCCTTGAAGTCGATCGTGGCGCCGTCCAGGTACGGCACGCTCATGTCGTCGACGATGACTTCGACACCCTCGAAATCGACGGTCTTGTCGCCGTCGAGGTAGCGCTCGTCGAAGTACAGCTGGTAGATCAGGCCGCTGCATCCGCCGGGCTGAACAGCCACGCGCAGGCGCAGGTCGTCGCGACCCTCCTGGTCGAGCAGGCTCTTGACCTTGGCTGCCGCGGCGTCGGTGAGCGCGACGCCGTGCTCGCGGGCGGTCTGGTCCGTGGTCAGTGCGGTGTCGGTCATGACTCTCCTTATCGGCTGAAGCCGTCGGGGTGGATGCTGAAATTCTACGCCCGCTGCCGAGGACGACGGCGGAACTACGTGGAGGTCAGAGCGTGCGCGCGTCCAGTTTCTCCAGCAGCAACGCCTCCGAGATGAGCGCGTGGCGGAACGTCTCCAGGTGCAGCGACTCGTTGGGGCTGTGAGCACGGGAGTGCGGATCCTCGACCCCGGTGACGAGGATCTGCGCACCCGGGAACTCGCGGACCAGATCCGCGATGAACGGGATCGAGCCGCCTACCCCGATATCGACCGGGTCCACACCGTACCCCTCGGCGAGTGCCTCGCGAACGTCCTGCACCGCCCAGCCCGACGTGTCGACGAGGAACGGATTGCCGAGGTCGACGTCGAAGAACTCCAGGTGCGCTCCGAAGGGTGCGTGGGCACGGAGGTGCGCCTCGAGCGCTGCATAAGCGTCCGCTGCGCTCTGGCCCGGCGCGACACGGGCGCTGATGACGACGGTCACCTCTGGGGAGAGGGTGTTGGATGCCGACGCGACGTCGGTCGCGTCGATGCCGATCACCGTGACCGACGGTTTGTTCCAGATCCGTCCGATGATCGAGCCGTCGCCGATCGGGCTGACCCCATCGAGCAAGCCAGTCTCCGAACGCAGTGTGGCTTCGGTGTAGTCGGGGGTTTCGGCCTTTCGCGAGCTCAGTCCCTCAACCGCAACAGACCCCTCGGCATCCCAGAGGGTCGCCAGCAGCGTGATGGTGGCGAGCATCGCGTCGGGTACCGCTCCCCCGAACATCCCCGAGTGGGATGCGTGCTCGAGCGTGCGCACCCGCATAGAGAAGCGGGCATTGCCGCGCAGTGAAACCGTCAGCCCCGGTGTCTGGTCATCCCAGTTGCCGGAGTCGGCGACGACGATCACATCGGCACGCAGGGCATCCGCGTTGTCGCTCAGGAACTGCGCAAACGAGCGCGAGCCGTACTCTTCTTCGCCTTCGATGAAAAGGGCCAGCCCGAGATCGAAGTCTGGACCCAGCGCCTCGACGAGCGCACGGAGCGCACCGACGTGCGCCATGATGCCAGCCTTGTCGTCGGCTGCGCCACGCCCGTAGAGCCGCCCCTCCCGAACCGTGGGCTGGAACGGCGGGGTCTCCCAGAGAGCTTCGTCGCCGATGGGCTGGACGTCGTGGTGCGCGTACAGCAGCACCGTCGGGCGACCGTTACGCGCGGCGCGCGTTGCCAGCACGGCTGGCTGTCCGAACTCCTCGGTGCCGGGAATCGCAGCCCGCTTGATGGTCACCGAATCGAACACTCCCGTGCTCTCAACCAGTGCCGCAACGGCCTCTGCGCTACGCACGAGCTGCTGCTGATCCATCGACGGCCAGGCGATGGAGGGAATCCGCACCAGATCGCCCAAATCCGCCAGCGCACGGGGGATGCCGGTCTCGGCGGCGTCACGGACAGCATCGGAACGGGAGGCGATATCACTCATGCGGGTAATCTTAAGGACAACCCGTAACGCGACAGCGAGGATCATCGTGGCCAAGACCCCCGCCCCCGAGGCACCGAAGGACGCGTCGACGTCGACCGTCGGCAAGGGAAAGGCGACGCCGAGCCGCGCCGAGCAGGAGGCTGCACGCAAGCGCCCGCTCGTTCCCGACACCAAGGAAGCGAAAGCGCAGCGCAAGGCTGATCTCGCCTCCGCCCGGGAACGCGCCCGCATCGGCATGGCCAACGGCGAGCAGAAGTACCTCCCCGCGCGCGATCAGGGACCGCAGCGCAAGTTCGCGCGCGACTTCGTCGACGCCGGCTGGCACCTCGGTGAGGCTGTGATGCCGGCCATGGTCGTCGTCATCGTCGCCACCTTCATCCCGCTCCAGTTCATCCAGTACTGGGCGTTCGTGGCGCTGTGGGTGTTCATCTTCTTCGTGATCGGCGACATGATCATCACCTCGATCCGCGTCAAGCGCGCCGTGAGCGACAAGTTCGGCGCAAGCAAGGTCGAGAAGGGGCTCGGCTGGTACGCCTCGATGCGTAGCGTCCAGATGCGGTTCATGCGACTCCCGAAGGCGCAGGTTCGCCGGGGCCAGTACCCCTCCTGAGATCGGTCTAGCAGCTTGGCGCGCTCCGCTGCGCGGGGGTGCCGGGTGTCGAGACATGCCCCCGGCCGCTGCGCGGCCTCCCGCCAGACCCGATGCCAGCTCGACACCCGGCACCCCCGCTCCGCTGCGCTCCGGGTTAGACGTAGATGCGCGGGACGAGCGGTGAGACGCGGACGATGATCTCTTCGCCGACCGTACCGATAGCCTCGGCGAGGGTCGTCACACTTGACTCGCCGCGCGTCCCGGGGCCGAAGAGGTAGACCTCGTCGCCGATGGCGGCACCCGGCCATGGGTCGATCAGCATCGATACCGGGCCGATCTCGCGGACGAGGCGCGGACCTGCGGCTGTACCCACCGACATCCGGCCCGCAAGCGTCGACGGAAGGCCGTCGAGATACCCATAGGAGACCTCGACGGAGGAATCTCCGACGTCGCTCACGGTGGCGATCAGGGTAGCCGCTGGCGCGATACCGTCGAGCTCGGGGCCACCGGTCGAACGGATGCCGTAGCTGAACGCTCCGAAGCGGACAAGGTCGAACCGGAACTCCGGCCGCGCGAAAGCCGCAGCACTCGCAGCGAGGTGCCGAACCTGTGGGCGCAGGCCCGCGTCCTCGGCGATTCTGATGGCGTCGAGGAAGGCGGCACGGGACCGGTCGTCGTCTTCGTCGCTGGTTTCGGCGATGTGGCTCCAGATTCCGACGACCCGGATGTCACCGCTTGCCTCGAGTTCGGCGGCTCGCGCTGCGAATGCGGGCCAGTCTTCCGGCCTGACGCCGTTGCGGTGAAGTCCGGTGTCGATCTTGATGTGCACGGCGGTGGCTCGTCCCGCAGAGACTGCCGCGATGTCTTCGAGATAGGACGCGTCGCCGACACCGAGTTCGATGCCGGCATCCAGCGCTACAGCGATCTCGGGCGGGGTGATCGTGACCCAGGAGAACACGCGAGCATCCGGGCCTGCCGCGGCTCGCACCCTCACACCCATCGGCACATCGAAGGCGCCGAACCAGCGCACGCCGTGAGCTGCCGCAGCCGCGACAACACGATCGACGCCGTGACCGTAGGCGTCGTTTTTGACCACGAGCATGTATTCAGCCGGCGCGATGCGCTCCCGCAGCACGTCGATGTCGGCGAGGATCCTGCCGAGGTCCACGACCATGCGCGCGCTCATGCGACCACCTCCCGCGGCAGCCGCAGGCCGAGCGCACAGACGAGCTCGGCAGCTGTCAGCCCGGATGCCGCCTCCCACGCTGCCAACGCTGATCGTGCGGGGCCCTGGCCACCGAAGTAGATGACCTCGTCACCGCGCGCGATGTCGGCCTCACCCACATCGATGACGCAGACATCCATCGCGACGCGGCCGACGATGGGGTACACCTCGCCGCGGATCTCGACGGAGGCGTGGTTGCCAAGCGAGCGGGCCACGCCCTGGCCGAACCCGCCCGAGACCAACGCAATACGCGTGTCCTGCGACGCGATGTGGGTGTAGTTGTACGAGACGCCCTCGCCGGCGCGGAGCGCCTTGATCGAGAGCACAGAGCCGACGAGGCTCATAACCGGCCGGCGGATTCCTGCGGCGTCGTCGTCCACCGCAGTGGAGGCGCCGGGGAAACCGAAGACGATGGCTGGATCCAGCGTGGGTGCGTCCGCGACCGTAGCGATCCCGACGCGCTGCGCCACCTCGACGGACTCCGGATCGAGCACCGCCGCACGGATGCCGACCTGCACCAGAGTCTCGGCAACGAACTGCACGCCATGGCCGTAGGCGTCGCGGCGAAGGTCGGCGACAGCATCCGCTCCCCCAGCCTCGATCGCCCGGCTGGCGCCGGCAACGAGCGCCGAACGGCTCAGCCGAACGCGCGGCCCGGTCGGACTGATCAAAAGCCCATCGCCTTCTGGTACCGCGGGCGGTGTCCAGTGCGGATGCCGAGCACGCTCGGCTTGTTCTCGTAGACGCCCGTAGCCCAGTTGCCTTCGATGAGCACGGGCCCGTCGGGAGTCACGGCGATATCCCAGCCGACGTACTTCACCTGCGGTACGTGACGGGCGACCTTATCGACGAAGGCGATGACCTCGTCGAACATCGGCAGCTGGAACTCTGCGATCGGGTAGCCCGAATCAGGGTGGAGCTTGTGAACGTGTCCGTGCGAGTCGTAGCCGTCCCCGAGCGACGCTCCGGTCTCGGGGTCGAGCATCGTGTAGAAACCGCCGAAGTCCATCTGGTCAGCCACCTGTCCACGGCCGAACTTCTGCGCGATCGCGAGGATGTGGGTCTTCTCCCCGTCGAAGAAGGCGGCCACGCGGGTCGAGTTGACCGTGCCCGCACAGACGGCTGCGACATCCGGATGCTGCACGATGTTCTCTTCGATCAGCAGTTCGCCGCGCTCGCGCAGCTGCGCGTGGAAGTCTGCCCAGTCCTCGATCTCGGTGGCGTAGTACCGGTTGATCGCTGCCCCCGAGCGACCCGCCTGCTTCTTGGTGATGAGAACCGGGTGCGCCTCGCCGAAGGCGCGCAGCTCGTCGACGTTCTCATCGGTGACCATCATCCAGTCACGACCGAGGTGCTCCGAGAAGACGCGGTCGAACTCCCACTTGTCGTAGAAGATTCCGCGGTATTCGGGGTCATCGAACGTGTAGGAGTACTTGTTCGAATGCGGGTGCGTCATCATCGTGCGCCGCTCACGGCGGTTCAGGATGGCGAAGTCATAGTCCACGTAATCCTGGAATCCGACCTGGTGGAACGTCGCCTGCCAGAACATATCAACGACCACCGCCGGGGTCCACTTGTGGAACTGGGCTGATACTTCACGGGCGCGCTCGATGACAGAGGGGAGGTCGATGACCTTCAACCGGGCCACCATGTATCCGAAGCGCGAACCGAGTCCTCGCGATGCCATCGCTCTCTCTTTCCGAAGGGTGCTGCCCTCACACGTCGGCCGGCACCCCCGTCGGGGGGGCCGGCCGCGTGCGATCAGCGAATGTCAGGCGCTTACGAGCTCGTTTTCCACCACACGGTGGTGATGGATGCGGCGCTCGGCCGAGCGGCCGAGGTCATCGGTGATGATGACGCGCTGCAGCCAACGGTCGGTGCCGTCGTAGCGGGGCTCGAAGGGGGTCCGCGCGTGCATGACGCGGCGGTTGTCGAAGAGCAGGATGTCGCCGGCACCGAGGGTCACGTAGATCCCCTCCTTGTCGGCGCCGTCGTGGAACGCCTTCAGCGCAGCGGCAGCCTCGTCATCGCCGGTGACGGCAGCGGCACAGTCCATGTCGATGCGGACGAAACGCTTGCCATCTTCGCCGTAGAGCGCTGCGCCCTGGACGCCGTCTTCGGGGCGACCCGTGCCGCCGGATGCCTTGTCGATGCCGTGCATGAAGCGCGGCTGGCGCAGGACCGCCTCGTCTTCGGCCGCCAGGTCGATGCGGTCGACGGGAGCGAGCGCCGTCTGCACGCGCTCGTCACCACGGACGCAGAACAGCCCCACGAACTGCGGGTGGGCGTCATCGAACGCGTCCTCCGAGTGCCAGTCGAGCAGGCTCCGGCTCCCCGTACCCACGGCGTCGTACTCGTGGCCGGGGATGGGGGTCACGTTCTGGATCAGCGCACCACGGTGCTGGCGCGCGAACGAGAAGACCTCGCCTGCCACCGACGCAAACGCCAACAGCGCAGCCTCCGTCACGGGGTCACGATCCTTGCCTTCAAAGGCCACCGGGTCGCGCGGGCTCTCGCCCATGTCGTCCTGATCGACGGTGAGACCGTGGAAGAGAACTCCCCCGTCCGGGACCTCGGCCCGCGCGAACTGGCGGATGATCTCGACGGTCTCGGGGTCCGCGGCTTCGAATGCCGCCTTGGCGTCGGCCAGCAGTTCCTCGAAGGCTGCGTCATCGGAGTAAATGCCCCGACGGCCTCGGGCGACATCGATGAAGATCGCGGCGACTTCGGGCTTGATGTGACGTTCGATCACAGAGGTTCCTTCCCATGGCGCGACTGCCGCGCTGAAGCACTCGACGACGCGAATGCCGGTGTTGTGCTGTCGGGAGTATATCCGAGGAGGTTCCTCGGATCCCGGATGAAGTTAGGGTTTCCTAAGTCTTTTCGTTGCGGGGTGCGACTGGCCCTCACGCGCGGACGAGACCGCGATTGATCTGCCGCGCCCAGAGCGGCCCCCGGTAGAGGAAACCGGTGTACCCCTGCACCAGAGTTGCGCCGGCATCCAGCCTCTCGCGCACGTCGGCAGCGGTCTCGACACCGCCGGCCGAGATGACGCAGAAGTCATCGGGCACGAGCGAGCGCACCAGACGCAGCACCTCCAGGGCGCGGGGAGCCAGCGGCTTGCCCGAGAGCCCACCAGCGCCCGCAGCAGTGACCACCGCCGGGTCGGTCACGAGCCCCAGGTCATCACGCGCGATCGTCGTGTTCGTCGCGACGATGCCCTGCAAGCCCAGCTCGAGAGCCAGGGCCGTGATGTCGCGGATGTCGTCGTCAGAGAGGTCGGGCGCGATCTTGACGAGCAGCGGGGTGTCTTCGGCAGCGTCCTTCACGGCACTGAGCAGGGGCCGCAGCGACTCGACGGCCTGCAGGCTCCGCAGACCCGGTGTGTTCGGCGACGATACGTTGACGACGAGGTAGTCGGCGACGGGCGCAAGGAGGCGCGTACTCGTGACGTAGTCGACAACGGCATTCTCGACATCCACGATCCGGCTCTTGCCGATGTTGACCCCGAGCACCGTGCGGTGGCTGCGGCGCCTGGCCCGCTCGAGCCGAGCGGCGGCGGCGTACGAGCCCCGATTGTTGAACCCCATGCGGTTGATGACGGCGCGATCGGGGATGAGGCGGAACAGGCGCGGCTTCGGGTTTCCCGCCTGCGGGATCGCGGTCAGCGTCCCCACCTCGACGTGACCGAACCCCAGCGCGTGCAGGCCGTCGACGCCCACGGCATCCTTGTCGAACCCGGCTGCCACACCGAATGGCGCGTCGAAGGTCAATCCGAGCGTCTGCACGCGCAGCGACGGATCAGGCTTGGTGAGGGCTCTGGCCACCCACGAGAACGGCGGGAAACCGAGCAGCCGGATGACGAGCATCGCCGAATGGTGCGCTGCCTCGGGGTCCATCTTCGAGAGGAACGTGCGAAACAGCCACGGGTACATGCTTACTCCTCGAGATCGGATGCCAGGCGTTGATGATCCGCGCGCAACTGTGCGATCGCCGATTCAAAATCCTCCAACGTATCGAACGCCTGATAGACGCTCGCGAACCGGAGATAAGCGATTTGGTCGAGTTCGCGGAGTGGACCGAGGATTGCCAGGCCGATCTCGTTGGTATCCACCTGCGACGAACCGGTCTGCCGGACCGCCTCTTCGACCGTCTGCGCCAGCACGGCAAGATCGCCCTCGGTCACCGGGCGCCCTTGGCACGCCTTGCGCACACCCGACATGACCTTTTCCCGGCTGAACGGTTCGATCACACCCGAGCGCTTGATGACGTTGAGGCTCGCCGTCTCGATGGTCGAAAACCTGCCACCGCATTCCGGACACTGGCGACGACGACGGATGCTGAGACCGTCGTCGCTGGTGCGGGAGTCGATCACGCGTGAGTCGGGGTGACGGCAGAAAGGGCAGTGCATAGCAGCCCCAGACTACGCGGTGAAGCGCGCGCGAACGGCTTCACCGTGCGCGGGGAGCACCTCGGCGGTCGCGAGCGCCACGATCGCATCGGATACCTCCGCCAGGGCATCCCGGTCGTACTCGATGACCTGCTGCGGTCGCAGGAACGTCGAGGCAGATAGCCCCGCTGCGTACCGCGCCTGCCCGCCCGTGGGGAGTACGTGGTTGCTTCCCGCGAGGTAGTCACCCAGACTCACCGGCGAATACGGGCCGACGAAGACGGCCCCGGCGTGCACGAACCGGTGCGGCACGGGGTCGGCAAGGTGCAGTTCGAGGTGTTCGGGCGCGTAGGCGTTCGAGAAGTCGACCGCGGCGTCGAGGTCGTCCACGAGCACGATGGCAGACTGCGGACCGGTCAGTGCCACCTCGATGCGCGCAGCGTGGAGTGTCTGGGCGGCCAGTGCGCCGATCTCGGCCTGCACAGCATCGGCAAGCTCCGCCGACGATGTCACGAGCACCGCGGATGCCTGCTCGTCGTGCTCGGCCTGGCTGATGAGGTCGGCCGCCACCAGCCGCGGGTCGGCCGTGTCGTCGGCGACGATGAGGATCTCGGTGGCCCCCGCCTCCGAGTCGGTGCCGACGCGACCGGCCACCGCACGCTTTGCGGCAGCCACGAAGTTGTTCCCCGGTCCCGTTACGACGTCCACCGGGTCGAGACCCAGGCTTGCTGCCCCGTATGTGAAAGCGCCGATCGCGCCAGCGCCGCCCATCGCATACACCTCGGTGACCCCGAGCAGCTTCGCGGCGGCGAGAATGACCGGGTGGACTCGCCCATCCTCCGCCCGCTGGGGCGGGGATGCGAGGGCGATTTGTTCGACACCCGCCGCCTGAGCGGGCACGACGTTCATCACGACGCTGGACGGATACACGGCCTTTCCGCCCGGCACATACACGCCGACCCGGCGCACCGGCTGCCACCGCTGGTGCACGAGCGCACCCGGGGCCAGCGTCGTCGTGGTCGGCGGCGGAACCTGCACGGCCGAGGCAGCCCGGACGCGTGCAATGGCTCGCTCCAGAGCGTCGCGAACGACCGGATCAAGCGAATCAAGGGCCTCGGCAAGGTGCTCGGCAGGAACACGGATGTCGTGACCGGTCACCCCGTCGAACTGTTCAGCCTGTTCGCGCAGCGCGGTCTCGCCGCGCTCGGCGATGTCATCGACGAGGCGCGCGGCAGTGGCGAGCGCCTCGGAACGGGCTGCCGTCGCGCGGGGTACGGCGGCGAGCAACTCTGCGGGCGTTAGCGACTGCCCGCGCAGATCGAGGGTGCGAAGCATCCATCTACGCTATCGCCCGCGCGGGGTGTGAATCACCGGTGCGCGGTTCAGCCTCGGCCCCGGGACTATCCGAGGCACTGCGGCCCGAGGAGGCCCTTGAGTTCACCGAAGAGGTCGGCGGTGACGGTCACGGGATGCGGCACCTCGAACACCTTCGCCACGCCGCCCTTGTGAAGCTTGACCGTGACCTCTGTCTCACCGCGGTGACGACGCAGGCAATCGGCGAGATCGCCGATCACGCTTTCGGTGGCCCGCTGCTCGGGGATCATGAGCACGAGCGGTCCGGATGCGTCGACGGAGCCGAGGTCGGGTGAGAACGCGGCCTGCGCATGCAGGTTCATGCCGTCGTCGCGCCGCGACACACGTCCTCGAACGACGAGGATCGAGTCAGCCTGCAGCATCGGCTGGAATTCCGCGTAGGTCTTTCCCATGAACATGACGGTGATCTCGCCATCGAAGTCCTCGACCGTGATCATGCCGTAGGGATTGCCGCTGGACTTGGCGACACGGTGCTGCACACTCGTCACCAGGCCCGCGATGGTCACCTGATCGCCATCCGCCAGGTCTTCAGAGGCCAGGAGGTCATGGATGTTGATCGACGCATGCTTGGCAAGCGGGACCTCGAGGCCCGCGAGCGGATGATCCGAGACGTAGAGCCCCAGCATTTCGCGTTCGAAGGCGAGTTTGTCTTTCTTGGTCCATTCCGGACGCTCGGGAACCTTGTTGACCTGCTGCGGTTCGTCCGCCCCCCACAGCGAGTCGAAATCGAACCCGACCTCGCCATTGGCTTCGCGGCGCTTGTCGAGCACAGCCTGCTCGGTTGCGTCCTCGTGGATCTCCAGGAGTGCGCGACGGGTCGCACCGAGCGTGTCGAAGGCGCCGGCCTTGATCAGTGACTCGACGGTGCGCTTGTTCGCGACCGACACCGGCACGCGAGCGAGGAAGTCGTGGAACGACACGAAGTGCTCATCCGCGCGCGCCTGCACGATCGCTTCGACGACGTTCGCCCCGACGTTGCGCACGGCACCGAGCCCGAAACGGATGTCGTCACCGACTGCCGCGAAGTAGCGGATCGACTCGTTCACATCCGGTGGCAATACTCGGATGCCCATCCGTCGACACTCGTTGAGGTAGACGGCCATCTTGTCTTTCGAGTCGCCAACGCTCGTGAGCAGCGCCGCCATGTACTCCGCGGGATAGTGGGCCTTGAGGTAGGCAGTCCAGTACGACACGAGCCCGTAGGCCGCGGTGTGGGCCTTGTTGAAGGCGTAGTCGGCGAACGACTCCAGAACCTTCCAGAGGGTCTGCTGGGCAGCATCCGAAAACCCGCGCTCGGTCATGCCGCCGAAGAAGACCTCCTGCTGCTTGTCGAGCTCGGACTTCTTCTTCTTTCCCATCGCGCGGCGAAGGAGGTCAGCCTGACCGAGCGTGTAGCCCGCGACGCGCTGGGCGACGGCCATGACCTGCTCCTGATAGACGATGAGGCCATAGGTCGTGTCGAGGATGTCGGCGAGGGGTTCTTCGAGCTCTTTGTGGATCGGCTCGATCTCCTGCTGCTTGTTCTTGCGCAGCGCGTAGTTGATGTGCGAGTTCACGCCCATCGGGCCCGGACGATACAGCGCGAGCACGGCCGAGATGTCTTCGAAGTTGTCGGGCTTCATCAGGCGAAGGAGGGATCGCATCGGGCCGCCGTCGAGCTGGAACACCCCGAGGGTGTCCCCTCGCGCGAGCAACTCGTAAGATGCGCGATCGTCGAGGTCGAGCTCCTCGAGGATGAGTGGCTCGCCACGGTTGGCCTCGATGTTATCGAGTGCATCGTTGATGATCGTGAGGTTGCGAAGCCCCAGGAAGTCCATCTTGATCAGTCCCAGCGACTCGCACGACGGGTAGTCGAACTGCGTGACGATCTGGCCGTCCTGCTCGCGACGCATGATCGGGATGATGTCGATGAGCGGTTCGCTCGACATGATCACGCCGGCAGCGTGCACACCCCATTGGCGCTTCAGGTTCTCAAGTCCCACCGCGGTGTCGAAGACGGTCTTGGCTTCCTGGTCGGTCTCGATGAGCGTGCGGAATTCCCCCGCCTCCTTGTAGCGGGGGTGATCCCTGTTGAACATGTCGGTCAGCGGCACGTCCTTGCCCATGACCGCCGGCGGCATGGCCTTGGTGAGGCGCTCCCCCATGCTGAAGGGGAATCCGAGCACGCGGCCGGCATCCTTCAGCGCCTGCTTCGCCTTGATCGTGCCGTACGTCACGATCTGTGCCACTCGGTCGTCGCCATACTTCTCGGTGACGTACTGGATGACTTCGCCGCGGCGACGGTCGTCGAAGTCGACGTCGAAGTCGGGCATCGACACGCGGTCGGGGTTGAGGAACCGCTCGAAGATCAGGCCGTGCTGCAGCGGATCGAGGTCGGTGATGCGCATCGCGTAGGCGGCCATCGAGCCGGCGCCCGAGCCACGGCCCGGGCCGACGCGGATGCCGTTGCGCTTTGCCCAGTTGATGAAGTCAGCAACGACCAGGAAGTAGCCAGGGAAGCCCATCTGCACGATGACGCCGACCTCGTACTCGGCCTGCTTGCGCACCTCGTCGGGGATGCCTGCCGGGTAACGCTCCTCGAGCCCCGCCTCGACCTCTTTGACGAACCAGCTCTCCTCGGTCTCACCGTCGGGGACGGGAAAGCGCGGCATGTAGTTGGCGCTGGTGTTGAACTCGACCTCGCAGCGCTCGGCGATCAGCAGCGTGTTGTCACACGCGTCGGGGTGCTGCCGGAAGATCTGGCGCATTTCGGCTGGCGTGCGGATGTAGTAGCCGTCGCCGTCGAACTTGAACCGCTTCGGATCATCCAACGTCGACCCTGACTGGACGCACAGGAGGGCGGCGTGGCTGTTCGCGTCGTGCTGGTGGGTGTAGTGCGAGTCGTTGGTCGCGAGAAGCGGGATGTCGAGGTCTTTGGCGATCCGCAGCAGATCGGTCATGACCCGGCGCTCGATGTCCAGGCCGTGATCCATGATCTCGGCGAAGTAGTTCTCTTTGCCGAAGATGTCTTGGAACTCCGCCGCCGCAGCACGGGCGGCGTCATATTGCCCCAGGCGCAACCGGGTCTGGACTTCGCCCGAGGGGCATCCGGTCGTCGCGATCAGACCCTTCGAGTATGTCTCCAGCAGCTCGCGATCCATGCGGGGCTTGAAGTAGTAGCCCTCCATGGACGCCTTTGATGAGAGCCGGAAGAGATTGTGCATCCCGGCCGTCGTCTCAGAAAGCAGCGTCATGTGCGTGTATGCACCCGAACCCGACACGTCGTCATCGCTCTGCTCGGGAGACCCCCACCGCACCCGTGACTTCTCGGACCGGTGCGTGCCGGGGGTCACGTAGGCCTCAATGCCGATGATCGGCTTGATGCCGACATCCTTCGCCGCCTTGTAGAACTCGAACGCCGCGAACGTGTTTCCGTGGTCGGTGACGGCGATCGCCGGCGACCCCTGAGCTGCAGCCTCCTGCACCATCGCCCCGATGCGGGCGGCTCCGTCGAGCATCGAATACTCGCTGTGCACGTGCAGGTGGACGAAGGAGTCGGACGCCATGCCGAGAGTCTACGTTCGGGCTCCGACGCCGGCTCACCCGGCCCGCCGGGGCGGCTACGGTTGCCGTGTGCCAACTCCCGACTTCATCCTCGAGCTCCGCCAGTTCATCGGAACCCGCCCGCTCCCGCTCGTGGGCGTCACCGCCGTGGTCATCCGCGACGGCGAGATCCTCCTCGGTCGACGCTCCGACAATCACGCCCTCACCCCGATCACCGGCATCGTCGATCCCGGCGAAGAGCCAGCCGACGCCGCGGTGCGAGAGGCAGCCGAAGAGGCGGGCGTCGTCATCCGCGCCGACCGCCTCGCGTGGGTCCATCAGATCCCGAGAATCACGTATGCCAACGGGGATCAGAGCGACTACCTCGACCTGACGTTCCGATGCACATGGGTCGCCGGCGACCCGGTTCCCGTCGACGGCGAGATGACAGAGGTCGGCTGGTACCCGCTCGACGCGCTCGAGGATGTGGACGCCGATATGCGTGCGCGCATCGATGCCGCGATCCCCGAACGCGGCGAAGCGCAGTTCGTTTCCGCCGGCGGCGGGACGCAGCATCCGTCCGCCTGATTAAGTCCGGCCCGGCCGTGCATGCAGCGCCGGGACCGGTGCAGACAATGGGCGGGTGGCCCTGCACCGACCCACCGTCCCGCTCGCCGTCTTCTGGATCGTCGGGGGCATCCTCGCCGCCGTCGTCGCGTTCCTCCTGTACCTGGAGTACATCGGTCAGCTCACCGGCGCGGATGCGATCATCTCGTGCCAGTGGGGAGTGCTCGTCACCTGCGGACCCAACCTGCTCTCCCCCGGCGGCAACATCCTCGGCTTCAGCAACTCGATAGCGGGCATGGTGCTGTTCCTCGGACCCGTCTACGCCGGCGTCAGCGGGCTGGCATCACCATCCGGTCTTCGTCGCTGGTACTGGCGGACCTACGGCATCTTCGTGGCCGGGGCCTTCGTTCTCGTGCACTACTTCGCGTTCCAGAGCATCTTCGTCTACGGGTCGCTCTGCCCCTGGTGCATGATCATCTGGCTCGTCACGATTCCGCTCTTCTGGTTCACCACGGGCTGGATGCTGCGCGACGGCGTGTGGACCGAAGCGGTCGCGACGCGGCGCGTAGGAAGCGTGATCTTCTCGTGGGCGTTGCTTGCCACCGTCCTTGACTACGCCCTCATCGCTATCACGGCGCAGCTACGGCTCGATCTGCTCGGCAGTTTTTGAGCCCTTGGGGCGTCAGCTCGCTCACGCAAGTTCCTCGCCGCGGAGGATCGCCAGCGCGTGAGCCAGATCGGGCGCGTACGGCGAATCGAACGAGACCCACTCCCGTGTCGCGGGATGCGTGAAGGCGAGCGTATGGGCGTGCAGCCACTGGCGGGTCAGTCCCAGGCGCTCTGAGAGCGTGGGGTCGGCTCCGTAGAGCGGATCACCGACACACGGATGGCGGTGCGCCGCCATATGCACGCGGATCTGGTGGGTCCGACCTGTCTCCAGGTGGATCTCCAGCAGCGATGCCCCGGGGAATGCCTCGATGGTCTCGTAGTGGGTGATCGAGGGCTTGCCGTCCGGGGTGACCGCGAACTTCCAGGAGTGCGAGGGATGACGCCCGATCGGCGCATCGATCGTTCCTGCGAGCGGGTCGGGGTGCCCTTGGACCACCGCGTGATAGATCTTCTCGACGGTGCGGTCCTTGAATGCCGCCTTCAAGACGGCATACGCATGCTCCGATTTGGCCACGACCATGAGCCCGCTGGTGCCGACATCCAGGCGGTGAACGACGCCCTGCCGCTCAGGGGCACCGCTCGTCGCGATCCGGAAACCTGCCGCAGCCAGGGCCCCGAGCACCGTCGGGCCTTCCCAGCCCACCGACGGGTGCGCGGCAACGCCCGCGGGCTTGTCGACGACCACGATGTCGTCGTCGTCGTACACGATGCCAAAGCCCGGCACGACGACAGGGACGACCTCGGGCTCGCGACGATCCGTCCACTCGACCTCGAGAACCGTTCCTGCCGTCAGTCGGTCGGACTTCCCGAGGATCCTGCCACCTTCCCTGACACCTCCGGCCTCAGCGACGTCGGCCGCAAAAGTGCGCGAGAATCCCAGCATCTTGGAGACTGCAGCATCGACCCGGGCGCCATCGAGCCCGTCCGGCACCGGCAACATCCGCGCCGGCACGTCAGCCTCCGCCTCGAGTGCGTCGGCGGTCGGGAACAGCAGCTGCTCGCCTACCGAGACGACTCACGAGTCGCGGCGGGATTCCTCGTCGGCGATCCGGTCGGCCTCCCGTGCCACAGCCTCCTGCTCGGCCTCCGTGAGCGGAGGGAGCCCGATCTCGTCGCGAGGCACACCCGCGTACGGGTCGGCGACGGGGAACTCCGAGTCGAACCCTCCGGCAACGCCGCCACCGGGAGGAAATTCGTCTCCGGCGGCGCCGAGGATGGTCTCCTCCTCGGCGGGATTCGTTTCATGGTGATGGTGTCGCTTGCCGTCCATCTGTACTCCTACGATCACGAGCAGGGCCACGCCGATCATCATCGACACGATGAAGATGTCGGCCACGTTGTAGATGGCGGGGCTCATCCAGAACCACATCCACGGTGTGTTGATGAAGTCTACGACGTGCCCCACGGGGAATCCGGGCTCCCGGAAGAGGCGGTCGGTGAGGTTTCCGAGCACACCCCCGAGCAGCAATCCGAGCACGATCACCCAGAGGCGTGACTGCACGCGGGTAGCGGCAAGCCACACGATCACACCGGCGACCACCGCGAGGGCAATCGTGAAGATCCAGGTGTATCCCTCCCCGAGAGAGAAGGCTGCACCCGGGTTCTTGACCAGGTAGAACTGCAGAAACTCTCCCAGCACCGGGACTGACTGCTGCAGCGGGAGGTTGGTCAGCGCAAGGTACTTCGTGAACTGGTCGACGGCCAGCACCAGGATTGCGAGCAGCGCAATCCTGGTGCCGGCCGCCGCGTGACGCAGAGGTGGCCGAGACGCCAAGAGCGTCCTCAGTTCGTGATGTTCGCGACCGACGCGCTGTCGGTCGAGGAGGAGTCGAGGTCCTTCAGGTGGCCCTCGATGAAGCCGCGAAGCTGCGAACGATAGTCGCGCTCGAACTGGCGCAGCTCGCCGATGCGGGCATCCAGCTCGGCCTTCTTCGCCTCCATGCGAGCGATCTCGTCGCGACCGCGAGTCTCGGCGTCCGAAATGATCGAGGCTGCCTGGGCCTGGGCCTCGGCGATGAGCTGGTCGTGGCGTGCCTGACCTTCGGCGACGTGCTCGTCGTGCAGGCGCTGGGCAAGCTCGAGCAGGCCAGCGCTTGCCACCGTCGGAAGCGGGGTGCCCGCAGGAGCTGCGGGGACAGGCGCGGGGGCGGCCTCTTCGACCGGGGCCTCTACAGGTGCGGCGGGGGCGGCGGGAGCGCCCAACTCGAGTTCGGCGATACGTGCCTTGAGTTCTTCGTTCTCGGCCAGGGCCTTACGCCACTCGACCACGATCTCGTCGAGGAAGTCATCGACCTCGTCGGGGTCGAACCCTTCCTTAAACCGGACGTGCTGGAACTGCTTGGTGACGACGTCATCCGGAGTCAGTGGCATTTCTTCCCTCTTTCGTTCGCCCGACCACTGGCCGATCGTGCGTTCCGGCACGCGGTTGTGGACGGTTGATAACAGCAAAGCATAGTCGTGGGTGGATTCATCCTGCGAAGGCGCGTGTCACCGACAGGAGGATGAAGCACGACAGCATCGTGAGTGCGAATGCGAAGTCGATGGCGACGCTTCCGATACGCAACGGCGGGATGAAACGACGGAGGAAACGGATCGGAGGGTCCGTCGCCGTGTACACACCTTCTGCGACGACCAGCATCGCGCCACGAGGACGCCACTCACGGTCGAAGACGGGGATCCACTCGAAAATGAGCCGAGCCAGCAGCACAAGAATGTAGATCAGGAGTGCCGCATTGAGGATTCCGGCGACGATCTGGATGACGTTCACGTATCAAGTCTGCGGGAAAGGAACCGCCTCCGGATCCGCTTGCGCCACGGCACCCTCGCCTGACACAGCGACGTTCTCGGGCGAGAGCAGGAAGACCTTGCTGGTCACGCGCTCGATGCGGCCGTACAGACCGAGTGACAGACCGCTCGCGAAGTCGATGAGGCGCCGTGCGTCGGCGTCTGACATCTGCGAGAGGTTGATGATCACGGGAACGCCCTCACGGAAGCTCTCGGCGATGACCTGCGCGTCGCGATACTGCTTGGGGTGCACCGTGACGATCTCGTTGAGAGCACCCACTGCGGGCTGACGAACAACCGCCGGGCGATGGATCGGCGTGACCGGAGCGGCCTTCTCGACGGATGCCGCAGCAGACTTGCGCGTGGGCGCGGGCGCCGGCGTCTCGTCGTAGACCTCTTCCTCATCGGCGAGGCCCAGGTAGACCATGGTCTTCTTCAAGGGGTTCGACATCGCATCCTCCGTTTGCTCGTCTGCTCCGAGGTTAACCGCGTACAGGGCGCGGACCCGTGATTGCCGTGCCGATGCGCAGGTGTGTCGCGCCGGCGTGAATTGCAGCTTCGAAATCGCCGGTCATCCCGGCCGAGATCCAGGTGGCGTCCGGGAAGACACGGCGCACGGTGTGCGCGTGGCCGGCAAGCCGTTCGAACGCCGCCGCGGGTTCCTCGTCAAGGGGAGCAACCGCCATGACGCCTCGGACGCGCAGTCCCGCGCAGCCGGCTGCGTGCTCGGCGAGCGCTGAGAGATTCTCCGGAGCGACTCCCCCACGGCCGGGGTCGTCGGTGAGGTTCACCTGGATCAGGACGTCCAGGGGCACCTCGGCCTCGGCATCCAGCGCATCGGCGAGCTTCGGGCGGTCGAGCGAGTGGATGACCGAGGCCACGCGACGCACCGCCCGCGCCTTGTTGGTCTGCAGCTGACCGACGAAATGCCACCGCAGGTCGGACAGATCCCCGACCCCGACGACCTTCTCGAGTACTTCCTGAACCCGGTTCTCGCCGACGTCGCGCACGCCGAGGCCATAAAGCTCCTCGACCAGCGACGCCGGATGGAACTTCGTCACGACGATACGAGTGATGTCTTCAGGCGAACGCCCCGCTTGCCGCGCAGCAGCAGCGATACGATCGTCGATCGACGCCAGACGATCCGCGAGCTGCGCGTCCGACTCAGTCACAACTGCCGCCTCGAGCCGCGCACCCTCGCCGGCGCGGATGCGGTCACTTCAGGAAGTCGGGGATGTCGAGGTCGTCGTCCCCGAACGCCGAATCGTAGGCTGCATCCGAGATCGAGGGCACCGGAGCCAGTTGCTCAGGACGCTGCGGCTCGTCTTCGGAGTCTGCGGCTGCACGCTGCTCGACGGGCTCGCGACGGACCACCGGGGTGGCATCCGGACGCGCTTGCGGCTCGCCACCGTCGAACCCGGCGGCGATCACCGTGACGCGCACCTCGTCGCCGAGCGTGTCGTCGATGACGGTACCGAAAATGATGTTGGCCTCGGGGTGGGCGGCCTCCTTGACCAGCTGGGCGGCGTCGTTGATCTCGAAGATGCCGAGGTTGGAACCACCCTGGATCGACAGCAGCACGCCGTGCGCACCCTCGATGGATGCCTCCAGCAGCGGCGACTCGACAGCAAGCTCTGCAGCCTTGATCGCCCGGTCCGCACCGCGTGCCGAGCCGATTCCCATGAGCGCTGAGCCCGCCCCCTGCATGACGGATTTCACGTCGGCGAAGTCGAGGTTGATGAGTCCGGGCGTCGTGATGAGGTCGGTGATGCCCTGGACACCGGCCAGCAGCACCTGGTCCGCGGTGGCGAAAGCCTCGATCATCGAGATCCCGCGGTCGCTGATCTCCAGCAGCCGGTCGTTGGGCACCACGATGAGGGTGTCGACCTCTTCTTTCAGGCGCGCCACTCCCGACTCGGCCTGGCTCTGGCGGCGGCGACCTTCGAACGAGAACGGCTTGGTCACCACACCGATCGTGAGCGCGCCGATCGACTTCGCGATCTTTGCGACGACGGGCGCACCGCCCGTGCCGGTTCCGCCACCTTCACCGGCGGTGACGAAGACCATGTCGGCGCCGCGGAGCGCCTCCTCGATCTCTTCGGTGTGGTCCTCGGCGGCACGGCGACCCACCTCGGGGTCGGCGCCGGCTCCCAGCCCTCGGGTGAGTTCACGCCCGACGTCGAGTTTGACGTCGGCGTCGCTCATCAGCAGTGCCTGAGCGTCAGTGTTGACGGCGATGAACTCGACCCCGCGCAGGCCGAGCTCGATCATCCGGTTCACGGCGTTGACGCCTCCGCCACCGACGCCGACCACCTTGATGACTGCAAGGTAGTTCTGGTTCTGGCTCATGCCGACTCCTGTGCTCGTGTCCTGCAACCTTCAACCTCAACTGGAGGTATAAAGTATTGCTGGGTATGTATTTCCTAGACACGAAGCTAAGCGTCGACTCCCCCGATTCCGCGCGCTTGCGGGGGCGTGTCGCACATCCCGTTCGTTCGTGCGCCCGGTCGGACCAGCGAGATCAGCAGATCACTGGATGACGACCGCTGACGGCGACGAGACGTCGTAGCGGGATACCGTCTCGGGTGGACGCGACTTCATCGCGGCTGCCAGCGCGACCGCCTTGTTCGAAGACTCGTCAGCGTTGCCCCAGACGATCTGGGTACCGGTTCCACCGAGGGTCAGGGTCACGTCGTTCGGTGTCGTTGCCGAGGCCTCGGTCACCTGCGACATGATCGTGTCGGGCAACGACCGCAGCACATGCCCGACTGCCTCGAAGGCTTCGGATGCCGTTCCACCCGTGATCTGCAGCACGGGCCTGCCGGGCGCGGGGGTCTGCGTGGTCGAAAGCGCAACTCCGGCGGCATCCACGAGGGTGTACCCGGCAGGAGACGCGATCACCCCGATCGGGGTGCGTTCAACGACCCGCACGACCAGATCATGCGGTGGCCGAGCTTCGACGGTGTAGGACTCGACGAGCGGGAAGGCGACGAGCGCCGCCTTGATGGCGCTCTCGTCCACGAGCGGCAAGGGTGTACCCAGCTGCGACGAGAGCGCGTCAGACACTGCCGCGGCATCCAGTTGCTGAGCCCCCGCTACCGTGATCGTCTCGACGGCGAAGAGGGGGCTGTATGCCGCGGCGACACTACCCAGGGCGACGAGCACGACAGCAGCGATGGACCCGAGCCAGATGGCACGTCGCCGACGAGCGCGCACGGTGAACCGACGCACCTCAGACTTGAGCGCACGCCGCCGCGCGCGCGCGGCCCGCCACACGTCACGCATACCGACCGCTTCGGGCCCGGCGGCCTCCGTCGCGTCCGACTCACCGGGGAGCGGCTCGGCAGCTCCGGGCGCTCCATCTCCGGCACCCCCTGCAGGCAGACCGGGGGAGACGGATGCTGCGCCCGAGGCCAGGATGCCGGTGTCGGCATCCGATGCAGGGGGCCAGATCGGTGCGCGACCGGCGATTCCCCGGAGACCGATCGGCTCCGTCACGGCACTCTCGGCGGGAACGGATGCCGGTTCACCCGCAAACTCAGCGCCGGCAGGTACATCTGCATCGAGCGAGTTGCGGTGCCTCCCCCGCGTGCCGGATGGCGGGGGCGAGGAGGCCTTGTCGTCAGAGCCCGAGGGAGGCCCGGAGGGCGGGAGCGGGGTCGGCCGGCGCATGGCTATTCCGCCAGTGCGCCCTGCCGGCCGAGCGCAGCGAGCACGTCGGGAATGATGAGGTAGACGTTGCCGCAGCCGAGCGTGATGATGTAGTCCCCATCCCGCGCTACCGAGGCCGTGTAAGCAGCCGCGGCAGCCCAATCCGGTTCGAAATGGACGCGATCGGCATCCGTGAACCGACTCGACACGAGTTCGCCGGTCACTCCCGGGATCGGGTCCTCTCGCGCGCCGTACACATCGAGCACGACCGTGTGATCAGCGTGGGTCTCGAGCACCTCGGCGAACTCCGCGGCCATCTGTTGCGTTCGCGAATAGGTGTGGGGCTGGTGCAGCGCAATGATTCGTCCATCACCGACGACAGTGCGGGCTGCAGCGAGGGCCGCAGCGACCTCGGTCGGATGATGGGCGTAGTCGTCGTAGACTCTGACGCCGCGCACGATCCCGTGGAGTTCGAAGCGACGCACGGTTCCGGCGAACGCCTCGGCGGCCTTCACGGCATCGGAAAAGGCATGCCCCAGGGTCAGGAGCACAGCCACGGCTCCGGCCGTGTTGACCGCGTTGTGCTCTCCGGGAATCGCCAGCGCGGCCGAGACCGTTTGCCCCGCGTGGGTGAGCTCGAACGACACAGGTCCGTCGGTGCGGATGCCGTGCACGCGCACATCGGCATCTTCCGCCTTTCCGAAGGTCATGACGCGCGGGTGGGTGAGGTGAGGAAGGATCCGACGCGCGCCCTCGTCGTCCGACGACAGGACGACGGCCTCGCGCGCCTTGTTCGCAAAGCTCGCGAACGCGGCATCGAAGGCTTCCCGGCTGCCCCAGTGGTCCAGGTGGTCGGGGTCGATGTTCGTGATCAGCGCGACAGCCGTGTCGTAGAGAAGGAACGTGCCGTCGGACTCGTCTGCTTCGATGACGAACAGATCGTCAGCACCGGTGCCGCTGGAGACACCGAGATCGGCAATGACTCCCCCGTTGACGAAACTCGGGTCGGCACCGAGCGCACGCAGCGCCGTGACGATCATCCCCGTCGAGGTCGTCTTGCCGTGCGCTCCCGCAACCGAGACCAGCGGGCGGCGGCCGATCAGCCAGTAGAGCGCTTGAGAGCGATGGATGACGGGCAGTCCCCGTTCCTTCGCCGTGACGAACTCAGGGTTTTCGGGCCAGATCGCCCCGGTGTGGATGACAGTGTCGGCATCCTGCAAATGCGCGGCGTCGTGCCCGACGTGGACACGCGCTCCTCGGGCAGCGAGGGCCTGGAGTGCCGCACTGTCGGCGCGGTCGGATCCCGAGACGCGGATGCCGCGATCCAGGAACATGCCCGCCAGGCCCGACATCCCCGAGCCGCCGATACCGATGAAGTGCGCTGCCTCGATGGTCTCGGGGATCGGGAGGCTGAGGTCGGGTCTGATCATGACCCGACAATCCTAGGTCGGCGTCGCTGAGGAACTCCTTCGGCACGCGGCCTATCGCAGGCTCACCGTATCGATATTCCATGATCGGGAATATGCTCGGGGTCATGGCTACCGCGCGACCTGACACGACCTTCTGGATTCTGACGGCGCTCGCGAACGGACCGCAGCACGGCTACGGCATCCTCCGGAGCGTGTTCGAGGCATCCGGCGGCGCGGCGTCCCTCAAGACCGCGACCCTCTATGCGACGCTCGATCGCCTGACCGCGAGCGGCGCTGTCGAGGAGTCGGGCGAACAGATCGTGGATGGGCGCGCGCGCCGCTACTTTCGCCTGACATCCCAGGGCGTTGCGCAGCTCGAGAGCGAAACCGCCGAGCTCGAGCAGCGGGTCGCCGCCGCCCGCCGGGCGCTGGGCACCGCAGCGGGCGGCGGTGCGAGACCGCGCCCCGCTCATCCGCGGAACGCGCTGGCATGAGTCTCGACCGAGACCGCTTCGAGCGCCTCGTCCGCTGGTACCCGCGCTGGTGGCGCGACGCGAATGCCGCGGTATTCGTGGGCACAGCTATGGATGCCGCCGAAGCGGGCGGGCTGAGCGCGCCATCGCGCGGTGAACGAATGGCAGCAGCGCTGGCGGGCCTGGGCACCCGCCTCGACGCCACCACCGCGCGCGTGGCCGGCGTTGCCGCGCTGGCCGTGTCAGCTCTCGTTGCGGCAGCTGGCCAGCTCGGGCTCACCTACGCTGCCCCCTGGCTGTTCACGACGATTCTCGTGACTCAGGTCGGGCTGGTCCCGGCTCTGTGGTGGACGGTAGCCCTCGCCAGTGCCCGGCATCGTCTTCATCTCGATCCGATCCGCACGCTGGTCGCGCTCGGCATTTCCATCATCGCGACAACGGGCGCCGCGCTCGCCTTCACGTCCTGGAGCGTCGGGTTCGATGAGGCGGACGCCGGCGACCCTCGCTCCCTCTTCTCGGCCCTGTTCCCCGCCTTCATCGCACTCGGATCGACAGCAGCCGCATGTGCAGTGGTCGTGGCGGTCAGCGACCGGCTCGCGCGTCGCCGCGGGATGCGGGTCCTGATCGTCGGGACGAGCATCATCGGCGCCGCGCTGTCGCTTCCCCTCGCGGCCGTCATGCTCATGTCACCGATCACGACATTCCTCGTCTCTGCCGCGGCGGTCGTGATCGTCGCCCTCGTCTGGCCCGGGCACCGGGAGCGCAGCAGTGCGACAGCCTCTGCTGTCGACTCGCATGCGGGCCGGGTCGGACGGCGACGCGCTGCGCGTGCGCTTGCCGTTGCCGCCATCATTACGTCGCTGCTGTCGATCACCTTCGCGGTGACAGGGTCTCTGTACACGAGCCTCGACGGCACCGAAGCGATGCTCGTCGGCATGCGCGCGTCAGCCGGATGCGGCATCCTGGTGATCCTCGCGCTCGCCCTCCGCGCGCCGCGGCGGACCGCGACGCAGCAAAGAGCAGTGTGGGGCGCCACAACGCTGGGTGCGCTCACGCTTGTGCTCGTCGTGACCGGATGGGGAACCATACTCCCGTCTGGCAACCCTCGCCCGATAGGCGCCGTCGTCTGGCTTCTTCCGGCTGCCGCGATCGTCTGGCTCGTGTGGGCCGCCTCGTGGCGAAACCGATCCCTCGCCCTGGCGGTCAGCCTCATCGTCGCGGTGGCGTTGCCGATCATGGGGCAGATCCTTGCGGCTGTTCTCGGCATCCTGACGCCGATCGTCGCGATCGTGTTGGTATGCCTGCGGGTGAGCGCACCGGTGCCGCAGCACATGCAGGTCGAGCTGGCTTGAACCTCATGGAACTGTATCGACACATTGCGACAATATTGATACAAAAGAGACATGTCTTTCGAGTTCGGCATGGTCTGGTTCACCGCCGCGATCTTGTGCGCGCTCGCCCTGGTGCCGATCATCTACCTGATCAGAAGCCAACGGCACGACCTGAGCGCGCAACAAGCCGCGCGATACGAGCGAGTCGTGAAGCTACCGTTCGGAACCGGCGTGAACTACCTGCGTCAGCCCTGGCGGCGTGTTCTGGCCCCCATAGCCCTCGGAACTGCGTCTGTGGGCGTGGCCGCTGTCCTCGCGTGGCGTTTGGTGCAGCCCAGCCGCATCGCGACCGAAACCGTGCTGTGGTGCGCCGGGCTTCTTGTCTTCGCGATCATCGTTTTCGTCGTGATGCGCGTGATGGAGCGGATCGTGCTATCCCAGCCGCAGGTCGCCAGCGATGACCTCCAGCTGGCGTGGGACGACCTGTTCCGCGCGGACGCGCTGTGGTCACTGCGCAGCGCCGCAACAATGGCCGCAGCACTACCGCTGGGAATCGCTGCGGGAACGCTCACCCTGACCCCGATTGCCGCCACACGCCCGGAGTTGTCGACGCTGATGAGCCCATGGACTCCGGTGTTGATCGCCGCAGCGCAGGTGACGTACTCGCTGGGGCTCGGGAAGATGGCAGCGTCACGATATCCGGCCGCGTTGCGCCCGCAAAGTCGGCGATTCGCGAGCCCGTCGGTCGAGCTTGCCCGGGGAGAAGGCGCATGATCGTCATCGACCCCGCCTCGCCCACACCTCCGTTCGAGCAGCTGCGCGCGCAGTACGTTGCGGCGATAGCGAGCGGTGAGCTGCCGCCAGGCTCTCGGCTTCCCACGGTGCGCCGACTCGCCGGCGACCTTGGACTTGCGCCGGGCACGGTGGCTCGGGCCTACCGGGAGCTCGAGACCACGGGCCTCATTGAAACGCGCGGCCGTTACGGCACGTTCGTGTCCGTCGACGAGAACGCCGCGCTCGGCCAGATTCAGCGAGCTGCCGCAGCCTTCGCCGAGCAGGTCCGTGGCCTGCGCGTCGACACCGATCAGGCCATCGCGGCCGTGATCGCAGCGCTGAAGACCACCGAACCGACGAACTCCCCGCCTGAGGTGGCAACCGTGCGCGCCGACGGTTAGGCGAGGGCCTCGTCGATCATCGCGATGAGGTTCTCGGTTCCGGTGCGGATGCCGATCTCCGCAGCCCGCTCGGCCATCCGCGATCGCTCGTCGGGATCGGTCAGCAGGGGCAGGATGCGGTCCCGGACCGTCCCCGGGGTGAAATCCGCATCGGGGATCAGGATCGCAGCGCCATGCGCCACTGCGGAGGCAGCGTTCAGCGCCTGCTCCCCGTTGCCCACGGCATAGGGCACGTAGACGGCGGGGATTCCGAGCGCGCTGATCTCGCTCACCGTGGCAGCCCCCGACCTCGAGACGATGAAGTCGCACGCCGCGAAAGCGAGGTCCATGCGGTCGACGTAGCGACGGAGGGCATAGCCCGGCACGCCCGGATCCTCGAGGTCGGAGCGGTCGCCCGTGACATGGATCAGCTGCCAACCGGCATCCAGCACATCGCGCCAGGAACCGGCGAAAGCCGTGTTCAGCCGGAGCGCCCCGAGCGATCCCCCGAAGACCAACAGCGTCGGCGCCTCCGGCCGCAGACCGAAGGAGGCAGCGGCCTCCGCGCGAAGCGCCGCGCGGTCGAGATCCTCGATCTCGCGGCGAAGCGGCATCCCCACCAGTCGCGCCCGCGGCAGCGGCGTCCCCTCGAAAGCGACACCCACGCCGGCGGCACGCCGCGCACCGAGTCGGTTGGCCAGCCCGGGACGAGCGTTGGCCTCGTGGACCACGAACGGGATGCCGGCGCGGCGGGCTGCGACGTAGGCGGGTGCCGACGCGTAACCACCGAACCCGACGACGACGTCCACCCCGTGCGCTGCGATGTGTGCTCTCACCTGAGCGACCGCGCGACGGAACCTGCCGGGGAAGGCTGCTGCAGCGCGGTCGGGGCGCCGGGGAAACGGCACCTTGTCGACGACCAGCAGCTCGTAGCCCCGCTGCGGCACCAGCCGTGATTCCAGACCCTCCGCGGTCCCGAGGACGCGCACATCCGCATCCGCGTCGCGTGCGCGCAGCCCGTCGGCGACTGCCAGCAGGGGGTTCACATGCCCGGCGGTCCCGCCACCGGCCAGCAGGTAGGTCGTCACCGTCCGACCCTATCTCGCCTCAACGCAGGGCCGCGGGCAGCGGACCTCAGCGGCGCGCGGCGGACCGGGGCGCCTGCCTCGTCGTCACCGGGATCGTCCGGGCGAAGGCCAGCAGCACTCCCGTGGCAACAAGCACCGACACCAACGACGTGCCGCCCTGCGACATGAACGGTAAGGGAACGCCGAGGGGCGGGAACAGGCGCAGCACGACGCCGATGTTGATCAGCGCCTGGCCGACGATCCACACGGTGATCGCGCCTGCAACGATCCGCACGAACGTGTCGTCTGTCTTGCGGATGATGTGGAAGGCGCCGATCGCGTAGATCGCGAACAGCCCCAGCACGACGATCGCGCCGATGAGGCCGAGTTCTTCACCGACGATGGCGAAGATGTAGTCGCTGGATGCCGCCGGCAGCCACTCGTACTTTTCTTTCGAGTTCCCAAGTCCCAGGCCGAAGATGCCGCCGCCGGCGAGTCCCCAGATTCCGTGCAGCGGCTGGTAACAGGTGCTGAGGTAGTCGGCGGTGCAGTCGGTGTTGAAGACGCTGAGGATGCGCTCCATACGGTTCGGGCTGGTCACCGCCAAGGCCGCGACTGCGACGATGGCGCCGAGCAGCGGAATGATGAAGACCCGCAGCTTCACACCAGAGAAGAAGAGGGCACCGAGCGCGAGGAGGAACAGCACCATCGCGGTCCCGAGATCGTGGCCCGCAAGCACCGTTGCTATCACCGCTGCAGCGACAGGCACCACCGGGATGAACACGTGCCGCCAGTCGCCCAGCAGTGTGCGCTTTCGGAACAGGATGAACCCGAGCCACAGGGCCAGCGCGAGCTTCAGGAACTCCGACGGCTGCGCCTGGACTCCCGCGATGAGGATCCAGTTGCGGTTTCCGCCGTCCTCCACACCGAGGGGCGTGAACACGAGGAGCTGGAAGGCGGTCGTGACGATGAGGGCTGGCCACGCGATCCGCTTCCAGAAGCTCACCGGTAGTCGACTCGCAATGAACATGAGCGGCAGGCCGATCGCGGCGAACACCGCCTGCTTGATGACGGCATCGTACGGCGCCTGACCTGCAGCCGTCGCCGTCGCGCTGGTGGCCGAGAGCACCATCACCAGGCCGAAGATCGTCAGCAGAACGGCGCTGGACGAGATGAGCAGGAACTCACCGGCAACCGGGCGGAAAAGCGACCCGAGAGAGACGCGGGCGGCGAGCCCGCGCTTGGGCGTGGGCTCGTCAGGCTCCTGCGGGAGCGGACGGATCGGCGTCGGTGTCGCCATGTTCGCCCCTTCCCACTCGGTGCCTCACTGCCGCAGCGAACTTCTCACCGCGGTCCGCGTAGGAGGCGAACTGGTCGAAGGATGCCGCGGCCGGTGCGAGGAGGACGACATCCCCCTCGGCCACGAGTCCGATCGCCAGGTCCACGACCTGCGCCATGACGTCCCCAGTCTCATCGGCAATGACCTCGTGCAGCGGAACGTCGGGCGCGTGTCGCTCGAACGCCGTCCGAACGGCATCGCGTTGGTCACCGATAACGATCGCTGCTTTTACGAGGCGTCCCCGGGTCGAGACGAGCGTGGTGATGTCGACGCCCTTGAGGAGGCCCCCCACGATCCACACGGCACCGGGGTAGGCAGCAAGCGAGGATGCCGCGGCGTGCGGGTTCGTCGCTTTCGAGTCATCCACCCACGTGACGCCGGCGGCGGTGGCAACGATCTCCATCCGGTGGGGATCCAGGCGGAACTCGCGAAGCGCACGTGCGATGGCCTCGGGCGCTACGTCGAGCGAGCGAGCAAGCGCGCTGGCGGCGAGGATGTTGGCAACGACATGGGGCGCAGCGAGACCGAGCTCCCGGAGTTCGTCGATCGTCGTGAGCTCGAGCGCGCTGGTGTGGCGCTCGGCCAGGAAGGCGCGGTCGACGACGATCCCGTCGACGACGCCGAGGTCGCTCGGGCCGGGCACACCGAGGTCGAACCCGATGGCGCGCGCCCCCTCGATGACATCGGCTTCTTCGACCATCTCGCGCGTCGCGAGATCGGCTTTGTTGTAGATGCAGGCCACGCGCGTGTGGTCGTACACCTGCGCCTTTGCATCCCGGTACGCCTCGAAGGATCCGTGCCACTCGAGGTGATCGTCCGCGAGGTTCAGGCATACTGCCGCGTGGGGCGAGACAGGCTCCGGCGAGGACTGCAAGCTCAGGTACCAGAGCTGATGGCTGGACAGTTCCACGACCAGCACATCGAAGCCCGACGGATCGCGGACGGCATCCAGGATCGGCGTGCCGATGTTGCCGCACGGCACGGCGCGGAGTCCCCCCGCCACCATCATGGTGGCGGCAAGCCCTGTGGTGGTGGTCTTTCCGTTGGTGCCGGTGATCAGCACCCAGTCGGCAGGAGCGCCGCCGGGACGCCCGACCTTGTCGCGCACACGCCACGCCAGCTCGATGTCTCCCCACAGCGCGATGCCGCTCTCGAGCGTCCAGCGCACGAGCGGATGCGTCGGGCTGAAGCCGGGCGAGGCGATGACGACCTCGGGAGCGAAGTCGACGAGCTCGACGGGAGGGGTGCTGAGCGAGCCGATCGATGACCGCACTCCGATGACAGGCAGCAGGCGCTCATACGCGGGGTCAGCCGACTCGGCCAGGACAAGGACGTCAGCGCCGAGCTCCGCGAGCGTGTCGGCCACCGAGAAGCCCGTCACCGAGAGGCCGAGGACGGCAACCCGCAGACCGCGCCAGTCGGCGTGCCAGCTGGTCAGTCCATCCAGCCGCGAGGACTCGCCGGTCATGTGCGCGCGAGCCATTCGACGTAGAAGAAGCCGACGCCGGTAACTGCCAGGCCTGCGGCGATGATCCACATCCGGATGACGATGTTGGTCTCCGACCACCCCCGCATCTCGAGGTGGTGGTGGAAGGGGCTCATGAGGAAGAGGCGTTTGCCACGGGTGAGTTTGAAGTACACCCGCTGCAGGATGACCGATCCCGGTCCGATGATGAACGCCCCGGCGGTGAGTACGGTGAGGATCTCGGTGTGCGACAGGATCGAGACCGCGGCGATGACACCACCGATCGCCATGGACCCGACATCCCCCATGAAGACCTGCGCCTTCGGCGCGTTCCACCACAGGAATCCGACGAGCGATGCAGCAAAAGTCGCCGCGATGATCGTCAGGTCGAGCGGATCCCTCGTTTGGTAGCAGGCCTGCTGGTAGGCAGCGACAAGGTCCTCGCCGACGCATCGCTGCTGGAACTGCCAGAAGGTGGTGAGGCTCATGGCGCCAACCGTGAATACGCCGACACCGGTGGCAAGTCCATCGAGGCCGTCGGTGACGTTGGTGCTGTTGGACCAGGCGACGCCGATGAAGCTGATCCAGCCGATGTAGAGCAGGATGCCGACAGCAACCGGCAGAGCCAAGAAGTTCAGCACGGAGATGTCACGGAAGACCGAAACGTACGCCGTGGCGGGAGTCTGACCCTGCGCATCCGGAAACTGCAGCGCCACGATCGCCCACGGCACGATGACAACGACCTGACCGACGATCTTGCGCCAGCCTGACAGGCCGAGGCTTCGCTGGCTGCGCAACTTCATGTAGTCGTCGATGAATCCGACGAGCGCGAAGCCGATCATCATCCAGAGCACCAGGAAGCCTGAGATCGTCGGGGGGTTTCCGCCCGCGTAGGTGCCGATCAGGTACGCAATCGTCGTCCCACCCACGAAGATGACGCCACCCATCGTGGGAGTGCCTCGCTTGAACCCGTGCTGAGGGTTGTTGCCAGCCTCGGGTGTGCGGATGACCTGACCCCAGCCCCACCGGCGGAACAGGCGCAGGAACACCGGTGTGAGAAAGAGCGAGAACGACAGGGCGATCGCCGACGCCATCAACAGGGATCTCACGAGAAGGATTCTCCCAGACGGTCGCCGAGGTGCCGCAGGCCCGCGGAGTTGGACGATTTCACCAGCACCCGATCGCCGTCGCGCAGCTCGGTCATCAGGTAGTCATAGGCCTCATCGGCTGTCTCGAAGAAGACCGCCTCACCGTCCCACGACCCCTCGCTGATCGCCGAGAGGTACAGTCGACGCGCAGCAGAGCCGATGACGACGATCCGCTGAATGCGCAGCCGCACCGCGAGAAGACCGACGCGGTCGTGCTCCTCCCCCGCGTACTCGCCGAGTTCGCTCATCGCGCCGAGAACGGCGACGGTGCGCTGATCCGGCGTCGTGATCTGCGCGAGAGTGCGCAGCGCCGCGGCCATGGAGTCGGGGCTCGCGTTGTAGGCGTCGTTGATGATGCGCACGCGCTCGGAGCCCATCGGCTGCATCCGCCACCGCTCTGCCAACTCCATCGACTCGAGCCGCTCGATGCAGGCTTCGGGACGGATGCCGAGGCTCGTCGCCGCAGCGATCGCAGCGAGCGCATTCATGACGTGGTGCTCGCCGAGCACGCGAAGCGCCACGGGGAAGTCTCCGCCGTCGACAAGCAGTCGGAATCGCGTTCCCTCGGGCGTGACCTCGACGTCCTCGGCGCGGACCTCGGCTGCTGACCCACGCCCGAACCAACGGACCGTCGCGCCGCGTTCGGCGGCGATACCGGCCATCGCGGCAACGCGCGGATCATCCGCGTTCAACACCGCGACTCCCCCGGGCCGGACCGCGTGGATCAGCTGCGACTTCTCGACGAAAGTCGACTCAATGCCACCGAACCCGCCGGCGTGCGCCATCCCGACCATGAGGACGACACCGATGTCGGGGTGCACGAGGCCGGCAAGGCGCGCAATCTCTCCCGGAGCGCTCGCCCCGAACTCGCTGACGAGATAGCGGGTGCGCTCGGTGATGCGCAGGATCGTGAGGGGCGCACCGACCTCGTTGTTGAAGGATGCCTGCGGCGCGACGGTTTCGTCCTCGGCCTCGAGGATGCGCGCCAGCATGTTCTTCGTCGTCGTCTTGCCATTCGATCCGGTGATCCCGACGATCTGCAGAGCGCCGCGATCGCGTACTTCGCCCACGACGAAGCGGGCCAGATCTGCCAGGGCGTGGACCGCCCCGGGCACCACGATCTGCGTGATGGCGGCATCCAGCGGACGCTCGACGATGGCGAGCACCGCTCCCCGCTCGATCGCGGCGGGAACGAAGTCGTGACCGTCAGCGTGCTCGCCGGGTTTGGCTACGAAGATGTCGCCGGGTTCGATGAGTCGAGAATCGGTGTCGACGGTGCCAGAAACGACCGTGTCAGCGGAGTCGGCGCCGCGAAGGACGAGAGTTCCGCCGACGACATCGGCGATTCGGGACAGAGTCAGACTGATCATGCGCGGGATGCGTGCCGTCGGGATCAGCCGAAGGTCGGAAGATCGGGTGAGGCGGAGTTCGAAGGCATGATCCGGTACGTCTTGAGCACCTGGGTCATCGCCTCACGGAACGCCGGAGCGTTGGCACTTGACGACTTTACCGTGGTCGGCTCATCGAGGGTCACCACAACGACGTACTGGGGATCATCGGCAGGAGCAAAGCCCGCGATCGTCGTGAAGTACGAACCGACCTTGTAGGTGCCGGCGCCCGGATCGACCTTCTCTGCCGTACCTGTCTTCAGCGCGATCCGGTACCCGGCGATGCCGACCTTCTCAGAGACCGAACCTTTCGTAGCGACGTTCTCGAGCATGTCGGTGACCTGGCGGGCCGCCTCGGGACTGATCACCTGTGTCGGCTCACCGTTGTCGGGGGTCGTGACCGTGCCGTCAGCGGCCGTGCAGGACTCGACGAGTCGCAGCGGCAGCTTCAGTCCACCGTTCGCGATCGCCTGATACGCGTTCGCGAGCTCGGGCACTGTCGTCGTCAGGCCCTGACCGTAGGAGGTGTTGTACTTCGTCTGGTTGTCCCACTGGCTCGGGTCGCGAACGAGGCCGTTCGCTTCCCCGAGGAAGTCGACATCCGTCCCCTGACCGATCCCGAACTTCGTGAGGTAGTCGTAGCGAGCCTGGTCGCTCATCATCCCGGCGAACGTCGAGATACCGACGTTCGACGAGTTCACGAGCACACCGTTGAGCGTGTAGTCGTAGTCCGGGTGTGGAAGATCGTCGCGAACGCTCGCACCGTTGTCGAAGGTCTGGCGGAAGGGCACATGGACCACTGAGAACGGGTTCGCGGTACCCGAGTCGACGAGCATCGCCGCCGAGAGCGCCTTGAAGGTCGAGCCCGGCTCGAAGGTGTTGCGGAAGATCCGGCTCGCGCGATCGGATTCGTCGACGGCGGTCGGAGCGTTCGGATCGACGGTCGGGTACTCGGCTGCCGCACGGATCGCCCCCGTCTTGACCTCGACGACGAAAATCGAACCAGCCTTGGCGCCCGTGTTCTGCGTCTGCTCGGCAATCAACTGCTGCAGGTACCAATTGAGGTCTCGGTTGATCGTCAGCTGCAACGTCCCCCCGTCGACGGCGGGCTTCTCGGTCATCGTTCCCGGGATGACGACACCGTCACCACCGCGCTGGTAGCGGATCTCGCCGTTGGTCGAGGCCAGGCACGCGTTCTCGGAGTACTCCAGGCCCGCCAGCGGCGTGCCGTCGGACCCGACGAAGCCGACCAGGTTACCCGCGACCGCGCCATCGGGGTACGTGCGAGCAGGATGCGCCACAAACGCGAGGTACGGGATCTTCATGTCCGCGAGTTCCCGGTACTGCGCTGTCGTGAGACCGCGCGTGAGCATCGCGTACCGGCTCTCCGGATTCTCAGCGAGTGCCGCGGCGACGATTGCCTGGATCTCTTCCGCAGTCTGGCCCGTCACGGCGGCGATCTCGGCCGAGATCGTCTCCCACGGAACCTTGACGTCCTCGCCATCTATCGTCCGGTCGATCGGACCGACAAGTTTCGGGTCCAGCTGTGCGTCGTAGAGCACGATGCTGCCGGCGAGGGTCGCACCGTTCTCGTCGACGATGGTGCCGCGGGTACCGTAGGTCTCCTGCGAGCCCGACAGCCCGAGCTCGAGGGACTGCTCGATGTGATCGTTGGCGTTGACGACCTGGATGTCGACGAGACGGATGACGAACGCGCCGATGACCGCCAGAACGACGAACATGGCGACGACGGTGCGACGCCGAGGGCTGCGGGTGCTTCGTCCGGTCATCGCGTCGTGGGGGTCGGTAGACCGTCGGTGAGCGCGGGCGGGATGACCGATTGACCGGTCTCATCCGTGACCTCGACCGGAGTCCCCTCGATGGTCGCGGCGGGATCGGTGACCAGGGGCGTCTGGGTGATGAGGGCGTTTGCCACTGCTCCCCTTCCAACGGCGTCGATGGATGACTGCCAGCCCGCGGCCTGCGAGGCTCCGACCAGGGCGCCGTCCGACAGACGGAGGAACGTGGGCGCTTCGCTGATGACCATACCGAGGGCCGATGCGTTTGCCGCCAGGTACTGCGGCGAGCTGAGACCTGCCACCTCGTCGTAGAGGATCTGCCGGTCCCAGGTGAGCTGTCGCTGCTGCGCCGTCAGAGTCGAGATCGCGTAGGTATCCTGCGTGGTCAGAATCGACACGACCATCTGCGCTGCGACGATCGCCGCAGCTCCGAGGACCGCGACGATGCCGTAAGCAAGACGCGGGCGGCGCCGAGCTGCGGCCTGCTCGACGGGGCGAAGGCGCGGCGCACGGGTATCGGCCGGCAGCGTGCTGGGGGCGAACTCATCGAGAGCTGCCAGCAGATCCGCGCTCATGCGGCATCCTTCACTCGTTCGGCCGCACGCAGGCGCACAGGGGTGGCACGGGGGTTACGAAGCTTCTCGTCATCCGAGGCCATCTCGGCGCCCTTGACGATGAGGCGGAACTGCGGGGCATGCTCGGGAAGTTCCACGGGCAAGCCTGCGGGTGCGGTCGAGCGCACCGCCTGGGCGAGCACGCGCTTGACGAGGCGGTCCTCGAGGGACTGGTACGACATGACGACAAGGCGCCCGCCGACCGCCAACGCCGCAAGCGCGGCGGGCAGTGCCGTCTCGAGCGCCGCAAGCTCCCCGTTCACCTCGATGCGCAGCGCCTGGAACACGCGCTTGGCGGGGTGCCCTGCGTTCTTCAGCGCCGCGGGAGTCGCGTCCTGCAGGATGTCGACGAGCTGACCCGACCGCTCGATGGGCTGCTCACCCCGCGCATGGATGATGGCTCGGGCGTAGCGTCCGGCGAGCTTCTCTTCGCCGTAGCGCTCGAAGATCCGGCGCAGATCGCCCTCGCCATAGGTCGCGAGCACGGTTGCTGCTGTCACTCCCCCGGACTGGTCCATCCGCATGTCCAGCGGCGCATCCTGGGCGTAGGCGAATCCACGGTCAGCGACATCCAGCTGCAGCGATGAGACACCGAGGTCGAACAGGATGCCGTCAACGCGGGTGAAGCCGGAGCGGTCGATCGCGCCGGCGATGCCGTCGTACACGGTGTGCACCGGACGCAGCCGGTCACCGAACCGCGCGAGCCGCTCCGAGGCGATGCGCAGGGCGTCGGTGTCGCGGTCGAGCCCGATCACCGTGAGCGCGGGGAAGCGCTCCAGGAGCGCCTCGGTGTGGCCGCCCATGCCGAGGGTGGCATCGATCACGACCGGGCTCTGGCCGCCGAGCGCGGGAGCGAGCAACTCGATGCAGCGCTCGAGCAGGACGGGGGTGTGGATGTCGCGCAGGTCCATGGTGTCGGGCCGGACCGCTGGGCTCTGATCCCCATCCGCTGAAGACCTGGCGCCGGGGAAGTGCGTCAGGGCCCCGCAGATGGGCATCACAACCGAGGGTCAGAACAGGCCAGGGATCACCTCCTGCTCCATTTCCGAGTAGGCGGCTTCGTTTCCTTCGAGGTAGTCGTTCCAGGCCTGGGCATCCCAAATCTCGGCGTGAGCTCCCACACCCGTGACGACGAGCTCGCGCTCGAGACCGGCGTAGGCACGCAGCGGAGGCGGGATGGTGATGCGGTTCTGACTGTCGGGGGTCTCAGCGCTCGCGCCCGAGAGGAACATGCGCAGAAAGTCGCGCGCCTGCTTGTTCGTCAAGGGCGCTTCGCGGATGCGTTCGTGCACGCGCTCGAACTCTTCGGCCGAGAAGACGTAGAGACAGCGTTCCTGGCCGCGGGTCACGACGATTCCGGCGCCGAGATCGTCGCGGAACTTGGACGGCAAGATGACGCGTCCTTTGTCGTCGAGCTTCGGAGTGTGAGTCCCTAGCAACATCCCGCGTCACCCCCCTTCGTCCGGCCCCTCCAGGTTGCACGCCACTTTACTCCACTTCCCTCCACTTTGTCACCACATTCCTGCCACAGCACTCCCCTAGCGCGTCTCTCCACGCTCGGGCGCGACAAATCCTGACGGGAAGGCGGGATCCACTGGATGCCGAAACCGCGCGGTTAACGACGAAACGCCGACCCGGAGGTCGGCGTTCGATGGCCCGTCAGGGGGCGGTGGAGAGGTGGAGAGTCAGTCGGTGGAGCGCAGTGGAGGGCAGAGCCTCAGCTGATCAACGGCCTTCCTGGCGGCGGTCCCAGCGGTCGTTCATGCGGTCCATGAAGCTGGCGCTCGTGCGGGTCGCGGCCGGGCGCCGGTCAGCGCGCTCTGGCTCTGGGCCCACGCGCTTGGCGGGGGTGACGGCGACGATGACACCGGCGATCATCGCGAGGAACCCGAGAACACCGACAACGATCAGCTGCATTGCAACACCGACAATGAGGGCACCGATGCCCGCGAGGACAAGGATCGTGCCGTACACGACATTGCGATAAGAAAGACCACCGCCGCTGGACGCCGAAACGACATCGGCGTCGTTGCGCATGAGATGGCGCTCCATCTCGTCGAGCAGACGCTGCTCCTGTTCGGAGAGTGGCATGAGATCCCCCTCGGGCTGGATCGGTGGCACGATTCTACGCGCGCCGTCGATTACTAGGCTAGGCCCGTGTCAATAGGTAGTGATCCGGTCGGGGCAGTTTCTCAGCGAGTCGAGGAGTTCTTGGCAGCGCGGGAGGCCGAGGCCGAACTCTTCGGCGACGAGGCGATCCTCCTCCACGGCGCTGCCGCCGAGTCCGTTCGGGGCGGAAAGCGGCTGCGCGCGCGGTTCTGCTTTGCCGGATGGCGCGCGGTCAGAGAGCACTCTGGCGCCGAACTGGAACCGGCCGAAGACGTGCTGGCCGTGGCGGCGGCACTGGAGGTTTTCCACGCAGCTGCCCTCGTGCACGACGACATCGTCGACAACTCCGACACGCGACGTGGCCGTCCGGCATCCCACCGCGCCCTCGAAGCCGCCCACCGCGAGCGCGGCTGGGTCGGCGATTCCGCTCGCTTCGGCCGGTCGGGCGCGCTCCTGCTCGGCGATCTTCTGGTCGCGTGGAGCGATGACCTCCTCGAGGAGGGCCTTGCTCTGGCAGCCCCGACAGCCGCGGCCGCCGGTCGCCGGGAGTTCGCACTGATGCGTCGCGAAGTGACGATCGGGCAGTTCTTGGACGTCGCAGAGGAGTCTGCGTACGTGACGGATGCCGACGATCGCCACGCCGAGCGCGCGCTGCGGGTGGCATCGCTGAAGTCGGCGAGGTACAGCATCCAGCAGCCCCTGGTCATCGGTGCGGCGATCGCCGGAGCTGATGCAGCGCAGCAGTCCGCCCTTATCGCGTTCGGGCACCCGGTCGGAATGGCCTTTCAGCTGCGCGATGACGTCCTGGGTGTCTTCGGTGACGCCGAGTCGACAGGCAAACCCACCGGCGACGATCTTCGCGAGGGTAAGCGCACGGTGCTGGTCGCTTACACGCGCGAAGGGCTCCCCTCGGGATCGCGCCGTCTGTTCGATGAGATGCTCGGCGATCCGGCTCTCGAACCCGACCAGATCGCGGCGATGCAGCAGACGATCCGGGAGACCGGAGCGCTGGCGCGGGTCGAGAACCTCATCCTCGACTACACCCGTATGGCCGAACGCGCACTGTCAGGTGCACCGCTGGGCAACCGCTCCGTGAGCGAGCTGCGAGGACTTGCCCGCGCAGCGACGGTGCGCACGACCTGAGCGCGAACCGCAGATCTCACTCTTAGGCGAGCGTCTGGGCCACCCGCCGAACCTCGCTCTTGCGCCCTGCCCGCAGCGCCTCGATGGGTGCCACGCCGATCGATTCCTCGGGCGCGAGCATCCAGTCGATCGCTTCGTCGTCGCTGAACCCGGCGTCGTGGAGCACGATGATCGTGCCGCGCAGCGACGGCAGCGGATGGCCGTCCATGATGAACACGGCGGGCACCGCGAAGGCGCCGTGGCGCTTGGATCCGATCAGTTGCGACTCGTCCAGAAGCCGACGAACGCGGCCGAGCGGTTCGCCGAGAACCTCGACGAGGTCGGGCATCGTGAGCCAGGCGGTTTCGATTGCAGGAGATGGGGTGGTCACGACAGCCATGATCTCACCACGAGCCGCGTCCCGACCGCTGCGCCGATCGATCGGCGCCCGATACTGCTCACCCGCTTCTGTGAGCCGCTCCCAGGCCGGGCGGCTCGGGCTCCGTAGACTCGGTGCGTGAGCACCAGCGCGCAAACCGATCCGCTGATCGGCCGTCTCGTCGACGGCCGATACCGGGTGCGCGCCCGGATCGCTCGTGGCGGCATGGCTACCGTCTATGTCGCGACCGACTTGCGCCTCGAGCGCCGCGTCGCGCTCAAGGTCATGCACGGGCACCTGAGCGATGACACCGTCTTCCAGAGCCGGTTCATCCAGGAAGCCCGGGCCGCCGCACGGCTCGCAGACCCGCACGTCGTGAACGTGTTCGATCAGGGCAGCGATGGCGAGATCGCGTATCTCGTGATGGAGTACCTCCCCGGCATCACCCTGCGCGAGCTGCTTCGCGAAGAGAAGCGGCTGACGGTGCCGCAGACGATTTCGATCATGGATGCCGTACTCTCCGGTCTTGCCGCAGCCCACCGTGCCGGCATCATCCATCGCGACGTCAAGCCCGAGAACGTGCTGCTGGCCGAGGACGGCCGCATCAAGATCGGTGACTTCGGCCTGGCGCGCGCGACGACCGCGAACACCGCGACCGGCGCTCAGTTGATGGGCACGATCGCATACCTTGCCCCCGAACTGGTAACCCGGGGAACCGCGGATGCCCGCAGTGACATCTACAGCCTCGGGATCATGCTCTACGAGATGCTGACCGGTGAGCAGCCCTATCGCGGTGAACAGCCGATGCAGATTGCGTTCCAGCACGCGACCGACTCGGTCCCCCGCCCGAGCGTCAAGAACCCCGGCGTTCCTGAGCAGCTCGATGAACTCGTGCTGTGGTCGACCGAGAAGAAGCCCGACGATCGACCCGCTGACGCGATGGAGATGCTGCAGCGGCTGCGGGAGATCGAGCGAAACCTCGGCATCTCACCGCAGGTCGTCACGGCGGCGACCTCCGGGATGATCGACCGCGAGGATCCAACCGAGCTGACGAAGGTCCTTCCGGCCACCACCGGCGCGACTGCTGTGCATTCCGAGGTCGACAATGCGGCGCGCCTGCGGCGCTCGGCGAACCGCCAGGGCGCGCGCACCGCCTGGATCGTCACCGTCGTGATCCTCCTCGCGGCCCTGGCCGCCGGAGTCGGGTGGTGGTTCGGCTCGGGCCCCGGCTCCCAGGTCTCCGTCCCCGCCGTCGCGGGACTCGACTACGAGGGCGCAGCTGCGGCCGTCGAGGCCCAGAACCTCGTTCCGGAGCAGGCGGGTGAGAACAGTCTCGAGGTCGAACAGGGTGTCGTCATCCGTACCGATCCCCCGGCGGGCGACCGCGTCGACAAGGAGTCGACGGTTCGGATCTTCGTGTCGCTGGGCCCGGCTCAGCACGACATCCCCTCGGTGGCAGGGCAGTCAGCGGCCGATGCGCGCGCGACACTCACCGGTTATCAGCTCATCGTCACGGAACCCGACGCCGAGCTCTTCTCCGATGCCCCAGCCGGCACCGTCGTCGCGGTCTCTCTCACGCCGCGCCTGCAGAGCGATCCGGTGAACTGCACGGACGGGTGCACGGCGTTCGAGGGCGAGACAGTCACGCTGACTGTCTCGCTCGGTCCCGTGCCCGACGTCCGGGGTATGTCGGTGGAAGCCGCTACCCAAACGCTCGAATCCGCGGGTCTGAGTGTGTCGGGCGAGAACATCGCGCAGTACGACAACGACGTCGCCGCCGGTGAGGTCATCGGCATCGCCGAGCGCCAGGATGGCGGACAATGGCGCCCGGGTGACACGGTGACCCTTGTCGTGTCCAAGGGTGTTCAGCCGGTAGAGGTGCCCGCGGTCATCGGTCTGTCGGTGCGCGACGCGGTCACCGTGCTCGAGGATGCCGGGTTCCAGGCCGAGACGGCGCTGCCGGAGGGCAGCCTCTGGGACGTGTTCCGCGTCAATGAGATCGACCCGAAGGCGGGAACCTTCCACGTGCCCGGCACCGTCATCACCATCACCGATATCGGGATCGGTGGCGGTAACGGCGGGGGCAATGGCGGCGGGAACGACTGACCCGCCCGGCGCTCAGCGCTTCTCGAGCTCCTCGGCGACGAGGAAGGCGAGCTCCAGCGACTGCATGTGGTTCAGTCGCGGGTCGCACAGCGACTCGTAGCGCGTTGCCAGACCCGCTTCGTCGATCATCTCGGATCCACCGAGGCACTCGGTGACGTCATCTCCAGTCAGTTCGACGTGGATGCCGCCCGGGTGCGTACCGACGGCCCGGTGGGCTTCGAAGAACCCGCGCACCTCGTCGACCACATCGTCGAAGCGACGGGTCTTGTAGCCCGTCTGCGACGTGATGCCGTTGCCATGCATAGGGTCGGTGACCCACAGCGGGGTCGCGCCCGAGTCCTTGATGGCTTCGAGCAGCGGAGGCAGCGCGTCGCGGATCTTGCCGGCACCCATGCGGGTGATGAAGGTCAGACGGCCCGGCTCGCGCTCCGGATCCAACTTGTCGATGAGGGCCAGCGCGGTCTCGGGAGTCGTGGTCGGGCCGAGCTTGACCCCAATGGGGTTGCGGATGCGCGAGAAGTAGTCGACGTGCGCACCGTCGAGTTCGCGGGTGCGCTCCCCGATCCACAGGAAGTGGCTCGACGTGTTGTACGGCGTTCCGGTGCGGGAGTCGATCCGGGTCATCGGGCGCTCGTAGTCCATGAGCAGGCCCTCGTGCCCGGTGTAGAACTCGACGCGTCGCAGTTCGTCGAAGTCGGCGCCCGCGGCTTCCATGAACTTGATGGCGCGGTCGATCTCGGTCGCCAGGCGCTCGTAGCGCTGGTTCGCGGGGTTCTGCGCGAAGCCCTTGTTCCAGCTGTGCACCTCACGCAGGTCGGCGAACCCACCCTGCGTGAACGCACGGATGAGGTTCAGCGTCGATGCTGCAGTGTGGTACGCCTTCAGCATCCGTGCCGGGTCCGCTCGCCGCGAAGCTTCGGTGAAGTCGTAGCCGTTGACGATGTCGCCGCGGTACGCGGGAAGGGTGACGTCTCCGCGGGTTTCGGTGTCCGACGAGCGGGGCTTGGCGAACTGCCCGGCCATGCGTCCCATCTTGACGACAGGCATCGAGGCGCCGTAGGTCAAGACGACTGCCATCTGCAGCACGGTCTTGATGCGGTTGCGGATCTGCTCGGCAGTCGCACCCGCGAAGGTCTCGGCGCAGTCTCCGCCCTGCAGCAGGAACGCCTGCCCGGCGGCGGCGCGCCCGAGCTTCTCGCGAAGGATGTCGACCTCGCCGGCGAAGACGAGCGGCGGGAGTGTCGCGAGCTCAGCCGATACCTCGGCGGCGGCCTCCGGCGCATACCACGACGGCTGCTGCTTGATCGGGAGCGTGCGCCAGTGGTCGAGCGGGTCGGTCTTGAGGAGCATTCGCTCAGTCTATCGGGGCGGGAACTGCCTCAGAGCGCGGCGGGGCGGCCCGGTTCTTGACCGTCGACGCATACACGTCGTCGTACTTCTGTTCCCCCAGCCGCTGCAACGCGACCATGATCTCGTCGGTGATGGAGCGGAGGATGTAGCGGTCCCCCTCCATCCCGTGGAAGCGGGAGAAATCGAGGGGTTCGCCGATGACGACGCCGACGCGCACGACGTTCGGAACCCGCTGGCCGATCGGCATCATCGTGTCGGTGTCGACCATGACGCACGGCACGACCGGCACGCGCGCCTCGAGCGCCATCCGGGCGATGCCCGTGCGTCCGCGATAGAGCTGTCCGTCGGGGCTGCGGGTGCCCTCCGGGTAGATCCCGAGAAGGTCTCCCCGGCCGAGAACCTGAAGCCCCGTGTTGAGGGATGCCTCGGATGCCTTTCCGCCGGAGCGGTCGATCGGCAGCTGCCCCGTCGCCTTGAAGAAGACCCGGGTCGCCCAGCCCTTGATGCCCTTGCCGGTGAAGTAGTCGCTCTTGGCGAGGAACGTCACGGGCCGGTCGATCATCAGGGGAAGGAAGATCGAGTCCGCGAACGACAGGTGGTTGCTTGCGAGGATCGCGGCCCCGGTCTTGGGGATGTTGCGGCGACCAACGATCCAGGGGCGGAAGATCGCCTTGACGATGGGGCCGATGACCACGTACTTCATGAGCCAGTAGAACACCGCTCGCACGCTCCTTCCGCGTCACCGGCGCTTCTGAAGTCTAGTCACGACGGACATCGCTCTCAGCCCGCTCGCCCTCCACTGCTGGCAACACGATCGGAGCTGGAACGTGGTGTCATCCCGACTGGGATCGAGTCTCATCCGGTAGGATTGGCCGTCAACCGATCCGCTTTTCACCGGTACCGAAGGAGTTGCCGTGGTCCAGTTCGAGACACCCGCGGTCGTGGCCCCCGATCCGCAGGCCAACATCACCGATCTGCTCGTGGAGCGGGTGAAGAAGACGCCGCAACTCGCGCTCTTCGCCGTGCCCGAGGGCACCGGCTGGCGAGACATCACCGCATCCGACTTCCTGAACCAGGTGGTGGCGCTGGCCAAGGGTCTCGTCGCAGCCGGCATCGAGCCGGGCGACAAGGTGGGTTTCATCGCGCGAACGACCTACGAGTGGACGCTCGTCGACTTCGCGATCTTCTTCGCCGGCGCCGTCATGGTCCCGATCTACGAGACCAGCTCCCCCACCCAGATCGCGTGGAACCTCTCCGATTCGGGAGCGGTGGCCTGCATCTGCGAGTCGGCCGATCATGAGGACCGGGTGCAGGAAGTGCTCGCCGAGCTCCCGAACGTCCGCTCGACGTGGGCGATGCACAAGGGCGACCTCGACGCGCTCGTCGAGAAGGGCGCCGCCGTCACGGATGACGAGATCGAACGGCGTCGCTCCCTCGCCGTGGGCGCCGACATCGCAACGCTCATCTACACGTCGGGGTCGACCGGTCGCCCGAAGGGCTGCGTCCTGACGCACAGCAACTTCGTCGAGCTCTCCCGCAATTCCGCGGAGGCACTGAACGAGGTCGTGGCCAAGCCGGGCGCATCGATGCTCCTGTTCATCACGACAGCCCACGTGTTCGCGCGGTTCATCTCGATCCTCAACGTCCACGCGGGCGTGAAGACCGGGCACCAGCCCGACACCAAGCAGCTTCTCCCCGCGCTCGGATCCTTCAAGCCGAGCTACCTCCTGGCCGTTCCCCGGGTGTTCGAGAAGGTCTACAACTCGGCGGAGCAGAAGGCGGAGGCCGGCGGAAAGGGCAAGATCTTCCGCGCGGCCGCGCACACCGCGATCGAGCACTCGAAGTACGTGCAGGAGGGACGCAAGGTCCCGTTCATGATGGGCGTGAAGTTCCGCCTGTTCGACAAGCTCGTGTATTCGAAGCTCCGCGAGGCGATGGGCGGGCGCGTCGAGTACGCCGTGTCGGGATCCGCGCCGCTGGGTGAGCGCCTCGGCCACTTCTTCCACGGCCTCGGCGTCGACATCCTCGAGGGGTACGGCCTGACCGAGACGACCGCGCCCGCGACCGTCAACCTCCCGGGCAAGTCCCGGATCGGGACTGTCGGCCCTGTGCTTCCCGGCGTCGGCGTACGCATCGCGGAGGATGGCGAGATCGAGGTTCGCGGCATCGTCGTCTTCAAGGAGTACTGGCGCAACCCCGAGGCGACAGCCGCCGCCTTCGATGGCGAGTGGTTCAAGACGGGGGACATCGGCGCCTTCGACAAGGACGGGTTCCTCCGGATCACCGGCCGGAAGAAGGAGATCATCGTCACAGCTGGCGGCAAGAACGTCGCACCCGCCGCGCTCGAAGACCCGATCCGCGCCAACCCCATCGTCGGACAGGTCGTTGTCGTCGGCGACCAGAAGCCGTTCATCTCGGCCCTGGTCACTCTGGACCCCGAGATGCTGCCGACGTGGCTGGCCAACAACGGTCTGCCCGGTGACATGTCCCTCGACGATGCCGCATCCCACGACGCAGTCCGCGCCGAAGTGCAGAAGGCCATCGACGGGGCCAACGCGTCCGTCTCTCGCGCCGAGTCGATCCGCAAGTTCGTGATCCTGCCGACCGAATGGACTGAGGCGAGCGGCCACCTCACCCCCAAGATGAGCATCAAGCGCAACGTGATCATGGCGGACTTCGGCGACCACATCGAAGAGCTCTACTCGGTACCGGTCTCGACGTCGAACCTGTCGCTGTCGTAACCGACGCCGCCTGAGCGGATCAGAACCAGTCGGACTCGCGGACCTCGCGCATCGCTTGCTTGCGACGCGCGGGGTCCAGCCGGTCCAGGTAAAGAGTCCCGTCGAGGTGATCGGTCTCGTGCTGAAGCGCCTGCGCCATGAGCCCTTCCCCCTCAAGCACGACGGGGTTGCCGTCGAGATCGATGCCGTGCACAACAGCGTGGGGATAGCGCAGGGTGTCATGCCACAGGCCCGGCACCGACAGGCATCCTTCACCCACGAGCTCGGGCTCCCCCGACACCGAGACGAGCACGGGGTTGAGGACATACCCGATCTCGCCGTCCACGTTGTAGCTGAACGCGCGAACGCCGACCCCGATCTGGGGGGCTGCCACTCCCGCGCGCCCCGGCAGGGCGACGGTGTCGAGCAGGTCGGCGACCAGGGCCTTCGTGCCCTCGTCGATCTGCTCGATCGGAGCGCTCGGGGACTTCAGGACAGGGTCACCGAACACACGGATGGGACGAACTGCCATTCGAGCCTCAGACCGTCGCCGGAACGCGCAGCGACTCGACGACCGCTGCTGCCAGCTGGCGGGCAGCTTCCCGGGTCGCGGGGTGGATCTCGTGGAAGCCGATCGCCGCACCCGAGGCGATGTGGGAGTCGTACGGCATCCGAATGACCGAGCGGACGCGCGTGCGGAAGTGAGCCTCGACCTCGTCTGCGCGAACCAACGGTGAGCCAGGACGCGTCGTGTTGAGAACGACGACGGCGTTTCGAACCCGATCGCCGTATCCGTTGGTCTCGAGCCACGTCAAGGTCTCGGATGCCAGGCGTGCTTCGTCGATGCTGAGGCCTGCGACCACGACCAGTGAGTCGGCACGTTCCAGGGTTGCCGACATCACGGAGTGCACGATGCCGGTTCCCGTGTCGGTGAGGACCACCGAGTAGTAGTGCGCCGCGACCTCGGCAGCGGCGCGGTAGTCATCATCGCCGAAGGCCTCGGAGACACGCGGGTCGGCATCCGAGGCGAGCACATCAAGTCGCGTCTCGTCGCGGGCGACGATCGTCGAGAGGTCGTTGTAGCCGACGACCTCGTCTTTGATCCGCACGAGATCGCGGATCGTCTTGCCGCTGGTGCGGGCGATCCGCTCGGCGAGCGTGCCACGGTCGGGGTTCGCGTCGACAGCGACGACGCGGTCATCGCGGGCGTCGGCCAGCGCCATCCCGAGCAGCGTCGTGACGGTGGTCTTGCCGACACCGCCCTTGCGGCTGAGAACCGGCACGAAGCGTGCTCCCCCGGGAAGCGGCGCCGCAATGCGCCGGCTCAGCTCCTTGCGCTCACGCGCCTTCTTGCTGTCGCCGAGGTTGATCAGAGTGCCGGATGCCCGGTACAGCGCACTTTGCCAGAAACCCTCGGGCTCCACCTTCGCGACGTGATGCGGATCGAGCAGGCGGTCGGCGGTGAGCACGTCGGCACCCTCCCGGCTGACCTCGAGCTCACCCAGTCGCTTCGAGGCGAGCGTCACATCGAAGGCCACCGGTGAGGGCTCGACGGCACGGACCGGCTGCGCCACGGGAACAGCGACGCGCTCGGCGGGCGCTGTGGGCTCGTCTTCGCGGTCTGCCACGGCATCCTCCCGGGCCTCTTCCACGGCATCCTCGATGTCAGCGTCGTGGGTATCGGTGTCGTTTGCATGCGTGTCGTATGCGTGCGTGTCGTTTGCGTGCGTGTCGTAGACGTGGGTCGCGTGCTCTGCGTCCACCGGGGTCTCGTCGACGTCATCGATGATCTCGGCTTCTGCCGTGTCGGTGTGCAGGGGCATGCCGTAGTCGGCCGCGATGTGCGCCGGACCGGAAGTTTCGTCGAAGTCCTCGTCGATCGAGTCGTCGTCATCGGCGGGCACCGGAAGGGTCACGTCGACCTGCGCCGTCGACCCGCCGAGGAAGATCCCAGAGGTGTCCACGCGCTCCTCGTCGAGGATGCCGTGCTCTTCGGTCTCGGCTCGTTCCGGGTCCGATCGATCTGCCACGTGCTCTCCCTGCCGTCGTTGTGGCGCGATGCGCCGCCCCTCAGGCTATCCGGCGGGTCGCACGACGAGCAAAAGATCTCCGGCGTCGACCTGCTGCGGGGACCCGATCACGAGCCGTTCGACGACACCGTCGACCGGCGACGTGATGGCGGCTTCCATCTTCATCGCCTCGATCGAGGCAACCGGCTGACCCGCGGAAACCCGATCGCCTTCGGCGGTCTTCAGTGTGACGACGCCCGCGAACGGTGCAGCCACCTGGCCGGGCTTCGAGGTGTCGGCCTTCTCGGCCTGGCGCACCTCGACAGAGATGCTGCGGTCTCTCACGAAGACGGGGCGCAGCTGACCGTTGAGCGTAGTCATGACGGTCCGCATGCCCTTCTCATCGGCCTCGCCGATCGCTTCGAGCCCGACGAACAGCTGTACACCGCGCTCGATCTCGACGACGTGTTCGGCGCCGTGTTCGAGTCCATAGAGATAGTCGACGGTGTCGAGCACGCTGACATCGCCGAACGTGTCCCGGACACGCTCGAACTCTTTGGTCGGCGCCGGGAACAGCAGCCGGTTGAGGGTCGCGCGACGCTCGACGGACGACCCGGCGAGCTTCTCGGCATCCTCTGCCTGCAACGGTGCCGAGCCGACGTGATGCTCGCGCCCCTGCAGGACCTTCGAGCGGAAGGGTTCGGGCCAGCCACCGGGCAGATCGCCGAGTTCGCCGGCCATGAAGCCGACTACCGAGTCCGGGATGTCGTAGCGCTCGGGGTTTGCCGCGAAGTCGGCGGGGTCGGCCTTCACCGCAGCCAGGTGCAGCGCCAGGTCTCCCACGACCTTCGAGGACGGGGTGACCTTGGGGACGCGCCCGAGGATGTCGTTGGCCGCCGCATACAGGTCCTCGATGAGCTCGAAGTCCTCGGCAAGTCCCAGGGCGATCGCCTGCTGGCGAAGGTTCGACAGCTGGCCGCCCGGGATCTCATGCCGGTAGACCCGGCCGGTGGGGCCGGGAAGACCGGACTCGAAGGGGCGGTACAGGTGACGCACCGCCTCCCAGTACGGTTCCAGGTCGGATGCCGCCTCCAGGTCGATTCCGGTGTCCCGGTCGGTGTTGGCAAGGGCCGCCACGAGCGCGGAGAGCGAGGGCTGGCTCGTGGTGCCGGCCATCGGTGCGGCAGCGACATCGACGGCGTCGGCACCGGCCGCGGATGCCGCCAGCAGCGTCGCCAGCTGCCCACCGGCGGTGTCGTGGGTGTGGACGTGCACGGGCAGGTCGAAGCGGTCGCGCAGCGCCGCGACGAGCCGGGATGCCGCCGCGGGCCGCAACAGCCCTGCCATGTCTTTGATCGCGAGGATGTGCGCGCCGGAGGCGACGATCTGATCGGCAAGCCGCAGGTAGTAGTCGAGGGTGTAGAGGTCCTCGCCGGGGCTGAGCAGGTCGCCGGTGTAGCACATGGCGACCTCCGCGACGGCGGTGCCGGTGGCCAGCACGCTGTCGATCGCGGGACGCATCTGGGAGACGTCGTTGAGCGCGTCGAAGATGCGGAAGATGTCGACGCCACTGGCTGCGGCCTCGGCGACGAACGCGTCGGTGACCTCCGTCGGGTACGGCGTGTATCCCACCGTGTTGCGCCCGCGCAGCAGCATCTGGATCGCGACGTTCGGCAGGGCCTCCCGAAGGCGGTCCAGCCGCTCCCACGGGTCTTCACCGAGGAAGCGCAGCGCCACGTCGTAGGTGGCCCCGCCCCACGCCTCGACCGAGAGCAGCTCGGGCGTGAGCCGAGCGACGTAGGGCGCTACAGCGACCAGATCCTTCGTGCGCACGCGCGTGGCAAGCAACGACTGGTGCGCGTCGCGGAAGGTCGTCTCGGTGACGGCGAGCGGAGTCTGTTCACGGAGCGCGCGGGCGAATCCTGCCGGGCCAAGCTGGAGCAGACGCTGGCGCGAGCCCGCGGGCGGCTCCTGGGTCAGATCGGCGGCGGGAAGCTTGAGAGCGGGGGTGACCGTCAGCGGGTTGTCGCCGTTGGGGCGGTTGACGGTGACGTCGACCAACCAGTTCAGCATCTTCGAGCCGCGGTCCTTGGACTCCCGCCCGCGCAGCAGCTCGGGCCGCTCGTCGATGAACGCCGTCGACAGGTCGCCGACGAGGAAAGCCGGGTCTTCGAGCACAGCCTGCAGGAATGGGATGTTGGTCGAGACCCCGCGGATGCGGAACTCGGCAAGCGCACGCCTGGCCCGCAGCACGGCGGCGCCGAAGTCGCGCCCGCGGCAGGTGAGTTTTGCGAGCATCGAGTCGAAGTGCGGGCTGATCTGGGATCCTGCCGCGGTCGTGCCCCCATCGAGCCGGATGCCGGCACCGCCCGGCGACCGGTAGGTCGTGATCTTGCCGGTGTCGGGACGGAACCCCTGAGTGGGATCTTCGGTCGTGATGCGGCACTGCAGTGCGGCACCTCGAAGTCGGATGTTCTCCTGCTGAAGTCCCAGCTCCTCGAGGCTCGCACCCGCGGCGATCAGCATCTGCGACTGGACGAGGTCGACATCCGTGACCTCTTCGGTGACGGTGTGCTCGACCTGGATGCGGGGGTTCATCTCGATGAACACGACCTCGCCGGTGCGGGGGCCCGCGGTTTCGAGGAGGAATTCGACGGTGCCCGCGTTCTCGTAGCCGATCGACTCGGCAAATGCCACGGCGTAGCGGTGCAGGTCATCGCGAACCGTCGGGTCGAGGTTCGGCGCCGGCGCGATCTCGATCACCTTCTGGTGGCGACGCTGCACCGAGCAGTCACGCTCGAACAGGTGAACGGTGTGGCCGGCGCTGTCGGCGAGGATCTGCACCTCGACGTGCCGCGGGCGCTGCACTGCCTGCTCGAGGAACACTCGCGGGTCACCGAACGCGCTGCCCGCCTCGCGCATCGCCTCGGCAAGAGCCGGCGGCAGCTCATCCGCGGTCTCGACCCGGCGCATGCCGCGCCCGCCACCGCCGGCGACCGCCTTGACGAAGATGGGGAAGCCGATCTCGGCAGACTGCGCCACGAGCGCGTCGACATCGTCCGAAGCATCCGTCGACCGCAGCACCGGCACCCCGGCACCCACGGCGTGCTGCTTGGCCGTGACCTTGTTGCCAGCCATCTCGAGGACCGCGGCGGGGGGCCCGATGAAGGTGATGCCGGCTGCTGCAGCTTTCTCGGCCAGTTCCGGGTTCTCGGAGAGGAAGCCGTAGCCCGGGTAGATGGCGTCGGCGCCGCTCTCTCGGGCGACGCGGATGATCTCGTCGACATCCAGGTAGGCGCGCACCGGATGCCCCGGCTCGCCGATCTGGTAGGCCTCGTCGGCCTTCAGCCGGTGCAACGAGTAGCGATCCTCGTAGGGATAGACAGCCACGGTGCGGGCCCCGAGTTCGAAGGCCGCTCGGAAGGCTCGGATCGCAATCTCGCCGCGGTTTGCTACCAGGATCTTGCGGAACATCACACCTCGCTGTTGGTGACGGGGCCTGCCTGAGTGTGCACCCAGCCTAGGGGACGGTAACGTAGAGCCTCGTGCACGTACTGTCGGTGAGCTCGCTCAAGGGTGGTGTCGGCAAGACCACTGTCACGCTGGGGCTTGCCTCCGCCGCCTTCGCCCGCGGTGTCCGCACCCTCGTGGTGGATCTCGACCCGCAGTCAGATGTCTCCACAGGCATGGACATCCAGGTAGCCGGCAAGCTCAACGTCGCCGACGTTCTCGCCAACCCCAAAGAGAAGGTCGTCCGTCAGGCGATCACCGCCAGCGGCTGGGCGAAAGTCCACCCCGGCACGATCGACGTCATGATCGGGTCGCCCTCGGCGATCAACTTCGACGGCCCGCATCCGAGTGTGCGCGACGTGTGGAAGCTCGAGGAAGCACTCGCGACCATCGAGGCCGACTACGACCTCGTCCTCATCGACTGCGCACCCTCCCTGAACGCGCTCACGCGCACCGCGTGGGCGGCAAGCGACCGCGTGATCGTCATCACCGAACCGGGTCTGTTCTCCGTTGCCGCAGCCGACCGGGCGCTGCGTGCGATCGAAGAGATCCGCCGCGGTCTCTCCCCCCGTCTTCAGCCGCTGGGCATCGTGGTGAACCGGGTACGCCCGCAGTCGATCGAGCATCAGTTCCGCATCAAGGAACTGCGCGAGATGTTCGGCCCGCTCGTGCTTTCGCCCCAGCTTCCCGAACGGACCTCGCTGCAGCAGGCTCAGGGCGCGGCAAAGCCCCTCCATATCTGGCCGGGCGACTCGGCGCAGGAGTTGGCTGCCGATTTCGACGCGATCCTGGATCGCGTCATGCGCACCGGGCGGATTCCCTCCCCCGACGCCGCCGCCTCCTGATCACGCGACAGCCCCACGCTCGCGCGAATCCGCGTTTTTCGGCCTCTGCTCTCAGCGAGACTGCGGCGTGCCCGCGAGAGCGCGTCCGAACCGCGCAGTCTCGCGGGCACGCTGCAGTTTCGCGAATGGCAGAGCGGATACAGCGGCTGAGGCGTCGAGAAGGCGCCCCGAGGGCGGCTGGGATCGTTGCTCAGGCTGAGCGTGCGGCGCGCCGTGCGGCGAGCTCGTCGACGGCATCCGGTGCCTGCGGGTCGAACTCGACGAGCGTCGACTCGACCTCACGCCAGACCTTGCCGACGGCAATGCCGAACACACCCTGACCGCGGCTGACAAGGTCGATGACCTCATCGTTCGAGGTGCACAGATACACCGAAGCGCCATCGCTCATGAGCGTGGTTCCGGCAAGATCACGGATGCCGGCGGCGCGCAGCTGCTCGACGGCGGTTCGGATCTGTTGCAGCGAGATGCCGGTGTCGAGGAGGCGCTTGACGAGCTTGAGCACGAGGATGTCGCGGAAGCCGTAGAGACGCTGCGACCCGGAACCGGATGCACCGCGCACTGTCGGTTCGACGAGTTCGGTGCGAGCCCAGTAGTCCAGCTGCCGGTACGTGATGCCCGCAGCTCGTGCAGCGACAGCTCCCCGGTAGCCCACTTCGTCGTCGAGGGCGGGAAGGCCGTCGGTGAACAAGAGGTCTGCCGTCAGGCTGGGCGTCGATTCCGCCTCGCGTGCCGTCATGGCAACCTCCCCAGTTCGATCGGACATGTCAACGCTAGATCAGCCGAGAGGCTCGGGCAACGACATCGGGCCGTTGCGTCTCGGCGTGTCGCACTATGAGAGGAATCGCTCGAGGGCTGAGCGCAGGAAAATCGAGCGTACTTCCTCCAGGCGACGCGCGAGTTCTGGCGCGAGTTCCTCGGCTCTGCCCCGCGATGTCGCATCGGTTCGGCGCGCGAGGGGCGCAACCGCAGATTCGACGAGGGCTGCGTCACGCTCGGCGCTCTGGCGAAGCGTACGGATGTGACGCGGCTCGATGCCATGACGATCGAGGGCCACCAGGCACCGAAGCAGAGCCACCGTCTGCTCGGTGTAGTGCTCCGCGGCGGTGATGATGCCGGTGCTGATCGCGTCATTGAGGAGTTGTGGCGCTGCCCCGGCGGCAGAGAGCAACTCGTCGCGCCGGTAACGCCGCGGCGCAGCAACGATTGAGGTCGGCGGCGCCGGGATGGGGGTGACCGGGTCACGACCGGCATCCACATCATCGAGGTACCCCCGGATGACGTGCAGTGGCAGATAGTGATCACGCTGCAGCGTGAGCGCGAGCCGCAGCCGCTCGACATCCGCTGGCGCGAACTTGCGGTACCCCGACTCGGTCCGGGTCGGGGTGACGATTCCCTGCACCTCAAGGAAACGCAGCTTGCTCGAGCTCAGCCCGGGAAACTCGGGAGAAAGGCGCGCGAGGACTTGACCGATGCTCAGAAGCCCCGGGGACGAGGCGCGATCGCGGGCGGGAACACCCGCCATCACTGATCCGCCGGGGGCTGGAGGTCGGCCGGAGAGACGAAGAAGTTCAACCGGAACTTGCCCACGCGCGCTTCCGAGCCGTTCGTCAAGACAGCACGATCCACGCGCTCGCCGTTGACGTACGTGCCGTTGAGCGAGCGCTGATCGACCAGCTCAAAGGTCGTACCGGAGCGGGTGATCTCGGCGTGACGTCGCGAGACCGTTACGTCATCGAAGAAGATATCCGCCTCGGGGTGGCGGCCGATCGTCGTCACGTCGGCATCCAGCAGGTAGCGGGCACCGGCGGTGGGGCCCGATCGGACGATCATGAGCGCCGACCCCGAGGGGAGCGCGTCGATAGCCTCGAGCTCGATCTCGGTCAGTTCACTGCCGAACGGCACGAAAGACAGGTCGGAATCGTGTCCGAATGAAGCCGTCGTATCCGTCCCTCGACCACCCGGAACCGCGGCTCCGGGGTCTCCGGAGGCACGACGGATCTCGTCGGGTTCAGCGGGCGCATTGTGTTCCACGGGTGCCTCCTCAGGCTCCCCAGGATAGTCGGATTTGGTGGGCGGATGTCGAGTGGATCGCCCTCACTCTCACCCGCCGACGGCGGCGCCATCGGGGTGGTTCCGAGGGATAGGCTGGGATCATGCCTCACTACGACGTCGTCATCCTTGGTGCCGGCCCCGGCGGCTATGTCGCGGCCGTTCGCAGCGCTCAGCTGGGCCTGTCCACAGCGGTCATCGAAGAGAAGTACTGGGGTGGGGTGTGCCTGAACGTGGGATGCATCCCTTCGAAGGCGCTGCTACGCAACGCCGACCTCGCCCACACGTTCCACGCGAAGGCCGATCTGTTCGGCATTTCCGGCGACGTGCACTTCGACTTCGGTGTCGCCTGGGACCGCAGCCGTGAGGTGGCGTCAGGCCACGTCAAGGGCATCCACTACCTGATGAAGAAGAACAAGATCACGGAGTACGACGGCCGTGGCTCGTTCATTGACGACCACACGATCGAGGTCAAGACCTCAGAGGGCGGCACCGAGACCGTCACCTTCGACAACGCGATCATCGCTACCGGTTCCACGGTGCGCCTGCTCCCGGGCGTGAGCCTGAGCGAGAACGTCGTGACTTACGAAGAGCAGATCCTGACTCGTGAGCTACCGACCTCGATCGTGATCGTCGGGGCTGGCGCCATCGGCATGGAGTTCGCGTACGTGCTGTCGAACTACGGCGTCAAGGTGACGATCATCGAGTTCCTCGACCGCGCACTTCCCAACGAGGATGTCGAGGTCTCGAAGGAGATCGCGCGCCAGTACAAGAAGTACGGCATCGAGATCCTCACCTCGACCAAGGTCGAGAGCGTCACCGACCACGGTGACCGGGTCACCGTCGCCTACACCGGCAACAACGACGGCGCACAGGGCTCGATCGACGCCGACAAGGTACTCATGTCGATCGGATTCGCACCGCGGGTCGAGGGCTTCGGGCTCGAGAAGACCGGCGTGAAGCTCACCGAGCGCGGCGCGATCGACATCGACGACTACATGCGCACCAGCGTGCCGCACATCTATGCGATCGGTGACGTGACTGCCAAGCTGCAGCTGGCTCACGTCGCTGAGGCCCAGGGCGTTGTCGCCGCCGAGACGATCGGCAAGGCCGAGACCATGCCGCTCGGTGACTACCGCATGATGCCGCGCGCCACCTTCTGCTCGCCGCAGGTCGCGAGCTTCGGCCTCACCGAAGCGCAGGCGCGGGATGCCGGCTACGACGTGAAGGTCGCGAAGTTCCCCTTCAGCGCCAACGGCAAGGCGAACGGCCTGGGCGAAGCTGTCGGCTTCGTGAAGGTCATCGCCGACGGCGAGCACCTCGAGCTGCTCGGCGCCCACTTGATCGGCCCGGATGTCTCGGAACTTCTGCCCGAGCTCACCTTGGCTCAGAAGTGGGACCTCACCGCTCTCGAGGCGGCGCGGAACGTCCACACGCACCCGACGCTGTCGGAGGCCGTGCAGGAGGCCTTCCACGGCCTTGCCGGCCACATGATCAACATCTGACCCGCGGGTCAGGCCTCACACGCCCAGGGCGCGTGCGAGCTTCGAGTCACTCGAGGCCTCGCGCGCGCCCTCGGCGTATGCGGCGACGGTGACCGCGTCGAAGAACGCGGCACGGGCATCCGCATCCTCGGGAGCTGCCGGCCCGAGTTCGATCTCCCACTCGCGCCACGCCTGCTCCATCCCCCGCTGCTCGTCGCGCGTGCGCACGCGGTCATCGACCATCTCGGCGAGGATGCCGCCCTCGGCATCCCGGAGCGCGTACGCGGTGCGCGTGTTGCGGATGCGGGCGATCACGACCAGCGGGTCCGTCGTCAGATCCCCGATATGCGCGGCGATCTCGGGCGGGACGCCGGTCACGGATGCCGTGTCGCCACCGATGTCGAGCGGCCAGCCGGTCTCCATCCGGCCGGAGCCCTGGCGGGGCCCTTTCAGATGCCAGCCCGCATCGGGCCCACCCTCTCGGCGCCGAAGCGCGTAGCCGGCTCTGCCGAGGACGTACTCTGCGGTGTCGTAGTAGACGGCGTCGAGTTCACGCACTTCCGGCTCGGCGACAGTGACGACCAGTGGAACCTGGGTCCAATCGGGGACCTCGGTTTCTGGGTCCACGTCGAAGGTGATTTCAACCTCGAGGGACTGCGAGGGCTCCATCGATGGCGTGGTCGGCTCAGTCGTCAGACGGGGCGATCTCGTCGGTGGACTCGACGAAGTAGAACTCACCCTCGGTCGGTCCGTCGTGATCGCCCGTGTGCTCGAGGGCACCACGTCGTTCGTAGATGACCTGGCCCTCGCCGTAGGGAACGATCATCGTGTCTGCATCCGGGGCTTCCAGGGGCAGGACTTGCCCGTCGAGCGGGCCTCCGTGGAGTCGTGCAATGGCCATCCCCCGAGCATAAGCCCCGATCTCGTCCCCTTCGGCGATCGCGGCGGCGCGTGCTTCAAGGAGCTCGGCTGTCGCATCGCGCGCGGATGCCTGTGCCCGGCGCAGTCGGCGCTGGGCGAAGGTCATCGGAGGGGCCGAGGAGACCACACCGTGCGCCTCCTCGGAGGCGACCACGATGTAGGTGCAGGAGATGAGGATGACCTGCGCCGAGAAGTTGATCCACAGCAGCAACGCGATGAGGGTGGCGAAAGTACCGAGGAGCGGGTTGGCCTGGGCGCCCCGCACGAACAGTCCCGACAACTGTTGCAGCACCGTCAAGCCCACTGCGCCGAGGAGCGCGCCGCCCCACAGGGCCCGCGCGGGAGGACGGATCCCGCCGAGCACCAGGAAGATCGCCGCGATGAGCGCGGCATCCAGCACGAATACCGTGACGATACCGACCGTGCGGGTCAGCACCTCCGCGATCACGGTGTCGCCGTCGATGCCTATCCAGTCCAGGGCGAGAGAGACGCCGGCGGTTCCGAAGTAGGTGATGGCGGCGGTCGCGACGATCGCTATCGCGACTCCGACGGCCATCGCGAAGTTACGGAGGATCACCCACAGGAAGAACCCGTCGTCCATGACGGTGCCACCGATCAGGTGGAGCGCTGAGCGAAGCGTTCCGACGGCACCGATGGCAGCGAACAGAAGTCCGATGACCGCAGCGATCGCCGCGATCGACAGACCCGACTGGAACTGATCAAGGCCCGATCGCAGGTCTTCTTCCCGGATGACCGCGTTCTCGCCCCCGATCAGCCCGGGAATCACGGAGTTCACGGCACTGACGAGCGCGTTCCACGCTTCGGGGTTGCCCGCGAGCCAGAGTGCTGCGGCCGAGAACCCGAGCAGGACCGCCGCAAAGACCGAGAACAGCGCACGGTAGGTGACGCTGTCGGCAAGGACCGGTCCGCGCTTCTCGGTGTAGAGCAGCAACGCGCGAACGATGCGCAGCGAGAGCGCCCATCTGATCACGACGGCAACGAAGGTCTTCAGGGCGGCCGGCATGGTTCCAGGCTAACCGGGAAGCTCTGCGGGGGGCCGAGACGCTCAGGGCCTTGACACGGTCAGCACGATCGCGACCCATGCGCCGGCCAGCATCCATGGACCGAACGGGATCGCGCTCCGGCGGTCGGCGCGGCGAACGAGCAGCATCCCGGCGGCGAAGACACCGCCGAGCACGAATCCGGCCAGTGTCCCCACGAGCACGCTCCCCCATCCCAGCCACCCGAGGTGCAGTCCGATGACCGCTGCGAGCTTGACGTCGCCGCCGCCGACACCGCCGGCCGACAGCATCCGCAGCACGAGGTACGCGACGAAAAGAACCAGCGCCGCCAGCAGAGCCCGGATCAGCGCATCCATTCGACTGCCGGTCAGTGCTGCCGCAACCAGGAGCACGACACCCGTGACGCCGACCGTCGCGACGAGGCGGTTGGGAAGACGGTGAGTGCGGATGTCGATGATTGCGAGGATCGCTCCGATGACCGCGAACGTGACGAAGGCTACGACCGTGAGGGCGGTCGAGATCGTCGGCATGGCGACTGAGCCTAGGTGACGGCGACCCCTCGGTCCTCGCCATCCTGGCCTTCCTGTGGATAGCTGTCGTGCCGGCGCCGCCAGGGAGCACCCGCGGGCCAGCTGGCGGCGAAGGTCGGAACGACCCGCCCGACCCTGCGCGCGAGACCTCGGACCGAGGTCAGGGGGCGTGCCGAGACCGGCATTGTGAGCGACCGATCCCAGCGCACCCCGTCGCTCTCGCGCAGGTGGATGGTGAGGTCGAGGTCGTCGTGGATGCGGGGGTTCTCGCGGTGCACCACCGTGCGGGCCCGCTCCCAGATGGCAGCACGCATCGCGAAGTTCGACCCGAACACCAGCGGGATGCCGAGCCACAGGTTCACCCAGACCCTCCCCCCACCGATGTACCAGTGCTCGCCGAGATAGCTGATGACTCTGCCGGCGCCGTAGAACTCGGCGCCGCCGGTGAGCACCCCGAGCGCGGCGTCGCTGTTGAAGGCTGACTCAATGCGCGCCAGCCAATCCGGATGGGGCCGGGAATCGGCATCCAGTCTTGCAATGATGTCGCTGGTGGGTAGCGCAGCGTCGTATCCGCGTGCGGCGGCGGGCCAGATCCCCACGAGCGGCTCGTCGATCAGCTCGACACCGGCCTCGCGCGCGACTGCCGCCGACTCGTCGGTGCTGCCGTTGTCGACCACGATGATGCGGTCAGCGGGACGCTCTTGCTTCTGCAGGGCGAGCAGGCATTTGCGCAGGAACTCGGCGTCGTTGCGACACGGGATGACGACCGAGATGCGCAGCGCCGATGTCACCCCCTCACCCTATCGGCGCGGTTCGCGGATGCCGGGAGCGCCGCATCCGGGAACCGCCCGTGGCACGTGCGGGCTTACCGTGGAGCCACGGACGAGGGAGTCGGATGAAAACACACGAGGTCGCGAACCAGGCGCCCGCACGCACGGGGCTGGATGAGTACGAGGCGAACATCGCCCTGCGCGAGGGCGTCGAGACCTACAGCGGGCCAGGTGCCGCGGCGCGGCTGCACCACATCGGGCATCGCGTCGGCTCTTCCGCCTTCCAACGCGATGCGGTGCGCGCCAACCGGGTCGAGCCGGTGCTGCAGACGCACGACCGCTATGGCCGCCAGCTCGATGAGGTCGAGTACGACCCGGCCTACCACCGCATCATCGGCGCGGCATTGGCCGACGGCGCCCACACCGGGGCGTTCCGAGAGCCCGGGCCCGGGGCATCCGTCGTGCGCGCCGCCGCGTTCATGCTCTATGCGCAGGTAGAACCCGGCCACGCGTGTCCCGTCTCGATGACCCACGCGGCGGTTCCGGTGATCGCCCAGCACGACGAGCTCGCCCGGGAGTGTACTGGTAGCGCCGATTGTTGCTGAGTTGCGTATTCAGCGGCTTCCGACTCTTCTCCCAATGAATGGTGGGGCACTGATCACCAATGATTGATCAGCGCTTGCTGTATAGTTCAGTACATGCTGACTATTGCTTCGCGCCTCGACGTCATGAACCGGCTCGGCCGGGCCATGGCGGACCCGACGCGCTCCCGGATCTTGATGACGCTGCTGAACGCCCCGAGCTATCCGGCCGTGCTCTCGCGCGAGCTGGAGCTGACCCGCTCGAACGTCTCGAACCACCTGACGTGCCTGCGTGACTGCGGGATCGTGGTCGCCGAGCCTGAGGGTCGCCAGACGCGCTACGAGATCGCTGACCCGCATCTTGCGGCTGCGCTGGTCGCGCTCGTGGATGTGACGCTGGCGGTCGATGAGCACGCGCCGTGTGTGGACTCGTCGTGCACGGTGCCGGGCTGCTGCGGTACAGGGGCGGACGCGTGAGCGCGGCGTGTAGCTGCGAGCACGAGCCTGCCACTGCGGCGGAGGATGAGACCGAAGAGGTGGAGCGGCCCTGGTGGAGGGACCGTGGGATCATGGTGCCGGTCCTCTCCGGTGTCGCGTTCCTGGCTGGTCTGATCCTTGAATGGTCCGGGCTCGAGATCCCGGCGCTCGTACTGTTCTGGATCGGCCTGCTGCTGGGCGCGTCGACGTTCACTCCTGGCGCGATTCGGAAGCTGTTCAAGGGCAAGCTCGGGATCGGGCTGCTGATGACGATCAGCGCGATCGGCGCGGTCATCCTCGGCTATGTGGAGGAGGCCGCCGCTCTGGCGTTCTTGTACTCGATTGCTGAGGCGCTTGAGGACAAGGCGATGGACCGTGCCCGTGGCGGCCTGCGGGCGCTGCTGAAGCTCGTGCCGGAGACGGCGACCGTGCTGCAGAGCGGCGTCTCTGCGCAGGTGCCGGCGAGGGAGTTGACGGTCGGCCAGGTCATGGTGGTCCGCCCGGGCGAACGGATCGCAACCGACGGGATCGTCCGCTCTGGCCGCTCAAGCCTGGACACCTCGGCGATCACCGGGGAGTCGATCCCCGTCGAGGTCGAGCCCGGGGACGCGGTGTCGGCCGGCGCGATTAACAGCTCCGGCGTGCTGGAGGTCGAGGCGACCGCGGCCGGTACCGATAACTCGCTTACGACGATCGTGGAGTTGGTCGAGAAAGCGCAGACGGAGAAGGGCGAGCGTGCGCGTCTCGCGGACCGGATCGCCCGCCCGCTCGTACCCGGTGTGCTGATTCTCGCAGCGCTCGTCGCGATCATTGGGTCACTGCTGGGCGACCCGGAGGTATGGATCACTCGTGCGCTCGTCGTGCTGGTAGCGGCCTCTCCGTGCGCGCTGGCGATCTCGGTGCCGTTGACGGTCGTTGCCGCGATCGGCGCGGCGAGCAAGTTCGGCGTGATCATCAAGTCCGGCGCGGTCTTCGAGCGCTTCGGCACGGTCCGGCACGTCTCGGTCGACAAGACCGGCACCCTGACCCGTAACGAGCCCGCGGTCACCGCGGTCCTCACTGCGAACGGCATTGCCGAGGAGCAGGCGCTGGCTTGGGCGGCGGCTCTGGAGCAGCACAGCACGCATCCCCTTGCGGCGGCGATCACCGCTGCAGCCCCGGGTGTTCCCGTGGCCGCGGATGTGACCGAGCAGGCCGGGCACGGCATCGACGGCACCGTCGATGGCGCTCGTATCACGGTCGGCAGCCCCCGCTGGCTCGACGCCGGCGAGCTCGGCGACCGGGTTGCAGGGCTTGAGGAGCAGGGCATGACTGTCGTGATCGTGCACCGCGACGAGGCACCGGTCGCGGCGATCGGCGTCCGCGACGAGCTGCGTCCGGAAGTCCCCGAGGTGGTCCGCACGCTTGCGGATCAGGGCGTCGGCATGACGATGCTCACCGGGGACAACGCCCGCACCGCTCGTGCGCTGGCTGCGCAGGCCGGGATCGCTGATGTGCGCGCGGAGCTGCGCCCTGAGGACAAGGCGACCGCGATCGGCGAGTTGTCGAAGGCGGGATCGGTCGCGATGATCGGTGACGGCATCAACGACGCCCCGGCCCTGGCGTCCGCGGACATCGGCATCGCGATGGGAGCGACCGGCTCCGATGCGGCGATCGAGTCTGCGGACGTGGCCTTCACGGGTCATGATCTGCGGCTCATCCCGCGGGCGTTCGATCACGCGCGGCGGGGCCGGCGGATCATCAACCAGAACATCATCCTGTCCCTGCTGATCATCACCGCACTGCTCCCGCTCGCGCTCTTCGGGGTCCTGGGGCTCGCGGCTGTCGTCCTGGTCCACGAGGTCGCGGAGGTCATCGTGATCCTCAACGGCCTGCGCGCCGCACGCACCCGCACACCACGAATGGAAAGCTGATGCTCGCAACCATCGGGTCGGCGATCGGCCTGTTCGCGGCGACCAACATCGACGACATCGTCGTGCTCACCGTGCTGTTCCTCGCCTCCAGCCGGGGAAAGCCGCGACCGTGGCAGATCGTCGCAGGCCAGTACCTCGGGTTCATCACACTCGTCGTGATCAGCGTGATCGCCGCGCTCGGTCTCACGATCGTCCCGGACGAATGGGTCGGCTTCCTGGGTCTGATCCCGCTCGGCATCGGCATCTGGACGCTCATTCGCGGCCTGCGCCGTAACGGCGACGACGATGATGACGACTCCAAGATCACCGCGGTCGGACTATGGGGGGTCGCCGGGATCACGATCGCCAACGGGGCCGACAACATCTCCCTCTACACGCCGATCTTCCGCACCAGCTCGCCCGGCGACGTCGCGGTCATGATCGTCGTGTTCCTGATCCTCGTCGCCGTCTGGTGCGCTGCCGGGCGACTGATCGGCACCCACAAGGCCGTCACCGAAACGCTCGAACGTGTCGAGCACTGGCTCGTCCCCGTCGTGTTCATCGGCCTGGGCCTGTTCATCCTCATTGAATCCGGCGTTATCGTCCGTCTCTTCGAGGCCCTCGTATGACCCCGGACACGAATACCGACGTTGAGTCGGCATCGGCGTCGGGAGAGCGTCCGCAGAGAGGACGCTGGCGGCTCACTGCCTGGGCGCTTCTGATCGCCGTGGTCGTCGTCGTGATCGATCAGGGAACGAAAGTGTGGGCCGAGGCCACCCTGTCGGAGCACGAGCGCATCCCGCTGATCGGCGACCTGTTGGGCCTGCAGCTCGCGTACAACCCCGGCGCGGCGTTCTCCTTCGGGGAGAGCTTCACCTGGGTGTTCGCTCTCATCGCCGTCGCGGCCACGGCCACCGCGATCGTGTTCGCGTTCCGGGTCCGACGCCCCGGGTGGGCGATCGTGATCGGTGCGCTCGGCGGGGCCGCTGCTTCGCACGCCGGCGACCGGCTTTTCCGCCAACCAGGATTCGCCCGGGGGCACGTCGTCGACTTCCTCGCCTACGGCAACTGGTTCATCGGGAACCTCGCCGACATCGTGATCGTCACCGCTACGATTGCCGGAGCGCTCCTGATGCTCCGCGGCACCGAGAACTGAGAGGGCCAACCATGGAGATCACCCTGCAGTACTTCGACGGCTGCCCGAACTGGGAAGTACTCGACCGCCGGCTTGCTGAGCTGCTCGACGGTCGATCAGATATCCGCGTCACACGACAGTTGGTCGAGACCGCCGAGGACGCCGAGCGCCTCGGATTCCACGGGTCACCGACCGTCCTCGTCGACGGCGTCGATCCCTTCGCCGACGAGCACACGCCGGTCGGGCTCGCCTGCCGGGTGTTCCGTACCCCTGCCGGGCTGGGAGGCTCTCCGACCGTCGAGCAACTGCGCGAAGCGATTTCCGGCCCGGCTCTGACGGGTGATGCTTGATCAGGGGTGGGTGGAGCGGAGAGCCGGGTAGTCGGACCACTCGCCACCGGCGAGACGCGACCATGAGGCAGCGGATGCCGCCGTGATGCCGAGGAGATCCGAGACGATCCGGGGATGCAGTTGCCGGGTGAGCTCGATGAGCGCTGTCGTGCGGGCGCTCCCGGCAAGCAGGCCTTCGGCGCGAAGGCGACGGCTGAGCGGCCCCGGGGTGAGGTGACGGCCCGGGTTCCGGCCGGGGAACAACCACCCTTCAGGATGGCCTTTTGTGGCATCGACGAGCTCGACGATGGCGTCGCCGAGGATCGCGGGGACCTCGATCGGCTCGGCCCCGACGGTGAGCGTCACGGGCCGCGAGCTCGTGTCGACCTGTGCCCGGGTGATCGTGACGATGCGGGTCAGCTGGATCCCGTAGAGCAGCACGAGGAGACCCGCGGCCCGGGTCTTCGGGTCCATGTCGGCATCGGACAGGAACCTGCGGGCCATCTGCCATCGGTGATCAGAGGCGTAGTCTCGCCCCTCGAGGCGATGGGCTCGAAACTCGACCCGAAGGGTGCTCAGCCGGTGTTTTCGCAGCCAGCGAGTGAACGGTGCCAGCGCGTCGCGTTGGCTAGGCGAATCGGTCAGATACGCGTCGAGTAGGCGCTGCGGGAACGTCGCCAGTGTCTCCTGCTGCGCCCGGATCTCCCCGAGGAACGCGGCGCAGTACTTCAGTGCAGCCCTCTGCCTCTGGAAGCCGGAAGCAGGGCTGGACGCGCTGCGCAGTGTCCGAGTGGATCGGAGGAGCTCCCAGGTGCAGTAGCGGCGCAGGATCAGCCGGTCCTCGGGATGGTCGATGCCACCGAGCCAGTCGTTGAGCCAGTGGTCGAAGCGCGTGCCCTCGACGTCGAGCTCCGGCAGCACGCCGGAACGGACCAGCAGTGAGAGGAGGAACGCGACCGACTGTCCCGACCGGGCTCGGGTGATGATCGCCTCGGCGGTGAGCGGCAGGGTCCCGTCCGCGAGCTCGCGGAGCACCATCGCGCACTTGCTCTTGTGCAGCCAGCGTTCGAGCGACGCCGCTTTGCCATGGTGCGTGAGCAGATAGTCAGCAAGCGGGTGGAGATCCTCACGGATCTCTCCCGCATCGTCGGCGAGCAGCTGTTGGATCGCGACGGGCCGGCGGCACTCGACGCAGAGGTGATGTTTGCGGATTTCCTCGATCGAGCCGCATCCAGGGCAGGCCATCGTGATCGGAGTGCCCGCGCAGTCGGCGCAGACCTTCTGGCCATTCATGAACCCGGTGAGGAACACTCTGCGCGCGCACTCGGGACAAGGTTGGGGTCTGCGCATCGCGTAGTAGCAGCGCGCGCATACTCGTCGTCCGTCGAGGTGCGAGGCGACGCGGCCAGGTTCTCCGCAAAGACCACAGGTCTTGATCGGTGCGGTGTAGCAGGCCAGGCAGACGAGTTCCGGGCGACGGACGATGATGGTCGCGTGCTGACCGCACCGCGAGCAGTCGCCGAACGATCGAGGGTCGGCTCGCCAACAGTCACGGCAGAAACGCTGTCCGTCGATGGTGCGCTGCACGGGCCGGACCCGGCCACAGGACGCGCAGGAGACGGACCGGGCCTTCCGCTCGCATCGGGAGCAGTGCCGACCACCGCCCGGCGTCTTGTGGGGCATTCTCACCGCGCGTCCGCAGGACTCACACGTCGGCAACACCACCCGGCTCGCCCCTTCTTTGACCAGCGCATGGGCCAGATTCTGAACGGTCGCTGGCACGTTCGCATGCTGCCCCTCCAGGACTCCGGGCTGCTTGATCAGCGCGAGCTCAAGAAGCCGCTGCGTGAGGGGTACTGGCGCGACCGTATGCACGATCTCAGTGAGTCGCTCGGGAGAGATCTCGGGAACGAGAGGGCGGACGAGAGCGACGACTTCAGCGACTCGCGGCAGCTGCGGAGGCTTGGCCACCGCGGCTACTTCGTACGCGGCCGACGGATCGCCGCGCGAACAGGACGGAGATCACCGATCGCCCCCCGTGTCGCCTCCTCACCCACCGCCACCGGGGTCGAGGCCTCCCGGCGAGTGATCGTCACGAGATCGTCGAGCGAGCACTCCAGCGCATCGCACAACGCCGCCAACACGTCGAGACGCACCCGCTGGGGCGGCTGAGTCACCAGCCGATACACCTGCTCCCGGGACAGGTCGATGCCGCGCTCTTCGAGTAGGGGTTTCAGCTTGGAGGTCTGGAAGATCCCGCGCGACGCCATCACGCTGCGCAGATTCCAGCCGGTGTCGAGCTCAACGGTCATCAGCTTCTCCTTCGATGAGGGCCTTCAGCGCTTCGGCGAGCACACGGTTCTTGTAGTCCGAGCTGACGGAGGCGTAGATCGAGGTCGTCGAGGCATGCATATGCCCGACCTGCTCTTGGACGAATCGATCGGCGTACCCGAACTCCAGAAGGTGCGTGACATAGGAGTGCCGGAGGCTGTGCAACGTCAGGTCCTTCGACAGGCCGGCTTCATCACGCAACTCTGCGAACCTCCGATCGAGATACCCAGCAGACAGACGCGTGCGGCGCTCGGTCACCCAGAGCGCGTCGAGGTCGTCTCCGGGCGCGAAACGGGCCCGGGCCTGCTCGAGCCATTGCTGCATGCCGGGGACCCACCAGTCGAATTCCGGCACCAGCAGCACCGTGCGACGTCGTGGCGCGCCACCGCCCGCCGCCTTCGCCCATCGCACGTGGACCGCGCCGTAGCGGCCCCACTGGCGCATCTTCGCGTTGTGGTGCAAATCGACGGTATCGAGCATCACCGCCTCAGTGCGGCGCAGACCGAACGCGTAGACCGTCTTCAGCAACTGGGCATCCCGCAACGCGCCGAGCGCACCCTTTCGCCCGGAACTCACGAGCAGCTCGACGCGGGCGTCGGCCGTATCGAACAGGCGCTCGATCTCGTCGTACGTGAACGGGCGACGCTTCCCATCGCCTTCGAACTCGAACCGGTGCGCCACCGTGTTCCACGGCAGGCACACCTGCGAAGGGACCTCCCCAAACTCGCGATCGCAGATCTCCATCCAGTCGTACAACGGGTTCGTGAGGTAGTCACAGAACCCACGGATAGACCCATGGTTGGCGCGCATCGTCGACAACGTCCGAGTGCGACCGCCAGACTGAGCAGTGAACTCATCCACATCCGCGACAGTCCACCTCCAAGGCGGTTTGTCCACGAAATCACGGAACCGTGTCACCGTCGCCGTCCGGTTCCGGATCGTCTGCTCACGGAGCCCGCGCGACAGCTGCTGGTTCCGCCAACCATCGATCATCGCACTGAAAACCTGCGCTTCCGGGTTCGCCAGTGCGACGTTCGATGCTGACGTGATCAGCCGAAGCGCCGCTGGAGAAGCCTCAAAATCTTGCATTAGATGCAACAAAGTATGGGACAGTGCATCACTGTGTCAACCCAGATCTCCGCATCCGCGAGATCACGCTGTTATGGTCGGAACACTTCGACACCGAAGGAGCCGAATAGGTATCGATTGCAAGCACGGACAGTTGCATTCACTGCAACATGCGAGGGTTGATGCCGCGGCTGCTGAACACCGCGTACGAACCCGAGCTCGTGCCGGGAAAACGCAGTGCCCTGTTCGGGATGGCGATGACCGAGAAGCAGGGCGGTTCAGACGTGCGCGCGGGAACGACTGCCGCCAGGCCGATCGGCGGTGACGAGTACGAACTCACCGGGCACAAGTGGTTCTGTTCCGCGCCGATGTCTGACGCCTTCCTCGTGCTCGCGCGGGCGCCCGGAGGCCTGTCGTGCTTCCTTCTCCCCCGGCTGCTGCCCGACGGCTCGCACAACGAGATCCGCATCCGTCGCCTGAAAGACAAGGTGGGCAACCGCGCCGACGCCTCGAGCGAGGTCGAGTACGAGGGCGCCCGCGCACACCTGGTCGGCGAGGAAGGCCGCGGCGTGCGCACGATCATCGAGATGGTGACGCGCACGCGACTGGACTCGGTGCTGGGGTCGACTGCCGGGATGCGGCAGGCAACCGCCGAAGCCGCCTGGCACGTTCGACACCGCGCCGCGTTCGGAGCACGCCTGATCGACCAGCCGCTCATGACGCAGGTGATCGCGGATCTGCAGCTCGAAACCGAGGCTGCCACCGCGACCTCCCTACGGCTGGCCCGTGCCTACGACGAGGACGCGACGGCCGAGGAGGTGGCCTTCCGCCGCCTGGCCACCGCGGTGGCGAAGTACTGGATCTGCAAGCGGGGTCCCGGGCACGCCTATGAGGCGATGGAGTGCCTGGGCGGCAACGGGTACACCGAGGCGTTCCCCCTCGGGATGCGGTATCGCGAACAGCCCGTCATGGCGATCTGGGAGGGGTCGGGCAACGTCATCGCGCTGGATGTGCTGCGAGCGCTCTCGCGCGACCCGCAGAGCTTCGAGGCCTTTGACGCCGAGCTCGCGCGGTCAGCGGGGGCGGACAGGCGCCTGGACACGCATGTGCGAAGAACCCGCGAACTCATCGGCGAGCTCAGTCGCGACGACGCCCGCGACGCCCGCGCCCGAGAGCTGGTCACGGCGCTCGCACTCGCTGTGCAGGGATCGCTGCTGGTGCGCGCAGCGCCCCCGTCGGTAGCCGACGCCTTCATCGGATCACGGTTGGGCGGCGATGGTCACCTCTACGGCGTCCTGCCGCTGGGCACGGATGCGGCATCCATCGCGGCTCGCGCCTGAGGTGGGCTGACCCCGTTTGGTAGGTCCGGTGGTTGTGTGAGTCGTCCTGTTGCCCGGGGGTCCGGGCAGTGAGACTGGTCAGATCATGACGAACAGCAGGAAGCGTCACACCCCGGAGCAGGTCGTCCGCAAGCTCGGACAGGCCGACAGGATGCTCGCCGACGGCAGTGACATCGCGGCAGTGTGTCGCGAGCTCGGGGTGTCCGAGCAGACGTACTACCGGTGGCGCAACCAGTACGGCGGGCTGAAGGCCGACGACGCGAAACGCCTCAAGGAGCTCGAGAAGCAGAACGCCACCTTGAAGCGGCTGCTGGCCGAAGCGGAGTTGGAGAAGGCCGCGCTCAAGGAGTTGGCTGAGGGAAACTTCTAGGCCCGGACAGACGCCGCGCCGCCGTCGCTCACCTGATCAGGACACTGCAGGTGAGCGAGCGGATGGCGTGCCGTCTGGCCGGGCTGAGCAGGTCCGCGTACCGTCGCCCGCTCAAGGGCGACACGGCCGCCGACCCGGATAGGGCGTTGCGGGACTGGTTGCGTGCGTACGCAAAAAAGCACCCGCGGTGGGGATACCGCAGGGCGTACCACGACGCTCGCGGCGAGGGCTGGGCCGTGAACCACAAGAAGATCCAGCGGCTCTGGCGCGAGGAAGGCCTCCGCGTCCCTGGGCGACGTCGCCGCAAACGCGTCGGTTCCTCGACCATCGATGCCCCGGCAGCGGTCGCGCCGAATCTCGTGTGGGCGGTGGACTTCCAGTTCGATGCCGATGAGCAGGGCCGTGCGATCAAGATCTGCTCCATCGTCGACGAGCACACCCGTGAATGCATCGGCGGGCTTGTCGAGCGGTCGATCACCGCGGACCGGCTCACCGCGCACCTCGAGGACCTCGTCGCCGTCCGCGGCGCTCCCGCGGTGCTCAGATCCGACAACGGCCCGGAGTTCATCAGCGACGCGATGGCCGACTGGGCCGGCACCCGCACCGGCCTGTTCTACATTCCGCCCGGCTCGCCCTGGCACAACGGGTACGTCGAGTCGTTCAACAGCCGTCTCCGCGACGAATGCCTGAACATCAACAGCTTCTACTCGCTCCTGCACGCCCAGGTCGTGATCGGCGACTGGAAGACCGAGTACAACCACGACCGCCGGCACTCATCGCTCGGATACCTCGCACCCGTCGACTACGCTCGGCAATGCACCCATCAAATCGAAACCGACGACTCGCACAGCGACCGGACCGAATGAAGGGGGCGGCCCAGCCTCCCCCGGCATCTCGGGGGAACGTTCACAGTGTTCTCACGCGAAGGGACGCTGCTGCACGACGCGGAGAAGAGGTGCCAGGCCGCCCCGCAACACCGCGCGGGTCCCAGGATCACCGAGAGGCTGCCGCCGAATTCGATGGCCGGGCCGAGTGATTCGACCCATGAGGGCGCCGGTCCCGGACTCCCCCGTTACTTTCTTCGTAGCCGTTCGGTGAGCATGCTGGGCGGTGACAGTCTGCCGGGCTCGGCATGATTGGTCCCCCCTGTCGCACGCATGATCCGGGGGGTGTTGTCACCGAGCCTGGTTGGCGGTGGGTGATCGCTGATAGGGGCCAGGCCCGGGCACGCTCGAGGTCGTTCGTAACGTGGATGCCGAGACGCACCGTCGCAGCTGTCATTCACAACGGACGGAGGAGCAGGTGGTCAACCAGATCGACAACTACGACCAGGTCGACGTGTTCGTCGGCCTCGACGTCGGCAAAGGCGAGCACCACGCGGTCGCTCTCGACCGCGGCGGGAAGAAGCTTTACGACCGGGCGCTCCCCAACGACGAGCAACGTCTCCGCACGGTGCTGGCCGATCTTCAAAAGCACGGCGTCGTCTTGTTGATCGTGGATCAAACCGCCACAATCGGCGCGTTGCCTGTCGCGGTTGCACAAGCAGCCGGCGCGCTGGTCGGCTATCTACCGGGGCTCGCGATGCGACGTATCGCTGACCTGCACCCGGGCGAGGCCAAGACCGACGCGAGAGACGCGGCGATCATCGCAGAGACCGCACGTTCCATGCCGCACACGCTTCGCTCGATCCAGGCGACGGATGAACAGGTTGCCGAGCTCACGATGCTCTGCGGATTCGACGACGACCTCGCCGCCCAGATCACCCAAGTCGGCAACCGCGTCCGCGGACTCCTGACCCAGATCCACCCCGCACTGGAACGCGTGGTCGGGCCACGGCTCGATCACCCCGCCATTCTCGATCTCCTGCAACACTGGCCGTCGCCGCACGATTTGCGCTCGGCCGGGGAGAAGCGGATCGCGGCGCGGATGCTGAAACTCGCGCCCCGCAAGGGTCGGGAATGGGCGCGTGAGATCGTCGTTGCGCTGGGCGAGCAGACCGTCGTCGTCACTGGCACGAACGCGGCCGCGCTCGTGGTCCCACGGCTCGCCGCGCAGCTCACGACCCTGCGGAAGCAGCGTGACGAGATCGCGACGGAGGTCGAGAAGCTGGTTGATGCGCACCCTCTTCAGCCCGTCCTGACGAGCATGCCGGGAGTCGGCGTCAGGACCGCAGCCAGACTCCTCACCGAAGTCGCCGGCAAACACTTCCCCACCCCGGGTCACCTCGCCGCTTACGCCGGCCTCGCACCCGTCACCCGCAGATCCGGATCGTCGATCCGCGGCGAGTACTCATCACGACGCGGGAACAAGATCCTCAAGAACGCGCTGTTCCTCTCCGCGTTCGCCGCACTCCGCGATCCCGAATCCCGCGCCTACTACGACCGCAAGATCAGCCAAGGCAAACGTCACAACCAGGCGCTGCTTGCCCTCGCCCGGCGCCGCTCCGACGTCATGTTCGCGATGCTGCGCGACGGCACCCTCTACCAGCTGCCAGCCGATCGACTGGCAGCTCCGATCGAAAGCCGCCGTCCGAGCGCCGCATAGACTTCGAATATGAGATGGCGAGGGTTACGCGGCACTGCCGCTGTCGTGAGCCTTGCTTTCATGTTGGTGGCATGCACAGCGGCACCTCCACCAGACATCGACGCTCAAACACCAGAGCCCAGCCAAAGTGAAACCTCTGCACCAAGCCCCACCCCGGCGATCACACCAGACGTTCAACCCGTCGATGATTCCGGCCCCTGCGCCTCCGCCGTACCCGCCTACCCGGTCGCAGACAAGACGGAAGTCGAACAGCTCGGCGGCGCGACCCTCGCCGTCCCGTTCGACCGCGGTTCCATGCCCCATGCCGCCGGCGAGGCGATTGTCAATGACCAGGGTGTTCCCGTCGCATACAAGGTCGCCCCGAATGACGTGATCTCTACAGTTGGCGCTCGGTTCTGCGTCGGCGAGCAATGGCTTTACTGGGTCAACTACGTCCGACGCGACGGCGACGCCCTCTTCGCCGGCGACACGCTCAACCTGGATGCCCACACCATCCTCAGCGTCGGCGATCAGAACGGCGTCGTTCACAACAACGCACTACCCGAAGATTTCGTCATCCCCCCACAACGGTGAGCTCGGCCGTCAGTCGGCTTCCAGGGTGACCACCGACTGCGCCCCGGTCTCGGTGTCGTACGTCGTGACTGTCCACGCCGGCCGACCGTCCTCCATGACCCGTTCCAACTCGATCAGGCGCGGACCCGGGTAAACCTCTGTCGCCTGTCTGATCGACCCCGGCCTCACCTTCCGTAGCCGCGATGCCGAGGCCTGGTCCACGTTCTGCGGGCCGTCCGGGCGTGGACGGGCACGCCCGGCGCCGGCACAGAGCGTCCGAAGTGCCACGGGGCGGGCCGGCAGACATGATCCGGGCGGGACGCGGCCCCCCACCGGGGGTGACCCTGCCGGGCCGCCGGGTCCGGACCCGGTCACGCGGCTCTCGGGACGGGCTGGGCGCGTACCTGCCGCTCTCAGCGCCCGCGACAGGGAGTTCCGCGAGTAGGCGACGGAGGTCGGGGGCCGGACATCCCGTTGTCGGCAGGTACGGTAGGGTCATACCGTCGAGCTCCCCGCCCGAGGGCATGACGAGGAGGTCAGCATGGCTCTGCGCGAACTCGAGTTCACGTCGCACAACGGCACCGACACCATCCAGGCCTGGGTGTACGAACCGGCGGTCACGCCGGTGGCGGTGGTCCAGCTCATCCACGGTCTCGGCGAGCACTCCCGCCGGTACCTGCACATGACGGCCGCGCTGGTGGATGCGGGGTTCGTCGTGGTCGCGGACGATCACGCGGGTCACGGTCGGACGGCGATGCAGTCGGGGACGTGGGGTGACGCCGGTGACGAGTCGGCGACGGTCATCGTGCAGGACGAGGTGACGCTGTACCGGAAGGCCAAGGAGCTGTTCCCCGACCTGCCGTACGTGGTGTTCGGCCACAGCCTGGGGTCGATGATCGCGCGGGCGCTGGTGCTGCAGCCGGGTGTCGAGGTCGACGGGCTCGCGCTGGGCGGTATCGCCGTGGGCATGCGCGGTGTCGAGTCGACGCTGGATCGCGAGGCCCTGAAGGCTGCCGTGGCGGCCGACGGTTCCGCCCCCGCTGCGGATGCGTTGGTGGGCCAGCTGTTCGACGGCTTCTACGACCGCCTCGGCCCGGACTTCGGCCCGACGGACTGGGTGGCGCGCAACGCGGACGTCGTCCGTGATCACGGCCGCGACCCCTTCAACAACTTCGGCGCCCCCTTGAGCAACCGGTTCCTGCAGGGCTTCGTCGACGTGTACGACCAGGCCAACGGCGACGACTTCTTCGACCGCCTTCCGCAGGTTCCCGTCGCGATCTTCGCGGGCGCGGAGGACCCGGTGACCAACTACGGCGAGGGTGCGCGCGAGGTCGCCCGGCGCCTGGAGGAGAAGGGCCACGACGTCGAACTCCACATCTACCCCGACGTCCGCCACGAGGTTCACAACGAGCCCGAGACCCGCGCCGAGATGGAGAACTCCCTCATCGAGTTCGTCCACCGCGCCGCCGGGCGGGACGACGCCTGACCCCCGAGGCGCACCCGGCCGCTCGCGCCCAAGCACCGTGACGGGGCCCTGCCGTGAGGATCGTCTCTCGGCAGGGCCCCGTCGGTGATGTAAGGTCTCAGGCCATGACGGGACGCACGCGTCGCCCAGCGAGGGGCTCGTCCATGGTGACCTCGCGAAGCGGAGGATGTCGCCGGTGGCGCAGCGAGGGCGAGAGGCCTGGCCACGGGTGACCTCGCCGAAGTGAAGGCGAGGATGCCGAGAGCAGGCTCCGCGACGAGTGCCTGAACATCAACAGCTTCTACTCGCTGCTCCACGCCCAGGTCGTGATCGGCGACTGGAAGACCGAATACAACCACGACCGCCGGCATTCATCGCTCGGCTACCTCGCACCCGTCGACTACGCTCGGCAATGCACCCATCAATCGGAAACCGACGACTCGCACAGCGACCGGACCGAATGAAGGGGGCGGCCCAGAGGTGTCTCGGCATCCGTCGCGGGAATCTGACACGGCCCATGGGAGCGGGACCAAAGACCCTATGGACTGAGGTGTTCGGTGCGGCACTCTGATGTCAGACCACAAAAGTCGTCCGAAGCCCCGCCGAGGATGACAGGTTTCGTCGCTGGACGATGTTCGGCGACGCACGTGGGGAGAGGTATCCGGCGGATAACCCAAACCTGGTGCAGCGGGCCCGCCGTCGATCTGCGAGCCTCCCCCACGCATGCCGTCGCGGCGCCCGACTCGTCACCGGGCGCTGCGACGGCCTCACTGTTTTCGGCTCGCGATGCGCGGATGGCGACGCGTGGCTACTGCGAGCGAAGCGAGGTGGCGTAGACGGCTGCCTGAGTGCGCCGCTCCATGCCGAGCTTTCGCAGCAGCCCAGTCACGTAGTTCTTGACCGTCTTTTCCATGAGGTCGAGGCGCTCCCCGATCTGGCGGTTGGTGAGACCCTCGGCGATGAGTTCGAGCACCTGACGCTCGCGCTCGGTCAGGTCGACACCGGGCGTGCTCGAGCGAGTCTCGCGTGCCTGCTCGCGCACCCGCGTCGCGGCAGCCGACGAGAGCAGGTTCTTGCCGGCTGCGACAGCACGGATGCCGTCAAGCAGTCCATTGGCCTTGATGTCTTTCAGGACGTAGCCGGCAGCGCCTGCCAGCACCGCCGAGTAGGCGGCTTCGTCATCGTCGTACGCGGTGAGGATGAGGCATGTGACGCTCGGGTACTGGGAGCGGATCTCGCGGCAGACGTCGATGCCGCTGCCGTCGGGAAGCCGCATGTCGAGGACCGCGACATCGGGCATGGTGGCCGCGATCCGGCCGAGTGCCTGCCGGGCTGTGGATGCCTCGCCGATCACTTCCATGTCGCGCTCGGCGTCGATCAGGTCGACCACCCCGCGACGGACGATTTCGTGGTCATCGAGCACGAAGACACGGATCATGTGGTCTCTCCCTGGGCCAAGGGCACCGCCCACCGCAGGCGGGTGCCGCCGCCGGCGCGTCCGGTGAGGGCGAACTCCCCGTTCCAGCGCGCGGCGCGATCCTCAAGATTACCGACCCCGCTGCGGCGCGTCGTCGACTCTGGCACGCCGACTCCGTCGTCGAGGATTTCGACGACCAGCATCTCGTCGGCGATCCCGACTCGCACGGAGGTCTCGGTCGCCTGAGCGTGGCGGGCGACGTTGCTCACACCTTCGCGAACTACCGCGACGACGTCTTCGGCGACATCCGGCGGCGTGCGCAGATCGAGCGGCCCTTGGAAGACCAGTCGCGGTGACTCCGAGAACGACGGCGCTACTTCGCTGATGACATCCACGATGCGGTGCCTGACCGATCCCGATGACGCGCGGGGTTGGCGCAGGGCGAAAATGACGGTGCGGATCTCGGTGATGGCGGCATCCAGCGCATCGACCTGTTCGAGCAGTTCAGTTCGTGCTGACGCGTCACCGACCCTGCCAGCGACAGCTTGGAGCGAGAGCCCGGCGCCGAACAGGCGCTGGATGACGTGATCGTGCAGGTCGCGGGCGATGCGGCCGCGCTCGTCCATGAGCGCAAGCGCCTGCCGGTCGGACCTGCCTCGCGCGAGCTCGAGGGCGATCGTGGCTTGCGCTGCGAGGTCCGCGGCGAGGTCGACATCCTTGTCGGTGAACCGGGGGGCACCGACGGGCCGTCCCACAGTGAGGACCATGGGGGCGCCGTCTGCACCGAGCATCGGCACGACCACCGTCGGACCCCACGCGACGAGTTCGTCCCCGAGTTCGACGGTGTCGCCGCTGGCCTGCAGCGGCTGCCAACTGTCGAAGACACGGCCGGAGAGGGTGCCAGCTTGCGCATGAACGGAGCCGGTGAGTTCGTCGGCGTGCTCGCCGCGCGCTACCTCGACGCACATCATGGTGTCGCTGATCGATGAGATCACCACGACGGTGGCGGCATCCGTGAGCTGGAGGACCTTGTCGGCCAGAAGCTGCAGCGGCCTGCCGGTCTCGTCCGAGAACATGGCTGCGCTCATCTCGGCCGCGGCTGCGGCCCACCGCTCGCGGCGCACCGAGTCTTCGTACAGGCGCGCGTTGTCGATGGCGATGCCCGCGGTGGCAGCAAGGGTCTCGAGCAGCTCGGTGTCCTCTTCGCTGAAGGCGCCGTCGGGGTGCTCAGTGAGGTACAGGTTGCCGAACACCTCGCCGCGGATGCGGATGGGAACCCCGACGAAGCTGTCCATTCTCGGGTGGTTGCGCGGAAAGCCGACCGAGCGCGGGTCGTGGCCGATGTGCTCCAGCCGGATCGGGCGAGGATCGTGGATGAGGGCTCCGAGCACGCCGCGGCCACGCGGGGGCGGGCCGATCGCTTCGACGGTCTCGGCACTCAACCCGACGTGGATGAATTCCTCGAGCATCCCGTCGGGTCCGATCACACCGAGGGCACCGTACTTCGCGCCGACGAGCTCAACTGCCGATTCGACAATGCGGCGCAGCACCGCCGAGAGCTCCAGCTGGCTCACGACAGCGGCGTTCGCCGTCAGGAGACTGCGCAGCCGTGCCTCGATATCAGCCACCCGGTTACCCCGTTCTCGTCCCTCGGCTCTCTCGCCAGGATCCTATCGCGGGACCTTCGACCCTGTGCGGGGAACTTGGCGGGCCGGATGCTGGAACAGACAGGAGGGGCAGACGGATGCGAAACACACTGCACGACTCGCACGTGGGCCTGTCCGAGGGCGGCTCGTTGAGCGCCCCGGCCGGCGACACGATCTGGCGGGTATCGCCCTACGATCGCCTCGTCGTGGGCGTAGACGGGTCAGGCCCGAGCACCGGCGCGCTGGCATGGGCCATCGCGTACGCGGCCGATCACGCCACCGAGCTCCTGCTCGTGCACGTTGTCGACGACACGTGGGGCGTTGCCGGCGCCGACTATATGGCTGATGCGCAACGGCGCGGCATCCACGTGCTTGACGCTTCCCGGCGCCGCGCGGTGGATGCGGGCGTCGCCCACGTGCAGACCGAACTCGTCCACGGTCGCGCGCCCAGTGTGCTGTCGGGCGCTGCCCGCCCGCACGACCTTCTCGTTGTGGGTTCGCACCGCACCGGCTTCTTGCGTGGGCGCGCGTTCGGCGCAGCATCCGTTTATGTCGTCGCTGCCGCCCGGTCGGCGGTCCTGGTCGTGCCGAACCTGCCGCTTGAGGGCCGGCACAGTGTCGTGGTCGGGGTCAGCGGATCGCCGGCCTCGGATGCCGCGCTGATGCAGGCAGCTCGCGAAGCGGCGCGCACCGATCAGCAGCTGGTCCTCATCCACGCCCGGCCTCCGGTTCCGCACGAGGAATCGTCGAGCAACGGTGAGTACCGCGCGTCGGCTGCGCGGGATGTTGTCGCGCGCGCCAGCGCACACGCTCTCATCGACATTCCTCACCTCGACCTGAGTTCCCGGGTCGTCGCCGACAACGTCGCCCCGGCGCTGCTGACAGCGTCCATCGATGCCGCGATGCTGGTGATCGGGCGCGGCCAGAGCGAGGAGCCCCCGAACATCTCGACGGTGGTGCATGACGTGCTCATGAACCTCAACGCGCCGGTGCTCATCGTCCCCTGACACCGCGAGCACCCCACCCGCGGCCCTAGAGTCGAGGGGTGGATTCGGTGCTGTGGTACGTCGTGCCGCTGGGGGTTGCGGCGGCGCTGAGCGTGTTCCCGATCCTCGCGGTCGTGCTGCTTCTGCTCTCGCCGAACCCCATCCCGGCGAGCGTCGGCTACCTCGCGGGGTGGTCGGGCGGCGTGCTCGTGCTGGTCACCCTCTTCTCGCTCGGTGCGCGGCTCGTGCCGCCGACGACGGCGGGCCGGATGCCACCCTGGGCCCACATCGTCGAGCTGACGCTCGGAGTGCTTCTGGTTGTCGTGGGCACCTGGCGCACGATAGCCGCCCGGCGGCGCCCTGCGCCGACCAGCCCGCCCTCGTGGACGAAGGCGATGGACCATATCGGGCCGCGCCGGGCGTTCGCGTTCGGACTCGCGATGAACGTCAGGCCCAAGAACCTTGCCATCGCGCTGGCCGCGGGCCTTGCCATCGGCTCTGCATCGCTCAGCATCGCCGGCAGCAGCCTCACGGTGCTGATCTTCACGGCCGTTGCCATCTCGACTGTCGCTGCTCTGGTCTTGGCCTACGTCATCGGCAGCCACTCGGTGCGGCCACGGCTTGAGCGCTTCAGCGACTGGCTGGTGGCAAACTCATCCCTCGTTCTCAACCTCTCGGTGGCGCTGATCGGTGCGCTCCTGGTGATTATCGGCATCGCCAATCTGCTCTAAGACATCAGGCGCCTGCGCAAGTTTTCGCCTCGTGAAACGGCGCGACCTCGTCTATCCGCCGAGTGTCAGCCGCTGCTCGTAGACTGACGAAGACGGACGGAGCCGACATGAAGACGACGGAAGTACGGGCGAGCAACGTCGAAGCGGCAATACACAGCGCCAAGATCGAGGGTCTACAAATCACGAGCGCAACGCTCACCGACGCCGACGCGTACGTTGCCGGGACAATCGATTCGTCGGAGCTCGTCAACCGCGTACGCACCCGGTATGGACTCTCCTGAAACCGTAGACCCGTACCTCATTCCCGGAACGAACGTTCTGAGGAACCGTCTCGGATTACCGTCGACGGAGGCCCTGAGCGCTGCAGAGGCGGATCTTTCGTTCGCACGAGCGCTTCAGCTGCTCGAGGACCCGGTTTCCCCCACAAACGATCTGCGAGAACTGCAAGCGATTCACCTCCACCTCTTCCAGGACGTTTCTACGACTGGGCAGGGCAACTACGGACGATTGACTTGCGCAAGAACGTGCCGGGCAAGATCAACTACGTCCACCCCTTCCGGGAAGGGAACGGGCGCGTACAGCGGATCTACTGGAGCCGCGTTGCACTCGCCGCGGGGTGGCAACTCGACTGGCGCCCTGTGCACGGTGAAGAGAACCATCTCGCCGCAGGGGCAGGGTCCGATCAATTGGATCTCGGACCGTTGATCCGCATGTTCGACAAGATCGTCACCGAACCAGGCACGGCATCCCCCGATCTCTGTCAGCCGAAGAGATTGAGCGCTTGTCGATACGGCCGTACGAAGAGTAGGCGAACTCCACCCTCCCGGGCACGCCGAAGCCCCGCCGGGAAACGCGACCCGGCGGGGCTTCAGTGATTTCGTACTACGCGCCGCGCTTGGCGAGCGGGGATGCGGGGGCCTCTGCCGGGGTTTCTCCCGCAACCGCAACCTCACCGCGGTGGGCACGGACCTCGTCGAACGAGGTTCCGTAGTACGCCGCCTCCATGAGGGTTTTCATGTCGGCGAGCATGGGCATCCGGGGGTTGGCCGGAGCGCACTGGTCTTCGTAGGCGGCCATCGCGAGCTCGTCGAGGCGGCCGATGAAGGCCTCCTCTGCGACGCCCTGCGCCTGGAAGGAGCGCTCGATGCCGACGAGGTCACGCAGCTTCTCCACGGCCCGGGCGTAGGACTCGACACCCTCTTCGGGGGTCGTGGCCTTCAGGCCAAGGTGCTGAGCGATCTGCTGGAACCGTTCGGGAGCGATGTAGCGCTCGTACTTGGGCCAGCTGGTCAGCTTCGTGGGGATGCGTCCGTTGTAGCGGATGACGTGGGGCAGGTAGATCGCGTTGGTGCGTCCGTGGATCAGGTGGAACTTCGATCCCGTGACGTGTGCCATCGCGTGCACGATGCCGAGGAATGCATTGCCGAAGGCCATGCCCGCGATGGATGCCGCGTTGTGCATCTTCTCGCGCGCCTGGATGTCAGCCGGGTCCGTGCTGCCGGGGCGTGCCTTCGCGCTGCGTTCGATGTTCTCGAAGATCAGCTTGATGGCATGCAGGGCCAGGCCGTCGGTGTAGTCGTTCGCGTACACCGAGACGTAGGCCTCCGTCGCGTGCGTGAGAGCGTCGAATCCGGCATCCGCCACGACCTTGGCCGGCAGAGCCGAGGTCAGGACCGGGTCGATGATCGCCACCGACGGGGTCAGCGCGTAGTCGGCGAGCGGGTACTTCATTCCCGTCTCGTCATCCGTGATGACCGCGAACGGTGTCATCTCAGATCCCGTGCCCGACGTGGTCGGCACGCAGACGAGCTGTGCCTTCTTGCCGAGGTCGGGGAACTTGAACGCGCGCTTACGGACGTCGAAGAACTTCTCGCGCATGTCAGAGAACTGCACGTCGGGGTTCTCGTAGAGCAGCCACATGACCTTGGCGGCATCCATCGGGGAACCGCCACCGAGCGCGATGATCGTGTCGGGGTTGAACTCCCGCATCTCGGCAGCTCCCGCCACGACGCTCGAGAGCTTCGGCTCGGGCTGCACGCGGTCGATGATCTGCAGGTGCACGCGGTTGCGACGACGGTTCAGCACATCGATGACCTTGTCGACGAAACCGAGGTTGGTCATCGTCGGGTCGGTCACGATCGTGACCCGCTCGACGTTCTTCATGTCGATGAGGTAGCGGATCGCGTTCGGCTCGAAGTAGGTCTTGGCCGGAACCTTGAACCACTGCAGGTTGTTGTTGCGCCGACCGACACGCTTGACGTTCACGAGGTTCACCGCCGAGACGTTGTTGGAGACGGAGTTGCGTCCATAGGAACCGCACCCGAGGGTCAGGGACGGCATGAACGCGTTGTAGATGTCGCCGATGCCACCGAGAGCCGAGGGGGCGTTCTCGATGATGCGGACGGCGCGGACGCGCTTGGCGAACTCGTCGATGACGCTCTGGTCGTTGCTGTGGATCGCGCCGGAGTGGCCGAGGCCGTCGAAGTTGACCATCTGCTCAGAGAGCGAGATGCCTTCTTCGGCGTTCTTGGCGCGCAGCACGGCGAGCACCGGAGCCAGCTTTTCGCGGGTGAGCGGCTCTTGGGGTCCGACGACGGCGCACTCGGCGAGGAGCACCGAGGTGTCTTCGGGCACCGTGAAGCCGGCCTGTTCGGCGATCCACACCGGGGACTGTCCGACGACCTTCGCGTTGAGCTTGGCCTCGCCGCAGTTCTTGGCGTTGGCGTGGACGCCGAAGATGAACTCTTCGAGCTTGCGCTTCTCGTCGGCGTTCACGACGTAGGCGTGCAGGCGCGTGAACTCGGCCATAGCCTCGGTCGCGATCGGCTCGTCGAGGATGACTGCCTGCTCGGAGGCGCACACCATGCCGTTGTCGAACGCCTTGGACAGCACGACGTCGTTGACGGCGCGGCCGACCTTGGCGGAGCGTTCGATGAAGGCAGGCACGTTTCCAGCGCCGACACCCAGTGCGGGCTTGCCGCAGGAGTATGCCGCGCGAACCATCGCGTTGCCACCGGTCGCGAGGATCAGCGCAACACCGGGGTGGTTCATGAGTTCACCGGATGCCTCAAGTGAGGGCTCGGCGATCCACTGGATGCAGTTCTTCGGCGCACCGGCTGCGACTGCGGCATCCCGAACGATCTTCGCCGCAGCGACCGAACAGTTCTGAGCTGACGGGTGGAAGGCGAAGACGATGGGGTTGCGGGTCTTCAGCGCGATGAGGGACTTGAAGATCGCGGTGGAGGTGGGGTTGGTCACCGGGGTGATGCCCGCGACGACGCCGACGGGGTCGGCAATCTCGGTGATGCCGGTGATCTCGTCGTGGCTGATGACGCCGACCGTGCGCTGCTTGATGATCGAGTGCGTGACGTGCTCGCACGCGAACATGTTCTTCACGGCCTTGTCTTCGAACAGTCCACGGCCGGTCTCTTCGACGGCCAGGACGGCGAGTTCGCCGTGGTGGTGGAGAGCGGCGACCGATGCCTTGCGCACGATGTGGTCGATCTGCTCCTGCGTGAACGACGCGTACTCGGCCAGAGCATCTTGTGCTCGTGCCACGAGTGCATCGATTGCGGTGGACATCGGATCCTCCTACCTGGTGTGGACCCGGTGTCCACGCCTTCGTCCTGACACCATCGTGGCACTGTGGTCAGACCACATATAGGGACCATGGTCCCCGTGGAGGCGGTTGGACGCGGCGGCCTCGCGGATCGCTAGTGTCGAGCCATGGCCACGCCGAAGGAGGGACGCGGATGGATGTCGACCGATTGGTCCACGAGTACCTGGCGAGCCTCGAGATCGGCGATGCCAAGCGGGTGATCGCGCTCTTCGCGCCCGACGGGATCGTCGAGTCTCCCCTGTATGGCACGATGCCCGCGGCTGAGTTCTACCCGGCCCTGTTCGCCGACACGGCTAGCTCGCGGCTGACGCTGCGCGCCACGATGATCGGATCGACCGAGGTCCGCACGGTCGTGAGCTTCTGGTTCGACTTCGACTGGACACTCTCGACCGGCGAACCCGCACCCTTCACCGTGGTCGACGTCGCAGAACTCGACGAGCACGGCCTGATCGAGCGCCTGCACATCGTCTACGACACCTTCCCGATCCGGGATGCCTTCAACAACGCCCACGACGGAGAGCACTGAGGTCAAGGCAGCAGGTCAAGCATCTGGGGTCGAGCCTTCATCGCATGGATGACGAGCTCATTACCGCTGTCGAAGACGAGGACGACGGTCTCGAGCAGCCTCCCCTGCGTGTCGAATCCCAGCCTTAGTTGGCGAGCAGGAGAGTCGTCGTCGAGGTCCTCGATCCACAGCGACCAGGAAGCGGCCTGTCGAATATCTTCGGGCGCGATCCCGTGCCTGAGCGCAGCGTCGTGGATCTTCACGCGGCGTATGCGGCGATCGCTTCGCGGATCAGTTCCGATCGCGACTTGTTCTCGCGGGCGGCGCGAGCGTCGAGCGCGGCGAGCTCATCGGCAGTTAGCCGGAGAGCAACCACCTGCGCGGGTTCCGATCCGCGACCGGGACGTCCGCGACCCCGGCGCTTGAGCGCGTCCACGTCGTAACCCGCGTCGGCCTCCGCCGCCCAAGCTGCGATCTGCTCCTCGGTGACGGGTGTGCCGTTGATGGTCTCGCCGCTACTCATGGCCGCATCGTAATACGAAAAACGCAGCTTCGTGACGGAAATCCCGGTGTGAGTCCAGAATTCCCGACTCAGTGGAGCGTCTCCCCCTGTTCGAGCATCCGGACGTACTCGGCGACGCGGGCTGCACGGGATTCGGGTCGCTTGAGGTTGCCGACGCGGAACGTCATCGCGAAGCGGTTCTGCGCGGATTGGGCTGCGAACGCGGCGGCGATCTTCGGGTCGGCATCCAGCGCCGCCTGCAGCTCGGCAGGGATGTCGCCATCGCTCTGGCGGTAGGCGGCATCCCACCGACCATCGGCCTTCGCGCGGTCGATCTCGAGCTGGCCGGCGGGCCGCATCCGTCCTTCCTCGATCAGACGGTTGACGTGCGCGATGTTTACCTTCGACCAGAGGCTGCGGGGCCGGCGCGGCGTGAAGGCCTGCAGGAAGTAGTCGGCATCCAGTGACTGCTTCTGTCCGTCGATCCACCCGAAGCACAGTGCGACGTCGAGCGCCTCGGCGTAGGTGATCCCCGGCTTGCGCGTGGATGTCTTGCGCAGGCGCAGCCGCACGCCGTCGGGGCTCGGATCGGCATCCAGCCACTGCTCCCAGTCTTCGACGGTGTCGACATGAAGGACGGGCTTGTCGTTGTGGGCGACCATCCTCGAAAACTACCCCCTCGCACCGACACCGCCCGGCGTGGTGAACTGTGCGCACCGCGTCGACGAGGAGGACCCATGGCCGCACGCTTCGTGTATTGGATGAACGTCTCGCTCGACCTGTTCATCGAGCACGCGCACGACGAGCAGGGCGGCGGCGACTGGATGAGCATCGGCGACGAGCTGCACGAGGAGTTCAATGCGCGCGCCGAGGCGCTCACGATGATGGTGCAGGGCCGCAAGGTCTTCGAGACGATGGAGAGCTTCTGGCCCGAGGCGCCGTACAACACGACGGTGTTCGGCGGGGATGACGCGATCAAGCGGCTCGGTGAGCTACGTGCCAGTTCGAGCGGAGACATCGGGGTCGGCGGGGCGGATGTCGCGACGCAGCTCCTCGCGGCGGGGCTGCTTGATGAGGTGCTGCTGTTTACGCATCCGGTCATCCTCGGGTCGGGACGGCCGCTGTTCGATGAGATGACCTCACCGGTGCGGCTCGAGCTGCTCGAGCAGGCGACCTACGCCGGTGGCGTGACGATGCACCGCTACGCGATTGGGGATGTCTGACCGCAACGATCGGGCAGGCCCCACGAACTTGAGTGCGGATGATTCGTTGATGCGCGGATCAGGTTATCGACCACATAATCGGGACGTCCGAGAGGGCTCATACCAGCGGGCCCCGTCCTATCGTGGTGGCATGCGCGCGATCCAAGTCGACGAACGAGACTCATCGTGGGAATCGAACGAGCCGCGCTACCGGATCTACGTCTTCGAAGGCCCCGGCTCAGCGGTGACCACGGTCGATCTTGTCGACGCGACGCTCAGAGACGTTGAATCGTCCGCGACGACGCTCGCCGGAGATGACCGTCTGTGGTCGGTCGCGCTGGTCGTCGACGACTCCACCCACGGACGCGGCCTAATCTGGTTGGTCGGAGGCGACTACAACTCGCCGCCGACGTCACCGCGTGAGTGGCGAATGCGCGCGGAAATGCAAGACCGGCTCCTCTCGCGGCGGAGCCAAAAGAAACTTCCGCTCACCCTCCCAGACGGGCGGCGCGTGATTCGACTCTTTCCGGATTGGGGTCGCGAGTGGCCGCTATGGGAGTCCTTCAGCGAGCGGTACGCGCTCGCCGCCCGGGATCTGCCCCTCAGTCGTGAGCTGGCCGCCGATCTCCACCAGTGGAACGCCGTTTGGCAGGCCCGGGACGAGACCGAGCCGGTGCCAGAGGGGTGGATCGAGCACGGGCGACTGCTCCACGCGCGCATGCAGGAGCAACTCGACGAGCTCGCCGAGGTGCGTCCAGACTTCGAGATGCCTTGACAGCGTCACTCTTTACGGAGACATGAATGCGGTCCCGACCGAACACCAGAGTGGTACCGTTTTACGTACTACTCAGCCGAAGGGTCGCAGCCATGGCCGCCATCACCGCGAGCGAAGCGCGAAAGAGCCTGTTCGGGCTCATTCAGCAGGTCAACGAGGACCACACGACCGTTGAGGTCGTCTCCCGCCGCGGCAACGCCGTGATTATGTCCAAGGACGACTTCGACGCACTCACCGAGACTGCCTACCTCCTGCGCAACCCGGCGAACGCGGAGCGACTGCTCGAGGCCGTCGAGCGCGCACGTCGCGGAGAGTTTGAGCAACACGACCTCCTCGACGCGTGACGCGATCGCTCACCTTCGACCCGAACGGGTGGGAGGACTACGTCTATTGGCAGACGCAGGACCGCAAGACGCTGAAGCGGATCAACCTGCTGATCGCGGATGTCGTGCGCGATCCGTTCGACGGCATCGGAAAGCCCGAACCGCTCCGTCACGTTCTTTCAGGCGCCTGGTCTCGTCGCATCGACGAGAAGAACCGACTCGTCTACTACGTGACCGATGACCACATCGTCATACTGCAGGCGCGAGACCACTACTGATTCGCGGCACGCAAGCCGGCCGTACGTTGCGCGCAGATACGAGAGAGCTATGAGCCATCGCAACAACCTTGCATCCAAATAACTTGCATGCAAAGCTTCTCGTGTGACCCGACCCAGCGTGACCCTCGAGGATTCCGTGTGCTTCGCGGTCTACTCCGCCGCGCAGGCAACCGTGCAGCTCTACCGCGACCTGCTCGCGCCGTGGGGTGTGACGTATCAGCAACTGCTCGTGCTCGGCATCCTGTGGCGTGACGAATCGACCAGCCCGGGGCGCATCGCCGACGAACTCCACCTCGACGCCAGCACCATCACCGGACTCGTCAACCGTCTCGAAGCCGCGGGGCTCGTCATCCGTTCCCGCCCGGCCGGCGATCGGCGCACCGTGATGGTGACCGCGACCGAGGCATCCGCCGACCTGCAAGCGTCCCTCCACCGCGTCGCGGGGTGCGTCGCCGACGCGATGAAGATGGCCCCGGATGCTGCGCACAGCCTCATCAGCTCGCTTCATGATCTGCGAGAGAACCTCACCAGCGCTGACCGCCCCTCGCTTCGCTCCGCCTAACCCCTCCCGAAAGGACCCCACCCATGGACCTCTCTGACATCCCCGTCACCACCCTTCGCGGCGAGCAGACCACCTTCGGCGCGCTCACGGGCGGCAAGGCCGCGCTCGTCGTGAACGTCGCGTCGCGCTGTGGGCTCGCTCCGCAGTACGAACAGCTCGAGGAGCTGCAGAAGACCTATGGTGAGCGCGGGTTCACGGTCATCGGGTTCCCCAGCAACCAGTTCCTGCAGGAGCTGAGCTCGGAAGAAAGGATCGCCGAGTACTGCTCCGCGACCTGGGGCGTGACGTTCCCGATGACCGAGAAGGTCAAGCTCAACGGCAAGAACGCGCATCCGATCTACCAGCAACTCACCACGGTTCCGGGCGCCGACGGCAAGGCCGGCAAGATCAGCTGGAACTTCGAGAAGTTCGTCATCAGCCCCGACGGTCGCGTCTGGCGCTTCAGCCCCCGCACCCTGCCCGACGCCCCCGAGGTCATCGAGGCGATCGAAGCCGCACTCCCCGCCTGATCAGGACCGGATCTGCCCCCACCGGTGTTGGACGGCAGCGGTTTAGGCCTCCACGTACTCCTGCCTGACCGCACCCCGGGTCGCGACCGCGATGTAACCGAAGTCGCGGTCGGAGTTCAGAACGACGGCGTCATTGACGACCGCGTAGGCCGCGATGAGGCAATCCAACGCCGCAGCCGCGCGCACGAACCCCGAATCCCAGAGCGCCTGCTGAATGTCGAGCGCCTGACGCTCGTCGGGATGCTCCCACGCGGGCAAGAGTTGCGCCATGTCCGCGCGGAGTTCCTGGTGCTCCTGCGGAGTCCGTGCCGAATGGCAGTACTCGAGAACCTGAGGCGGGCAGGTGATGAGCAGGTGCGCGGGCGAGAGCTCCCGGAGCCTGGCCGCGATCGCCTTACTCGTTGAGGCTTTCTGCCAGATGCTGTTGTCGACGAGGTACGTCGTCACTGGCCAGCAGTCGACGCCGCCGGCGGGATCGTCGGAGCATCGATTTGGTCGGGTTCGAAAGTGCGGGCGATGATTCGCTCGACAGCGGCAGGCTGACGACGAACGGCGATAAGAGTGCGCAGCGCGAGGTCGACCGTTTCGCGGTTGGAGGTCGTGCCGGCAAGCTCCTTCGCCTGACGCAGCTCGTCCGGGTCGATATCGATTGACGTGACAGCCATGAGCCCCTCCCCCGGGTTTGTATAGAGGAGTATATAGACTCCCGACTCAGCCGCGCATGGCGACGCCGCGGCGCCAGTAGCCCATGAACGCGACCTGCGCGCGATGGATGCCGAGATCCTTCACGAGGTGACGGCGCAGCGTCGTCACGACCGAGCTCTCCCCCGCGATCCAGAAGTAGCGATCGATCGTCTCGACCGCGTCATCCAGTTCCTCACCCGAGCCCGAGAAGACGGGGGTTTCCCACAGGAGTTCCTCGGTCCCGTCATCCGTCACCGTCACCGTCGCCGTCGCGCCCAGGTGACCGAGCACGGTTGGGATGAGCCGCGACCCGTTCGCCGCGCCCTCCCGCGCGACCCAGCGCACCTCGACACCCTCGGGCGCGTCGATCGCGAGCGCGTCCTCGGCGTGGGGCACCTCGATCACAGCGAGGCCGGCAGCGTCGCGGTCGATGTCTTCGAGGATGCGGGCAATCGCCGGTGCCGCGGTCTCGTCGCCCGCGAGCAGAATCTCGCGCGCTTCGCCGGGCGCGTACTCGATGCCGCCGCCGTTCGGGCGGCCCCGGCGCGGTCCGATGATCAGCAGCTCATCGCCGACGGATGTCTGACTCGCCCAGGCCGACGCAGGACCGGTGAACCCGGGCTCGAGGTGCAGCACGAAGTCGATCACGACAGCGGTGCCGCCCTCCTCAACGCGCAGCTCCCGAATCGAGTAGGTGCGCATCGAGCCGCGCTCCTCCTCGGGAACGGCGAGGAACGCCGCCCACCAGTCGCCATCCGGGTGCTCGAGGTCGGGAAGCCGGCCCGAACTCGGCGGGAAGATCAGCTTGATGCGCTGGTCGAGGATGCGCTCGGGGTCACCGAACTCATCGAGGTCCGCGCCGCCGAACGTGATGCGCGCGAAGCTCGGCGAGAGCAGCTCGACCGAGCGAACAGCGGCGCGCGCCACCACGAACGGCGACGCCTCGACGACGGTGGATTCAACGACGGACATGGTGCCTCCCCATGGGCAGAACGACGGGCGAACCTGAGACGGGATCGGGGATGACGCGGCTGTCCATCCCGAACACGTCGCGAACAAGGTCTTCGGTGACGACCGCGTCGGGCGCGCCGCAGGCGTGGACCTGGCCATCCTTCATCGCCACGAGCTCATCGGCATACCGCGCCGCAAGGTTCAGGTCATGCAGCACCATGACGATCGTCGTGCCCCGGCTGCGGTTCAGATCGGTCAGCAGATCGAGCACCTCGATCTGGTGGGCGACGTCGAGGAAGGTCGTCGGTTCATCCAGCAGCAGGATGCCGGTCTCTTGCGCGAGTGCCATGGCAATCCACACGCGTTGACGCTGCCCACCCGAGAGCTCATCGACCGAGCGGTCGGCAAGGTCTGCGATGTCGGTGGCCTCGAGCGACTCCGCGACAACCTGATAATCCTTGGCGCTCCAGCGGGCGAGCATGCCCTGGTGCGGATGCCGTCCCCGGCCCACGAGGTCGGCGACGGCGATTCCCTCGGGCGCGATGGGGTTCTGCGGCAGCAGGCCGATCTCGCACGCGATCTGCTTCGTCGGGGTGCGGTGGATTTCGCGGCCATCGAGCACGACCCGCCCGGCCTGCGGCGGGAGCAGACGGGCGAACGCGCGCAGAAGCGTCGACTTTCCGCATCCGTTGGCCCCGACGATCGTCGTGATCGCGCCGGTGCGAATCTGCAGGTCGAGGTCACTGACGACCGCGCGGTCGCCGTACGCGAGCGCGAGGCCCTCGGCGGCGAGCCTGTGGCCGACCGAGCCCGGCACCGATGCCGGATCGAGCGACGCGGAGGCCGCAGGGGCAGCATCCGGCGCCAGGAGCGTGGTTCCAAGAGGCGGGTTCACAGGGATCCTCCCGACCGGTGCGTGCGCACCAACAGATAGACGAGGTAGGGCGCGCCGAGGATGCCGGTGATGACCCCGACCGGGTAGCGCGATTCGAAAGCCCATTGGCCGACGAGGTCGGCAACGAGCACCAGGAGCGCCCCGACAAGGCCCGCCGGCAGCAGGAGCGAGGGTCCGGGGCCGAGCAACCGCGCGGCGATCGGACCCGCCATGAACGCGACGAACGCGATGGGCCCGGTTGCCGCGGTGGCAAAGGCCAGCAGGATGACGGCACCGAGAATGAACAAAACGCGGGTGGGCGAGACGCGCAGGCCGAGGGCCGCGGCAGAGTCATCGCCGAGGCGCAAAATGTCGAGATCACCGCTGCGGGCGAGCATGACCGGCACGACGAGCAGCATCACGATGACGAGCGGCACGAGACGTTCCCAGGATGCGTTGTTCAGGCTTCCCGACAGCCACTGCATCGCCGCCTGCAGGTCCCATTCGGCAGCGCCCGAGAGCAGATAGGCGATGAGGCTCTGGATCATCGCGGCAACACCGATGCCGATGAGGATGAGCCGGGCGCCGGCGAACCCGCCGCGGTTCGCCAGCAGGTAGATCGCGCCGGCGGTGACCACAGCGCCGATGAGGGCGACGACCGAGACAGCGATGTCGCTCAGCGAGAAGACGATGATGCCGGTCACCGCGGCAAGACTCGCGCCGGCGCTGATGCCGATGACATCCGGCGAGGCGAGCGGGTTTCGCAGCATCGTCTGGAACGTCACCCCCGCCATCCCGAACGCGAAGCCTGACAACAGGGCGAGCAGCGCGCGCGGCAGGCGCAGCTCACCGACGGTGAAGGATGCTCCGGGCACGGTTTCGCCGAGGATGACGCGCACGACGTCGACCGGCGTATAGAAGGTGTGCCCGACCATCGTGCTGATGGCGACGACGGCCAGGACGATCACGGCGAGGATCGCGGTGATCACGGTCCAACGGCGGCGGCGGATGCGGCGACCGCGAGCGATCGCGGCGGCGGTCGTCGAGACCGCGGCGGGGGTAGCCGTGGGGATAAGGGTGGCGGTCATAGCTCGCGCACCTTCTGACGGCGGACGATCCAAATGAACACCGGTGCTCCGATGAGGGCGGTCACGATGCCCACTTCGATCTCTTCGGGCTTGGCGACCAGGCGCCCGACGATGTCGGCGGCAAGCAGCAGCACGGCGCCGCCGATCGCCGACAGCGGCAGCAGCCAACGGTGGTCGGGTCCGACCAGCAGCCGCACGAGGTGCGGGATGACGAGACCGACGAACGCGATCGGGCCGGCGATCGCGGTTGCTGCGCCACACAGGATGACGGCACCTGCCGACGAGATCAGCCGCGTGCGCGACACGTGCTCGCCGAGTCCCGCTGCCAGGTCGTCGCCGAGCGCGAGCGAGTTCAGGCCGCGCGCTGTCGCGAACACGATCAGGGCACCGATCAGCAGCGCGGGCGCGACCACGGCGATGCGGTCCCATTCGGCGCCGCCGACGCCGCCGATCTGCCAGAACCGGAAGGTCGACATCACATCGATGCGCGGCAGCAAGATGGCGCTCACGAGTGAGGCGAGGGCAGCCGCGGTCGCGGCGCCTGCCAGCGCGAGCTTGAGCGGTGTCGCTCCCCCGCGCCCGAGCGAGCCCACGGCGTAGACGAAGATCGCCGCTGCGGCAGCGCCCAGGATCGCGAGGCCCATCTGGCCGTACGGGTCGACGATGCCGAAGAACGCGAGCCCGGCGACGACGGCCAGTGCCGCACCGCTCATGACCCCGAAGATGCCGGGGTCGGCCAGTGGATTGCGTGTGACTGCCTGCATGCTCGCGCCCGCGAGGGCGAGGGAGGCGCCGACGAGGATCGCGAGCACGGTGCGCGGCATCCGTTTGATGACCGCTGCTGACTCGATCGAGGAGGCGTTGCCGGAAAGGCCCGCAACGAGATCGGCGGGACTCACGTCGGCGACCCCGAAGGCGACGGATGCCACGGCGAGCACCACGAGGAGGGCGATGCTCGCGATCAGCCACGCGACGCGCACCGATACCGATCGTCGCAGCGAGGCGACGGCCGGTACCGGTGCGGGCGCGTGGAGGGTGGTCACTGCTGTGCAGAGACTCCGGAGGCGAGCAGAGCGAAGTAGTCGTCAACGCCCCAGCCGATCGACAGCGGCGACGGGTTCGCGGATGCCGCCAGCGGCGTGCTGTTCTCGAGCACGACGATCGAACCGTTCGCGATCGCCGGGATCTGCGAGAGCAGCGGATCAGCCTGCAGCTGCTCGACGATGTCGCTGCCGGGGTCGCCGTAGGTGACGAACACATCGACGTCCGCGAAGCGGTCTGCCTCTTCGGCGCTGACCGAGGTGTAGAACTCCTCGGTATTCGCCGACTCTTCGGCAACGATCTCGGGAACGGGGAACCCGATGCTCTCGAGGAAGCCGGGGCGCGTGTCGTGGCTCGTGTAGAAGCCGATCTGGCTGAAGTCAGACGGGTCGATGTAGCTGAAGAGGATGCGAGCGCCGTCGAGCTCGGGGTAGTTCTCGAGCGAGGTAGAGACCGTCTCGTGCAGTTCGTCGATCAGCTCATTGCCCTCGGCCGAGAGACCGAGCGCCGCGGAGTTCATGCGGATCATGTCTTCGTACGAGGTACCCCAGGCGACCTCGGGATAAGCGACGACGGGCGCGATCTTCGACAGGGTGTCGTAGTCCTCCTGTGTGAGCCCCGAGTACGCGGCAAGGATGACGTCAGGCTGCGTGTCTGCCACGGCCTCGAAGTCGATTCCGTCGGTCTCATCGAACAGAACGGGGGTTTCGGCGCCGAGTTCCTCGAGCTTGTCTTCGACCCAGGGCAGCACACCGTCGCCGTCGTCGTCACCCCAGGTCGCCTTGCTCATGCCGACCGGAACGACGCCCAGCGCCAGGGGTACCTCGTGGTTTGACCAGGCGACTGTCGCGACCCGCTCGGGCTTCTGCTCGATGACGGTCTCGCCGTAGGCGTGCTCGATCGTGACAGGGAAGGCACCGGTTTCGGTCGATTCGGTGTCGGTGGTCCCGGCATCCGTCGAGGACGAACACGCGGCAAGGGAACCGGTCAGGGCCACGGCGATGCCGAGGGCGATGAGACGGGAGGCGCGCACGGGCGCTCCTTTCGTGGGCTGCTGTGGAAGGGCTCACTCTCGAATTGGTAAGCCTTGCCTAACCTACCTCGGAGCAGAACCATCCCGAAATCTGAAGGTTCTTCCAGCGCACCCTGTCAACTTTGTTGACTCCTTCTCTAGACTGGGATCACGCGGTCCCGAAACCGCGATCGACTCAAGGAGGAGACATGGCCAAAGACAAGGCACTCAGCGCAAAATCATCGATCGGCGCGTGGTTGAAGCATCCCGTCGGCGGCCCGATCCTGCGCGATCTGCTCGCGCAGGGCGGTCAGACCGAGTCGGCACTGGCCCCCGTCAAACTCTTCTCGCTCGAACGCGTTGCCTCGATGAGCGGCGGACGGATGTCGCAAGAGCTGATCGACGATATGGTTCGTCGCGCCAACGACCCGAGCGCATTGGCCGCTGCGCCTGCAGCTGACGACGATGGCGAGGATGACGAGGACGAGCCTCCCGCTCCCCCGATGGCGGCCCCGTGGGTCGAGCGCATCACGCCCGGCCGATTCGATGGCAAGACGGTCATCGTGACCGGCGCCGGTTCGGGAATCGGACGCGCGGTGGCTGCCCGTGTTGCAGCCGAAGGCGGGAAGGTCGTCGCTGTCGACATTTCGCAGGAGCGCCTCGATGCGGCGGTCCCCGAGATGCCCGGCGCTGTCGCGGTTGCCGGCGACATCACCTCGGAGGACTCGATCGCGAAGATCGTCGCGGCAGCCGACGGACGCGTCGACGGGCTTGCGAACGTCGCGGGAATCATGGATGACATGACGCCGCTGCACGAAGTGAGCGACGCCGTCTGGTCGCGCGTCATGGCTGTCAACGTCGAGGGGACCTTCCGACTCACTCGCGCGGTCCTCCCCCTCATGCTCGAGGCCGGCGGCGGATCGATCGTGAACGTGGCGTCCGAGGCGGGGCTTCGCGGCTCAGCTGCGGGCCTTGCCTACACGACCTCGAAGCACGCCGTCGTAGGCCTCACCAAAAGCACGTCGTTCATGTACGCGGCAAAGAATATTCGCGTGAACGCGGTCGCTCCGGGGCCGGTCGCTACCGGAATCGAGGCGTCGTTCGCCTCCGAACTCGGCCAGGAGCGCGTCGGGCTCGCGATGACGATCCTGCCGCCGATCGCCGAGCCCGCTCAGCTCGCGGCATCCATCACGTGGCTGCTGAGCGATGACGCGACAAACGTCTCGGGCGTCATCCTGCCGTCTGACGGCGGCTGGTCGGCGATCTAGCTCAGCCGGTGATCGCTGCCTGTAGCAGCGCTCCGTAGCGGCCGATGAGGGTCTCGCGCTCCAGATGCGCGAGACCCTCATCGCGCACCACCCACAGGCTGTAGAGCAGGCCGCCGACCACGGCGGCAGCCATCCGCGCACGCGTGTCGGCATCCGCCGCATGAGCAGGCGACGCTGCGATCCGTGCGCGGAACGGCCGCACGAATCCCTCCTCGTGCGCGGCTCGCAGGTGGGTCCAGATGCCGCCGGAATCGCTGGCTCGCAGGAGCGCCAGGTAGATGCCCCGGATGTCGGCGTCGTCGTCGAGGATGAACGCGATGAACCGCTCACCGAGGGTCTCGAGCGGACCCTCGAAGGCAGTAGCCGCGACCTGCACCTCCATGGTCTCCATGAAGAGCTGTTCTTTCGAGCCGAAGTGACGGATGACGAGGGCCGGGTCGACCGCAGCCTCGCTTGCGATCTCGCGCACCGAGGTCCGCGCGTAGCCGTTCTCGGCGAATAGACGCTGCGCAGCCTCCCAGATCGCCCGCTTGGAGGCTGGCGCGTGTTCGGGCAGGCTCATTCCCCCATGGTCGCACGTCGCCCTCTCGCCAGGAGGAGGCCCACCTGCGAACCACACGGTTCTGATTTCCTCCGCGAAGACGCGTCGCATCTGCGGATTCCGCATATATCGCTGCAATGATCGACGCTTTCGGTTGTCTTCTGACAGCTCCTCTGCGATGATCGTCGCGTGGCAGATCGCACTCCCCGGGTCCAGCAGCTCGACGACATCTCGCGCGCCATCATCGAGCACCTGCAAGCCGACGGCCGGCGCTCGTACGCCGACATCGGCAAAGCCGTGGGGCTCTCAGAGACTGCGGTACGCAATCGCGTGCAGCGCCTCGTCGACGCGGGAGTCATGCAGATCGTCGCGGTCACCGACCCCCTGCAACTCGGCTTCGCGCGACAGGCAATGGTCGGCATCCGGACCTCGGGAGATTCGACGCGCATCGCCGCCGAGGTCTCGGCCCTCCCCGAAGTCACCTACGTGGTGCTCACCGCCGGCAGCTTCGATGTGCTCGCCGAGGTCGTGTGTGCTTCGGATGACGAGCTCATCGATCTGCTCAACAAGCGCGTCCGCGCCATCGACGGCGTCGTCGCCACCGAGTCTTTTGTCTACCTCCGCCTCGTGAAACAGCTCTACGACTGGGGCACGCAGTGATCGCACCCCGCGCCGCCGCTACCGCGCCCCGAAAGGACCCGTCATGAACTCCCCCGCCGATCTGCAGAAGAAGGCCCAAGACCACCTGTGGATGCACTTCACCCGCCAGTCGGTACTGGACACCTCCGGGGTGCCCGTCATCGTGCGCGGCGAAGGCCACCACATCTGGGATGACCGCGGCAAGCGCTACTTCGACGGCCTCTCCGGCCTGTTCGTCGTCAACGCGGGCCACGGCCGCAAGCGGCTTGCTCAGGCTGCTGCGAAGCAGGCCGAAGAGCTCGCGTTCTTCCCGCTGTGGTCGTACGCGCACCCGTCGGCGATCGAGCTGGCCGACCGCCTGGCCGACGAGGCACCCGGCGACCTGAACCGCGTGTTCTTCACGACCGGCGGCGGCGAGGCCGTCGAGACAGCCTTCAAGCTGGCTAAGCAGTTCTGGAAGCTGCAGGGCCAGCCCCTCAAGCACAAGGTCATCTCGCGCTCGATCGCCTACCACGGCACCCCGCAGGGGGCCCTGGCGATCACCGGCATCCCGGTCATGAAAGCACCGTTCGAACCGCTCGTGCCCGGAGCCTTCCGGGTACCGAATACCAACGCGTACCGCGCCGAAGAGGCCGGGTTCGTCTGGGACGGCGAGGGCGACCGCCTCGAGGCTTTCGGGCGTTGGGCTGCTGACCGCATCGAAGAGATGATCCTGTTCGAAGGCCCCGAGACGGTTGCCGCCGTCTTCCTCGAGCCGGTGCAGAACTCGGGCGGATGCTTCCCCCCTCCCCCCGGCTACTTCCAGCGCGTCCGCGAGATCTGCGACCGCCACGACGTGCTGCTGGTCTCGGATGAGGTCATCTGCGCGTACGGCCGCATCGGCTACACCTTCGCCTGCAATGCGTACGACTACGTGCCCGACATCATCACCTCGGCCAAGGGCCTCACCAGCGGCTACTCGCCGCTGGGCGCAACCGTGATCTCGGACCGGATCTACGAGCCGTTCCGCCACGGGCACACCTCGTTCCTGCACGGTTACACCTTCGGCGGGCATCCGGTCTCGGCAGCCGTCGCGCTGGAGAACCTCGCGATCTTCGACGAGGAGGGCCTGAACGAGCGCGTCCGCGAGAACTCACCCCTGTTCCGGGCGTCGCTGGAGAAACTGCTGGACCTGCCGATCGTCGGGGACGTGCGCGGTGACGGCTACTTCTTCGGCATCGAGCTCGTGAAAGACAAGGCGACGCGCGAGACGTTCAACGACGACGAGTCCGAGCGGCTCCTGCGCGGATTCCTCTCGGGCGCACTCTATGACGCTGGCCTGTACTGCCGCGCCGATGATCGCGGCGACCCCGTCATCCAGCTCGCGCCGCCGCTCACGATCGGACCTTCAGAGTTCGACGAGCTCGAGCAGATCCTGCGCGACGTTCTCACGCGCGCCGCAAGCCTGCTGTAGCGGATTCGAAAGCTGCGGATTCCGGCCACGTCGGAATCCGCAGCTTTCGCACGTGAAACCGTCGCGCACGTTACTTGAAACGACAGATTCCTGTATCAAGTTTGTTTCGGACTGCGGATTGCGCTTGCCGCCTCGGGTGATGTCGTGACACGATCACTGACAATCCGTGCACAGCACGCATTCAGCTGATTGAGGTGACCGACTATGCCCGACCGTCCACTCCCCTCCGATCCGATGATCCGAGCGCTGATTTCGCAGGCCCGCGCAGCGCAGATCTCCCGTCGCGGCGTGCTCGCCGGCGCCGGTGCCCTCTCGCTCATGGGATTCCTCGCAGCCTGCACCGGCCGCGTCGGCGGTTCGGACTCCACGGGCGGCTCAGCGCTGACCGCCCCCGAGGACCTCTCGTCGAGCGTGAAGACCCTTACCTGGGCGAACTGGTCGTTCTACCTCGACGAGGATGACGACGGCAACCACCCGACGCTGCAGGCGTTCGAGGACCAGACCGGCATCACCGTCAACTACGACGTTGCGATCGACGACAACAACACCTACTTCGCGAAGGTCCGCGACCAGCTGGCGCTCGGCCAGGGCATCGGCGCCGATACGGTCTGCCTCACCGACTGGATGGCGAACATCTGGATCGCGTCCGGCTACACGCAGGCTTTCGACAAGGCGAAGATGCCCAACGTCTACGCGAACCTCAACCCGAGCCTGATGAACCCGAGCTTCGACCCCGGCCGCGCCAACTCGGTGCCCTGGCAGTCAGGCTTTGCGGGTCTCGCATGGAACACCGAGAAGCTCCCCAACGGCCTGGCATCCGTCGAAGACCTGTGGAACCCCGACCTGAAGGGTCGCGTCGGCGTGCTCAGCGAGATGCGCGACACCATCGGCCTCATCATGCTCAGCCAGGGCGTCGACATCTCGTCGGACTCGTGGGGCGACACCGAGTTCCAGAACGCGATCGACGTTTTCGCGCAGCAGGTCTCGGACGGCCAGATCCGCAACATCAAGGGCAACTCCTACGCCGACGACCTCATCAACGAAGACACACTCGCCGCGATCGTGTGGTCGGGCGACATCACCGCGATCAACGCGGAGGTCGGCTACGACAAGTTCGGGTTCGCCCTCCCCGACTCGGGCGGGACGCTCTGGAGCGACAACTTCATGATCCCGATCGGTTCGCAGCAGAAGACCAACGTCGAAACGTTGATCGACTACTACTACCAGCCCGAGGTCGCCGCCGAGGTCGCCGCCTGGGTGAACTACATCACCCCGGTCGTCGGAGCGCAGGAAGCGATGGCCGACATCGACCCCGAGATGGTCGATAACCAGCTCATCTTCCCTGACGAGGCGACGCTCGCGAACGCGTACATCTTCCGGGCGCTCAGCAACCAGGAGCAGGAGAAGTACAACGCCGAGTTCGAAGCCGTCGGACTCGGCGCCTGACCGGGCATGAGCACATCGACACCCGAGGCCGGCGCTGACCTCGAGCTTCGCGGCATCCGCAAGACCTTCCCGGGCTTCACCGCTCTGCACGATCTGGACCTGGTGATTCCGGCGGGTTCGTTCTTCGCCCTGCTCGGCCCGTCGGGCTGCGGCAAGACGACGACCCTGCGCATCGTCGCGGGGCTCGAGCGACCCACCGCGGGTTCGATCTCGATCGGCGGCAAAGACGTGACATCCGTGCCGCCGCACAAGCGGCCGGTGAACACGGTCTTCCAGAGCTACGCGCTCTTCCCCCACATGACGGTGCAAGAGAACGTCGAGTTCGGGCTGCGTCGGCGCAAGGTCACGGATGCTTCCAGCCGCGCTCTCGACGCCCTCAAGCTCGTCGAGCTCGACCACGTCGCGGGGCGCAAGCCCTCGCAGCTGTCGGGTGGTCAGCAGCAGCGTGTCGCGCTCGCGCGAGCCGTCGTCAACCGACCGGCGCTGCTGCTGCTGGATGAGCCCCTCGGCGCCCTCGACCTGAAGCTGCGTCGCCAGATGCAGTCCGAACTGAAGACGATTCAGGACGAGGTTGGGATCACGTTCCTGCACGTCACGCACGACCAGGAAGAGGCCATGACCATGGCCGACACCGTGGCCGTCATGAACCACGGGCGCATCGAGCAGATGGGTGCGCCGCAGGAACTGTACGAACTCCCGCGCACCGGGTTCGTCGCGAGCTTCCTCGGTCAGTCGAACCTGATCGCAGCGACCGTCGAATCGGCGGTCGGCGGCACCCTCGTGGCTCGCACGGCGGCCGGGGGCACACTCCGGATGCCGATCGATCGCGCCGTCTCGACATCCGGCGAGATCACCGTCGGTGTTCGCCCCGAGAAACTCATGCTCGCTGCCGAAGCGCCCACCACCGACGACAACGTCCTCGGCCCCGGTCGCATCACCGACCTCTCGTTCACCGGTGTGAGCACGCAATACACCGTCGAGATGCCGGGCATCGGACCCGTCGGGGTGTTCGAGCAGAACATGGTGTTCGGCTCGGTCTTCTCGGTCGGAAGCGAAGTCTGGGTGCGGTGGCGACCCGAGCACACCTTCGGGCTGGATGCCGACGCCCAGGCGGGGGCAGCCGAGGCCATCGCCGACAGCGAGGACTCCTAGCCATGGCGATGTCGGCGCTGGCTGTCGCCGATACGAAGAAGGCGTCGCCGCAGCGTCGCGCCAGCTGGGTGGCGTTCGCGCTGCTGCTGCCGGGGCTCGCCTACCTCGCGCTGTTTTTCGTCGTCCCGTTCGTGTCGCTGCTGATGACCTCGTTCGGCGTGAACGACACGTCGCAGTACGGCGCGTTCTACTACGCCTTCAACTGGCAGAACTACGTCGACGTGATCGCGGAGTACTGGCCCCAGTTCCTCCGCTCGTTCTGGTACGCGCTGCTGGCCACCCTCTTCGCGTTGCTGATCAGCTATCCGATCGCGTACTTCATCGGTGTGGTCCTGCGCGACAGGCCGCTCATCCGGAACCTGCTGCTGGTGCTGGTGATCGCGCCGTTCTTCATCTCGTTCCTGCTGCGGACCTTGGCGTGGAAGGCGCTGTTCGCCGACGAGGGACCCGTCGTCGGGTTCCTGCAGACGATCGGGCTCTTCGGGCCGCAAGATCACATCACGGGCACGGGATTCGCCGTCGTCTTCGGTCTGACCTACAACTTCATCCCGTTCATGACGCTACCGCTGTTCGCTTCGCTTGACCGGCTCGATACGCGCCTGCTCGAGGCGAGCTCCGACCTGTACGCCACGCCGGGGCAGACGTTCTGGCGGGTCACGTTCCCGCTCTCGCTCCCGGGCGTCGTGTCGGGGACGCTGCTCACTTTCATCCCGGCATCCGGTGACTATGTGAACGCCAGCCAGGCGTTCCTCGGAAGCCCGTCGACGACGATGATCGGAAACGTCATCCAGTCGAAGTTCCTCATCACAGTGAATTACCCACAGGCGGCAGCCCTCAGCATCCTGCTGATGGCCGTCATCCTGATCATTGTCGGCAGCTACGTGCGGCGCACGGGAACGGATGACCTCCTGTGAAGACGCAATGGACCGTGCGGTCCCGCATCCTCGGTATCTACGTCATCGCAGCGTTCGTGGTGCTGCTCATCCCGATCGCGTACACGTTCCTGTTCTCGTTCAACGAGACGACCCGCACCAACATCACCTGGAACGGGTTCACGATCGAGAACTGGCTCACCGTCTGTGAGCAGCCCGAAGTGTGTGTCGCGTTCGGCAATAGCATCCTCGTCGGTCTCGTCGCCACGATCATCGCCACCACCCTCGGCACGATGATCGCCTTGGCGCTCGTGCGCTACCGGTTCAAGGCCCGCGGATCGATCAGCCTGCTGCTGTTCCTGCCGATGGCAACCCCCGAGGTCGTCATCGGTGCGGGTCTTGCCGCCCAGTTCCTGACGATGGGCGTCGCGAAGGGGCTCGGCACGATCATCCTGGCCCACACGATGTTCTGTCTGAGCTTCGTCGTGGTGACGGTGCGCGCTCGTGCGCTCTCGCTGGATCCGTCGATCGAAGAGGCCGGACGAGACCTCTACGGCTCGCCGCGCCAGGTGTTCTGGCGCATCACGTTCCCGCTGCTGCTGCCGGGCATCATCGCGGCGGCGCTGCTGTCGTTCAGCCTCAGCTTCGACGACTTCATCATCACGTACTTCACGTCCGGCTCGGTGCAGACCTTCCCGGTCTACATCTACGTTGCGGCTCAGCGCGGCATCCCGCCGCAGGCCAACGTGATCGCGTCAGCGGTGTTCCTGCTCGCGATCATCGGCACGCTGGCGTACGGGATCGTGAACGCGCGCCGTGCGGCGGTTCGTCGGGGTCGCTGAGTGAAACACCGAAGCTCCCCGCACCCTACTGGGCGTGCGGGGAGCTTCGGTGGTGTCGTCAGTTGTGGACTTCGCCGCGCCAGCCGCCGGTCTCGCGGCCGCGGTCTTCGATGAACGACTTGAAGCGCTCCAGGTCCATGCGTGCTGCTGCCTCATCGAGGTTGAGTCCGGCGCCCGCCTTCTCGATGAAGGTCTCGGGCTCCCACTCCATGCGCAATTCAACGCGGGTGCAGTCATCGCTCACAGGTGTGAACGCGACGCGTCCGGTGTGAACCCGCTCCCCCGTGCTCGCCCACTCGATGTGGTCGTCGGGAACCTGGTCGACGATCTCGGCGTCGAACTCGCGCTCGACACCGCCGATGCTGACCGACCAGTGTGTGAGGTCGTCGGTGGTCTGGGTGATGGAGTTCACTGATCCCATGAACTCGGGGAACTCCTCGAACTGCGTCCACTGGTCGTAGACGGCGCGGATCGGTGCGTCCACCTCGATGTCTGCGGTCATCGTGCTTGTCATGACGGTCTCCTTCATGGTCACCGTGCTGCCGGTCGCCGGATCGGCGATCGGTCGACGGCGACGATACGGATGCCGACACGAGTCGCTGAGGGGGTTGACAGCATCCGCGCCGCGGTCAGAATCACCGAACCGCCCTCGCCCCCATCGCGGCGGCGTAGCGTGAACGCATGCCCCGCCTCCGTCGCAGTCGCACCACAGAACCCGGGTTGCGGCGCGTGCGTCGCGGACGGGGGTTCGCCTACCTCGACGAATCGGGTGCGGCGATCACCGACGAGGCCACCCGCGAGCGGATCTCGGACCTCGCGATTCCACCCGCGTGGAACGACGTTTGGATCTCACCGCATCCCCACGGGCACATCCAGGCAACAGGCGTCGACGACGCCGGCAGGCGCCAGTATCTGTATCACCAGGTGTGGCGCGAGCGTCAGGATCGAGTCAAGTTCGAACGGATGCTGGACCTCGCCGAGACGCTACCGGGGGCCCGGCGCACGGTGACGCTCGATCTGCGATCCGACGGGCTCGGGCGCTCCCGCGTCCTGGCGACGGCGTTCCGGATGCTCGACACCGGGAGCCTGCGGGTCGGGTCAGAACGCTACGCGGACGTGCACGGCAGCTATGGCCTGTGCACGCTGCTGTGCGCCCACGCGAGCGTGCACGACGGTGAGCGCGTCGAGCTGCGGTTTCCGGGCAAGAGCGGTCAGCCATGGGAATCGGAGCTGACCGACCCCGACCTCGCTGCGGTGGTGCGAGCCCTGAAACGCCGCGGCGGGCGGGCACGATTGCTGGCCTGGCGCGACGGCGACGGCGAGGTGCACCCGCTGCACCCCGAGGAAATCAATGCCGACATCCGCCGACGCACGGGCGGCGACTTCACCGCCAAGGACTTCCGGACCCTGCACGGCACCGCGGCTGCGGCGCTGAGCCTTGCGAAAGCGGGACCGGTGGAGTCGCCGTCGCGGCGGGCGCGCATGGTCGCCGCGGCGATGCGAGACGCCGCGTTCGTCCTCGGCAACACCCCGGCGATCGCTCGCAGCAGCTACGTGGATCCGCGGATCGTGGAGGCCTACGAGCACGGCACGACGATCGACCCGTCGCGTCCGGCATCCGTGGAGTCGAAGCTGCGCGCGATGCTTCGGTGACGGTGCGCGTGCTGTCAGGCGACGAGTTCGGCCGCCCGGGGATCGTGACCGGCGATCACCTGAAGGCCCGGTAGCCGCTCGCGCAAAGCTGCGAACTGCCGCAGTGTCTCGCGTTGCTGCTTTCTGTCGCCCACGTCCGGAACGACCGCCTTCTCGATGAGGCTCGGATCGTAGGTTGCATCGCCCACGAGCAGGAACGGGTTCCGCCCGTTGCTGCGGCGGACGAGCAGGCTCATCGACCCGGCGGTGTGACCCGGGGTCGGCAGGAGCGTCAGTGCGCCGTCGCCGAAGATGTCGTACGCGCCGGCGAAGTCGACGAGCGCTGCATCCTCGGACGGTGCGAACGTGACGGGCCGCCACTGAACAGCCGCATCGAGCAAGTACTCGGCCAAGACGCCGTGCATGTGTGGGGACTTGCCCGTGAGCACGGCATGCTCCTGTTCGCTGACGAGCACCGGGATGCCGGCCGCGGCGAGCTCACCGACGTTTCCTGCGTGGTCATAGTGCAAGTGGGACACTGCGGCGAGGGTAAGTCGCTCGATCGGCACGCCGGCGAGCTCGAGCTGCTCACCCAGTCCCTGGCCGGGTGTCAGGGTCGAATCAACCTGCCGCGCGTAGACCGCGCCGACGAAACCGCCCGGAAAGTACTCGCGCGGCGTGTCGGCTGACGCTGGCGCTTGCCCGGTGTCCCAGAGAACCCAGCCCTGTTCGTGTTCAACGAGAACGACATTGACCGGCAACGGATCCGTCCATCGCCGCGACGTGAAGGTCCACCACAGCATGGGGGTGCCATTGCCGACGATGTTGTGCCGCCGCAGCCGCACCTCGCCGATGCTCAGAACCGATACACGCCCGACGCCGCTAGTCATGTGGTTCAGTGTGCCAGGTCGCTGTTTCGCGCACGGGGCGACGAGGTTTCGGCGTGTCAGTCGGCGAGTGTGCGCTCACGCATGAGCCTGCCGACAACCGGGACGACGATCACGATCACCGCGACGATGATCGCCGTGATCCCGATCGGGACGTCGACGAGGTCACCGAGCAGACGGGCGACGGCGAGCCATCCGAGCCCCCACGCGATCGACAGGACGGGAGCGATACGCCACCCGCCCGACGCCGATATGCCGAGCGCGACAGCGGCAACGACAATGAGCACGATGACTCCGACGACGGATGCCGCGCTCTCCCAGTCGGCGGGGACGGTCGCCGTGAGCGCCGCGGCGATGTTCGCGACGGTAGCAAGGGCCACCCAGCCGAGGTGCAGGCCGGTGACGACGTCGATCAGGATGCCGTCGAGCCAGCCATCGGCCGGCTCCCGGGTGCGGACCGCTCGAAGGTAGGTGATGACGAGCGCTGCGAGGAGCAGGATGATGCAGACCACGGTCGCCCAGACCGAGAGGAACTGCACGGTGACGAGCCAGAGCCCGTTGAGCACCATCGTGAGGGCGATGAGCCAGCCAAGGCTGCGCTGACGATCACGGGCGCGCTGCGACGGGAGCGCCTGCCAGACGACGTAGATCGCGAGGCCGAGATAAATCGGCGTCCAGATGGCGAAGGCCTCGGTAGCCGGCGTGAGGTAGGACCTGTCCGGCGAGAAGGACCCGCCCTGCGCATCCTGAATCGGCGTGCCGCCGAAGGCTCCGAGGCCGACGGCGTCGCCGATGATCATGAAGACGAAGGCCGCGATCACCAGGATCTGGCGGGTCACGTCGCTGCCGCGTGCTGATTCCGTCGCGCTCATGCCCCCACGGTATTACGCACCTGCGGCCAGCGGGCCAGGTTCAGGCTGCGTTGGGGTAGAAGGTGGGGAGGTGTCGTTCGGGCTTCACGATGTAGCGGCGCCCGTGTGGGGACACCCATTCCAGGGACCCGTCATCAAGATGCGTGATGACCCACCCGCCGTGATGCTTCACGGTGTGGTGTCCCTGGCAGAACGGTGCCGTGTTCGTCACCGATGTTTCCCCGCCGTCTGCCCACGCGACCGAATGGTCGATCTGGCACTGCGACGCCGGTTTCCCGCATCCCGGGCCCATGCACCGGTCAGCCCGCCACTTCACCAGTTTCGCGAGCTCCGGTGGTGGCCGGTACTTCGTGCGCCCGACACTGATGACGGCCCCGGTTTCGGGGTGGGTGAGGACCCGCATCCACCCTGACGCGTTACCGGCGAGCTCCCGGGCGGTCTCGATCGGGATCGGACCAACCCCCTCCACCTCCGCCGGATCCGTCACACCGTCCACACCCATCAGCGCGAGGGCGGGGACGGTCACGACAACGGTTGCTTGGATGCCCCGAGCCTGCTTTGGGTGTTGGGGAACGGTCCCGTCGATTAACAGGTCGCAGAACACGTCAGCGCGGATCTCATCCAGACTCCGCTCCGACCCGTCCCCCGGTTCCCCGCCCCGGGTGCTGCCGCGGTCGTGGTCACGGATCACCACAGCTTTCTGGGTGACCCGCCCGTAGATCGCGTGGGCTTCCACCGACGGGACCAGCGCGTGAACCCACGACATCGAATCCCCCGCCGGCTCCACCATGATCCGACGCCCCCGCACCGCGACCTGGTGACGTTCGGTCAACGTGGGGGCGGTTTCCCGGTCAATCAGGCGGCGCAACGCACGCCGGAACGACCCCACCGGCAGAGACTCCGCCAACCCCAACGCCCGACCCACCAGGCCCGCCGCGATATCGGGGTCGAGTACATCGAGGTCATCGACCAGGATCTCCGCGTGCCGGACCGTCACGTTTGCGTGGGAGAGGGACTCCAACACGGCCGGGTAGGAGTGGACGAGTGATTCGGCACGGGCGAGCATCATCCCCGCCGCGTTCTCCGTGATCCGCAGAGCCGCGGCAAGCTCCAGCCGCAGGGACCGCATCACCAGCTCCCGGGACCCACCCCCATACCGGGTGACATCGTCCAGGGCTTCCAGGCGGAGGTCATCGACCCGCGCGAACCGTTGCGCAGCGAACACCGCCTCCAAATCAGCAGCCTCAAGCACAAGAGCGACAGCGTCCGGACGCGGCGGAACCCACCCCGCCACCTCGGCATCCCACTCCCGCACATCCCGCTCGTCAAGGAACCCGTCAGCATCCGGCACCCCGGGCCACTGACCCGAATCACCCGCACCGACTGCTTCCATACCCCGACACTACGAGGGGGGTCCGACATTGAAAGAACGTGAGTCGCGGTGAAGCCGTGACTCGGTCTCACGGGTAGAGCTACCCGACAGGATGAAGCGAGCGCCGGAGCCGCCAGACGTTCCCCGGCCCGGGTTCATGCACGAGCTCGTCCAAGACGCTCAATGCGAGTGCGAGTCCGCGTCCGGACTCAGCGTCGGAACCGGGCATCTGCACCTCGGCGAGATCGATCAGAGCGGGGTCTGCAGAGTCAGTGAACACTGCTTCCAAGGCAACATCGTCCACGCGAAGAGAGAGGGAAACCTCAATCGGGTCACGGCCCTGTGCATGCATGACGACGTTCGATGCGATCTCCGAAACCGCAAGCTCGAATAGCATCCGGTCTTCTTCACCGACGTGAGCCGCCGACGCCCACAGCGTCGCGAAACTCCGATGCACCTCGTCGATGAAGGTCGCGTCAGCGAATCCTTGCGCGTACACCGCTGGCTCAGTCATTCGCGTAGGCCGCTCGCGCATCCGGATAGGACTTGAGGACCCTGTCGAGATTGGTGAGAGCGAGCACGCGCTGCACCGCAGTAGGCACAGCTGCGATGCGGAGATCGCCGCCAGCCAAGCGTGCCACCTTGAGCCCACCGATGAGTGCACCCAGTCCTGACGAGTCGATGAACTCCAGCTCCGTCATGTCGATGGCCAGCTTGTTCTGCCCACTCTGAATGCGGTCGTTCAGCTCGTCCCTCAGTCGCGGTGCTGTCGACGCCGTGAGCCGTCCGGCTGGAGCGACGACGACGCACTCAGGCAGGGACGTCACGGTGAGGTTCATGACTTTGTCTCCTCTTCTGTCGTCGTGCGAGGACCACGGTAGGCGGCCGCCTGAAGGATGACACTAAGCACCAACAGGTCGTATCCAACCCAGATCGTGTTCACGAGCGTACCGGTGCCGTCGGCGGTTCCAACCGCGAGACGAGCGAGGCCGATGACCAGGGCGACGACAAGGACGACGATCGCTGTCAGCTGCGGCAGTATCGCTCGCCAGGGAATAGCGGTTCGAACGCCGTCTTTGCGGGTCACCACAAACGTAAGTGGTCGCTTGAAGACGACGTTCGCCACAGCGCTCACGCATGCATTGATCCATACCGGGAACAGTGCCAAGGAGTATTGCTGACCCCTCCAGGTCTTCAAACCGTTCGCCACAACCAGGAAGAGGATCTGATTCACGATGAAGTAGGGAAGGAACCGCGCGAAGAAGTCGACACTCCACGCGGTGACCGGCAGAACACCAAAGCATAGGTAAATCACCGGCGCGGCAAGGTACACGACGGCCGCGAAGCCCGCCAAATAGCTCCACATCGTCGCGAAGTACATGAGCCGCTGACCTGCCGAGAGTCCCCGCTTGAGCAACGGGTTGTCTCGCAGCATCACCTGTAATGTTCCCTGCGCCCACCTGAGCCGCTGCTGCAACATGGTTCCGAGGTCTTCTGGCGCCAGCCCGTGCGCCAAGATTTCATGGTGGTAGACGCTGCGCCAGCCCAGCGAATGCAGTTCCATGGCTGTCGCCATGTCTTCTGTCACGGAGATCGTCGCGAGTGGGAGCACAGGGATGGCTTCGTCCGGTCTGTCGACGCGCACCGCCCGAACGAGCGCGCCGACGGAGTCCACGGCGCCCAGTGGCGACAGTTCACGTGCCGCCAACGCGTCGAGGGCCTCGTCATCGATCACGATCTCACCGAGTTCTGAGTCCCGGGTAATCGGAAGTTCCTCGATCGCCCTGAGATCGGCTTCCAGCGCACGAAGGTCACGCGCAATGAGGCGACGCGACGCTGCGTCGACCGCGGCCTCGACCGCATAGGTAACCTCGCCGATCGGCTCGCCGCTAGAGATCCTCGTTCGGGCAGTACGTACGGAGGCCCGAAGCTCAACCAGCTCTTGCCTCACGACCGGATCGAGCGAGCGGTCACGCGAGGCACGAGCCAGCAGCGAATCGCTTGCCCTGAGGGCACGACGCGTCGACTGGTCGAGATCCCGCACGTATCCGACGATCCCCATCTGCATGAGCGCATCGCGCCGGAGGACGGCGTTCGAGCCACAGAAGAAGGCGGCGTTCCACCCGTCCTTACCCTGCTGGATGGGGCCATAGAACAGCGGCGCCTGACTCCCGAGCGGGTCTGCATCGTCCACGTTCACGAACCACTGCGGAGTCTGAACGAGAGCGACCTCAGTGTCGTCAGCGAAGTAACCCAAGGTCCGACTGAGTATCGCCGGATCCGGAACCTGGTCCGCATCGAGGATCAGCAGAAACTCGCCATCAGTCTGAAAAAGCGCATTGTTGAGGTTGCCTGCCTTCGCGTGGCGCGGCTTGCCGATCCAGTCGGACGATCTGGTGATGTACCCGACGCCTGCGGCGCTGGCAGCGGTTCTCAGCTCGTCGCGCGCACCGTCGTCGAGAATCCAGGTGGTGTGGGGGTACTCGATCCTCTTTGCGGCCAACGCCGTCGCCATGACCATGTCGATCGGCTCGTTGTAGGTCGTGATCAGCACGTCGGCAGTCCCGTGCGCCGGCAATTGCGGGTGTGGCCGGGTCTTCGCACGCCACATCGTCACCGCAAACAAGAACGTGTCGACCAGGCTGTAGGTTTCGGCGATGACGAGCGGGACGGCGATCCACCACGCTTCCCAGTTGACGGATGCTAGCCACCGCCACGCCACGTAGTTCACACCGAGGATCACCGAAAGCACGGCGAGGATCCGGATCCACACGAAACGTGCGCTCATCCGAGGCGCTCCACGAGGACGACGGTGACATCATCGATGGCCCGACGGGTTCTGCCCAGGCGACTCGCCTCTTGCGCTGCTCCCTCGATTCCGCGATCGCGCACGACGCGCCTCACATGATCCAGCGGTGCGTCCTCGTCCAGAACGTCGAGAAGGCCGTCACTGCAGCACATGAGGATGTCGCCCGGCTCGAGGCGGTCGTTCGCTTCAGCCCGCAAGTCACCTACATCGCCCAGACCCAGCCCGAGTGGAAGACCGGTCGTGCGCAGCCGAGACCACGTGTCATCGCGGCGGAGGATATACCCAAGCCCGTGGCCTGCGTCGACGTACGAGAAGTCTCCGGACTTCAGATCGACGTCGACGTAGAACGAGGTGACAAAGCTAGACGATCCGGCAAGGTCCTCGACCAGGAGCGTGTCTACATCGTCCATAGCGCGCAGAATCGAGCGTTCGGGAGAGGTGCGCAAAGATGCTCGCACGCTAGCCGCGATGATCGCTGGCCCGATGCCCTTGCCCATCACGTCTGCCAGCACCACACGGAGGTGCTCGGAGAGGGCACGGACGTCGTAAAAGTCGCCCATCAGCTGCGCGGGGCCGACGGCGGAAGCTGCGATGCGATAGCCGTCTACCTCCGGAACCTCACGAGGTAAGAGGGCGCGCTGCACGAGCGCAGCCTGGTCGATTTCGAGTTCCCGCGAGATCTCCGCCTGAACCCAACCGGCGAGTTCCTCCAGCAACCCCCGTTCATCGGCGGTCAGTGAACGCGCCTCGGTATCCAGGATGCACAGCGTACCGACAGGCTCGCCGCCGGGCGCGTGGAGGGGGTGACCCGCGTAGAACCGGAGGTTCGGATCTCCCACCACGAAGGGGTTGTTGGCGAAGTCCGGGTCGACCGTGGCATCTTCGACAACCACAGTTCGGTCGCGTCGCGCTGTCACATCGCAGAAAGAGTCCTGACGCGCCGCCTCGGGTCCGAGGCCGATCTGCGACTTGCGCCATTGACGCTCCCGGTCGAGAAGCGTTACGCCGACCATCGGTACGCGGAACAGTTCTGCCGCAAGGCGCACGATCCGGTCGACCCGCTCATCGGCAGGTGTATCTACTATGGCGAGCGCGTCCAGGGCGCGCTGGCTGGCCTGTTCGTCGTACATCCGTGTACCTCCCCGCAAGCCAAGTCTATGGCGGGCGCCGCCCACCTCGCCCGTGTGGGGGTGGCTCGTACTACGGTGATCGACATGACGGCATCCCTCTCCCCCGAGCAAGCGCGTGGGCTGCGCCACCGGGCTCAGCTGCTCGGCGGCTCGGCCCGCTCCCCGCGGGAGGTGGTCGACCGCGCGGGAGCCCTGCAGGGCCAAGATCTTCCGGCAGTCCTGCGTGCGATCGCCCTGCGGTCGGCCCCGGCAACGACCGTCGATGATGTGCGCGCCGCGTTCGACAGCGGGGCGCTGGTGCGGTCCTGGCCCATGCGCGGCACGCTGTTCGCGACTACCCCCGAGCACTTGGCTTCGCTCCTCGCCCTGACCGGTACCAGAACGCTGCAGTCGATGGCGCGCCGCCGCGAGCAACTCGAGCTGGATGACGCCACGATCGACCGCGCGCACGAGGTCGCCGTCGCGGCGCTCGAGACCGTTCCACTGCGGCGTGCCGACATCCTCGCGACGTGGGAAGATGCCGGAATCTCGACCGACAGCGGGCGCGGCTACCACCTCCTCGTCCACCTGTGCATCAGCGGGTTGGCGCACTGGGGCGCGTTCACGCCCGACGGATCTGAGCAGTTCCTCACCCTCAGCGCGACCCCACGTGAAACCGACACGGATGCCGCACTCAGCCGTGTCGTCACAGGCTATGTCGCCGCGCGAGGGCCGGTCACCCTCGACGACCTGGCCTGGTGGACGAAGCTTCCCAAGACGCGGCTGCGCGCCGCCGCGGCATCCGTCGACCGCATCGGGCTGGGGCAGCTCGGCGAGAAGCCCGTGTATCTGGATGCCGAGGCAGACGCGTTAGCTGACTCAAGCTGGCAAGCGTCTGCTGAAACCGTGACGCTCGTTCCCGCGTTCGACGAGTGGATCCTCGGTTATGCCGACAGGTCGCTCGTCACCTCGGACGCAATGTTCGACGCTCTTGTCCCCGGCAAGAACGGCGTCTTCCGCCCGGCAGTCCTCGTCGACGGCGTCGTGGTCGGCACGTGGCGTTTCTCGGCGCCTCGTGGTGCAAAGAGCCGCACTCCGGTGCTCGAGCTCCTCGAGCCCGTCACCGATCGAGCCGCACGGCTCATCGAAGACGCGCTGAGCGCCTGGCCGCACGACTGACGCGACGCTGACCGCGACCGTCAGAGCAGCGGACGCGCGTGCCAGATGCGGTCGAGATAGTCGCGCATCGAGCGGTCGGACGAGAAGAAGCCGCAGCGGGCGATGTTGAGGATCGCCGAGCGGGTCCAGGCATCCTGATCCGCGTACGCGAGGTCGACCTGCGCCTGCGCCTCGATGTATGAGGCGTAGTCGGCGAGCACCATGAATCGGTCGTCGTAGAGCAGATTCGACACGATCGGCTCGAAGACCGTGCGGTCTCCGCCCGAGAATTCCCCCGACGCTATGAGGTCCATCGCGGCGCGCAGCTGCGGGTCGGCCTGGTAGAAATCAGCAGGCTTGTAGCCCTTCGCCCACAGCGCTTCGACCTCGGGCTCGGTCATGCCGAACAGGAAGAAGTTGTCGTCGCCGACAAGCTGCCGAATCTCGACGTTGGCGCCGTCGTCAGTGCCGATCGTCAGCGCACCGTTGAGGGCGAGCTTCATGTTCCCCGTGCCGGATGCCTCCTTGCCGGCGAGCGAGATCTGTTCCGACAGGTCGGCGGCCGGAATGATGCTCTCGGCGAGCGTGACGTTGTAGTTCGGCGGGAAGACGACCTTCAGTCGCCCCTCGACGCGCGGGTCGTTGTTCACCACGGACGCGACCGAGTTGATGAGGTGGATGATGCGCTTGGCCATCGCGTATCCCGGCGCAGCCTTCGCCCCGAAGATGAAGGTGCGGGGCTGGATGTCGGCGGCCGCGACCGTGCCCGAGATGATGCGCTCGTACTCGGTGACGATGTGCAGCACCTTAAGGGTCTGGCGCTTGTATTCGTGAAGCCGCTTGACCATGACATCCAGCAAATGGGTGTCATCGATCGTGACGCCGTCCCGGCGCTGCAGCACATCGCTCAGGCGCCGCTTGTTGGCTGCCTTAACAGCAGCGAACCGCTCGCGGAACTCGGGGTCCTCGGCGAGCGCCTCCAGCCCCCGGAGTCGTTCGAGGTCGACAGTCCAGCCTGCACCGAGCGCTTCGGTGATGAGGCTCGCGAGGGACGGGTTCGCCAAACGGATGAAGCGCCGCGGCGTCACGCCGTTGGTGACGTTCGTGAACTTGTCGGGGTACATTTCGGCGAACTCGTGCAGCACCTTGTCGCGCAGCAGCTGCGAGTGGAGTTCGGCCACACCGTTGACCTTCGCGCCGGCGACGGTGGCGAGGTAGGCCATCCGCACCGAGCGGTACGGGTGCTCACCGATGATCGACATGTTGCGAATACGCATCATGTCGTCGCCGAACCGCTCGCGCACCTCATCGAGGAACTCGTCGTTGATGCGGTAGATGATCTCAAGGTGTCGCGGCAGGAGCCTCCCGAGCAGGTCGACCGACCACACTTCGAGGGCCTCGGGCAGCAGCGTGTGGCAGGTGTAGGCGAAGCACTTCTGCGTGATGGCCCACGCGTCCTCCCACTCCATACCGCGTTCGTCGACCAGCACCCGCATGAGCTCGGGCACGGCGATGACCGGGTGCGTGTCGTTGAGCTGGAAGATCACGCGGTCGGGCAGGTTGTTGAGATCGAAGCCCTCGAGCAGCACGTTGTCGAGGAAGTCGTTGATGGATGCCGCGACGAAGAAGTACTGCTGCTGTAGGCGCAGCTCCTTGCCCTGCGGCGTCGAGTCCTCGGGGTAGAGCACCTTCGAGATGTTCTCGGCGAAGGTCTGCGCGCGCACCGACTCTTCGTAATCACCGGAGTTGAAGATGCGCAGATCGAAGGCGTTGGTCGCAACCGCGCGCCACAGCCGCAGCGTGTTGACGCGACCGTTGTGGTAGCCGGGCACCATCATGTTGTACGGCACCGCGAGCACGTTCCAGTCCGGAACCCACCGTGTACGGGTAACGCCGTTGTCGTCGTAGGTCTCGGTGCGACCGCCGAACGAGATCGTCTGCGCCGCCTCGGGGTGCGGGAACTCCCACGGCGAACCCATCCGCAGCCAGGCATCCGGCTGCTCGACCTGTTCTCCGTTGACGAAGGTCTGCCGGAAGATGCCGTACTCGTAGCGGATGCCGTACCCGATCGTCGGCACACTCATCGTGGCAAGCGAATCGATGAAGCAGGCAGCGAGGCGCCCGAGACCGCCGTTACCCAGCCCTGGTTCGACCTCAACCTCGCGCATGTCGTCCATCGAGATACCGCACTGCGCGAGCGCCTCCGTGGCGATCTCACCCAGGCGCGCGGCGAGCAGATTGTTGTCGAGCTGCTTGCCGAGCAGATACTCCGCCGACAGGTAGCAGACCGTCTTCGCCTGCTGCTCGCGCTGCCGGGTCTGGTCTTCGAGCCACCGCGCCATGAGGTAGTCGCGCACCGTGCCCGCGAGCGCCAGGTACTGGTCGTTGGCGTCGGATGCCGACAGCGAGACGCCCTGATCGAAGTTCAGGTTCGCGAGGAACTGCTTGACGAATCCGTCCACCGACGCGGGCGGTGCGATGACGGGAGCGAGTGCGAGCGGGTGCGTGGGACGCAGGGTCGCGTCGGAGTTCTGTGTGTCGGGCACCTCACGACGATATCGAGTCCGGCGGAGCTAATCATCCTCGGTCGCGAATCGCCATGCGAGGTTTACACACTCGTCACGAAGAGCGGGCCCGGAGCTCGATCGATGCAGGCCGATTGCAGGATCAACGCGGCTCTGCGGCGCTTAAGCTGAGCGGATGAAGCCGTTCATCCTGCTGGCCACCCGCGCCGAGGACGGTCCGGCCGATGAAGAGTACGAGCTGTTCCTGCGCTTCACCGGTCTCGCGGAGTCCGAGCTGCGACGGGTGCGACTTGAGGCCGGTCCGATGCCGGAGCTCGAGCTCGATGACCTGTCGGGCATCTTCGTCGGCGGCGGGCCGTTCAACGCATCCGACCCCCTCGAGCAGAAGTCAGCCGTGCAGCGGCGCGTCGAGGCAGAGTTCGATGCGCTGCTCGACCAGGTCGTCGCGCGGGACTTCCCCTTCCTCGGTGCCTGCTACGGCGTGGGCACGGTCGGAGCTCACCTGGGTGCCGTCATCGACCGCACCTACGGCGAGCCGGTCGGTGTCGTCGAGGTTTCACTCACGGATGCCGGGATCGAAGACCCCCTACTGACCGGCATCCCACCCCGTTTCGATGCCTTCGTGGGGCACAAGGAAGCGATGCGTTCACTCCCCACCTCGGCAACGCTACTGGCGTCATCCGCCTCGTGCCCGGTTCAGATGTTCCGCGTGCGCGAGAACATCTACGCGACGCAGTTCCATCCCGAGCTCGACGTCAACGGCATCACTTCACGCATCCACGCCTACACCGATTACGGGTACTTCGCACCGACCGAAGTGCACGTTCCGCTCGCGGCAGTCCGGGAGCGCGAGGTGCTGCATCCGAGCCGCATGCTGCGCACGTTCGTCGAGCGCTACGCCAGCTGACAGGTCGGAGCCGACGGGCCAGCTGGCGCACTTTGGCTCTACATGCCGGGCTACCTGATCGGTTGAATGGGCGCCAACCATCACGAAAGAGGAGAGCGATGCAGGATTCTTCGATTGTCGTGGTGCCGGGGCTCGGCGGTTCATCAGCCGACCACTGGCAGTCGATCTGGCAAGCGCAGCATCCGGCCTGGGAACGCACCACTCCGGCATCCTGGGACGAACCAGACATCGACGACTGGGACCGGGCCGTCGGCGCTGCCGTGCAGGCAGCCGGTGAGCCGGCGGTTCTCGTCGCCCACAGTCTCGGATGCCTCAGCGTGGTGGCGTTCGCAGCGCACTCTCCTGAGCGCATACGCGGTGTCTTTCTTGTTGCTCCGCCCGATCCGGATGCGCCATCGTTCCCGACCGAGGCGGTGAGCTTCAGGGGCGCCGCCGCGTCTCACGATCCCCTGCCGATTCCGATGATCGCGGTGACCAGCACTACCGACCCCTACTGCTCCGCCGACCGCTCCCCCCACATCTGTCGGCGCTGGGGTGCGCATCAGATCGACGTCGGTGACGCCGGACACATCAACGTTCTGAGCGGGCACGGTCCGTGGCCAGAGGGACTCGACCTCCTTCGCGGATTCATCCGTGACCTCGAGGGCAGACGATGATGGCGGCGTCGTTCGATCAGCTCACCTCGGAACTCGTCTCGGCGGCGACTGGCCGGGCCGATCTGGTCGCGGCACTGCGCCCACCGCGGGGTCCGGTGACGTTGCCGTCGCCGCTGCCCGTCGACGAACTTGCCGTCGCAGCGGTCGGAACCGCACGGATGAGGTCGGCCGAGTGCGCCAGATGCGCACGCACCGCCTTTCCTCCGGCGCGCTGAACCTCTTCGAGATAGGCAGTGTGCTCCTGCGCGAGCGAACCCGCTGGATAGTCGGGTCTGACGTGGGTCAGGAGCAGCAGGATCTCGGACTCGAGCTGACGATGCGCCTGCGCGATCCGAGGACTGTCGGCTGCCTCGACGATGAGACGGTGTACCTCGGCATGGGCGCGAGTCGTCGCCAGCCAGTCGCCGGATGCCTCTGCCAGCGCGAGCCGGTCGATGGCCTCCGTCACGGGACGAGTTACCGCATCCGGCCACGACGCGCCGTGCGTGGCACTGACCTGCCGCACCGCTTCTGCCTCAAGCGCGCCCCGCAGCTCTTGGAGCGCTTCGACCGCATCGTTGTCGAAGTTTGCGACGCGTGCTCCGCGATAGGGCTCGATCGTCACGAGACGTTCGGCGGCAAGCGTCTGCAGCGCAGCGCGTACCGTGTGCCGCGACGCACCGTACCGCTCTGCCACGTTCTCCTCTCGCAGCGGTGCGTCTAGGCCCAGTTCGCCCGACAGGATGCTGGCGCCCAGCGCCTCGGCAAGGGCGGCAGCCTGGGTGGGTCCCGGGTCGCTCTCACGCCGGCGCGGAGACATCAGTCTTCACCTTCCGTCCTCCTGGCAGTGAGAGCACCACGAGTCCCGCGGCGAGCACGACAAGCCCGATCGCCGACGCTGCGGTGAGCTGCTCGTGAAGCACCCACACGCCGAGCAGTGTCGCGCCGAGCGGCTCCGCGAGGGTGAGCGTGGCAACCGTGGTCGGGGCGAGGCGCCGCAGGCCCCATCCGAACAGCAGGTACGCGATCGCCGTGGTCACAACGCCGAGCCAAAGCGCGAGGGCGAGACCCGCGGGCGTCAGCAGCCAGGCGGACGAACTTGCCAGCAGAATCGGCAGGCTCACGATCGCTGCCACCCCGAAGACGGTGCCCATTGCTGCCTGGAAGCTCCAGCCACGATCCATCAGCAGCTTGCTGGCCAGCGCATAGAGTGCGTACGACGCTCCCGCGGCAAGCGAGGCAAGGATGCCAAGTGGTCCTACCCCCGCCGCGCTGGCTCCGCCCACCACCCCAGAGACGAGCACGACACCAACCAGCGCGATGCCCGTGGCAACGCCCCACCGCGCGCTCGGCATCCGTCGACGAATGAGCGCGTCGAGGATTCCCGTCACGATCGGCGCGGACCCCAGGGCGATGACCGTACCGACGGCCACCCCGTTGAGGCGGGTGCCGGCGAAGAAGGTCGGCTGGTAGGCAAGGACCCCCGCGGCGCCGACCGCCACGATGACCCACGCCGGCGCGCGGCGTGCGGCAGCAACCGCGGATGACGCCGTGCGCGGCATCCGTGGCCGGGCAACCAGCGCGATCGCACCGAGAATCCCCCCGCCGATGAGGATGCGGGCGGCACCGACCGACAGCGGGGATGCATCGACATCGGCGAGCGCCTGCGCCGTTCCCGTCGTCGCGAAGCACAACGCGGCAAGCAGCACAGCGATCACTCCAGGCACGGGAACATTGTTACACAATGTTCCCAATTCGCTGGCGAACGGGTCGCCGGCTGCACCTAGAAACTGGCAGCGCGGGCTACCGGCGACGACGGCGCATCCGGATCGGAAGCCACCGGCAGGACGGCTTCGAAGACGACATCAGTCCCTGACTGCAGGATTCGCGTGTTCGGTCGGCGCGTTCCGAGACCAGATGCTCGTCGCTCGGCAGAGGGAAGGGTGCCCGGCGAGGCGACCGTGACGACCAGGCGATCATCGCTCGGGACGGTGAGCGAGACGGTTGCCTCCCTCGCTCCCGAGTGCTTGACCGCGTTGACGAAGGCTTCGGTGACCGCCTCGGCGGCCAGCTCATCGGTCTCATGATCGCCCAGCGCCGCGGCGGCCGTGGCCGAAACCGTGTACGAGATGTCGAGGACCGCACGCCACGCGGAGATGACACGACCGAGGGAACCGAAGGGACCGCGCAGCGATCCGCGATCCACGTCTCGCTCGCTGACAGGCCCCTGCAGTCGATAGAAGGCGGCATCCGTTCGCGCACGGAACTGGGCGACCTCACTGACCGTGGGTTGTCGTTCATCGGCTTGCGCGGCAAGGATGACGCACTGACCTTGCACGCCGCCATGCAGGATGCCGACCGCATGGCGCAAGGGATCCGATGCCCGAGCGCTCTCTCGTGCCACGTCTCGCGCCGCACCGGCGAGCAGGTCCTGCGACATTGCCGCGGCGAGACGCGCCTCGTGCAAGGCGTCAGTACAGACGGACACCGAGATGGCCAGACCCGGGATCGCAACGATGCCGACGTATGCCACCAAGCCGATGTCGGGCAGCAACGTCACCGACAGCGCTGCGACAGCACACCCAGCCAATACCCAGAGGAGCAGGAACAGCACGGGCCGCCAGCGCGCGCCGGGCTGGGGAAGCAACCGGCGGCCGGCGAACCCCGCCGCCAGGTCGATCGCCAACAGACCCATCACCCCGAGAATCCCGACGCGCAGGCCGCCCTGCATGATCGAGAACGGAAGAGTTGCCACCGCGTAGATCGCCGAAACCATCAGAAGCGGCGGGTTCGCCAGTCGCTCAGAGATCGTGCGGGGCCGCAGGGCGGATGCCGTCACCACACCAGGCACCGGAGCCGAGGCATCCGTTGCATCAGCGCGCGCCTCGAGCAGGTGACTCTCGCGCCGCACCTCTTCGGCGTAGGCACGCACGCTGTCGAAGTCGACGGGGCGAGCCAGCAGCACGTTGCGGGATGCCTGGAGCCTGCGCACCGTCGCGGCGAGCACCTCGCCAACCTCGTCGGCCTGAGCGCGCGCCCTCTCGAGGCTGGCACGCATCGGCGCCAGCGCTCGTTCCAGGCGCGCGTTGATCGCTCGCCGGCGGGCGTATTCCGAGAGCGTGATGCTGACGAGCGAGAACAGCGCAATCCCGGCAACGATGTTCGTGACCACACGCGGGAGGAAGACGCCAGCCGTAGCGACGTCCCACAGCCACCGCGAGAGCACGTCGTTCAGTGGTGTCCTGATGACGCAGATCACCAGCAGCGTGGTCAGAACCGCAGCACCGCGGGCAGGTCGGGAGCGCCAGCGGCGCTCTGCGACCGCCGCCGGCAGGGCGAGAATCGCCAGCACGATCCACCCAAGCACACCGACCACCATGGCCTGCAGGTAACCCGTCACCGACGCACTGTTGGCCGTCGGCACACCCACGATGGCGGCGAGCAAGAATGAGAGGAACGCGCTCCAGCGGTTGTAGAAGGAGCCGTCGGTGACGGCGCGCCACCAGATCTCGGCGACTCCCGTCACCCGCAGACGCTCCCACACCTCGATCACCTTGCCCCAGATTCAGACAACCGTATCTCGCCGTAGGCGAAACACGTCAGGTACCTTTGGCCCTACCCCGCGAGAGGGCAGTGTCGGCGGCTGTCAGGACGAGGATTGCGGTCGCGTAAACCACGAGATCCCGCGGGTCGAAGACGGTCCCGAGGACGAGCATCGCGGGAGGGAAAGCGGTACCCGCCGCGAGCGGAATGCCGGTGAGCTGGAACACCTCGATGCCGACACACCACGCGAGCGCGACAGCACCGACGAGGGGTGGATACCGCCCGGGCATGATCGCGATAAGGAAGGCATACACGGCAACCGCGTAGAGCGCGTCCCCGGCAATGTCGGTGGCTCCCGTGTCGGGCAGGAGGACGTGAACGGCGAGCCCCGCCACGACCACCGTGAGCAGCGCCACGAGTGACCCGATCCGGCGGACGCGGGTTCGGCTTCGCTCCGTGACATCCGCCATGCCCCTACCGTATGTGCGGCAGCCAGCCGCCCGCATGTGCTGCGCCTGCAGGCCTCACAGGATCGTCGTCAGCACTCCCCCGTCAGCCCGCAGCGCGGCTCCGTTGGTCGCCGACGCGAGCGGACTCGCGAGGTAGGTGACTAGCGACGCAATCTCGGTCGGTTCGATGAACCGCTCGAGCAGCGTCGTCGCGTTCTGGCCGATCACGGCATCCTTCACCGCATCGACCGGCGCGCCCTGCGCGTGTGCGATCTGCTCGATCGCGGCAGCGACGCCGTCGGAGTAGGTTGGGCCGCCCAGCACCGTGTTCACCGTCACGGCGGTGCCGCGCGTGCGCTTGGCCAGGCCGTTGCCGAGGGCGATCATGGCGGCCTTCGTGACGCCGTAGTGGATCATGTCGGTGGGCACCGAGACGCCCGATTCGCTGCTGATGAAGACGATGCGACCCCGCCCGCGCTCGAGCATTCCGGGGAGCAGCGCTCGCGAGAGCCGCACGCCGCTCATGACGTTGATGTCGAGGTAGTGCTGCCATTGGGCGTCATCGATCTCTTCGAACGCGCCGAGCCCGAACAGGCCGACGTTGTTGATCAGCACGTCGACCTCACCGAGGCGTTCGATGAGGTCGACGACCTGCGCAGGGTCGGCGAAGTCGGCGCCGATGCCCGATATCTCGGCGTCGGGATGCGCCGCCTGCAGCTTCTCGACTGCCTCGTGCACGCGCTCGGTGCTGCGGCCGTTGACGGTCACGGTGGCTCCCTCCGCCGCGAGCGCGTCGGCGACGGCATAGCCGATTCCACCGGTCGATCCGCTCACGAAGGCGCTCGTGCCCGTCAGCTGCAGGTCCATGGATGCTCCGTTCCGGCGCCCGTCGGATGCGGGCACCTCAATTCACTTGCCCAGGAAAGTCAACGGTATGCCGAATGACTTTCCTAAGCAAGTCAATGGCGTTACGCTCGAGCCATGCCCCTTCGCCCTGACCAGCTCGCAACCTGGGCGTCTCTCGCCACTCTTGTGGAGCGCCTCCCCCGCGCGCTTGACGCGCAGCTGCAGGAGAGCTGTGGGCTGACACACTTCGAGTTCGGCCTGCTGTACGCCCTCGACACCGCGCCAGAGCGGACGCTGAGGCTGAGCACTCTCGCCGGCTACGCGAGTTCCACGCTCTCGCGCCTTTCTCGCGCCTTCACACGCCTCGAGCGGCGCGGGCTCGTTCGACGCGAAACGGATGCCGCTGACGGCCGGTTCACCCTCGGCATCCTGACCGATGCCGGCCACGACCTCGTACAGTCAGCGCTACCAGGCCATCACCAGCTGGTTCGCGAGCTCGTGTTCGACACGCTGAGCGATACCGAGGCCGCACAGCTCGGTGAGATGAGCGGCCGGATCGCGGAGCGGATCGACCCCGCAGACGTCTGGGCACCAACGCCCTGATCTCGCGCCGCGGCCTGAGCCGCCCGGGGCGTACTGTCGGAGTATGACCGGTAGCGGCGAGTGGGCTGCTGAGCTGCTCTCGATGCCGACATCGGCGTGGGCGGACTACCTCTCGGCCCATTCCGGGCTTCCTGGTCCACGCGCGAATCTCGAGCTGGTCTCAGCGTTTGCCCCTCTCGCCGACGAGCCGACCATCGACGCACTCCTGGCAACCGGCGACGAGTTCCACGCAATGTGCGCTGGAGCCGCGCTCGCCCTGCGGGCGGAGGACGCGGCATCCGAGAAACGCGCCCGGGAGCTTGCCACCGACGCCCGGTGGCGCGTGCGCGAGGGCGTCGCGCAGGGCCTCCAGCTTCTGGGTGACGCCCGGCCCGCGGCGCTGGCGTCGATCGTGGATGCGTGGGTCGACCACCCCCATCCGCTTGTTCAGCGCGCCGCCATCGCAGCGGTCTGCGAGCCGCGGCTGCTGCGGGATCCCCGGATGGCAGCCCTCGCGCTCGATGCGTGCGAGCGCATCACCGAGCACCTCGCGAGCCAGCCACCGGAGCAGCGGAAGACCCCGGACCTGCGAACCTTGCGTCTGTCGCTCGGCTACTGCTGGAGCGTCGCGGTGGCCGGGGATCCGACGCGGGGTCTTCCCCTCTTCAGCGCGCTGGATACCGAGGACCCGGATGTCGCGTGGATCGTGACGCAGAACAGCCGCAAGAAGCGCCTGTCCCGCCTCCTCGACAGTTGAGACCGGGCGAGCGGCCGCGGCCGGTCGGTCAGACGATCCGCACAGCCCGCAGCACGACATCCTCGACGTGATGGCCGCTCACCGCTCCTGCCGGGCGCGGCCGAGTCTCATGCACCTCGATGCTCCAGCCGGCATCGGCAGCGAGAGCCGCCGCGATCTCGGTGACACCGACGTAGGCATCCGGGTCGAACATCGGCGTGTGTTCGGCAGGATCGAGCCCCTCGCGCGCCCACGCCGTGTCGTGCGCGACGACCAGCAGCGTGCCACCTGGAGCCACCGCGTCCAGGAGGCTTCGCACCCCCCTGCCGTCGGGCGTGCGTGCGAACGACCCGTACTGCAGCGAGACGAGGTCGAACGTCTCGTCCCCGTAGGGCCGGACGGCATTTGCATCCACGTGCCACGTGCGTACGGCAAGGCCCCGGCGCCGCGCTTCGTGCTCGACGCGCGCGAGTGCGCGGGAGGAGACATCGGATGCCGTGACCTGCCATCCGTTTTCGGCGAGCCAGAGGGCATCCCCTCCCTCGCCTGCGCCGACGTCGAGCACGGTTCCGGGTGCGAGCCCGGCCACCTCGGCGACGAGCGTGCCGTTGGGATTGCCGCTCCAGACCTGCTCGCCGCTGTAGCGACCGTCCCATTCGGTCTCGACGCCCGACGGGCGGGAGCTCGCGGCGAGATCTTCGTCGGCCAGGCTGAACGCGATCTGCGCGCCGACCATACTGCCGTTCGCGGCGGCGGGAAGCACCTGCAGGCTCGGGTCGACGACGTTGCCCGCCGCAAAGACGCCGTCCACCGTCGTTCGGCCCGCGGCGTCGGCCATGAGCACCTCACCGAACCCGCTCGCGTGGGGAGTCGCTTCGAGTCCGAGACCGGTCAGCGCTTCGATGCGGGCGTGGAACTTCGCACCGACGAGCACGGCGTCCGCAGCGATTCGCGAGCCGTCACCAAGGTCGAGAACGAGTGCGCCATCGGCATCCGTCACCCGTGTCACGGTTCTGGCGATCACCGTGACACCGGATGCCTCAAGCCGACCCACCGCCCCAGCATCCACCTCGACGCCGTCGTGCAGCACGACGGTGAGAGTGTCGGTGAGGTTCCGCATGAGCGGGGTCGGGTGCAACCCGAGCGGGCTCGTGACGATCTGGACCACGCGCTGATCGCGCACCTCCCAGCCGTGGCAGAACGGGCAGTGGACCACCGAGCGACCCCAGCGCGCGCGCAGGCCGTCGATCTCGGGCAGGTCGTCGGTGATCCCGGATGCCACGAGCACGCGCCGCGCGAGCAAGGCGCCGCCTCCGGAGAGCTCGACGCGGAACCGCTCACCGTCACGGCGAACGTCGAGGACGCGGCCCGACAGAATCTCCCCGCCATACGAACGGACCTCTCCCCGCCCGATTGCCCGCAGCTCGGCTGGCGGCGCACCTTCGCGCCCGAGGTAACTGTGCATGTGCTCGGCTGACGCGTTGCGCGGTGTGCCATCGTCGATCACGATCACCGAGCGGCGCTGGCGGACGAGCTGGAGTGCGCCGGCAAGGCCGGCAGCCGAGCCACCGATGACGGCGACATCGCACCGGCGGATCATCGCGGGACCGTGAGTGTGGCGGTGAGACGAGTCGTGGTTGCCCATGCGTCAAGGGTAGGCCGATCTGGCGCATAGTGGATGCTGACTTGCAGTATTAGCAAGAACGACGGATGCTGGACTCATGACCAGCACGGATGTCGAGGCCCTCGCCCGAATGCGTTTGCGCAGCATCCGGACCACCCTCGGGTACTCACTCGATGAGATCGCCGAACGCAGCAACCTCAGCGCTTCGACGGTGAGTCGCATCGAGACCGGTAAGCGCGCGCTCAGCATCGACGTGCTCGTGCCGCTCGCAGCGGCGCTTCACGTCAGCGTTGACGACCTGTTGCGCGCCGAGGATGACGACGATGTCGTCATCCGTCCGATCCAGCGCACCGACGGAGCGCGCACGACGTGGGCACTGAACCGTGTCGACGGCCGCACGATGGCGATGAAGATGCGCCTGGAGCCCGTGCCCGAGGTTCCCGCGATGCGCGTGCATCCGGGTTTCGACTGGTTCCTCGTGCTCGAAGGACGCGTGCTGCTGCAACTCGGCGAGCGGCGCATCGAGGTCGCGCAGGGCGAGGCTGCCGAGTTCTCGACGATGAATCCGCACGCAATCAGCGCGATCGATGAGCCCGCCGAACTCGTCATGGTCTTCGATCGCGAGGGCCAACGCGCGCACCTGCACACCTGAGACGCGGTGACGGGCAGGCGCAGCCAAGCACGGATGCCGAATCGCGCCAAACCCACGGAGCGACTAGCGTCACACCTATGGCCTCTTCCCTCGAGAACGCGACCGACGAGGCCGAACCCCTCGCATCCGAACCCACCTTTGCCGAGCTCGGTCTGAGCGACGCGGTCATGAAGGCGTTGAGAGATGTCGGCTACGAGACGCCGTCTGCTATCCAGGCCGCGACCATCCCTCCCCTGCTCGCCGGACGCGACGTCGTCGGGCTCGCCCAGACCGGCACGGGAAAGACGGCAGCCTTCGCGCTGCCGATCCTCTCTCGACTCGACCTGTCGCAGAAGACCCCGCAGGCCCTGGTGCTCGCACCGACTCGCGAGCTGGCCCTGCAGGTGTGTGAAGCCTTCGAGAGGTACGCGTCGCACCTGCGCGGCGTGCACGTCCTGCCTGTCTACGGCGGTCAGGGTTATGGGCAGCAGCTGTCGGCCCTGCGCCGCGGCGTACACATCGTGGTCGGCACGCCTGGCCGCATCATGGACCACCTCGACAAGGGCACACTCGACCTCTCCGAGCTGAAGTACCTCGTCCTCGACGAGGCCGACGAGATGCTCAAGATGGGCTTCGCGGAGGACGTCGAGACGATCCTTGCCGACCACCCCCGCGACCAAGCAGGTCGCCCTCTTCTCGGCGACGATGCCCGCCCAGATCCGGCGCATCTCGGCGCAGTACCTGAGCGACCCCGAAGAGATCACGGTCAAGACCAAGACCACGACGTCGGCCAACATCACGCAGCGCTACCTGATGGTGTCGTACCCGCAGAAGGTCGACGCCCTCACCCGCATCCTCGAGGTCGAGAACTTCGAGGGCATGATCGTCTTCACGCGCACGAAGAACGAGACCGAGACCCTGGCCGAGAAGCTGCGCGCCCGCGGATACACCGCCGCCGCGATCAGCGGCGACGTCGCCCAGGCGCAGCGTGAGCGCACGGTGAACCAGCTCAAGAGCGGCAAGCTCGACATCCTTGTCGCCACGGATGTCGCCGCTCGCGGCCTCGACGTTGACCGCATCAGCCACGTCGTCAACTACGACCTGCCGATCGACACCGAGTCGTATGTCCACCGCGTGGGCCGCACGGGGCGCGCCGGTCGCACGGGAGCTGCGATCAGCTTCGTCACGCCGCGCGAGCGCCGGATGCTGACCTCAATAGAGAAAGCCACGCGGCAGCCGCTGACCGAGATGAAGCTGCCGAGCGTCGAGGACGTCAACGCGACGCGACTCACGCGGTTCGACGACGCCATCACTGCGGCGCTCGCCGATCCGGCTCAGATCGGCATCTTCCGCGACATCATCGCCCATTACGTCGAGCACCACGACGTTCCCGAGGCAGATGTCGCAGCGGCACTCGCCATCGTCGCGCAGGGCGATACACCTCTGCTGCTCGAACCGGACGCCGCCCCCGAGCCGCGGTTCGCGCGCGATTCGCCGGACCGACCCGAACGTGGTGGACGTGACCGCAACGACCGCTCCGATCGCGGCCCCCGTGGCGGTGGGGGCGCGCGAACGACCTACCGAATCTCCGTTGGCCGGCGCCACAAGGTTGAGCCGCGCCAGATCGTTGGAGCGCTCGCGAACGAGGGTGGTCTACGCCGCGAGGACTTCGGCGCGATCCAGATCCGCCCGGACTTCTCGCTCGTCGAGCTCCCTGCGGATCTCTCCCGTGACACGCTGAAGCGCCTCGAGAACACACGCATCAGCGGCAAGCTCATCGAACTCAAGCCCGACCGCTTCGGCAACTCGACTAAGCGCAAAGGCCGTCCACCGCGCCGCTGACCGGTCGGACTGAGATCGGCGGCGGCGACTGCGTTCTGCCGTGGGCTGCTCTGCCGTGGGCGGATACCGACCACGGAGGAGGGCGTGGTGCGTCAGCCTGGGGTCATGACCGAATCCACCACGTCGCCGATCTTCAGCGAGAATGCCCGGCGCTCCCTCTACGAGCGTCGAGTGCTCGTTCTGGACGGACCGCTCGACGATGACAACGGCATGCTCCTGGCCACGCAACTCGTGACGCTGTCGCTCGAGGATCCCGGCGCCGACATCAACCTCTGGATACACTCACCCGGCGGTTCGGTTCCCGCGATGCTCGCGATCCGTGACATCGTGCGAACGATCCCCAACGACGTGTCGACGCTCGTCTTCGGGATCGCCTACAGCGCCGGACAGTTCCTGCTTTCGTCCGGCACGCGCGGAAAGCGTCGCGCGCTCCCCCACGCCCGGGTGCTGATGCACCAGGGGTCCGCCGGCATCGCCGGGACCGCGGTCGACATCGAACTGCAGGCAGACGACCTCCGCCACACCCGCGACACCGTCCTCGGTCTGATCGCACACGACACCGGTCAGCCACTCGAGCGCATCTTCGAGGACTCACTCCACGACCATTGGTACACGGCGCGCGAGGCGCAGGAGTACGGGTTCGTCGACGTGATCGTCGAATCTCTCGACGACTACCGCCCGGGATCCCGCCCGACCACCGGTTTCGCCGCTACTCCCGAAACGGTGACCCCATGAGCTCGTACGCGATCCCCAACGTCGTCGCACAGAACCCGCGCGGCGAGCGCATCATGGATGTCTACTCGCACCTGCTGACCCAACGGATCGTCTATCTCGGCACCGCGATCGATTCCGGCGTGGCGAATGCACTGATCGGACAACTGCTGCACCTCGACTCCGACAACCCCGACAGCGGCATCGATCTCTACATCAACTGCGAGGGCGGAGACCCCGGCGCGATGCTGGCGGTCTACGACACGATGCAGTTCATCCGCCCAGCTGTCGCAACGACGCGCGTCGGCCAAGCCGTGGCTGCCGGCGCCGTTCTGTTGGCCGGTGGCGCGCCGGGGCGCCGAACCGCCCTCGCCCACGCGCGCGTGATCCTGCACCAGCCGGTAGCGCAGGGGCCGGGGAACGATCCCCGACTTGATCTTGCAGGCCGACGAGGTGGTGCGCGTGCGTGCCGATATCGAGGAGGTTCTCGCACGCCATACGGGGCAGTCCGCCTCGACCCTGCGCGCCGATACCGACCACGATCGCGTTTTCACGGCATCCGCTGCCCGCGACTATGGCCTGATCGATCGGGTGATCGATCAGCGGGCCGCGGCTCCCGTGCCGGGCTGATCGGGAACCCCGGCTGACGCCCAGGCTCGGCGACCTAAGCAGCCAGCAGCGTGGGCGCGTGCAGAGACGCCTTGTGCGAGATCGCCTCTTCACTCGCGGCCAGTCGCCGTCCTGCGTCGTCAAGGAGATCACGCAGTGTGAGATCGAGGGCACTGCTGACTGCCTGAACAACCTCGCTCGACGGCTCCTTGCGACCGCGCTCGATCTCGGAGAGGTACTGCGGTGCAACACCGGCGCGTCGTGCCACATCGCCGAGAGTCTCCCCCCGGTCGTGGCGGCGTTCGCGAAGCAGATCTCCGACGAGCTGGCGCCACAGCGGCTCCCGCCGCGAGGCGATCGGGACGGAGCCTGTCACCGGGAGAGGCGGAACTGCGCGCAGATGGTTGGCCATGCTGAATGCTATGGCGGTAGCGGTCACCTGATGCAGTGATTCTGCTCTGGGCAGAAAACCCTCGTGACCGTTGGCGGGGCCAGCACCGACCACACCCCGCGAGAGCCGTGCGGTCGAGGAACCGGTCGATGGCCGCGCAAACCGCGCACCCATGCTCGCCCCAGAGAGCCGGCCCGTCGTAGGGTGTGATCGCATTGCCGGGCCTCGAAGGGCGGACGAGATGTCCGATGGACAAGAGCAGTGGCGTGAGACCGGCGTGCGGACGCACCTGGCGGCCGCGCAAGAAGCAGCGGCCGACGACCTCACGTCGTATCTCGCCCTGGCGAGCGTTGTCGATGAGTCCGTCGCTCCCGCCGGGATGAGCCCGGACGAGCTCATGAAGCAACCAGCCCCACCGCCCGCGCAGGTCTTCGAGAATCTCTTCCTTGTTGGCAGCAGATGGGTCAGCGCCTGGGCCATCACAACATCCGAGGGCATCATCCTGATCGACACCACAGATCGCGGTGATCGTCATCACCCACGGGCACGGTGATCACTACGGAGGATCAGGCTTTTTCACGCGGACCTACAATCCGCGGGTTGTCATGAGCGGCGAGGACTGGACGATGCTCGAAACCGGACTCGAGTTCGACCGTCCCGACTGGGGCCGTCCACCGCAACGGGACGTGTCGGTCGAAGACGGCAGCGTGGTACGGCTAGGAGACACCGAGATCACCGTCGTACTCGCCCCCGGGCACACGTGGGGGGGAACGATCTCGCTGCTCTTCAACGCGCGCAGCGGCAACGCCACACACCGGACGATGCTCTGGGGCGGGACGGCCTTCAACTTCGCGGATCGATCCGACCGCCTCGACCGGATTCGGGCCTATATCGCCGCGACGGATCGAGCCCGAGAACTCATCCAGATGCAGGAAGTGAGCGTCTTCATCTCGAATCACAGCATCTACGACGAAGCGGTCGACAAGGCCGAGCACATGCGAGACGGTGACGCGAACCCGTTAATCATCGGCGCGGATGCAACGGGCCGGGCACTCACCGTCATGGGCGAGTGTGCCCGTGCAGCACTGGTCGCCTGGGGGTCGTGACGCCGGCTCTCTGTGGACTACGGCGCCGCGAAGTCGACGACCACCGGGGGCATCCGCGCGAGCGTCATTCGCGGATGATCACCGGAGTTCCGAAAGGGAGCGCGGCGAGCGCGTGGGCCGCCGCTTCGTCGACGCGCAGGCATCCGTTCGACACCCGACCGGAACGAGTGTCGTGATAGTGGAAAGCGGTGACCGCGACATCGCCGCCGTCGAACCCATCGAGAGTCGCACTCTGCACCGACAGGTAGGTGATCGGATTGCCCCTCGTGTAAGCGAAGGTCGGCTCGGTGCGCACCGTCATGATGAAGGAGCGACCGAGCGGCGTAGGCGTAGCCTCCACGCCGGACCCGAAGTCGGCGGCGATGCGCTGCCGGTTCTCCCCTCGAACGATGTCGATGGTGCGGTCCCCGAGTGAGACCTCGATCACCGCCTCTTGCGGCGTCAGCTCGACGTCCTGCGTCCGGAGCCATCCGGTGAGCTGCCCGGAGTTCCCCCCAGACGGATAGGCCTGACGGCCCACGAGCATGACCTTCACCCATGCGTCGTACTGCTCGATCACCGGCACCACGGTGCCGTCGTAGTAGTAGTCACGCGGCAGGGACGCCACCGCAGCGCCACCGGGCTCGGCGAAGACGGGAACCGCGGCGTCCTTCGCGCGAGCGGCGACGTTGGTCAGGTCTCCGAACGGATCGTCATCGACGGGCAGCTCGGGAACGATGGCGAAGACGGTGATCTCCGGGAGTCCCGCGAGGTCGTAGTCGGTCGTGTCCGCGGCGGGCCCGACCAGAGTGGGTGTCGGTGTCGGCGCGGGTTCGACTGTGGCCGTGGGTGTGGGGCTCGGCGCTGCCGCGAGCGGTTCGCCCGAGCTCGACGCGACGACCCATACGATGACGAGCGCCGTCGCAACGACGATTCCGGCGACGGCAAGCGCGATCCATCCTGCCTTCCGTCGGGTCTGCGCTCGCGTCGTGGCCATGCATCCATCGTCGGCGCCGACGAGAAGGCCCGCAAGCGTCGACGGTTCTTCAACGTATGGGGGAACTGTGCGTAGGGTGAGCGCATGAGCCGCGTCATCAGGATCACCGTCCGAGCGGTCGCCGGTATCGCCAGTCTCGGTCTCGGCATCAGCATCATCACGGCGTGCGCCGCGGCGTCGGGAATGCTCACGACATAGACCCGTTCAGTGCGCCATCGGCCTCTCCTGTCGCTTGCGGTGGCGGTCCTGAGGCTCCCGACTCCACGCGGAAACAAGCCCTGAGATTGGCCGTCTGCTCCCGCAGCGCTCCCTTGGTTGCGCCTGGAAAGATCCCCACCGCCTCAACCACAGCGGTCTGCCCGATGCAGGTCGGCAGGCGTCCGTGCTGTTATGGGGCTGTCCTCTCGTGACGGTGTGAATCGGCCTGACTTTCGTTCCGTTTTTCAAGCAAGGATGGAACACGATGAACGGGATGTATTCGTCGGAGATGCGTGAGCGGGCGTTGCGGATGTTCGCGGAGACGCGGCCGTCGCACCCGAACATGATGAGCGCGGTCCGTCACGTCGCCGGGCTGCTCGGGATGAGCCCGGAGACACTGCGGCTCTGGCAGCGGCGGTACGGGGTCGACGCTGGCGCCAAGCCTGGTGTCACGACCGAGGCCGCGCAGCGGATCAAGCAGCTTGAGAAGGAGAACGCCGAGCTGCGCAAGGCGAATGAGAT
>NZ_JBBWSA010000010.1:0-113799 GCF_038150145.1 Microbacterium schleiferi
TCTAGGCCCGCAAGAGGGCGCGTTCTGCGCCCGCGCGTCAACCGCTCCTCCCCAGGAGCGCTCGTTGCCGCGCCGGGAAATTTCTGTGGACAGCGCCACCGCCGCTGCCCACCCGCCCCGGACAATCGGGACATGCTACGCATCGACCCCGCCTACCCGCCCCTGTGGCGAACCCCGACGATGCTTCAGTTCGGCAGGAGTGATCGCGTGCGACTCGACGACCCGGCACTCTGGCAACTTCAGGTGATCCGTGAGCTGGGCAAAGGCATCCCGGAGGTCGGCGTGAGCGCGCTCGCCCGATCCTTGGGAGTCGCGGCTGCCGACGTGGAAGCGCTGCTCGGCCGACTGAGGCCCGTCATCGTCAGCAGCGGGACCGCCTTGCGCGTCGGAGTGGAGGTCGTCGATGATCCTGCGGCCCGGTATGGAACGCGCTTCCGCGACGGACTGCAGGACCTCGGGATCGACGCATCGCTGGACACGTCGCGGGAGCAGGATGCAGTCGTGATGATTGCGGCGCACGGCCTGCATCCTCGGCGAGCTGCGACCTGGATGCGCGAGGACATCCCGCACATCGGGATCGTCCTGGGAGCTGGTGAGGCAGATGTCGGCCCGCTCGTCCTGCCGGGCCAGAGCGCGTGCTTGGTCTGCGTAGCAGCTCACGAACGCGACCGGGATCCAGCATGGCCGCTGGTGGCGGCGCAATTGGTCGGACGCGGCGATCCGGCGGGTCCGGCATCCCTCGCCGCCGAAGCAGCACTTCACACGGGAAGGCTGCTGCTGGCGGGACGTAGCGGGCTCAGTCTGCGTCTGACGCTCACTGACGGCGCCGAGCGCCGGCGGTGGGAGCAGCATCCCGAGTGCTCGTGCGGATCTCCTGCAGAAAACGCGACGGCGAGCGCCCCCGCGATCCCGCTGACCACGACAGCGACAGGGATCGCCGTGCCCGCGTGATGCCGACGTAGGCAAGGCGCCGCTCTTCGTCGATCTGGTCGAAGTGCGTGGCGTATGCGATCGGCAGCAACCCTTCGGCAAGACCGACGAGGTACACGTGGTCCCACTCCAGGCCCTTGGCTGCGTGCAGGGTCGCGAGCGTGACGGCACGAAGGGTCGGTTCGTCCTGCGCCCGGGCGCGGGACATGAGCTCGTCGGTGAACGAACGCATGGTCGTTCCGGCCGGTGCCTCTTCGGCAAGCCGCAGGATCGCCGCGCGCGCTTCCCACGATTCACGCACGGCTCCGCCCGCGGGAGGCGCTTGGTCGGTCATGCCCAGGGATCGGAGGATGTCGCGGACGGCGTCGATGAAGCCTCGCTCCAACGGTGCGACCGACGCGCCGCGCAGCGCCAGCACCGCTTGGCGCACCTCGGGAAGGTCGAAGAATCGGCGACCGCCCAGCACCGTTGTCGCGATCCCGGCGTCGGCCAGCGCCGCCGCGATCTCCGCAGACTGCGCTCCGGTGCGGTAGAGGACGGCGATGGATGCCGGATCCGCGCCCGCCCGCAGCTGCTCAGCGATGCGCAGGGCCACGCCCCGCGCTTCGTCGGCCTCGTCCCGATAGGTCGACACGGTCGGCGGGGACGACGGTGCTGTCTTCGCCGCCGCCGCCGTCAGGTGCACGGCCCCCGGGCGTTCTCGCATGAGATCGTTGGCCACGGCCAGCACCGCGGCATCCGAACGATAGTTGCGGTGCAGTTCGACAACGCGGGCGTCGTCCCACCGCCGTGGAAACTCGATGAGAAATCTCGGGTCTGCGCCGGCGAACGAATAGATGGTCTGGCTCGCGTCACCGACCACGCAGAGATCGCGCCGCTCCCCCACCCATAGCTCGAGCAGGTGCTGCTGGAGCGGAGACACGTCCTGATACTCGTCGACGGTGAAGTGCCGGTACTGTTCGCGGACGGCGGCCACCACGTGGGCCTCGCTCTCAAGCATCCCGGCGCACGCCAGGAGCACGTCCTCAAAATCCATCTGTCGACGCTCGTCCTTGAGTGCCTCGTAGGCCCGGTGAAGCTCAGCTGCCGTCGAGACCGGCAGCCTTCCGACGGTGGCGCCCGCTCGAATGCGCGCGTACTCGTCGATCGTGCGCATCGTGACCTTGCGCCACTCGATGTCGGCGGCGACGTCGCGCAGCGTCGGCGTGTCCAGTTCTAGGCCGATGCCGTCGGCAGCGTGCGCGAGCACCCGCACCTTGTTGTCGATGATCGCCGGCGGCCGATCGCCGGCAAGCGTGGGCCAGAAGTAGTTGAGCTGGGCCAAGGCTGCGCTGTGGAAGGTACGGGCCGCCACCCCGTCGACGCCCAGCATCCGGAGCCTGCCTCGCAACTCACCAGCGGCCTTGCTGGTGAACGTGAGCGCCATGACACGACCCGGCGAGTACGCTCCAGTGTCGACGCCGTGCGCGATCCGCCGGGTAATCACGCGTGTCTTGCCGGTGCCGGCGCCGGCGAGCACGCACACCGGCCCGCGCAGCGCTGTCACCGCCTCCCGCTGCTGCTCGTCAAGACCGTCGAGCGCGTTCACTGCTGCGCCGACCGATACCACTGCTCGATGAGGGTGCGCGCGATGGAACTGGGCCCGGGAAGCTGCACATCCGACTCGCGCGCCAGTGCGGCCCCGATCTCAACGCGATCGAACCAGCGGACCTCGATGATCTCCTCGCCATCGGCGACGGGGATCTCGGTGCTGGTGACTGCGCTGAAGCCGACCATGAGCGAGCGCGGGTAGGGCCATGCCTGGGATGCAACGTAGGTCATGTCCTCGATGCGGACGCCAGCCTCCTCGAGAATCTCTCGGGTGACCGCCGCCTCGAGGGATTCGCCGGCCTCGACGAACCCGGCAAAGCACGAGAACCTCCCCATTCCCCAGGCAACGTGGGACCCGAGCAACAGCCGGGTGCCGGCAGGGTCGGTGACAGCGACGATGACGGCGGGATCAGTGCGGGGAAAGAGGTCCTGCTCGCACGAGGGGCAGCGCCGCGACCAGCCGCCGGACTGCAGCGTGCTCATCGACCCGCAGCGGGGACAGTGCGCCGAATCAAGCAGCCAGCGCCCAAGACTCACTGCCGCAACGAAAGCCCCGCCGTCGGCGTCGCCGAGCTCCCCCCCGATGACGCGCAGCGACGCCCAGGAGACCCCGTCATCCAGCCCCGACGGAACCTCGCGGAGGGCGAGAACCCAGCGGTCGGTGCCATCGGGTCCGGCACCGAGGAACGCGTACTCGCCGTCGGCTCCCGCCAGGGCGGGGTCGGCGCTCGGCCACCACTGCAAGGCCGGCGCATCTCCATCGCGAGCGATCACCGGAGCGTTGTCGCGGTGCACCGGAAGCACGAGAGCTGCGTCATCCGGCGCGGATCCGATCGCCGTTCTGCGGTGCTCAGCTCGGTCGAACCCGCCGCGGGCCAGTGGCGGGACGGCGAAGGAGCGCATGAGAACGAGGACCTCCCTCAAGGGCGTGGCGCGACGGCTGCGGCGCTTGCCAGACCTACCCTGGGCACATGGCGCGCACCCTGTTCACTCTAGCCGCGGCGGTCTCAGCCGTCGCGCCGGATGCCGACATCGTCGCCGTGGCCCCGCTGACCGAGAACTCGACGGGCCGCGTGGATGCCGTGCAAGCGACCCTCGACACCGGCGCCCAGGTCGTCATCCGTGTGGCAACGGACGCCGAGGCTGCTGACGACCTCCGCGCCGACGCACGGGCTCTGCGGGCGCTCACGCCCGGCGTGCGCGCCTTGCTGCCGTACGCTGCACCCGAACTCCTGGGCGAAGTGCCCCTTGCCGACGACACAGCCGTGATCACAAGCTTCATCGCCGGCTACCGCGTCGACCCCGGCGAGGTCCCCGCCGGCCCCGGCGTTGCCCCAGCACTGGCCGACGCTCTCGCCGCCACACACGCCCTCCCCGTGTCGTGGGCTCGCGAGGCGGGCTTGGTCGTTCGTTCGGCGGAGCAGGTCAGAGACGAAGCATCGCGCCTTGTTGACCGGGCCGAGCACACCAAGCGGATGCCGCGCGCCCTGGTGTCGAGGTGGCGTCGAGCAATCGCCGACGATGACCTCTGGCGCTTCGAACCGACCGTGGTCCTTGGCGGCGCGTCATCCTCCAGCTTCTTCCTCGCCGATCAGGGCGGGGTTCCCACCGTGGTCGGCGTCGCCGATTGGCACGCCGTCGCGGTCGGCGATCCGGCAGTCGACCTGCAGTGGCTGGCTTCGGCACCCGCGGCGGCCGGCGATGTCCTGGACGCCTACGTCGCCGCAAGCAGCCGAGCCCCAGACAGTCTGCTGCGCTCCCGTGCTCGCCTGCACGCAGAGCTCGAGTTCGCGACGTGGCTCGTGCACGGCCACGACGCTGACGATCGCGCGATCGTGGCCGACGCCGAAGCACTGCTCTCGTCGCTGGCCGACACCGTCGGTGCGGACGATCTGGTTGTTCGGACGACGTCGGGTATGGACGATGCCATGGCGGTGCTGGGTAGCGTTCCCGACACGTCGGCAGCGCTCGCTGGTACCGAGGCGCAGCCTGCAGACACGTCGATGCACACAGACGCGTACGATCCGGAAGAACTCGCGATGTGGCTCCCCGCCGACGACGACGCTCAGATCAACGAGTCGTCCGACACGCCCGATGCAGAAGGTGACTCGTCAGCAGCGGATGACGAGTCAGTGCCAGCGCTGGAGAGCGAGCGTGAGAGCGCTGTGTCGTCCGACCTCGTCACGGCTCCCATCATCCTTCCGGCGACAGCCTCGTCGGCGCTGTTCAGGTCCGAGGACGGTTCTGACGCTGACGAGCCGGCCCGCGCGGCGCGCGCGGCGTTCCAGAGGTGGGCAAGCTCCGGTTCCGAGTAGACGCGGTCGGACCGGATCGTGAGATCGTCGGCGACGTAGTAGAGCACCACGTCGATCTCGTCCAGGGGCACGCCCGTGCGCTTGTGATAGGCGAGGCGATACAGCGCGAGCTGCAGCATCCGGTTGCTCCGGTCGGCTTCCGATCGCGGCGGGGCACCGGTCTTCCAGTCGACGATCTCGATCCTTCCGCCGCGATCCTCACGCCGGTAGACCGCATCGAGCTTGCAGATGATCTGCTCCACCCCCGTCGCACCGCGCAGGGACATGTCTATCTCTGTTTCCACCTCGATCGGAGCGAGCCCCGCCCATTCGGAGCGCAGGAATGTCTCCTGGAGCCGGGTCAGGGCCGCGTCCTCCGACTCCGCGGCGCTAGCGTCGTCTCTGCCGAGGTCGATGCCCTCGTCGTCGAGGTCGAGCTCCCACAGCGCATCGTCCAGGGACGATCCGCTGCCCGTCTTGCCCGACCGGGACTCGACCCAGGCATGGAAGCGCGTCCCGAGCGTCGTCGCGCGGTACGGCCGTTCCGGCATGGGACGGACGAAATCGTCAAGCGCAGCGCCGGCATCGACGACGAAGTCCTTGAAGCGTGAAGCAGCGACCCGGCGGGGTCCCTCGCTGGCGGTACGATGCAGCGCGGCACGCTCGTCGCGTTCTGCCAGCAGCTGCACAACCTCAGGATCGATGTCCGGCTCGACGGAGCGCTCCGTCTGCCACCGATCCAGAATGTGTCGCACTCGCTGCGCCGCGCGATGGACCCGGTCGGCGCGTGTCCCGAGCGGGTCCATGGGCCAGGTCACCGCGGGCCCACGGCGGTCCTCGTAGGGATTCGCGCTGTCGTCAGTCGAGCCGGTGGATTCCCACCCCAGGGCGGCCCCGATCTCATCGAGGAAGACGCTGGGACCGCGCTGGTCGCGCTGCCCTCCCCACCGCGAGCCGGTCAACAGCAGATCACTGCGCGCCCGGGTCACTGCGACGTAGGCCAGCCGTCGCTCCTCAGCGGCGAGGTGATCTTTGACGGATGCCTTGAACTGCGTGATCTCAGTCCGTAGCGCCTTTCGGTCTGTCGCCCCCTCCCACGCGAGCGCCGGAAGTGCGGCACGATCACCGCGGAACCGATAGGGCAGCGTGCCGTACCCCATCCATCCCTGCGTCGACCGGGGCCGCGCCGGCAGTTCGTCCTGCACCATCCGCACGACCGCGACGGCGTCCCATTCCAATCCCTTGGCACCGTGGATGGTGAGCAGCTGAACGACGCCCGGCTCGGGCGGCTCGGTGCGCGGCATGAGCTCGTCAGTCTCTTCGGCATGGTCAAGCCACGCGAGCAGGCTCGAGAGCGACCCTCGCTCATCGACGGCGAGGAACCCCTGGATCTCGTCGAGGAACGATCTCAGCTGCGCAGTAGCAAGACCTGCCCCGCCGCGAGTCTCGTTCGCCGCGAGTTCGATATCGAGCAGCAGCTCGCGTTCAATCGCTCGGATCACTTCGGGGATCGGACCACCGACCACGCCGCGCAGGCGGTGGAACATGCCGGACGCGCCCCGAAGCCGCTCGACGCCGTCAGGACTGAAATCCGAGAGCAGTCCGCTGTCGGGTCGCAGCGAACGGATCCTGTCGAGCGCGTCGACGATCGATGCCTGTTCGTCGGGCCCAACCGAGTCCCGCATCCGTGCGAGTACCTCCGGTGCAAGCGGAGTGAGATCGGCCCCGCGCCGTGCAAGGGTGTCTGCGAGCCGGCGGAGGGCTGCCAGGTCCGACAGCCCGACCCCGAAGCGCGGACCCGACAGGATGCGGATGAGCGCGGACCCCTGACGCGGATCGTCCAACACGCGCAGCACGGCGACGACGTCAACGACCTCGGGAGTGGAGAGCAGCCCACCGAGACCCAGGATGCGGTGTGGGATCCCCTGCTCTGCAAGCGCGTCGGCGAACACCGTCATGTGGCGCTTGGTGCGGAAGAGAATGGCACCCGAATGAGCATCGCCGCCCCGCCCTCTGCGTGTTGCCTCATGCTCAGCGCGCAACCGCGCGAAGAAAGCCGCGACCTCTGCAGCTTCGTCATCGATCGTGTTCGCATACACGTGCCCCACGTGACCGGCGGGCGCCCCCGGCCGAGGCTCGAGGGGCGGGATCTGGATGCCGCGAGCGCCGTGGTCGGCAATGAGCGCGTTGGCGGCGTCCAGAATGAGCGCGTCGTTGCGCCAGCTGGTCATGAGGGCCACGTTCGTGCAGGCGGTGGTGCGGGCGAACGCTGCGGGGAAGGACGCGAGGTTGTCTGCGCTGGCGCCCCGCCACCCGTAAATCGACTGATGCGGGTCGCCGACCGCCATGACGGCACCGTCGGCGAACAACTCGGCGAGCAGTTGGGTCTGCTGGACCGAGGTGTCTTGATACTCATCGAGCAGCACAACGCGGTACTGACCGCGAACCTCGTCGGCAACCGATGGTGCAGCTGTCACGATCTGGAGCGCACCCGAGACCTGGTCTGCGTAGTCCACGGTTCCCTGGGCAGCCTTTGCCCGCGTGTAGTCACGGACAAGCCCGGCGAGGAGGGGAAGCGCGCTCATCGCCGTGTGGAACTTCTCGATGTCGCCGGGGGATGCCAAGGCCGGGTTGCAGGCTGGCTCGATGGTGCGAGCGACACGGTCGCCGAACGCGGCCAGCTCGTCGAGGTCGACGCCGTGATCCAGAACCTCGCCGGAGAGCCGCTGCAGGCTGTCGACGACAGTGCCGAACCGGTCCTCACGGTCGGCGAGCCGTGGATCGCGCGAGGAGATCACAATGCGCCGCGCGAGCAGCCAGGATGCCGAGGGGCTCAGCAGCGCAGCATCGGGGTCGCGTCCGATCCTGGCGCTGTGCTCGCGCACGAGCGAGTCCGCGAACGCGTTGTAGGTCGACACACGTGGGCGAAGAAGCAGGTGTTCGGCATCCATCTGGGTCGCCGACTCGATCCTGCCCGCGCGGGTCAGAGCATCAATGCGGGCGAGCCGCCGCTCGATCCGCTCGGCAAGCTCGCCCGCGGCCTTGCGCGTGAAGGTCAAGCCGAGAATCTCGTCGCGGCGGACGACGCCGTTGACCACGAGCCACACGACCCGCGCCGCCATCGTTTCGGTCTTGCCGCTTCCGGCGCCCGCCACCACGAGGACGGGAGACAGCGGCGCCTCGATCACACGCTGCTGCGGCTGGGTGGGCGGGGGCAACTCGAGAAGCTCGGCGATCTGCAGTGACGACAGGCGGGCCGCAGGGTGCGCGCCGCCTGATGTGAGCGCGGTCACGGGGCACTCACCGGCTTGACGGTATGAAGGCGGCACACCGCGAAGTGATCGTCGTTGCAATGCGCGTCGGGGTACGCGGTGAAGCTGTCGGCAGCCATCGCCTCGGCATCCGCGACGATGCGATGAAGTAGTGCGGACCGGGTGTCAGCGTCCAGCGGCAGCTGTTGCGCCATCCGGTAATCCGAGCCCTTGAGCGTCTTCGAGAGCACCAGCAGTCGAGCTCCCACGAGCTGGCCCTGCTCAGCCCCGGGCACCGCCCCGGCTCCCACGGCGAGTTGATAGGCCGCCAACTGCGCGTCGGTCGCCACCTTGTCATCCGAAACGCGCGGCTCGGATCGCCCCGTCTTGAGGTCGATCACGGCAACGCGAGGGTCGGCATCCTCGAGCCACCGCTCGACGCGATCGATCGATCCGCTGATGATCGCGATGGTTCCCTCCGGAGGCGACCCCGGCGCGGTGATCGCCTCGACGTACGGCCCGTCGCTGCCTGCGACGACCGCGATACGAAACCGCGCTTCAGCACCGACCACTTCTCCCCCGCGGGCGGCGAATTCCCGCAGGTAGCTCGCCAGTCGGCGTGTGAGGGTCGTCGCCCACTGGCGTTCCTGTTTGGAGAGCCAGTCGGCTTCGAAATCGAGCTCTCCCCACCGCTCTTCGACGATGGCATCGAGGAGTTCGAAGGTCCCGTCGGGCGCGGTCTCCATCGCGGCGTGCAAGATCGTACCGAGGCCCGCCGAGAAGGTTCGCGAGTCACCACCGAGCTCACGAATCGCCCAGTCCAGCCCGCACTCCTCGAAAGCCTCCACGCGCGACGGGGAGATCGAGACGGGTGCGCGGCTCAGATCGTGGATGCCACCCTCCCCCGTGCGCGCGGTCACGCCATACCACGACGCGGGGTCGGCACCGGGCACCCCTGCCCGAGCCAGCGCGGCCAGCTGCGTTGCGGCGTGCTCGGCGGCAGCGGGGTCTGTCGTCTCGATGAGTGTTCGGCGGAAGCTGGCAACGGCACCGCGGAGGGTGAGCGGATGCCGGTCCGAGCGGCGCGGCGGCGGTTCCGGCAGGTACGAGAACAGGGCGCTGGGTGCTTGGTCCTCGTCGTCCACGGCGGTCACGAGGAGGCGCGCGCGAGCACGCGTGAGCGCTCGCTCGAACAATCGCAGCTCCTCATGCAGCACGCTGCGCCGGCGGTCGAGAACGTCAAGAGCTAGCGGCGTCCCGCCGTGACGCCAGACTTCGGACTCGTCGGCGAGGCGCCAGCCATCGAGAAGGCTCCCGCGCAGCCGGGTATTCGGCCAGACGCCGTCCTGGACGCCGGCGATCACGACCGCCTCGAACTCCCGACCCAACGAGCCCGCCGGGGTCAGAATCTCGACGACCCCCCGGCGCTGCGCGGCTGCGAGAGAGTCCTCCGGCACCTCGCTGCCGAGGATGTCAGCAAAGAACCTGGCGGGGTCTTCGTCCTCGCGCTCGGCCGATCGCTTGGCCGCCGCGAACAGTGCGACCAAGGCATCCAATGACCGGGTAGCGTCAGCTCCCTCCGCCCCGCCCAGGCGCGCCCGCTCCCGCCACGGCCCTGCCAGCTGCGACCTGTCCCACGCCATCCAGAGCAGCTCATGCGCCGAGTCGCCACGGGCGGCGCCGGCGTGGATCTGCGCAAGTGTCTGCGCGAGGCGCTGAGCAGTGCGTGCCTGCGGCGTGTCGATCAGAACGAGGGCGGCAGGTTCAGCCATCGCCTCGGCGAGCAGCTCGGAGGCCGCGCGTCTGCTCTCCCCCTCGAATTCCTGTGCCCGCAGCACAGCACGCAGGCGCCGCAATCCGATGGCGTCGAGGCCACCAAAGGGCGAGGTCAACGCCGCAGCCACCTCGTCGGCAGGTCGCTCGGCGGGGGCCATCATCCCCAGACGCACCAGGTGCAGCAGTCCCCGCACCGCGGGTTCTTCTCCGAGCGGTCGTGCCGCGCTGGCTGCGCGCGTCGGAACCTCGCGTGCAGCCAGCTCAGCCGTCAGCCTCGCTACCTGGCGCGTGTCGTGCGCAATGACGGCGAGCTCGCCCCACGGTAGGCCCTCCGCGACATGCCACGAGCGAAGTGCCCGCGCGATCCCGTCAAGCTCTTCGTGCGGCGATGCCGCCCACATTGTCGTGATCTCACCGGCGGCGCCCGCGGCTGCGTCCTCCGCAGCAGGAAGTTCGGCATCCGGAGCAAGGCGGTGCTCGACCGCGCCCGCGGTGCCGATCGATCCTGCGACGACGCGGGCAACCCGCACGAGGGCGGGACGGGCGCGGTACGGATGCCGCAACACGTGCCGATCGGCAAACCTCGATGTCAACCGGGCAAAAGTTTCGGGGCCGGCGCCCCGGAATGCGCCGGATCCGACGTCGGGATCCCCGAACGCGAGCACGGCGACTCCTCGCACGTGTGCAGCCTCCAGGAGCGCCACCGCACCCCAGCTGAGCTCTTGAGCATCGTCGACCATGAGAACACGCGGCACAGCGGCGATGCCGCCGAGCAGCAGCGCATCGGTGGCTTCACGGAGTATCTCGGCCGGGTCGCGGTGGGCTGGGCGCAGCCGGGAGAGCACGTACCGGTACTCCCGCCAGAAGGAGCCCGCCGCTGCCCATACCGCGTTGGCGCGGTCGGCACCCAGACGTTCGAGGTCTTCGGGCGTAAGGCCCAGTTCGGTGGCGAGCGCGAACAGGGCCCGGAGTTCCGACCGGAAGGCGCGGGAACCTCTCACTGCCGTTCCCAACGAATCCGGCCACCGGGACGCCCCCTCCTCGGCGTCAGCCTTGTCGCCCTCAAGAAGATCCGCGATGACGGCATCCTGATCGGGAGCGGTGAGAAGCTGCGGAAGCGGATCACCCGCAGCGACGGCGCGTGAACGCACGACCTGGAAGGCGAACGACGCGATCGAGCGTGCCAACGGGCCGGGCGTTGCGATGTCGAGGTCGGCGGTGACGCGGTCACGCAGATCGGTCGCGGTCTGGCGCGTTGGAGTCAGGATCAGCAGGTCGTCGGGCAGCACCTCGCCTTCGCGAAGGAGCCGGGCTGCACGCTCGAGAATCGCGGATGTCTTGCCCGTGCCCGCTGCGCCAACCACCAGGCCGCTCGCATCTGCGGGCAGCGCGACGACCTGTGCCTGCGAGCGATCCATAACGACGACGCTACCCAGCCCCGAGGACATCCCGGTGTCGTAGAGTTGCCATGCACCTACGGCACCGGTCGTACGGGGGCATGAGAAAGGCAGGAACGTGGAGATTCGCATCGGCATCACGAATTCGGGTCGCGAGCTGAACTTCGAGACGAACGATTCTGCCGCTGACGTGCGCCAGTCCGTCGGCCAGGCCCTGGACTCCGGCGCGACACACGTCACCTTCACCGACGTGCGCGGCAACGCCTATATCGTCCCCACGGCAGGACTTGCCTACGTCGAGGTCGGCACCGAAGAGGCTCGCCGGGTCGGCTTCGTCGCCTGATCAGATCCGAGCGGACTACGCGGCAAGCCCGAGGTCGTCCATCCGTCGGGAGTGCGCGGCCATGAGCTGCGTGAATACCGGCTCGACCTTCTGCTCGTCCTGCAGTTGAAGCTGCTTGGGCCGCAGGGCCGCACGCGCCACCAACAGCGTGTCGCCGACAAGGCGTCGTCCCCACATCGCCAGCAATGAGCGCCACTCGTCGTCGCTGTCGATCGTTTCGGTGAGAATCTCGACGACCGCCTGACGGTCGGCATCCGCACCGAGAATGCGTGCGACGCGACGCCCGGTGTCTCCGTAGCTGGCCGCCAGCGCAAGGTAGAAGTCGTCAAGCATGCCGGCGATGATGTGGACCGACAGCATAGTCTCCTGCGGGCGCACGCCGTGGGTGGCGCGGCGGAACTGATCGAGCGGTTCCCGGAAGGGCAGCATCAGCGCCGTGGGATCATCTCCTCGATCACGGATGACGTCAACGAGAGCCTCATGCTTGGTCAGTGCCGCCCCCGCAGCTCGCGACAGCGCTTCCTTCTTCTCCAGCGATGGCGTCATGGCGATGAGCTCACTCAAAGTCTCGAAGAATCCGAGCTGCAGGTATGCGGCCTGGCCGAGGAACACGTCAATGTCGGGAGCGAGCTCTTCGAAATCGACGCGGTGCGCGTCACCGAAGTCGCCCCGAGACCGCAACGACAGCGTCGCGGCAAGCGGACGGCTTTTTCGCCAAAACTTCCAGTCGACCACGCACACAGCCTAGGGCCAGCACGGGGCGACCCGCCGGGCGAGGCCGCTCCGAGGGGTCATCCAGCGCTCGCCGGTAGACTGAGGCAGTCTCCGGCGCAGGCCCGGAGCCCCGCGCCTGCGGCTGAGTGAAGGGCGTGGATCCGACACCAGCGGCAGCAGGGGCTGCCAGACAGGCTTTTATCGTGACGACTTTCGCCGACCTCGGCGTAGATCAAGACATCGTCGATGCGCTCGCCGAGCGCGGCATCGTGGATGCATTTCCCATCCAGGAACAGACCATTCCCCTGGGCCTTCCCGGCCAGGACATCATCGGCCAGGCAAAGACCGGCACCGGCAAGACCTTCGGTTTCGGCATCCCGGTCGTACAGCGACTCGGACTGGACCCCGAGCACGGTGTGAAGGCGCTCATCGTGGTCCCCACCCGGGAACTCGCCGTCCAGGTCTACGAAGACATCGACATGCTGACCAAGAACCGGTCAACCTCGGTGGTCGCCATCTACGGCGGCAAGGCTTACGAGGGTCAGATCGAGCAGCTGAAGGCTGGCGCGCAGATCGTCGTCGGCACTCCGGGTCGACTCATCGACCTCGCCGGGCAGCGCCTGCTGGATCTGTCGAACGCGACCGAAGTCGTGCTCGACGAAGCCGACAAGATGCTGGATCTCGGGTTCCTTCCCGACATCGAGAAGATCTTCCAGCGCGTTCCCGCCGTCCGCCACACGCAGCTGTTCTCGGCGACCATGCCCGGCCAGATCGTGACCCTGGCACGGCGCTTCATGAGCAACCCCATCCACATCCGGGCGACCGACCCGGATGAGGGGCTCACCCAGGCCAACATCCGTCACCTCGTCTACCGCGCGCACTCGCTCGACAAGGACGAAGTTATTGCCCGCATCCTGCAGGCAGAGGGCCGCGGCAAGACCGTCATCTTCACCCGCACTAAGCGGGCAGCGCAGAAGCTCGTCGACGAGCTGCAGGACCGCGGATTCTCGGCGGTGGCGGTGCATGGCGACATGAGCCAGGAGGCCCGCGAGCGCTCAATGGCAGCGTTCAAGGCCGGCAAGAAGGATGTGCTGATCGCCACGGATGTCGCAGCCCGCGGCATCGACGTCGACGACGTCACCCACGTGATCAACCACACCATCCCCGACGACGAGAAGACCTATCTGCACCGGGCGGGCCGCACCGGCCGCGCCGGGCGCACGGGTATTGCCGTGACCTTCGTCGACTGGGACGACTTGCACAAATGGGCCCTCATCAACCGCGCGCTGGAGTTCGGTCAGCCGGAGCCGACCGAGACCTACTCGTCGAGCCCGCACCTCTACACCGACCTCGACATCCCCGCGGGAACGAAGGGCCGCATCGTGACCGCACCCCGCACCGAGACCGTCTCGACGGTGGAGAGCGGGTCGTCGAGCGGACGGTCTGGATCGCGTCGTCGCCGCTCGCGCGGCGGCTCGTCAGGCGCGTCGACCCCGAGCGGGTCGCAGGGTTCAGCGGAGACGCCGCCGCGCACCGCCGACGGCGCTGGCACGCACGACGGTGGCGGCGCCGAGCACCGCGACGGCACCACGACACCACGTCGCCGCCGTCGGCGCCGGGGGCCGCGCCCCGACGCAGCCTGATCTGCGCGTAACGACGCGGGCGTTGCTCTCGAAACGAGAAACCCGACAGCGCTAAGGTGATGGCTGCGGCATGGCGCCGCGAAAACCCCGAAAGGCTGTCATGCGATTTCTTGAAGCTGTGACGACGGGATACGAGTACCAGGGATTCTGGGGCTCGTTCTGGGACCTCATCTGGTGGTTCCTGTGGATCTTCGTCTTCGTTGCGTACCTGTTCGTGCTGTTCTCGATCATCGGCGACCTCTTCCGTGACCACAAGCTCAACGGTTGGTGGAAGGCCGTCTGGATCATCTTCCTGCTCTTCCTCCCCTTCATCACGGCGCTGGTGTACCTCATCGCGCGCGGCCGCGGCATGAGCGAGCGCTCCATGAAGGAGGCCGAGCAGATCAAGCAGGCCCAGGATGCCTACATCCAGTCGGTCGCCGGCGGCGGGGCCAAGCACAGCCCGGCCGAGGAGATCGCCCGCGCCAAGGCGCTCCTGGACGCCGGCACCATCTCTCAGGCCGAGTACGACCAGCTGAAGGCCAAGGCCCTCGGCTGATCCGACGCTCACGCGAAGCGCCCCCGTCTCTTCTCGAGGCGGGGGCGCTTGTGTGTTGCCTGTGACCGTCAGGTTCGGCATCCGAACCTCGCAGAACTGCACGAACCTCGCAGGATTGCGGCCCGTGACTGCGGATTTCGCGCAATCCTGCGAAGCTCGGTGAGGTCTATGCCCGGCGCAGGGGCCTGGAACTAGGGGTAGACCGGCGCGCTCCCCCGCCCGGCGGCGAGGATGCGCTCGACCATGGCGGGGTCCGTCGTGTGCTCGCCAGGCACATTCGGCTTGCCGAGGCCGTGGTAGTCGCTCGAGCCGGTCACGATGAGGTCGCGCTCGGCGACCAGCGACTCCAGCTCGCGGATGCCGGCAGCGGTGTTGTCGCGGTGGCCGAGTTCGAAGCCGGCAAGCCCCGCATCCAGCATCCGGTTCACCAGCGGCGCCGGGAACGGCCCTGCCCGCCCGGCTGGGTGCGCCAGGATCGGCACTCCCCCGGCTGCGGCGATGAGCCGGACAGCGGTGACCGGGTCGGGGGCGAACAGCGCGACGTAGTACGGGCTCCGGGGGCTGAGGATGCCGCGGAAAGCCTCGTCGCGATCCTGCACGTGTCCGCGAGCGACGAGCGCGTCAGCGATGTGGGGGCGACCCACGGTGGCACCGTCGGACGTCTGCGCGAGGATGTCTTCCCACTCGAGGTCGAAGTCACGCGCGATGCGATCCGAGATCATGCGGGCACGCTCAAGCCGGGACGTCCGCACTCGCTCGGTCATCGCCCGCAGCTGCTCGTCGTCGGGGTCGAAGAGGTAGGCGAGCACATGAACGCTGCGCCAGTCATCACGCGCCGACATCTCCATGCCCGGCACGAACATCATGCCGAGCGAGGCCGCAGCCTCCGCGGCCTCTGCCCAGCCCGCGGCGGTGTCGTGGTCTGTCAAAGCTGCAATGCGCAGGCCGTGACGATGCGCCGCCCGCATGACGTCAGCCGGCGCGTCGGTCCCGTCTGACTGCGTTGAATGCAGGTGCAGGTCAGCGGGTCCCTCGAAGAGCCGCTCGTCATCCACCGTTTGAGCCTAGCGCCGCACGCACAGCTCACCGCGGCGCGGCTCGTACCTATCTCTCAGACCGCTGTCATAGGCTCGCGGACGTGCGCCGAGCTCTGGGGATCCTCGTTGCGGTGATCTGGATCGCCGTGGTCGCGGTGCTCACCACTCCCGGCTTCTTCCGGGTCGAGCGCCTCGCACCGATCGCGCAGATCATCGCCTTCCGCGGCGTGATCGTGCTCGCCCTCGCGGCGGTCGGCGTCATCGCCCTGTTCGCGTCCTTCGCGCGCTCGATCCGTCCGCTCGCGGTCACCGTCCTGGTCGTCGCGCTGGTCGGTGTCGTCGCGAACGGGGCGGTCGTGCTGGGTCGCGGCATCGGCACAGAGAGCCTTCCCGCGAAGACCGACACCGCCATCCGCGTCATGACCTGGAACACCGCGGGACCGGCGACATCGGCCGATGAAATCGCACGCCTGGCCGTCGCGATGGATGCCGACATCGTCGCTCTTCCCGAGACGACCATCGAGACGGGCGAGCAGGTGGCTATCGAGATGCGTGAGCTCGGACATCCGATGTGGGCACACCACGCTAAGGACCCGTCGACCCCCTGGGATGCCGGGTCGACGACCCTCCTCATCACGCCCGACCTCGGCGATTACGCCGTGATCGAGTCGTCGGTGGAGGGCACGAGCACGACATCCACGGTGCCAAGCGCCGTCGCGATGCCCGTCTCGGGGGTTGGCCCGATCGTCGTGGCAGCACACGCCGTCGCGCCCCGCGCCGACTACATGGAGGACTGGCGCGCCGACCTCCGCTGGCTCGGCGACCAGTGCGCCGCTGACAACGTCATCATGGCCGGCGACTTCAACGCGACGCTCGACCACTTCGGCGGACTCGGCGTCGATGGCGGCGAACTCGGACGCTGCCGGGATGCTGCGGCCGCCAGCGGCGCAGGAGCCGTCGGCACCTGGAGCACTGCGTGGCCGCCACTGTTCGGCACCGCCATCGACCACGTCATGACAACGGGCGCGTGGACGGTGACCGGATCGCTCGTGCTGTCGTCGGTCGACAGCAGCGGAAGCGATCACCGGCCGCTCGTGGTGCAACTGGAGCCAGCCACCCCGGACCCCTGAGATCCGCGCGTGCGAGACTGGGGGAATGAGCACGACCGGCGACAGCGAAGCCACGACAACGACTGCGGCGACCGAAAACAGCACGACGAATCGTAAGCAGCCGTTTCCGCAGGGCTTCCTCGACACGATCTCGACGGGCTGGGCTGAGCGCCCCGAGGCACTCCCCCCCGCCCGGTCGCGGGCCGTGTTCGCGGCACGACGCCGCGCCGCACTGTCCGCCGCCTTCCCCGGCGAGCGGCTGGTCTTTCCCGCCGGTGAACTCAAGCAGCGCTCGAACGACACCGACTACCGGTTTCGGGCTCACTCGGCTTTCGCACACCTGACCGGGTGGGGGTCGGATGCCGAACCCGGCGCGATCCTTGTGATGGACCCGCTTCCTGACGGCGGACACGAGGCAGTTCTGTACTTCCGCGAGCGGGCCGATCGTACGACTGCAGAGTTCTACGCCGATGCATCCATCGGGGAGTTCTGGATCGGACCCCGACCCGCGCTGGCGGGTGTTGCGGCAGACCTCGGCATCCGCACCGACCACATCGCCGCGTTCGCCCCCGCCGACGGGCAGCGCGTCGTGGACACCGACGTTGACCTCACCCGCGCGGTCTCTGAGATGCGGCTGATCAAAGATGAGGATGAGATCGCCCAGATGCGCGAAGCCGTTGCCGTGACCGCGGCAGGGTTCGACGACATCGTCGCCGACCTCCCCCGAGTCATCGAGCACCCCCGCGGGGAGCGGATTGTCGAGGGAGTCTTCCACCTGCGTGCGCGCAGCGACGGTAACGGCGAGGGATACGACACGATCGCGGCATCCGGACCCCACGCCTGCTACCTGCACTGGACCCGCAACGACGGCGCGGTGCTGCCGGGAGATCTGATCCTCATCGATGCCGGCGTCGAGCTCGACAGCCTCTACACCGCCGACATCACCCGGACCCTGCCGGTGAGCGGGACATTCACCGAGGTCCAGCGGCGGGTCTACGAGACGGTGCGGGAGGCCGCGGATGCCGCGTTTGCTGCAGCCCGGCCCGGAGTGACGTTCCGCTCGATCCACGAAGCCGCGATGAGGGTCATCGCTGCCCGAACCGCGGAGTGGGGCCTTCTTCCGGTGACCGCTGACGAGGCGCTCGCTGCCGACACCGGCGGCCAGCACCGCCGGTACATGGTCCATGGCACCAGCCACCACCTCGGCATCGATGTTCACGACTGCGCTCAGGCGCGCCGCGAGATGTACTACGACGGCATCCTGCAGCCCGGAATGGTGTTCACGATCGAGCCGGGGCTGTACTTCCAGATCGACGATCTCACGGTGCCCGAAGAGCTGCGCGGGATCGGCGTGCGGATCGAGGATGACGTCCTGATGACCGCCGAGGGCCCCGTGAACCTGTCGGCAGGGATCCCTCGCACCGCCGACGAGGTCGAAGCCTGGATCGCACGGCTCGCGCGCTGACGCAGCAACCGAGCGACTACGCCTTGTCGTCGTCCCTGGTCGCAGCGTCCTGGTCGGCGTCGGGGGCGCTCGCATCGGATGAGGCATCCGCTGCGGACTCGGTCGGAACTTCCGGCTGCGTGACCTCCTCGATCCGCTGACCGTAGCGCGGCGGCTCCTGCGGGGTCGCGGTTCGCTCCGCAGGCGGGGCGACGACCTGGGTCCGCGGCGCCGCCGGCGCTGCCTGCGGGCCCAAGACCTGTCGTGCCCGGCCTGCACTGCTGCCGGCAACGGCGATGTCGTAGTGGTCGGCGACGAACTGCATGACAGACGCGAAGTCACGACGGCGGCGAACGATGGCGAAGGTCAGCAGACTCGCCAGCATACCGATAGCGATACCGACGAACAGCACACCGACGAATGCCTGGATGGGCACGTTCGGCATCCCAAGCACGAAGACGGCAGAAAACAGCATGCCGAGGAGAAGTCCGTTGATCGCGCCCGAGCGAGCAGCAGTCGCGTAGCCGAGGCGACCGGTGACCCGCTCCATTGAGCGCAACCCTTGACCGACGATCGTGATCTCACGGGCGGGAATGTCTTCGGCGATGAGCTTGGACACCGCCTTCTGGGCGGCTTCATACTTGTCGAAGGTCGCGACGGTCTGTCCGACGTCCTCGAGGTTGCGGGCAAACTGGCCCCCCATCATGCTCATTCGTCCATCCTCCCACGCCGGGTCTTGCCATCCGCTGAGTCGCCACGAATCGCCGCTCGTAACCACAGGAGGGCATGCCCGGGCGCGGGGCTACGCTGGACAGGTGAACACGCAGCGGGTCTTTGTCGCGCGCCTCTCGGGCTGCGCCGTCTTCGACCCTGCCGGCGATCGGCTCGGACGCGTCCGCGATGTCGTGGTCGTCTACCGCGCTGATGACCCGCCGCGCGTCGTCGGGCTCGTGGTCGAGATTCCCGGTCGGCGAAACGTCTTCGTCTCGATCGGGCGCGTCACCTCGATCGCCCCGGGGCAGGTCATCACCACCGGCCTCATCAACGTCCGGCGGTTCCAGCAGCGCGGCGGCGAGGTGCGGGTCCTCGCCGAACTCCTCGGTCGCCGCGTGTACTTCCGCGACGGGTCAGGCGAGGCAGTCATCGAGGATGCCGCCATCGAGCGCGACCGGCTCGGCGCCTGGGACATCGGCCAGCTGTTCCTGCGCCGTCCCCGCACCAGCGCTTCCCCGTTCACGAAGGGCCCGACCACGCTCGCCAGCTGGGAAGAGGTCACCGAGCAGCTCGATTCGACGCAAGAGCCGTCGGCCGAACAGCTCGTTGCGACCCTGAGCGAGCTGAAGCCCGCCGACCTCGCCAACACGCTGCTCGATCTTCCCGACGCCCGACTGCTCGAGGTCGCCGAAGAACTTCCCGACGACCGCCTCGCTGACGCGCTCGAAGAGATGCCCGAGGACGACCAGGCGCACATTCTCGAGCAGTTGGGCGACGAGCGTGCCGCCGACATCCTCGACGCGATGGAACCGGATGACGCAGCCGACCTTCTCGGACAGCTCCCGGCAGGACGCAGCGAGGCGCTGCTCGATCTCATGGAGCCCGAGGAAGCCGAAGACGTTCGCGAACTCCTGAAGTACGGCCCCGACACCGCCGGTGGTCTCATGACGAGCGAGCCGATCGTGCTCTCTGCCGAAGCGACGGTCGCCGAAGCGCTCGCGCTCATCCGCCGCCACGAGCTGCATCCGGCACTCGCGGCGTCGGTGTTCATCACCCTGCCCCCCTACGAGACGCCGACGGGGCGGTTCCTCGGCACCGTGCACTTCCAACGGATGCTGCGCTACCCGCCGCACGAGCGGCTCGGTTCCCTGATCGATGACACCATCGAGCCGCTGGCAGCCACCGCAACAGCAGCCGAGGTCGCCCGCATCCTCGCCTCGTACAACCTGGTTTCGGTGCCGGTCGTCGACCAAGTCCACCGCCTGGTCGGTGTCGTCAGCGTCGACGATGTGCTCGACTACCTGCTCCCTGAAGACTGGCGCTCGCACTCGAGCGACCAGCGACCGGTGTCGTTTCCCTGGACAGGGCCGGTGAAGCTGTGATGGCGCGCTCGCCCCGGGGGCTGGACGCCCCCCGCGGTCGGTCGAGCATGCCGATTCGCAGTCGCACACCTCAGCCCTCGCGGGATCGGTTCGGTCGAGCAACCGAGTGGATCGCCCGCAACATGGGCACCCCCTGGTTCCTGGTGGCTCTCACACTGTTCTGCGTCGCCTGGATCGCGTGGAACACCGCAGCTCCCGAAAACCTGCGGTTCGATTCCGCCGCCAACGGCTTCACTGCCCTGACGCTCATGCTCTCGCTGCAGGCCTCCTACGCCGCTCCCCTCATCCTGCTCGCCCAGAACCGGCAGGATGACCGCGACCGCGTGCAGATCGAGCAGGACCGTCAGCGCGCAGAGCGGAACCTCGCCGACACCGAGTACCTCGCACGCGAGATCGTCGCTCTGCGCATCGCCCTCACCGAGGTCACCTCCGAGGTCGTCACCCGTGACACGCTGCGCGCCGAGCTGAAGTCGTTGCTGAGAAAGCTCGACGAACGTGCGGAGCCGCAGCCCACCGAGGCTGAGCCCTCCGCAGGCGCAACTCTCCCTCGCGAGGGTGGTTCGGTGTGACCAGCGGAGACGCGCGGTGACTGCCGCAGACGAGGTCACGCGCGCCGTCGGAGCCGTGATCGATCCGGAACTGCGCCGCCCGATCGGTGAGCTCGGGATGGTTCGGGCCGCTCGGGTTGACGAAGGCGCGGCGCGGGTCGACATCGCCCTGACCGTCGCCGGATGCCCCGCCGCCGCGCGAATCGAATCCGACGTTCGCGCCGCGGCCCTGTCAGTCCCCGGGGTGGCGTCAGCGGAGATCGCGATCGGGGTCATGGATGCCGACGAGCGGGCTCGCCTCACCGAGATGCTGCGCGGTGGACGCCCGGCCCGGTCGATGCCGTTCGGGCCCGATTCCCTGACCCGCGTGATCGCCGTCACGAGCGGCAAGGGCGGTGTTGGCAAGTCGACGCTGACCGCGCTCCTGGCGACGACCCTGGCAGCGCGCGGACTTCGGGTTGGGCTCATCGACGCCGACGTCCACGGATTCTCGATTCCCGGCATCCTGGGTCTTGTCGGCCCCGACGGGGCACCCCCGCAACCGACCCGGATCGATGACCTCATGATTCCTCCCGTCGCGCACGGGGTGAAGGTGATTTCGATCGGGATGTTCCTGCGGCGCGGCTCAGGGCAAGAGCCGCTTGGCGCTGTGGCGTGGCGTGGCCCGATGCTGCACCGCACTGTGCAGCAGTTCCTCACCGACGTCCACTTCGGTGATCTCGACATCCTGCTGCTTGACATGCCGCCGGGAACGGGCGATGTCGCGATCTCGGTCGGGCAGCTCCTGCCCCACGCCGAGGTCGTCGTGGTGACCACCCCCCAGCGTGCCGCCGCCGACGTTGCGATCCGCTCGGGTCTCGTGGCCCGCCAGACGGGTCAGCGGGTACTGGGAGTCGTCGAGAACATGGCGCCGCTCACCCTTCCCGACGGGACGGTGCTCGATCTGTTCGGCACTGGCGGCGGAGAGCTTGTCGCCCAGGCTCTGCAGACGGATGCCGAACCTGTCCCCCTCCTCGGCTCGATCCCGCTGAGTCAGGGCGTTCGGGCATCCGGCGACGCTGGCGACGTGCACCTCGTGAGGGATGCCGCTGACCCCGCCGCAGTGGCGATCGAGGCTGTCGCGGAGGCGGTTTTGGCATCCGGGCGTGGACTGTCGGGCCGCCCCCTCCCGATGCGGGTCAGGTAGCTTCAGCGTCGAACGGCGGGATCTCCCCCACCGCCAGCGGCGGTGCCTTCGTCGACGTCGTGGTCGCTCCAGCAGCAGCGGCTCCAGCCGCCGCCATCGTCGCGGACTGCGGCTTGACGGGCGGCGTCGGCGGGTCATCCAGCAGTGCCTCCCGGATGATGCGACGCGGGTCGTACTGGCGCGGATCGAGCGTGCGCCAATCCACGTCGTCGAAGTCCTCGCCCATCTCCTCTTTGACACGAGAACCGGCGGAGCGGGCGAAGTCACGAGCTCGGCGCACGAACTGTCCGAGAGCTGCTGCATAGCGGGGAAGACGCTGGGGACCGATGATCATTCCGGCGATCAGAGCGATCAGCAAGAGCTTCTCGATCGTGATCCCGTTGAACATGGCTCAAGATTACCCCTCGCGCCTCAGCGAGATTCCGGGCGCGCGCCCGTAGGCTTGCCCCTCAGAGAAAGGGCAGTGCATGGGAGATCACGCGGTCAATCGATTCGTCGAAGAGGTCACGGTCGAACCCGATGCGATCGCCCGCGCTCGCGAGGCCGCACTCGAACTCGGCGCCGAACCGATCAGCGCCGCGGTCGGCGTGCAGTGTGCCACGATCGCCGCCGTCGGGCGAGCGCTGAACATCGTTGAGATCGGTACGGGCGGCGGGGTCTCCGGGCTCTGGCTGCTGCGCGGAGCACCGCAGGCGACGCTCACCACGATCGATGTCGAGCCTGAGCATCTGGGCGCGGCGCGTCAAGCGTTCGCGCAGGCGAAGGTGCCGCCGGCGCGCGCCCGCTTCATCACCGGCCGCGCAGCCGAGGTGCTTCCGCGGATGAACGAAGCGTCGTACGACATCGTGCTGGTCGACGCGGAGCCAGAGGGCGTCATCGAGTATGTCGAGCACGGGCTGCGCTTGGTACGCCCCGGCGGCACGGTACTCATCCCCCGAGTCCTCGCCGGAGGCGCGGTCGCCGATCCTGTCAAGCGCGACGAGGTCACGACCGCGTACCGCTCGCTCATTCAAGAGGTCGCGCAGTCCCCCGCCGTTCTCGGCGCGCTCAACACTGCGCGCGAAGGACTCCTGCAGCTCACGACGCTCCCGTCGGTCTAAAGGCCACACGCACAACGCGAAAGCGGCCGGTCCACCGACCGGCCGCTTTCGCGTTGAGATGATCGCGCGTTACGCGGCTCCGACAACTCCGCCGAGCACGTCGTACAGTTCCTTGGCCTCGGCGTCGTTCACCGAGACGACAAGGCGGCCACCGCCTTCGAGAGGTACTCGCACGATGATGAGACGGCCTTCCTTCACGGCCTCCATCGGTCCGTCTCCGGTTCGCGGCTTCATGGCTGCCATGGCGGCTCCCTTTCGTCGTGGTCTACCAATCAAGCTTAGGGGATCTGCCAGAAACGGTTGCCGAGGGCATACATGTTGTAGATCCACCACCACTGTCCGGCAAGGCACGCGATGAGCACGCCGATGCGCCATACGGGCGACCGCGGGACCGCGAAAGCACCCCACAGGGGCGAGAGCGGCACCAGCAGTCGAAAGATGCTCGACTGGGGGAAGAACACCGCCAGCAGGTAGACGAGGTAGCTGACAGCCCATAGACGGATCTCGGGTCCCAGCGCCCGGACCTGAGGCGCCCACAGCAGCGCCGCGGCCGCCCCGGCCAGAATCAACACGAGCAGGATGACGCCGCCGGCGGCCCCCCACCCCCAGACCTCTCCCCAAAACGCAGCACCGCGCACAAAAGCATCGAAGGGGAGGAAGTGTCCCTCATCGCCCGGAAGCCAGTTGCGCCGCCACGCGAGTTCTGTCGCAAGGTATGCACCCGGATTCCCGGTGACCACCGCAGCGATGATCTGCCACGAGAATCCGACAACGGTGGCGAGCGCCCCCAGCGCGACGATGTGTACGACCTCACGTCTGCGAAGCGGCTCCGTGCGGCGTGAGAAGAAGCGCCAGATGCCGAAGAGGCCAATGAACAGGGCGAAGGCGAGAACGCCGGGCCGCGTGTAGCCCATGAGGATCACCAGCGGGTACACCCACACAAAGCGCCGCGCTGTGAATGCCCACAGCGCCAGGAAGAGCCACAGCAGAAAGAGAGCTTCCGCGTAGCCCACCTGGAACAGCGCCGCCATGGGCCCAGCGGCAAAGAAGGTGGCGGCCCAGATAGCAGCCGTTCCCCCGATCCGACCCCGTAGCATCCGGTAAAGCACGTAGGTTGCCCCGTACCCGGCTGCCAGGGATATCAGAACGGCAGCGACTCCCCACCAACCGCCCACGAGCGGCGCGATGGCGGCAGCGAGGTATGCGTAGATCGGCATGAATGCCCACTGATTCTCGGCGACAGCGCCCGCGTCAGTGAGAGGAAGGTCGGCGGGGTAACCGTTGACCGCCAGGAACCAATACCACTGGGCATCCCACCCCACGACGAGATCTTGAACGCTCGCCCCCGCACCGAAACGTGTACCCTCGGCCGATAACGCGGCAGCCAGGATCAGAAAGCCGAACGTGACGGCCCGCGCAGCGAGATAGATGAGCGCAATCGTCAGCGTCGGCGGGATCGACCGCCGGGAGGGCTGCGCCGGAGCCGCTGTCGTCAGGTCAGCCACGCGCGCAGCCCGCGCTCGACATCCCGTATCTGGGCGACGGCAACGCGCTCTTCGTCGTGATGGGCGAGTTGCGGGTCCCCCGGGCCGTAGTTGACGGCGGGGATGCCGAGGGCCGAGAAGCGGGCGACGTCCGTCCAGCCGTACTTCGGTTGAGCCGTACCGCCCACGGCAGCGACGAACTCCCGCGCCAGGGGATCGTCCAGCCCCGGCCGGGCGCCCTCGGCCATGTCGATGACCTCGACTTCGAAACCTTCGAAGACCTCTCGCACGTGCACCTCAGCCTCGGCGCCGCTGCGCGAAGGGGCAAAGCGGTAGTTGACCTCGACCTCGCACAGGTCGGGAATGACGTTTCCTGCAACACCGCCGGCGATGCGCACAGCGTTGAGTCCCTCGCGATACACGAGGCCGTCAACCGGCACCTCACGCGCCGTGTAAGCAGCCAACCGCTCGAGGATCGGTGCCGCCTTGTGGATGGCGTTTTCACCGATCCACGAACGCGCACTGTGCGAGCGCACTCCGTGGGTCCTGATGATGGCGCGCATGTGACCGTTGCAGCCTCCCTCGACCTGCCCGTTGGAGGGTTCTCCGAGAATCGCGAAATCAGCGGCGAGCAGGTCAGCACGGGTCGCGGCGATGCGAGTGAGGGCGTTGAGGGCTGCAGCGACCTCCTCGTGGTCGTACCAGATCCACGTGATGTCAGCCTTGGGCGCGACGAGGTCAGCGGCGAGCTTGAGCTGAACGGCAACGCCGGCCTTCATATCGACGGTGCCGCGCCCCCAGATGAACTCTTCGCCGTCGATGTCGACAGTTCGGGTGGGAACGTTTCGGTTGATCGGCACCGTGTCGATGTGTCCTGCGATGGCGACCCGGCGAGCTCTTCCGAGGTTCGTACGAGCGATGATCGTGTCGCCATCCCGGATGACGTCGAGGTGGGGCAGAGCACGCACTGCCTCCTCGATCAGGTCTGCGAGATGCCCTTCGTCGCCAGAGACGCTGGGGATGTCGCAGATCGCGCGGGTGAGATCGACAGAATTCGAGGTCAGGTCCAGCACCCCTCGAGTCTAGCCAGGGCCTTCCGTGGTGCGGTGGGCGAGGCATCACAGGAACAATCCGAGCAAGCGCGAGTCGATACCCTGGAACGATGACGGCACAGCGGATGATCAGCGGCATCGGGGCGGCAACTGTCGCAGCAGACGGCATGGTCTTGGACACCTGGTACCCATCCCCCCAATCCGGCGCGCTGTCCGATAACCAGGACGCTCACGAGGCTGCGCGAGCTCTTGTGTCCGAGACCGTGGGCGCGGATGACACCCGCGGGGTCAGCATCGAGCAGGTCGAGGTCGAGATCGATCTCGACGCGGCACCCTCGAGTACTCCGGATGCTTACCTCCGCCTCCACGCGCTATCGCACCGACTCGTCGCTCCGAACGATCTGAACCTCGACGGCATCTTCGGCGCGCTCCCGAACGTTGCCTGGACCAATGCCGGCCCCGTCGACCCTCGGGCGCTCGACCAGCGCCGTCCGCGACTGCAGCGCGCCGGCATCCAGGTTCAGGGGCTCGACAAGTTTCCGCGCCTGACCGATTACGTCGTGCCCGCCGGTGTCCGCATCGCCGACGCTTCCCGCGTGCGCCTGGGCGCCTATCTGTCGCCGGGCACCACGGTGATGCACGAAGGCTTCGTGAACTTCAACGCTGGGACGCTCGGTCAGAGCATGGTCGAGGGGCGCATTTCACAGGGCGTGATCGTCGGTGACGGGAGCGACATCGGCGGTGGCGCCTCGATCATGGGCACACTCTCGGGCGGTGGAGCCCACCGCGTCTCGATCGGCGCGCGGACGCTCCTCGGCGCGAACGCCGGCATCGGCATTTCGCTGGGAGACGATTGCGTCGTCGAGGCAGGGTTGTATGTGACGGCCGGCTCGAAGATCGTGCTTGCCGACGAGCCTGTCGGTGCCGACGGCACGCACCCGACCGTCAAGGGTGCCGAGCTCTCCGGGCGCGACGGCATCCTGTTCCGCCGCAATTCACTCACGGGCGCGATCGAGGCAGTGCGCCGCGCCGGTGTCGGGGTGACCCTCAACGAGGCGCTTCACGCCTGAGGGCCGAGCTCCACGACGCAATTCAGCGACGCACGCGGACCGAGAGGCACGTGACGCACCCCTCGAGCTTCTCGAACTCGGTCACGGGTGTCTGGATCACGGTGAGCCCACGCGAGCGCAGTAGCGCCGCCGTCTGCGGCGCATCTGCCGACATCAGGACCGTCGCCTCATCGAGCACGACCACCGCAGTGCCGTGCTCTTCGGGGACGGGAAGGAAGCGCGGGAACACCGATGGGTCGTCGACGAGCGGCTCGTAGCCGATGACCGTGCCGTCAGGAAGCGCCGTCACCGCGCTCTTCAGATGCAGGACCCGCGTCACCGGCACGGCGACGATCTTCCATCCCCGGGGGCTCAGCAGAGCCTCCAGTTGACGGATGCCGTCATCGTTTGTCCGGGATGACGCCCCGACATACACCGTGCGCCCGATCTTGAGCACATCGCCGCCGTCGAGCGTGCCGGGGGCCTCGATCTCGTGCACAGGGAGGCTGAGCATCTCTGCCGCCGCCCGGGCCGTTGCGATCTCGCCCCGTCGAGATTCGGCGCCGGGCCGACCGATCACCACGATGTCGTCGAACACGACGAGGGCATCCTCGATGAACACACCATCGGGCTGGTCCGGGGCCTCAGCAACGTCGACGATCTGCCAGCCACGATCGCGGTATACCGAGACGTAGTCCCGCCACTGAGAGAGCGCGAGGTCCGCATCCGCCTCGACTCGGTCGAGGTGTGTGAGCTCGCCCTGAGCGAGGAGCGGGGAGGGAACGCGGACGAGGAGTTTCGGCATCCGTTCAGAATGCCAGATTCCTCGCGGCGGGCCCGCGCAGCAGCTCGCTCAGACGCCCGGGTACATACGCTCGGGTGCGCCCGTGTACAGCTGCTGCGGCCGACCGATCTTGGTCTGCGGGTCGCCGTTCATCTCCCGCCAGTGCGCGAGCCACCCCGGAAGGCGACCGATCGCGAACAGCACCGTGAACATGCGCGTGGGGAAGCCCATTGCCTTGTACATGACGCCGGTGTAGAAATCGACGTTCGGGTAGAGGCGACGCTCCTTGAAGTAGTCGTCGTTGAGGGCGATCTCTTCGAGCTGCTTAGCAAGATCCAGCAGCGGGTCGTGCACGCCGAGCTCCGAGAGCACCTCGTCGGCCGACTCCTTCACGAGTTTGGCCCGCGGGTCGTAGTTCTTGTACACCCGGTGACCGAAGCCCATGAGCTTGACACCGTCTTCTTTGTTCTTGACCCGCTCAACGAAACGCTCGACGCTCTCGCCCGAGTCACGGATGCGGGCAAGCATCGAGAGAACCGCCTCGTTCGCGCCGCCGTGCAGCGGGCCGTAGAGCGCGTTGATGCCCGCCGAGATCGACGAGAACTGGTTGGCGCCGGTCGAGCCGACCAGGCGCACCGTCGAGGTCGACGCGTTCTGCTCGTGGTCCTCGTGCAGGATGAGCAGCCGCTCGAGCGCGCGGGAAACGACGGGGTTGACCTCATACAGCTCGGACAGGACACCGAAGTTGAGCTTGAGGAAATTGTCGACGAAGCTCATCGAGTTGTCGGGGTAGAGGAACGCCTGACCGATGCTCTTCTTGTGCGCGTACGCGGCGATGACCGGGAGCTTCGCAAGAAGCCGGATCGTGTTGACCTCGACGTGCTCGGGGTTGTGGGGGTCGGACTCGTCTTCGTAGTAGGTCGACAGAGCAGCGGTCGCCGCTGACAGCACCGACATGGGGTGCGCCGTCGGGGGCAGCGAACCGAAAAAGCGCTTGAGGTCCTCGTGCAGCAGCGTGTGGCGACGGATGCGGTTATCAAACTCTGCGAGCTCATCAGCGGTCGGGAGCTCACCGTAGATAAGCAGCCACGCGACCTCGAGGTACGTGCTGTGGGTCGCAAGTTGCTCGATCGGATAGCCGCGGTAGCGCAGGATGCCGGCATCCCCGTCGATGTAGGTGATCGCCGACTTCGTCGATGCCGTGTTGACGAACCCGTAGTCCAAAGCCGTGAACCCGGTCTGCCGGGTGAGCGTTGCAACGTCGATGCTCGGCACCCCGTCTGTGCCGTGGAGCACGGGGAATGCGGCGGTCCGATCACCGACGGTCAGGATGGCCTTCTGCTGCGGGGTCTGCGCGTCGTCCACGGCGCCTCCTTGCATTGTCTGGGGCTGTCGTCGGCACCGGGACGGGTTCGCCGCCTCGCGGAGCCGTCCAAGCACGCGTCGGTGCCCGGGCTGCCCCTACAGCCTAGTAGTCGACTCGGCCTACTGTGCGCACAGCCAAAGCGCTGGCGGTTTCGATGGAGGAACCCTCGCAGTACTGCCCCGGCCGGGTCTGTCGGGGTATAGCCAGCCTCGGGCTAGCCGCGGCGGAGGCGATCCGCCGCGGCGGCGATACGTTCATCGGTTGCCGTCAAAGACAACCGAACATGGCGTGTGTGCTGTGCCCCATAGAAGACACCAGGCCCTACGAGGATGCCGCGCTGCGCGAACCACTCGACGGAGGTCCAGGCGTCCTCATCGCGCGTGAGCCACAGATACAGTCCGGCTTCGCTTCGTTCGACACGGAATCCCGCCTCCTCGACAGCGGGTCGAAGCAGCTCGCGCCGATGCCGGTAGAGCTCACGCTGGTCGGCGACGTGCGTATCATCGCGGAGGGCCGCGGCCATGGCAGCCTGAACAGGTGCGGGCGGCATCAGCCCCAGGTGTTTACGAGCTGTCAGCATCCCTTGGATGACCGCGGTGTCACCCGCGACGAAAGCTGCACGGTATCCGGCAAGGTTCGACTGCTTGCTCAGCGAATACACCGACAAGATCCCGGTGTTGTCCCCGTCGGTGACGCGGGGGTCCAGCGCGGACGGAATCGCCTCACGATCCCAGGGCGCATCCCAGCCGAGCTCGGCGTAGCACTCGTCGCTCGCGAGCACCGCACCGAGCTCTCGCGCCCGGTCACGGGCGACACGCAGCGCAGCAGCATTCAGAACCGCCCCGTCGGGATTCCCCGGCGAGTTGACCCAGATCAGCCGCGTGTTCTGGGGCCACTGGGTCGGATCGTCGGAAGCGATCGGCGTCGCCCCCACGACTCGTGCGCCGACCTCGTAGGTCGGGTATGCCGCAACCGGATGGACGACGACGTCTCCCGGCCCAAGGCCCAGGAGCAGCGGCAGGAGGGCGACGAGTTCCTTCGACCCGATGGTCGGGAGCACAGCGTCGATCGTGAGCCCCGGCACTCCGCGCCGACGCGCGTACCAGTCGACGATCGCCTCCCTCAGCTGAGGCGTGCCGACGGTCTGCGGGTAGGCATGAGCGTCGGTCGAAGCGGCAAGAGCTCGCGCGATCACCTCAGGAGTCGGATCTACCGGTGAACCGATCGAAAGATCGACCATCCCGTCCGGGTGCGAGCGCGCCTGCGCGGCGTAGGGCGCCATCGCGTCCCACGGGTAATCGGCCAGGTCGGCGACGCCCATCCGTCGAAACCCGGGATCAGTGGTTCTGCGGAGGCAGCTCGGCAATGATCGGGTGATCTTTGGGGATCACCCCGACCTTGGCGGCCCCACCGGGCGAGCCAAGGTCATCGAAGAACTCGACATTCGCCTTGTAGTAGTCCTGCCACTCCTCGGGCAGGTCGTCTTCGTAGTAAATCGCCTCAACGGGGCACACGGGCTCGCAGGCGCCGCAGTCGACACACTCATCCGGGTGGATGTAGAGGCTGCGCTCCCCCTCATAGATGCAGTCGACGGGGCACTCGTCGATGCAGGCACGATCCTTGACATCGACGCACGGAAGGGCGATCACATACGTCACGAAAGCAAGTCTAGTCGGCCGCTCGGACGGGCTGGCCGCGGTCGACACGCTCAGGCCAGGCGACGACGAAGGCCGTCACTAGGGGAAGCCACAGGGTCCACACGACGCCCAGGATCGACTGCGGCACGATCACCGAGCCACCGGCCCCGGTTCCCGAGAGCACGATCGTGATGCCCATGGCACCAAGCCCGGTGGCAAGCGCGGCCCACCGGTCGGCTGTCAGAAGGCGCACCGCGATGATCACTGCCGCTCCCGCCACCATCGCCAGCACGAGTCCCACCGGGATGCCGAACAGACGGTAGGCATGGCTGACGGTTCCCGCGGCACCATAGATCGCACCGACGATCAACGCGACCGCCCACGCGGCAAGGCGAAGAAACGAGAAGCGCGGCACCGCATCACTGTATCGCGGCGCCGCTGTGCGAAACCTCACACAGCCAGGCGCGGCAGCGCCTGGCGCAACCTACACAGCCAGGCGCGGCGGCGCCTGGCGCAACCTTACACAGCCAGGCCCCACCACCGCAGCGCGGCGGCCACCGCGGCGGCCGCGACCACCACGACGAGGAACGGTGCGCGCAGCAGGAGCAGACCGGCAGCCACCAGTACGGCGGGGACGCGGGCATCAACCACGATCTGCTGGCCGACGCCGAGTGTTTGCACAGCGACAAGCGCGGCGAGGAGGGCGACCGTCAGGAGGTCGGCGATCCGCGCAGGCCGAGGCGCCTCGAGCAGGCGGGGCGGAACGAGGTACCCGGTCACCTTGAGCGCCAGGCAGATGACCGATGCCAGCGCAATCGCGCTCCACAGGGTCACGGCAGCCCCACTCGTTCTGGTACGTCGTCGGGTTCGTCAGGGCCTCCCGGGCGAGCATCCCGAGCCGTTTCCGCCCGCGATCCCCAGTCGAACCAGCCGACCAGGATCGCCACCAGCGCGGCGATCAGCACCGGAAGGCCGGGCATCAGCGACGGCGTCAGCACGGTAGCCACCACGGCGGCCGCGATGCCCACGACGATCGGCTGCCTGCCGCGCAGCCGGGGCCACAGCAAGGCGAGGAAGGCTGCTGCGGCCGCGGCATCCAATCCGTACGCGCGCGGGTCACCGAGCACGTCGCCCAGGAGCGCACCCACGAGGGTCGAGAGGTTCCACCCGATGTAGATCCCGATGCCGGTGACCCAGAAGCCGACGGTTCGTGCGCGCGGCGTCGGCTGCGCGAGAGCGACTGCCGTGGACTCGTCGATCGTGAACTGCGGCGCCGCGATCCGGGTTAATCGCCCGGGGGGCAGCAGGGTCGACATCCGGATGCCGTAAGCAACGTTTCGCACGCCCAGGAGCGCCGCCGACGCGACGGCTGCCGGGATCGCCGCGAGGCCTCCGGCTGAGATCACTCCCACGAAGGCGAATTGCGAACCCCCCGTGAACATGACGAGGCTGAGGATGCACGTCTGCCAGACATCAAGTCCCGCCGCTACCGATAGCGCGCCGAACGACACGCCATAGGCACTCGTCGCGAGGGCGACACTCAGGCCCTGGCGCCACGCACCGCGCGCGGCATCCGTTCCGTCGCCCTGCGGCAGCCCTTCGACCGGCTCCATGCTCGCCATCCTGCAAGAAGAAATTCGTTCGGTCAAGTGGACAATAGTTCGGCATAATGAACGACATGAGTCTGGGGTCCCGCATCGCGACCGCCGTCCGACGCGAACGCGACCGCGCGGGAGTTTCTGCCGCAGAGCTCGCGCGACGCTCGGGCGTGTCCAAGGCCACCATCTCGCAGATCGAAGCAGGTTCGGCCAATCCCAACGTCGAGACCCTGTGGGCGATCGCGACGGCTCTAGGGGCCCCCTTCGCCGCGTTGGTAGAGGACCGCGAGAGTGAACCCACGCTCATCCGCGCACGCGATGGCCACGGAGTGCGAGCCGCAGGTTCGGCCTACGAGGCACTGTTGCTCTCGGCTGCCCCGCCGAACGTCAGACGTGACCTGTACCTCCTCCGCGCCGAACCAGGCTCGCCGCGGCTCTCGGACGCACATCCGACGGGCACCACGGAACACGTCGTCCTCCTGTCGGGAAGAGCACGCGTCGGCCCGCGCGAGGCACCCTTCGACCTGGAGCCCGGGGACTACCTCTGTTATCCCGGCGATGCAGCACACGTCTTCGAGGCCCTCGTCGCCGGCACCAGCGCGGTCCTTGTCTCCGAAATGCGCTGAGGAGTCACCCTCGGCTGGAACGATGACCCGCCACACCCGATATCGCGGGCGCATGCTCGCGGGAGCTGTCGCGGCTGCCGTCGCCACCGTCGCGTCCGGATGCAGCGCCGCACCGCCCTCGAGCCCGGTTAGCGAGGCCTTCGCCGCGGCGCTTGAGTCGGCATCCGTCCCCGGCGGCGCTATCGCGATCCGCCGCGACGGGGCGACCACGGTCTACCCGGCGGGAGTCGCGGATGCCAGCGGCACGCCCGTGACCGATCAGACACGGTTCGCCTACCGCAGCGTGACCAAGTCGTTCGTCGCGACCGTGGTGCTGCAGCTGGCCGATGACGGCATCCTTGATCTGGATGCGCTGGCGCCGACCGCCGGAACCGGGATCGAGACGACTGCGACGATCGATGAGCTTGCCACGATGACCTCAGGGGTACCCAGCTATTCGACGCAAGCGGGGCTTGTTGACCTGCTGGTCGTGGACTGGACGCGCAGCTGGAGCGACACGACCCTCTACGGTCTCACCGACGGTGTGCCCGAGGAGTTCACGCCCGGGACCAGCTACGAGTACTCCAACACCAACACCGTCCTGCTCGGGCAGGTCATCGACACTGCCTCGGGGCTCAGCTGGCCCGAGGCAGTCGCGACGCGCATCCTGGAGCCGCTACAGCTCGAGTCAGTCGTGTATCCGGGAAACGCTCTGCCGCCGGAGGGGACTGCAGCACCGTTCCAGGTGGATGCTGATGGCACCGTGGAGGAGCTTCCCGCTGTCCGCGCGAGCGCGTTCTCTGCCGCCGGCGGCCTGTTCGGTACGGCGGGAGACCTTGCCGCGTGGGCCGAGGCGCTCGGCGCAGGAACGCTCGTGTCGGACGCCGCGCAGGAGCGTCGACTCTCGGAGTGGCACGACACCTCCCCCGACCCGGCGAGCCCCTTCTACGACGAGTACGGTTTCGGCATCGGTCGGATCGGCGACTGGATCGGCCACACCGGCAACGGCCTGGGCTACCAGGCACTGGCGATGTACCACCCGGAGTCCCAGACGGCTGTCGCGATCGCGCTCAACGCTACGGGACCGGACTCGGATCTCCCCGCGCACCTGCTCGAGCAGCTGCAGGAGCTGATCCTCGAGGGCTGATTCGTCCGCGCCTTGCCGCGCCTGGAGCACGAAGGTCAGGCGTTGGCGTCCTGACGCTTCAGACGGGATGCAGCGCGGCCACGCTCGGTCTGATCGAGGATCACCTTGCGGATCCGCACCTTCTCGGGAGTGACTTCGACACACTCGTCTTCGCGCGCGAACTCGAGGCTCTCCTCGAGGGAGAGCTGTCGCGGCGGCGTGAGCCTCTCCAGCTCGTCAGCCGTCGAGGAACGCATGTTCGTGAGCTTCTTCTCTTTCGTGATGTTCACGTCCATGTCATCGGCTCGCGTGTTCTCGCCGACAACCATGCCCTCGTAGACCTCTTCGGTGGGCTGCACGAAAAAGCTCATGCGCTCCTGCAGCGCCATCATGGCGAACGGGGTAACGACACCCGCGCGGTCGGCGACGATCGAACCGTTCTGGCGCGCGACGATCTGTCCTGCCCAGTCGTCGTATCCGTGCGAGATCGCGTTGGCGATCCCGGTGCCGCGGGTGATCGAGAGGAACTCAGTGCGGAAGCCGATGAGTCCGCGCGAAGGGACGACGAACTCCATCCGCACCCAGCCGGTACCGTGGTTGACCATCGTCTCCATTCGACCCTTGCGCGCGGCAAGAAGCTGCGTGATAGCACCGAGGTACTCCTCGGGAGCGTCGATCGTGAGGTGCTCGAAGGGTTCCTGCGTCTGCCCGTTCGGCCCCTTGCGGGTGACGACCTGAGGCTTGCCGACGGTGAGCTCGAAGCCCTCGCGGCGCATGTTCTCGACGAGGATGGCGAGGGCCAACTCTCCGCGGCCCTGCACCTCCCAGGCATCCGGCCGCCCGATGTCGACGACCTTGATCGAGACGTTGCCGATGAGTTCTCGGTCGAGGCGATCCTTCACCATGCGGGCCGTCACGTTGTGACCCTTGACCTTGCCGACAAGCGGCGAGGTGTTCGTGCCGATCGTCATCGAGATGGCGGGGTCATCGACCGTGATGGCCGGCAGCGGACGCACGTCCTCGGGGTCGGCGATCGTCTCACCGATCGTGATCTCCTCGATCCCGGCGATCGCGACGATGTCACCGGGGCCGGCCGACTCGGCGGGATAGCGCTCGAGCGCGCGGGTCTTGAGTAGTTCGGTGACCCGGGCGTTCGAGTGGGATCCGTCGTGACGCACCCAGGCCACAGTCTGGCCCTTCTTCAGGGTGCCGTTGAAGACACGAAGGAGCGCGAGACGACCGAGGAACGGGCTCGAATCGAGGTTTGTCACCCACGCCTGCAGCGGCGCTTCGTCGTCATATGACGGCGCCGGAACGTGCTCGAGGATCGCTTCGAACAGCGGCTCGAGGTCGTCGTTGTCGGGAAGCGATCCGTTTGCAGGACGGTTGCGTGACGCTGCGCCGGCTCGCCCCGAGGCATAGACGACGGGAACGTCGAGCAGGGCATCGACGTCGAGATCCGGGACATCCTCCTGCAGATCCGAGGCAAGGCCCAGCAGCAGGTCGTGCGATTCCTCCTCGACCTCGGCGATGCGGGCATCCGGCCGGTCGGTCTTGTTGACGAGCAGGATGACGGGAAGCTTCGCCTCCAGCGCCTTGCGCAACACGAAGCGGGTCTGCGGGAGCGGCCCCTCCGAGGCATCCACGAGCAGCACGACGCCGTCCACCATCGACAGGCCGCGCTCAACCTCTCCCCCGAAGTCCGCGTGCCCGGGAGTGTCGATCACATTGATCGTCACGGGAACCTCGGTGTGAGCACCGTTGTAGGTGATCGCCGTGTTCTTCGCGAGGATCGTGATGCCCTTTTCGCGTTCGAGGTCGTTCGAGTCCATCGCGCGCTCTTCGACGTGCGCGTGTTCCCCGAACGAGCCGGTCTGGCGCAGCATCGCATCCACGAGCGTGGTCTTGCCGTGGTCGACGTGCGCGACGATCGCGACGTTTCGGAGGTCCGAACGGAGGGCATGCGCCATGAGGGAGTCCTTGCGGGTGGGGAGGCGGCCGGGATGCCGGCGCCTTCCAGGATATCTCAGGACCGCTTGCAGGCCGCTGAGCGGAGCGTTGTCCCGCTTTAGGCGGACTTCTGCTCTGCCAGGAGGGCAGCCCGCGCCTCGCGACGCTGCCGCTGCTCAGCGGGATCCGGAACGGGCACAGCCGCGATGAGGCGCTTGGTGTAATCATCCTGCGGATTGCGCAGAATCTGCTCCTTCGTACCCTGCTCGACGATCTTCCCGAAGTGCATCACCGAAATGCGATGCGAGAGGATGTCCACGACGGCAAGGTCGTGGCTGATGAAAAGGCACGCGAACTTGAGCTCCTGCTGCAGCTCCTGGAGCAGCTCGAGGAATCGGGCCTGGACAGAAACATCCAGCGCGGAAGTGGGTTCATCCGCCACCAGAAGGTCGGGGGCGAGCGCGAGAGCTCGCGCGATGCCCACGCGCTGCTTCTGCCCTCCCGACAGCTCGTGTGGGAAGCGGTTGCGATACGAGGTCGGGAGTTCGACTTGGTCGAGCAGAGTCTCCACTCGCCTGTCGAGTGCCTTGCCCTTCGCCTCTCCCGCCAGGAACAGCGGCTCGCCAATCGACTGACCAATGGGCATCCGGGGGTTCAGCGAAGATGACGGGTCCTGGAAGACAATGCCGGTGCGTCTGCGGATTGAGAAGAGATCCTTCGCGCTCGCGTCAGAAATGTCGACGCCCACCGCTGTGAGCTTGCCCTCGGCGATAGGAAGAAGTCCGACGGCGGCGCGACCAAGCGTCGTCTTTCCCGATCCGGACTCTCCGACCAGCCCCATGATCTCGCCGGGGTAAACCGCAAGGTCAATGTTCTCCGCGGCGCGGAAGGCGGGAATCCTGCCCCGTTTGGGGTACTCGATGGAAACATCCTCGAAGTGGAGCACGGGCTGGGCGCCCCCGTGCGAGGTGTCTGCTCCGGCTGGGCGCTCATCAACCTGAGCGGGCGAACTCGACTCGACCGCGTTGTGGATTCCCAAGTGCGGAACGGCACTCAGAAGCGCCTGGGTATACGGGTGCGTCGGCTCCGTGAAGATCTGCTCTACCGTCCCCGACTCGACAACAACGCCGTCCTTCATGACCATGATCCGGTCGGCGAGGTCCGCGACGACCCCCATATCGTGGGTGATGAGGATGATTGCCGAATCGAGGCGCTTGTGGAGGTTTCGCAGCAGGTCGAGAATCTCGGCCTGCACGGTGACATCGAGAGCTGTCGTTGGTTCGTCGGCGATCAACAGGAGCGGATCGCACGAGATCGATTGAGCAATCATCGCTCGCTGCCGCTGACCGCCCGACAGCTGGTGGGGGTATTTGTGGAACGCCTCCTCGGCCCGGGGCATCTCCACCATGCGAAGGAGCTCGATCGCCCGCTCCTTCGCATCGTTAGGCGAGAGCGTCCGATCGTGTGACCGCAATGCCTCGGTGATCTGGAAGCCGACCGTATAGACAGGGTTCAGGGCCGTCATCGGCTCCTGGAAGATGACGGCGATCTCGTTCCCACGGAGCGAACGCAGTTCTGCCGGGTCGGCGCCGCGCAGTTCCCGGTCTTGCAGCTTGATCGAGCCGGTTACCCGAGCGTTCTCCGGGAGCAGGCCGAGCAAGGCCATCGAGGACGTGCTCTTTCCCGAGCCGGACTCACCGACTATGGCCAGAACTTCGCCGCGATTCACGACGTAGTTCATGTCGATTGCCGCGGGGTAGAACTTCCCCTCGACCCAGAACTCGACGCCCAGGTGCGAGACTTCCAGGATCTTCTGCGCTGCCGTGCCCGGCGCTGACTCACTCATGGGAGAACTCCTGTCTGCAAAGCTTGATCTCATGCAGTCGATCGATGTGCACTACCGACCGCTCGGCGGCCGAATCCTTGCCGGCGCGACGGTCGCGATCGCCGGTCTGGGCATCGTGGCCATGACCATTCAGAACCCGCTCGACGGACTGCGCTACGGGTGGCCGCTGCTCTTTGTCGCCGTGCTGGCTGTCGTGCTGTTCTGGCGACCGAGCCTGACGGTCCAAGACCACGGCGTGACGGTCACCAACCCCTTCCGCACCGCCTTCATATCCTGGCCCTCGATCCAGAGCATCGATACGCGCTGGTCGCTGCGCGTTACTACCGCTCAGCGAGCGATCACGGTGTGGGCCGCTCCCGCACCGAGCCGGCACCGATCGGCGGGTCTGTCCCGGAGCGACTTCGCCGGAGTGGGTCAGAGCGCTCAAGGACCACACGCGAGCCTGCGACCCAGCGACGCGATCTCGACGCCCAGCGGCAACCTGGCCCAGGTGATACGCGGACGCTGGGAGGAGCTTCGCGACCGCGGCGCGTTGGACGCTGGCGCCGATCCGGGCGCCGACTGGCACACCGTCAACGTACCGGCGATCGCTACGTTGCTCGTGCTGGCTCTGGCGTCGGTCCTGGGCGCTTTCGTATAAGGCCAAACTCATCGTTCGGGATCCAGTGGCGAGTGCTGGCCGTCGCCCGGTTCTTCCGGACGAGCATCGTGATAGTTCACGACATCCCCCGTGTACACGGCCTCGCCAGCAACTGTCACGGAAGGGGCGTCCGTGGACGCTGTAGTGTCGACATCCACCGGGGCATGACCGGATGCCTTCGCCGCCCGTGCCATCGCCCGCTCACTCGGCATCTTCTTCTGACGCGGGTCGAAGGCATCGCGGAGCCCGTCACCGATGAAGTTGACGCACAGAGCGATCGCGATGATGAAGATGCCGGGCCACCAGAACAGCCACGGTCGGGTAGAGAACGCGGCCTGGTTGTCGGAGACGATCTTGCCCAGCGACGTGTCAGGGGCCTGCACGCCGAAGCCCAAATAGCTCAGCGCGGACTCGAGCAGGATCGCTCCCGCCATCAGCAGGGTCGCGTTGACCACGATCACCCCGACGGCGTTGGGGAGGATGTGACGGAAGATGATGCGGCGATCGCGGGCGCCCGACACTCTCGCGGCATCGACGAATTCCCGCTCGCGTAGGGTGAGGAACTCACCCCGAACGAGCCGCGCCATCGTCGTCCACGCGAACAACCCGATGACCACACCCAGGACTGCGGCACCGAGGCTGCCGAACGCGTGACCGAGCACCGAACCGATCACGATCAGGGGGATGGTGATCACGACGTCGGTGAACCGCATCAGAACGGCGTCCGTTGCCTTGCCGTAGTACCCCGAGACCGCGCCGATGACGACGCCAATGAAGGATGCCACGACCCCCGCGATGACCATGACCATGATCGACTGCTGAGCGCCGCGCATGACGACGGCGAAGATGTCGCGGCCGACCTCGTCTTGCCCAAACGGGTGGTTGCCGAACGTGATGCCTGCGCCGCCGAGGAACTCGGGTAGCAGGCTCAGCGTGGGTTGTCCGCCGTTCTCGATCGGCGGGATCTGATCCCACGTGTACTGCCACCATCCGGGAATTCGCAGGCCCCAGAGGGTCACGCCAACCGAGGTGAACGCCAAGACGATGATGAACCCGAGAACGAACATGGCCACGAGAGCCGCCCGATGCCGGAAGAAGCGGCGTCGGACGATCTGGCCCTGGCTCAGACCTTCTGTTTCACGCTGCTCGATGGAGGTCTCCGTGCCGCGGTCGATCGCGGCGTCGGATGCCGGAGAGGTCGTGTCCTGGGCCATCTCAACTCACCTTGATTCTCGGGTCGAGGGCTGCGTAGACGAGGTCGGCTATGAGGTTGAAGACCACGGCAAGAGAGCCAGCCACAATGAAGAAGGCCATGACGGGGTTGGGGTCGGAGACCCGCAGCGCATCGACGAAGAGGCGGCCCATGCCGACCCACCCGAAGACCGTCTCGGTGATCACCGCCCCACCGACGATCGCGCCGACATCGAACGCGATGATCGTGGTGATGGGAATAAGCGCGTTACGGAACGCGTGACGCACGACGACCGTACGCTCGGTGAGACCCTTCGCGCGCGCAGTGCGGATATAGTCCTGGTTCATGACCTCGAGCAAGCTCGCACGCGAGTATCGCGTGTAGCTGGCGAACGAGATGAGGATGATCGCGATCGTTGGAAGCAGCAGGTGCGTGAACAGGTCGATTCCCTGCACCCAGAAGTTGCCACCGAGCCCCGGGGTCGAGGCGCCGACAGTGGCAATCGGACGACCGTTGACCCGATCCGAGTTCGTGTAGGCGTTCCAATACGACATGTACTTGTCGAGCGCCAGCAATCCAGCGGTGAGCACGCCGACGATGATGGCGGTGCGGATGACAGGACCGCGATCGTTGCCTCCGAAGAGCCATCCGATCGCGCCACTAACGACGATGGTGAGGGCAGCGAGTCCTAGGAACAGCGGAAGTGTCATCCCGCTCAGTAGGTAGTACATCATCGGGAAGTAGAGCGCGATGGCAATGACGACGACGACAAGCGAGGCGTAGAGCGCGCGGCGGTTTCGCAAACCGGTTGAGATCGCCGTCACCGCTACCGCAATGCCGACGCTAAGAATCACGAAGACGACGATCCCGATGCTCGGGTCGGCGAACCACCTCGTAGCCGAGAGGTAAACGAGCACTCCAGCAGTGGCAACAGTCCCGATCGCGAAGACGAGAAGGCGCTTACGTAGCGAACCACCCAGCAGCGACATCCAGACGACCCCGGAGAGGAGTGCGCCGATGACGATGACGGGTGCGGCTATGGCGGGGTCCGCGAGCCAGTTGTTCATCTGGATAGCGCCGTATTGCTTGAGCAGTACCGCGACCCAGAAGATCGGGAGCGAAAAGAAAAGGAACGCGACGAGAGTGACGCCGTAGTCGAATCCGCTGTACTGACGCAGTGCAGAGACGATACCCACCGCGAGTCCAAGAATGATCGCCACGACGGTCGCGGTCGTCACGAGCGTGATGGTCGAGGTGAGCGCGTTGGCCAACAGTGCGTTGACCGACTGGTTCTGGATGCTGATGCCGAAGTCGCCACGCAGAACTGCCCCCAACCACAAGAAGTACCGCAGCGGCGCGGGGACGTCGAGGTTCAGCAGCTTGATGCGTGCATCGATCAGCTCCTGCTTGTTCGGCGCGTTCGACGTCCGCAGCTCGTCGAGCGGATCTCCCGCGAGCGAAACGAGCATGTACATCAAGAACGTCGCCGCGAGGAGGACGAACACCGACGCGATAAGGCGTCGAACGATGAATGAAGCCATGAAGAGGGCGGCCTACCTATCCGAGGGTCGGCGAGTTGCGGGATCTTCCGTCTCGCCCGGCGCGATTGCGCAGAAGTCTAACGTGCGAGGGTGCAGGTCCCGGTAGGACCTGCACCCTCTGTGGGAGGCGCCGCTGTCCGGCGCCTCCCTGGCGGTCAACCCTCGGTCGACTCGCCGCTTGTCACTGTCCAGTCCCAGGCGTTCCAGAAGATCGTCGGGGCAAGAATGGACGGATCGACTCCCTGGACGCGGTCGCTGTATGCGGTCACGCTCGGGAACTGGAAGATGGTGACGCCGTAGAAGTCCTCCCACAGCAGCTTGTCCATCTCCTGGAGCATCGTGATCTGCTCGGCCTTATCGAACGTGACGTTCAGCTGTGCGACCAGATCATCAACCTGAGCGTTCGAGTAGAAGTTCAGGTTGTTGATTCCGCCAGTCTGGAACGTCGGCAGCGAGTTGGTAACGCCGAGGCTCGTCGACTGCCACCCGAACAGGGATGCGTCGTAGGCACCCGGGGTACCGAGCAGGCCGCCCCACTCAGTCGAACCGCAGTCCGTGACGTTGAAGCCAGCCTGGTTTGCCGACTGCTGGATGAGCGCGAACTCGTTGACACGACGCGGGTTGTTCGCTGCGTACAGGATGCAGACGTCCGTGTTGGTCACACCCGACTCAGCGAGGAGAGCCTTTGCGCCTTCGATGTCAACCTGCTCGTAGTCCAGCGAGGTGTTGTTGGCCACCGACTCGTCGTAGCCCTCAGCACCGGGAACGAACAGCTGCGAGTTACGCAGAATCGCGTCATCACCGATGATCGGCTTGATCAGCGTGTCCACGATCTCCTGGCGGGGGATCGTCTTCATGAACGCCTCGCGGGCGAGGGGGTTGGAGAAGATGTTCTCGGGGTTGCGGCCGTTCTCGAACTGAAGGTCGACGTGCTCGTAGGTGCCCTCGAGACCGGTGAGGACAGTGACTCCGTCGAGACCGTCGAGAGCCGTCTTGATGTCAGCTGTCGCCTGGGGCGAGATAATGTCGACTTCACCGTTCTGCAGGGCCTGAACAGCAGCCAGCGGGTCGGGGATGAAGCGGATCGTGATCTCTTCAATGGTCGGCTTGTTCTCGCCCGTGTACTCGGGGTTCGCCTTCAGAGTGATGTACTGATCGGCAACGAAGTCCGTGATCATGTACGGACCGCTCGCGGTGACGAGCTCTGTGTCCGAGGGCATCGACGTGAAGTTGAAGCCGGAGTTCCAGAAGGACGAGATCGGCGCGAGGGCAGCCGCGTCATCGTTCTGGATCGCGTCGAGCACTGCCTGCTTGGCCTCGGCGTTGTCGGTGATGCCCAGCGCGTTCTTGGCGACCACGTGCGCGGGCAGCGGGGACGAGAACGACAGCTCCCAGTCGACGAACGGAGCGTCGTAGACCATCGTGATGGAGCGGCCGTCTTCGCTGACCTCGGGGGTCTGGCTGACCAGGCCGAGACCGGCATCCGGAGTCGCACCCGAGTCGAAGTAGACGACGTCCGTCGGAAACGCGTCGGTGAACTCACCCGTCTCGGGGTCGGTGAAGTCAGCCGGGTCGAAGTCCGGCGTGTCGAGCGCACGTGAGAGCGCGGCCCAGTTCAGCAAGAGGTCGGCAGCGTCCACGGCGGTCCCGTCGGACCACTTCACACCCTCGTTGATCGTGTAGGTGACCGTCAGCGGGTCTTCGCTCACGAGCTCATAGGTGCCGAACGAGGTGTTTTTCACCAGGGCGGGGGTGTTGTCGTAGTAGTTGAAGCCGTCCAACACCAAGTAGTTGATGTTGTTGTTCGCGGTGGCGTTGCCGTACGAGGTAAAGCCGTTCATCGAGTAGAACGCCTGGTTCCACGCGACCGAGATCGCCGAACCCTCGATGAGCCCGGAATCGTCCTCGGCGCTCGGGGTGCAGCCCGAGATCACCAGAGCGCCGACGCCGGCAATGGCTGCCGCCGTCAAGAAGCGCGAGATCTTCACATTTCCTCCTGTGCAAGGGGTTATGTGCCGGGGCACGATCGACCCCGGCACGGATGGAAAAACCCTAAGCGCGGGCTGTGAGTTGTTCAAAACCTGAGGCCGAAAAGTTACATACCCTTAACTCGGCGGGAGTTGCATGTGGCAATCTGACAAGGTGCACCCCCGGAAGCGGCATCCCGTTGTGAGCGAAGTGCTGAACGTTTCGCGGGTTGAGGGGCAAACACGTACGCGGCTGACGTGGGAGCTGTGGATCGTCCTGGCGATCACCGTCGGTCAGTCGGCGCTGTACAGCATCCTGTCGTTCACGCGCTCGCTCATCCGTGCCGCTCAAGAAAACCAGACTCTCGCGCAGCAGCAGACCCAGCTGAATCCGAACCGGGACGCCGAGGCGCTGTGGAACGCGCTGTACCAGTTCCTCAGCATCTTCTTCGGGTTGGCGCTGGTGGCGTTGGTGATTTACCTGCTCTGGGAGCCGGGGTCCAACGCCCTGAGGCGGATCGGCCTGGACTTCTCGCGGTTCGGTGGCGATCTCGGGCGTGCGCTCCTGCTCGGCGCCGTGATCGGCATCCCGGGCCTTGCCCTCTACGTCGCAGGCCGTGCGCTCGGGATCACGCTTCAGGTGAGCGCCTCGCCGCTGGATGCCGCGTGGTGGACAGTTCCGCTGCTGATGCTGGCAGCGCTGCGCGCTGGGCTGACCGAGGAGGTCATCTTTCTCGGGTATCTGTTCGATCGCCTCCGCCGGTTCGGCTGGAACTGGTGGGCGATCATCCTGACGACCGCCGGTCTTCGCGCCGCCTATCACGCCTACCAGGGCTTCGGTGCGATCATCGGTAACTTCGCGATGGGCGTCGTCTTCGGCTGGTGCTACCGCCGGTGGGGTCGGGTCATGCCGCTCGTGATCGCCCACACCCTTATCGATATCGTGGCCTTCGTCGGCTACCCCCTCGCGGTGACCCTCTTTCCCGGCGTCTTCTAGCCCCCCCCCCCCGCTCGATCACCCTCTTCCGCCCCCTCGCGCGGCGCGAGACTGCAACGTGCCCATCAGGCAGCCCTCACGACCACACGTCTCGCGGGCACGTTGCAGTCTCACGACCTTGTTGGCGCTCGCATCGACCGTTCCTCCCCTGCGCACACGGCGGCTCACAAATCCGCAGCGTGCAAATACGCGGAGTAAGGGACCCGGGGATGCAGTGATCGTGAGTCAATGCCGACTCACCGACGGAACCCGCAACCTGCTCCCGTGCCGCTGCTGATGAGCCGGGAGCGGCATGATCTGACCCGCGCCGTGCGGCAGGGGCAACTGCATCATGTCCGGCGAGGTGTCTTCGCACCAGCTGAGGAGTGGCGCGAGCTCTCGCCGTGGGACCGGTATCTCGCTCGCGTTCATGCGGTTGCGCGGCTACGACCCGACACGGTGTTCAGTCACGAATCGGCTTGTGCACTGCTTGGCCTGCCCGTCTTTGGAGACCCTCTTCTTGTCCATGCAACGACTGGACCCGGGGGGACGTCACGCGTGTCATCCGGCGTCCGGGTTCATGCCCATTACCGGATGCCTGACGTCGTTGAGATCGACGGTCTGCTGGTGGTTAACGAGCTGGACACGGTGGTGAGTCTGGCGCGCTCACGACCGGAGGTATGCGCGCTTGTGGTCGCCGATGCAGCGCTCCGCCTGAACCCGGATCTCACCGTGGACGCTCTGCTGAACGAGAACGAGTCACGCGAGAGCTCGCGCGGGCGGCGGCGAGCGCGATGGCCGCTCTCGAGAGCGGTGCGGGATGCAGAGTCGCCGTTGGAGTCCGTGAGCCGCGCCGCCGTCGAGTGGCTCGGCTTCGCCGCCCCTCAACTGCAGGTGTGGTTCGGGCAGGACCGCTGCGACATGTGGTGGGAGTCGACGCACACGGTCGGCGAAGCGGATGGCGAGTTGAAGTACGACGGGTCACTTGGCGATCCCGTCACTGCTCTCCGCGCGCGAGCGGATCGTGACGCCCGCCTTCGACGCGAAGCCCGTGCTATCGCTCATTGGGGATGGTCTGATGTCGTTCACTTCGACCGACTCCGCGGCATCCTGATCGAAGCTGGCGTTCCACGAGTAGCGCCCGCCGACGGTACACAGCTAATGCTGATGCAACGCTCGCTGCGGCGCGCCGGCCGAGCGCGCGAAGCTGCAGCTGCCCCGCGAGAAAGCACCTGAGTTCGGCCCTCTCGCGGGCACGTTGCAGTCTCGCGCGCGAGTCGTTTGGGCGGTGCGGGCAGGGGACGGACGAGAGGGGGCTAGGCGAAGGCGGCGGGGGGCGGGCAGGCGCAGACGAGGTTGCGGTCGCCGTAGGCCTGGTCGATGCGGCGCACCGGGGGCCAATACTTCGAGCGCACCAGGGAACGAACCGGATAGACCGCACGCTCGCGCGAATACGGATGCTGCCAGTCGCCGACCGCGATGGCCTCGGCCGTGTGCGGCGCATTCACGAGCGGGTTGTCGCCAGCAGGCCACTCCCCCGCAGCGACAGCATCGGCTTCGGCCTTGATCGCGATCATCGCCTCGATGAACCGCTCGAGCTCACCGAGATCCTCGGACTCGGTCGGCTCGACCATGAGCGTCCCCGCGACCGGGAACGACATCGTCGGCGCGTGGAATCCGTAGTCGATGAGGCGCTTGGCCACGTCATCCACCGTGATGCCGGTGGCCTCCCGCAGCGGCCGGAGATCCAGGATGCACTCGTGCGCGACCAGCCCGTTCTCGCCCGCGTAGAGCACCGGGTAGTGCTCGCGCAGGCGGGCTGCGATGTAGTTCGCCGCCAAGACCGCGCTGCCGGTGGCCTGGCGCAGGCCGTCAGCTCCCATCATCCGCACGTATGCCCATGAGATCGGCAGGATGGATGCCGAACCGTACGGCGCACCCGAGATCGGCCCCCCGGCGAACACCGCGCCCTCGGCATCCACGAGCGACGGATGCCGGTCCCGCTGTGCCATCGGATGCGAGGGCAGGAACGGCGTGAGGTGCGCCTTGGCCGCCACAGGACCGACACCCGGACCGCCGCCGCCGTGCGGGATCGCGAACGTCTTGTGCAGGTTCAGGTGCGACACATCGCCACCGAGATCGCCGAGGCGCGCGTAGCCGACGAGTGCGTTGAGGTTCGCCCCGTCGATGTAGACCTGGCCGCCTGCCTCGTGCACCGCGGTGGTGATCGCCAGTACCTCGTGCTCGTACACGCCGTGCGTCGAGGGATACGTGATCATGAGGGCGGCGAGCGCCTCGGCATGCTCGGCGATCTTGGCGCGCAGATCGTCGAGGTCGACATTTCCGGCCTCATCACAGGCGACGACCACGACCCGCATCCCGGCGAGCACAGCGGATGCCGCGTTCGTGCCGTGCGCGGACGAGGGAATGAGGCATACGGTGCGCTGCTCGTCGCCTCGGGAGCGGTGGTAGCCGCGGATCGCGAGCAGGCCCGCGAGCTCGCCCTGGGACCCCGCGTTCGGCTGCATCGAGACGGCGTCGTAGCCGGTGACCTCAGCCAGCCACACTTCGAGCTGATCGATCAGCTCGAGATATCCCTCGACATCGGATGCCGGAGCAAACGGATGCATCCGCGCGAACTCCGGCCACGAGACTGCCGCCATCTCGGTAGCGGCGTTGAGCTTCATCGTGCACGAACCCAGCGGAATCATGCCGCGATCAAGCGCGTAGTCGCGGTCGGCGAGCGTCTTCAGGTATCGCATCATGGCTGTCTCAGACCGGTGCGCGTGGAACACCTCGTGAGCGAGGTAGGCGTCAGTGCGGCGGAGCGGCTCGGGGTACATGCGCACCCCGGCCAGCGAAGTGAAGGCCGAGCCGGCGAGAGAGTCCGCCGCTGTCTCCACCCCGTGGACCTCGCCCGCAGCACCGAACGCCGCGAGCAGATCCGCCTCGATCGACGGATCGGCAGCGCTGACCTCATCGATCGAGATCCCGACCGTGGTCTCATCCACGCGTCGCAGCAGGATGCCGAGCCCCGCCGCCGCTGAGGCAACGGCGGCGGCATCCGCGACCCGCACCTGGATCGTGTCGAAGAAGTGTTCCGTCAGCACCTCGACGCCGCGCGCACGAAGCGATCCGACGACCAGGGCCGTCTTCGCGTGCACGCCCTGAGCGATCCGCTTCAGCCCCTCGGGCCCGTGATAAACGGCATACATCGCCGCCATGACGGCCAACAGCACCTGGGCGGTGCAGATGTTCGAGGTCGCCTTCTCGCGACGGATGTGCTGCTCACGCGTCTGCAGCGACAGCCGGTACGCGGGGCGACCGTCGGCATCCACCGACACGCCGACCAGGCGCCCCGGCAGCTGCCGTTCGAGCCCTGCCCGGACCGCGAGGTATCCGGCGTGGGGTCCGCCGAAGCCCATCGGCACACCGAAACGCTGTGTCGTCCCGACAGCCACGTCGGCGCCGAGTGAGCCGGGCGAGCGCAGCAGCGTGAGGGCGAGAAGGTCGGCGGCGACCACGGCAAGTCCGCCGTGGTCGTGGATCGCCGCGATGACCTCGCTCGGATCCCAGACTCGGCCCGCCGCCCCGGGGTACTGGATGAAGCCACCGAAAGCCTCGGGAACGGCCTCGGGCTCATCGAAGGACACGACCCGGACCTCGATCCCCAGCGCCTCGGCGCGGTGACGCAGCAGCGCGATGGTCTGCGGCAGCGTATCGGCATCCACGAGGAACACAGACGAGGCGCTCTTCGACGCGCGGCGCGCCAGCAGCATGCCCTCGACGACGGCAGTCGATTCGTCCAGCATCGAGGCGCCGGCGGTCGCCATGCCGGTGAGATCGGTCACCATCGTCTGGAAGGTGATGAGCGCCTCGAGCCGGCCCTGCGAGATCTCGGGCTGGTAGGGCGTGTAGGCGGTGTACCACGACGGATTCTCGAAGACATTCCGCGCGATGACAGCGGGCGTGACCGTGTCGTAGTAGCCGAGGCCGATCAGCGAGCGCGAGACGCGATTGCGGGACGCGAGTTCCCGCAGCTCCCCCAGCGCCTCGGCTTCTGTCGCGGCGAGCGGAATGCGCGAGCCCTCCCGCGCAGCGGCATGAATGGATGCCGGAACTGCAGCCCCGACGAGAGCATCGACGCTCTCGTAGCCGAGCGCGTCGAGCATGGTGCGCTGGGCGGCGGCGTCGGTTCCGATGTGGCGCTCGGCGAAAGATCCGACGATCATGCAGCGCCGCCGGTCAGGGCGACGTAGGAGTCACGGTCCAAGAGCGCATCGATGTCGGCGGGCGTGACCTTGAGCTTCATGAGCCAGCCCGCACCGAACGGGTCGGAGTTCACGACCGAGGGGTCATCGACTGCCTCATGGTTGACGGCGAGGACCTCCCCCTCAACGGGCGCGAAAAGCTCACCGACCGACTTGGTCGACTCGATCTCGCCACAGACCTGGCCGGCTGACACGCCGTCGCCGACGCCCGGCAGCTCGAGGAAGACGACATCACCGAGCTTGTCGGCCGCGTAATCGGTGATCCCGATCACCGCTTCATCGCCTTCCAGGCGCAGCCACTCGTGCTCGGCGGTGTACTTCAGGGTCGTCAGGTCGGTCATGTCGTCCTCCGGTAAAAGGGCAGGGTCGTTACGGATGCAGGGATGAGGGTGCCGCGCACGTCGATCGCCAGTTCGGTGCCGGGTGCGGAAACAGCGGGATCGACGTAGGCCAGAGCGATCGGATGCCCGAGGGTCGGGCTCAGCGCGCCGGAGGTGACCTCGCCGACGGCAGGGGCGCCGTCGGCCGCGGGATCGACGACCGCATACCCGGCGCGGCCGGCGCGACGGCCGCCGGACACGAGCCCGACGAGCACGCGATTGTCGGCATCCGAGGCTTGCGGAGCCCGCTTGCCCACGAAGTCCGGTTTGCCGTCGGCGACGCTGCGCGCGAGCCCCGCCTGGGCGGGAGTCGTCTCGATCGAGAGCTCGTGACCGTAGAGCGGCATGCCAGCCTCGAGCCGCAGCGTGTCGCGAGCCGCAAGACCCGCGGGAACGAGCCCCAGCGGCGCTCCCGCGGCCAGCAGCGCGTCCCAGAGCGCTCCCGCCGCGCGATGAGGCACGAGCATTTCGAAACCGTCCTCGCCGGTGTAGCCGGTACGGGCGATGAAGAGCGGGTCCCCCTCGAAAGAGCCGGCAGCCCAGGCGTAATAGCCAAGGTCCGCGAGCGCGGGCGAAACGCCTTCTATGCCGGATGTTGCCGTCACGATCTCCTGCGCCGAGGGGCCCTGCACAGCAACGAGGGCGAACTGATCGGTCACGTCCTCGATCTGTGCAGTACCGGAGACGCCCGGGATGACCGCGAAGGACGTGACGCCGCCGTCGCTCCTCGGCTCCGTGAGGAAGGATGCCGCCACCAGCGCCCGCGTGGCCCGCAGCGCGAACGCGTCGGCCACGGCATCCCGGTTGCCGGCGTTGGCGATGACGAGGTAGCGATCCTCGGTGATGCGATAGACGATGACGTCGTCGACAATGCCGCCGTCTTCGGTGAGCACGAGCGAGTACTTCGCCTTGCCGATCCGCATGCCCGAGTGATCGCCCGAGAGCGCGTAATCGAGGAATGCGCCGCTAGGCTCTCCCGTGACGAGGAACTCGGCCATGTGCGAGATGTCGAACAGGCCCGCAGCCTGCCGCACCGCGTGGTGCTCAGCGAGGTCGGATGCATAGCGCACCGGCATCTGCCAGCCGCCGAAGTCCGTGAACGCTGCCCCGAGCGCGACGTGTCGATCGTGGAGCGGCGAGCGTCTCGGCTCGGCCGGCACGGGTGCGGTATCTGGTGGAGCGGGGTGTGACATGAGTTCTCCCGGTCGTCGGACGGGGGACGCCGTTCGGCGCCCGTGAACTCCCCCTCTGTCTGTGGCCTGAGAGTTTCGCGCGGCGTCCGAGTGAACCGGATGCTGTGCTTTCACCGTCGGCGGCCGCCACCCGATGCATGGGTGATGACGCTTTCCAGAGTGGCCGGACGTGCGCGGTACGCGGACCTGAGAGATTGGCGGGGAGGCTTGCTCCTTCGGTGCCCGGTGTGACCCGGGGCTCTCCCGCACCCGTCATGTGGCCGGATCTTCAGTTGCGCGGCCAGCATATCCCAGCGCCCGGGTCCCGCCAGCCGACGCGCCTCAGGGCGTGCAGGAACCCGTCGATACCGGCTCGACCAGAGCGGGCGCCTGATCGGCCAACGGCGCGAGCACGCCCGAGGTCACGGCGTACCCGACATCCGTCCCGTCGTCGGCGCGGGCGAACACCACCCCCGCCGCCGCCCCGCCAGCCGTGAGCAGGGGGCCCCCGGAATTTCCCGGTGCGACACGGGCATCGAGCGCGTAGATCTCGCGGCTCACGGTGGCGGTGTCGTAGATGTCGGGGACCTGCGCGGTGCCCACCGACCGCACCGACGCCTGCCCCAGGGTGAACGGGCCGCCGTAGGGGTAGCCGGCAACTGCGGCGGTGTCCCCTGCGCGCAGCGGCGCGACGACGGGCAGTGCGGCGACGTCCTCGGTTTCCACGGCGATGACGGCGAGATCTTGGTCGGGGTCGAACCAGACGACACGGCCTGCCTGCGCGATGCGACCCGGCAGTTCGACGACGATCTGCTCCATTCCGGCAACGACGTGCGCGTTCGTGACGACGCGATCATCGGAGATGACGAAACCCGATCCCGTCATGCCACGCGAGCATGAGTATGCGGTTCCCGAGATGCGTGCCACCGACTGGGCAGCTGCACTCAGGGCGGGGTCATCCAGCGCGACCGGCGGGGCTGTCGGTGCTGTGGCGGGAAGATCCAGCAGGGTCCCCATCCGGGGCAGGGCGTCGACGAAGACCGTCTGCCGCAACTGCGCCAGGGCGGCGCTCACCGGTGGCGGTGTCAGCGCATCGATCGTGGCGAGCACCCGCGACGACGAGGTGGCTGCCGAGACCAGCGGCACGCCCGAGACGGCGGCACTGTGGGCGACGAGCGACAGCGACAGCGCGGTGGCGACGACGGCGACTGCACCGCCCAGCAGGCGGTCGATCACGTGAAGACGCAATTTCTCGGCTCCGCGCCTCAGCACGCTGCCAACCGCACCGCCAGCAATCGCACCACCAACGAGCAGAGCGACGACAGCCGCGATGAGCACCGGCCCGCGCCACTCCGATTCGGGAAGCAGCGGTGCGACGATCGGAAGCAGCCACCAGACCGCCACTCCGCCCACAGCAAGACCCACCGCTGATCCGAGGATCGCCAGCACGCCGCTCGCGAGTCCCCACGCGAGCGCACCGAGCAGCAGGATCACGACGAGAACGTCGGTGAGGATGCCCAGGACCACGCATCCAGTCTGTCGACCGCTCTCTTGACCAACCTGGGGGTTTTCTTCCAACCCGCCCGAGTTGCGGTTCTGGTCATTCTGACTCTAAGATCGAACCCGCAGTTAGAGTCACCATGACACAAACCATCCTCGCCCCCAACGCGCCGCGCGCAGCATCCACCGATGCCATCCGCGTCGCGGTGTCGACCGTCATTTTCACGGTCCGCCGCGACCCCGGCGACGGGTCGGGGCGCCTCATGATGCCGCTCGTGCGTCGAACCCGCGAACCCTATGAGTGCCTGTGGGCACTGCCCGGGGGGTGGCTCGACGCAGGGGAAGGCCTGGATGCCGCGGCCTCGCGCACCCTCGCCGAAACGACGGGTCTGACGCCGAGCTACCTGGAACAGCTGTACGCGTTCGGGGACGTCGAGCGCTCCCCCACCCGCGTCGTGTCGATTGTCTACTGGGCACTCCTGCGCGCCGACGACGTGGACGCCCAGCGCGCTGCGCACGAGGCAGCGGGCGATGCTCCCGAGAACGTCGCCTGGTTCGATGCGAATGCGCCGGGCACCCTCGCCTTCGATCACAACGAGATCGTGTCGTACGCCCTGTGGCGGCTGCGCAACAAGGTCGGCTACAGCCGCATCGCCCACGGCCTGCTCTCGGACCTGTTCACGCTGGCCGATCTTCGTGAGGTCTACGAGGCGATCCTCGATCGGCGCCTCGATCCCGCGAACTTCCGGCGTCAGGTCGAAAACTCCGGAAACCTCATCCCGACCGACCGGTTCCGCACCGGCAGCCATCGTCCCGCCCGCCTGTACCGCTACAACCAGGATGTCGAACTCGCTGACCGGGGCCCGCTGAGCGCCGTGCGGCCCGGCGGCATCCGCACCTCCTCGCCCGAATCGAGCACCTCATGACAGCTGTCAACATCGCCCTCGCCCCGCGCCCCATCGATCCGTCGGTCGACCACGAGATCCACGGCATCGTCTCGGGGTCGCTGCAGGGTGAGACCTGCAACACCGACCTCGTCGAGGCTCCCTGGCTCTTCGACACGGTGCCGGGCTACGGGCCCGGAGCTTCCGAGGGCGACGTCATCCCGACCGGTGCACCCCGCCAGGGTGAGCTACCGCGGGAGTACCGCGAGGCCACGGAGGCAGAGCTCGACGCCCGAATCATCGCGGCCAAGCAGACTCTCGGCGATCGCGCGGTCGTGCTGGGCCACTTCTACCAGCGCGAAGAGGTCGTGCGGCACGCCGATTACGTGGGCGATTCGTTCCAGCTCGCCAACGCCGCGAAAGCACGCACTGACGCCGAGGCCATCGTGTTCTGCGGCGTGCACTTCATGGCTGAGACCGCAGACCTGCTCTCCGGACCCGATCAGGCGGTCATCCTGCCCAACCTCGCCGCCGGATGCTCAATGGCCGACATGGCCTCGATCGACGAGGTCGAGCAGGCCTGGGAAGAGCTCGCCGACGTCTACGGCGATCTCGATACTCCGGATGCCGAGGGCCTGCTGCCAGTCATCCCGGTGACGTACATGAACTCCTCGGCGGCGATCAAGGGGTTCGTGGGCCGCCATCACGGCATCGTCTGCACATCGTCGAACGCGCGGACCGTGCTGGAGTGGGCTTTCGAGCGGGGCCGGCGCGTGCTGTTCTTCCCCGATCAGCACCTCGGGCGCAACACCGCGAAGGCCATGGGAGTGCCGCTCGAGCAGATGCCGATGTGGAACCCTCGCAAGCCCCTTGGCGGCAACGACGACACGACCCTGGATGCCGCGCGCGTCATCCTGTGGCACGGGTTCTGCTCGGTTCACCGCCGTTTCTCGGTCGCTCAGATCGACAAGGCGCGCGCCGAGCACCCGGGGGTCCGCGTCATCGTCCACCCGGAGTGCCCCATGGAGGTTGTAGACGCCGCTGACGAGGCGGGGTCGACCGATTACATCCGTAAGGCGATCGAGGCCGCGACCGAGCCGACGACCTTCGCGATCGGCACCGAGGTGAACCTCGTGCAGCGGCTCGCCGCCGAGCATCCGCAGCACAAGATCTTCTGCCTCGACCCCGTCGTGTGCCCGTGCTCGACGATGTACCGCATCCACCCCGGGTACCTTGCCTGGGTGCTGGAGTCGCTCGTTGCAGGCGACGTCGTCAACCGCATCACGGTTCCCGCCGACGTCGCCGACCCCGCCCGCGTCGCCCTCGAGCGGATGCTGGCAGCCAAGCCCCCGGCAGCCCCGGCTGCCGCCTGGGAGCAGGCGTCATGACCAACGCAGCGCGCGTGATCGTCGTCGGCAGCGGGATCGCGGGCCTCACTGTTGCGCTTCACGCTGCAGCAAACGGATGCCGTGTGACAGTGGTCACCAAGGACGTCCTGGAGCACGCCAACACGCGCTACGCGCAGGGCGGCATCGCCGGAGTCATGTTCCCCGATGACCGGGTCGAAGACCACATCCACGACACCCTGGTCGCCGGCGCCGGGCTCGGCGATGAGGCAGCGGTGCGGGTGCTCGCGACAGAGGGGCCGGAGCGGATCCGGGAGCTTGTCGCGCTCGGCGTCGCGTTCGATCGCGACGAGCACGGTGAGTTCCGAAAGGGCCTCGAGGCCGCGCACTCCTACCCCCGCATCCTGCACTCGGGCGGCGACGCTACCGGAACCGAGATCGAACGGGCGCTCGTCGCCGCCGTCCGCGCGACTGCGGCGACGGTCATCGAGCACGCGTTCCTCGTCGACCTCATCGTCGAGGAGGGTCGGGTGCGCGGCATCCGGATCCTGCGCGACGCCCGAGGCGACCACACCGGAACGCCCGACGAGCTGCGGGCCGATGCCGTTGTCCTGGCAACGGGAGGCATCGGCGAGCTGTTCGCGCACTCGACGAATCCCGCGGTAGCGACCGGCGATGGGATCGCTGCGGCGATTCGAGCGGGAGCCGCCGTCGCTGATCTCGAGTTCGTGCAGTTCCACCCGACGGTCCTCGCGGCCGGTGACGCGTTCCTGGTCTCCGAGGCCGTGCGCGGCGAGGGCGCGACGCTCATCGACGAGGACGGTCACCGCTTCGTCTTCGACGACCACCCCGATGGAGAGCTCGCGCCGCGGGATGTCGTCGCCCGCGCGATAGCCCGGGTCATGAGGCAACAGGACGGCCGCCCCGTGCTGCTGGATGCCACCGCCATTCCCGCGACTGACACCGATGCCCGCGCGGCATGGCTGCATGAACGGTTCCCGACGATCGACGCCGCGATGCGTGAGCGAGGCCTGGATTGGGCTCGCATTCCCGTGCCGGTGACGCCAGCCGCCCACTACCTCATGGGTGGCATCGTCACCGACCTCGAGGGGCGCTCCTCGCTCCCCGGCCTCTATGCCGTCGGCGAGGCGGCCCGCACCGGAGTCCACGGGGCGAATCGGCTGGCCTCGAACTCACTCCTGGAAGGCGCCGTGTTCGGTGCCCGCGCCGGGGATGCGATCGCAACGGATGCCGCCTCCGGCCTGTGGCCAGCCGAAGCCCACGACGACATCAACCTCGTTCCGCCGGTGGGCGTGACGGGAAGCCCGGCAGCCCCGGCCCCGACCTTCTCACGCGCTGCTCTTCAGGACCTCATGTGGGAGAACGCGTCGCTGGTGCGAGACGAAGAGGGGCTCGCCCGTGCCGCCGGCGTCATCGACACCTGGCGAGCGCAGGAGCGCTCACCGCGGACCGAGCGCGACTACGAGAACGAGAATCTGCTGCTGGTCGCCGAGCACGTCGTGAGCGCCGCCCGGGCGCGAACGACCTCGGCCGGCGCCCACTTCCGCCGCGACGCCGAGCTGGCGACGGTGCGCTGATGCTGACCCGTGCCGAGATCGACCGGGTCGTGTCGGCGGCGCTGGTCGAAGACGCGCCGTGGGGCGACATTACGGCGGAGGCCTTCGTCCCGGCATCCGCCCGCGCCCGCGCAGAGCTCGTCGCGAGGGAGCCCGGGACCTTCAGCGGTGGAGAGGTCTTCGCTGCAGCCTTCGCGCTGACGGATGCCGCAATCACCGTGACCCTTCATCGCGCCGACGGTGAGACCTTCGAGGGGGGCGACGTGCTCGCCACCGTTGAAGGCCCCGCCCGCGGCGTTCTTACCGCCGAGCGGGTCGGACTCAACTTCGCCCAGCGGATGTCGGGAATCGCCACCCTCACCTCCCGCTATGTCGAGGCAGTTGCGGGAACCGGCGCACGAATTGCAGACACCCGCAAGACGACGCCGGGGCTGCGCGCGTTCGAGCGCCACGCGGTGCGCAGCGGCGGCGGCCACAACCATCGGCATTCCCTCTCGGATGCCGTGATGGTCAAAGACAACCACCTCGCGGTCCTGGCAGCTTCGGGTGCCTCCACCACGGAGGCGCTGCGCGCCGGAAAGTCGAGCCTTCCCCACACCATGCGCGTGGAGGTGGAGGTGGACCGGATCGAGCAGATCCCCGCAGTTCTCGCGGCTGAGGTCGACATCATCATGCTCGACAACTTCTCGCTCGATGAGCTTCGGGCGGGAGTGGAGCTGATCGCAGGCCGGGCCGTCGTCGAGGCATCCGGCGGTGTCTCGCTCGAGACCGTCGGGGCGATCGCAGCTACCGGTGTCGATGTGGTCTCGGTCGGAGCCCTGACGCACTCGGCCCCCGCGATCGATCTGGGTCTGGACATCAGTATCGAGTCGGGCGCCGGCGGGTCGTGAGCGTCAGCTACCTCGACAACGCCGCGACCACACCGGTGCGCCGCGAAGTACTGGAGGCGATGACTCCGTACCTCACGTCGCACTTCGGCAACCCGTCGAGCCACCACACGATCGGCGAGCAGGCAGCTCGAGCCCTGGCCGATGCCCGCGCGCGGGTCGCCGCCGTGCTCGGCATCCGGACCACCGACGTGATCTTCACCTCAGGTGCAACCGAGGCAAACAACCTCGCGATCAAGGGCGTCGCGATAGCAGCGCAGCAGCGGCGGGGCGCCCGGCACGTGGTGACCACCCCGATCGAGCACGAGTCTGTGCTCGCCTCTGTCGACTATCTGACGCGCATCCACGGGTTCGATGCGACGCTCGTGCCGGTCGACACGACGGGACGCGTCGATCCGGATGCCGTGGCCGCGGCCATCCGCGATGACACCGCGATCGTGAGCGTCGGCTACGCCAACAACGAGATCGGCACGGTTCAGGATGTCGCCGGTCTGGTCGCGGCCGTCAGCGGACGAGTGCCCCTACATCTGGATGCCGTCCAGGCGGCGGGATGGCTCCCTCTTCGCGGCCTCGGTGCCGACGCGCTCTCGATCGCCGGCCACAAGATCGGTGCACCCAAGGGCATCGGTGTGCTCGGCATCCGATCCCGCATCCCCCTGGAGCCCGTGCTGCACGGTGGCGGACAGGAGCGGGAGCGGCGTAGCGGCACCGAGAACGTCGCCGGAGCCGTGGGCCTCGCGCGCGCACTCGAGCTCGCGGATGCCGAACGCCTCGACGCTGCCAAGCGCGTGGCCGCGATGCGCGACGACCTGATCGCGGGAGTGCTCGAGCGGGTGCCGGTCGCGCGACTCACCGGGCATCCAACGTCCCGGCTTCCCGGGACGGCGAGTTTCACCTTCGCGGGAGTGAACGGCGAGACCGTGCTGCTCGAGCTCGAGCGGCGGGGAATGGTCACATCGAGCGGCTCGGCCTGCGCAGCCGGGAGCGAGGAGGCCTCGCACGTTCTGCTCGCTCTGGGTGTCGCACCGGACGAAGCCCGCACCGCAGTGCGCGTCACGCTCGGTCACCACGCCGTCGGCTCGGCCGCGCCGATCGTCGAGGCCATCGAGGCAGCTGTTGCCGCCGTAGGATCCGGGGTATGACCGACCCGGCGATCACCGTCATCGTTCCGGGTCTGGATGTCGCACCGTACGTGCCGGCAGCGCTCGATTCCCTTCGAAACCAGACCCGCCGCGACTGGCGTGCGATTCTCATCGACGACGGCTCCGCCGATGAGACCGGTGAGCTCTTCGAGCGCGCAGCCGCCCGCGATGAACGGTTCCGCGCCCTGAGGCTGCCCCGCACACGGGGACTGGGGGCGGCGAGGAACGCCGGACTGGACCTGGTCACCACGCCCTTCGTGGGGTTCCTTGACGCTGACGACGAGTTCACCCCGTCAGCGCTCGATCGCATGATCGGCACGCTGGAACGCACCGGGAGCGACTTCGTCATCGGCGCGTACACCCGGCTGCGACCCCAGCCAGACGGCACCTATCTCGACGGACCGATCCAGCCGTGGGTTGCCGCGGCGACGGCGCCAGAACGCCACCGGGTGACGCTGGACGAGCATCCGGCGGCGACGGGCAGCATCGTCGCGTGGGCGAAGGCGAGCCGGGCTCGGGTATGGGACGACCTCCGCTTTCCCGAGGGCCGGCTGTACGAGGACCAGGTCGTCGCACAGCGGATGCTCGTGTCGGCATCCGCCTTCGACACGATCCCCGATGTCGTCGTGCGGTGGCGGATGCGGCCCGACGGATCGTCGATCACCCAGCGTGAGGCCGAGCTTGCCGTGCTGCACGATTGCCTCGACGCGATGGCAGAAGGACTCGACGTACTCGCCGGCCACGCGGAGGCGCTCCGCGCGCGCATCGGCCTCATCCGTGACATGGACCTGCCACGTCTGCGTACAATCGCCGACAGCCACCCCGACCCTCGCTATCGCGAAGCGTTGGACGCTTTTGAGGCGCTCTTGGACGAGGGCCGCCGCAGCTGACGCCACCGCTGCCGTCAGCGGGCCTCGGGATCTATGGCGATGTTCGCGTGCAACCAGTCGCACCACACCGATACGACGTGCCAGGCCGCACGGATCTCATCCAAAGCGTCCGGCGTCCACATCCAGTCGTCAGGTTGCTCTTCTCGCCCGATGGCCAGGTGGCGAAGCCGCAGCAGATCGATGCGGGGGTGATCGACAGAGAACCCCCGAGGCGCGGTGCGCAGCTCGTCATCACGCATCGGCTCGAAGCCGCCGGCGCGAACCTCGGCGAGGGTGGCCTCGAGATCGGGCGCCGTCCGGGCATCATCGACGAGCGACCGGAACGCCGCCAGCTGTGGGGGCGAGGGCTGATACATCCCGCCGCCGATCAGCAGCCCGGATGCCGACAGCTGCAGGTAGTGCGCGGCTGAAGCGCGAGTGACGAGGCCGATCTGGAGCTTGTAGGGCGACTTGTCGGCGCTGAAGCGCACGTCACGATACGGGCGGAAGATCTTCACAGTGCCGAACTCCGGTTCGAGTTCCTCAGCCAAGGCCTCGAACGGACCGGCGACGTTCTCGGCGAAGCGCGACTTCTGGCTCTGCCACCACTCCTTGGTGTTGTTCACCGCCAACTCATCGAAGAAGGCCAGGGCATCAGGATTCAGGCCGTCGAAGCTCACGCCTGGAGCATAACCCCGGGCGGTGACACCGGTAGGCTGTGACCATGACTGCGAACGACGGCGCCGGCACTGGACACGAAGACCTGGACGCGCTTCGCAAGGAGATCGACGAGCTGAAGTCGATCCCCGAGGAGCAGCTGATCTCCCCCGCCCCGGCCGACCTGCTCGATCGGGAGCCCACACCGCACCCCACCAATGCGATCGGGTCCGAGCAGTGGGACAAGTCGGTGGACGAAGAGACTCTCGACGACTGAGTCCCGTTCCACGCGGGAGTAGTTTCTTCCGCCCCGCGGGAATCGAATGTCGGTTCCCGCCGTTATCGTGAACGTCGCCACCTCGCGTGGCTCTCGTGCGCCCGCTCTCGGCGTCCCCTCTTTTTCGACTCGACGACACGCGCCCTGATAGTGAGGACCCGCCCGTGGCAGCGACCAATGTAAACCCGCAGACCGGCTCGATCCCGGTCATCCCTGCCGGACCCGACTCCGCGACGCCGGTCCCGGGGCTGAACCTGCGCCCCGAGGAGAGCCGGATCATCTGGCTCCTGCTGTCTGCGGCGTTCGTCGCGATCCTCAACGAGACCACGATGGGCGTCGCGATCCCCCACCTCATCGTCGATCTCGGCATTACCGCGGTGGCTGCCCAGTGGCTGACGACGGCGTTCATGCTCACGATGGCGGTCGTAATCCCGATCAGCGGCTTCCTCCTGCAGCGCTTCACGACCCGGCAGGTGTTCCTCGCCGCGATGACCCTCTTCTCGACCGGAACCGCTGTAGCGTTCATTGCGCCCGGCTTCGAGATCCTTCTCGTCGCTCGCGTCATTCAGGCCTCGGGCACGGCGATCATGATGCCGCTGCTCATGACGACGCTCATGACCATCGTGCCGCCGCACGCACGCGGTCGGATGATGGGGCGAGTCAGCATCGTCATCGCGCTCGCCCCGGCCATCGGCCCGTCGCTCTCGGGCCTCATCCTCGACTCCCTCGGCTGGCACTGGATCTTCGGCATCGTTTTGCCCATCGCGATCGCCGCTCTGGTGGCCGGCGCGATCTGGATCCGCAATCTCGGCGAGACCACCCGCGCACCAATTGATGTGCTGTCTGTGATCCTGTCGGCGTTCGGGTTCGGCGGCCTGGTCTACGGCCTCAGCCAGATCGGTGGCGCGGCAAGTCACGGCGGATCGCAGACTGACGCCGCAGCTGAAGCCGGGTCCACGATGACCCTGGTGATTGCGATCGCGGTGGGCATCGTCGCACTCGCGCTGTTCGTGTGGCGCCAGCTTGTGCTGCAGCGCAAGGATGACGCGCTCATGGACCTGCGCGTTTTCCGTTCTCTGAACTTCTCCCTGTCGATCGCTCAGATGGGCGTCCTCTCGATGGCGTTCTTCGGGGCGATCACCGTGCTTCCGCTCTACCTCAGCCAGGCTGTCGGAGCGACGGCGCTGGAAAGTGGTCTCCTGCTGCTGCCGGGGTCGCTCGCCATGGGCTTCGCCGGGCCGATCGTGGGCCGGATCTACGACGCCTCGGGCACCCGCGTGCTGCTGGTTCCCGGTGCGATTCTCGCTGTCGTCTCCCTCTGGGCGTACGCGAGCTATGGCGCAGACACCTCCATCTGGGTCATCCTCGTCACGCAGATCGTGCTGTCGCTGGGTCTCGCGCTCTCGTTCACGCCGCTGTTCACCGCGTCTCTCGCCTCGCTCCAGCCGCGGTTCTACTCCTACGGATCGGCGGTTCTCGGCACCGTGCAACAGGTCGCGGGCGCTGCGGGCGTGGCGGTCATGGTCACGACGATGTCGGCAATCGCCGCCTCCGCCGTCGAAGCGGGACTCCCGGCCAACGAGGCGGCAGCGGCAGGCGCACGCGGCGCTTTCCTCGTGTCGGCGATCGTGGCGCTTCCGATCCTCGTCGGGGCCTTCATCATCCGCAAGCCCGCTGACCATCCCGAGGGTGTCATCGCCGCGCACTGATCCTTAGCGAGCGAGTCTCCTGCGTGCAAGCCCCTGGCCCCGAGGTCAGGGGCTTCGTACCGTCGCTGTACGCACACACGCATAAGGGAGGATCACTATGTCGCATCTCACGGACAAGACCGTCGCATTCCTGGTCACCGACGGTTTCGAAGACAGCGAACTGACCTCGCCCTGGGAGGCCGTCACCTCACACGGTGCGACGGCGCGGCTGGTTTCACCGACCGGCGACAGCGTCACCGGCAAGAACGGTCACCAGCAGAGCGTCGACATCGACAGCTCCGTCGCCAACGCCGCGGACTTCGATGCTCTCGTGCTGCCCGGCGGCGTCGTCAACGCCGACCATCTGCGCATGGATGCCGCATCCTGCGGCTTCGCGCGCGACTTCTTCGAGCAGCACAAGCCGGTCGGGGTGATCTGCCACGGCGCATGGACTCTCATCGAAGCGAACGTCGTCGAGGGTCGCACGCTCACCAGCTACCCGAGCCTGCAAACCGACCTGCGAAACGCGGGCGCGAACTGGGTCGACGAGGAAGTCGTCGTCGACCAGGGCCTCGTGTCCAGCCGCACGCCCGATGACCTTCCCGCCTTCAACGACAAGCTCGTCGAAGAGATCGGCGAGGGTCGGCACGAGGGCCAGACGGCCTGAGGAGCGCATCGGTGAACAGCGCGACGGTGTTCGCACCGTCCCCGACTCTGACGGTCACGATCGAGAGTCATCCCTCCGGCGACGATGTCCATCTGCACGCCGGCGGTCAAGGGGTCTGGCAGGCACGGATGCTGACACTGCTCGGCGTCGATGTGACGCTGTGCGCTCTGTTGAGCGGCGAGAGCGGCCTCGTCATCCGGACTCTCCTTGAGCGGGAGGGAATCACGATCGATGCCATCGAACGCGGCGACCGCGGCTCCGCCTACATTCACGATCGCCGGGATGGGGAGCGTCGCACGATCGCTGAGCAGCGGGCGACGACCCCGGGCCGGCACGAAATGGACGAGCTGTATTCGCTGACCCTCAGCCGGGGGATCGAAGCGGGCCTCGTGGTTCTCAGCGGTCCGCCCCACGACGAGATTCCCGGAGAGATCTACCATCGTCTGGCTTCGGACCTGCGCCGCGGCGGAGCGACGGTTGTGGTGGATCTCGCCGGTGGACGCCTGGATGCCGCGCTGCGCGGTGGCGTGAGCGTCTTGAAGCTCAGCGATGAGGAGCTTGCCGCCGATGAGAGCGACGGATCGACTGCTGATCTGGCGGAGCGGATGAGTGAGTTGCGCTCGCGAGGGGCGGAGACAGTGATCCTCACGCGGGCAAGCCAGCCGGCGCTGCTCCTGGATGCCGAGGGCCTCGCCGAGATCGCGGTGCCGCGCTTCGAGATCGCCGACCATCGCGGCGCCGGCGACTCTCTGACCGCCGGAGTCGTCGCGGGAATCGCGCGCGGCGAGACTGTTCGCCAAGCCGCGACGCTGGGCGCCGCGGCGGGGGCGCTCAACGTCACGAGGCACGGATTGGGCACGGGCCACCGTGATGCGATCGAGGGGCTGCGCGCGCAGGTGAGCGTTCGTGTCGTGGAGTCGGCGGCAAGTCCTGCCGACCGTCGCGTGACTCCCGACGACCTCGCCGCCATGACAACTCCGGAGGAGACCGGGAAGGGCAAGGCGGCCCGATGACCCGCATCCTGATCACCAACGACGACGGAATCGACGCCGACGGTCTCGCTCCCCTGGCGCGGCGGTTTCATCGAGCGGGATTCGACCCGGTGATCGCCGCGCCGGCGTCGCAGTCAAGCGGGTCGAGCGCCTCCATCATGGCGGCGCAGTCCGACGGGCGTATCCGCGTCGAGCGACGTGAGCTCGCCGACGCGGCTGGCGTGCCCGCGCACGCGGTGCACGCCGGACCGGGTCTGATCGCGCTCATCGCCGCTCGGGGCGCCTTCGGCGAGCCGCCGGATGTCGTGATCTCGGGCATCAACCACGGCGCGAACGTCGGACGCGCCATCCTGCACTCGGGAACAGTGGGCGCGGCACTCACGGGGGGCCTGCACGGCTCGCGAGCGATCGCTGTGTCACTGGATGTCGGCTTCGCGCCCGAGACGTTTTGGTGGGAGAGCGCCGTGACGGTGGTGGATGACCTGCTGCCGTACCTCATGACCGAGCCCGCTGGCACGATCTTGAACGTCAACGTCCCGAATACAGAGCGTCCGCGCGGGATCGTCGAAGCGGAGCTTGCTCCGTTCGGCATCGTTCAGACGACGTTGGCCGAGCGTGATGAGCACCACATCAGCCTCGCCGTCGAAGATCTTCCGAATCGACCAGAGCCCGGCACCGACGCAGCGCTTCTTGCCGATGGGTGGGCGACGGTCACGAGTATCGCGCCGGTCTCCGGCGTGCCGTTGAGCCGCGCGCTGGTCTGATCACCCCAGACCCGTCCCGCTCATGCGAGCGCCGGGTCGTCGACACCGAAGCACCGCAGGCGGTCTGTCGCATGCTCCCGCCGACGTGCCAGGACTGCGAGCGCCTCGGCTCGTTCGCCCTCACCCATGCGGCACCGTTCGAGAACGTCGGCAGCGAGGGTGAATCGATCGATCTCATTCTGAAGCAGCATGTCGAAGGGCGTCGTGGTCGATCCCCGCTCCTGATAGCCACGCACCGTCACGCCCGCTGTGACCGGGCGGTCGAACAGCAACTCCTTGATGAGGTGCGGGTACCCGTGGAACGCGAAGACGATCGGCAATCCCTCGCCGAACAGGGTGGCGAACGCGTCATCGTCAAGGCTCTGCGGCTCCCCCGCGCGGAGGCGCAGCAGATCAATGACGGTGACCACGCGAAGTCGGACGGATGGCGCCAGCTCTCGCACCAGTTTGCGCGCGGCATCCGCTTCCTGCGTCGGGACGTCGCCCGCACACGCCAAGAGGACGTCGGGCTCCTCGTTGCCGTCCGCGCCGGTGGCGACATCTGAGGCCCCAGGCAGGATGCCGACCCCATCCGCGACGAGCCGGCGGGCGGCGTCGAGGGAGAACCACTGGTTCTCGGGCTGCTTGCCCGCCACCACGACGTTGATCCGGCCGGGTTCGGTGAAGGCGCGCTCCATCGTGACCAGAAGCGTGTTCGCGTCGGGGGGAAGCGAGAGCCTCACGATGTCGGAGCTTTTGCGGGCAGCGAGGTCGAGGAAGCCCGGGTCCTGATGCGTGAAGCCGTTGTGGTCCTGGCGCCAGACATGGCTGGAGAGGAGATAGGTGAAGCTTGCCAGCTCGGCACGCCATGGATAGGTGGCAGCGGCTTCCAACCACTTCGCATACTGATTGAACATCGAGTCGACGACGTGGACGAACGCCTCGTACGAGGTGAACAGCCCATGGCGCCCGGTGAGCACATAGCCTTCGAGCCATCCCTGACACAGGTGCTCGCTGAGGATCTCCATGACCCGGCCCTGGGTCGCCAGATCTTCATCGACACCGCGCTTTTGCTCGTTCCACTGCTTCGCGGTGGCGGGGAGCACTCCCTGCGCGAGCCGATTCGAGCGCAACTCGTCGGCCGCGAAGATCCGAAAGTCGCGGGGGTTGAGCCGCACCAGTTCGCCGAGCCACTGGCCGAACACGGTCGTCGCCGACGCCTCACCCTCACGGTCTGCGCGCTGGAGAGCCTCGTCCGCCAGTTTCGGCATCCGAAGAACTCGTCGGCGCAGGCCGCCGTTCGCGCGCGGTGAGCCGCTCATGGTGGCTCCCATCGGCTCCGGGACCAGTTCCCGCACCTCTCGCATGGGAACTCCGCGCTCATCGAAGAGCTCGTCGGGGCGGTAGGAGCGAAGCCATCGTTCCAGCTGAGCCAGGCGCTCCGGAGAGGAAGCGACGTCCTCGAGCGGGACCTGGTGCGACCGCCACGTTCCCTCGACAGGCTCACCGTCCACCTCCTCAGGACCGGTCCAGCCCTTGCGGCTGCGAAGCACGATCATCGGCCATCGCGGGGCCGGCTCGGACTCTGCCCCTCCCGCGCTGCGCGCACGACGCTGGATCTGCGCGATGAGATCGAACGCGCGGTCCAGGGCGTGGGCCATGACACTGTGGATCTCGACCGGATCGGTGGCGTCGCGAAGATCGACGACGATCGGCTCGTGACCGTGGCCACTCATGAGGTCACGCAGCTGATGCTCCGGCATCCGATCCATGACCGTGGGGTTGTCGATCTTCCAGCCGTTGAGGTGCAGAATCGGCAGCACTGCGCCGTCGGTCCGTGGATTGAGGAAGCCGGCCGACTGCCAGGATGCCGACAGTGCCGCGGTCTCTGCCTCACCGTCGCCGATGACACAGGCGACGACCAGGTCCGGGTCATCGAGAGCCGCACCATACGCGTGCACCAGCGAGTATCCGAGTTCGCCACCCTCCTGGATCGATCCCGGAACGTGCGGAGAGGTGTGACTCGGGATGCCTCCGGGAGCCGAGAACCGCGAGAAGAGCTCCCGCATGCCGTCCTCGCTGCGTGGCATGTCGGGGTAGGTCGCACTCCAGGTCCCCTCCAACCAGCTGAGCGCGTTCATCGCGGGCCCGCCGTGGCCGGGACCGGCGATGAAGAGCATCTCGGTGCCGCGTTCGGCGATGATCCGGTTCAGGTGCGCGTAGACAAGCGTCAGGCCCGGAACGGTGCCGAAGTGACCGAGCAGTCGGGGCTTGATGTGCTCAGGTTCGAGTGGACGCTGCAGCAGAGGGTTATCGCGCAGGTAGATCTGCCCGACACTCAGGTAGGTGGCTGCCCGCCACCACGCATCGAGGCTGACGAAGGTATCCTTCCCGGCTTGCTCAGTGATCGTCGTCAGAGCTCCACTGTCCGTTACCGGCGACCTCGAGGTCGTCGTCGGGCACGGGAATCAGCGCTATGGGAACGCCCGGGGAGAGCAGCAGATAGGCCTCGCGGCGCATACCTTCTCCGTCGTTCACCCGGAGCCAGCTCGGTCCGCCGGTCGTGCCGTCAGCGACTTCCTGGCGCACATCCTCGAACTCGCGTCCGCCGACGCTATAGAGCTCGCCGCCGTACACGATGTCAATGCGCTTCATTGTTACCTCCGGGCACCGGGTCACCTTCTCTGGGTTCGGGCACCACGTACAGGCCGGATGGGGAGTTCGCCGTGTAGGCGAGGGCCTCGACCCACGCCATGTTCAGCTGCGGGCGCCTGCCGCCGTAGAACTTGTAGACCAGCGAGCAGCGAGGATGAACCCACACGGTGGTGCGGCCGTCTCCGATGCTGGCGTCGTCCTTCCACGTGAAATGAAAGGCTTCGTTGCGCCTCAACTTGGTTCCGATGACCACCTGAAGGTGAGCCAACGTGCGGTCGTCGAAATCGACTTTGACGTTTCCGTCGTAGATGAACTTTCCCATTCCGCTCCTTCTCCCATGTGTGGTGTCGCCCGAAACATCGGGAAACCCCGTGGTGCGGATCTCAGCAACCGTGGCACGGTTCGACCGCGCGCGCGAGGGCATTGACCACGACCCCCGTTATCCCCTATGACGAGAGCTGCGGCTCTCCTGTCTCACGCCCGTCGCGATGGCACGCTGAGGCTTCTCGCACAAGCCCCGCGACACTCCTTTCCATCCCCGTTTACTCTCGGGCCCGTCGCGAAGGAGGTCGTATGTCCGATGCTATCCAACCGCTTTCCGCCATGGCAGAGCGCATCCGGCGTACCGTCGCCATTGCGGTCACCGCGGTCCTCACGGCGGCCGTGTTCGCCGGGCTCCTCCCCGGGGCGAGCATTTTTCTCGGACTTCTCAGCGCGGACCCACTCTTGACTGTCGCGCGGATCACGCTCGCCGTCGCTCTTCTCGATGGGCTGCGCAGATCCGACTCCACACTGCGCGTGCGGCTGCGCTGGGTGGGCTTCACTGCAGGCGGCTTCGCGCTGGTGGCACTCGCTGACCGGCACGCCTTCGGTTTACTCCCCCATGGCGTGATGCCGCCAGAGGTCGCGGTCGCAGCAGCGACCTCAGCCCTCTGTCTCACGACCTCGGCCCTCGATCCCACCCCCCGGAGGAACGCTTGGTGATTCACGCCGCCGATCTCGGCATCCATCTCGACCGCGGCACCGGGCAAGCCATGTACCGGTGGCTCGTCGCAAGCATGCTCTTCGGCCGGCCAGTGCAGCAGTCCGTGGGCGCCGACGCGTATCGCGCGCTGATCGATCGCGGACTGACCAGCCCCCCGAAGTACGCCGAGCTGGGGCGCGAAGAGTTGCGCGCAATCCTCGACGACGCACATTACGCGCGGATTGACTACATCATGACGGATGAGTTGCACGAGGTGATGGCGACAATCGTCGACGAATACGGAACCGTGTCGAAAATGGTGCGCACGAGCGGTGACCGCGACGAACTCGTTCGTCGGCTCACGGCGATGAAGGGCATCGGGCCCAAGACCGCCGAGATCTTCCTTCGTGATCTGCCGGAGGACGTGCTGCCCCGGTAGTGCCCCGTACTCTCGCCGGGACGGATGGTCAAGTCCCTCGGGTGCCGGCGAGTATCCGCTTTATCGTCGCCGCATGACTTCGAACGACGCATCCCAGGACCCTCGGACCGCCCATACCACCGATGATTTCCCCGAGCAGGAGCAGCAGCAGCCGGGACTGGAGACCCAGATGACTCCGACGCCGGATCATGGCGAGGAGTCGTATGTCGGACACGGACGGCTCGCCGGACGCCGCGCCCTGATCACCGGCGGCGACTCCGGAATCGGCAGGGCTGTCGCTATCGCCTTCGCCCGTGAGGGCGCGGATGTCGCCATCGTGTCGCTGCCGGAAGAGCACGAGGATGCTGAGAAGACCGTCGCGCTCATCCGCGACGCGGGTGCGCGCGCGGCCTCCTTCAGCGGTGACGTTCGCGACGAGGGGTTCGCCGAGAAGATCGTCGCCGACACTGTGGCCGAGTTCGGCGGGATCGACATCCTGGTCCTGAACGCCGCTTACCAGCGCGACCGCGACAGTCTCGCCGAGCTCGAAACCGCCGAGTTCGACCGGACGTTCCGCACGAATCTCTACGGCTTGCTCTTCTCGGCGCGCGCCGCCATGGAGCACCTGGATGCCGGTTCGGCCATCATTGTGACGTCGTCGATTCAGGCCTTCGATCCCTCGCCGGGCCTGCTCGACTATGCGATGACCAAGGCGGCGCAGGTAGCTTTCGTGCGTGCCATGGCGCAGGACCTCGGGCCCCGCGGCATCCGGGTCAATGCTGTGGCCCCCGGTCCCATCTGGACCCCGCTCATCCCCGCGACGGACTTCGATGAGGAAAAGCTCACGACCTTCGGCAGCGACACCCCGCTCGGGCGCGCCGGGCAGCCCGCGGAACTTGCGGGCATGTACGTCTACCTCGCGAGCGACGAAGCCTCGTACGTCTCAGGCGGCGTCTTCCCGGTCACGGGAGGACGTGCGCTCTAGCCAGGACCGGACGACAGAAAAGAGAAACCATGCCTGGACGACGAAACTCCAGCCTGAAGGACCCGGAGCTGTACGAGGAACTGCGTGAAGACGGGGCGTCGAAACAGAAAGCGGCCCGCATTTCGAACGCGGCAGCCAACCGAGGACGCTCGAACGTCGGCCGCAAGGGCGGCGAATCGGGCAGCTACGATGATTGGACCGTCGACGAGCTCAAGAAGCGCGCGAAGGAACTGGGACTGAGTGGCTACTCGTCGATGCGCAAGAAGGAGCTCATCGACGCCCTGCGGAACCACTGAGGTTCGGCACGACCCTCACGACCGCGCCCAGCACGGCGGCCAGCAGCGAGACGAGTTCTGTCACGAGGATGCCCAGCACCGTGGTGATCGCGGCGATCACTGCTGCCCAGATTCCCGCGGTTCGCAGAGCCTTCATGTGCCCAGGGTAACCCTCGCGTGAGCGTAGCCGCGCGGTTACGCCCACTCAGTGTTGGTGTCAAGCCCGCGGAGAGAAACGCTTCTCGGACTTAGCGTCGGGCTATTGCCCACTTCTCGGCGCGCTGCCCTCGGGCGCGCACCGTCCGACAGCGAGGAGTCTCATGCGAGCATCCACCACCTACACGCTCGGCGCCGCGGGTCTCATCACCGCAGCCCTCACCATCTCGGGGTGCGCGGTCGGAACCGGAGGCACCGGCGACGGTGACGCTTCCTACGACCAGAACGCGCAGCTCAGCGGCCAGGTGAGCGTCATGGGATTCTCGGGCGTCGATGAGGTTGCGACCTCCCGCCTCTCGTACACCGAGGAGCTCCTCAGCGGCGTGGATGTCTCCCTGATCGAGGGCGAACTCGATATGCAGCAGTTCCTCTCGGCGGTTGCGACGGGCTCGCCGCCCGACGTCGTCTACGCAAACCGCGACCAGATCGGGTCGCTTGCTGCTCGCGGCGCCATCCTGCCCCTCGACTCGTGTATTGAGGGAGAGCAGATCCCGACGGATGACTATGTTCCGGCGGCGCTCGATCAGGTGACACTCGAAGGCCAGGTGTACGGCATCCCCGAGTTCAACTCGGTGCAGGTGACGATGGCCAACGCCGATCTGCTCGAGGGGGCCGGCCTGACGGTCGACGATGTGAACGGTTCGGACTGGGATGCCGTGACCGCAGCCACCGAAGCGCTCATGCAAGGCGGCGGCGGCTCGCTCAGCGTCATCGGGTTTGACAGCAAGCTGCCGGAGTTCTTCCCTCTGTGGGCACGGGCGAACGGCGCCCAGCTGATCTCGGACGACGGTCGCACCGCGATGCTGGATGACCCGGCCGCGGTCGAGGCGCTCGAGTGGGCATCCGAGATCTACGAGCTTCAGGGCGGGTTCAGCGCCGTCAAGGCCTACCGCGATTCGGCCGACTTCTTCGGCAGCGGCAACCAGTTCGCGAGCGGCACCCTCGGCGCCATGCCGATGGAGCAGTGGTACATCAACGTGCTCAACGACGTGTCACCCGACGCTCCGATGGCCTTCGACACCGTGCACGACCGCGACGGGGAACCGCTCGCCTACGCCTCCGGGTCTGCCTGGGCCATCCCGTCCGGCTCCGACAACCCCGAAGCAGCATGCCGCTTCGCGCGAGGCATGACATCGATGGATGCCTGGATGGTGGCGGCGAACGCTCGCCTCGAGGCACGCGAAGCCGAAGGAAAGCCCTTCACCGGCATCCTGACCGGAAACGCGGCAGCCGATGCGCGCATCCGCGAGATGACCACATCCGTGGGTGAGCCATGGGACTCCGGGATCGCGGCGATGTACGAGGCCAACGACAACACGTTCTCGCTGCCGGCGAACCCGGCAGACGCTGAGTTCGAGACCGCCCTGTTCGACGCGATCAACCGCGTCCTGAACGGACAGGCCGAGCCGGCGGACGCGCTCACACAGGCTCAGCAGACGGCCCAGCAGGCACTGGATGCGGGGTGGGCTTCGATCGACGAGGAGCGGTGAGGTGGCTAGCGCACGAACTGCAGCTCCCGCCATCGCCTTGCCGCCGCTGACACCGGACCGGGCACGGTCGCGGCGGCGTGCCCGTCGGCGCAACGCCACTGCCGCCGTCTTGTTCCTGAGTCCCTGGCTGCTCGGCTTCGGCGTGTTCACCGCGTGGCCGCTGATCTACAGCGCGTACCTGTCGCTGACCGATTACGACGTCATCAACGATCCGGGTTTCGTCGGATTCGACAACTACGTGCGGCTGTTCTCGGATCCGAAGATCGCCCTGGCACTGGGAAACACGGTGCTGTTCACCGCCATCCAGGTGCCCCTGTACATCATCGTCGCGCTCATCCTGGCGCTCCTCCTCAACCGCGCGGGACGTAGCGCCGGGTTCTTCCGCACGATCTTCTTCCTGCCGAAGATGACACCGCCGGTCGCCGTGGGTGTGCTGTTCCTGCTCTTGTTCAACGGCCAGAACGGGTTGATCAACGTCGTGCTGAGCTGGTTCGGAATCGACGGTCCGTCGTGGACGACCGATCCGGCCTGGGTAAAGCCGGGGCTCATCATCATGAGCCTGTGGACGATCGGCGCGTCGGTGATCATCCTGCTCGCGGCCCTCCGAGGCGTCCCGGATGATCTCTATGACGCGGCGAAGATCGACGGGGCGGGATTCTGGCGGCAGTCTCTATCGGTGACACTTCCCCTGATCAGTCCCGCGGTCTTCTTCATTGTGGTCGTCAACACGATCGCGGGGCTCCAGACGTTCGATGAGGCCTACACGGCCTTCTTCGGCGCCGGCAACACCACGTACGGCAACGACGCTGCCCTCTTCTACGTGATCTACCTGTTCCAGCAGGCTTTCGAGTTCCTGCACATGGGCTACGCCTCAGCGATGGCCTGGTTGTTGTTTGTGCTGATCATGATCGTCACCATCATCCAGCTCGTGGTCTCGCGACGCCTGGTGTACTACGAGGCGGAGGACGCCCGATGACCCACGTACTGCCTCCCCCGAGTGGCCCCGAAACTGAGGCCCAAGATGCCCCGGTCGTCGAGGACGAGGTCTGGACTGCTGCAGGCGCCGAGCAGGAGCCGGATGACGATCCCAGGCCAGCGCAGCCCCGCGAGCACAGCCGACGCCAACCACGGGGGTTCGCTGCCCGGATCGGCATCATCGCGGCCCTTTGCGTCTTGGCCGTCATTTTCGCCTACCCCTTCGTGTGGCTCGTCAGCGCGTCGTTCAAGCCTCGGGGGGAGGTCTTCGACAATGCGCTCATCCCGAACACCTTCACGCTCGAGAACTACATCACCGTGTGGCAGGAGGCACCGCTCGCGCTGTGGATCCTCAACACCGTCATCGTGACAGTCCTCGCCGCTGTCGCGGTCACCCTCTCGAGTGCCATGGTCGCGTGGGGGTTCGCGCACTACCGGTTCCGGTTCCGTGGAGCACTGTTCGGTCTCGTGCTCGCGACGATGATGCTCCCTGGCGCCGTCACGATGATCCCGACATTCCTCATCTGGAACTCCGTCGGAGCCGTCGGCACCCTGTATCCGCTGTGGGCCCAGAACCTGTTCGGGAGCGCCTTCTACATCTTCCTGCTCCGCCAGTTCATGTTGGGACTCCCCCGCGACCTCTTCGATGCCGCTCGGGTCGATGGCGCAAGCGCCTGGGCGGTGTTCTGGCGCGTCGCGCTTCCCCTCACTCGTCCGGCACTTGCCGTCACGATGGTGTTCGAAGTGCAGGCGGTGTGGACCGACCTCATGCGTGCCCTCATCTACCTGCGCGATTCGACGACCTTCACCATCCCGCGCGGTCTGAAGTGGCTCATCGACGCCTACGGATTCGGCGGCGAGTGGCACTGGGAGATCATCGTCACGGCCAGTGTGATCGCCACGGTCCCCATGATCATCGTGTTCTTCTTCGCGCAGCGTCAGATCATCGACGGGGTGAGCGCCGGCGCAGTCAAGGGCTGAAGGACCCCGCTCAGAGTTCGAGGGGCCAGGCCTCGTCCGGCGGGGCGCCGCGAACGCCATCGAGGCGCTGCTTGCGGGCTTCGATCTCTTCGAGCGCATCCTGGTCCGGTTCGATGGTGATACCTCCGGCGACGGATTCGACGACGAACCCGGCGGCTTCGTTGAGAAGCAAAGTGACCGTGACCGGGTTACCCTCCGCGCTCACGGCGGGAACTGTGACAGCATCCGCAGCTCGGTGCTCGCTGAGCACGCGGGCGTAATCGATCAGGGCATCGGCAGTGTCGTCGTGCATGAAGAGCGACCTACCGGCATAGTGCACTTGCTTCATGGCGCGACACTACGTCGGGATCAGGTTCCGCACAGAGGAGGTTGACAACTCGGGGCCAAACAAGCAGTGCACTCCATCACCGTTCGCCGACATCGCGCGTCGCCTCATCGGGAAGCGTCCGCATCGGGATCAGCACGACATCCTGCACCTTCCAGTCGGATGCCGTGAGCAGCCGATGCGCTTCGTCGAGTTGCTCGAGAGTGACCCGCGTGCGGCGCGGCACGACGAAGGCCTCCAGGTGGAAGACCTGTCCCATGTCGCGCATCCGTACTGCGGCGTCCCGGACCCACGGCAAGGCGCGCAGCCGTGCAGCAGACTCGGCAGCGAGCGGATGGATGTCATCGTCGCTCGTCGTGCGGGCCCGCTGGTCCATGAGGTCGGCGATGGCGCCGCGCGAGTTGGTCCAGCCGTCCTTGACGATCCCCAGGGAAATGAACAGGGCCGCTGCTCCATCGAGCCACCACCAGCCGATACCGACGCCGAGCACGCCGACGATGGTGGCTGCGTTGCTCGTCCAGTCTGCCTTTGCCATGTCGGCGTCGGCAGCCAGCACCTTGTTATGCAGTGTGTCGGCCAGTCGCGCCTTGATGCGGCCATAGAACGGTGGCACCACAGCGATTACGGCCATGAACGCGACCATGATCCAGCCGAGCCAGATCGTGACGCCTGCGATCTGCACGGTTCCGATCGCCGGATGCTCCGCCGTGACGAGTCCCACGACGGATTCGACTGCGAGGGACCCGCCGACGCCGAGCAGCGCAACACCCGCGACGAGGTGCCCGACGCCCATGATGCGGTGGTAGCCGAACGGATAAGCCTTGTTCGGCCGACGCCGCACGAGAATGAGCGCCAGCAGGAACGAGATCTGCGGCAGCAGCGACAGCATGTCCTCGATCCACGCGGTGCGCATGGATTGGGATCCGCCGAGGATGAACGCCATGAGCGTGATCGTCACTGACGTGAAGCCGATCGTGAACCACTCCCAGCGCACGGCTGAGCGCAGCGCGGTCTGCTGTGCTTCGGGCAAATCCGTGCGCCCCAGAGCCTTCACGAGAGCTCCTCATCGAGGTAGTGCTCGAGGGCCGCCTGGAAACCGTTCTCGCCCAGCGGCAGGAGGACCACGAACGATTCACCCGTGGGCAGGAAGTATTCGCGGGTCACCCCCGCTCGGTCGACCCAGGGGGTCTGTGCGCTCATTCCCCCGACCGCGACGTCCAGCGTGCCGTTCTCGAGCGCGTCGACGAGTTGCTCTTCGCTGCCGATGGTCCATACAACGCGGGCATCCATGTCGGCGGCAAAGCCATCGATCAGATCGGCAAGGGGCCCCGAAACTCGCCGTCCGTTGATCACGACCTCGCCCTCCGACGGCGATGCCCCTGCTCGCAGGACTGCGCCCTGAACCTGAGTTGTGGTGCCGTCCGGGTCGGCTGGCACTCCGCACGCCGTCAGCGCGACCGACAGCGCAAACGCAAGCGCCCCGCCGCAGATCGCGAGCCGCGCACGCATCAGGGCGCCGGGTACGGTGCCTCTCGCAGAGCGCGAGCCAGATGCGCGGCGTTCAGCGCCACCGTCTGTGCCGTCGTCAGGACCTTCTCCGGCGTCTGATCGAGGTCCTTGAAGTCCGTGGAGTGCATCGCTTCGCCGTTCCAATACACACCTCCCTGGCTCGGGATCGTGAAGCCGACGTCATTGAGCGCCTGGAAGACGTCGGCGATGATGGCGTGCGCGCCGTCCTCATTGCCGGTGACGACCACGACGGCGACCTTGCCCGCCAGCAGTGCCCGACCCTCGTCATCCGTCTTCGAGATTTCGGCGTCCAGTCGCTCGATCACTCGTTGAGCGACGCTGGAGAGATGCCCCACCCAGGTCGGAGTGGCGAACACGAGGATGTCGGAATCCAGGATCTGCTGGCGGACCTGCGGCCACTGGTCGCCGTCACCCATGTCGGCTTCGACACCGGGACGAATGTCGAAGTCGACCACTCGCACCGTGCTGTTCGAAGCGCCGTGCTGCTTCAGGGAGTCGAGCACGATGTCGGTGAGGTCCTGAGTGCTGGACTCGGCGGGCGACGGCTTGAGCGTGCAGTTGAGCGCGATCGCGCGCAGGGGTGTAACAGTCATGGCGGCAGTCAAGCGGCCTCCGACAGCCGCGTCGCGGGCCTTGACATCCGGCGTCCGCAGCGCCTTCAGACGCCTGGTCTACATGGCGAGACGTCTGAGGATGAGGTCCATGACCCGGTCCGGAAGCAGGCGGCGTGCTGCGACGACGATCTTCGCCGACGCCGGGGTCGCGTAACGGGTCTTGGGGCGCTTCGATGTCGCCGCGCGCACGATCGTCGCCGCGACGTCCCCGGGGGTCCCGGATGCCGGCGAGTTGTCGACGCGCTCGTAGTTTCGGACGAGGGCTCGGGCCTGCTCGGCGTACGGGCCGGCGCCGGAGTACTCCTGGACGCTGCGCCGGGAGATCGTGTTCCATTCGGTGCGGATCGGCCCGGGCTGGACGATGACGACGTCGATCCCGTGCGGGGCGAGTTCGATCCGCAGCGAGTCGGACAGCCCTTCGACCGCGAACTTCGTGGCGTGATACCAGGAGCCGATCGGTTCGTAGATGCGCCCACCGATGGACGAGACGTTGATGATGCGGCCGCGCCCGAGAGCCCGCATCGTCGGAAGCACGAGCTGGGTGAGCCGCGCCAACCCGAAGACGTTGACCTCGAACTGCCGGCGCGCCTCGTCGATGGGCACGTCCTCGAGTGCGCCGTACGACCCGTATCCGGCGTTGTTGACGAGCACGTCGAGGCGCCGCTGCTCCCGGATGATGCGGTCGACGCCAGCGCATATGGATGCATCATCCGTGACATCCATCTCGATGACGTGGCATCCGGATGCCTCCAGCTCCTGCATCCGGTCGACCCGCCGCGCTGCTCCGTAGACGATCCAGCCCTGGGCGGCGAGAGCGAGTGCGGTTGCGTGACCGATCCCCGAGGAAGCGCCGGTGATGAGAACGACGGGGCGTGGCTTCGGGCTCATTCCCCTAGTTCAACACGCCCAGTAGTTCTCAGCTCCGGATGTCAGTCCCAGTCGAGATAGTCCTCGATGGGCCAGGCAGTCTCCCCGACGTGGGTCAGGGGGAACAGGTCGCGCGCGCCCTCGATCGTGACGACGCTGATCCGCTCGGGCGCGACCGCCGCGAGCGCTTGACCGTTAGCGGGCGGCGAAACCTCGTCGTCTGATCCCTGAATGATCAGGATGGGGATACTCGGCGGGATCTCGAGCGCGCCGATCTCAGGGGTAGCGGCGCGAGCGGCGCTCTGCACGGCGACGAGATCGGACTTGCGGGCGTTCTCCGGCACCTCGGATGCAGCGGATGTCGCGGCATCCTCGGTCCCCTCAACACCGAGAAGCAAGAGCCCACCAAACCGCCCGGGGTGGTCGAGGGAAGCGACACGTGCCACGGTGCCGCCGAAGCCGTGTCCACCGACCCAGGGGAAGGCGAGGCCGAGGTGATCCATCACGTCGACGATGTCCCGAGCAAGATCGTGCATCGTCGGTTCGATCCCTGACTGCGGGCGACGGCTGCCGATGCGCACGACGTGGAAGTCCTCCTCGGCGAGCGCCTCGGCCAGCGGCCCGAGGTATCCGATGTTCAATCCCTGTCCGGGGAGCAGCATGAGGGACGGACCGTTGCGGCGGTCGTCGGCGTACGGGATCGCTCGCCCCTCGGGTTCGAACGTCTCGATCTCTGCCATGTCGTCTTGGGTCCTCTCGCTTCTGATCAGGGTATGGGGAGCGCCCCCGGGGCGATGACGGCGAGGCCCACAGTCCGCGCCGCCTCGCCGAGCCGGCGGTCGTAAGTGAGGACGGCATCCACATCCAGGCGTATCGCCGCCTCCAGATGCAGGGCGTCGAGCGTGCGCAGGTAAGGCATCGGCAATAGCCCGGCGGACCGGTACGTCGCGCGATCGAGCGCCGCCAGAGACACTCCGTCGAGGATCAAGCTGACCTTGGCCTGGTCGCGTCCTTCTCTGAGGGCAATGCGGCGAAGCTCCGTCTCGAGCAGGTCGCTCGAGACAAGCCGAGATGGTGTCTGATCAAGCCACCGCACGAGCGCTGACGTCTCGGGCTGAGCAACCAGGAGCGCACCGAGCGCTGAGGTGTCTGCATAGACGAGCGGAACGTCAGTCAAGCCCGATCCTCGCGGAGTTCATCGAGAATCCGAGCCATCGGCGAGTCATTCGCGGTCGCCTCTGGCGCCAGCGCAGCCCAACCGGCAGTCCTCCTGGCGGGCCGGACGATCGAGAGTGTCGGCGCGGGAGCGTCGAGCGGGACGATACGTCCGACCGGAACTCCCCGATTGGTCAGCACGAAGGAATGTCCCTCTGCCACCTCGCGAAGAACACGTCCTGACTCGTTTCTCAGCTCCCGCTGCGAAAGAGTCTCGACCTGCTGCTCATGCGCGCTCACAATCCGATCGTAGCACCCGCGCTACGGGCGCTAACTCAGTTGTTGAAGCGGAACTCCACGACGTCACCGTCCTGCATGACGTAGTCCTTGCCCTCGAGTCGCGCCTTGCCGCGAGCGCGGGCTTCGAGCACCGACCCTGCGTCGACGAGATCGTCGAACGAGATGACCTCGGCTTTGATGAAGCCCTTCTCGAAATCGGTGTGGATGACTCCGGCAGCCTGGGGCGCCTTCCATCCCTTCCCGATCGTCCACGCCCTGGCCTCCTTCGGCCCGGCGGTGAGGTAGGTCTGCAGGCCCAGTGTGTCGAACCCGATGCGGGCGAGCTGATCGAGGCCGGACTCCTCCTGGCCGGTCGAGGCGAGGAGCTCCGCGGCATCCTCGGGATCGAGGTCGATGAGCTCGGACTCGATCTTCGCGTCGAGGAACACGGCCTGCGCGGGGGCAACCAGCGCCGCGAGATTCGCCTTGGCGTCGCCATCCGTCAACACCGACTCGTCCACGTTGAACACGAAGATGAAGGGCTTGGCGGTCAGCAGGCCGAGTTCGCGGATCGGAGCCAAGTCGATTCCGGATGCCGACAGCAGCGTCCCTCGCTCGAGCGCGTCTTTCGCGGCGAGCGCGGTCTCGAGCACGACCGGGTCGAGCTTCTTGCCCTTGACCTCTTTCTCGTACCGCGTGATCGCCTTCTCCAGCGTCTGCAGGTCGGCCAGCTGAAGCTCGGCGTTGATGGTCTCCATGTCGTTCTTGGGGTCGACGGCTCCGTCGACGTGCACGACATCCGAATCGGCGAAGCCGCGCACGACCTGCGCGATGGCGTCGGCTTCGCGGATGTTGGCGAGGAACTGGTTACCCAGGCCCTCCCCCTCGGAGGCGCCACGAACGATGCCGGCGATGTCGACGAACGAAACGCTGGCCGGAAGAATTCGCTCGGATCCGAAGATTCCCGCGAGGGTGTTCAAGCGCGGGTCGGGGAGGTTAACGACGCCGACGTTCGGCTCGATCGTCGCGAACGGGTAGTTCGCCGCGAGCACCTGATTCTTCGTCAGGGCGTTGAACAGGGTCGACTTGCCGACATTCGGGAGTCCGACGATTCCGATGGTAAGAGCCACGGGGGTCCAGTCTACGGGGGCGGCACGCCCTTGCCCCGGCGCGCCTCGGGGGCGATGTCGGATGGGCAGGCGATGCTGAAGCCGTGTCACTGGATTTCACCGCAATCGACTTCGAAACGGCGAACTCCAGCAATGCCTCAGCGTGTGCCGTCGGCCTTGCCCGCGTGCGTGATGGCGAGATCGTCGAAACGGCAGGATGGCTCATCCGGCCGCCGTTCCCCCACGACCGCTTCTTCGAGATCAACACCCGCATCCATGGCATCCGCGAACAGGATGTCGTCAACGCACTGACCTGGGCGCAGCAGCTACCGGAACTCATCGCGTTCATCGGTGATGACGTGGCGATCGCCCACAATGCCGGGTTCGATATGAGCGTCATCCGCCGGGCCTGCGAGGCAACCGGAACTGCCTGCCCCGATCTGACCTACGCGTGCACGGTGCAAATCTCACGACGCACCTACGACATCCCGTCTCACCGCCTTCCGGCCGCGGCAGCGGCCGCCGGATACGCGGGTTTCGTCCACCACGAGGCTGTCGCGGATGCCGTGGCCTGCGCGCACATCGCGATCGACGCTGCCCGTCGCGCAGCCGTACCCGACATCACGTCGCTCGCCGAAGCGCTCGGAGTCCGGCTCGGGCACCTCGAGGGATTCGCCGCAGCAGCCGAGACGATCTTCGCCTGACGCGCCACGTGCTCTGCACTGCCTCTACCCCGGTCGCGGCGCGGTGAGCTGGCGATGTCGGTGGCCCGCGGCATCCTGACGACATGGACGCATTACTGGTGTCGGGAATCATCCTCGGGAGCCTCGCCGCAGGACTCATCGCGGGCTGGGCGTTCGGCGCGGCGGGCGCTCGGGCGCGATCGATGGCTCAGCTGGCCACCGTACGCGAGCAGCTTGCCGCAACCTCCGCCGCACACGATGCGACGCTCGTGCAGCTCGCGCAGCAGAAGGAGTGGTACCGCGACCTCGTTGCGCAGACGCGCTCCGACCAGGCAGCCCGTGAGGAACGCGAGCGACGGGAGCAATCGGTCCTCCGCGCCCTCGAACCGGTCCGCGAGACGCTGCAGTCGATGCAGGTGACCGTCGCCGAGCTCGAGCGCGAACGACAGAACCAGTACGGCACGATCGCCGAGCAGCTGCGGCGAGCGCAGCAGTCCGATGAGGCTCTGCGTGCCACGACCGAGAGCCTCGCCAGTGCGCTGCGCTCGGGAAGCACGCGCGGCGTGTGGGGCGAGACGCAGTTGCGCCGGGTCGTCGAGGCTGCCGGGCTCACGCGGCACGTCGACTTCGACATCCAGTCGACGATCGAGACGGATGCCGGCGCCGGCCGCCCCGACATGATCATTCGCCTGCCGGGAGACAAGGCCATCGCCGTTGACGCCAAGGTGCCCCTTGACGCGTATCTGGAGGCGGCAGCAGTCCCCGAGACCGCAGTCGGCGCTGAAGCCGCATCGCGGCGTGCGCTGATGGACAAGCACGTGAAGGCCATGCGCGCGCACGTCGACGCCCTCGCGAAGAAGACGTACTGGGCAGGTTTGTCGTCGAGCCCCGAGTTCGTGATCTGCTTCGTGCCGAGCGAGTCGCTGCTGTCGACGGCACTCGATGCTGACCCCACGCTGCTGGATTACGCCTTCGGACGACGCGTCGCGCTGGCGTCACCGGTCAACCTGTGGGCAGTGCTAAAGACCGTCGCCTACACCTGGACGCAGCAGGACGTCACCGCGGACGCCCGGCGCCTGTTCGACCTCGGCAATGAACTCTTCACGCGGCTCGGCGGCCTCGCATCGCACGCCAACGACCTGCGCCGGTCGATCGAACGGACTGTTGAGTCCTTCAACCGCTTCGCCGGAACTCTCGAGTCTCGCGTGCTCGTGACGGCGAGGAAGTTTCCCGGAATCGATGACACGAAACTGGATGCTGTCACGGGACCCGCAGCAATCGAGTCAACGCCGCGTCACCTGACAGCGATCGAGTTCTTGGACCCGAGCCCGGAGCGCGGCTCCAGTGGATCTGAGGTGACGACGGACGACGATCCCACCGCACGCATCACGGCCGATCTCGGTGAGGTGCGGGGGCGCATTCAGGCGCCTACGCACCGCCGGGAATGAGGCTCAGCAGCGCGACAACCGTGCCCGACACCAAAATGAACGCCCCGATCGACCACCAGACCGACGGTTGGTGTCCCGCGGGACGACGAACACGGAATAGCACGTCCGGGCGTCGCGCGGGATCGCTGGCATCTGCGATCACGGCCTGAGCACCGGTGTGCGGTCCCGTGCGGGGATTCCGGTCTTCGCTCGGTGGTGTCGACATGGCGTCACTCCTCGCTTCCGTTCGGACTCCTCCGATTCTGCCAGAGGTCCACGCCGAGGCTGCCTCACCGCGCCAGGGAGCAGCGCCGTCCGTGACCGCGACGAGGTGCTTCCGGGACTCAGAGCCACTTCGACACGAGGTGCTCGGACGAGATCCGACGCAGCGTCCCCGATGCCCCGCGGAGCACGACACTCTCGGTGTAGACGTACCCACCCTCGCGCCGAACCCCGGCGACAAGCTCGCCGTTTGTCACGCCGGTGGCAACGAAGATCGTGTTATTACCCCGAACCATGTCGTCGGCTTCGTAAATGTGTCCGTCGACCTTGAGGCCCGCATCGATAGCGCGCTGCGCCTCGTCGTCATTGCGAGGCCAGAGCCGCCCCTGGATGTGACCGCCAAGAGCCTTGATCGCGCAGGCCGTGACGATTCCCTCGGGGCTGCCTCCGATGCCCACGCACATGTCGGTGCGCGCATTGTGGCGGGCCGCGTTGATCCCGCCAGCGACATCGCCGTCGCTCATGAGGCGCGTGCCCGCCCCAGCCTCCCGGATCTCAGCGATGAGCTTGTCGTGACGGGGACGGTTCAGGACCGAGACGACGATCTCGTCGACCGGCTTTCCCAATGCCTTCGCGAGCAGACGGATGTTCTCCCCGATCGGAAGACGGATGTCGACCACGCCGACACCGGCAGGTCCGGTCACGAGCTTGTCCATGTAGAAGACCGACGAGGCGTCGAGCATCGTGCCGTGATCCGAAACGGCAAGGACGGAGAGCGCGTTGTTGCGACCCTCGGCGGTCAGCGACGTCCCGTCAATCGGGTCGACCGCAACATCGCACTTCGGCCCTCGCCCGTTGCCGACGCTTTCGCCGTTGAAGAGCATGGGGGCGTCATCCTTCTCGCCCTCGCCGATGACGATGGTGCCGTCGAAGCTCACGGTGGTGAGGAAGGCGCGCATCGCGTCAACCGCTGCGCCGTCGGCAGCCTCTTTGGCGCCGCGACCGATGAACGGCACTGACCGAATCGCCGCAGCCTCGGTCGCACGGACCAGCTCGAGAGCCAGGTTCCGGTCGGGATGCAAGGGGCTCATGTCTGCGGTCAGGCTCACCATGATTTCACCCTAGCCACGCATGCCGCCTCGCCCGCGAGGTTTCGCCCTCGCGGGGGCGCAAGAATCGAAGTTCTTGACAGAATCCCAAATCAGACAACTCCGACTCCGTCAGGGGCGGACCACCGGCGCGCTCGTCGCATCGAAGTGTTGCGAGACCAACAGAATCCCCCCGGACGAGTTGGCTGAGTTTGCGAGGTCCTCGATCCATTCGCGACTCAGCTGCGGCGATTCCGGCTCATCGAAGACGAAGCGCAGCGGAATCGACGGATGCAGCCACAGGGTCGTGCGGCCGGGTTCCTGGTCGTCTGGGTGCTGCCACGACACCGTAAAACTCTCGCCGCGACGCAGCTTCGTGGCGATCACCACTTTGAGATGAGCAAGCGCGAGGTCATCGATGTAGATCGGGGTCGCCGATCCTCCGTAATAAACGGTTCCCATGTGCGCAACCTTACGTGCCGGGCCGTGGCTAACGGCCGACATGGCAGAACCTTCATGTTCGGGTTACAGGTCACCCGTCCGCCGGGGAATCTCACGGCCGACCGCCTCGGCGCTCGCTGACTCGCTTCGCTAGAGTGACGGTGAACCCCCACCGAGGTGATTCCCCACCGACAAGGAGCGCACTCATGCCCGTCGCAACCCCCGACCAGTACGCCGAGATGCTCGACCGCGCCAAGGCGGGCGGGTTCGCCTACCCGGCGATCAACGTCTCGAGCTCGCAGTCGATCAACGCCGTGCTGCAGGGCTTGGCAGAGGCCGGTTCCGACGGCATCCTGCAGGTGACGACCGGCGGCGCCGACTACTTCGCCGGGCACACCGTCAAGGCGCGGGCCACGGGAGCACTCGCCATGGCGAAGTTCGCCACCGAAGTCGCCAAGAACTACCCGATCACTGTCGCACTGCACACTGACCACTGCCCCAAGCCGGCACTCGAAGACTTCGTGCTCCCGCTGCTTGCAGCATCCGAGGAGCAGGTCAAAGCCGGTGGCGAGCCGATCTTCCAGTCCCACATGTGGGATGGCTCGGCAGTCCCGCTGGGCGAGAACATCGAAATCGCCAAGGAACTTCTGCCCCGGCTGAAGAACATCAACGCGATCCTCGAGGTCGAGATCGGCGTCGTCGGCGGCGAAGAGGATGGCGTCAAGCACGAGGGCACGAACGACGCGCTCTACACCACGACCGGCGACGTCACCCAGGTGGTTGAGGCTCTGGGCCTGGGCGACCAGGGTCGCTGGATCGCCGCTCTCACCTTCGGCAACGTGCACGGGGTCTACAAGCCCGGCAACGTCAAGCTCAAGCCGGAACTGCTCGGCGAGATCCAGGAAGGCATCGCTGCAAAGTTCGGCACGGCGGCCAAGCCTCTGGACCTCGTCTTCCACGGTGGCAGTGGTTCGACCGAGGAAGAGATCGCGCTGGCTGTCGCGAACGGTGTGATCAAGATGAACATCGACACCGACACGCAGTACGCGTTCACGCGCTCCGTCGCCGGCTTCATGTTCAGCAACTACGACGGCGTCCTGAAGGTCGACGGCGAAGTCGGCAATAAGAAGGCCTACGACCCCCGTGCATGGGGCAAGGTGGCGGAGTCCGCGATGGCGGCACGCGTCGTCGAGGCCACGCAGCAACTCGGTTCCGCGGGCAAGTCGCTCGGCGCCTGAGCTCCGCCGGGTAGGCGATCAGTCAGCCGAACCGCGTGCCTGACCTCAGGAGATCGAGGTCAGGTACGCGGTGAAGGCGGGGTCAGACATCAGCGGAACGATCGCGAGCGCGCCGACGACCAGATGAGTCACGACGGCGCCCACTAGCGGAACCCACCACGCGACCTTGCCGGCCATGATCCGCCGCACTGAGAACCATGCGGTGATGAGATAGCCGATGACGAGCGAGACGGCAGCTGCAGCGCCCCAGGTCTGTCCTCCGTCGAGGTTGGTGAACTCGCCGGGGATCCCCATGACCTCGAAAACCGTTGCGGCGTACTGCGGGAAGTCCAGGAGCGCGAGCGCGGCGACAGCGACGTTCACCAACGCGTAGGCGAGCAGCGCGAAGGTGATGATGCGGTCGATGGCCCGCGAGCGTCCGGGGTCGACCGCAGCGGGGGCCGCGCCTGCGTTACTCGCGGATGCCGGCACCGCCGCATCCGTCACCGACTCGCCGGTCTCGAGCGCCCACGTCGCGTCAGGCTTCTGGATGCGCGCGCGCTGCTCCTCTGGCGTCGCATAGACGCCGTACTTCGGCTCGGGTCGGTCGTCGTCGCTCATGCGCGTACGCGTCCGCCCCGGTGTTCGCCCGAGCTCTGCCGCAGTTCCTTGGGAAGCGAGAACATCAGGTCCTCCTCGGCGGTGCGTACCTCTTCGACGTCGCGATAGCCCGCTGCAGCAAGATCCTCGAGCACCTGCTGAACCAGAACCTCAGGGACCGACGCACCGCTGGTGACACCGACACTGGCAACGCCATCGAGCCATTCCTGCCGAATCTCGTCCGCATAGTCGACGCGATACGCCGCCTTCGCGCCGTATTCGAGAGCGACCTCGACCAGTCGCACACTGTTGGAGGAGTTGGCAGAACCGACCACGATCACGAGGTCAGCACCCTGCGCGACCTTCTTGATGGCGACCTGGCGGTTCTGGGTCGCGTAGCAGATGTCGTCTGAGGGCGGATCCTGCAGCTCGGGGAACCGCTCACGCAGGCGCCGAACAGTCTCCATCGTCTCATCAACCGAGAGGGTCGTCTGCGACAGCCACACGACGCGGGACGGATCCCGCACCTCGACGGTGTCGGCCTCGTCGGGCGAGTTCACGATCGTGATGTGCTCGGGCGCCTCACCGGCTGTGCCCTCGACCTCTTCATGTCCGAGATGACCGATCAAGAGGATTTCGAATTCGTCGCGGGCAAAGCGCACGGCCTCGCGGTGCACCTTCGTGACCAGCGGGCAGGTCGCGTCGATCGCCTGCAACTGGCGGTCTGCTGCCGACTGCACGACAGCCGGCGACACACCGTGCGCGCTGAAGACGACGTGTGCGCCCTCGGGCACTTCGTCGACCTCGTCGACGAAGATGGCGCCCTTTTGCTCCAGTTCGGTCACGACGTGGATGTTGTGAACGATCTGCTTGCGCACGTAAACGGGCGCACCGAATCGCTCGAGCGCCTTCTCGACGGCGATCACCGCACGATCGACGCCCGCGCAGTATCCCCGGGGCGCAGCCAGCAGCACCCGCTTGGGTCGATCGACCGGGATATCCTGGAGGCGCTCACGGCGCCGCGGAACGCGGGGCATGGGCATGTGTACCGCGGGAGTGCTCATCGGTCCGATTCTACGGGGGCGGCCTGAGCGCGGGCCGGGCAAGCCGAAAGGGATCATGACGACGTTTCAGCCCGAACCCGTCCCCGGCCAGGCCCCACCGCCTGATTCGGTGCATCCGCGGGAGTCGAGCGCCCAATCCCCGACCTCGGTGGCTCGCCTGGGCGACACCATTCGCGGCTTCGTCGAGACGTGGGGTTCGGTGTGGGTCGAGGGCGAGATCACATCCTGGAACCTTCGCGGCGGCAACGTTTTCGGGCGTCTCAAAGACCTCACGACTGACGCGACGATCTCGATCCGAATCTGGTCGAGTACGCGCCAGCGGCTTCCCGCAGACCTCGCCGTCGGCGATCGGGTCGTCGCGTGCGTCAAGGCCGACTACTTCACCCGAACGGGTGATTTCAGCTTCGCCGTCTCGGCGATGCGGCACGTGGGGCTCGGCGACCAGTTGGAGAGGCTCGAGCGGCTCCGGGTCCAGCTGCGCGGCGAAGGGCTGTTCGACCCCGCTCGTAAGAAGCAGCTCCCCTTCCTCCCGCACCTCATCGGCCTGATCACTGGCGAGAACTCGGATGCCGAGAAGGATGTGCATCGCAACGCCGAACTGCGCTGGCCGCGTGTGCGATTCCGCACACAGTACGCGGCTGTGCAGGGGGATCGTTGTGTACCCGAGACGATCGCGGCGTTGAAGGCGCTGGATGCCGACCCCGAGGTCGACGTGATCATCATCGCTCGGGGCGGTGGCGACCCGCAGACGCTGCTGGGATTCAGCGACGAACGGCTCGTACGGGCGGTGGCGGCGGCATCCACCCCCGTGGTCAGCGCCATCGGACACGAGAACGACCATCCGATCCTCGACGATGTGGCGGATCTTCGAGCATCCACGCCGACGGATGCCGCAAAGCGCGTGGTCCCGGACGTGGCCGAACAAAGGGCGCTCGTGTCTCAGCTGCTCAGCCGCGCCCGCACCCGGGTGACACAGCGGCTGGCCCACGACATCACCCAGCTCGAGCAGCTTCGCTCACGCCCCGTGCTGCGCAACCCCGAGAACGCGCTAGCCCAGCGAGCGCAGCACATCGAGCTTCTGGTTGCGCGGGGGCGCGACCACGCTGAGCGCGCCGTGGCCGCGCAAAGCGCACGTACCGCGCAGTTGCGGGCAGCTGTGCGCGCGCTCTCCCCCGCTTCGACTCTTGCTCGCGGGTATGCGATCGCGCATGTCGCTGGCGGCGTGATCGTGCGGGATGCCGAGCAGGCGCCGCCTGGGACTGACGTTACGGTGACCGTCGGACGCGGCTCGTTCGCTGCGCGTTCGGGAGGCGAGGTCGACGAGACCAGCACCCCCGACGGGCCGCTCTAGGATGGAAGCCATGACCGCCGCGAACCCGCCTGCATCGGGGGACGTCGACGGCCTCTCGTTCGAGCAGGCTCGCGACGAGTTGGTTCGGGTCGTCGCAGAACTGGAGCAGGGCGCACCAACTCTCGAGGAGTCGCTTCGACTCTGGGAGCGCGGCGAAGCTCTCGCAGCGCGGTGCGAGCAGTGGCTCGTCGGCGCGAAAGAACGACTGGATGCTGCGCGCGCAGCCTCGATGCCACCGGCGGGAGGGGCCGAGTCGTGATGGCGCAGCGTGAGCGAGTCGTCGCCGAGCTCGGCCGTCCCGAAACCCCCGAGGAGACGGCGGCGCGCAAGGCCGAGTCATCCCGCGTCTATCGCTCGAGTCAGACGTTTCGCAATCTCATTGCGGCCCTCGTGATCACCCTCGGCATCGTCGCGATCGTCATCTTCGCCGTGCCGCGCGGCGAGCCACCAGCGCCCGAGCCGATCGACGTCGCCGCGGTAGCGGAGGATGTCTCGAGCACCCTCGGGGGCGGGGTTGCGATCGTCCCTGTCGTTCCCGAGAACTGGCTGGTCACCTCCGCCGCCGTCGCAGGAGACGACCCGCACACGTGGACGGTGCTGTACGTCCCTGCCGAAGACGCCGGATTCGTGCGGGTCTCTCAGGGCTTCAACGCAGACGCGACATGGCCGACTCGCGAGCTCTCAGGGGCAGATGCGGCGGGAACCATCGTCATCGACGGTGTCGAATGGACCGAGTACAACATCCCCGACCCCGCCCGCGCCGGCAACATCTCTGCTGCTCTGAGTACGACCGCCGGCGACGACACGATCCTGGTCTACGGCGCGACGAATGCCGAGACCCTCCGCGTGGTCGCAGCGGGTCTCGCCGATCAGATCGTCACCGCCCAGGAGGAGAGCTCATGACGCCGACCGCGACTCCCGCCGAGGTGTGGGGCGACATGCGCGAGGGCAATGCCCGGTTCGTCTCGGGCGACCCGTCGCACCCACGGCAGGATGTCGAACGTCGTCACGAATTGGCCGGGGGCCAGCGTCCGCGCGCCGCGCTTTTCGGCTGTGCCGATTCGAGGCTCGCCGCGGAGATCATCTTCGATCAGGGCCTCGGCGACCTGTTCGTCGTCCGAAACGCCGGGCAAGTCATCTCCGACTCGGTCGTGGGCAGCCTCGAGTATGCCGTCGCGGTCCTCGAGGTGCCCCTCATCGTCGTGCTCGGACATGACGAGTGCGGTGCTGTTGCCGCCGCTATCGAGTCCACGACCGTGGATGCCCCTTCCCTTCCCCCGCACATCTGGCGCCAAATCGCCCCCATCGTCCCGGCGGTCAGACGCGTCATCCGCGCTTCCCCGGGCGCGCCGGTGGATGCCGAAGAGGTGGGGCGTGAGCACCTGCGCGACACTGTCGCCGAACTCCTCCACTCCTCTGAGCTCATCAGCGACGCCGTCGCTGCCGGAACCCTTGCCATCGTCGGAGCGAACTACCGCCTGTCCGAAGGCACGGCCATCCCCGATGTCATCGTGGGCGCCGCCGAGAACCCCTGATCACTGCGGGCAGTTGCCCGAACCCACCTGAAGCGAAGGAACGAGGACGTGACTGACATCGAGTACCGCATCGAACACGACACGATGGGCGAGGTGCGTGTCCCCAAGAACGCACTGTATGCCGCGCAGACTCAGCGCGCCGTCGAGAACTTCCCCATCTCGGGCGATGCGCTCGATCCCGCGCAGATCGTGGCGCTGGCGCGCATCAAGAAGGCCGCAGCGCTGGCCAACCGAGACCTCGGCACCCTGGACGCTCAGATCGCGGAAGCGATCGCTGCGGCGGCCGACGAGATCATCGGTGGTGCTCACGCCGACCAGTTCCCGATCGACGTGTATCAAACCGGCAGCGGAACGTCGTCGAACATGAACATGAACGAGGTGCTGGCTACCCTCGCGACGCACAGCCTCGGCCAGACCGTTCACCCGAACGACCACGTCAACGCTTCGCAGTCATCGAACGACGTCTTCCCCACCTCGGTGCACGTCGCAGTGACCCAGGAGCTGATCGATGACCTCATTCCCGCGCTTGACCACTTGGCGGTAGCTCTCGAAGAAAAGGCAGAGCTCTGGAAGAGCGTCGTGAAGTCCGGCAGGACTCACCTCATGGATGCCACTCCCGTTACCCTCGGCCAGGAGTTCGGTGGCTACGCGCGTCAGATCCGTCTCGGCATCGAGCGTGTTCAGGCTGTCATCCCCCACGTGGCCGAGGTGCCGCTGGGCGGCACCGCCGTCGGCACTGGAATCAACACTCCTCTCGGGTTCCCGCAGAAGGTCCTCGAGATCCTGGTCGCCGAAACCGAGCTGCCGATTACCGAGGCCAAGGATCACTTCGAAGCCCAGGCGAACCGCGATGCGCTTGTAGAGGCATCCGGTGCTCTGCGCACGATCGCGGTGTCGCTCACGAAGATCAACAACGACCTGCGGTGGATGGGGTCGGGCCCGAACACGGGTCTCGCCGAATTGCGGATTCCCGACCTGCAGCCGGGCTCGTCGATCATGCCCGGAAAGGTGAACCCGGTCGTTCCCGAGGCGACCCTGATGGTGTGCGCGCGCATCATCGGCAACGACGCGACGATCGCCTGGGCAGGAGCCTCGGGCGCCTTCGAACTGAACGTCGCGATCCCGGTCATGGGGACGGCACTGCTGGAATCGATCCGGCTGCTCTCGAACACGGTCCGGGTCCTGGCAGACAAGACGATCGCGGGTCTGGAAGCCAACGTCGAGCGCGCCTCAGCGTTTGCCGGCATGTCGCCGTCCATCGTGACGCCGTTGAACAAGCTGATCGGGTACGAGGCGGCGGCCAAGATCGCCAAGCACGCGGTTGCCGAGGGGATCACGATTCGGGAGGCCGTCGTCGCCCTGGGCTATATCGAGCGCGGCGAGCTGACCCTCGAACAGCTCGACGAGAAGCTCGACCTGCTGTCGATGACCCACCCGGGCTGAGCTGGCGTGGATGCGCGGAGCCGACGCTCCGGGCCATAATCACCCCATGACACGGTCCCGGCGGCCGCGATCCGCGCGCACTCGCATCGTCACGGGTGTGGCGCTGGCGTGCGCAGTCGCCCTCGCCCTCGTCGGGGGCGTGACGTTCACGGTGCAGGCTGCGGCGCTGTGGCGTATGGGAACGCCGCTGGATGACCTGCTGATTCCCATGATCGTCTTCGGCGTCGCATCCGTCGTCACGATTGCTCTCGTCGCCGTCGTCGGCTGGTTCGTCGCCGGCGCGGCACTGCGGTCGATCGCGGAGGTGCGTGAGGCCGCCGACAGCATGACGCTGGCCGATCTCAGCCGCCGCCTACCATCCGAGGGAGGCGAGAGCATCGCTGACCTGTCGCAGACTGTCAATTCGATGCTCGACCGCCTCGAGGGTTCGATTGACTCGCAGCGACAGCTGCTGGATGACGTGCGTCACGAGCTGAAGACACCGATCACCATCGTGCGCGGACACCTCGAGATCATGAATGCATCGGATCCGGCCGACGTCGAAGCCACCCGGGCGATCGGCATCGCTGAGCTCGATCGCCTCAACCGACTGGTCGAAGACATCGATCTCTTGGCAGCGGCGGAGACCGACACCTACGCGTCTGATGAGATCGATCTTGCCGCCCTCAGCACACGCATGGCGGACATGGTCGCCGTCATTCCCGGACACGACTGGCGCGTCACCGATCGAGCTTCAGGGCTGATGCTCGGCGACGGCGACCGCCTCCTTCAGGCGTGGTTGCAGCTGGCTGACAATGCCTCGAAGTACTCACCCGACGCGAGTCCGATCGATATCGGCAGCGCGGCGGACCCCGCAGAAGTGCGCTTCTGGGTGCGCGACCACGGTCCCGGAGTACCGCCGGCAATGCGCCATCGCATCTTCCGTCGATTTGACCGAGCGGGACGACGCCGAAGTGTGGGAGGCTCAGGGTTGGGATTGGCAATCGTCGATGCCATCGCGAAAGGCCACGGTGGCCATTGCGAGGTGACCGATACCCCCGGGGGTGGGGCAACGTTCACGATCCACGTGCCGCACACCAGCGGCGCGTCCTATCCGGCGCCGGTGCGCGCCGATGACGTGATCCATCAGGGGGGAAAGCGGTGACGAGGATCCTCATCGCAGAAGACGAGCCGCAGATCTCGGCGTTCGTGGAGCGGGGGCTGCGCGCAGCAGGCTACGACGTCGTTGTTGTCGACGACGGTCCACCTGCGCTCGACTTTCTTCGGGGTGGGGGGATCGACCTCGGCCTCCTCGATATCGGTCTGCCCACGGTGGACGGGCTCGAGGTGCTTCGGCAGATTCGACGCGAGGGTCGCACGGTGCCGATCATCATGCTCACTGCCCGCACCAGCACCCGGGATACTGTCGAAGGCCTCGAGTCCGGGGCGAACGACTACATCCGCAAGCCATTCACCTTCGAGGAGCTGCTCGCGCGCGTGCGCTCGCGGCTGCGCGAGCTGCCGACCGACGCCGGCACGACGATCGTGCATGGCGAGGTCTCGCTCGACCTGTTGTCTCGGCGGGCGCTGGTTGCGGGTCGAGAGGTAGAACTATCGGCTCGAGAGTTCGCTCTCGCTGAGCAATTCCTCCGCAACCCGGGGACGGTCTTGTCTCGCGAACAGCTTCTCAGCCGCGTCTGGGAGATGGACTTCGATCCGGGGTCGAACGTCGTCGACGTGTACGTGCGCTATCTGCGGGGCAAGCTCGGCGCCCACCACATCGCGACTGTCCGCGGCGCCGGCTACCGCTGGGAGTAACGAGAATGCCCCCGGCGTCTGGGGTGTCGCCGGGGGCAGGGCCGGTTATTGGGGGGTCACCGACCGGAGGGCCTCGCGATCTGGGGGGCTCGCGGAACCCGTTGCAACCATGGTGACAGAAGCCAGGGCCCCGATGACCGACCGCTCGATGAGACTCTTCTCATTGTTTCCTTGGCATGCGATGGGAGCGAGCTCAATGCGATCCCGTCAGGACAACTCTCCCGACTCGAGAAGGTCGGTGACCAGAGCCGCAATCGCCGAACGTTCCGAGCGCACGAGGGTGACGTGACCGAACAACGCCTGGCCCTTGAGGGTCTCGATGACGGAGGCGACACCGTCGTGGCGCCCCACCCGGAGGTTGTCTCGCTGGCCGACGTCGTGGGTGAGCACCACTCGCGAGTTCTGGCCGATGCGGCTAAGCACCGTCAGCAGGACGTTGCGTTCGAGTGACTGGGCCTCATCGACGATCACGAAAGCGTCGTGCAGGGAGCGACCTCGGATGTGCGTCAGAGGCAGGACCTCCAGAAGTCCCCGTTCCACGACCTCGTCGAGGACGTTCCCAGAGACCACGGATCCGAGCGTGTCGAACACCGCCTGACCCCACGGGTTCATCTTTTCTGCCTGGTCACCGGGCAGGTAGCCGAGCTCCTGACCGCCCACCGCGAACAGCGGACGGAAGACGATGATCTTCCGTTGCTGCTGCCGCTCGAGCACCGCCTCGAGCCCAGCGCACAGGGCAAGAGCCGACTTGCCTGTGCCGGCCCGACCACCGAGGGACACGATGCCGACCTCCGGATCCAGAAGGAGGTCGATCGCGACGCGCTGCTCAGCCGAGCGACCGTGCAGCCCGAACACGTCGCGGTCGCCGCGAACGAGCCGGAAACCGCCATCGCCGGTGACACGACCAAGGCCCGACCCCCGCTCAGAGTGGATGATCAGGCCCGTGTTGACGGGAAGGCCCGTCACCTGGTCGCTGGTACCGACCTCGCTCTCGTAGAGATCGCTGAGTTCGTCGCCGGAGATGTCAAGGGTGGCTATGCCAGTCCACCCGGAGTCGACTGCCTGCTCAGCAAGGTACTCCTCGGCTGAGATGCCGAGGGAGGCCGCCTTGACGCGCATCGGGAGGTCCTTTGAGACGACGGTAACCTCCTGGCCGTCGGATGCCAGGTTCATCGCCACGGCAAGGATGCGGCTGTCGTTGTCCCCGAGTCGCATACCCGAGGGCAGTGCATCGGGATTGGTGTTGTTCAACTCGACGCGCAGGGTCCCACCGGCGCCGACAGAAACCGGGAAGTCAAGTCGCCCGTGCTCGACCCGCAACTCATCGAGATGACGCAGCGCCTGCCGCGCGAAGTAGCCGATCTCGGGGTCGTGCCGTTTGCCTTCGAGTTCGGTGATGACCACCACCGGGACCACGACATTGTGCTCCGCGAATCGGAAGAACGCGCGCGGATCGCTCAGCAGCACCGATGTGTCGAGCACGTAGGTGCGCAGCGTCTGATCCTGCTCGGCATCCTCGATCCGGTCATCCTGGTGAACCCGGTTCTGTGCCTGTGCTGCCCGTGTGGTCACAACCCACTCCCGCCCCGGGTGGTAATTCCCGGTACCCAGCGAGTCGACCAGGGGTCACGAGTCGCGATCCTGACGGCCGACCCGGTCGGGCGCCTTGCCCGACGAGTTGAACGTACGACGGGGAGCGGGTGGCGTAGGCATCGACACGCTGTCGGTCCCGTTACGTCGAGGTAAATTCCTCGCGGGTTCTACCAGGCTCGCGAAGCAGAGTAGGCCGAAAGTGCGGAGGCGAACAGCAAGAGGGATTCGTCGTCAGTCCCGGCGTGGGTGGAGACGCGGATCGTGCCGCCGCGAGGAGTAATCGTGACTCCTGCGTTGGCGAGCGCAGCCGCCAGCGGTGCGGCATCCTGCGGTTCGGGAGCCAGGGTCACGATTCCCGCGCGAAGCTGGGGCTCTCGAGGAGTGATGACGGGAATGGCGTTCTCGTCGGCGATCTCGATCACCCGCGTCGCCCGCGTCTCGACTGCTGCGCCGATCGTCGCCACACCAACCTCGTGAATCTCATGGAGCGCACTTCCGAGGCGCGCAGCCGCAAGCGAATCGGCCTTCGAAACGATGAAGGCGCGCGCGTCACGCGACGGCTCGGGCACCTCATCCACGGGCAGGCCATCGGCTACCCCCGCATAGCCCGAGAGCACGGGAGCCAGCCGATCGACGGCGCGCGGGCTGTACGAGGCGACCCCTGTGCCGCGCCCGGCGCGCAGCCACTTGTATCCGTTAGCGCAGACGACGTCGGCGGCACCGTAATCGGCGTCGACGATCCCGAGCCCCTGGATCGCGTCGACGATGAGCAGGCGATCCCCGATCACATCGCGGAGGGCGCTGAGGTCGACGCGATAGCCGGTGCGGAAATCCACGAGGCTCACGGCGACGGCGGTCACCTCATCGGTGAGGGCGTCGCGGACGGCATCCGGAGTCATGAACCCGTTCTCGGGATCCAGCCACGCCGCTCGCATGGTACCGAGCGATGCCTCGGCGCGCGCGGCGGCAATGGTGAGGGCGGGGAACTCAGCGCGCGACAGCAGCAGCGTGCCGCTGAGGCCATAGATCGCCTGCTGCAGGCCGTGGCTCGTCGAGGGCTGAATGACGATCTGCTCTGCGGGCACACCCAAGACGGATGCCGCGTGAGTACGCGACTGGTCGACGTGCTCGTTCACCAGGTCGACGCTCGAACGGCGCCCCGTGCCCAGCAGCTCGGCATCCGCGTGAACTTCGCTGCGAACATTGGGAGAGAGCGGACCGAATGCCGCCCAGTCGAGGTAGCCGGGCTCGGAATCGAAGGACTCGATATACGTCGTGATGTCACCCGTCACGGTCACATTGTGGCACGCCCACGGCGCACCGCGGGCGGGTGTTCCCCGCGCTCAGCTCCCGAAGCGGCGTTCGCGACTCGCGTAGTTGCGCAGGGCACGAAGAAAATCGACCTCGCGAAGGTCAGGTCCGAGAGCCTCCATGAAGTAGAACTCGCTGTGAGCACTCTGCCAGAGCAGGAAGTCGCTGAGCCGCTGCTCGCCCGAGGTCCGGATCACGAGATCGGGATCCGCCTGACCGCCGGTGTAGAGGTGTTCGCCGATCTGCTCAGGCGTGAGGCTTGCCGCAAGCTCCTCGAGCGAGCCTCCGTCGCGGTCGTGGGCGGCGATGATGCTGCGGACGGCATCCACGATCTCGGAGCGCCCACCGTAGCCCACAGCGAGATTCACGTGAAGACCGGCGTTTCCTGCCGTCCGGTCTTCCGCAGCACGCAGCACTGTGGTCAGTTCTGGGGGAAGGAGGTCGGCTCGGCCCACGTGCTTGACCCGCCAGTCGCGCACCCTTGAGAGCTCCTCGGCGAGACCCGCGATGATCTGCAGCAGGTCGTTGAGTTCTGCAGCGTCACGTTTGCGGACATTGTCCGTCGAAAGCAGGTAGAGCGAGACGACCTTGACTCCGAGGTCGTCGCACCACTCCAAGAACTCGCGCATCTTGGCCGCACCCGCACGATGACCGTGCGCTGCAGTTTCGTACCCGAGCTGACGAGCCCACCGACGATTGCCGTCGATCATCATCGCGATGTGATGCGGCATGTTCTCCGGTGTCAGTTCACGGCGGAGGCGAGCGGTGTAGAGCCGATACAGCGGGCCCTTGCCGCGCGCTGTTCCGACTCCCGATGCCACACGGCCACGTTACTCCTGCGCCACACCGACGCGAGGACGATCCGCAGCACCGGCGCGTGCCCCCGCGGGAATACTCGGGCCCGTAGGCTCGGGGTGTGACCCCGTCTGGCGTGAACCACCCGACCGAGCGCCCGGCCCCCGAATGGGACGAGGCCGTCGATGGCGCTGAGATGCCCCGACTGCCCCTCATCGAAGAGGCCGAGGCAGTCGCCTCCGACGAACTCAAGCCGTCCTGGCGCGGCTGGATCCACGCAGCGACCTTCCCGATCGCCATCGCTGCCGGCATCGTCCTCATTGTGCTGTCACAGGGCGCGGCGGCGAAGTGGTCGGCTGCCGTATTCATGCTCACATCGCTGCTGCTCTTCGGCAATTCAGCCCTGTACCACCGGTTCCGCTGGAAGCCGAAGACCCGTGCCGTCCTCAAGCGCATCGACCACGCCAACATCCTGCTGCTGATCGCGGGAACCTACACCCCGATCGCGGTGCTCGCGCTCCCGACAAGCCAGTCGGTCATCCTGCTTTCTCTCGTCTGGGGCGGGGCGATTCTCGGCATCCTGTTCCGCGTGTTCTGGATCGACGCGCCGCGATGGCTTTATGTGGCGCTCTACCTCGTGCTCGGCTGGGCGGCGGTCATGTACATCGTGCCGCTGTTCCAGGCCAACGCCGCCATGATGGTCCTTGTCGCGGTGGGCGGCATCCTCTACACACTGGGCGCCGTCGTATACGCGCTCAAGCGCCCGAACCCGTGGCCGAACCACTTCGGATTTCACGAGATCTTCCACGTATGCACCGTGCTCGCGTTCCTGTGCCACTGGACGGCGTGCCTGCTCATCGGACTCAGCCCCGCCTATCACGGCTAGAGCCTCGCGCAGCTAGGACCGCTCGGGCTCTCCGGGCTCGGGGTCTCCGCCGTCAGTGTCTCCGGTTTCTGAACCCGACTCCGCGGCGGCTTCCGCCTGCGCCTCGGCGTCCAGTTCTTCGCGGATGTCGGCGCGCACCCGGCCACGACGGATGCGACGCATCATGTCGGTGATGAGCAAGATCACGACGACCGCCAGCAGTGCGATGACCAGAAAGCCCCACGGGCCCGGGGTGACGAGGTCGGGGTTGACCGTCTCCGACGGGCTTGGAACCGGGGTCGAGGTCCCCAACAAAATGCGCATCATGTCTCGTTTCGACTGGCCAGCGTCTAGCCTGGAGTTCCAGCCTAACGACTCACAAGACACCGCCGATGACGACCGCACTCCCCACCTCTGACGACGCGATCCGCGCGAAGCTCGACGATCGCTACGGACGCCGACGCGCACGCGCACCGCGGTGGGTCATCGGCCTCGGACTCGTGATCGTCGTTGCCGTCATCGGATGGTTCGGCTGGATGACGGTGGCCAGTTCCCTCGAAAGCGTGGATGCCGACACCACCGGATTCACCGTGGTCGATGACGGGTCAGTGAGCCTGAGTTTCCAGGTGACGGCGCCCCTGGAGCGCGAGGTAGCGTGCATCCTGGAGGCGCAGGACGAAGAACACGGCATCGTGGGTTGGCGGGTATTGGTGATTCCTCCCTCGAGCGATCACACGCGGGCGTTCGTCGAGACGATCCCGACGACAGCGGCAGCGACGACGGGTTTGATCAACTCCTGCTGGGTGACGTAATCTAGCGGGACGAATTCCACGACGCCCTGGCGCTGCCGGGGCGTCTTGCCATATCGGCGCCGACGAAAGGAGACGCTCGTGTCCAGCGATGCCCCGGTGACCTTCCTGACCCAGGAGGCCTTCGACCGCCTCCACGCCGAGCTCGAGCACCTGTCGACCGTCGGCCGTGAAGAGATCGCCAAGCGCATCGAGATTGCACGCGAAGAGGGCGACCTCAAGGAGAACGGCGGATACCACGCCGCCAAGGACGAGCAGGGCAAGCAGGAGGCTCGGATCCGTACGCTCCAGGCGCTGCTCAAGAACGCCACGGTGGGCGTCGCGCCCGAGAGCACGGGCGTCGTCGAGCCGGGCACGGTCGTGACCGCCGTCGTCGCCGGTGGCGAAGAGGTTTTCCTTCTCGGTAACCGCGAGATCGGTGCCGGGTCAGAGCTCGATGTCTACAGCGAGGCGTCGCCGCTGGGCTCTGCCATCCTGGGTCTGAAGGAAGGCGACAAGACGTCGTACACCGCACCCAACGGGCGGGAGATTGCGGTCGAGATCGTCAAGGTCGAGACCTACGGCGGGCAGTAGGCCGCCGCATCAGTCCGCGTCGACGTGGACGACGAACCCGGCGTTCTCGAGCGTCGCGATGACGTGCGCCTTGTGTTCTTCGCCGCGCGTCTCGACACTCAACTGCAGAATCACCTCGCTGATCTGAAGACCCTGCCCATGACGGGTGTGCAGGACTTCAATCACGTTGGCGCCCGCGAGCGCAAGCAGTTCTGAGACCCGGGCCAGCTGTCCGGGGCGATCTGGCAAGGGGATGCGCATCGTCATGTAGCGACCGGATGCCGACAGTCCGTGTGCGACGACCCGTTGCAGCAGCAGCGGGTCGATGTTGCCCCCCGACAGGACGCACGCAGTCGGCCCCTGAGCCGTGACCTTACCGGCGAGGATGGCGGCGACGCCGACCGCCCCAGCCGGCTCGACGACCTGCTTCGCGCGTTCGAGCAACACGAGGAGCGCACGCGCGATGTCGTCCTCCGACACGGTGACGACCTCATCCACCAGCTGGCTGATGATCTCGAAGGGCAGATCTCCCGGCCGAGCCACGGCGATTCCGTCGGCGATCGTGGCTCGAGTGGCAACCTCCAGGGGTCGCCCGGCTGCGAGCGACGCCGGGTAGGCTGCGGAGTTTTCGGCTTGGACGCCGATGACGCGCACCGTGCGGCCGACTGCCGCGGCGCGCGCCTTCACCGCGGCGGCGACACCCGACAGCAATCCCCCACCGCCGATCCCGATGATGACGGTGTCGAGGTCGGGCATGTCATCCATCAGTTCGAGGCCGAGGGTGCCCTGCCCGGTGATGATGTCCCCGTGATCGAAGGGGTGAATCAGCACGGCGCCGGTACGCTCCGCGAACTCCGCCGCGAGGCGAAGCGGCGTCTCGACGGTGGCGCCCTCGAGGATGACGTCAGCGCCATAGCCGCGCGTAGCGAGGAGCTTGGGGACGGGCACCCCGAGCGGCATGAAGATCGTCGCCGGGATTCCGAGCTCCCGGGCAGCAAGCGCAACCCCCTGGGCGTGGTTTCCTGCCGATGCAGCGACGACGCCGCGCGCGCGCTCATCCTCCGTCAGCCGCGACAGCCGGTACGCAGCACCGCGGATCTTGAACGAACCGGTGCGCTGCAGGTTTTCGAGCTTGAGTGCGACAGGGACGCCGAGGAGGTCGGTCAGGTGCAGGGACTCATCCATCGGGGTGCGTCGGATGACCCCCGAGAGAGTTGCTGCAGCATCCTCGATCTCGGGCAGGGTGGGGATGCTCACGTGCTGATTCTCCTCGGGCGGGGAACTGTCGACCAAATCAGGTCGGGGGCGTCGAGTTTCGCACCGGGCTCCCAGGCGCGGTCACCGAGATATACCGCCACGACGTTGATGAACGCAGCCAGCGGCACGGCGAAGAGGGCTCCCGGAATGCCGGCTATCAGCGCACCACCGGCGACCACGAGGACGACGGCAAGGGGGTGCACCTTGACCGCCGATCCCATGAGAAGCGGCTGAAGCACATGACCCTCGAGTTGCTGAACGCCGAGCACGACCACCAGCATCCACAGCGCGATCCAGGGTCCGTTGTAGACGAGGGCAAGGAAAACGGCGAGCGCGCCGGTGACGACCGCACCGACGATGGGGATGAAGGAGCCGAGGAACACGAGCACGGCGATGGGGATCGCGAGCGGAACGCCGAGCAGGAACGCCCCCAGACCGATTCCGATCGCGTCGATCGTAGCGACGAGCAACTGGGTTCGCGCATAGTTGGCGACGGTCACCCAGCCGGCGCGGCCGGCGCCATCGACAGCGGGGCGCGCCGCTCGCGGGAACAGCCGCGTGGTCCAGCGCCAAATCCCTGCTCCATCGGCGAGGAGGGTAAGGAGGATGAAGATCGTGAGCAGCGCCCCCGTTGCGACGTGACCGACCGTGGTGCCGATGGCCAGCGCACCCGACCACAGCAGCTCTGCCTGCTGCTGAATGAAGGTCCAGGCCTGCGCGAGCAGGTCATCGATCTGGGTCTCGGTCAGGTGGAGCGGCCCGTCGATCAGATACTGCCGGAACTGCTGTATGGCCTCGATCGTGCGCGTCTGTACCGAAGACCACTCGCGCGTGATCTGCCAGATGGCGAGCCACAGTAAGCCGGTGACGATCGCTGCCGCGCCGAGGACGGTGATGGCGATCGCAAGCCACCTGGGGAAGCGCAGGCGCAGCATCCCCGCGAACGCGGGCCAGACCAGCGCCGTGATCAGGATCGCGATCAGCAACGGAATGACCAGCAACTTGAGCTGAATGACGAGCCAGATCCCGACACCGATCGCCGCGGCGATGACCAGGAAGCGCCACGCGTACGCGGCGGCAAGCTGGAAGCCTGAGGGGATGCCGCGCGTTTGCTGCATCGTGACGATCCGTCGCCGGTCCCGGATCGCGTCGAAGAACGACCCCGTGGGCTTGTCGTCGGACGTGCTCATCCGTTCAGTCTAGAACTGGCACATGCCGTGAACCGGATGTGCTGGCGCGCTAGCGTGGGGGTGTGAAACGTGGCCCCCTGATCGCCGTCGTTGCGGCGGGAGTCGTGCTTCTGGCAGTCGCCGGACTTGTGCTGTGGCTTCTCCAGCGCCCGCCGGGACCGCAGGCAGTCGCCGAGGACTACCTCCGTGCGCTGGCCGGCGGCGACGCCGACACGGCGTTGGATCTCGTCGCCTCCGACAGCCTCGATCCGTCGTTGATCGAAGCCGCGTTCGCGGGGGCTACTGCCACGATCTCGGATGCCGAGGTCACAGGCGTCATCGAGGATGGCGAGACTGCCACCGCGTCGATTACCTACACCCTCGATTCGACCTCCGGCTCGGGTGAGCTGATGCTTCAGCAGACTCCCACCGGCTGGAAAGTCGCCCCGGACGGGCTCGGTACGGTCACGATCACCTCGACACTCGGTGATGCCGCCGCGATCGGCACAGCGGTGTTCGGGGTGAACGAACCCGTCCTGTTGCTGCCCGCGCTCTACGAGATCGACGCCGCTCCGGTCGGCATCCTGACCGGAGCGCTGACCGTCGCCGTGGCACCTGGCTCGGCCGCGACAGCAGCACTGCAGCCGCAGCTCTCGGACACCGCGCTTGAGACGGCATCCGCGCAGGTGCAGGCATACGTCGACGCATGCACCGCTCCTGCCGATGCGGTGCCCGAGAACTGCGGCATCCGGGTTCCCTGGGCCGCAGACCTCGCCACACTGACCTCGCTCTCTTTCCGCGTCGAGACGGCACCGACGCTCGCCTTTGCCGAGGACCTGTCGAGCTTTGCCGCTACCGGCGGGGTCCTCGTCGCGACGGCATCCGGCACGACCAGGGACGGAGCGTCGGGAACGTTCACCTATCGCACCGACGACTGGTCGCTGCGCGGGGGCATGGCCTTCAGCGGCAACCAACTCGTCTTGTCGGTCGACTGACCTGCACCCGCTGCCGATCGGGAGATCTCAGAACTGGCCGCCCATGGTGTGGAGGCGCTCGATGCGGTCCGGGATCGGCGGGTGGGTTGCGAACAGGCGCGACATGCCCTTGGCGCTGAGTGGGTTGGCAAACCACAGGTGGGCCATCGACGTGTTCTCGCGGCTGAGCGGTCGCGCGTGCTCCTCGAGCTTGGCCAGCGCCGAGGCGAGGCCGTCCGGGTCACGGGTCGTGAGCGCGCCGGTTGCGTCGGCGAGGTACTCGCGTTGACGCGAGATTGCGGCCTGGACCGCACCGGCAAGAAGTGGTGCGACGATCGCTGCGACGATGCCGAAGATGAGGAAGAACAGCTGCGCTTGACTGTTGTTGCCCCCGGAGCGGCGCAGACCACCGAAGAATGCCATCCGCATCAGGATGTCGGCCAACAGCCCCACCGCCACGACGAGGCCGAACACGATGAGCGATACCCGGATGTCGTAGTTGCGGATGTGGCCGAGCTCGTGCGAGAGGACGCCCTCGAGCTCCCGGTCGGTCATGATCTCGAACAGGCCGGTCGTCACGGTGATCGCGGCCTCTTCGGGCTTACGGCCGGTGGCGAAGGCGTTCGGTGCGGCATCCTCGACGACGTACAGGCGCGGCATCGGTGTGCCGGTCGTGATGCACAGGTTCTCGACGAGCCGGTAGTAGCGCGGCGCCTCCTCGCGGGACACAGGGATGGCGCCGGCCATCGCAAGCGCCTCACGGTCTGCCGCGAAGTACTGCACGGTGGCGTAGCCGACGGCGAAGATCAGCACGAAAGCGGTCACCCACCAGTTGTTGCCCATGAGCCATCCGGCGAGCAGCCCGATGGCTCCCAGGCCCAGGACGAACAGGACGAGGATGAACCAGGTGTTGCGCTTGTTCCGCGCGATGGCGCTGTACATGCGACCTCAGGGGTCGATCAGAACTGAATGCGCGGCGGCTCGGAGATCGCTGCCCCGTCGACGACCTCGAAGAACTCCCGCTCAGTGAAACCGAGATTCTTCGCGAAGAGGTTGTTCGGGAAGACCTTGATCTTCGTGTTCAACTCGCGAACGCCACCGTTGTAGAAGCGGCGGGATGCCTGAATCTTGTCTTCGGTGTCGACCAGCGCCTGCTGCAACTGCAGGAAGTTCGTGCTGGCCTGCAGCTGGGGGTAGGCCTCAGCGACGGCGAACAGCGACTTGAGAGCTTGCTGCACGTGGCCTTCGGCGACACCAGCCTCTGCGGGCCCGGATGCGGAGAGTGTCTCGGCTCGCGCCTGGGTGACGTTCTCGAACACCGCTCGCTCATGGGCCGCGTAGCCCTTGACGGTCTCGATCAGGCCCGGGATCAGGTCCGCTCGTCGCTTGAGCTGGACGGTGATGTCGCTCCACGCCTCATCGACACGCACGTTCAGCTGCACAAGCGAGTTGTATGTCGCCCATAGATAGATACCGACGATGACGATGAGCGCCACGACGATCAGTACCGGGATCAGCCACTCCCACATGGCCCCCATCCTAGGGGACTCGGCTGCTCGCTGACTGTGAGTGCGTCGGGTGCCGCCACCACCGGATCAGGCGCCGAGAACCCGTTCCAGGTAGGTGTTCTGGAACGCGCGACGCGGGTCGAGCCGGTCGCGTAGCGACACGAAGTCATCGAACCGGGGGTACCGCTCACGCAGCAGGTCGGCATCCAACGTATGCATCTTGCCCCAGTGGGGCCTGCCGCCATGCTCGAGCATGATCTGCTCGACGGCAGTGAAATACTCGGTCGGGTCTTCTCGCCAATACCGGTGCACGGCAATGTAGCCGGAATCGCGGTCGTACGCGGTTGAGAGCCACCGATCGTCGGCAGCGGCGAAACGCACTTCCACCGGGAAGGAGATGCGCCATCCGCGAGCGCGAATGAGCGCCCGCATCTCGTCGAATGCCGGACGCACGGCGGCGGCTGGCAGCGCGTACTCCATCTCGCGGAAGCGGACCGTGCGACTCTGGGTGAAGACGCGGTTGGACCGGTCCGTGTAGTCGCGGTTGCCGGTGAGCTTGACTGCGAGCCGAGAGAACGGCGGCACGACGCCCGGCACCTGCGCTCCAACGGCACACACCGCCCGGTAAACACCGTTCGCGAGCAGTGTCTCATCGACCCACTTCCCCACCGTGGGCAGGGGCTTGCGGACAGCGGATTCGGGCAGACGCGTGTTCGACTTCGTCAGCGCGACATCCGTGTGCGGGAACCAGTAGTACTCGAAATGGTCGGTACTCGCGACTCGGTCATCGAGGGTGTCCAGGACGTCCGCCAGGGGCTCCGGGCGCTCGGTTGCTTCGAGAACGAAGGCAGGGACGCATTGGACGGTGACGTCGACCAGGATGCCCAGGGCGCCGAGCCCGAGGGCGACGGCCGGAAGGAGGTCGGCGTTCTCGGTGTCACTGACACGCAGGATGTCTCCGGTTCCCGTGACGAGGGTCGCGCCGACGATCTGGGTGGAGATCCCACCGAAGGCAGCACCCGTCCCGTGCGTTCCGGTCGAGATGGCACCGGCTATCGTCTGCCGGTCAATGTCTCCGAGGTTCTGCATCGCCAGGCCGTGGCGCGCGAGGATCCCCGGGATCTGGTGCAACCGCGTTCCGGCGCGCAGCGTCACGCGACGCCGTTCGTGGTCGATCGACATGAGGCCCGAGAGATCGGTGAGATCGAGCAGGACGTCGGGCGCGATAGCGATTCCCGTGAAGCTGTGCCCGGCGCCCACCGCCTTGATGCGTCGGCCGCGGGTGATTGCCGCCTTTACCGAGCGCTGCACGGCATCCGCGGATGCCGGGAACTCGACGCTCTGCGGCCGCACTCGTGCCGAGCGTCCCCAGTTCTGCCATGTACCGCCGGGTCGTGTCACAGGAACGCCTTCCCTTCGCCGCGATACGTCGGTGCTTCGCCGACGACGGTGTCGTCATCCAGGAGCAGATAGCGCTCGACCCGCTCGGCGAGCTCCCCGCTCTTGGCGTGCCGGAACCACACCCGATCTCCGACGTTCAAGCTTCGAGCCGCTTCACCCTGCAGCGGGGTCTGCACCTCCCCGGCTCCTTCGCGAGAAAGTGTGCGAAGACCCTGCGGCCACACGGGCTTCGGCTGGCGCGACGCGACGGGCGGGCCTGACGCGATCCATCCGCCGCCGAGCACCGTTGCGATGTCGGGAGTCGGCTTGCGCACCACCTCGAGCGAGAAGGCTGCCGCTGGTTGGGGCGCGAAGACGCGGTATCCGTCGAACAGGTGACCGGCGAACAGGCCGCTTCCCGCCGTCAGTTCCGTAACAGCCTGGTCGGATGCCGTGAACTCCAGTGATCCGGTTCCACCGCCGTTGACGAACTCGAGGGGGGCGATCGGGCGCAGCGCTGCGACGATCGCCTCGCGCCGCTCCAGAAGCTCAGCGGACGAACGCTGCTGCATCCATCGGATGAGTCCGTCGCCGGATCCGGTGGCATCCCCCTGGCCGGCGATCTGCGCCTCGTACATCATGAGCCCGACGAGCCGGAAACCGTCGCGCCTGGTGATTGCCCGCGCGAGGCTCGCCACCTCCCCCGGCTCGTGCACCGGCGAGCGGCGCACGCCGATGTGGCCGAGCGCGGGGGCGCGCCAGGACGCGTCGGCGTCGATCGCGACACGGATCGCGGGCCGCGCGCGCGGCGGCACGACGGCATCGACGACGTCGAGCTGGGCGAGATCGTCGACCATGAGGGTGACGCGCGCGCACGCCTCCTCGCTCTGGGCGAGGGCGAGGATCGCCGCGCGGTCAACGGTCGGATAGCCGAGCACGACGTCGTCGTGCGTCTCGGCGAGCCACAGCGCTTCGGGGAGCGTGAAAGCGAGGATGCCTGCGTAGCCCGGGAGCGCGAGTGTAGCGTCGATGGCTTCTCGCACCCGGACGGACTTGCTGGCAACCCGGATCGGCACGCCCGCGGCGCGCACCGCCATATCGAGCGCGTTGTGACGCAGCGCACCGAGGTGCAGGGTCGCGACGGGACCGGAGACATCGGCTATGGCGTCAGTTTGCCTGCGCCAATAGGTGGCGGCGTCGGGAGCCGGCTGTCTCGCATCCGCCATGGCCTGACCAAGCGACACCATGACGGCACTCTACTGGTCGCGCGCGGGCTCGCCGACACGGCGTGCGCGGATCCCCTCGCCGCACCGCGCACGAGATCTATCGCCCCGGAGCCAGTGCAACTGTCGTAGCCGCGCAGGCCGGTTCAGGCGGCGTTGGGGTAGAAGGTGGGGAGGTGTCGTTCGGGTTTGACGATGTACCGGCGGCCGTGTGGGGATACCCATTCCAACGACCCGTCGTCGAGGTGGGTGATCTGCCACCCGCCGTGGTGTCTCACGGTGTGATGACCTTGGCACAACGGTGCCGTGTTCGTCACGGATGTTTCACCCCCGTCGGCCCACGCGACAGAGTGGTCGATCTGGCACTGGGAGGCCGGTTTCCCGCATCCGGGGCTCATGCACCGGTCAGCCCGCCACGTCACCAGTCTCGCCAGCTCCGGCGGTGGCCGATACCTCGTGCGCCCCACGCTGATGACGACCCCGGTTTCGGGGTGGGTGAGCACCCGCATCCACCCCGACGCGTTACCTGCCAGCTCCCGGGCGGTGTCGATCGGGATCGGACCGACCCCTTCCACCTCCGCCGGATCGATCACACCCTCGACCCCGAGCAGCGCGAGGGCTGGGACGGTGACCACAACGGTCGCGCGGATCCCCCGAGCCTGCTCCGGGTGCTGAGCCACGGTTCCGTCGATGAGCAGGTCGCAGAACACGTCAGCACGAATCTCATCCAGACTCCGCTCCGACCCATCCCCCGGTTGTCCGCCGCGGGTCGAACCGCGGTCGTGGTCACGGATCACCACAGCTTTCTGGGTGACCCGCCCGTAGATCGCGTGAGCTTCCACCGACGGGACCAAAGCGTGCACCCACGACATCGAATCCCCCGCCGGTTCCACCATGATCCGACGGCCCCGCACCGCCACCTGATGACGCTCCGTCAGCGTCGGGGCGGTTTCCCGGTCAATCAGGCGCCGTAACGCCCGCCGGAACGACCCCACCGGCAACGATTCCGCCAGCCCCAACGCCAGCCCCACCAACCGTGCCGCGACCACCGGGTCCAACACGTCGAGGTCATCGACCAGGATCTCCGCATGCCGAACCGTCACGTTCGCGTGCGACAGGGACTCCAACACCGTCGGGTAGGAGTGCACGAGGGACTCGGCGCGGGCAAGCATCATCCCCGCCGCGTTCTCCGTCACCCGCAACGCCGCGGCGAGTTCGAGGCGTAGGGACCGCATCACCAGCTCCCGCGACCCACCCCCATACCGGGTGACATCATCCAGGGCTTCGAGGCGGAGGTCATCGACCCGCGCGAACCGTTGCGCCGCGAACACCGCCTCCATGTCAGCAGCCTCCAAGACAAGTGCAACAGCGTCAGGACGCGGCGGAACCCACCCCGCCACCTCCGCATCCCACTCCCGCACATCACCCTCATACAGGAACGCGTCGGCATCCGAAGCGCCGGGCCACTGACCCGAATCACCCGCACCAACTGCTTCCATACCCCGACACTACGAGGGGCCTCCGACATTCAAACCCCGGCCAGGAGCACGCGTCCGGCCCAATTGACCGGGACCGCTCACGCCTCAAGGGTGAGTCGGTAGCCCATCCCCGATTCGGTCAGCAGATGGACCGGGTGGCCGGGGTCGACCTCCAACTTCTTGCGCAACTGCGAGATGTAGAGACGGAGGTACCCGGTATCGGTGACCTGCTCGGTGCCCCAGAGAGTCTTCAGCAGCGTCTGCCTTGTTACCAGGGTTCCGGGGTTACGGGCGAGGAACTCGAGCATCCGCCATTCGGTCGGAGTCAGATGAACACGGGCGCCGCGTCGCCGAACGCTCTTGGCTGACAGATCGACCTCGACATCCCCGAAACGCACCATGGATTCGCCCGTCGGTGCCGATGATGACCGCCGTGTCAGTGCGCGCAGGCGTGCGAGGAGCTCATCGATCTGGAAGGGCTTGGTGACGTAGTCGTCTGCGCCGGCATCCAGCGCTTCCACCTTGTCGGCGGAACCCGAACGTCCCGACACCACGATGATCGGCACCTCGCTCCAGCCTCGAATGGCGTGGATGACCCCAACCCCGTCAAGGTGCGGCATCCCGAGATCGAGCATGATCACGTCGGGGTGCTCCTTGGCGGCGAGCGCTATCGCCGCCGGTCCGTCTGGCGCCGCCACGACGTCGTAACCGTGCGCGGCGAGGGTGATGCGCACGGCCCGCACGAGTTGCGGGTCGTCGTCTGCGACCAGGACCTTCACGACGCCACGCCCGTCCGCTCGGCGACAGCCGCATCGTCATCCCCGACCATAGGCGCGGTGCCAAGCTCCACCACCATCGTCAGGCCCCCGCCCGGGGTGTCCTCAGCCATCAAGGTCCCGCGCATCCCCTCGGTGAAACCGCGAGAGAGCGCAAGCCCCAGCCCGAGCCCCGTCGTGTTGTCGGTGTCGCCCAGCCGCTGGAACGGCGTGAACATGTCCGAACGACGATCCGTCGAGATGCCAGGACCACGGTCGATGACCCGCACCTGAACGCGATCACCGAGAACGCTGGTCGTCACTCTCACCGCGGTGCCGACCGGCGAGTGACGGTGAGCATTGGTGAGCAGGTTGACCACGACACGCTGCAGCAACACCGGGTCGGCAAGGACATTCGGCACCTCCACATCCAGAGCAAGCTCCACCGCGGCCGGGCCCAGGCTGAGTTCGTCGAGCGAAGCGAGCACAACGTCTCCGACATCCGTCGACGTCAGCGAGACGGCAAGTGCTCCGGCCTCGATCCGGCTGACATCGAGCAAGTCGGTGAGAAGCCGCGAGAGGGTATCGAGGCTCTCGACGGCAGTGTCCAGCAGATCAGCGCGGTCCTGCTCACCGAGCGCGGCCCCCGCGGCGCGAAGCCCGCCGACAGCGGCAAGCGCGGCGGCGAGCGGACGACGAAGGTCATGGCTCACCGCCGAGAGGAGGGCGCTGCGGACCTGATCGGCTTCGGCAAGGATGTCGGCTGCCCGGGCGGTCTCCTGAAGTGCTGTCTGCTCGAGCGCGGCATCCAGCTGGGCAACCACAACACCCAACAGGCGCCGCTCCGATGCGTCAAGATCGCCGCCATGAAGTTCCAACGTCGCGCGCTCGCCGATGGGTACGTCGCTGTGACGCCCGTTCAGAAGCGGTTCGCCGTCGGTTGCGAGCACGTCGCCAGATTCGTCGACGAGGCGAGCGCCCGACATTCCGAACGCCTCGCGCGCACGAGCAACGAGGGCCGGAACGGCGCCCTGACCGCGCAGCACCGAGCCCGCGACAGTTCCGATGAGCTCGGCTTCGGCGGTGGCGCGCAGGGCACGGCGCGCCGCACGAGCAGCTCGATCGACGACGAGGCTGACAAGAATCGCGATGATCACGTACAGGGCGAGGGCCCACGCGTTGCGCGGATCCGCGATCGTGATCGTGTACAACGGCTCGACGAAGAAGAAGTTGAGCGTGAGTCCCGACATGATCGCGGCAAACACAGCCGGCCAAATTCCACCGACCAACGCCACAGCGACGACGAGCAGCTGATAGGCAAGCACATCGGCAGTGATGCTGTCTTGATCCCGGATCGCAATCAACAGCCAGGTCAGCAGTGGGCCGCCGCTAACGGCGAGCGCGAACCCCAGGATGCGGCGACGGATGCTCAGCGCCCCGCCCTTCAGCCGGCGAAGTGAGAACCGGCTGCCGGCGGCGGCATGAGTGACGATGTGCACATCGATGTCGCCGGATTCGCGGATGACGGTCGCTCCGATTCCCGGTCCGGTGAGCGCCGACGCAAGTCGGCCACGTCGGCTCACGCCCACGACCAGTTGCGTAGCGTTCACCGATCGAGCGAACTGCACCAGCGCCGTCGGGATGTCGTCGCCGACAACCTGGTGATACGTCCCCCCGAGGCTCTCAGTGAGGGTTCGCTGCGCCTCGAGCGCGCCGGGAACCGCACCGCGAAGACCGTCCTGGCTGCTCACGTGCACGGCGAGCATCTCTCCACCAGCAGAGCGAGCAGCGATCCTTGCGCCCCGACGGATGAGAGTCTCCCCCTCCGGCCCGCCTGTGATGGCGACCACGACGCGCTCACGCGCCTGCCAGGTCCCGCTGATCCCGTGCTCCTGACGGTAGGACTGCAGGGCACTGTCAACCTCGTCGGCGAGCCAGAGCAGGGCGAGTTCACGCAGCGCAGTGAGGTTCCCGAGGCGGAAGTAGTTGGAAAGGGCGGCATCGACGCGCTCGGCCGGATACACGACACCCATGGCGAGGCGATCGCGCAGCGTCTGCGGAGCGAGGTCGACGACCTCGATCTGGTCGGCGCCGCGCACCACGGCATCCGGCACCGTCTCGCGTTGCACGACACCGGTGATCTTCTCGACAACATCACCCAGCGACTCGATGTGCTGAACGTTGAGAGTCGTGATCACATCGATCCCGGCTGCCCGCAGGTCCTCGACATCCTGCCAACGCTTCTCATTGACAGAGCCGGGCGCGTTGGTGTGCGCGAGTTCGTCCACCAGCGCGATGGCCGGTTGGCGGCTCAACACCCCCTCGAGGTCCATCTCGGTCAACGCGGTGCCGCGGTGGTTCACCGTCTTACGCGGCATGACCGGTAGCCCCTCGGTCAGGGCGGCGGTGGCGGCGCGACCGTGGGTTTCGACGATGGCGATGACGACGTCGAGTCCCTCGCTCAACAGTCGTCGACCTTCCTCGAGCATCTCGTAGGTCTTGCCGACACCGGGCGCGGCGCCCAGCAAGACCCGCAACGATCCGCGCTTCATGGGATCACCCTAGTTTCCGCATCCGTGCTCACGGGTCGAGGGCATCGAGGGCATCGAGGGCGAGGTTCAGCGCCACCACGTTGACCCTCGGTTCGCCGAGGTACCCGAGGTCTCGATTCTCGGTGTACTGCGACACGAGCGCTGAGACTTCGCGCTCGGAGAGCCCGCGCGCCTCAGCGACACGCGCCACTTGAAGCTCGGCGTAGGCAGGACTGATGTGAGGGTCAAGGCCTGACGCGCTCGCGGTCACGGCATCGGCGGGAACCTCCGATTCGGCGACGTTCTCGAAAGCGGCGATTGAGGCTTTGCGCTGCGCGATGGCCGCGATGAGGTCAGGATTCTCCGGACCCCAGTTCGAGCCGCTCGAGGCGCCCGCGTCATACCCGTCACCGGCAGCGGAGGGCCGGGACTGGAAGTACTCGGGAAGGGGGTTACCGTCGGCATCCGTGAACGATTGACCGATCAGCGAGCTGCCGACGACCTCGCCGGACCTGTCGGTCACCAGCGAACCTCCTGCTTGCCAGGGTAAGGCGAGCTGCCCGATTCCCGTGATGAGAGCCGTATAGCCGACACCGAGCACGACCGTGAAGACGAGCATCGCGCGGATCGCGACTGCCGCCTGGCGAAGGGTTGCTCGCGTGGTGTGACTGGTTGACATTGCGTTTCTCCCAGGGGTGATCAGAAGCCAGGAACGAGGCTGATGACGAGATCGATCAGCTTGATCCCGATGAAGGGGGCAATCACGCCGCCCAGGCCATAGATGAGCAGGTTTCGGCTGAGCACGCGGGATGCCGACGCCGGCCGGTAGGTGACACCGCGCAGTGCGAGCGGGATGAGAAAGACGATGACGACCGCGTTGAAGATGATCGCGCTCGTCACCGCCGAGGCCGGTGAGCTCAGTTGCATGATGTTCAGGGCCGCGAGGCCCGGGAACACACCCATGAACATCGCCGGGATGATCGCGAAGTACTTCGCGATGTCGTTGGCAAGCGAAAAGGTCGTGAGCGAACCGCGCGTGATGAGCAGTTGCTTCCCGATACGGACGATGTCGATCAACTTGGTCGGATCGCTGTCGAGGTCGACCATGTTGCCGGCTTCCTTCGCCGCCGAGGTGCCGGTGTTCATCGCAACCCCGACATCAGCCTGCGCGAGCGCAGGAGCATCGTTGGTGCCATCCCCCGTCATCGCGACCAGGCGCCCACCGGCCTGCTCCCGCTTGATGAGGGCGAGCTTGTCTTCGGGGGTCGCCTCCGCCAGAAAGTCATCAACCCCCGCTTCTCGAGCGATTGCGGCGGCGGTGATGGGGTTGTCTCCCGTGATCATCACGGTACGGATACCCATCGCGCGAAGTTCCTCGAACCGTTCGCGCAGACCCTCCTTCACGACATCCTTCAGGTGCACAACGCCCGACACCGTTCCCACCGTGCCCGTCAGGGTCGCCACGACAAGCGGGGTTCCGCCCGACGCAGCGATGCGATCGGCTTCGGCAGCTACGTGCGCTCGCACCTGGTCACTCGGCCCTGCACCGGATTGGTCGAGCCACGCGAGCACGGCGCTCCCGGCACCCTTTCGCACCAGCGTCCCGTCCGCAAGGTCGAGCCCCGACATCCGTGTCTGCGCCGTGAACGGAACCACAATCGCACCCTCCGGGAGGGAGACCCGGATGCCGCGGGCCGCGGCGAGGTCGACGATCGAAGCGCCCTCGGGAGTAGGGTCCGCCAGCGACGAGAGCGCCGCGACCCGGGTGAGGTCGGCCTCGGACACTCCGTCGAGAGGAGAGGTGTGCGTTGCGCGGCGGTTTCCGTACGTGATCGTTCCCGTCTTGTCGAGCAAGAGGGTGGTGACGTCGCCAGCCGCTTCGACTGCCCGACCCGACATCGCCAGCACGTTGCGCTGCACGAGCCGGTCCATCCCGGCGATGCCGATCGCCGAAAGCAACGCTCCGATCGTCGTCGGAATGAGGCAGACCAGGAGCGCGACGAGAACCGTGATCGATACCGGAGACGCAGCGTACGACGCGATCGGGTTGAGGGTAAGCACGACCATGACGAACACGAACGACAGACTCGACAGCAGGATGCTGAGGGCGATCTCGTTCGGCGTCTTCTGACGAGCGGCGCCCTCCACGAGGGCGATCATGCGGTCGACGAATGTCTCACCGGGTCTCGACGTGATCTTCACAACGATCCGGTCGGAGAGCACGCGAGTACCGCCGGTGACGGCCGAGCGATCGCCACCCGATTCGCGCACGACCGGCGCCGACTCGCCGGTAATCGCAGATTCGTCGACTGTCGCAATCCCCGCGATGATGTCGCCGTCGCCGGGGATGAGTTCGCCCGCCGCGACGATGACGACATCGCCGAGCGTGAGATCTGCCGACGAGACCTCCGCCGTCGACGCGCGCTCGGCTGCAGCATCCGACACGGAGTCATAGTCGCTGACTCGCCGCGCCATCGTCGAGGTACGCGTGCGCCGCAACGTTGCCGCCTGCGCCGTGCCGCGTCCCTCGGCAACGGATTCCGCGAGGTTTGCGAAAAGGACCGTCAGCCAAAGCCAGATCGCGATCGCCCACGTGAACCCGGCCGGCACGGGAGTCCCGCCGGATGCCTCGGGCCCACCGAGGAACGGCTCGGTGATCGCGATGGCGGTCGTCAGGGCTGCGCCGACCCAGACCAGCAGCATGACGGGGTTGCGCCACAGCGCCGCGGGGTTGAGCTTTCGCAACGCGCCGGGAAGCGCGGAGACCAGTTGCGCGCCGCTGAGCACGCGCGAGCGTCCTGGGCGCTCGGGTTGATCACCGCGAATCGCTGGTAGGTGTTCGTGGGTGGTACTGGACATCAGATAAGCCCTTCCGCCAGGGGTCCCAGCGTGAGTATGGGGAAGTAGGTGAGTGCCGTGACGACCACTGCCACGACAACAAGGAGACCGACGAACTGCGGCCGGTGGGTGGGTAGTGTCCCGACGGTCTCGGGCACGCGTTCTTGCGACGCAAGAGTTCCCGCCAGTGCGAGCACGAGAACGATCGGGATGAATCTGCCGAGCAGCATCGCGGTGCCCAACGCCGCGTTGAGCCACGGCGTGTTGGCTGTCAGACCGGCGAAGGCTGACCCGTTGTTGTTGGCTGCCGAGGTAAAGGCGTAGATGACCTCACTGAGTCCATGGACACCGGGATTCCAGATCGACGTGGACTCGACATCCGCTCGCACTGCCGGAATCGCAAAGCTCAGTGCGAGGCCGGACAGAACGAGGGTCGGTGTCACGAGAATGTAGAGGCTCGCAAGCTTCATCTCCGTCGGCCCGATGCGTTTGCCGACGTACTCGGGGGTGCGTCCGATCAGCAGGCCCCCGACGAACACGGCGATCACGGCGAGCACGAGCATTCCGTAGAGCCCTGATCCCACGCCGCCGGGTGCGATCTCGCCGAGCATCATGTTGATCACGGGGATCATGCCGCCCAGCGCGGTGTAGGAATCGTGCATCGAATTGACGGCGCCTGTGCTCGTGAGGGTCGTTGCGCCGGCGAAGAGCGTCGATCCCCAGATCCCGTACCGGGTCTCTTTGCCTTCCATCGCCGCTCCGGCAAGCTGCGGAGCACTACCCAGACCGAGCGACTCCACCCACGTCAAGACCGCGATCGAGGCGATCGCGATGACGCTCATCGCCGCGAGAATCGCGTAGCCCTGGCGATTGTCGCCGATCATCTTCCCGAAGGCTCGAGCCATCGCGACAGGAATCGCGAGCAAGAGCAGAATCTCGAACACGCTCGTCCACGGGGCCGGGTTCTCGAACGGATGCGCCGAGTTGGCGTTGAAGAATCCCCCGCCGTTGGTGCCGAGTTCCTTGATGGCTTCCTGGCTAGCGACCGGTCCGCCCGGGATCGTTTGGGTTGCTCCGGCGATCGTGTCCACGGCCGTGAACCCCGCGAAATTCTGAACGACGCCGGCAGTCAGGAGCGCGATTGCAGCAACGATAGCCAGCGGCAACAGCAGCCGCGTGATGCCGCGAATGAGGTCGACCCAGAAGTTCCCGATCGTGGGCGAGCCACGGCGGGCGAGTCCACGCACGAGAGCGACGGCAACGGCAATGCCGACAGCAGCCGAGACGAAGTTCTGAACCGCAAGCCCCGCGAGTTGGACGGTGTAGCCCACGGTCGTCTCGGGTGAGTACGACTGCCAGTTCGTGTTGGTCACGAACGAGACAGCGGTGTTGAAGGCAAGCCCCTCGGGCACAGCAGGAAGACCCAGCGAGTAGGGCAACACGGCCTGGAAACGTTGCAACGCGTAGACAAAGAGAACGCCGACGGCGGAGAAGACGAGAACGCCCCGCGCGTAGGCCTGCCATGTCTGCTCAGAGCGCGAGTCGACTCCGATCAGCCGATACATGCCCCGTTCGACGCGCCAGTCCTTCGTCGACGCGTAGGTGTGGGCTATCCAGTCACCCAGGGGGCGGTAGAGCAGGGCGAGGATGAGCAGTACGGTGCAGATCTGAAGGATGCCTGCCCAGATCGTCGAAGCATCCACCTCAGAACCTCTCCGGGTTCAGGAGCGCAACGATGAGATAGACGAGCGCAGCCACAGCGAGCGTGACGGCAAGCACAGAGAACACGATCATCGGCCCTCACCTGCGATCGGCAGGGTGGGAGAAGGGTCCGACGACGGCCGGATCAGCCGCTCGACCCCCTTCGCGATCAGGCCGACGAGCGCGAACAGGGCGAGCGTGGCGGCCACGGAGATGACGTCGAGCACGGGGACTCCCGGGGTTGCTGTTACGCCGTCGGATGACGGGCGCTCAACAGATGCAACCTCTTCCCCGCAGCGGGGTCGACGATCCTCACGGAATCCATACGGTCACGACCCGCATGCTTACGGATCCTCGACAACGCGCCGCTCCGCGACGCGCGGAGCCACCGGCGGCGTGGGCCCGAGCGTGACTCTCGCCCACCACAGCGACGAGGCACGCCGCCGCGCTACGCGCGGCACCGTGCCTCGTACCCCCGGTGGGACTCGAACCC
>NZ_JBBWSA010000011.1:0-92748 GCF_038150145.1 Microbacterium schleiferi
GTTCGCGACCCATCACTAGCTGGGACGGCAATGAGCTTTTTCCTCGACTTGTTGACAAGGCCGCCGCCTACCTCCATGGGTTTGCCACGTCTCAGTTCTTCTGGGATGGCAACAAGAGAACGTCGTTCCTATGCGCGACAGTCTTCATCGAAGAGAACAACTTCGTGTTCGATGGACCAACAGTGGATGAAGCGGAGAGTTTCCTCCTCGCGGTAGCAGCTAAGGAGCGGACGCTCGAGCAGGTAGCTGATTGGCTCGATCGCTATTCGTTTAGTCGCCGCGCTTGGGAACGGCTGCAGCTTTGGCAGGACCTCGAGGATTTCGGCCACTACTAGCAGCGCACTGCGGAGACACCACCCGAAACACCCTCGAAACGTGATAGCCATGAGCAATCAATGATTGCCTCCTAGCATCGCGGTGTGACGAACACTGACGAGTTCACCCTGCGCCCGCGCGTGCAGGAGTTTCTGGCGTCGGGGCGCACGGAGCTGCTGATCGACGGCCACTGGCTCCCGGCATCCGATGGCGCGACCTTCACCACGATCGACCCAGCCACCGGCTCCGCCCTCGCCGAGGTTGCCCGTGCCACGGCGCCGGATGTCGACAAGGCGGTCCGCGCCGCGAAGGGCGCGCTGCGCTCCTCGGCTTGGCGCGACATGCGGCCCGCCGACCGCGGCGCGCTGTTGTGGCGCATCGCCGACCTCATGACCGAGCACCTCGACGACCTCGCGCAGCTCGAGACGCTCGACCAGGGCAAGTCGCTGCGCACGTCGCGGTTCGGTGAGGTTCCGGCGGCGATCAACCAGTTCCGCTACTACGCGGGCTGGCCGACGAAGATCCTCGGCGACACGATCCCCACGTCGCTGTCGCGCACCCCTCCCGGCAAAGAGGTCTTCGCCTACACGCGCCGCGAACCGGTCGGCGTCGTCGGCGCGATCGTGCCGTGGAACTCGCCGCTCATCATGACGGCCATGAAGCTCGCCCCGGCCCTCGCCGCCGGCTGCACGATCGTGCTCAAACCCGCCGAGAACACCCCCCTCACCGCGATCTACCTCGGCCAGCTCATGCTCGAGGCGGGCCTACCCGAAGGGGTGCTGAACATCGTCACCGGATACGGTCACGAGGCCGGGCAGGCTTTGGCGGAGCATCCGGATGTCGACAAGATCGCCTTCACCGGCTCCACCGCCGTCGGCAAACGCCTCGTGCAGTCGGCCGGCACGCGCCTGGCCCGCCTCACCCTGGAACTCGGCGGCAAGTCGCCGTCGATCATCATGCCCGACGCCGACCTGCCCGCCGCGATCGAAGGCGTCTCGCGCGGCATCTTCGACAACGGCGGCCAGGTGTGCGTCGCCAGCGCCCGCATCTACGCGCACCGGAATGTCTACGACGACGTCATCGCCGGGATGGCCGACTTCGGCACCGGCCTCAACCTCGGGCACGGTCTCGCCGAAGGCACAGACCTCGGACCCCTCGTCAGCAAGGCGCAGGCCGACCGGGTTGCCGGCTACGTCGACGAGGGCCGGGCTGAAGGTGCGCGGGTCGTGAGCGGCGGCATCCGTGAGGGCGACACCTTCTATACGCCGACCGTGCTCACCGACGTGACGCCGCAGATGCGCCTCATGCGCGAAGAGATCTTCGGACCCGTCGCGGTCGTCACCCCGTTCGACGACCTCGACGAGGTGGTCGGGTGGGCCAACGACTCCCCGTACGGGCTGGCCGCGAGCGTCTGGACCGAAGGCCTCAGCAACGGCCACCGCATCGCCGCGCAGCTCGAAGCCGGCACCGTGTGGGTCAACTGCCACTCCTTCCTCGGGCCCGAACTCCCCAAGGGCGGCCACAAGGAATCGGGCTGGGGATACGAGAACGGCCCGCAGGGCCTCGAGAACTATCTGGAGACCAAGACGGTGGTGATGGTGCTGTGACCGCTCATTCCTCCGGGCGCATATTGCTCGGCGCGTTCGAGATGATGAACCCCAACAACGGGATGCCGACATGGACCGACCCGCGCGGCCGCGGCGACGACTGGGACAAGCTCGACTACTGGCTCAGCCTCTCCCGCACCCTCGACGAGGCGGGCTTCGACTTCCTGTTCTTCGCCGACACCTACGGCTACGCCACCCTCGACGGACGGATGCCTGACGAGGTCGCCGCTCACGGCATCCAGTTCCCGGCACTCGACCCGATGCTCACGATCCCGGCGCTGGCCCACGCGACCCGCGACCTGGCGTTCGTCGTGACCTCGCCGACCACGGTCGAGAAGCCCTACGGCACCGCGCGGCGGTTCGCGACCCTCGACCGGCTCACCGGCGGACGCATCGGCTGGAACGTCGTGACCGGGTCGTCTCAGGCCACCACCGACGAGCTGTTCGGCGTGACGCAGAGACTCTCGCACGACGAGCGGTACGACGCAGCCGACGAGTTCCTCGACACGTGCCTGCGGTTCTGGGAGCACTCGTGGGACGAGGATGCCGAGGTCCGAGACCGCGCGCGCGGGGTCTATGCCGATCCGGGCATGCTGCACCGCGTGGAGGTCGACGGGACGTACCAGCGGGCGGCGGGGATCTTCGCGGTGCCGCCGACGCCGCAGCGCACGCCCGTGCTTTTCCAGGCCGGCACGAGCGATCGCGGGCGCGCGTATGCCGCCCGCAACGCTGAGGCAGTCTTCATCCAGGGGCAGTCGATCGCCACCGCGGCAGCGCATGTCGCCGATATCCGCGAGCAGGCAGTGCGCCAGGGGCGACGTCCCGAAGACGTCAAGGTCATCAGCGGCATGACCGTCACGGTGGCCCCGACCGAAGCCGAGGCCTGGACCCTGCGCGCACAGTACGAGCAGGTGCTGGGGCTGGATGACGCCGCGGTGATGTTCGCCGGCATCACCGGGATCGACCTCACCGGGATCGACCCCGACACACGCGTCGCCGACCTGCACACCGATCTCGGGCAGACCCTCATCAACCGCTACGCGCGCACGGATCCCGACATCCGCGTGCGGGCGGTGCTCAACCAGTTCCGCACCCGGGCGATCCGCGGGTTCCAGATCACCGGCTCACCCGAGCAGGTTGCCGACGAGATCATCGCGACCGTCGACGGATCGGGGCTCGACGGGCTCATGCTCGAGCCGACCTTCGGCGGACCCGGGTCGTACGAGGCGTTCATCGAGCTCGTGCTGCCGATCCTCGTCGAACGCGGCCGTGCGGGGCGTCCCTCGGGCGCGACCCTGCGCGAGCGCGTCAGCGGATCTCCGCGCCTCGCCCCGACCCACCGCGCGCACCGCCTCACCGCGAGCGCTGCGGATGCGTCAGCCGCGGATGCGCCAGCCGAGGCATCCGTCGGGGCCCAACTATCGAGCGCCGCGACATGACCCGCGTTCGTTTGCCGCAAGTCGTCGGCGCACCCACCGGCGCACGGCGTGTTGCGGCACGTGAAGGGGAACGACAGAGGCCCCAAACCAGACAACCCACCTTCATTTGCCGCAAATCGTCCCGTACCCCACCGGCGCACGGCGTGTTGCGGCAAATGAAGGGGAACCGCAGACGCACCACCCCACCCAGACGCCACCCCCACCACAAAGGACTCCACGTATGAAAGCCGACGCCGTCGAGGCGGTGATCCGCGGCCTCAAGCGAGCCGGCGTAAGCGTCGCGACCTACCTGCCCGACTCCCTGCTCAAAGAGCTGTACCCCGCGCTGGATGCCGATCCCGACATCCGTACGATCCCCGTGACCAACGAGGGCGAGGGCGCCGCGATCGCCGGCGGCGTGTTCCTCTCGGGCAAGCGCGCCGTGCTCGTCATGGAGAACTCGGGACTGCGCGCCGCGACCGAGCACCTCGCTCGCCTGGGCCTCGGCGCCGGCATCCCGGTCGTCATGATCATGAGCTACCGGGGCGAGTTGGGCGAGAACAACTGGTGGGCGATCCCGCACGGCATCACGATGGAGCCGCTGCTGGGAGCCCTCCGCACCCCGTACCGCATCGTGCGCGACGTCGACGAGATCGAGCAGGCGGTCGTGGATGCCTACGAAACGGCCTATTCGTCGTACTACCACGCCGCCATCGTCCTGGGAGGGGGGCTCGTCCGATGAGCTACAGCAGATTCGAGGCCATGGAGCTTCTCGGCAAGCGCCTCACCGACGACGCTCTCGTCATCCTGTCCCTCGGCGGCGCCGTGGACGAGTGGTACAACGCCGCCCCGCACATGCGCGAGGCGAGCCTGTTCCAGCAGCAGCTCGGATGCGTCAGCGGTGAAGCCTTCGGCCTGGCCGTCGGCCTGCCCCACCGCCAGATCGTCTCGCTCGACACGGATGGCGGACTGCTGTTCAACCTCGGCATCCTCGCGACCCTCGGCAACGAACAACCCGAGAACCTGTTCATCGTCGTGTGGGACAACGAGCAGTACCAGTCGATCGGCGGACCGGCGACCCACACCGCAAAGGGACGCGTCGACCTCGCCGCGATCGCCCGCGGCGCCGGGGTCGAGAAGGCGTTCACGGCGCACACGCTCGAGGAGTTCGACGAGCACTGCGCCGCAGGCCTCGCCGCGACCGAGCCCTACATCGTCGTGGCCAAGACCGACGGCATCCTGCAGCCCGGCATCAAGCGCAAGCACTCGGACGGCCGCGAAGACAAGTACATCTTCGTGCGCCACGTCGAGAAGATCGAGGGCATCACGATCATGGGCCCCAGCGAGCACAACTGACCCGGAGCGCGACGGATGACGGTGGTGCAGGCGCCCGAGGCGCACTATGACTACGTGGTGGTCGGGGCCGGCGCGGCCGGCTGCGTGCTGGCTGCGCGGCTCAGCGAGAATCCCGACGCGCGGGTGCTGCTGATCGAGGCGGGTCCCGACCACCGCGGGCTCCGCGAGATCCTGGATGCCGCGCACTGGGACTCCCTCATCGGCGGCCGTCTCGACTACGGCTACCGGTCGGCCCCGACCCCGCACGTGCTGGGGCGCTCGATCGCAATGCCCCGGGGGCGCGTGCTCGGCGGCAGCTCGTCGACCAACGCGATGCTCTGGTACCGCGGCGCCCGCGCCGACTACGACGCGTGGGCGGATGCCGGCGCCACCGGCTGGGGCTACGACGACCTGCTCCCCTACTTCCGCCGCTCCGAGGCCCGGCCCGGCGGCGACCCCGCCTACCGCGGCCTGGACGGACCGGTGCGGGTCGCGCCGCTGTCGCGCGTGCATCCGATCGCGACGGCACTGCTGGATGCCGCGGCCGCCCGCGGACTTCCCGTGCTGGATGACGCCAACGGCCCCTCGAACGAAGGCGCCGTGTTCGCCGACTACAACGCCGTCGAGGGCCCCGACGGATCGTTCGAGCGCTGGAGCACCGCCCGCGCCTACCTCGAACCCGCGCTGGCGCGGCCGAACCTCGACGTCCTCGTCGACAGTCCCGTGCACCGGATCGAACTCGCCGGCTCCCGCGCGACCGGCGTCACGCACCTCATCGGCGGACGTGAAGTAGCCACAACCGCGGACCGCATCGTGCTGGCCGCCGGCGCCATGGACACCCCGCGCCTGCTGCAGCTGTCGGGGATCGGTGATCCCGACCGGTTGGCGGGTGTCGGCATCCGTCCCCGGCACGCCCTGCCCGGTGTGGGCGAGAACTTCCAAGACCATCCGCTCGTGCTCGGCGTGAACTTCCGCGCCCGCGAGGGGCTCGGACCGGTCATCGGCAACGGCGGCGGAACGATGCTCAATTGGCGCAGCTCCTACGCCGAGCGCGGCCCCGACCTGCACACGGTCATCGCGCATGGCTCGCGCGGCGACGAGGCCCTGCACGCGCGCTACGACCTCGCCGGCGATCGCTTGTTCGCGCTCGTTCCCGGGCTCTACGGGTCACGTTCGGTCGGGTGGATGCGGGTGCGCTCGGCCGATCCGACGGTGCAGCCGGAGTTCCAGCCGAATTACCTCGCCGACCCGAAGGATCTCGTCGCGATGGTCGAGGCGATGGATGTCGCGCAAGAGCTCGTCGCGGGTCCCGCGTATGCCGACCTGCATCCGGAACCGCTGACGCCTCCGCCGTCGATGACTGACCGCGCCGAGCGCGTGCAGTTCGTGCGCGAGAACGTCGGGAGCTTCTTCCACGGCGTCGGCACCGCGCGCATCGGCACTGACGAGCTCGCCGTGGTCGACCCGGGGCTGCGGGTGCGAGGGCTCGAGGGGCTGTGGGTCGCGGATGCCTCGGTCATGCCGATCATCCCGACCGCGAACACGCAGGCACCGACCGTCGCGATCGCCGAGCGCGCCGCCGAACTCATCGCCGCCGGCTGAACCCTGCGTCGGAGAAAGCGGCCTCTGTCGGATTCCAGTCCCACATGCATCCGACGGGACCCGAAGCATCCGACCGAAGCGGCCTCGGGCTACGCCTCGCCGCGCAAGACATCCCCCGCGTGGATGCCGATGGCAACCCAGTCCGCGAGTTCGGCGTCGTCGGCCACCTGCTCGGCAGGAATCCGCAGCCAGGCATCCCCCATGGTGCGCCCGTTCCCCATCACGACGGGGACTGCACCGCGCGCCAGGCGATCGGCGCGCAGTCTCGGGTCTGTCCGCACCATCGCACTCCCGCCGCCCTCCGCGACGATAGCGAGGGCTTCGCGAACCATGAATCCGATGCCGCCGAACATCCGCATCTCGCGGACGTCGTCATCCGTGACGATCCCTCGGATCCGCGCCGCCAACTGCTCCCGCTCGTCGGATGCCGACATCCCGCCCCCTTCGGCCTCGCACCGTCTTGGCGCGAGCGTACTCTCCCCGAAACTCAGACGCGATAACGTTCGACCATGATCCCGATCGAGAACCTGCTGACGTTCATGCTGACGTCGTTGGTGATCATCGTGATCCCCGGTCCGAGCGTGCTGTTCGTCATCGGCCGCGCCATTGCGCTCGGCCGCCGTGCGGGCGTGCTCAGCGTCGTCGGCAATGCGCTCGGCACGATCCCCGCGATCATCGCCGTCGCATTCGGCGTGGGCGCGATCGTCGCGTCGTCGGTCGTCGCCTTCACGGTCATCAAGATCGTCGGCGCGCTCTACCTCGTGTACCTCGGCGTCCAGGCGATCCGCCACCGCCATGCCCACATTCCCGGCATCCAGCAGCGGCCCGCCCGCACCCGCACGCTCCTGGCCGAGGGCTTCATCGTGGGGCTCACCAACCCGAAGACGATCGCGTTCTTCGTCGCAGTGCTCCCGCAGTTCGTCGACCCCGCCGCAGGCCCGGTATGGATGCAGCTCCTGCTGCTCGGACTCGTCTTCGAGGCGCTGGCGCTGGCATGCGACAGCATCTGGGCACTCGCAGCCGGAACTGCGCGCGCATGGTTCGCTCGCTCACCCCGGCGAATCTCGACGCTCTCCGCGACGGGCGGCGTCATGATGATCGGGCTCGGCGGCGCACTCGCGCTCACCGGGTCCAAGTCCTGACCGCGACGGGATCGGCATCCGCGTTCAGTCGCGCCTTCACGTCACCCAGCAGGCCAGCCACCCACAACAAGACGCGACCGAAACGAAGCACCATCCGCGTTCAGTCGCGCCTTCATGTCACTCGACACGCCAGCCACCCGCAATACGGCGCGACCGAAATGAAGGCGCGGGTTCGCAGGGCGACGGATGCTACGCGGTAGCCGTGTCCAGCACGGCATCCAGCGCGGCGAAGGCGCCGCGGAACTCTGCGCGTAACCGCGCCTTCTGAGCCTCGTCGCAAAACGCGGCGTCGATGCCGTTGAGCGCGATCTGCTTGGCCTCATTGGGGGTCACGCCCATGAGGCGCAGACCCTCGGTGTACTCGCGTCCGATATCGGTGCGAAAGAACATCGCATCGTCGGTCGAGACGTTCACCGCGAGCCCGGCATCGATCATGCGACGGATGCGGTGGCTCTCATCGATCGTCCAGCCCGAGCAGATCGTCGTCGACAGCGGCGTTGCAGCGAAGCCGATGCCCCGTTCCCGGGCGAGCGCGACGATCGCGGGGTCGTCAACGATGCGATAGCCGTGGTCGAGGCGGTCGCAGCCCAGCTCCTCGATGGCGATACGGACGGCATCCGGGGTCGCGTGGTCGGTCTCGCCGACGTGGGCTGTCAGCAAGAATCCGTGCTCGCGAGCCAGCGCGTACGCCTCGACGAACCGGCCCGGATCCTCCGTGTTCTCGGGCGTGAGATCGTCCTGTCCGAGACCCACGACCTCGGGCCGGGGGTGTGCGATCATCTCGTGCACAAGGTCGAGGGCGGATGCCGCGTCAGCGCGCCGATTGATCGCCACGACAATCCGGAAGCCGACACCGAAGTCCTTCTCGGCGCGCGCCAGCCCCGCAATGATCGGGTCGATCACCTCGGCGTATGACAGCCCTCGTTCGGCGAAGTACTGCGGGTTCACGTAGTACTCGCGGTAGCGCAGATTTCCGTCGGCGACGGCAGACGCAACCCCGTCGTAGGCGACACGCTCGAAGTCTTCGGGGTCACGCAGCACATCATGCGCGAAGCGGAATGCAACGAGGAAGTCCACCAGATCGGCGAAGTCGAACAGCGTGTCGGGGTCCGTCGTCGGCAGCTCGACACCGTGCTTTGCCGCGAGCTCGATGAACAGCTCGGCGCTCATCGTCGACGCGAAGTGGCAGTGCAACTCGGTCTTCGGCAACAAGCGCAGGTAGTCGGCGTACGAGATCACACAGGCCCCTCTCCGGACGTGCGAGGCGCGGCGCGCCCCGGAACCTGTTTCACGACGAGCAGCCGGTAGGGCTGCCCGTCCGCCGACCACCACCGGTGGGTGGTGCCGCCGGTGTAGTAGACCGATGCCCCCGGCTCGAGATCGCACGTCTGGTCACCGAGCTCGATGCGCACCTGGCCTTCGATCACATAGAGGAACTCGTCCTCAGCGTGGACGAATCGTTCGCCCGGCTCGAGGCTGTCGGAGACGACCTCCATGGGATGGAACGTGCGCGCCCGTTGCGCCAGCATCCTGGCCGTCCCGGACGCGAAGCCCTCGGGGATTTCCCCTTCGCCGGGCCGGCTCACCTCGACGAACGGCCCCGACTCGTCTGGCGCGTCGGCTGCAGCGATGAGCTCGATCGGGCTGGTCTCCAGCGCAATGGCGATTCGCCGAAGCGACCCCAGGCTCGGCTGCGCGAGCCCGCGCTCGAGCTGGCTGAGGAACGGATGCGACAGCTCGGTACGCTCGGCCAGTTGCACAAGGGTCAGACCGCGGGTCTTGCGCAGCATCCGGATGTGGCTTCCCAGACGAGCGCCTGCTGCACGCTCGTCGAGACCGTCGGGCATGCTCATGCCGCTGAGCGTACTCCGGCCGCGCTCGCATACTCGTCGACCAGCGCGAGGTAGGCGGATCGGCGCGCGGGAGTGAGCCACGAAGCGTGGAACGAGTTGCGCGCAAGCTGCACGAGGTCGGATGCCGAAAGCCCTGCCTGCTCGGCAAGCGCGACATAGTTGTCGCCGACGTAACCGCCGAAGTAGGCGGGGTCGTCGGAGTTGATCGTCACCCGGACCCCGGCGCGCAGCAGCGAGACGATCTCGTCGGATTTCATCTGCTCGGTGACGAAGGAGTTCGATACGGGGCAGCAGGTGAGCCCGATGCCGCGCTCGAGCACTGTCGCGACCAGCGCGGGGTCTTCGACGATGTTGGTGCCATGGTCGATGCGATCGACGCCGAACTCCAGCGCCTGACGGATGTGCTCGATAGACCCGGGCTGGTCGATGTCGCAGTGCATCGTGACCAGGAACCCTTCGGCGCGAGCCCGCTCGAACACTGCCGCGAACTTCGCCGGAGGATTGTCGCGCTCATCGGAGTCAAGGCCTACCCCGATGATCCAGTGCCGGTAGGGCAGGGCCTCCAGCAGTGTCGACATCGCGTGTTCTGCCGAGAGGTCACGCAGGAAGCACAAGATCAACTCCGCCGAGATGCCGAGCTCTGCTTGAGCCCGCACGATCGCGCGCCGATAGCCGCCGATCACTGTCCCGAAGGGAACTCCCCGCCCGGTGTGAGCCTGCGGATCGAAGAACAGCTCGGCGTGCACGACGCCCTGCTCCTTCGCTTTCAGCAGGTACGCCCAGGCGAGGTCATGGAAGTCGTCGGCAGTCTGCAGCACCGCCATCGCGGGGTAGTACACCGCGAGAAAGCTCGTCAGATCGGTGAAGTCGTACGCAGCTTTCACGGCTGCGACATCGCTGTAGGGCAGGGTCAGACCGTTGCGCTGCGCAAGCGCGAACATCATGTCCGGCTCGAGCGTCCCCTCGAGGTGAAGGTGCAGCTCGGCCTTCGGAAGCCCGCGGGCAAAGCTCGCCAGCTCGGGTTGTGCCATGGTCCGCTCAGATGCCCTTCTGCGGGTGCATCGCCATGCGTGCCAGCACGACATCCTCGACGATCTGGATGAGGTTGTAGAGCACGAGCGATGCGGCGGTGACCGCCACGACGGATGCCCAGAGTGCCGCGAACTGCGCCTGCGGGATGAATCCGCCGATCGATCCGCCGATACCGCCGCCGACTGCGAGCCATTCGGCAAGCAGCGCCCCGGTGATGGCACCGGGTACCGAGATGCGCACTGCAGCGAAGAAGGCGGGAAGCGAGGAGGGGAAGGCGACCTTGCGCAGCTTCGTGAACGCACCCCCGCCGTAGACATCGACGAGGTCGTTCATCATCGGCGGCGCGGACTTGAGACCGAACGAGATGTTCACGAGAGCCGGGAAGAGCACGACGATGCCACCGATGACGGCCACCGTCCAGAAGTCACGGCCGAAGATCAGGATGATGACCGGTGCCATCGCGATCAGCGGCACCGATCGCAGCAGCATCGCGACCGGCATCAGAGCGTGCTCGATGCCCTTGTTGAGTTCGAACGCGATCGCCGCGACGAGAGCGACGACGAGACCAGCCACGAACCCGATCGCGGCATCTCCGAGGGTGACCGCGAGGTTGCCCATGAGCATCGTCCGGTTGGCTTCGGCTGCCGGAACGGTGAAGAGGTAGTTCCAGACGTCGACCGGGCCCTTGGCGATCAGGGGGGAGAGCTGGAGCGCCCAGAGCAGCCCGACCCAGATCACCAGAACGGCAACGATTGTCAGGACGAAGGTGAGAGTCGACCAGCCAAGCGCACGCAGAACGGCGCGGGTCGACTGGGCGCGCAGCTTGGCGTTGAGCTTTGCTGCTTCGGCCTGTACGTCGGTAGCCCCGGTGAGTGTGATCTGCGCCATCGTCAACGTCCCTTCGACCAGGGGGCGATCGCCTTGGCGATCCACCCGACGAGCGCGAACCCGAGAAGCGCGACGCCGCCGCTCAGAAGCGCCAGCGCCCACACCTGCGGTCCGTTCGAGGCCTGCTGGGCGAGGATCATCGCGAGACCCACGCCGACCTCGATCTTGCCGAAGAATTCACCGAGCACCGCACCGAGGAACGCGGCGGGCACCGCGATCTGCAGGGCGCTCAGCGTGGCCGGGAGCGCCGCGATCAGCCGCACTTTCACGAGTTGGGTGAGCTTCGATCCGCCGTACACCGTGACCAGGTCAAGGCTCGACTTGTCTGCTGACTTCAGGCCCAGAAGCGCGCCGACAACCGTCGTGAAGAACACCGACAGCGCAGCGAGAAGGATGGCCGTGCCACTGGGCTCACCGACCTTGGGAGGGGTGATGACGATGACCGCGAGCATGCCGATCGCAACGATCGGGATGCAGTACGTGAGGATCGCGAGCTGCATCGCGACACCCTCGAGCCGCGGCACGAGGAGCACGAACGCCGACAGCAGCAGGGCGAGTCCGTTGCCCCACAGGTAGCCGACGCCGGCCTCGGCGAGGGTGACGGCGAAGTTGTTGAGGTAGTACTGCGGGCCTGTCTCGATCATGACCTGGATGACCTGGAACGGCGTGGGAATCGCGCTGGCACCGGAGGGCCCGACGTTGGAGAACACGGTGGCTGCCAGTATCCACCACAGCAGGATGATGCCGATGCCACCGATGACCCCGATCAGCCACGGGGGAAGACGGAAGTCCTCCCACTCGATCGCGCGCCCGCGCGTGGGGTTCTCAGTGGTCATCCGCCGCTGCTCCTCCGGCACCGAACAGCAACTCGGATGCCTGGTCGACATACGCGTGGAACTCAGGGGTGCGCATCATCTCGGGCGTGCGGGGACGGGGAAGGTCGATGGTCATGACCTCCTTGACCCGACCGGGCCGCGGGCTCATGACCGCAACCTGGTCGGAGAGGAAGATGGCCTCCGAGATACCGTGGGTCACGAGGAGCGTGGTCGCAGGCTTCTCGGTCCAGATGCGCAGCAGCTCGAGGTTGAGCTTCTGCCGGGTCATGTCATCGAGGGCACCGAAGGGCTCGTCGAAGAGCAGGACCTCGGGCTTCATGATCAGCGACCGCGCGATCGACACGCGCTGGCGCATGCCACCCGACAGTTGCGCCGGCTTGGCCTTCTCGAAGCCCTTGAGGCCGACCAGGGCGATCATCTCGTCGACGTAAGCCTTGTCGACCGAGGCTCCCGCGATCTCGAAGGGGAGCCGGATGTTCGAGAGCACGCTGCGCCAAGGCAGCAGCGCCGAATCCTGGAAGGCGATGCCGAGCTTGTTCTCTTTGCGCAGTTCCTTCGGGCTCTTCCCATCCACGCGGGTTGTGCCGCTGGTGGGCTGTTCGAGACCGGCGAGGATGCGCAGGATCGTCGACTTTCCGCATCCTGATGGTCCGAGGAGGGAGAGGAAGGTTCCCTGCTCAGTGTGAAGGTTGGCGTCTTGCAGCGCCGTGACGGTCTTTCTTCCGGTGGTGAAGACCTTGTTCAGTCCGGAGATCTGCAGGCCGGTGCCCAGGGACTCGCCCTGGGCACCGGTCTCGGCAGAGCCCGTCGTGAGTACTGAACCGGATGCGGTGGGTTCGGTCACGATGGATTCTCCTTGCGTGTTTCTGATCAGCCCGCGTAGGCGATCAGGTCGGGGTTCTCGGCGTAGACCTCTTCGAGCAGCGACAGGTCGAACAGGTCGGCTGCCTCGAGCTCGATGCCGGCGCCTGCGAGGCTGGCGAGGGTCGCTTCCTGCAGCTCCGGGGTGATCCAGAAGAGGCCGAACTCTTCGGTGTCAGGCGAGACGACGAGCTCTTCGGACTGTGCGATCGAACCGGCGGTGGAGTTCTCCGGGTTCAGGTCGAGGTCGGCTCCGTAGACCTCGTAGGCCAGGCGAGCGCCCTCTGCGGGGTCGTTGACCGCGTCGGCCCAGCCCTTGATCTCGGCGACCAGGTACGCCTTCAGCTTCTCGCGATCGTTCGCGATCATGTCGTCGGTCGTGGTGATGGTTTCGGCGACGAACGGCAGACCGTTGTCAGCGAAGGGCAGGTTGGCGACGTCGAAGCCAGCCGCGGCGACCGTGATCGACTCGTTGGTCAGGTAGGCCATGAAGCCGTCGACCTCACCGTTGGTCAGCGGCGCCGGGTCGTACTGCACGGGCACGATCTCGAGCTCGGACTCGTCGATGCCGTTGGCGGCAAGCAGAGCCTTGAACAGCGCGGTGTTGGAGTCCTGAACACCGATCTTCTTGCCCTTGAGGTCTTCGGGCGTCGTGATGTTGCCACCGTCAGCGAGCGAGAGGATCGTGAAGGGGTTCTTCTGGTATACCGAGCCGATGATCTTCAGCGGCGCACCTTCGGCTGCGACAACCGAGCCGATCGAGACGGCGTCGGAGAACGCGACATCAGCCGTGCCCGAGATGAGCTCGGCGGCACCGGTCGAGGGGCCAGGCGTGAGGGTGACCTCGTCGAAGCCGGCCTCTTCGTAGTAGCCGTTCTCGAGGGCGAAGAAGTCGCCGGCGAACTCTTCGTTCTTGATCCAGCTGAGCTGAACCGCAAGCGTGCCGAAGCCCTCTGCAGCGTCGCCGCCGGTGGACTCAGACGGGGTGGACTCGCCACCGCTGGCGCAGGCGCTCAGTGCAAGCGCCGACACGGCGACGGCTGCGACGGCCATGGCGGACCGGCGCACGATTCGGGAGGAAAGAGATGTCATGTTTGCTGCGTCTCCTGATTGCGGATGAATGGGACACTCGGTGACACACGACTACGGGACTCGTCGGGTCGTCGAGTCCGACCGTACGAGATGTAGATTTCATGAACACTCGCCGGACTGTTTCGTCCGCGTTACCGAATGCACGGAAGCGGCGAACAGCTGCGTGATGCAGGCAGCGCGCTCAGCGAGGCACGACGGTACCGGCGCCGGGTGCGCAGGCGATGCCCTCTTCCGCGCCCGGCTGGGACCTCGGCACGTCGGGTGTTGACAGTGCGGGATGCACGGGACCTGTCGTATCGCGCAGAGCTCCACCGCGTCCGCCCGAGCGCACCATCACGATCTCGGCGAGGATCGACAGCGCGGTCTCCTCAGGCGTCCGGCCCCCGAGCGCGAGGCCGATCGGGGAGCGCAGGCGCTCAGTCTCGGCATCCGTCACTCCGGCTTCGCGCAGGCGGCGAGCTCGGTCGTCGTGCGTGCGGCGGCTGCCCATGGCGCCGACATACCCGGCGGGGCTGCGCAGGGCGATCGTGAGCGCTGGCACATCGAACCGAGGGTCGTGGGTGAGGACGCAGATCGCCGTGCGCGCATCGATCGGGGTACGCGCGAGGTAGTCGTGCGGCCACTCGTGCACGACCTCGTGCGCGTCGGGAAAGCGCGCCGGGGCGGCGAAGGCATCCCGCGGGTCGCAAACCGTGACGTCGAATCCGGATGCCGCGCCCAGCCTGCTGAGCGCGACCGAGAACTCGACGGCCCCGATGATGATCAGGCGCGGTGCGTGAGGGAACGGCAGGCCGAGCACCTCGAGCGGGTCGACGTCAGTCCCGTAGCGCAGGGTCAGCGCGTGTTCATCGGTGCGAAGGCGCGCGAGGTCGGCGGTCAGCGCGGCACGGATGCCGGAGCCGATCATTACGTGTAGGTCGGTCTCGGCATCCGCACTCTCGCGAGCGAGCACGAGGGCGCCGCGACCGGCCCCGGCGGTGACGATGCCGAGCGCGCACGGTTCCCTGCGCAGGATGGCGGCGTGAAGGTCGGCTATCGCCGTCGCAGCCGGTGTACCAGGAAGAACGGGGAGAACGAGGACGTCAATGACGCCGCCGCAGCTCAGACCCGCCTCGAACGCGGCCTCGTCCGAGATGCCGTAGCGGACGCGGGCAGACTCACCGGTCTCGATCGCCTGGAGGCACAAGGCGTGCACGTCGCCGTCGACGCAGCCCGCCGAGACATTGCCGAAGACGACGCCATCGGCATCCACGATCATCGCGGCGCCGAGTTCCCGGGGCGAGCTCGCCTGCGCCGACACGAGCACCGCGAGCGCGAACTGCCGCGCCTCGGCGACCCAGGCCGCAGCCGGATCGAGGATCTCTCGCATGGCGTACCTCCCGGCCTCTTGCCTATCATCCGGGTGTTTCTTCGAGATTGCGACCGTCGTCTCGAGCCGGATGCCGGCCCGGATGTCGGTGGCGCGGCGTAGCCTCGGGGCGTGAACCGCACCGTGCTGGCCGAGCGTCTGCGTGCGCTGGATGATCAGCTCGCGCGGCTGGACGCGGATGCCGCGTCCTTGCGCGCCGACCGCGCTGACGCGACAGCCGACGACGAGCACGACCCGGAGGGGTCAACGCTCTCGGGCGAGTGGCAGCGCGTCGAGGCCCTGCGCGAGGCGGCGCTGCGCGATCGCGCGGCGGTCATCGAGGCGCTGGGGCGCCTGGATGCCGGCACCTACGGAATCTGCATCCGCTGCCGACAGCCGATCCCCGCCGAGAGGCTGGAGGTCATGCCCACGGCGACGATGTGCGTCCCGTGTGCGTCGGCCTAGCGCGGGTGACTCAGCGCGGGTGGCCGAACTGCGCTGCCCGAGCCGGCAGGTCGGCGTGGATGCGGGCTGACGCCTCGGCAGCGAGCGGGTTCGTCGAGACGCCGTTCTCGCTCGCGAGCACCCCGCCGACATAGACCTGCTTCAGGTTGCGCAGGCTCATCGAGAGCACGTAGGTGCGCACGGGGTGCCACAGCGGGCCGACATCCGGAGTGCGGGGGTCGACGACGACGAAGTCGGCGAACTTGCCCACCTCGAGACTGCCGACCCGGTCGGCGACCCCCAGGATCTCGGCGCCGCCGAGGGTGTGCAGGCGCAGCACCGTCTCGGGAGTCATCGACAGCGGGTCCTTCGTGCGGGCGCGCTGCATGAAGATGCCGGCGCGCATGTTGCCCCATGGGTCGGCGAGGTCGGTGCAGGCCTGGTCGTCGAGGCCCATCCCGATACGGATGCCGAGATCGAGCATCTCGGGCACGAGCGCGACCCCCGACGCCAGGCGTCCGTTGGAGGCCGGCTGCCACGACATCGACGCGCCACCCTCAGCGGTGGCGCGGATGATCTCGGGGGTCGTCTGAATGAAGTGGCCGAACATCATGTCGGGGCCGAGGGCTCCGGCATCCTGGTACATCGCGAACTTCGCCTGCTGCAGCGGCACCGCCTCGGGCGACTCGAGGAAATGGGCCTGGTTGGTCACGCCGAACCGGCGCATCGCCTCGACTTCGAGCTCCGCAGCCTCGGGGCGCGGCGACCACTGCACCTGGCCCATGATCGAGGCGCCGAGGGCCAGCGCCGGGTCCATGGCGCGGGTGTGGGCAACCTCGGCGGCGAAGCGGTCGAAAATCTCGTCGTCAGTGCCGGTGGAGACATCCATCCCGATCGCGTCGACGAACCGGAGGCCCGCGTCGCGGCATCCGTCGGCCTGACGCGTGTGGTACTCGACCGGCCGCAGCGGCGCGTTGCCGCCCAGGCGCTTGCCGTCGACCATCGACTCCCACGCCTGCAGCGGGTCGGTGAAGTTATAGGCGGTCGTGACGCCGTTCGCGAGGAAGTCGAGCGATCCGTGCAGCGTCGACCAGTACATGTCGTCGGGGCTGAGGTTCGCGGTGAACCCGAGCATCGAGTCGCACCAGCCGTAGAGGGTCTCGTTCGCGCCAAGGCCGCGCAGGCCGCTCGTGAAGAGGTGGCTGTGGCTGGAGATGAACCCGGGTGCGACGAATGCTCCTGCGACATCGAGGGTCTCGTCAGCGGTCGTTCCTGCCGGGGGCTGACCGGCACCTGTCGCGGCGATACGACCGTCCTCGACCAGCATCCAGCCCTCGTCGAGGTAGCCGAGGTCGTCCGCGCCGGCGGCGACAGTGATGAGTCGGGCGTTGATGACGAGCAGGGATGCCATAGGTTCTCCGGTGGTGCGAGGGTGTCGCAACGCTACAGCTCCCATGTTTCGCCGCTGCTACGCCCGCTGGCGCCAGCATCCGCGCAACCCTCGACTCGCCAGGCCATCCGTTCAGTCGCGCGTTCCCGCGGTTTCACGCGCCCAGAACCCACACAACGGCGCGACCGAACGGGACGGCGGCTCCGCATGCACGCAGGCCATCCGTTCAGTCGCACGTTCTCGCGGTTTCACGCGCCCAGAACCCACACAACGGCGCGACCGAACCGGCGAGGGTATCTTCTCGAGCTGTGGGTACGCACGGACACCGCGCCTCCGTCGACTCCTCCACAAACCGACTCTGCACGCATCTCTCCCCGATGGGATCGTGCGGTCACCCCGGCAGACGCCCGAAGCTCACGGTTGAGAAGTGCACCCCAGCGAATTGCCCATGGACCTTGGCACTGCGTTCTCAGTGAAGCATGCCCGCCAACGCGGAGTCACCCCGTCCCGCCTTCGCGCCTCCGACCTCGAGATCCCGTTCCGGGGCGTTCGTCAATTACGCGCCGACCCGCCCAACACGGTCGAGACCCGTCTGCTCGATTCGATGGATGCCTACGCGCAGCGCATGACCGAGCACGAGTTCTTCAGCCACATCTCGGCCGCCGTCCTGTGGGGGATGCCACTTCCCCGGCGGATGCTGCGCGCCAGCACGCTGGACGTTGCGGTGATCTGGCCGCGGCGCGCACCAGCGTCCCAGGGTGTGCGCGGACACGCGCTGCGTCCGTGGATGTGCGAATTCGTGCGGCATCCGGAGTTCGGAGTCTCCGTGTCGTCACCAGCAGCGACCTGGGCCATGCTGTCTTCGCGCTACCGATCGGTCGATGATGCCGTGGTTGCCGGCGATGCAGTGATTCGCGACAAGATGCACCGTGATGATCCGCCCCCGCTGACCACTCTGACCTCCCTCCAGCTCGCGGCGGACGCGGGCCGGCGCATCAGAGGTGGCATCCTTCGCGATGCCCTGCCTCTAATCCACCCGCGCTCGCGGTCACGCCCGGAGTCGGTGATGCGCTTACTGCTCGGCCGTGCCGGTCTCAGCGGGTTCTTGCCGAACTTCGACGTGTTCGACGGAGATGTCTGGATCGCGCAGGTCGACTTCGCGCTCCCGCGAATCCTTCTCGCACTCGAGTATGAGGGCGAACACCACCTCACCGACCCCGTGCAGTGGGCAAAGGACATCGCGCGCGTGGAACGTCTAACCGAGCTCGGCTGGCGCGTCATCCGTGTGACCAAGGCAGACGTGTTCGGGGCCCCCGAGCTTCTCGTGCGTCGCATCCGTCGAGCCGTTGACCAGGGTCGCTGGCATACGTGACCTGCCTCGCTGCCCAGCTTCGGTCGCGCCGTCCTGCGCGCCCGTGGGGCGACACTCCACACCAAGACGCGACCGAACGTGTCAACCTCAGTTTCAGTCGCGCCCTCTTGTGAACTCACGTCCGCCAAACCCGCATATCGGCGCGACCGCAGCAGCACCCCGTGTTCGGTCGCGCCGAGATGCGAGTGTGAGCTGACGCGACCCGCAGGAAGGCGCGACCGAAAGTAGTGACCCCACATTCGGTCGCGCCAAGAGGCGGGGTGGCGCTCGAGAAACCCGCAGAAAGGCGCGACTGAAAGTAAACCCGGACGTCAGAGGCGGTCGGCGGCCAGCTGGAGCACGGATTCGGTCAGGGCACGGATGCCGAGAGCGACGTCTGCGGCCGAGACGGCTTCGTCGGGGTGGTGGCTCACGCCGTCGGGGTTGCGCAGGAACAGCATCCCGACATCCGTGATCGAGCCGATCGCCATCGCGTCGTGGCCCGCGCGGCTGAAGATCACGGGCGGTTCGTCGCTGCGGCGCTCGACGGCGTGGACGATGCCCTCGCGCACGACATCCTGCAGCAGGAGTCCGCACCGCACGGCCGGCGCGTTGTGCACTTCGCGCGCCTGCCAGCGGAGCCCTCGACGGCCCATGATGTCGTCGAGTTCGCGGCTGATCTCGTCCCAGACCCGGTCGCGTTCGCCATCCAGCTCACCGCGCAAATCGACGCTCAGGCGAGCCTCTCCGGGCACGACGTTGACCGCGCCCGGGAACGCCTCGAGCTGCCCGACCGTCCCGATGATGTGGTGCTCGCTGCGGCAGATGCGTTCGACGGCGAGCGCGGCCTCGCTCGCCCCAAGGAGCGCATCCCGGCGCATGTCGTAGGGCGTGCCGCCGGCGTGGCGGGCTTCGCCCTCGACGGTGAGCTGAAAGCGGCGGGCGCTGGCGATCGATGACACCACGGCGAGCGGCTCACCGGCGCGATCGAGCTCGGGGCCTTGCTCGATGTGCGCCTCGAGGTAGGCGACGAGATGGTCGGGTCGGCGCGCGGCTTCGCCGATCCGACCCGGGTCGAGGCCGAAGTCGCGGAAGGCCTCGCGCAGGGTCACGCCGTCCTCGTCGGCGAGCGTCCACCAGGCGTCGTTCCAGGTGCCGGCAACGGCAGAGGATCCGAGCAGCGCCTTGCCGAACCGCGTGCCCTCTTCATCCGAGAAGGCAGCGACCTCGACGGCGAACGGCAGCGGCACCCGGGAGACCCCGTCGCTCTCCTGGCGCAGCAGCCGAACGACTTCGAGGGCCATCAGTACGCCGATGATGCCGTCGAACCGGCCAGCATCCTTCACGGTGTCCAGATGCGAACCGATCATGAGGGCCGGCGCAGCGGGGTCAGGGTCGGTGCCGCGCTCCATGCGGCCAAGCTGGTTGCCCGCGGCATCCTGCCAGGATCGCAGCCCGACCTCGCGCATCCACTCCGCGGCGAGCCGGTTGACGCGGGCATGCTCGGGCGAGAGGTACACGCGCTCGATCGCTCCCTGCTGAGCGCTCACGCGCGCCAGTTCATCGCAGCGCGCCATCACCCGGCGGGCGGCGGCAGCGATGCGATCGGGGGATGCTTCGAGCAGCGGCATGGGTCAGATTCCCGCCAGAGCGTCGGATGCGGCATCCACGCCGGCACCGGCAGGCACCGCAGCACCGAACCGGCGGAGCACAGCCTCGAGTGCCACGAGGGTCTGCAGCACGGCATCCGGACGCGCGTTGTAGCCCATCGTGCCAATGCGCCAGACCTTGCCGTGGAGCGGCCCGAACGAAGTGCCGATCTCGATCCCGAACTCCTCGAGCATCGCGGCACGCGCGACATCACCCGGCACACCCTCGGGGATGTAGACCGCGACGACGTTGCTCATCTTGTGTGAGACGTCGCCGAAGACCCGCAGACCCATGGCTTCGACGCCGGCGAGCATCGCAGCTCCGACGCGGCGGTGGCGGGCGATGACGGCATCGCGGCCCTCGAGCAGCAGCAGCCGCGCGCACTCTCGAGCGGCGTAGAGCATCGAGGTCGCCTCGGTGTGGTGGTTCAGACGCCGCGGCCCCCAGTAGTCGAGGATCATGCCGAGATCGAAGTAGTTGGAGCGAACGAAGTCCGGCGACGACGGGTCACCGGGTTCCCGGATGCCGGCCTCGACCTTCTTGCGCGACGAGATCACCTCAACGGCGCGGTCACTGAGCGTGATCGGCGCCGACCCCGATGGCCCACCCAGGCACTTCTGCAGACCCGCGGTCGCGGCATCCAATCCCCACGCGTCGGCCTCGAACGGGTTGCCACCGAGGGATGCCGTCGCGTCGGAGTAGAACAGCACGCCGTGGCGGGCACAGATCTCGCCGATCTCGTCGAGGGGCTGCAGCATCGTCGTGGACGTGTCGCCCTGCACGAGCGCCAGCAGCGTCGGTTTCACGCGCACGATCGCTTCTTCGATCGCGGAGGGCGTGAACACCTGTCCCCACTCCGTCTCGATCGTGTGCACCTCGGCCATCGCCCTCTCCGAGATCTCGGCGAGCAGGTGACCGAACCGGCCGAATATGGGCACGAGCACGCGGTCGCCGGGACGGATGAGGGAGAGGATCGCTGCCTCGATCCCGGCGCGCGAGGTACCGTCGATCAGCAGTGTCGCGTCGTTGGTGGTTCCCCAGACGCCGCGGTACAGCTCCTGGGTCTCGGTCATCGTGGCCGTCATGAACGGGTCGTACTGGCCGACCAGCGGCGCCGACATCGCGCGCAGCACGCCAGGGTAGGCATCCACGGGCCCGGGCCCCATGAGGAGCCGGCGGGGTGGATCGATCGGGCCGGGAATGGTCGACGAGGGTGCGTGCGTCATGTCAGGGTCCTTTCGGCCGGGTCGGTCGCGACGAGAGCCGCGAGGCGCCTGGCCAGTCGAACGAGGGCGATATCGGTGCCTGCGCGCGAGATCAGGCACACCCCGACGGGCGCGGGACCGAGGGGCGAGCGCACCGTGAGCAGCGGGATCGAGAGCGCAGGCAATCCCGCGACAGCGGCTGGAGTCGTCATCCGCAGCGTCGCCAGGCGGGTGGCGTCGACCTCGGCGGGAGCGGCAGTCCGTGCCGGCGCGGGACCCGGAACTGTCGGCAGCAACAGCACGGCGTCACGGACGAGGTGGTGCAGGCTCTCGCGCAGCGGGGCGAGGGCCCCACGAGCGTCGGCCTCCGCCGCGGGAGAGACCGAGGCCGCCAGCCGGAAGCGCTCGGCGACCGCCGGACCCACCGCGCCGGGATGCTCACGCAGCCACTCCCCGTTGTTGCGCCACGCTTCGGCACCCTGCACCGTGCGAAACGGTGCAACGTACTCGTCGAGGTCGCCGATCTCGATCCGCGCCAGACGCGGCGGATCATCGGATGCCGCGAGCCGCGCGACGAGGGAGTCGAAAGCCTCGCGGGTCGGCGCATCGGCGGCATCCAGCACCTCATCGGGCACGAGGAACCGCCACGGCAGGTCATCGCCGGACTCGCCGTAGACGCTCTCGGTGGAATCGGACCCGTCGTAGCTCAGGCACCACTCGGCCACGCGCTGCAGCGTCGCACCATCGCGGGTGAGCCAACCGACGGTGTCGAAGCTCTGCGCGAGAGGGAGCATCCCCTGCCGGGGCACGAGGCCGTGCGTCGTTCGCAGACCCCACAGGCCCTGGTACGACGCGGGGACGCGGATGGACCCTGCAGTGTCGGTCGCGAGGCCGACATCCGCCTGGCCGAGGGCGACGGCACTGGCCGGCCCGCTCGACGACCCACCCGGCAGCGCGCCCGGCAGCGCGGCGTTCGGGGGCGTGCCGTAGTGGGCGTTGTCGCCGGCGATCGAGTACGCGAACTCGTCGGTGCGCGCGATCCCTCGCACCGAGGCGCCGGCTCGGATGAGGTCAGCGAGCGCCGGCGCGGTCGTCTTCTCTGCCCGCGCTTCGCGCAGATACGTGGGGTTTCCGGCGCCGATGCGGAAACCGGTCAGGGCGAAGAGGTCTTTCACCGCGACGGTGAGGCCCGCGAGCGGCCCCTCCCACGCGCCCTGCCAGAGCGGGTCGCCGACGCTGCGCCAGATCGACCTGTCGAACGCCGGAGTGCGCGGTGTCACGTGGGCAGCCGTGATCAGCCACCGCCCGTCGATGCGCTGCCACACCTGGGTCTGGATGCCGCGTCCTCCCCCGTGGAAGCGGGACTCGGCGACCAGCAGCGCGATGTCAGGCCCGAGTGGCCGGTACTCCAGGCGCTCGATCGTGCGCGGCGCAACCCCGCCACGAGTGACGCGGAACGCGCTGATGGCGTCGTGGCCGACGAGGAGGCCGGCTCCGTCGGCGCGGATCGTCTCCGGCCCCGGCGCGAACGCGGCATCGAGCGCGTCGAGGTCATTCGCGAGGATCGCGCGCTCATAGGCGTCGAAGGCCGTGAACAGGTCGTCGGGGATGTCGTCGGGAAAGCCGCTCGGCGGCAGGGTCGCCTCAGCCACGGTCTACCTTCGCAAAGTCGGCCTCACGAATGCGCGCATGCACGCCGCACACGACATCCACGACCTGCGAGATGTCGAAGTCGGTGGCAGCCGACAGGTAGGCGTAGGCGAGGTGTTCGTCGAGCCCCCAGCGCGCCTCGATGAGGCTCACGGCGGCGCGAACAGCGTTGCGCATCGCGACGTTGAGGTCGACATCCATGCCCGTGGGAACGAGGTACTCGTCGGTTCGCACAAGGGGGCCAGCGAGCTCTCCGAACTCGGCGAGCGCGACCTCGCGCGGCACGACGTCGAACCGCAGCGTGGCACGCAGGGATGCCTCCAGCGCGGTGAGCGCGACCTCGCCGTCTCCCTGCGCGAAGTGCGGATCGCCGACGTAAGCGAGCGCGCCCGGGACCTGCACCGGAAGGTAGAGCACCGACCCCTCGGTCAGCAGCTTGATGTCGATGTTGCCGCCGTGGGGCCCGGGCGGAACCGAATGTGGACGCTCATCGTCGGAGACCCCGACCCCCATGATCCCGAGGAACGGTGCAAGCGGGAACTCGACGCGGCCCTCGCCGCCCTCGGTCACCGGCAGCACACCGACGAGGCCCTCGGGCCGGGCTTCGACGGGGGTGAAGACGCTGACGTTGTGCGCGCCGCGCGGCAGTTCGCCGATCAGGGCGCCCTTGCCGTGACGGTTCGAGATCACGCCGTACGGCACGCGGGGTGCGAGGCTGACCACGGTGATCTTCAAGAGGTCGCCGGGTTCGGCATCCGTCACCCGGATGGGCCCGGTAACCACATGCGGACCGTCGGTGTCGGGGTTTCGGGACAGCGCCGAGGCCACCTCGACGGCGTCGTCGAGCACCGCCTCGCGGGGTATGCCGTGGCTTCCGAAGTAGGCCACCGGGTCGGTGCCGTGGTCATCGAGGATGCCTTCGTGGCTGACGGTGTCGATCGTCACCGTCTCGCCGGATGCGACCTCGAGCACCGCCGTGTCGGTGACACACGGCAGGCGCCCCCACATCACTGTGTCGGGTGTGGAGCGCAGGTAGTGGTCGCCGGGAATCTCGCCGACACCGGGTTGGAGGATCGGGAAGGGGAAGGTGGTCATCGGGCTCCTTCGTCCGAAGCGGGATCGGTGGCCAGGATCTCACGCCCGTGGCGGCCCGCGATGCCCTGGTCTGCCGTGTAGGCCGTCTCGCCGTGAACCCACGTCGTGTGCACGGCGCCGCGCAGCAGCGCACCGTCCCACGGCGAGAGCTTGTTGCGATACTCCAGGTCAGCGGCGCGAACGACGGATGCCGCATCCGGCGCGAACGCGACCAGGTGCGCGGGAGCGCCCTGCCGAATCACACCGCGGCTGCGGATGCCGGCGATTGCGGCAGGCCCGGTCGTGAACCACGGGATCACCGCTTCGAGCGGGATGCCGCGACGGGATGCCTCTGTCCACACGGCACGGAGCCCCGTCTGTACCCCCGATATCCCGCCCCACGAGAGGCCGAGGTCGCCGTCTTCGCGCTCCTTGAGATCGCGGGTCGCCGGCGAGTGATCGCTGACGACCGCGTCGATCGTGCCGTCGAGCAGCCCCGCCCACAGGAGGTCTTGGTTGTGGCCATCACGCACGGGCGGGCAGCACTTCACGGTGCCCGACCCATCCGGGAGGTCCTCGGCCCGCAGGGTCAGATAGTGCGGGCAGGTCTCGGCGGTGAGCCGGATGCCGGCGGCCTTCGCCTCGCGGATGACATCGAGCGCGTGCCCGTCCGAGACGTGCACGATGTGGGCGCGCGCTCCGGTGCGGCCCGCGGCAGCGGCGACAGCGGCGATCGCCGATTCTTCGCTGATCGGCGGTCGGCTCGCGAGGAATCTGGCGTAGCTGCTGCCGATCGCCGGGTCATCGTGCAGGTGGGCGGGGTCTTCGGCATGAGCGATGAGCAACCCGTCGAAGACGGCAAGCTCGGTCAGCGCGGACTCCAGGGCGGCGGCATCCAGATGCCCGAACTCGTCGATCCCCGAGGGCGAGAGGAAGCACTTCACCCCCACCACCCCGGCCGTGAACAAGGGACGCAGCGACCCGAGGTTCTCTGGCACGGCGCCACCCCAGTACGCGACATCGACGGCGAGCTTGCCCGGTGTCGCGGCGCGCTTGGTCGCCAGCGCCTCAACGGTCGTCGTGACCGGCAGCGAGTTCAGCGGCATATCGACGACGGTGGTGATACCCCCCGCCGCAGCGGCGGCGGTACCGGTTTCGAAGCCCTCCCAGTCGGTGCGGCCCGGTTCGTTCAGATGCACATGCGAGTCGACGAGGCCCGGCAGGAGCACCTCGTCGTCAGAGAGGATGAGGTGCGCATCCGGGTCGTACGGAGCAATCCCCGCAATGAGGCCATCACGAACGAGGACGGTCGCGGCCGAGAAGCCGCCGTCAAGGAACACCCGGCGTGACGCGAGGGCGATGGCCGGGGACGACATGCCGTCACCGTATGATCCGCGCATTTCTCGCATGTTACCTGTACCAACATTTCGGATCACGTCTGCCGTCGTGCCGGGTCGAGCGCGTTACGGTGTCCGCATGGAGCTGACGCACTTCAATGACCTGCCCGAGACCGAGGCGATCGAGGTCGTGTCGGTGTGGGCGCGCGTCCCGGCCTGGGCCGAGGCCGTCGCAGACGCACGCCCGTTCTTCTCCGTCGACGAGCTCGAGGCCACGGCAGCACGACTGGCCGGCACGTGGCGTCTTCCCGAACTGGATGCCGCGCTCGCCCACCATCCGCGCATCGGCGAACGCCCGAGCGGTGAGGGCGCCGAAGCCAATGCCTCGCGACGCGAGCAATCGGCGATGACGGATGCCGCGGCATCCGTGACCGAGCAGATCGCCGCCGGCAACGCCGACTACGAGGCGCGATTCGGGCGGGTCTTCCTCATCCGTGCCGCCGGACGCACGCCCGACGAGATCCTGGTCGAGCTGCAGCGGCGCCTGGACAACACCCCTGACGCCGAAGTCGACGAGGCGCTCGACCAACTTCGACAGATCGCGATGCTGCGCCTGCGCGCCGCCATCGAACCCGACCCCTTGAGCGGAGAGTGACACCGTGACAGCGCACCTGACCACCCACATCCTGAATACGACCAGCGGAACCCCCGCTGCTGGCGTCGCGGTCACGCTGCGCGGCGCATCCGGCGAGGCGATCGCCGAGGCTGTAACGGATGCCGACGGTCGTGCCGGGCTCGGACCCGAGCTGCTTGAGCCGGGAACCTACGCGCTCACCTTCGCCACCGGCGCCTACTTCGCAGCTCACGGCACCGACTGCTTCTATCCGAGCGTCACGGTGGACTTCACGATCACCGGCGCTCGCCATTATCACGTGCCCCTACTGCTGAGCCCGTTCGCGTACTCGACCTATCGCGGCAGCTGAGGCGCCGTAACGCGGCCGTGACACACGCTCCCTAATGTTCGTCGCATGAAAATCATCATCATCGGCGCAGGCATCGGCGGCGCCAGTGCCGGGATCGCGCTGCAGCGCCTGGGCCACGAGGTCGTCATCTACGACCGGATGCGAGAGAACAAGCCGGTCGGTGCGGCGCTGTCGCTGTGGTCCAACGGGGTGAAGGTCCTCAATTGGCTCGGGCTTGCCGATGAGGTTGCCGCGCTGGGTGGCCGCATGGATGACATGGCTTACCTCGACGGGCTCACCGGTGAAGTCATGTGCCAGTTCTCGCTCGAGCCCGTCACTGCGCAGACCGGTCAGCGCCCCTACCCTGTCGCCCGGGCTGACCTGCAGGCGCTGCTCATGCAGACCGTCGGGATGGACCGCATCCATCTGGGGCGCAAGGCGGTGTCGGTGGCCGACGACGGGCAGACCGTGACGGTGACCTTCGACGACGGCTCGACCGACACCGGCGATCTGCTGATCGGCGCTGATGGTGCCCGCTCCATGGTGCGTGACTACGTGACCGGCGGCGGCATCGAACGCACCTATTCGGGGTACACGAACTTCAACGGTCTGGTGGACCAGGATGCCGCGATCGGCCCCGCGAACCAGTGGACGACCTACGTCGGCGACGGAAAGCGCTGCGCCGTCATGCCGATAGCGGACGACCGCTTCTACTTCTTCGTCGATATACCCCAGCCGGCCGGGCACGCCACCGAGGCCGGTGAGCCCCTCGCCGCGCTGCGCGAAGCGTTCGGGCACTGGGCGCCCGGGGTGCAGACACTGCTGGAGTCGATCGACCCGGCATCCTCACTCAACCGCGTCGAGATCTGGGACATCGACCCGTTCGACACGTGGGTGAAGGGTCGGGTCGCAATCCTCGGGGATGCCGCTCACAACACGGCGCCCGATATCGGGCAGGGCGCGTGCTCGGCGCTGGAGGACACCTTCGCGCTCGCGATCTCACTGGCCACGAACACGAACTCCGTCGAGGACGCGCTGCGCCGCTACGAGCGCTCGCGCACCGAGCGGGCGGGTGATCTCGTGAACCGGGCCCGCAAGCGCGCTGCCGAGACGCACGGGTTCGTGCCCGGTGCGACCGAGGCCTGGTACGAGAGCCTGCGCGGCACCGACGGAACCGACATCATCCGCGGCATCGTCGGCAACATCGAGGGCAGCCCCATCAATCTCGGCGTCGGAACCCTCTGACCCGGGTCGGGCGGCGCGATCGCCAGCGCGAGGCATCCGGGCCGGATCATCCATCCGTTCAGTCGCGTCGTCGTGCGGGTGTGCGCGCGACCGACCCGCACGACGGCGCGACCGAAAATCTGGGCTCTCCTTTCGGTCGCGCCATTGCGCGGGTGACGGCGCCACACACCCGCAACACGGCGCGACCGAACAACTGGCCCGGGTCGGGCGGCGCGAAGAACTAGACGACGAAGAGGGAGTGGACCTCGCCGGCGATGGCGCGACCGTCCAGTGCCTCGAGTTCCATGAGCACTGCCGTGCCGATCACCTCGGTCCCGAGCGTCGTCATCAGTTCGCGCGCAGCGGCGATCGTGCCGCCGGTGGCCAGCACGTCGTCGACCAGCAGGATCCGAGTGCCCGGCGCGAGGTCGTCGTGAGCCTCGATGGCTGCTTCGCCGTACTCGAGGGCGTACGAGACGGATGCCGCGGGCCGGGGCAGCTTTCCGGCCTTGCGAATCGGCACGAGACCCACACCTGCTTCGGCGGCGATGACTCCCGCGAGCAGGAATCCGCGAGCCTCGATTCCGCCGACGACGTCGAACCCGCCCTCGAACGGCTCGATGAGCGCACGCGTGACTGCGCGCAGGGCCGCGGCATCAGCGAGCAGCGGCGTGATGTCACGGAACTGGATGCCGGGACTCGGGTAGTCGGGGATCGTCCGGATCAAGGACTCTGCGCGGTCGAGGGCGGCGGTGTCGGGCACGCCGACAGACTACGGCTTACGCGTGTCGCGCGCGTGTCCGACCGCCGCACCGCGCGGGCCGCCTCAGACTCGCATGCAAGCGCTTACATCGGTGCAGTATGGTGTGCTCCATGACTTCTGCAGAATCCGTCGCTGCCCCCGCGCTCTCTCGCGAGGCGGCGCCCGGCGGCGAGTGGTGGCGCACCGCCGTCATCTACCAGATCTACCCCCGCTCCTTCGCTGACCAGTCGGGTGACGGCATCGGCGACCTGCGCGGCGTGACGAACCACCTCGGCGACCTCGCGACCCTCGGCATCGACGCCATCTGGCTGAGCCCCTTCCAGCGCTCGCCCCAGAAGGATGCCGGCTACGACGTCGCCGACTACTGCGACGTCGACCCGCTCTTTGGCACCCTTGCCGACTTCGACGAGATGCTCGCGCAGGCGCACGCACGCGGCATCCGGATCATCGTCGACCTCGTTCCCAACCACTCCTCAGACCAGCACGCGTGGTTCCAGGAGGCCGTTGCGTCTCCCGCCGGCAGCCCCGAGCGCGCGCGATACATCTTCCGTGACGGCAAGGGCGCGAACGGCGAGCTGCCGCCCAACAACTGGGAGTCGGTGTTCGGAGGCGGCGCCTGGACGCGCCTCACGCAGCCCGACGGCACGCCCGGCCAGTGGTACCTGCACCTCTTCGACGCCTCACAGCCCGATTTCGACTGGTCGAACCCCGAGGTGCGCGAGGAGTTCCGCCGCATCCTGCGCTTCTGGCTCGACCGCGGCGTCGACGGCTTCCGCGTGGATGTCGCGCACGGGCTCGTCAAGAAAGAGGGCCTCCCCGACTACACACCGCCGACGGATGCCGGTTCGATGGGCGGCGGCGAGGCAGCAGTCCCCTACTGGGGTCAGGACGGAGTGCACGAGATCTATCGCGACTGGCACGCGCTGCTCGCCGAGTACGACGGTGACCGGGCCCTGTGCGCCGAGGCCTGGCTTCCCTCGGTCGCGCAGACCGCCCTGTGGGTGCGTCCCGATGAGATGCATCAGGCATTCAACTTCGAATACCTCGAGACCCCGTGGAATGCCGAGAAGCTGCGCCTCGTGATCGCCGACTCGCTCGCAGGCTACGGCGCGGTCGGAGCCCCCAGCACCTGGGTGCTCTCGAATCACGACGTTGTCCGCCACGCGTCGCGTCTGGCCCTGACCGCCGAGAACCCGCAGGGCGCCGGCATCGGGCCGAAGTCACCGGGCAAGCCGATCCCCGAGGTCGGGCTGCGTCGCGCTCGCGCCGCCACCACGCTGATGCTCGCGCTTCCCGGTTCGGCCTACCTCTACCAGGGCGAGGAACTGGGCCTGCCCGAAGTCATCAACCTGCCCGACGAGGCACGCCAGGACCCGACCTGGTTCCGCACGAACGGCCAGCGCTACGGGCGCGACGGATGCCGCGTCCCGCTCCCCTGGACCTCGGACGGGCCCGCCTTCGGCTTCAACGACACCGGAGAGTCCTGGCTGCCGCAGCCCGCCGAGTGGGCTGGCCTTGCCCGCGACGCTCAGCGCGACGACCCCGATTCGACGCTCACCCTTTACAAGAGCCTGCTCGCCGAGCGGCGGGCGCGGGGCCTCGGGGCGGGGACCCTCGAGTGGGTAGACGGTCTCGGCCCGGATGTCGTGGCCTTCCGCAACGGCTCGATCACCGTGGTGGCGAACCTGAGCGACAAGCCCATCGAGCTTCCCTCAGGCGTTGTCGTCGTCTCCAGCGGCCCGCTCGCCGGCAGGATGCTGCCGGTCGACCAGGCGGCGTGGCTGACCGGCGAGTAAGCCGCGAGGGTCGTCATGGTCGGAATCGATGAGGTAGCCCGAGCGGCCGGGGTCTCGACCGCGACCGTGTCGCGCGCGCTCAGCGGCAAGCACAACGTTTCGGACTCGACCCGCGAACGCGTGCAAGAGGCCGCGCAGCGCCTGGGCTACGTCGTGTCCTCGTCGGCGTCGAGCCTGGCATCCGGCCGCACCCGCAACATCGGCGTCGTGATCCCTCACCTCGACCGGTGGTTTTTCAGCACACTCCTCAGCGGCATCGCCGAAGAGGTGACGCGGGCGGGCTACGACATCACGCTGTACAACGTGACGCCCGACCGGGAGCACCGCCGCCAGGTGTTCGACACCTTCCTGCGCCGGCAGCGGGTCGACGGGGTGATCGCTGTTGCGCTGGAGCTCGGCGAGCACGAGTCGCGGGCGCTGCTCTCGCTCGGAATGCCGGTGATCGCGATCGGCGGGCCGAACGAACTGCTTCCCACGCTCTCCATCGACGATGTGGGCCTCGGGCGCCTGGCCACCGAGCACCTGCTTGCGATGGGACACCTCGACATCGGTCACATCGGAGCCGACCCCGAGTTCGACATCGACTTCCACATTCCGTCCAGCCGCAGGCACGGTTTCGAGTCGGCGCTGCGGGCAGCGGGCATCGATCCGCGACCAGAGCTGTTCGAGCCCGGCGACTTCACGATCGAGGGCGGCTTCCGCGCAGCGAAGCAGCTCCTGGGCAGGCCCGGAGCATCGCCGACCGCCATCTTCGCGGCATCCGATGAGATGGCTATCGGGGCGATGCTCGCCGCTCGCGACCTCGGATACCGCGTGCCCACAGACCTGTCCATCGCAGGGATCGACGGTCACGAACTCGGCCGATTCTTCGACCTGACGACCGTCGACCAGTTCCCCGCGAGGCAGGGCGCTCGTGCCGCTGCCACGATCCTCCACGAGCTCGAGCAACCGGCAGGCAGCGTCCCCGACCGCGAAGAGCTGCCCTACGAACTCGTCGTGCGGGGCAGCACCGCGCGTATCGGCACCTGACCGTGGGTCTTCTGCAGCTTGCGCGGGCGCCCGTGCAGGCGTAGTCTCGCCCGCCGTGACACTTGACGCGCCCGAATCGGGCGTACCCGAGACGCCCGTCGCTAAGCGCATCCTCCTGGGCCAGCCGCTGTCCTCCGATGCGATGGACGAGCACCTGCTCCCGAAGAAGATGGCACTGCCGATCTTCGCCTCGGACGCGCTGTCGTCAGTGGCCTACGCGCCGCAGGAACTGCTCATGATCCTGCTGACCGGTGGGCTCGCTTTTCTCGCCTTCTCGCCGTGGATCGCCGCCGCTGTCGTCGTGCTGCTGAGCGTCGTCGTGCTCAGCTACCGGCAGCTCATCAAGGCTTATCCCTCGGGCGGTGGGGACTACGAGGTGGCCCGCACCAATCTCGGCGAGGTACCCGGTGTCGTCGTGGCGGCCGCCCTGTTGGTCGACTACGTCCTCACCGTGGCGGTGTCGGTGGCCTCGGGGGTCGACAACATCATCTCGGCGCTACCGGGGCTCGACCCGGCTCGGGTCGAACTTGCCATCGGCTTCGTCGTCGTCATCGTGCTCATCAACCTGCGAGGCGTGCGCGAGGCATCCCTCGTCTTCGCAATCCCCACCTATGTCTTCATCGGCTCGGTGGTGTTCATGATCGGCACCGGGCTCGTGCGCACCGCGCTCGGCGACCCGCCGGTCGCGTCATCCGCCGAATTCGCGGTGCAGGCCGAGAGCCTGTCACAGGCTGCCGTCATCCTGCTCGTGCTGCGGGCTTTCTCGAGCGGATGCTCGGCCCTGACAGGTGTCGAAGCGGTCTCCAACGGAGTCCCGGCGTTCCGCCGACCCAAGGTACGCAACGCCCAGACCACCCTCTCGATGATGGGCGGCGTCGCGATCCTGATGTTCGCAGGCCTCACGGCACTGGCCCTGATCTCGGGGGTCCACTACGCCGAAGACCCCTGCACGCTCGTCGGGTTCGACTGTGCGAATCAACCGCAGCCGAGCCTCATGGCACAGGTCGCTGCCGCAACGTTCGGCATGGGGTCGATCCCCTTCTACCTGATCCAGGCTGCCACCGCGCTCGTGCTGCTGCTGGCGGCGAACACAGCGTTCAACGGCTTCCCGCTTCTGGGCGCCGTGCTCGCGCGCGACGGGTACGCACCGAAGGCGCTGAACACCCGCGGCGACCGACTCGTGTTCTCCAACGGGATGCTGGTGCTCGGCCTCATCGCGATCGCTGTGCTGGTGATCTACCAAGCCAACCTCACGACACTCATCCAGCTGTACATCATCGGGGTCTTCGTCTCGTTCTCGCTCGGCCAGATCGGCATGGTGCGGCACTGGCGCCGCATCATCCGGGCGACAACCCGTGTAGAAGCGCGGCGGGATCCGGCATCCGGCCTCGAGCGCCGTGGCGCGATCACGGGACTGATCATCAACACGACCGGCGCGACCTTCACCGCCGCCGTGCTGATCATCGTGACCGTGACGAAGTTCACGCACGGGGCCTGGCTCGTCTTCCTGGCCATCCCGATCCTTGCGACACTGATGCTCGGCGTTAACCGGTACTACCGCGACGTCGAACACGAGATCCGGATGGATGACGAGATCCACTTCGGCTCGGACGGGGACGTTGCACTCGTCATGGTCAGCCGGCTGCAGAAGCCCGTGGTGAAGGCGCTGGACTACGCGGTCGCAGCCCGCCACGACAAGACGATAGCCCTGCACGTCGCGACGGATCACGAGGATGCTGGTGCCCTGCAGGAGGAGTGGAAGGCGCACGGCATTCCGATCCCGCTCGTCATCATCGATTCGCCCTACCGCACCTACGCCGGCCCGATCGGCGAGTTCATCCGGCGCTACCGCGAGAAGAACGGGCCGGCCGTGATGACGGTGTATCTGCCGCAGTACATCGTGGGGCACTGGTGGGAGACGCTGCTGCACAACCGCCGCTCCCGGCGGCTCGCCCAGCAGCTCATGCTGATTCACGGCGTCACGATCACGCTCGTGCCGTGGTTGCTCGACTCCTCGGAGTTGATCTACGGTCGCCGGTCGCGTCCCCTGCCCGGCCAGGAGCGGGCGGGGCGCCCCTACGATCCGGTCGAGAACTTCGAGCACGCCGAGCACTCGAGCCTCGAGCGTCCCCAGGATTAGCGCGCGGCATCCGTCACCCCGGACCACCGACCCGATCCGCCGACACGTACGGCGCGTACGCTGGAGGGGTGACCGTTCCTGCCGTGACCCCGCTGGATCTCGCCGCCATCCGCGCCGACTTCCCCTTGCTCGCGCAGGAGGTGAATGGCCACCCGCTCGCCTACCTGGACTCTGCCGCGACGAGCCAGAAGCCGCAGCAGGTGATCGATGCCGAGGTCGAGTTTCTGACGCACACGAACGCCGCGGTCCACCGCGGTGCTCACACGCTCGCAGCGGAGTCCACTGACGCGTTCGAGGATGCCCGTGAGGCGGTCGCCGCGTTCGTGGGCGCCGGCGAGGGGGAGCTCGTCTGGACTTCCGGTGCCACCGCCGGCATCAATCTCGTCGCATACGCGATCGGGAATGCGACCCTCGGGCGGGGCGGCGAGGCAGCGCGGCGCTTCGCCCTGCGCCCCGATGACGAGATCGCCGTCACGGAGTCCGAGCACCACGCGAACCTCATCCCCTGGCAAGAGCTCGCCGCCCGCACGGGCGCGCGGCTGCGCCACATCCCGGTGCTGGACGACGGACGCCTCGACATGGATGCCGCCGCCGAACTGATCGGCGACCGCACCCGGATGGTCGCGTTCCCGCACGTGTCGAACGTGCTGGGCATCATCAACCCGATCGACGAGCTCATCGCCCTCGCGCGCGGTGTCGACGCGTTCACGGTGATGGATGCCTGCCAGTCGGTGCCGCACCTGAGCATCGACCTTCCGGCAACCGGCGTGGATTTCGCCGTGTTCAGCGGACACAAGATGCTCGGTCCGTACGGGATCGGCGGGCTCTACGGCAAGCGGGAGTTGCTCAACGCCCTGCCGCCGTTCCTCACCGGCGGGTCGATGATCACGACAGTCACGCTGGATGAGGCCCAGTACCTGCCCTCGCCGCAGCGCTTCGAGGCCGGCACGCAGCCGGTCTCGCAGGCCGTCGGACTCGCCGCCGCTGCCCGCTACCTGCAGGGCCTCGGGATGGATGCCGTGCATGCGCACGAGGTCGAGCTCGAGCGGCGCATGCGTGACGGGTTGCGCGAGATTCCCGGCATCCGTCTGCTCGGAGACACGGATGCCGCGCCCCGCGTCGGGCTCGCCTCCTTCGCGGTCGACGGCGTCCACGCTCACGACGTCGGGCAGTTCCTCGACTCGCGGGGCGTCGCGGTGCGCGTGGGACATCACTGCGCGCAGCCCCTGCACCGCCGGTTCGGTCTTACGGCCTCGGTGCGGGCCTCGGCATCCGTCTACACGACCCCCGATGAGGTCGACCGATTCCTGGACGCAACCCGTGGCGTCCGCGCGTTCTTCGGAGCATCCTGATGAGTCTTGAATCCCTGTACCAGGAGCTGATCCTGGACCACTCCAAGCGTCCGCACGGCTTCGGTCTTGCCGAGGCCGATGACCACACCGGCACGAGCTATCAGCGCAACCCGATCTGCGGCGATGAAGTGACGCTACGGGTGCGCGTCTCGGACGATGGTCAGACGATCCGCGATGTGACGTGGGAAGGCCAAGGCTGCTCGATCTCGCAGGCGTCGGCATCCATGCTCGTCGATCTCATCGACGGCGTCCCGCGCGAGAAGGCAGCTGAACTGATCGACGGTTTCCGCGAGGCGCTGCGCTCGCGCGGCACGATCGAGCTCGACGAGGACGTGTACGAGGATGCCGCAGCCCTCTCGGGCGTCTCGAAGTTCAGCGCCCGCGTCAAGTGCGCGATGCTCGCCTGGGTCGCCCTCGAAGAGAGCCTCGCCCAGACATCCTGAGGATTTCGCATCCGCCCTCAACGCCGAAGGGTCACAACACGCCGTACGCTGCACCTCGGCAGTGGCGTGTTGCGACCCTTCGCGTGAGACGGATGCCTCGGGCGGCGACTCAGGCCGGCAAGAGCTCCCGCTCCAGGCGGGCGTAGCTGGTCTCCATGCCCTCGGTCATGCCGGTGGCCAGGACCATGTCGCGGATGTCCTTGTCGGGGTATTCGATGAGGAGCGTGATCAGGGTGGCCCCATCCTCTTCGTAGAGGGACATGTCGTTGGTCGTCGACGGGAAGTCGGTGCCGGTCATGTGCTCGGTGGTCACCGCACGCCTCGGGGCCTCGCTCACGAGCGTCTCGCCATCGAAGCCGAACGTCTGACCCTCCACACCCTCGTCAGGCGTCCACTCGTAGCGGTAGCGCCCGCCGACCGCCGGATCGATCTCGCACACCGTCATCCGCCAGCCGTCAGGACCCAGCAGCCACTTCTTCATGAGCTCGGGCTCGGTGTGGGCCCGCCACACGAGCTCGCGGGGTCCCTCGATCAGCCGCGTGATGCGCACGTGCGTGTCGCTGAGGATCTCGGTCTGCGTGCCCTTGCCCTGCGCGTACTCCCGCAGGTCCTGCAGCACCGCGTCGAGTTGGTTGATCGCGAGCGTCGACCCTTCGACGGCACCGAACTCGACGACCTGTTCGAGGGCTTCGAGCGAGTCGAAGTAGGTGATGTTGGTGAGTCGCGAGCCCTCAGCGGTCGCCTCGAAGAGAAACTCGACGCGCATCGTGGGGGTGCCTTCGAGGATGTCACCATCGCCGTTGAGGAACGAGTCGAGCACCTCGAATCGGTGTGGCGCATCGATCGCGGTGAACTCCCAGCCGCCGCGCGACACCTCGCCCTGCGGGCTGGTCATCTGGTACTGCGCGCGGCCCCCGGGGGTGAGATCGAACGACGTGAAGGTCGCCGGCCACCCCGGAGGGCCCCAGAAGCGGTCGAGCTGGGCAGGGTCGGTGAACGCCTGCCAGAGGCGCTCGACGGGCGCGGCGAAGTCGCCGACGAGTGTCATCGTGAGGGCGTCGGGGTCGGTGGTGACAGCGGTGACGGGCATCGTCAGTTCCCTTTCGTGGTGATGGATGCCGATGGGTCGGCTGGCTCGGCGAGCAGGTCGTCGAGCCGCTGGATGCGTGCCCGCCACAGGTCTTCGTAGCGGGCGAGGAGAGCGCGAGCCCGGGCGATCATGGTCGGATCGGCGCGAACGAGACGCTCGCGCCCCTCCGCTCGCTTGATGATGAGGCCGGCCTCTTCGAGGACCGCGACGTGCTTCTGGACCGCCGCGAACGACATGTCATAGTCCCGCGCGAGCACCGAGACCGAGTGCTCGGACTCGATTGTCCGGCGCAGGATGTCGCGTCGCGTCGCCGCCGCGAGCGCGTGGAAGAGTCGATCGATCTCGTCATCCGTGAGGTCCATTTGTACAACCATTTGGTTGTACGTTAGAACACGCGAACGCCCCCGTCAACCCCGGGCTGTTGAGAGTCCACGAGCGCTATACCGGCCGAGTCGATGCTGGTCGTCCGCGCTTGGGACGGTGAGTGTCGAGCTCGAGCACCATTGCCGGCGCGGAGCGCGCCGCGAGTCGCGCCTCGACGTGATCGAGCCACCGAAGTTCCGCCTCCACGCCGAAGATCAGCGACTCGGTGAGAAGCGACCAGGCGAGCTCTTCCGGCCCGCCCACGACCTCGCCACCGAAAGTGGTGCTGCGCAGGGACTCGAGGTGCGCGCTCGAAGCCCGTCGTTGCGTCTTGATGACCTCGAAGACATCCACCCCCGGCAGCGCCGCCGCGAGCGCGAGCTTGATCGCGAGTTCATCCCGGGTCCCGGTGTTGCGTTCGACCGGAGACGCAAGCCAGGCGCGGGCCTCGCCGCGGCCGGCATCCGTGATCTGCCAGTAAATGTGGCCGTCTGCGTCGGGCGCGCCCCGCGAAACGAGGCCGTCGCGCTCGAGCCGCTCGAGAGTGCTGTAGATCTGGCCGACGTTGAGCGACGAACTCCAGCCGGTGCGCCGTTCGAACTCTGACCGCAACTGATAGCCGTAGCACGGCCCCTGCGCCAGGATCGCCAACAGGCTTTGCCTCACCGACATTCGGATCTCCCTGAGCGCGATATGTATACCGGGTAGTGTCGCGCTCCTCCTGAATACCGCCGCGACGACGCCATGGAGTGGCGCTGGCCGGGCGTTTGGCGGAATCCGCTATATGGTCTGACCACATCAGGGGTCGGCGTCGTGGGCTTCGCTGAAGGATTGGCGATGTGCCAGCACCCGGCGTAGAACGGCAGCGTGTTCGGTTCGTCTCGGCGCCGCGTGGTCGGATGCCTCGCCCTCCTCCCCGCTGTCGCGATTGCCGCCGCGGCGTGCGCGCCTGCGGCTGCTCCGGCCCTCTCTCCCACAACGATCGACCCGGTGGCGGGAATCGTCGTCGGAGACGGTGCCGTCGACATCCAGCTGTGGAGCGACCCGTCGTGCCCGCACTGCATGAGCCTCGACGAGGCAATCGGCGACGACCTCGCGGCCTTCGTCGCCGACGGCACGGCGACCTGGACGCTGCATCCGATGACCTACGTGAGCGCCAAACGCGGCGACGTCACCGACTACTCGGCCCGAGCCGCCGCCCTGCTTCTCGGCGTCGCAGCTGCGGGCGAGGATGACGCGCTCCTGCCGCTGTACGGACTGATCCAGCAGAACCAGGTCACGGCAGATCACTCACCCAGCGACGAGGAACTCCTCGACCTCGCGGCCACCGCAGGTGCGACATCCGATCTGTCGACCGCGATCGCCGACTACGCAACTCTGGCGAGCGCGGCTAACGACGCGTGGCTTGGCAAGCCGATTCCCGGCACCGACCAGGTCGTCGACCACGTCCCGTTGCTGGTCATCGACGGCACCGTCTTCGAGGTGCGTGAGAACGGCACGGATGCTGCGCGCTTCGCCGCTGCGGTGGCCGAGGCCGCCGCGGACTGACCCTCAGCCGAGTCCCTCCCGGTGTGGCGCGGACGCCGCATCCGCCTCGCCGACCACGGGCTTGCGCGACAGGCCTACCGAGCCGGAGGCCGGATCCTTCGACAGCGCCGCAGCGACGGCGGCTGACTCGTCGACATCCGGGTACTGAGGCCGAAGCTGCACAGCCTGCCGCTTCTTCTGCTCCCGCTTCGCTTTGCGGGACGAGTAAGTGAGGTTCAGCGCCTCGACGAAGATCGCAAAGGCCATCGGACCGTAGATGAAGGCCTTGTCGATCTTGATGTGGAAGCCCTCGGCGATGAGGAAGACACCGATCAGCAGCAGGAACGACAGCGCAAGCATCTTCACTGTCGGATGCGCATTGACGAAAGCGAAGATGAACCGCGACGCGAACAGCATGATTCCGAACGAGAGCACCACGACGGTGATGATGATGACCATGTTCGAGGTCATGCCGACGGCGGTGATGACGGAATCGAGCGAGAAGACGATGTCGAGCAAGAGGATCTGCGCGATGACCGATCCGAAGCTCACGCTCTTGCGTGCACCCGCGCCTTCGCCATGCTCCTCTTCGGCGCCCTCGAGCTTGTGGTGGATCTCGGTGACCGCCTTGTAGACGAGGAAGAGCCCGCCCGCGATGAGGATGAAGTCCTTCCACGAGAACGAGATGCCCCACAGGGTCACGACGGGTTCAGTGAGCGTGATGATCCACCCCGCCGCGAAGACAAGGCCGACGCGGATCAGCATTGCGAGCGTGAGGCCGAGGTTGCGTGCCCGCGCCTGCTGCTCCTTGGGGAGCTTGGAGGCGAGGATCGAGATGAAGATGACGTTGTCGACGCCCAGCACGATCTCAAGCACGAACAGCGTGACGAAGACCGCGATCAGATCGGGCGTGAAAGCGAAGGAGAAGTCCACGCACACAGCGTAGGGCCTGGATTCGGTCGCGCCCTCGTGCGGGTGCCGGACTAACGAACCCGCGTCATGGCGCGACTGAAGGGTCATGCGAACCGAGTGCCATCGAGGATCTATACCCTAGGGGGTATTATTGGGAGCATGACTTCACCCGCCGCCGACCGCAGTACCCGGCCCGTGATCGGCGAGTGGGTTGACGGCATCGACATCCCCGTCATCAACGAGCGTGCCGTGCGCGCCTCGGCCGGCATCCTGTTCCTCCTGGGCTTCGGCGCCTGGCTCTCTGGCGTGATCACCGGCGACCTGCAGTACATGCGCGGGTTCGGCATCCTGTTCGCCGCCGAGATGTTCCTGCGCCTGTTCATCGGAACCCGCTTCACGCCCACCCTTCTGATCGGCACCCTCATCACGCGTCCGCAGCGACCCGAATGGGTGGATGCCGCCCCCAAGCAGTTCGCCTGGGGGCTCGGATTCTCGATGGCCCTTCTCGGGTGTCTGTCGCTCGGATGGCTCGGGCTGCCGGCGGCGATCGCGCAGACGATCTGCGCCGGATGCCTGCTGCTACTGTTCGCCGAGTCGGCCTTCGGCATCTGCGTGGGGTGTGAGCTGGCCCGCCGCTTCGGGCGGACCAAGCCGCAGCTGTGCGCCGGCGACACCTGCACCTACACGCCCCCGTCCCGCGGCGAGCGCCACTCGGTCGAGTGAGGAGCGGCGTGTCACCACAGAACGGGCGTGACGCGCTCGTCGCAAGGGCGCACGGATTGCACGACACCCCGCCGGCAGCATCCGTCGCCCGGTGTGTTCGGCACGATCTGCGCCGTTGCGACGAGGCCGCACCGGCACGTCGAGCACCCGACGACGGGCACGAAGCGACACGGATGCCGAAAGCGGCCGCCGCGTAGACTGGAGCAGCCCGCACGCTGGCGCCGGTCTCGGCATCCTCGACCACTGGAGTCCCACCCCGTGAGCACCCCGATCACTCCCGCCCGAGCAGTCGCCGACACCGTCGAACACGCCGCAGCCACCCCCGAGCGCGAGCAGCCGTACGGCGCCCTCGGCCTGAAGGATGACGAGTACGCCCAGATCCGCGAGATCCTCGGGCGCCGGCCCACGAGCGGCGAGCTGGCCATGTACTCCGTGATGTGGAGCGAGCACTGCTCCTACAAGTCCAGCAAGATCTACCTGCGACGGTTCGGTCAGAAGGTCTCGGACGAGATGCGCGAGCGCCTCATGGTCGGCATGGGCCAGAACGCCGGCGTTGTCGACATCGGCGAGGGCTGGGCGGTGACCTTCAAGGTCGAGTCGCACAACCACCCGAGCTACATCGAGCCGTTCCAGGGTGCGGCGACCGGCGTCGGCGGGATCGTCCGCGACATCATCTCCATGGGCGCACGCCCGGTCGCCGTCATGGACCAGCTGCGTTTCGGCGCGATCGACAACCCCGACACCGCCCGCGTCGTGCACGGCGTCGTGAGCGGCATCTCGTTCTACGGCAACTGCCTGGGTCTTCCCAACATCGGCGGTGAGACAGTGTTCGACGCTGTCTACCAGGGCAACCCGCTCGTCAACGCCCTCGCGGTGGGCGTCCTCCGCCACGAAGACCTGAAGCTTGCCAACGCCTCAGGCGCCGGCAACAAGGTCGTGCTGTTCGGTGCCCGCACCGGCGGCGACGGCATCGGCGGCGCATCCATCCTCGCCTCCGACACCTTCGCCGACGGCGGCCCGACCAAGCGGCCCGCGGTGCAGGTGGGCGACCCGTTCGCCGAGAAGGTGCTCATCGAGTGCTGCCTCGAGCTCTACAAGGCGAACCTCGTCGAGGCGATCCAGGACCTCGGCGCCGCCGGCATCTCGTGTGCCACGAGCGAGCTCGCCGCAAACGGCGGCAGCGGCATGCGCGTCGACCTCGAGCAGGTGCTGCTGCGAGACCCGAGCCTGACTCCCGAAGAGATCCTGATGAGCGAGTCGCAGGAGCGGATGATGGCGATCGTCGCGCCCGAGAAGCTCGACGCGTTCCTCGAGGTCGTCGGCCGCTGGGAGGTCGAGACGAGCGTGCTCGGCGAGGTCACCGGAGACGGCCGCCTGCAGATCTTCTGGCACGGCGAGCAGATCGTGGATGTCGACCCCTCAACCGTCGCGGTGGATGGCCCCGTCTACGAACGGCCCGTCGCCTACCCGACCTGGATCGACGCCCTCCGCGACGACTCGGCGAGCGCGCTGCAGCGGCCGAGCGAGCCCGACGAGCTGCGGGAGCAGTTCCTGGCGCTGGTCGCGAGCCCGAACCTCGCCGACACGTCCTGGATCACCAACCAGTACGACTACTACGTGCTGGGCAACACCGCCCTCTCGTTCCCCGACGATGCCGGCATGGTGCGCGTTGACGAGGAGTCGGGCCTCGGCTTCTCGATCGCTACCGACTGCAATGGCCGCTACTGCCAGCTCGACCCCTACCAGGGCGCCCAGCTGGCCCTCGCCGAGGCATACCGCAACGTCGCCGTCACGGGAGCCAAGCCCGTCGCGGTCACCGACTGCCTGAACTTCGGCAGCCCCGAGAACCCCGAGGTCATGTGGCAGTTCGGGCAGGCCGTCGATGGCCTCGCCGACGGATGCCTCGAGCTCGGCATCCCGGTCACCGGCGGCAACGTCTCGTTCTACAACCAAACCGGCGACCAGCCGATCTTCCCGACTCCCGTGGTGGGTGTGCTCGGCATCATCGATGACGTCGCGCGTCGCATCCCCTCGGGCTGGCAGGATGCCGGCGAGAACATCTACCTGCTGGGCGTGACAGCCAACGAGCTCAGCGGATCGGCGTGGGCGCAGACCGTTCACGACCACCTCGGCGGTCGGCCGCCGGCCGTCGACCTTGCCGCCGAGCGGCGCCTGGCCGACCTCCTGCACGCAGGAGCATTGCAGGGTCTCATCTCCAGCGCGCACGACCTCTCCAGCGGCGGTCTCGCGCAGGCTCTCGCCGAGTGCGTGATGCGCTTCGGCGTCGGCGCCCGCGTGTGGCTGAACGAGATCATCGAACGCGACGGCGTCGATGCGGCATCCGCTCTCTTCTCGGAGTCCACCGGCCGCGTTCTCGTGTCCGTCCCCCGCGAGGATGACGTGAAGTTCCGCGGCCTGTGCGATGGGCGCGGCTATCCCGTGCTGCGGATCGGTGTGACCGATGCCCCCGGCGACGGCGCAGACCCGAGCCTCGAAGTGCAGGGGTTGTTCACGGTGTCGGCATCCGACCTGCGCGAGGTCTCGCGAGCGACGCTGCCGGCCGCGTTCGGTCCGACGATCACCGAGCCTGCCCTTTAGACTGATCGCATGTCCGACGACGACACCAACGTCTACAGCGAGACCCGACAGCGACGCATCAAGATCGTCGCGTGGGTCGTGATTGTTTCGCTGATTCTCGTGGGCGGTGGCGCCACCGTCCTCGCCCTGCTGTTCGGCTGAGCCGTCTTCGGGCTTTCCCCCATGCCGGGCGGGGGATTGCGAGATTAGCATGATGGCGTGGAACCGCTGTTCCAGTTCATCGGCAGCTACTGGTGGCTCGTCTTCCCCCTGATGGGTGTCATGGGGATGATCGGTAGCGCCTGGGAGCGCGGCGCGCGGCGCCGGCATAAGCGACGGCTCGAGATCCTGCAGGCCAAGGGCGAGATTCGCGCTGCCCAGGCCGCTGCACGCGGCCGCCCTCTGATCGGCGTCACGCTTCCCGGCGCCAAAGCACCGAAGGATCCTCTCGCGCAGCGGGTCGAAGATGCCGTCGCCGCCGGAATGGGCACGGCACCACGAACCGCGACAGCATCGAGTTCGGCATCCGTCACGCCACTTCAGAAGCTGCTGGCAGAACACGACGCGGTGACCAAGCGCTGGCTCGAGTACGAACTGGATGTCGCCAAGATCATCGCCTACCCCGCCATGAGCGATGGCCGACAACCGTTGACCGCAGCGTTTCTGCGCGCCAAGAAGGTTGCCGACCGACTCCGCCCCGACTCCGCGACCGCGAAGCTCTCGAAGGAACAGTTCGCCGAGTACCGCACCGCCGTGACCGACTACGAGGTCGCGTTCGATCTGGCCGAGCGTGAGGCTCGCCGCATCCGTGACTCGTCCTTCACCGCCGATGAGCGCAAACGCCTGAGCACCGCGCAGCAACTGCTGAGCGTCGCGATCGATCAGGCTGCCACCCCCGCCGAGCGCCAGCTCGCGTACCGACGAGTACGCGACGAGCTCGACGGTCTGCTCGCTATCTCGGATGACGCGATCACGATCCTCGAGGAGCGTGTGGCTCTCGAGCTTCCGGCGTCACCCCCGACCGCAGAGCCGTCGGCTTCGTCATCCGAGCGGACGGCCGGCCCCGCATCTCCGGGGATCTGGCCCGTCCCCTCCCGCACCCCGCGCTCCTGAAACCAGCTCCAGACGAGCAGGCCCGGCGACAAGCCCGATGGATGCCGTGCTTGACGCATCCTGCGTTATGTGGTTACCTACTTGAGTAACTAACCCAGGAACACATCGGAGGCGCGGATGATCGAAGAAGGCAAGGCCCTCTTCCTGCAGATCGCGGAGAGCGTCGAGGACTCGATCGTTGACGGGAGCCTGGCCGAAGAGGCGCAGGCACCGTCGACGAACGAACTCGCCGCCTTCTACCGGATCAACCCCGCCACGGCAGCGAAAGGAGTGACGATGCTCGTCGACAAGGGCGTGCTCTACAAGCGACGGGGCATCGGCATGTTCGTCGCCCCGGGTGCTCGCGAAAGCCTGCTCGCCGAACGGCGTGCGGCGTTCCGCGACCGCTACCTGACCCCCCTCTTGGCCGAGGCCCGCAAGCTCGGGCTCGGCTCCGAAGACCTCGCGCAGCTGCTCCGTGAGCACGCGCAGAACACGACAACGGAAGGCGACCAATGACTATCAACGATGTCGCACCCTCCGCGGGTGCCGATGAGACGGTGATCGAGGTGAAGAACCTCACCAAGCGCTACCGCGATACTGTCGCGGTCGACGATGTGAGCTTCTCGATCCACAAGAACACCATCTACGGGCTGCTTGGCCGAAACGGTGCGGGTAAGACCTCCGTGATGTCGATCCTCACTGCTCAGAACTTCGCCACGTCGGGTGACGTGCGCGTGTTCGGCGAGCACCCCTACGAGAACGCCCGGGTGCTGCGCCGCATGTGCTTCGTCCGCGAGAGCCAGCGCTATCCTGACGACGCGAAGCCGATCCACGCGTTCGCGACGGCGAAGCTGTTCTTCCCCAACTGGAACCAGGAGCTCGCCGATCGCCTGATCGCCGACTTCCGCCTTCCCGTGCGCACCCGCATCAAGAAGCTCTCGCGCGGACAGCTTTCGGCCGTCGGGGTCATCATCGGGCTCGCATCACGGGCCGAAGTGACCTTCTTCGACGAGCCGTACCTGGGCCTGGATGCCGTTGCGCGTCAGATCTTCTACGACCGGCTGCTCGAGGACTACACCGAGCATCCCCGCACCGTCATCCTTTCGAGCCACCTCATCGATGAAGTCTCGAACCTCATCGAGCGGGTGCTCGTCATCGACCGGGGGCAGATCATCATGGACGCAGCCACCGATGACGTTCGCGATCAGGCCACCGCGATCGTGGGCGATGCCGCTGCCGTCGATGCCTTCGTCGCGGGACGCGAAGTGCTTCACCGCGAGAGCCTCGGAAGGGTGGCATCCGTCACGATCGCGGGCGCACTGTCCGCAGATGAGCGCTCCCGCCTGACGGCTGCTGGTCTCGACATCGGTCCGGTGTCGCTGCAGCAGTTGATCGTCCGCACGACACAGCACGCCGACGAGACGGATGCTGCGGCATCCGATACCCACACGACCACGAAGGGAGGCCGGCGATGAACCGCATCGGGAATGTCGTTCGCATGCAGCTGGTCAACAAACAGACATTCATCTGGGTGCCGCTTCTCGTCCTGGGTGGCACGCTCGCGGTCACGCTCATGATCTGGGCGATGCTGCCTCCTGCGGCGGTGAAGTACGGCGGCGGTGCGCAGGCGCCGATGTGGTACTTCTTTGCCGTCGGCATCATGGGCATGACTCAGACCTTCCCGTTCTCGCAGGCGATGAGCGTCACGCGACGCGAGTTCTTCCTCGGATCGCTGCTGACCGCATCCCTGACCTCGGCGATCCTCACGGTGATCTTCGTCATCGGCGGGTTCATCGAGCAGGCGACCAACGGCTGGGGTGTCAACGGGTACTTCTTCTACCTGGACTGGATTTGGAGCTCGGGACCGGTCGTGGCAGCAGCCCTCATCCTGTTCATGACGATGACCTTCTTCGTCACGGGCTTCGCGATCGCCACGATCTACAAGCGGTTCGGTCCCACCGCCCTCACGATCATCCTGGTCGGTCTGGGCCTGCTGCTGGTGGGTGCGATGTGGCTCATCGGACGCCTCAACGCGTGGGGACAGGTCTTCGGTTGGATCGTCACGCAGGGACCCGAGGGACTTGCCATTGGTCTGGTGATCACCCTGGTCGTCCTGTCGGGGATCGCCTACGGACTTCTCCGCCGCGCCATTCCGTGACGGATGCTGCAACGAAACGAAACGGGGCTCCCGGCCACATGGCCGGGAGCCCCGTTCAGCGCCTCGTAGGCAATCTTTACTCATCGACACCGTCGCGCCGGACTCCTACAGTCGCCACGACGACCGCATCCCGCGATGAGCCAAGGAGATCCATGCCCGCGTTCCGTTCCCCCGCCGCCGCCCTCGCCACTGCCGTCCTTGCTGCGCTACTGCTCGCCGGCTGCGCGACCGGCGGCACAGACGCCGAGGCTGCAGAGGGCCCCGTCGCCACGGCCGACGCCGCAGCAACCGATACGTCGGGTTCTGACGAGGCAGTCGACGAGACCGACGCCGAGCCCCAAGGTGAGCGTCCCGAGGGACTCGACTCGAGCCTCCCGGTTCCGCCCGGCACGCTCGTGAGCGCCACCCCGGAGGCGAGCGCCTGGGAGTACATCTACTCGGGAGTCACGAGCGACGAGGCTCGCGCCTTCGCCGACTCTCTGAAAGACATGGGCTTTGAGCAGATGGTCACCGTCGACTCCGACGGCGTCGAGCAGTGGTACCTCCAGAGCGCCAGCTGGGCGATCAAACTCGAAGAGACGCACGCCGACGAGAGCCTGCTCTACTGGGTGGACCCGATCTCCGAATAGTCGAGTAACACGACGCAAGCGGGCTCCCCACCACCAGGTAGGGAGCCCGCTTTTGGCGCCAGAGCGTCAGGAGGTCAGGGAGTCGACCCAGTCCTGGTTCTCGGAGATCCACTGCTGCACGACGGGCAGGTAGTCGTCACCCTCGTACTCGTTGAACATGGCGTTCTCGAGCGAGTAGAGCGTCGCGCTGTCCATCGTGAAGTTCGAGATCCACTGGTGAACGTCCGGGAAGTCCGTCGCGAAGGTCGTCGAGGCAACCGAGTGGATGCTCTCAGCACCGCCGAGCAGGCCGTCGGGGTCTTCGAGGTCCTTGATCGGGAAGGCGTCGTAGGCCCAGTGCGGACGCCACAGCGTCACGACGATGTTCTCGTCGGCGTCGGTGGCCGCGCGCAGCTCGGTGAGCATGGCGGGGGTCGAGGACGCGACGAGGTTCATGCCCTCCAGGCCGTAGCCGGGAACGACGTCGTCGGCAGTGATCCCCATGAGTCCGGAGCCTGGCTCGATACCGATGATCTCGTTGTTAAACGCGTCGGCGTTGGCGGCGAGGTCGCTGAGCGAGTCGATCGGAGCATCCTCGTTCACCGCGATGGTGAGCTTGGCCTCGTCGTTCCAGGCACCCAGGTCCTCGAGGGAGTCGCCGTACGTCTCCATGTAATCGGCGTGGGTGACGGGCAGCCACGTGTCGAGCACGACATCGAAGTCGCCCTGCGAAACACCCTGGTAGACGGGCGCCACATCGGCGTACGTGAGGTTGACGTCGTAGCCCTGCTCCTCGAGCACGGCCTGCCACAGGTAGGACGCGGCAATGCCCTCGTCCCATCCGTTGAAGACGGCGATCTCGATCGGGCGATCAGCGCCCGAACCGCTTCCGGCGTCCGAGGTGGTCTCGGGCTCGCTCGAGCCGGCACATCCGGCCAGAGCCAGGGTTGCCGCGCCGACGAGTGCTGCACCGGCGATCAGGTTTTTTCTCTTGGTCATCATGATGACTTCCTCTCCTTCCGCGTTGCTGTCCGCGGATCGGTCGTTGTCTGTCAGGCGCGCGGGTCCGCGTGCCTCCGGTGGGCGATGAACCCACCCGGTCTTGAGGGACGGATGCCGCGGCATCCGTCGTGGTCAACGCATCGGGATGCGGCTCACCGAGCCGGCGGCATCCTGCTTGTCACGTGCCGTGGGCGCTGCGTCGACGCGCTTGGCGCGGCGGCGGGAAGCGGCGCGCGGGCCACCCTTGTCGGCCAGCGCCGAGGTCATGCGGTCAAGGATCATGGCGATCATCACGACAGAGATCCCTGCCTCGAACGCAAGCCCCACGTTGATGCGGCCGAGGGCGCGCACGATCTCGCCACCGAGTCCACCGGCACCGACCATTCCGGCGATGACGACCATCGACAGGCTGAGCATGATGATCTGGTTCACGCCGGCCATGATGCTCGGGAGCGCAAGCGGCAGCTGGATCTGGCGCAGGATGCGACCCGGGGTCGCGCCGAAGGCCTGACCGGCCTCGACTACTTCACTGTCGACGCCACGGATGCCGAGCTCGGTCAAGCGCACGCCGGGCGCGAGGGCGAACAAGATCGTCGCGATCATGCCGGGAACGGCGCCTACTCCGAAGAAGATGATGGCGGGGATCAGGTACACGAAGGCGGGGATCGTCTGCAGGAAGTCGAGAATCGGGCGGACGATCCGCGAGACGGTGTCGTTGCGCGCTGCCCAAATGCCGACCGGGATGCTGATGATGATCGCGATGGCTGCTGCGACGAGCACCAGCGCGAGGGTGTCCATCGCGTTCTCCCACTGGTCCAGTAGGACGATCAGGAACAGGCCGAGCGCTGTGCCGAGGGCGAGCTTCCATCCCTTGACCCAGTAGGCGAGCGCTGCCAGGGCGATGATGATCAGCCAGAACGGCGGAGTGACGAGGACCCAGTCCAGGCCCTCGTAAATGGCACCCAGCGCGAGCGCGATCGCGTCGAAGAGCCAGCCGAACACGGCCCCGATGAAGTCGAGGAGCGCCTCGACCCATGCGCCGAGGGGAAGTCGAAGGTTCTCCATCAGACGCTCCCCTCTGTCGCGATGACCGGTTGGTTTGCAGCCGACACGGCCTCGAGGGTCGCGGTCAGTTCAGCAACAGGCACCGTCATCGGCACGTCGATGATCGGGATCTCGGTCGTGGTGGGTTCGACGTTGCCAAGGGCTGCGAGTAGGACGACCCGTGGGATCGCGCCGAGCAGACGACCCTTGTCGTCGACGACGGCGATCGGCACGGGACTTTCGACAGAGCGCTCGATGACATCAGCGAGTGCCTCATCGGGTCCGACGACCGACTGCGGGCTTTTCACGAGGGAACGCAGGTCCGTATTGCCGTTCTTGACTGCGCGCACCACGCTACGGTCCGTGACCGCTCCCAGGAACTTTCGGTTCTCGGTGACGAGCACCGAGCCGGTCTGCAGATCGCGCATGATCTTCAGCGCGCCACGCACGCCGGCACTGACGGGCATCATCGCTGCCGGGGGTTCCATCACGGAGGACGCCGTAAGCACACGGGTTCGGTCAACGTCCTGCACGAACTGCGCGACATAGTCGTTCGCGGGGTCGGTGAGGATTTCTTCGGGTGTGCCGTTCTGAACGATCCGGCCATCGCGCATCACCGCGATGCGGTCGCCGAGGAACATCGCCTCGTTGAGGTCATGGGTGATGAAGATGATCGTTCGCCCGAGCTCGCGCTGCAGCTCAACGAGCTGTTCCTGCATCTCCCGCCGGATGAGTGGGTCGAGCGCCGAGAATGCCTCGTCCATGAGCATGATGTCGGTGCCTGCGGTGAGGGCGCGGGCAAGTCCCACACGCTGACGCATTCCGCCCGACAGTTCATCGGGCATCGCGTCGGCGCGATCGGCCAGCCCGACCTTGTCGAGGATCTCCCGCGCACGCTCGCGTCGCTCGCTCGCCCCGACGCCCTGGATCTCGAGCGCATAGGCAGCGTTGTCGAGCACCGTGCGGTGCGGAAGCAGGGCGAAGTGCTGGAAGACCATCGAGATCGAGCGGCGCCGGATGTCGCGCAGTTGGCTCGCGCTGGCCGTTGTGACGTTCTCGCCCTGGACGACGACATCGCCCGCGGTCGGCTCGAGCAGTCCGTTGAGCATCCGGATCACTGTCGACTTGCCCGAACCGCTCAGGCCCATAATGACGAAGATCTCGCCTTTTTCGACCGTGAAGCTCGCGTCGATGACCGCAGCAGTGCCCTGGTCGGCGACCTCGGTTCGGGAGGCGCCAGCCCGCAGGCGGTCGACGGCGGATCGAGGGTTCTTGCCGAAGACTTTGAAGAGTCCTCGCGCTTGGAGGGCAGGGGATGTGGTCACTGTGTGCACCTTGGCAGCCGTTGCAGCTGGCTGCATCGGTCACGCCCGGGTGGCGATCACAGGCACGCGGAAATAGGGCACGCATGCGCTGGCATCGGATGTCGGATCCGATCAAGATCACCGACCGTACGCTCGCCGAGATCGAACATCGGCAACCGCGGACTGGGTCGAAGGGTTCGGGGAACCCGGCGGCCCAAGTTACCAGGCTTCGTGGACGATCTCCACCCGGTAGCGCGTGAGATCAGCGCCCGTCAGCGGCTTCCGTGTGGTGGCGAATCACTTCGGCGACGACGAACGAGAACCACTTCTGCGCGAACTCGGGGTCCAGATCCGCCTCTTCTGCGAGACGCCGAAGACGGGCGACCTGCTGCTCTTCTCGCGTCGGGTCCGAGGCAGGCATCCCGTGCTCAGCCTTCAAGACACCCACCTGCTTGGTAGCGCGAAAACGCTCCGCGAGCATGAAGATCAGGGCGGCGTCGATGTTGTCGATGGTCGCGCGCAAACGCAGCAGGTCGGCAACTGGATCGGTCGGCTCGGTCATCGCCACTCCCTTCGGACTGTGTCGAGATTATCGCCTCCCTCACCCAGCGACCGCCGACCCCTAGAGTGTGACCATGAGCGACGAGAGCCCGACCCCGTCATCCTCGGTGGCGCCCGACGGAGAGACCGCCGCGGCGGCCGCCGCACCCACCGACGACGCCATCACCCCAGCGCCGCAACGGCGGTCGTTCTGGGTCGGCCTGAATCAGCCGTTCGCGGTTGGGTTTGCCGTCACTCTGGGAGCGCTGGCTGCCCTTCTGCTCGGGCTTGCCGTGTCGAACCTCGCCACGGTCATCATCTACATCAGCTTCGCTCTCTTCGCCGCACTCGGACTCGACCCCATCGTGCGCGCTCTCGAACGCAAGGGCGTTGGGCGTGTCTGGGGAATGGTGATCGTCTACGTGGGCTTCCTGCTCGTCATCGCCGGCGTCATCCTGCTCATCATGCCGACGGTGGTCGCCCAGATCGCGCAGTTCATCCGCGACATCCCCTCGATGATCAATGACTTCGAAAAGTCGGACGCTTTCGCGTGGCTTCAGACGAACTTCGGCGACCAGATCGGCAGCATCCTCAAGGATGTCGAAACGTTCATCCTCAATCCTGCGAACATCGCATCGATCACGGGCGGCGTGCTGGCTGTCGGTGCGGGAATCGCGACGGCGATTTCGGGCATCATCATCGTGATCGTCCTCAGCCTCTACTTCCTCGCCTCGCTGAACACGATCAAGGCAAGCTTTGTGCGCCTGACCCCGGCGAAGTCCCGCGCGAAGGTGACGGCGATGACCGAGCAGATCACTGACGGCATCGGCGGCTACCTCATGGGGATGGTCATCCTCGCGTTCTTCAACTCTGTCGTGGCCTTCTTCCTTCACCTCTTCCTCGGGTTGCCGTTCCCCGCGCTGATGGCGGTCATCGCGTTCTGCATCACCCTGATCCCTCTGATCGGCCCCGTGCTCTACTGGGGTATCGCGACGATCATCGCGCTGTTCACCGACCCGGTTGCTGCGCTGATCTTCGCGGCGCTCTACCTGGTCTACATGCAGCTCGAGGCATACGTTCTGACTCCCCGGGTCATGAACCGTGCGATCTCGGTTCCCGGTTCTCTCGTCGTGATCGGCGCGCTTGTCGGAGGCACCCTGCTGGGACTGCTCGGCGCGCTCGTCGCTATCCCGATCACTGCATCGATCCTGCTGATCATCAAGCAGGTCGTGATTCCCCGTCAGGACGCGAAGCTCTAGACCGTGCGGGTGGTACTGCCCCGCTCTAGGAGGCCAAGGCGATAGGCCGCGGGAATCGCGTGATGACGCGAGCTCACGCCGAGCTTGCGGTAGATCGCCGATAGCTGGGTCTTGATGGTGCTCGGCGATACCGACAGTGATTTGGCCACGTCGGACAAGACCCGCAGCGACAACCATGTGGCCCACGATGCCGCCCTCCCTCGCAGTCGGCACACGGCCGAGCACCGCGTCTGCCCAGATGCGCACCAGCAGCGCCTCAGCACGCTCCGCAAGGCTGCTCGTCGAGCGATCAAGGACGGCGGTCGCGAGTTCACGCGCAGCGTCTGGCTGGCCCCACTGACATGTTCAGGTGCGCTGTCGCGAGAGCGACGAGGGGCCCCTGTGGCGCCTGGGTCAGTACCGCTCGCGCCCGCTCGGGTTCCGAGAGCTGCAGCAGCGCATGGGCCTTCATTGCGGCCACCACATCGCGCCCGAACAGACTGTTCCAGCCCTGGTGGGTCATCTCGGCGAACTCGACGATCTCGGGCGCCCGCATGGGGCTCCGTTCAAGCAGAGCGTGCCTGGCTCGAAGGAGGGCGGTGATGGGCCAGAGATCATCCGAAGCTTCGACCTCGGGCCATCCATCTCGGGATCGTGGTCGTCGAAGCGCTCGACGAGCATCATCGCCTCGGCCAGGCCCCCGCTCCTCCCGAAGCGCCCGAGCCCAGGGCGCGGGGATCTCGTCGTCCACCCGGTCGAAGCGCGGCGGGGGGAAACGTGGGCGTATCGGAGCTCGCGTCCGGTGTGTCGTCTGGGGAAGGCCCGTGACCCGCAGTTCTGCTGCCTCTGTCGTGGCCGGATGGATCCGGGCCATTAGCGCTGCTGACCTTTCCGGCTTTCTGAGTGAGCTGGAAGAGGAGTGCATTCTCGTCGAGCCGCAGCACACCTATCTCGGCAAGGGCAACCTCGCCCGCTGGTTCGAGATGGTGGTGCTGCACCGCTCATCCACGCTCCGACTCATCTCGACCCACGACGCCGAGCCCGACCACCTCCTCGCGTGGGCGGAGTGGCGGGCCACAAGCTTTCACGACGAGGTGACGGTCTGGACGCCCCTTGCGGTGCTGACCGCACGCGGGCGAATCCGCGAGATCCACATCTCGCCGCCGATGCGCGTTCCCCTACCCGCTATCACCCCGCCCGAACCGGAGGAGAGCGCCGCATGAGACACGCCCCTACGAGCAAGCACCCGAGCGCTCGTCGCCCTGCTCCACCGCCCGCTGGGCCACGGTGGTGGCACTATCTGCTGGTCGGTCTGCTCGCAACCATCGCCATCGCCCTGGCCGGCGCCGCGCTCACCCAAGACCATTCGCCGCCGCAGCCCCGCGAACGTGTTGTGTCGCTCGGTCTGCCTGCTACAGGCCCGATGCTGGACACGGTTACGCCGAACTAAGGCGCTCGCGTCTACGATCGCGCCACAGGATGCCTGCAGCGATGACACCCTGAACCATGACGATCGCGCTGATGGTGGCCGCAATCGTCCCGGCAGCTTGGTCGGATGCCGTGAGAAGGTCGAATCCCCCGTGCCAGATCAGCACGGGGACGATGCTCCATCCGGCGCCGCGCCCCATCCATGCGAGAAGGTACGAGCCCGTGATGAGGGCAAGCATCCATCCGATGATTCCGGGGCCCATCTCGCGATAGGTCGGGTTGAAGATGAAGGCCGGGGCGTGCCATACGATCCAGACACCCGCAACGATGAGCGCCGCCCAGAACGTGGAGAAGCGCTCCGCGAGGTGCGGTAGCAACCAGCCCCGCCATCCCGCTTCCTCCCCGAGCCCAAAGGTGAGGATCCATACGACGGCCACGGCTGCCACGTTCCACCCCGGAAGCTTCTCGGTCAGGCCGAACTGTGTCATATCGGGCCAGCCGCCCGCGACGATCGCCGCGGTGAGGTAGCCGACGAGAAAGTACGCCACGGGCATCCCGACGGCCCACCACCACCAGACCCGGCGGAATCGCACGGAGAATGTTCGGTTCGCCCAGGCTCGCACCCCGCGCCATCCGCCGCTGAAAAGGCTCGCAACGACCGCCCCAGCGAGCGGCCCGAAGGAGCCGGCGAAGAAGACGAGGGGAACCGGGGGCAGTTCGGTCGCGCCCAGCGCCGCAACCGCCAGGGGCGCCCACACCAGCCAGGTGACCCCGAACGCGACCATCAGATAGACGACGACGCTTCCCCGGCGCCCGGCTACGGCGCTGTCGACGGCAGACGGCATCACGACCTCCGCGCGTCGCCGGTGACCGCTCGCCGGGGGCGAGCTCGGAGTCAGACCGCTGCGACGATTGTCACGGTAAGCGCAGGAGGCAGGTCGGTGAAGGGACCTCGGTCCTTGTCGTAGTCCGGCCCGGGATGCCGCGAGCATCGAGCGGTAGTACTGCGACATCGCTCGATCGCTGACCCGCGACGAGCAATCCGTCACCGACGACGAGGTGGTGCCGCGGCCAGTCGACCTCGGCCTCCACGAGCGCAAGCGGTGCAGTCGCCTCGCCCTCGCCGGCGACCCGCATCACGGCTATCGTGTTGCTTCCTCGCACACCGGCGTAGAGGAGTGCGCCGTCGGACGATTGCGTCAGTTCCGCTGCCGTGTCACCGTCGAGCGTCCCGGCGCCCAGCGGTGTGCCGCCCACGACGTGCCATACTCCAGCGTCGTCCGGCGCCAGCGCGAACAGCTCACACGAGAGCTCCGCGACGATGTACAGGTGGCCGCTGGGATGCAGGAGCCCGTGCCGCGGCCCGGATCCTCGGGGCAGCGTCACCTCCTGTATGAGTCGCGGCGCGCGCGAACCGGTGCGCCAGAACCTCACGAGGTCGAACCCCATGTCCGTCGTGGCGACAACACCCGGAGCCACGACGATGGACTGGTGGGCGTGCGAGACTCGCGGCTCGGGGTCGTAGCCGGCGTAGGGATCGGATGCGGCATCCGCCGTGACGGAACCACGGATGCCGCCGTCGGCGTCCAACTCGAGCTGCACCACCTGTCCGTCGCCCCAGCAGGTCACAAAGAGCCGCTCGCGGCCAGCGAGGATGTGACACGGCGCCGCACCGACGGGGCTCGGCTGCCCGAACGCGACCCACTGGTCTGGCCCCTGCTCCCGGAACGCCTGGACAGCACCCGCGCCCTCGAGTGTCGCGTAGACCACATCCAGCGTCGGATGCTTCGCCACCCACGACGGAGAGGGAGCGGCGGCCAGGGTTCCCCGCCAGCTGAGGGCGCCGGCACTCGTCGAGTCAGCGTCCCCAGCGGTGAGCAGACCGATCCCGTCGGCAGTGCCGTCCATATCGGCCGTGTAGCCGCCGACGAGTAAACGCATGCGCGCGGGCCTCAGTCGACCAGGTCGTGGCGGACGATGACCGCATCGCGACCAGGTCCGACACCGATCACCGAGATGCGCGTGCCGCTCATCTCCTCGAGCGCGAGCACGTAGTCCTGAGCTTCCAGCGGAAGATCCTCGAACGTGCGCGCCCCGGAGATGTCCTCGCTCCAGCCGGGCAAGTACTCCAGGATCGGGCGTGCGTGGTGGAAGTCCGACTGATTGTCGGGAATGTCGTCGAATCGCGTCCCGTCGACGTCATACGCGACGCACACCGGGATCTGCTCGAGGCCGGTCAGGATGTCGAGTTTGGTGAGCACGAGGTCGGTGATGCCGTTGATGCGCGTGGCGTACCGCGTGATGGGCGCGTCGTACCAGCCGACCCGCCGCGGACGACCCGTCGTGGTCCCGAACTCGAAGCCCCGCTGCCGAATCCATTCGCCCTGCTCGTCGAAGAGCTCGGTGGGGAAAGGGCCTGAGCCCACACGGGTCGTGTACGCCTTCACGATGCCGACAATGCGGTCTAGCCGGTTGGGGCCGACCCCGGATCCGGTTGCCGCGCCGCCCGCGGTCGCCGACGACGACGTCACGAACGGGTACGTGCCGTGGTCGACGTCGAGCATGGTCGCCTGACCGCCCTCGAACACGACGAGTTCCCCCCTGTCGAGCGCGTCGTTGAGCAGGAGCGAGGTGTCGGTCACCATCGGGCGAAGTCGTTCGGTGTACGAGAGCAGATCCTCGACGATTTCGTCGACCTCGATCGCGCGGCGGTTGTAGACCTTCACGAGCAGGTGGTTCTTCTGCTCGAGGGCACCCTCGACCTTCTGCCGCAGGATCTTCTCGTCGAACAGATCCTGCATCCGGATGCCGACACGGTTGATCTTGTCGGCGTAAGCCGGCCCGATGCCGCGGCCGGTCGTTCCGATCTGGCGCTTGCCGAGGAAGCGCTCGGTGACCTTGTCGAGCGTGCGGTGATACTGCGTGATGACGTGCGCAGCCGAGCTGATCTTCAACCTCGACGTGTCGATCCCGCGAGCGCGCAGCGCCTCGAGCTCACCGAAGAGGACCTCGAGGTCGACGACGACACCGTTCCCGATGACGGCGTTGACGCCGGGCGAGAGGATGCCGGAGGGCAGCAAGTGCAGGGCATACTTCTCATCGCCGATCACGACGGTGTGGCCCGCGTTGTTGCCGCCGTTGAACTTGACGACCCAGTCGGTGCGTTCACCGAGCAGGTCGGTGGCTTTGCCCTTGCCTTCGTCGCCCCACTGCACTCCGATGATCACGATGCCTGGCATGACGAATTCCCCCGGGGTGACGTGAGCTGGTAGGTCTCGAGTCTATCGGCGCGTCGCATCGCGGCCCGAGACGGCTTTCGTGGTCGCGCTGGATATCGTGAGCGCATGCTGAGATCTCGGGCCTGGGCCACCACCTGGGCGACGCTGCGGCTGCTCGCCGCCATCGCGGGTGTGGCGGCGATCGTCGGTCAGTTGGTGCGCACGCTGAGCATCTCGGCCAGCAACGGTTGGCCACTCGGGCTGACCGCTGTCGACTTCTTCAGCTTCTTCACGATCCTCTCCAACGTCGGCGCGGCGGTGGCTCTGACGATCGGGGCGATCCTGATCTGGCGGGGTGACCGCGTCGACCCCGCGTGGTTTGCCACGCTGCTTGCTGCAGTGTCGACCTACATGCTGATCACCGGGATCGTCTACAACGCGCTGCTGCGAAACATCCCGCTACCCCAGGGATCGACAGTTCCGTGGTCGAACGAGATCCTGCACGTCTGGGCTCCCCTGTTCATCCTGCTCGACGTTCTGCTCGGTCCGCTGCGGCGGCGCCTTCCCTGGCGTGCGCTGTGGACGATCATCGCGTTCCCGATCGTGTGGGTGATCTACACGCTGGTGCGCGGGCCGCTGGTCACCGACTTCCGCACCGGCAATCCGTGGTGGTACCCCTACCCGTTCCTGAACCCCAACGTCCAGCCGTGGGGCTACGGCGGCGTCGCACTCTATGTCGTCGGGATCGCCGCAGGCATCCTGCTGCTGGCAGCCGGGGTGATCTGGGTGGGTCGTCGGCGGGCTGCCGACCCCGCGGAGGCAGGCGGCGCTGCTCAGTAGACTGAGGTTCCATGTCGAAGGTCCTCCAGTCCCTGCCCATCGGCGAGCGCATCGGCATCGCCTTCTCGGGGGGTCTGGACACCTCCGTTGCCGTCGCGTGGATGCGCGACAAGGGTGCGGTGCCCTGCACCTACACCGGGGATCTGGGGCAGCCCGACGAAGATGACATCGCCGCCATTCCGGGCCGTGCGCTGACCTACGGTGCGGAAGTTTCGCGCCTTGTCGACTGCAAGACCGCGCTCGTCGAAGAGGGCTTCGCGGCCCTCTCGTGCGGCGCGTTCCACATCCGCTCGGGCGGCCGCACGTACTTCAACACGACGCCGCTGGGTCGCGCCGTCACGGGAACGCTCCTCGTTCGCGCGATGAAAGAGGACGGCGTCGACATCTGGGGCGACGGCTCCACCTACAAAGGCAACGACATCGAGCGGTTCTACCGCTACGGCCTGCTCGCCAACCCCGCGCTGCGCATCTACAAGCCGTGGCTGGATGCCGAGTTCGTGCGCGAACTCGGTGGCCGCAAAGAGATGAGCGAGTGGCTCGTCGCGCACGGCTTCCCGTACCGCGACTCTGCCGAGAAGGCGTACTCGACGGATGCCAACATCTGGGGCGCGACGCACGAAGCCAAGACCCTGGAGCACCTCGACGTGTCGCTCGAGACCGTTGACCCGATCATGGGGGTGCGCTTCTGGGACCCCGAGGTCGAGATCGTGACCGAGGATGTCACCGTCACTTTTGAGGCGGGTCGCCCGGTCGCTCTCAACGGCACCGAGTACTCCGACCCGGTCGACCTGGTGTTCGAGGCCAACCGCATCGGCGGTCGACATGGCCTCGGGATGAGCGACCAGATCGAGAACCGCATCATCGAAGCGAAGTCCCGCGGAATCTATGAGGCTCCGGGAATGGCGCTGCTGTTCATCGCCTACGAGCGCCTCGTCAACGCGATTCTCAATGAAGACACACTCGCGACCTACCACGAGCAGGGGCGCCGCCTCGGCAGGCTCATGTACGAGGGCCGCTGGCTCGAGCCGCAGTCGATCATGCTGCGTGAGTCGATCCAGAAGTGGGTCGGTTCCACGATCACGGGGACCGTCACGCTGCGGCTGCGTCGCGGCGAGGACTACACCGTTCTCGACACCACCGCGCCGGTCATGTCCTACGGTCCCGAGAAGCTCTCGATGGAGCGCGTCGGCGACGCAGCCTTCGGGCCGGTGGATCGAATCGGCCAGCTCACGATGCGAAACCTCGACATCGCCGATTCCCGCACGCGACTCGAGCAGTACGCGAGCATGGGTCTGCTGGGCGGGCCGACCGGTGAGCTGATCGGTGCCCTCAAGCGCGGCGAGGCCGAAGAGATCACCGAGCACGCAGCACCCTACGACCACGACCGCGAGGAGCTGGCCGAGGCGACGGATGCCGCGGGCGAAGCCGCCGCGTTCGACTTCGGCGCCGACTGAGGGGTGCAGCGCCGGCGGTGCCTGAGCATCCGCTGGCGAAAGTGCACACCAGTGTGCACTTTCTGCGATGATTGGTGCATGGCCCACACCGCCGCGCACGCCCTTCGCCGGGACGCCGTGCGCAACCGCGACGAGCTCCTCGCCTGCGCACAACGTGAGATCGCCCGCGACCCTCGCGCATCGCTGGCCACGATCGCTCAGGCAGCAGGACTGACCCGCCGCGCACTCTACGGACACTTCTCCGACCGCGACACACTCGTCCGTGCAGTCATCGAACGCGGTGCGGAACGGTTCAACGCGATAGCGAACGGCGTTGCCGCTGCAGAGCCGTTGGACGAGTTGACCGAGCTGACCACGCGACTGTGGCACGAAGCCTCCCTGGTGCACGCCTCCGCGGCGATCGCCCTCGAGGAGCGCTACCTGTCACTGACTGCCGCATCCCTCGCGCCCCTGCGCGCGCGTCTCACAGCAATCGTCGAGGACGGCCAGCGCACCGGACAGATCCGGCGGGACATCAGCGCCGCCACCCTCACGCGCCTGATCGAAGAGACCGCACGCACCCTCATCGTCCGCTGGGACCAGCAGGATGCCGAGGTCACCGCTCACCTGCCGGTGCGCGCCGTGCTCAGCATCGCCGGGTTGTCTTGGCAGGACGTCGAGGCTCGACTCGCGAACGCGCCCACGAAGGAGGCATCCGGTGCACGTTGAACTCTCCGACGTCAGCAAGGGCCGCCGCGGGATTGCACTGCCGCACATGAGTCTGAGCTACGGCAACAGTGTCGCCCGACTCGCCATCGCCGAAACCGAACAGCGCCCCACCGTTCTCGGTCTCATCGCGGCGGGCAGGATGACACCCGACACCGGCACTGTCCGGATCGACGGGGTTTCGGACCGTGGCGCGCTGCGCCGACGAGTCGCGCTCGTCGACGCGCCGGATGTCAGCGATCCCGCGCCCAACGTCACCGTATGGGGCATCGTCGCGGAGGAACTCATGTTCGCGGGTCAGCCTGCCTCTCCTCGAGCAGTGAAGCAGTGGCTCGTGACACACGACGCCGCGGGTCTGTCCCGCTTGCCGATCGCCGATGTCGCGCCTGCCGATCGGCTCCGGCTGCTGATGGAACTCGCGATCCTGCGGCCCGGCGTCGAAGGTCTCGTCGTCGTCTCGCCAGATCGCCACGGCGGCCATCCGGAGCGATGGTGGCAGATCGCCGTCGACTTCGCCGACCGCGGTACGAGCATTCTGGTGATCGCGGGAGCGGCGTCGGGAGCCGTACTCGCTGACATCGCTCCGCGTGCCGAGCTCGGCCCACCGGACGAGAGCGCGCTCTCCGAGGAGGATCAATCATGAAGGTTCCCGCCATGATCGCGGCGGAGCTTCGGCGACTGACCGCGACACGCATGTCGATCCTCGCCCTCGTGGCGCTCATGCTGGTGCCCGTGCTCTACGGAGGCGTCTACCTGTGGGCCAATCAAGACCCCTACGGCCGACTCAGCGAGGTGCCGGTTGCGCTCGTGAATCTCGATACGGGAGCTCAGAACGACGGCGCGAGCGTGAACTGCGGCGATGAGGTCGCCGACAATCTCCTCCGTGACGGCAGCTTCGACTGGCAGTCGCTCGACGCCGGTGCTGCCGAACAGGCTCTCACCGACGGATCCGTGGACTTCATCGTGACGATCCCGGCCGACTTCTCGACGGCACTGGTGTCAACTTCCGGCAGCAATCCGCACCAGGCCCGCTTGGAACTCGAGACCAACGACGCCAACAACTACCTCGCCTCCACGATCGGCGACCAGGCGATCGAGAAGATTCGTGCGTCAGTGGCGCAACTCGTCGGACAAGAGGCAGCGTCGCGCTTGCTTTCGGGAATCGCCGACATCCGCTCGAACCTGCAGGATGCCGTCACCGGCGCCACCGAACTGTCCTCGGGCGCGGCGCAGGCATCCGACGGGTCGGCGCGCCTGGCCGACGGGGCTGCCCAGCTCTCGTCCGGCCTCACACAACTCGCGGACGCCGCCCCGGGCCTGGCTGATGGTGCAGCCCAGGTCTCCCAGGGAACCGCGACGCTGGCGGGGTACGCCGATCGAGCCAGCTCCGCCAGCCAACAGGCCGTCAACGAGCTCCCGGCGGTTCGCCAGGACATCATCGACGCGCTCACCGCCGAAGGCCTCACCCCTGCCGAGATCGACGCCGTCCTCGCTCGCCTTGACCCACTTGCCGGGGCTGTCCAAAACGCCAACGCGCAGGTACAGAGCGCGGTGTCATCCGTTGATGCTCTCGCAGCAGGCGCCGCGCAGGTGGCTGCCGGTGCGCAGCAGCTCTCCGGCGGGCTTCAGGATGCCGCCAGCGGCGGGGTGCAGCTGGATGCCGCGTCCCAGACTCTGGCCGGCGGCCTGACCCAGCTCGACGAGGGCGCGGCGACGCTGCGCGACGGCCTTGCGTCGGGCGTCGCGCAGATTCCCGATTCGGATGCTGCGCTTCGGGAGGCGCAAGCGCAGACGATCTCGGATCCGGTCGCGGTGGAGACCGGCAAGGTCGCATCGGCGGGGGACTACGGTGCGGGCCTGGCCCCGTTTTTCGCGGCCCTTGCCGGATGGATCGGCATCTATGCGCTCTTCCTGATCGTGAAGCCCATCTCGCGTCGCGCCGTGACAGCCTTGCACTCTCCAGTGCGGGTCACCCTCGCCGGATGGCTCACCCCGGGCCTGCTCGGCGGACTGCAGATGCTCGCACTGTTCGGCATTCTCGCCGCAGCCCTCGGCTTCGCGTTCACGCACCCGCTGGCGACGCTCGGCGTGATGGTGTTCGCTTCCTTGACCTACGCCGCGATCATCCTGGCCCTGAACGTCTGGCTCGGATCGGTCGGACAGTTCCTCGGGCTCGTCCTCATGGTGCTGCAGCTCGTGACCGCAGGCGGAACCTTCCCCTGGCAGACGCTGCCCGAACCGCTGACCTGGCTGCATCACATCCTGCCGATGGGCTACGTCGTCGACGGGATGCGTCAACTCATGTACGGCGGAGACCTCGCGCGTGTGGGCACCGACCTCGGCATCCTGAGCCTGTGGTTGGTCGGTGCGTTGGCGTTCGCGGCGATCGGAGTCGCTCGAATGACCCACGGGAGGACGCTGCGCGACCTCCAGCCGAGCCTCATCGGCTGACTCGAATGCGGCGGCGCGAGCTAGGATGACCACCTGACACGGGATCCCAGGTCGACTGCGACCCCGTGTCCGCCCGGCTCACCCGAGAGGCTTCAATGTCGAAGACCGTACCCGCCGTTGTCGGCGACGCCCCCGAGGCGCCGACCCGCCCGCGCCTCGGCCGCCGCATCGGCCTCATCGCCTACAGCGTGCTCGTGGGGATCGTCGTGCTCGCGTTGGTTGCCGCGGGAGTCGGCGTGTGGTTCGTGAATCGCTCGTTTCCCGAGACCGAGGGAACGGTCGCCCTGGATGGGCTGTCGGGCACCGTCACCGTGCAACGCTCCCAACTCGGCATCCCGACGATCACGGCAAGCTCCACCGATGACCTCTTCTTCGCGCAAGGGTACGTGCACGCCCAGGACCGTTTCTGGGAGATGGACTTCCGTCGCCACGTCACCAGCGGTCGGCTCGCAGAGCTGTTCGGTCAGTCGCAGGTCGGCACCGATGCGTTCCTGCGCACCCTCGGCTGGCGTGAGATCGCCGAGCAGGAAGTGGCGGCGCTGGATGAGACGACCCTCTCGTATTACCAGGCGTACGCCGACGGGGTGAACGCGTATCTCGCCGACCGCGACGGGGCAGACATCTCGCTGGAGTACGCGGTCCTCGGCCTGCAGAACGCGGACTATGAGATCGAGCCGTGGACCCCCGCCGACTCGGTGGCCTGGCTGAAGGCGATGGCCTGGGACCTCCGGTCGAACATCGAGACCGAAACCGAACGAGCACTGCTGGCCACCTCCTACACCGACGAGCAGCTCCTCGAGCTGTACCCGCCCTACCCGTTCGACGAGAACCCGGTCATCGTCCCCGAGATCACCGAGGTCCCCGCGGCTACCGAGCCCGCACAAGCTGCTGCCGCCGGTATCCGCTGGACCGAGGTTTCCGACGTCGTGAGCGCCGTCTCGAAGCTGATCGGCGATGCGGGCGAGGGCATTGGTTCGAACTCGTGGGTCGTGGCGGGTGACTACACCGACACCGGGATGCCGCTGCTGGCCAACGACCCGCACCTGGGCGCATCGCTGCCGAGCGTCTGGTATCAGGCGGGTCTGCGCTGCGCGGTCGTGAACGACGCCTGTCCGTTCGATGTCGCCGGCTTCAGCTTCTCGGGCGTGCCCGGCATCATCATCGGGCACAACGCGTCGATCGCGTGGGGCTTCACCAACCTCACGACGGATGTCGTCGACCTCTACATCGAGAAGCTCGACGGCGAGCAGTACTGGCGCGATGGTGAGCTCGTCGACCTCGACACCCGCACCGAGACGCTGAAGGTCGCAGGTGGCGAGGATGTCGAGCTCACGATCCGCTCGACGGTGCACGGCCCGATCATCTCGGGCCTGACGGCGGACTTCGATGCGATCGCCGCTGACCCCGTGGTCGGCACGGCAGGCGCCACCGTCACCCCGACGGCTGAGCCGGAGGGCGAGAGCGCCGTCAGCATCCAGTGGACCGCGCTGCAGCCGGGAACGACGGCCACGGCGATCTTCGAGCTGAACGCCGCCACCGATTTCACCGGATTCCGCGCAGCCGCCGAGAAGTTCGTCGTGCCGGCCCAGAACTTGATCTACGCGGATGTGACGGGCAACATCGGCTACCAGACACCGGGGCAACTTCCGATTCGCGGCGCCGGAGACGGGTCGATGCCCCAGCCCGGGTGGGACTCGGCCTACGACTGGCAGGGCTACATCCCGTTCGCGGATCTGCCGGTGGCCTACAACCCCGACGAGGGTTACATCGTCACCGCGAACAACGCGATCGTCGACCAGAACTACCCCTACTTCCTCACGCGGGACTGGGACTACGGATGGCGCGCAGCCCGCATCGATGACCTGCTGCAGCGAGCCATCGCCGAAGGGCCCGTCACCGCCGAGGTGATGCGCGGCATCCAGGCAGACAACCAGTCCGAGATCGGCAAGACGCTCATCACCGCCTTCGAGAACCTTCGGACCGGCGACGAGGCGACGGATGCCGCACTCGACCTGTTGCGTCAGTGGGACGCCCAGAACGACGCCGACTCGTCGGCCGCCGCGTTCGCGAATGTCGTGTGGGACGAACTCGCGCAGAACCTGTTCACCCGCGGTCGATCGACGCCGGTTCCCTTGACCGCCCAGTCACGGCAGTTCCTCGTGGTGCAGAACCTGCTCGCTGACCCGAGCTCTGCCTGGTGGACGAACACCGAGATCGGGGTATCCGGCCAGCGGGAGATGCTGGAGGCCAGCGCCCGCAGCGCGACCGAGATCCTCACGACGGCGCAGGGATCGAACCCGCTCCAGTGGCGGTGGGGCACCCTGCACGCGATCACACTCACCCACGAGACGTTCGGCACCTCGGGTATCGCGCCGATCGAGGCCCTGTTCAACCGCGGCCCCTTCCCGGTTGGTGGCGGCTCCTCGGTGGTCAACGCGACCGGATGGCCGCTCGGTGAGGGTTTCGCGACGACGGCGGTGCCGTCGATGCGCATGGTCGTCGACCTGAGTGACTTCGACGCGTCAGGCTGGAACCACCTGACCGGCGCGAGCGGTCACGCGTTCCATGAGAACTACACCGACCAGACAGCAACGTGGCAAGCGGCAGGGCTCACACCGTGGGCCTTCACTCGGGATGCTGTGACCGCTGCCACCGAGCACACCCTCACTCTCGAACCCGCGAACTGAGCCTCAACCGGGATCGGCGCCGGTCTCGGGGCGGGAGGTCTCGATCTCGGCGTCGGCGAGTTCGTCGACCACGAGGTCATCGACGTCCATTGTGCGGTTGCGGTAGGCCTGGCGCCCCACCATATGAGCGGCTAGCGGCGATGCCGCGAGCTGGATCAGGATGATCGGCACGATGAACGCGACCACTGCCCAACTGCGCTGTGCAAGGGCGATCGCGAGACAGATCAGAATGACACCCAGGACCTGGGGCTTGGTCGCGGCATGAAGACGGCTCGGAACGTCGCGGAACCTCGCGAGGCCGATCGCTGCCGTCACGCACAGCAGTGCGCCAATCAGGATCAGCACGAGGGCCGCCCCGTCCAGAAGAGCCGCGATCTCAGCATCCGTCATTTCGTCACGTCCTTTCGGGCGACGAACCGAGCGATCGCGATCGATCCGAAGACGCCGACCGCCGCGATGATGAGCAACACGGGCAGGGTGCGGGTGTGGTGTCCGATCACCATGTCGGCACCGAGGACGCAGACGACCTCGGTCAACAACACATCGGACGCGACAGCGCGATCGAGGATCGAGGGCCCCACGACGATGCGCCACAGCGTGACGAGCGCCGCTGCCGTGAACGCGATGTAGATGGCGATGATCAGGATCGTCGAGATCGTCATGACACCTCCGCTTTCTGCGCCTGCCGAAGCCGGTGCAGCTGCTCGCGCGACCCGAACGCCCGGGTCAGCCGCGCCTCCCACAGGAGCGTCTCCCGCCGATTGGCTTCGATCTCCTTCTGGCCGCGCACGCCGATGATGTGCAGGTACAGGATGCGGCGATCACGGTCGGCATCCAGCACGAGCGAGCCGGGAATGAGCGAACACGTGATCGCGGTGTGAGCCATCAGCAGGTCATCATCGGTGCGCAGCTGCACGCCGATCACTGCAGTGCCGGGCTGTCGACGCAGGTCGAGCACCTGCCACGCGACACTCAGCGAGCCGCGCACCAGCCCCCCGAGGAAGGTGACGACAAATACCAGCGCGTACCAGAGGTTCAGCCGCCGCGACAGCTCGACCACCGGCAGGTGGAAGACGGTAGTGACCGCGATGGCGGCGATAAGCCCGGTGAGGAAGGCGAGCATCGTGAACTGTCCCCACAGCAGCATCCACAGCACCGTCAGCCACAACAGGACGGGAAGCTGTCGCCAGATGGCCGTGAAGAAGCCGACGGGCTCGGGGGAGCGATCTGTCACGGCAGCACCTCCCCGCTCATGTCGACCGATTCATCGAGCTGGACGACGGTGATCGGCTCCAGCAGCGCGCCGCCCACACGAGCGCAGATCTCATACAGCGGCCCCGCAAAGATGGTCAGTGCGACGCTGACCGCGACCATCCCCGCGGTGGCTGCCGTCATGATGCGCGGAATCACGCGGCGTTCGGTGATCGTCGTCGCTGCGGGAGCAGCCTGCAGGTAAGCCGTGCGCTGTGAGGTCTCGCTGGAATCGTCATCCTCTCGCCAGAACGAGAGGTTCCACGCTCGCATGAGCGCATACAGGGTGAGCAGGCTCGTCGCGATACCGGCGACGATCAGGGTCATCATCAACGGTGTGCCGACGGCAGCGCCCGCATCGAACAACGCGTACTTGCCGATGAAGCCCGAGAAGGGCGGCAGACCGCCGAGGTTCACCGCCGGGATGAAGTACAGCAGCGCGATGACGGGGGCTGCTCGCATGAGCCCCTTGACCTTGAGGATCGAGGTGCTGCCGGCCCGGCGCTCGACCAGGCCCACCGCGAGGAAGAGCGTCGTCTGCACCACGATGTGGTGGACCATGTAGTAGATGGTCGCCCCGATCGCAGCGGGCGTCGCGATCGCGATCCCGAAGATCATGTAACCGACGTGGCTGACCAGGGTGAACGACAGAATCCGTTTGAGCTCTGCCTGCGCGACGGCACCCAGGATGCCGATGACCATCGTCGCGAGAGCCGCGATGAGCAGGATCGTATTGAGGTCGTTCTCGAGGAAGATCTGGGTTTCGGTGCGGATGATCGCGTAGACGCCGACCTTCGTCAGCAGGCCCGCGAACACCGCCGTGACCGGCGCTGGCGCCGTCGGATACGAGTCGGGAAGCCAGAACGACACGGGGAAGACCGCTGCCTTGATCGCGAACGCGAGCAGCAGCATGACGTGCAGCACGTACTGCGTTTCCTGCGGCAACTGCGTCATCCGGTCGGCGAGCTGGACCATGTTGACCGTTCCGGTCGCGCCGTAGATCATCGCGATCGCCGAGAGGAACAGGATCGACGAGACCAGGGAGACGACGATGTAGGTGATGCCCGCACGGATGCGTTGCTCGCTGTTTCCGAGGGTGATGAGCACGTACGACGCGACGAGCAGAATCTCGAACCCGACGTACAGGTTGAACAGGTCACCCGCGGTGAAGGCGACGAAGATACCCGCCGCGAGGATGAGGTAGGTCGGGTGGAAGATCGAGACCGGGGTGTCGTCGTCGCCGTCGGCGGCTCCCTGCCCGATCGAGAAGAGCAACACGGCCAGCAGTACGACGCTCGAGACCATGACGAGCAGCGCCGCAAGGCGATCGACATAGAGCACGATCCCGAAGGGAACGGGCCAGCCTCCCACCGACACCGCGAAGGGGAGGTTCGACGCGTCGACGGCTACCAGCAGCACTGTCGCGATCGCGAGCGTTAGAACGAGCGTGACGACGGAAACACCCACCTGAACCCGGCGGTGGCGTCCGGCGATGAGCGCGATGGCAGCACCCAGCAGCGGCAGGGTGACCAGGAGGGGAACGAGGGCGGTCATGAACCTGATCCCTTCGTCCGATCATCCGTGGCTTCGGATGCGAGGAAGTCGCTCGTCGCGTCGTCGTCTTCGGGTTCGATCTCCTGATCCATCTCGTCGTCGGCTCGCATGCCGCGTTCGCGCAGCGCGACATCCGCTTCGTCTTCGTCGAAGGTGTCGGCCTGCCCCAGCTGCCAGGAGCGGTAGATCAGCGCGAGCAGGAACGCCGAGATCGCGAAGGTGATCACGATCGCGGTCAACGTGAGCGCCTGCGGCAGGGGGTCCGACATCTCCTGAGGTTCACCGTCGCCGTAGAACGGCGCGATACCTGGCCGCCCCATGACGATAAGCAGCAAGAGGTTGGCTGCGTTGCCGAGCAGGAGGAACCCGATGAGCACGCGCGTGAGGCTGCGCTCGAGCATCGCGTACACGCCGGCGGCGAAGAGCACCGCCATGATGACGATGAGAACGATCGAGACGTTCACGATCCGCTCACCTCCTCGCGTGCCGCGACCGACGTCCCCGCTGCGTTGGCCTGGCGGTCGACCTCGGCGCCGAGACTGCGCAGGACATCCAGCACCAGTCCGATCACGACCAGGTAGACACCGACGTCGAAGATCGTCGAGGTCACGAACTCGATGTGCCCGAGCACGGGGACCTCGGCCTCGAAGATCGCTCGCGTCAGCGGCTCGACACCGAAAGCGAGCGGGATGATCGCGCAGGCTACGGCGATGCCCATGCCGATCCCGAGGAAGCGCCCGGCATCCGTCGGCGCAGCTGCGCCGAGTTCGTAGCGACCCCCGGCGATGTATCGCATCACCAGGGCCATCCCGGCAACGAGACCCGCTGCGAACCCACCACCGGGAAGGTTGTGCCCGGCGAACAGCAGATACAGCGACACGATGATGATCGAGTGGAAGAGGATCCGCACCACGATCTCGAGCAGGATCGACCGGTTCTCGGGGCGCACGCGCTGACCTCCGACGAGCCACGCGGTGCGGCTAGGAGCACCTTCCACGTCTGCCTCGGTCAGCGGCGTGCGGCGACGCACCGCGCGCTGGGCACGCTGGATGATCGGCGCCGTGATCTGCGGCAGCGTCTCGGAACGATTCGTGACGAAGACGAGGGATGCGACACCGGTGGCGGCGAGCACGACGACCGAGAGTTCACCCATCGTGTCCCAACCACGCAGGTCGACAAGCGCGACGTTGACGACGTTCTTGCCGTGCCCGATCTCATAGGCAAGTCCCGGGAAGGCCAGCGAAATGGGCACATCGACGCGGGCACCCGTCGCCACGATGGCGACACCGGCCATCGTGAGTCCCACGAGCACGGCCAATATTGCGCGGCCGACGGCAAACGACGAACCGTTATGGGCGCCCAGGCGCGACGGGATGCGGCGCAGCACGAGCGCAAAGGCGACCAGGGTGACGGTCTCGACGAGGATCTGGGTGAGGGCGAGATCGGGTGCACCGCTGGTTGCGAAGAGCACGACCATACCGAGGCCGGTGACCGAGACGAGCACGACACCCGTGTAGCGCTTGCGGGCACGGACGGCGATGACTCCGGCCGCGATCATCACCGGAGCAACGGCGAGTTGCACGGGCGTGTGGAAGGCGTCGAGGTCTGCCTGCCAGTCGGATGAGGCAAACAACGCGGTTCCCTCGCCGGCCACGAGCACGAGGAAGATCGTGGCGACGTAGACCGGGAGTGAACCGCGCTGGACGAGCGTGGTCGTCAGCACCGAGAGTCGCTCGATCATCCGCAGCGACCCGTTGTAGGCATCCACTGCCGTGAAGGGAAGAACGCGCCGGCGTCCGACTCCCCGCGCCGTGAACACAAAGAGCGCGGCACCGAGCGCGATCGTGCCGAGCGAGATCCACAGGGCAGGTTCGAACCCATGCCACAGCGATAGATACGCGGGGTGCTCCGGTGTGGGGACGCCGGGGCTGGCCGCGGGGGCGAGATCGGCGTACCGTGCGAAAGCCCCATCCAGAAGCGGTGCCGCGAAGCCTGCAGCGAGGCTCAGGACGGCCAGCGCCACGGGCGCCGAGGCGAATCCGGCTGACGGATCCGGCCACGATACCCGAGCCATGTCGCGCTTGGTCCAGAAGGCGCCCCACACGAATCGGATGCCATACGCCGCGGTCAGCACTGAACCGACGACGACAGCCAGAAGCGCCACAAGGCCCCATACGGAGCCGCCGACCGCCTCATCCAGGAGGGCTGCGAGCGCACCCTCCTTCGCCACGAACCCGACGGTGGGGATGATTCCGACCATCGACGCGATCGACACGATCGCAGCCGTGGCAAGGACCGGCGCCTGGCGCCCGAGTCCGCTGATCTCGCGAAGATCGCGGGTTGAAAGCTGGTGGTCGATGATGCCGACGATCAGGAACAGCGCGGACTTGAAGAGGGCATGACTGAGCAGCAGAGCGAGTCCCGCCAGGGCGGCATCCCGCGTGCCATACCCGAGCACGACCATGAGGAAGCCGAGCTGACTGACAGTTCCGTAGGCGAGAAGGCGCTTGAGATCTGTCTCCCGCAGGGCCTGCCACCCGCCGAGCAGCATCGTGAAGCCGCCGAGTCCGATCACGATCGGGTGCCATGCGGGGTTCTCGGCGAAGACCGGCGCCAACGCTGCAACGAGATAGATGCCGGCTTTGACCATCGCAGCCGCGTGCAGATAGGCCGACACCGGTGTCGGGGCAGCCATCGCGCCAGGGAGCCAGAAGTGGAAGGGGAAGATCGCCGACTTGCTGAGCGCTCCGACCAGCAGCAAAACGAGCGCCGCGGTCATGACGGGACTGACCGGTGGGTCGGCGAGGATCTCGGACAGGCTCGAGGTTCCCGCCTGCACCACGACGAGTACGACACCGATGAGCATCACCAGCCCACCGAGAGTTGTCACCAGAAGCGCCTGCAGGGCAGCGCGCCTGCTCGCCGCACGTCTGTTGTAGTGGCCGATCAACAGATACGACAGAACGCTCGTGATCTCCCAGAACATCACGAGCACGACGACATCGTCGGTGAGCACGAGCCCGTACATCGCCCCCGCGAACGCGAGCAGCACGGCGGCGAACTGGCCGAGCTCTTCCTTCCCGTCGAAGTACCAGCGGCAGTACAGCAGCACGAGAGCGCCGACTCCGGTGACGATCAGCGCGAGGACCCACGACAGGGTGTCCATCCGCATCGACAGCTCGATATCGAGAGGTTCGATCCAGGTGAACGATTCGAAGGGGATGTCGCCAGCAAGCACTCGGGGTGAAAGCGCCGCGGTGTACACGAAAGCCCCGAACGAGACCGCGGCGGCGGCGAAGAACGCCCTCGGCCCCCACGCCCGCACGAGCAGCGGAAGTGCAAGTGACCCGATCGTGAACGCCACGAGAACGAGGAGCATGCCGGCCTCCTCGTGGTCGTCGTCCCGTCGATGCTGCGGGATCGGGCGATCAGGGTGTGGCTTTCATCCTATCCGGGCAGTGTTCAGGCGCGGCCGGTGGATGCGGGATAACCCCGGGGAACCGGTCCTGCCGTCGTGCCGACACGGAAGGAACACGTGAACGTGACGGATGCCGCATCCTCGCCCGCCAGCATCGCCACGACCGCGGCGCCCGCCGCCCGCCCTTTCTCGACGGCCGGCTGCACGAGGGTGGTCAATTCGTAGGCATCCAGACCGTCGACCTCGACGCCGTCGAAACCGGTCACGCTGAGATCCTCGGGAACGCGCAGGCCGCACTCTTCTGCCGCACGGATGACTCCGGCAGCGAGCAGATCGGTCTGGGCGATCACTGCCGTTGGGCGGTCGGGTCCGGCGAGAATCTCGCGGCCGGCAATCAAGCCCTCATCGATCGAACTGGTCACCGCTGCGTATGTCGGAGCATCGGGGTAGACAGCCCGGGCACCCGCCAGGCGCGCCGCGGTCACATCGACCTCAACGGCATCGGCGGGGCCGAACCAACCGCGGGCGCGCGACGGGCGGATCGGAAGGGTGAGCAGCGTCACCCTCTCGTGGCCGAGGTCCCGCAGATAGCTCGCTGCCCGCTGCTGCGCCGCACTGTTGTCGAGTTCGATCCGCGGGATGTCGGGCCCCGCGTCCCCTTCGATGATGACGACCGGCACGCGGCGAGCGCGCAGCACGTCGAGCGAGGGCTGGCGGGTTTGGCCGAATCCGACGAGCACCGCGGCGTCGATCGGCGCGGAGGTCATCGCCGACGGCACCTCGATCGCACCGCTGTCGGTGCCGGTTGCCGGCGCCGCAGATGACGTCTCATCCGGCAGGAGCAGGAGTCCGGCGCGAAGCGGTGCCACCCCCTCGGCGATCCCATCCATCATCGCGATCGTGACCGGGTCATGAAAAGCCGAACGCAGCGAGCCTCCGAACACGACGCCGACGATGCCGGACCTGCCCCGACGCAGCGACGCCGCGCGGGGATCCGGACCGGTGTACCCGAGCGCCTCGGCAGCCGCCAAGACCCGACGTCGCGTCTCGGCCGAGGCAGGCGCGTTGCCGCTGAAGACGACGGACGCCGTGGATGCCGAGACTCCGGCTTCGCGCGCGACGTCAGTGATCGTTGCCCTGCGCTCGCTCATGGTGCCTTGATGGTACTGGCTCGCACGCGCAGGTCACCGTGAGATGGTGCGCATCGAAACGATTCGATACACTCGTCCGGTGGACACCGCTCTCTCTCGCGCTCAGATCGTCCGATGGCGCACGGCTGTCTTCACGATCTTCTTCCTCAGCGGTCTGAGCGTGGCGACGTGGGCTGCGCGGGTACCGGCGATCAAAGCGACGCTCGGTGTCGACAACATCCAGATCGGCTTCATGCTGCTGGGCGCGGGCCTCGCATCGATCATCGGCCTCTCCCTGGCATCCGTCGTTCTCGCCCGGTTCGGTGCCCGCCGAAGCATGCTCGGCGCCATCCTCACTTTCTCGGTCGGTGTCGCACTCGTGGGAATCGGTGTCGACGTCGCGAATTCGTACATTCTCGTGATCGTCGGTCTCGCCCTGTTCGGCCTGGGTAACGGATCCGTCGACGTCATGATGAACGTCGAGGGAGCCGCGATCGAGAAGACGATCGGCAAGACGATCCTTCCCCTCTTCCACGCGTTCTTCAGTTTCGGCACCGTCGCCGGCGCGGGGCTTGGTGCCCTGGCTATCGCGATGAACCTCAACGTCTTGACGCACACCGCGGTAATCGCCGGCCTGCTGGTGCTGACTGGTATCTGGGCAAGCGCCAACGTGCCGGCCCGAGAGATCGCGATGGACCCGGATGCCGACCCGGAGCCGGCCCAGAAGCCACGCATGCGCGAACGCCTGAGTGTCGCCCTGTCGGCATGGAAGGAGCCCCGCACCTACACACTCGGGATCATCATGCTCGGGATGGCGTTCGCCGAGGGCGGCGCCAACGACTGGCTCGCGCTCGGCGTCGTGGACGGCCACGGCGCAAGCGAAGCGCTGGGGGCGATCGGCCTCGCCGTATTCTCGGTCAGCATGACGGTCGTCCGGGTCTTCGGCGGGCCGCTCGTCGACCGCTTCGGCCGTGTTGCCACTTTGCGCGTGCTGTCGGTGCTCGCGGCATCCGGCCTGCTGCTGTTCATCCTCGCGCCGAATGTCCCGCTCATCTTCGTCGGGGCGGCGCTCTGGGGCGCGGGTACCTCGCTCGGCTTCCCGCTGGGGATGTCGGCAGCCGCCGACGACCCCGCGAAGGCTGCAGCACGCGTGAGCGCGGCGGCCACCATCGGTTATGTCGCGTTCCTGTGCGGCCCGCCGATCCTCGGGTTCATCAGCTTCCACATCGGCGTGCTCAACACGCTGTACATCCTGGTCGTCCTCGCGATCGCCTCGGGGCTCGCGTCGGGAGCTGCCCGTCCGCTCCCGGTGCATGCCGCCGTTCCCGCGGGCGGCGAGCGGACTGCGGGCCGTTAGGCTCGACGGGTGCGTCTTGTCATCGCCCGCTGCACCGTCGATTACACCGGCCGACTGAACGCGCATCTCGCGCTCGCGACCAGGCTCCTGGTGCACAAGGGTGACGGGTCCCTGCTCGTGCACTCGGACGGCGGCTCCTACAAGCCCCTCAACTGGATGAGCCCGCCCTGCTCGCTGGTCGTAGAAGAGCCGGATGCCGAAGCCGCCGACGTCGGCGTCATCGAGCAGTGGCGCGTCACGCATGCGAAGACCGGCGACGCCCTCCTCGTGCGGATCTACGAGGTCGTCCACGACTCCACGCATGAGCTCGGCATCGACCCGGGCCTGGTGAAAGACGGCGTCGAAGCGGACCTCCAGCGTCTCCTTGCCGAGCAGGTCGAGGTCATCGGCGACGGCCTGAGTCTCGTTCGTCGCGAGTACCCCACGCCTATCGGCCCCGTCGACCTGTTGCTGCGCAATCCCGACGGCGGCACGATCGCCGTCGAGGTCAAGCGCCGCGGCGACATCGATGGCGTCGAACAGCTCACGCGTTATCTCGAGCTGCTGGGTCGAGATCCGCACCTCGCGCCGGTGACGGGAGTCTTTGCCGCCCAGGAGATCAAGCCGCAGGCGCGCGTGCTGGCGACTGACCGCGGCATCCGGTGCGTCACGCTCGACTACGAGGGAATGAAGGGCATCGAGTCGGGAGCGCCCCGCCTGTTCTAACGGGGAATCCAGCGACTGCCGCCCCGCTGGGTTCCCCTAGCGTGGAGGCATGCGATCTCCCTGGACCTGCGTGCTGTGGGACGTCGACGGCACCGTCGTCGACGCCTCCGACGGCATCCTTCGCCGCCTGACCACGACCCTCGAGCACTTCGGCTACCCCGCACCGACCCGGGCCGAGCTCGTCCACTGGATCGGCCCGCCGATGTTCGAGTCCTTCCAGGTGAACCTCGGCATGACGCCGGAGCAGTCGACGGATGCCGTGGCGTACTACCGCGCCCTCAGCAAAGCCGACGGCTACACGACCGGTGCGCAGTTGTTCGACGGGATCGGAGAACTCATCGCCGATCTCGACAGCGCCGGCATCCCGCAGGCGACCGCCAGCTCGAAGCCGGAAAACCAGGTCGTCGCCCTCATGGAGCATTTCGCGCTGTCGCCGCACCTGCGTGCGATCACGGGCGCCACTCCCGACGAGCGTACGCTGAGCGCGAAGGCCGACATCGTCGCTGAAGCGCTGCGGAGACTGCGGGCGGTGGGTGTCGACACGTCGCGACCCGTGCTCATCGGTGACCGTCACCACGATGTCGACGGGGGCGCCGCGAACGATGTGCCGGTGATCTTCGTGCGGTGGGGCTTCAGCTGGCCTCACGAATCCGAGGGCGCACAGGCAACGGTCGACGACGTCGCGTCGCTGCGCGAATTGCTGCTGACCTCGACAGAATAGGTGCGCAGGAGGGCAACGATGACCGACACCGCAGCGACCGAGACCCCCGCGCGCCGGGCGTCCGGGTTCGGGATCCGAACCGCGGTGTCGCGGATGCCGGCCACGATCGTGTTCGTGCTCACGCTGCTCGCTGTGGGCATCATCTCGCAGGGGCTGTGGCGATCGTTCAAGCACAACCCGCTCTTCGCGGAGGTCGCATACGGACTGCCGGCGTTCCTCGAGGGCCGATGGTGGACGCCGATCACGGGAACGTTCTTCGTCGTGCATCCGTGGGTCTACGCCATCACTCTCGCGAGCTTCATCGGCATGGGCTACCTCGAGTGGCGCCGCGGGACGCGAGTTGCCCTCGCGTACTACGCGGTGGGGCAGCTGTTCGCGATCTTCGCCAGCGCACTGGCCCTCTGGCTCCTCGCCTTCACTGCCTGGCCCTGGGCGCAGCGCGAGGCACTCGCCCTCGACGTCGGCCCCTCCGGCGGCACCATGGCCTGCCTGGCGGCCGCGGCTACGCTCCTCCCCTCCCCGTGGCGCTCACGGGCGTGGCTGGTGCTGCTCGGCGGTAGCGCGGTGGCGCTGCTCTATTGGGGCTCGCTGGCGGATGTCGTGCACGCGTTCGCGATTCTGCTCGTTCTTGTCGTGGCCCGGCCGCTACGCCTTCGCCGCGTGAGCGTTCAAGAGCAGCGATTCGTCGCTTTGGTCGCTGTCCTCGCCCTGGCAGCGATCGAGACGCTAACCTCGATCGTTCCGACCGATGGGCCCTTCGGCCGGACCGAGCTCGGCGGCGGATCCTGGATCGACACGGCGATCGACGTCATCATCCTGCTTCTGGTGGCCAGGGGCCTCTTTCGCGGTCGACGCTGGGCATGGGTCATCGCCGTCATCCTCGCAAGCATCAACGTTGTGCTCGGCATCCTGGTCGTCGCCCTGTACGTCAGCTTCCCTGCCGCCGACCTCACGTGGGACGGCGACCCGTCGGTCACCGTCGCGACGGCGGTCCTGTGGGGCATCCTGCTCGTCTACCTGGCCTGGGTGCGCGGAGCATTCCGCGGGCGACGGCGAGCCAAGTTGGGCCTCAGCCCCATCCCCACGGTCGGTGAGGTCCGCGAGATGCTGCACGCTTTCGGCGGCGGCACCCTCTCGTGGATGACGACCTGGGAGGGGCTGTCGTACGCCCGCACGAGGTCGGGAATCGTCGCCTACCAGAGGCGCTCGGGAGTCGCCCTCGTGCTCGCCGACCCTCTGGGGCCGCCGGAGAGCCGCGCAGAATCGGTGCACGAGTTCGTCTCGACGGCAGAGAGCGCGGGACTCATCCCCTGCTTCTTCTCGGCGGATGAAGCTACCCGCGCGCTCGTGCCGGAGGGCTGGCGCAGCCTCATCGTCGCTGACGACACGATCGTCGACCTCGCAGGGCTCGAGTTCACGGGCAAGCGGTGGGCTGCGGTTCGCACCTCACTGAACCGCGCGAGCCGCGAAGAGATGACGTTCCGGATGACGCGCCTGGCCGACGAGCCGTGGGGCATCCAGCAGCAGTTGCGGGCCATCTCGGACATGTGGGTCGGCGACAAGGGACTGCCCGAGATGGGCTTCACCCTGGGCACGCTGCACGAGGCCGCCGACCCCGAGGTGCGGCTCGCCCTGGCGATCTCACCGCACGGCGACGTCGACGGGTTCCTCTCGTGGCTGCCCGTCTACGGCAAGGGTCGGATCGAAGGGTGGACCCTCGACCTCATGCGCCGCCGCGAGGGCGGGTTCGGGCCGGTGATGGAGTTTCTCATCGGCTCGTCGGCACGGTTCTTCGCCGACGAGGGGGCGGGAATGCTTTCCCTCTCAGGTGCTCCCCTCACGCACGACTATCCGCCGGACGCGGGGATGATTGCCGACATCACCGAGCGGCTCGCCGACATGCTGGAGCCGGTGTACGGCTTCCGATCGCTGCACCGGTTCAAGGAGAAGTTCCATCCCCGCTACGAGTCGCTGTACCTGCTGTATCGAGACGAGGCCGACCTGGCTCGGATCGGAATGGCGTTGACCCGAGCCTTCCTCCCCGACGCGTCGCTGCGTCAGCTCGCAGGATCGAGTCGAGAACTCCTCCGCAGCGGGCGCTGAACACCAGCCCATCGAACACGGTGCCATCGAACGCCCGGGCCGAGCAGCGCTCCAGACCCGGGCGTCGACGGATCCCCCCGGATAGATCGCGCCAAAGCGCGACAAGCCACACTCTATCGACACCGCAACGGCGCGGGTACTAGGGCTGGATGAGTTGTCCGGCCCACTCAGGACGCCGCGAGGAAGACGGCGTCACCGCCGGTGTTGAGCACCGTCCACACGCCGCCGTCGATCTCCTCGGCCGGGACGCTCACAGCGACGTTTGCCGACAAGTCCTCGGCCGGCGGATACACCGTTCCGATCGACCAGAGCTGGTTCGGCACGTCGGCGGCGGCGTTCTCGAACAGCTCGTAGCTACGTCCGCTCGCCCCGATATAGCGAACGACCAGCGACGCCCAGGGGTCGATCCCGAGAGTTTCGGCATCCGCGGGATCCTCACCTGCCTCCGCCAGCTGATCACGGATCGCATCCCAGTCGATGAGGATGCGCATCGGCAGCACGACATACCCGTCGCCGACCTCGGTCGCCGCTGTCGCACGTACCGACCATGCCGACCCGTCGGCGAGTCGAATGGTCTCACCGACCTCGAGCGGATTGGCGCGGGTTCCCGGCGTCGCCTCTGCGCTCTCGCTGACCGAGGGCGTCGGGCTCGGATCGGGTATCGACTCTGCGGTGCACCCTGTCAGCGCGATGCCCACGATCGCGAGGGCGGCCAGGGCCGCGGCAGGCTGGAATCTCATGACGCCTCGAGTCGGGTAGGACGAAAAGAAGGCCCCTCTCGGGACCTTCCCTCCTGTGCGCGAGGGGGGAGTTGAACCCCCACGCCCTTTCGGGCACTGGCACCTGAAGCCAGCGCGTCTGCCTATTCCGCCACTCGCGCGAACCGCGGCGGACCGCGGATCAACTTCCCGAGGATATCACGACAGATCGGCGCGTCGGGCCCCGTATCAGCGCTCCGGCGAAGTCGTCCATGGCCTGTTCAGAGTCTCCAACTAGCATGGTCCCACCGCTCTGCCTGCCTGAGGAGATCCGTGGGACTACTTGACAGCTTCGAGAAGGGGCTCGAACGCGCCGTGAACGGCGCGTTCGCGAAGACCTTCCGTAGCGGGATCCAACCCGTCGAGATCGCATCCGCCCTGCGCAGCGAACTCGACAAGAAGGCTGCCGTGGTGGCCCGGGACCGGATCCTCGCCCCGAACACCTTCACCGTCCGGCTGGCACCCGCCGACGACGAACGGATGCAGGCGATCGGTCAACCGCTCGTCGACGAACTGGCCGAGCTCGTCACGAAGCACGCGCGATCGCAGGGATATACCTTCGCCGGCCCCGTCTCGGTGACCATTCGCCGAGACGATGCCCTCTCGACCGGAACGCTGCAGGTCGACTCAACGACCGCGCAGGGGTCAGTGTCGTGGCGCGGTGTTCTAGACATCGCGGGCCAGCGGCATCCGCTCGTGAAGGCCCGCACCGTGATCGGCCGCGGTAGCGACGCAGACATTACGCTTGCGGATGCCGGCACGAGCCGCAGGCACGTCGAGGTTCTCTGGGACGGCGAGCGCGCGATGGTGCGCGACCTCGGGTCGACCAATGGCACGCTGCTGAACGGTCGCAAGATCAGCGAGTCTCCCCTGCCGCCGGACTCCACCATCACGATCGGCCGCACCGACATGGTGTTCCGCATCGTCGCGCAGGCCTCCGCGCCGGCCCGACAGCCGGCATCCGATGCCACGCGGGCTTTCGACGTGTTCGACGGGGGCGGACGCGCATGAGTGAGCTGACACTTCTGCTGCTGCAGATCGGGTTCCTGCTGCTGCTGTGGTTCTTCGTGTTCGCCGTCGTCTATGCCCTGCGCGCCGACGTGTTCGGCGTGCGAGTTCGACGGATGCCGGAAGCTGCAGCGCCGGTCGGACCTGTTCGGCGCGAAACGGCACCGGTCGCACCCTCGCCACCGCCGGCACCCTCCGGAGATGCCGGCGGACCCGCGACGAAAGACACGGTTTCGCGCATCGTGATCACGAGTGGCCCGAAGGCCGGTCTCGAACTCCCCCTGGGAACCGAGCCGCTGACGATCGGGCGCTCCAGCGAGTCGGGCCTGGTCATCCGTGACGACTACACCTCGAGCCACCACGCCCGCCTGCTGCTCTGGGGCGAGCAGTGGATGCTGCAGGACCTCGATTCGACAAACGGCACGTGGCATGACGGTGCGCGTGTGAGTGCGCCGGTCGAGGTGAAGATCGGAGCCCCGATCAAGGTCGGCGCCACGACCTTCGAGCTGCGGAAGTAACGGCCGACCCGTCATGGTCTTCGAAGGATCCAGCGCGGCGCTGTCGCACACCGGCAAGGTGCGATCGAACAACCAGGACTCCGGGTACGCCGGATCCAACCTGTTCATCGTCGCTGACGGGATGGGCGGCCACGCCGGCGGCGACGTGGCCTCGAGCATCGCGATCGCGCAACTCGCGGACCTCGACCGCCCCTTCGACTCGCCCGCCGCAGCCGAACGGGCACTCGGCGAGGCGATCACCGACACCGCGGCCGCCCTCATCGACACCGTCGCCGCACGCCCGGAACTCGCCGGCATGGGAACGACAGTCAGCGCCCTCGCGATGGTCGACGACTACGCCGTCATCGCCCACATCGGCGACTCCCGCGTGTATCTGTACCGCGACGGAGCGCTGACCCAGATCACCACCGATCACACGTTCGTCCAGCGTCTTGTCGATTCGGGTCGCATCACCCCCGAGGAAGCGCGCTACCACCCGCGCCGCTCGGTGCTGATGCGCGTGCTCGGCGACATGTCGCCGAACCCCGAGATCGACACGTTCGTCATGCCGACTCAGCCGGGCGACCGGTGGCTCCTGTGCTCCGACGGACTGTGCGGCGTCGTCCCCGACACACAGACGGCCAAGGCGCTCGGCGCAGATCTTGCTCCTGCCCGCACCGCTGACGCTCTTCTGAAGATGGCCCTGGATGCCGGAGCTCCCGACAACGTCACGATCGTGCTCGTGGATGTCGGGGGGCGGCATCCACTGTTCTCGGGAACCCCGACGGTTGTCGGCTCGGCGTCCAACCCCGAGGGCATCGACGTTCCTGCAGCCCGCAGCTCCCGCACGAGCTGGCTGCACCCCGCGCGGCAGGCCGCCAACGAGCCGACGCACTTCGAACCGGCGCCCGAATTCCTCGAAGAGCTCATCGAAGAGGACCGGCGCCGCTCGCGTCGCCGCAGGCTCGCCTGGATCGCAGGCTTCGTGATCGTGCTTGCGATGATCGGCGTCGCGCTCTTCGGCGCCTACCAGTGGACGCAGACGCGCTTCTTCGTGGGCGCCGACGACGACACCGTGGTCATCTACCGCGGCATCCAGCAGAACATCGGTCCGATCTCGCTATCGACCCCGTACGAAGACACCGGGATCCTGCTCGCCGATCTGCAGTCCTTCGACCGAGCTACCGTCGAGCGTACGATCTCGGCGCGATCCCTTGCCGACGCGCGGGCCATCGTCGACAGGATCGAATCCCGGGCGGAGGTACCCAGTGGCTGACCCCGCGATCACGCGTGAACCGGCAGCCGAGATCTCGGCCGATACGGCGGTCGTCCGCGCGCTCAAGAGGTTGCGGACCCCGCAGAAGCAGCGAAACCGCGAGCTCGGCCTGCTGCTGTTCGCTCTGGTGCTCTCCCTCGGTGCCCTCGTACTCGTCCAGCTCGGCGTCATGGGCGAGATCGCCCCCGGTTACCTCATCGCATTCGGCGGACTGTTCACCACGGTCATCGCCGTCCACATCGCGCTGCGCGTCTGGGCGCGCGATGCCGACCCCTTCGTGGTGCCGATCGCGACGCTGCTCACGGGGCTCGGGATCGCGATGATCTACCGCATCGACCTCGCTATCGGCGCAGAGGGGTGGGATGCGGCGTCAGTTCGCCAGCTCGCGTGGGCGGGCATCGCGATCCTCGGATGCCTCGCCGTCGTGATCGCGCTGCGCAACTACCGCGTGCTGTTCCGGTACACCTACATCTTCGGGTTCGCGGGAATCGCCCTGCTCCTGCTCCCGATCGTGCCGGGTCTGGGCACCGATGCGAACGCCGACGTGTGGGTCTCGCTCGGGATCTTCTCGTTCCAGCCCGGAGAACTCGCGAAGATCTCCCTGGCGATCTTCTTCGCCGGATACCTCGTGCGCACCCGCGAAAGCCTGAGTTCTGTCGGCACCCGGTTCCTCGGCATGACGTGGCCGCGAGCGCGGGAGCTCGGTCCCCTCCTCGTGCTCTGGTTGATCTCGCTCGGCATCATCGTCCTGCAACGCGACCTCGGCACGGGGCTGCTGCTGTTCGGGATGTTCGTCGCGATGCTGTACGTCGCCACAGGCAAGACCTCCTGGGTCGTGATCGGTCTCGTGCTGGCCGGAGCCGGAGCCTTCTTCGCTTCGCGCGTGTTGTCCTACGTCGGCGGACGCTTCGACAACTGGCTCGATCCCTTCAACGTCGAGCGCATCGACGCCACCGGCGGCAGCTACCAACTCGTGCAGGGGATCTACGGCCTCGCCCACGGCGGGCTCATCGGCACCGGGCTCGGACAAGGTCGCCCCTACATCACGCCGCTCTCGCAGAGCGACTACATCCTGCCGAGCCTCGGTGAAGAACTCGGCCTTGCCGGGGTATTCGCGATCCTGCTGCTGTACATGGTGTTCGTCGCGCGCGGCATCCGGATCGGCGTCGCAGGGCAAGACGACTTCGGCAAGCTCCTTGCCACCGGGCTTGCCTTCACGATCGCCCTCCAGGTGTTCATCATGGTCGGCGGAGTCACGCGCATCATCCCGGTGACGGGCCTGACGACACCCTTCCTCGCGGCGGGCGGATCATCGCTGGTTGCCAACTGGATCATCGTGGCTCTGCTGCTTCGCATCTCGGATGCCGTCCGCAGCCGTCCTCGCGCGGTGATCGGATGACGGGGGTGATCGCACGATGACCAAGGAGTTGCGGCGGCTGAGCATCCTGGTGCTCATGATGTTCCTCGCGCTGTTCGCGTCGACCACCTGGATCCAGGGGATCCAGTCAGCGGACCTCGCCGACTACCCGCAGAACAAGCGCGCCCTCTATGACTCCTACGAGGTGCAGCGCGGATCCATTATTGCCAGCGGCTCGGCTATCGCATCATCCGTGCCCTCGAGCGACGTCTTCAGCTGGCAGCGCGTCTACGTCGACCCCGACATGTGGGCCCCCGTGACCGGAGTGATCCCTGTCGTCGGGCAAGCCACCGGCATCGAGCAGGCGATGAACGACGAGCTCAGCGGTACAGCGAGCTCGCAGTTCCTCTCGCGCATCGAACAGATCCTTACCGGACAACCTCCGCGCGGCTCCAACGTCGTGCTGTCGCTGGATGCCGACGTCCAGCGGGCCGCGTATGAGGCGCTCGGCGACCTCCAGGGCGCGGTCATCGCCATCGAGCCCGATACCGGGCGAGTCCTCGCGATGGTCACAAGCCCCAGCTACGACACTAATCTGCTCGTGTCGCATGACACCGCTCAGGTGGAGACTGACTACGCCGCGCTGCTCGCCGATCCGGCGAACCCGCTGTACAACCGCGCGATCGCAGGGGATCTCAACCCGCCGGGGTCGACGTTCAAGATTGTCGTCGTCGCCGCGGCTCTCGCGTCAGGGCAGTACACGCCCGAGTCGCAGATCCCGAACCCCGCCATCTGGCAACTGCCGCAGTCGTCGAACACGATCCGCAACTCCAGCGGTGGCACGTGCGGTCCCGGCGAAACCGTATCCATCGCCGACGCGCTGCGCCTGAGCTGCAACATCCCGATGGCTCAGCTTGCCGTGCAACTGGGGGACGAGGCGATCCGTCAGCAGGCCGAGAAGTTCGGCTTCAACCTGTCGTTCAGCATTCCTCTGGACTCGACTGCCTCGAGCTATCCCCGCGGGCTCGATGCCCCGCAGACCGCCCTCACCGGCTTCGGCCAGGGGCAGGTGACCGCGACACCGCTACAGATGGCGATGGTCTCGGCCGGAATCGCCAACGGCGGGATCGTCATGAACCCCCGAATGGTCGATCAGGTCATCGGCCCGGATCTGTCGGTACAGCAGACGTTCGAGAGCACGGTTTTCGGTGAGGCACTCAGTCCCGAGCTGAACGAGGAGATGGTCGCCATGATGGTTGCGAATGTCGAAAACGGCGCCGCCTCGAATGCAAGAATAGAGGGCGTCGACGTGGCCGGTAAGACGGGTACGGCGGAGAACGGACCCGACAAGCCGTACACCCTCTGGTTTACCGGGTTCGCGCCCGCCGACGATCCCGAGGTGGCAGTGGCAGTCGTCGTGGAGAACGGTGGCGGAATGGGTCAGTCGGGATACGGGGACCTCATCGCGTCCCCGATCGCGAAGAAGGTCATGGAGGCGGTGCTGAACAAATGAGACCGACGCAGGGTGTGACCTTCGGAGGCCGTTACGAGCTGGATTCGCGGATCGCGATCGGCGGGATGGGCGAGGTCTGGGAAGCAACAGACCACGTCATCGGACGCACGGTCGCGATCAAGATCCTCAAAGACGAGTACATGGGCGACCCCGGGTTTCTGGAGCGGTTCCGCGCCGAGGCCCGGCACGCTGCCCTGGTCAACCACGAGGGCATCGCCAGCGTCTTCGACTACGGCGAAGAGAACGGCAGCGCGTTCCTGGTCATGGAACTCGTGCCGGGTGAGGCTCTCTCGACCATCCTCGAGCGCGACGGTTCGCTGTCGACCGACAAGACGCTCGACATCATCGCCCAGACCTCGGCAGCCCTGCAGGCGGCACACGCCGCCGGTCTCGTACACCGTGACATCAAGCCGGGCAACCTGCTGATCACCCCCGACGGCCGCGTGAAGATCACCGACTTCGGTATCGCTCGCATCGCCGACCAGGTTCCCCTGACCGCCACCGGTCAGGTCATGGGCACGGTGCAGTACCTCTCGCCCGAGCAGGCATCCGGTCACCCGGCATCCCCCGCCACCGACATCTACTCGCTCGGCATCGTCGCCTACGAGTGCCTGGCAGGCAAACGCCCGTTCACGGGCGAGTCGCAGGTCGCGATCGCGATGGCCCAGATCAACGAGCAGCCGCCGCCGCTGCCCCCGACCGTCGCTGTGCCGGTGCAGAACCTCGTGATGGCGATGATCGCCAAGAAGCCCGAGGACCGCCCCGCCACCGCCGCTGCCGTCGCTCGCTCCGCAACGGCGCTTCGTCGAGGCGACGTCGCCGCGGCAGCAGCAGCGATCCCCGCGATCGCCACGGGAGCAATCGCCGACGACGACGCAACAGCCCTGCTGACGTCCGCCGCGACATCCGCCGAGACCCGGCTGATGCCTGCTCCGGAGACCCCGGCCGAAGAGCCCGCGCCACGCAAGCGCAGCCCGTGGACGTGGCCGCTCGTTGCACTCATCGTGCTGCTGGTTCTTGTTCTCGGCGGCACGATCTGGGCTCTCGTTGCCAACCAGCAGCCGGCGCCTGAACCGACCAGTTCGTCGTCGGCGCCGTCGCCCAGCGCATCGACACCGACGCCCTCGCCCAGCGAGACGCGCATCAACATCGACGCACTGAACCTGGTGGGCATGCAGTGCGAGCAGGCAGTGCAGACGGCGAAGAGTGCAGGTGTGCTCGAAGTCGTCACAGACACGGGCACGCCGGCTCCGGATGACTCGCAGGTCGGTGTCGTCTGGCAGGTCAACCCGACCGGAAACATCGAGCCGACGAAGGCGCTCACGATCTCGTGCTACGGCCAGGTCACCCCGATCGGCGGACCGAGCAACCCGCCCGCTATCCAGGGTGGTGCGCCTGCTGCTGCGGGGTCCACCGTCACGCTGACCTGGGACAGTTTCACCTGTCCGACCGGCACGGGAACCCTCAGTGGTTATACCGTCACACTGCAAAACGCGGTCTTCACGGTCGACGGCACGTCGCAGCGCACGTTCCCCCCGAACGACCGTGAGGAGGCGATCCTCATCGCCAACGCCGCCGGTCAGACCCTGACGGCGTCATACACGGCACTGTGTAGCGGGTCCGAGCAGCGGACATCGGATGCCTCGCCGAAGATGCAGGTTCAGATCCAACCCGCCTCGACCCCTAACCCGACCACCACGCCCTGACCGGAGGTTCACAGGAAGCGCTCGACTAGGCTGAGAAGACTGGCTCAGTCAGGGAGGGGTAGTGTGACCGACGATTCTCGCGTGCTGTCGGGCCGCTACCGGATCGACGAGTCGATCGGCCGCGGCGGCATGGCCTCGGTGTACCGCGGATACGATCTGACGCTCGGTCGCGACGTGGCCATCAAGATCCTCAATCCCGAGTTGGCGCGCGACGCCGGCTTCCGCACGCGCTTCCGTCTGGAAGCGCAGGCTGCGTCGCGGATGTCGCACCCGACCATCGTGCGCGTGTTCGACGCCGGCGAAGAGACCGAGTCTCTTCCCGACGGGACGACCCAGCCCGTTCCCTACATCGTCATGGAGCTGGTGACGGGGCGCCTTCTGAAGGGCGTGATCGAGGACGGTCCCGTGGAGGCCGAGCGTGCCGTCGCGTATGCCGACGGCATCCTTGAGGCCCTCGAGTACTCGCACCGCGCGGGCGTCGTGCACCGCGACATCAAGCCCGGCAACGTCATGGTCACCCCCGACGATCACATCAAGGTGATGGACTTCGGTATCGCTCGCGCGGTTTCGGATTCGTCGTCAACCGTTGCCGAGACCACCGCGATCCTCGGCACTGCCGCCTACTTCTCGCCCGAGCAGGCGAAGGGGGAACCGGTCGATGCTCGTGCGGACCTGTACTCCACGGGTGTCGTGCTCTATGAGCTGCTGACCGGTCGTGCGCCATTTCGGGGTGAGTCCCCGGTCGCCGTCGCCTACCAGCACGTCAGCGAGACTCCGCTCACACCGTCGGAGATCAATGAAGAGATCCCGCGTGCGTTGGATGCCGTCGTGCTTCGCGCTCTCGCGAAGGATCCCTACCAGCGGTACCAAGACGCTGCATCCTTTCGGGCCGCGCTGACTCATGCCCTGACCGGCAAGGCGCCCTCGCGTCGGCAGTTGGGAACGCTGACCAGTGAGCTGTACGGCCCTAACCCGCGGCAGGCCGCGGAGACCGCGCGTTCGCTCCGACAGCTTTCGACCGACACGACGATGCGACGCACACAGTCGGGTCCCCCGGTGGCGTGGGTGTGGGCGGGCGTCGCGATCCTCGCTGTGTTGCTGATCTCTGTACTGTTCTGGGTACTTACCATTCCGCGCGGCGGCGAGAATGTCCCGAGCAACTCGCGGATCGTCCCCGACGTGACAGGCATGACCTACGAACGCGCCGCGGAGGAACTGACCGCCAACGATCTGGTTCCGGTGCGCGTCGAAGAATCAAGCGTCACGGTGGCCGAAGGAAACGTCATTCGCACCGACCCCGGCACGGATGTCTCCGTCGAGGTGAACCAGCAGATCAAGGTCTACGTTTCGACGGGACAGGAGCTCGTGGCAGTGCCGGCGCTCACGGGCCTGACCCAGGAGACTGCCGCGCAGGCCCTCGAGCAGGTCGGTCTGAAGGTGGGCACGGTGACCTCGCGCAACGATCCCGCCCTCGACGCCGGAATCGTGATCGCTGCAGACCCGGCAGGCGGCGACGAGGTCGCAGTCGGCAGCAGCGTCGATCTCGTCGTTGCGACGGGTCGTGTTCTGATCAACGACGTCACCGGCTACACCGTCGAGGCAGCAACGCGGGAACTCGAAGCCCCCGACACCCAGTTGACGGTCGAAACGCAGGAAGACACGTCGTGCCCCGCGGCCACCCCGCCTGTCGTCATCGCGCAGTCTCTCGCGCCCGGTGAGGTGCCGGTGCGCTCGACGATCACCTTGACCTACTGCGCGGGCTGATCCGCCACTCCTCCCGCCCGCTGACCTCGGCTCATCAGGCTGCCGAGACTGCATCCTGCCCGCGAGAGAGCTCGTAGAGCGCGCGGCCTCACGGGCACGGTGCAGTCTCGCGACGGGTTACTCAGACACCGGCGGCGACGTGTGGACGGAGCCTGCCCGATCGTTCGACGGCGTCCGGGTGGCCGACCCGTTCGAGCCAGTTCGCCAGCAGCCGGTAGCCGCCTTCGGTGAGCACGCTCTCGGGGTGGAATTGCACACCCCACAGCGGCGCGTCCCGGTGGGCGATACCCATCACGATCCCGCTGTCGGTGCGGGCGGTGATGACAAGGCTCTCGGGAATCGTGTCGGCATCAACCGAGAGTGAGTGATACCGGTTGGCGATGAACGGCGACGGGATGCCGGTGAACAGCATCGACCCATCGTGAGTCACCGGCGAGGTGACACCGTGGAACAGTTCCGGAGCCACGGACACCCGAGCACCCAACGCCTCGGCGATCACTTGGTGTCCGAGGCACACCCCGAGCACGGGAACACCCTGCTCGACGGCCTCCCGGACGAGATGCTGCGACGCCGCAGTGTCGGCGGGGCGCCCGGGCCCGGGGGAGATGAGGATGCCCGCATGATCACCGACGAGCCGCGCAACGGCATCCGCGGTGATCTGGTCAGCCTCCACCATGACGGTCGTAGCGCCCAACTCGTGCAGATACCCCACGAGCGTGTGGACGAAACTGTCGTGGTTGTCGACCACCAGTACGGGGCCGACGCTCGGCAAACCGGCGCTCACCCGACCGTCGCGTCCTGCGGAGTGGTCAACTCACTGATCCAGGGGAAGACATAGAAGACCAGGCCGTACAGAACGGCGGCGGCCATCACGGCGAGAATCGTGACCTTGGCCCACCACGGGCCGGGCAGCACGTGCCAGAGAGCTGCATACATCAGGCGATTCCTTCCGTGAGGGATGCCGGCGGCCCGGCCTCGCGCGGAGTGAATGACTCGAACACACCGTACGCGATGATCCGCTCCGTCATGCTCCAGCGCGGACTGCAACTGGTCATCGTGATGTAGGCGTCGCCGGCCGCGACATCCATCTGCGGAACGGCATCAAGGACCGACGTCTCGGTCGGCTTCACGTACTCAAGAGTGCGGAACCTGTAGGTGTACCACCCGGCTTCAGTCTCGACGACGATCGCGTCACCGATCCGCAGCGTCTCGATGTCGGAGAACGGCTTTCCGTAGGTCGTCCGGTGGCCGGCGACCGCAAAGTTCCCTGTCTCGCCCGGCATCTGCGTTCCGGGGTAATGGCCGATACCGATCGGATCGAGCGTCCGTGCTCGCGTCACACCGCCTGCGATCGTGACACTGTAGTCGGGCCCCCAGCGGGGCACGCGCATGATGGCGAAGGCTTGCGCATCGTCGGGCTGACCAAGAATGGGGATGGTCACGTCGGTCTCGGTCGTCGCTGTCGGATCCGGCGAGGCCGACGCATCCGGCGTGGGAGATGCAGTCTCCGTTACCCGCGCCCACTGCTGCGACAACTCGCTGCCGGCGGCGTTCTTCTGGGCACCCTGGATCACATCCCCGAGCCACAGCTGCCACCCGACGTACAGGAACGCCAGCACACCCAGAGTGATGAGCAACTCCCCGATCACACCGAGGACACTCACCCGCCGGCGGCGCTTCGCTGGGCGACGCGACCGGCGGGTCGGGTGCGGCGTCTGCTCCGCATCACCCACGGGCATCCCCTTCGTCTGGAGTCCTCGACGAGGCCCAGGTCCCCGGGCGTCGTGCATCTCGGGCGATTCTATTCGTCTCCTGCTGGAGGAGCCCTGGCAGTTAGACTTGTGCGCATGGCACGCCAGAGCAACGACGACGACCCGATCGTCGAGAGCAGCAGCGCGGACTCCGCACCGAACCCGGTTTGGTTCAAGCCGGTGATGATCGGACTCATGTTGCTCGGACTGGTGTGGGTTCTCGTCTTCTACATCAGCGGCATGCAGTTCCCGATTCCCGGGATCGACGCGTGGAACCTCGTGATCGGTTTCGGCATCGCCTTCGTCGGGTTCCTGATGACCACGCGCTGGCGCTAGCCGTACGGATTCGTCCTCACCGAATTACACGGCTGTGATTCATCCCCAGGTGTGGATGAATCTGTGGATGAATCACACGTAGAACACGGCAGGGATGGCGAGCAGGGCCAGCAACCCCAAGCCGATCGCGATGAGAAGTCCGATCTGCAGCGGCTGTCGGGCCTTCGTGCGGGTGCGGGCAAAGACCAGCCCGATGAGTGCCCCGACGACCAGGCCGCCAACGTGCGCCTGCCATGCGATGTTGTAGCCCGGAACGAACCCGATCACGAGGTTGATGCCGAGCACGATCAGGATGCCGGTGATGTTCGCTCCGATGTGACGGCCGATCACCAGCAGCGCACCGAGGAGCCCGAAGACCGCGCCCGAGGCTCCGACAACCCAGATCCCAGGCGCGATCAACGCGACGCCCACCGATCCGCCGAGTCCGGAGAGCAGGTAGAGCGCGACAAATCGGCCATGCCCGAGCAGCGGCTCCAGCGACCGCCCGATCATCCAGAGCGCGAGCATGTTCAACCCGACGTGGAAGAAGCTCGAGTGCAAGAAGACCGCGGTGAGCAACCGCCAGGGCTCGAAAGCGATGGATGGGATCACGTAGGCGCTGTTGAAGGCGAACATGCCCTCGAGCGCAGGGATGAACAGCTGCAGAACAAAGACCGCCGCGGTGATCGCGATGATGGCGTATGTCGCGGTGGGGCGCTGCGTCCCGACCGCCGTCACCGGCGCGCGCGACCAGCGGCGCTCGGCCTTCTTCTGCGCGCTCGACTGCGTCGCTCGTTGCTCTCGCATGCACTCCGGGCAGATGACCCCGACCGCGGCCTGCGTCTGACACTCCGGACAGATGGTGCGCATGCAGCGCTGACACAGCACGAAGCTCTGCCGGTCAGGATGCCGGTAGCAGAAGTTGTCCCGGTTGCTGCGGAACGCGTCGGAAGTCGTCACGGCAGACGCCGCCCCCCGTCAGACCGAAGCGATGTCGATCGACGAAATGACGACAGGCTCGATGGGGCGATCGCCCGGGCCGGTGGCAACGGCGCTGATCGCGTCGACGACACGGCGCGAGTCCTCATCCGCGACCTCACCGAAGATCGTGTGCTTGCCATGCAACCACTCGGGACCACGACCGCCCTGACCGGGAACCGTGATGAAGAATTGGGAGCCGTTCGTCCCCTCGGGCTGACCGGTGATCGCGTTGCGGCGCAGGCCCGCGTTGGCCATGGCCAGCTTGTAGGGCTCGGTGAAGGTGAGCTCCGGGCTGATCTCGTCGTTGAAGCTGTAACCGGGACCGCCCGTACCGACGCCCAGGGGGTCGCCGCCCTGGATCATGAAGCCTTCGATGATGCGGTGGAAGATGACATCCGTGTAGAGCGCGCCCTCACCCGGCTTCCCGGTGGCCGGGTGCGTCCACTCGCGGCTTCCGTCGGAGAGGCCGACGAAGTTCTGGACGGTGCGCGGGGCCTGGTCCCCGAAGAGGTTGACGACGATGTCGCCGTGGTTGGTGTGGATCGTGGCGACCGCGGTGTGGTGAGGCATGTGGCCATTCTTTCAGAGTTCGCCGTGAACACTTCCCGTCTGCGGCTCACATGGCAAGATGGGAAGACCACGTCGACACGACAGGGAGGGCCCCGTGAGCCTCAGCCGCAAGCGCAAGAAGGAACTCCGCAAGCTCCAGAAGCACGCGAACGACATCTGGGAGTCGCAGCAGGTGCTGGTCGGCGAAGCCGCTGACATCGCCCGGGAGGCCGGTCGGCAGCTGGGCAACTACGGCCGCGAACAGGTCGTGCCCCAGGTCCAGGAGGCGTATGGCCGATACGCGCAGCCGTATGTGCAGCGCGGAATCGCGTCATCCAAGTCGTTCCTGACCAACCGCGCCATCCCCGCGACCGGAGCCGTCGTCGGTTCCGCACTCTCTGCCTGGGACGCGGCAAACGAGACTCGCGCGAAGCTCGCCGCGGGCCGTGGGCTGTCGGCACCTGACGCCAAGAAGTACGCCAAGCTCGCCGACAAGTACGGCAAGGATGTCTCGAAGAAGCTGTCCAAGAAGCTTTCGGCGCTCGAGCCCCAGAAACAGGGGATCGGTGCCGGTGGCGTCTTCGCGATCATCCTCGGTGTGATCGCAGCAGCGGGTGTGCTCTACGCCGCGTGGCAGACGCTGCGGGCTGACGACGAGCTGTGGGTTGCCGACGACCCGCTGCGCGCTCCCGACGCCTGATCCAGATCAGCTCTCACTGCGGCGCTCGGCTTCCGGGCGCCGCAGTCGTTTGTGCTGACGCTCTCAACGTGTGAAGGAACCGAGTCCCGCCATCCGTAGGCCGATGTTCACGAGGCTGACCCGCTTGAGCCTGCGAACCTGGGTCAACGGAAACCAATCCGCGCGATCTGTTGTGCCATCGGTCTCGTTGCGCAGCTCGCCGCCGGTGACGTGGGCGCGATAGACAATCCGGAGTGCCTGCAGCGGCAGGTCCGATCCGGGGACCAGGCGCCGGTGGGCGGGAATCACCCGCGAATGGATACCGAGAAGTTCGTCCAGCGCCACGCGGTAGCCGGTCTCTTCCTGAACTTCGCGTCGGGCCGCGGCATCCGGACTCTCGCCCGGCTCGAGACCACCGCCGGGAAGTGTCCATCCGGATGCGCCGCCCTCGTTCCAGTGCGCGAGCAGCATGCGCCGGTCGTCGTCGATGACGATCGAGTACGCCGCGACCCGCAGATCCATGGGTTCACGATACGGGAGCTGCCGGCTGCGTCTCCTGCATACGCGACCGGAACGTCGCATCCGCGCGGTGCGGCGCGAGCCGACCCCGCTCACGGAGGATCGGTAGGACGAGGTCTCCGAACGCCGCAACGTCCCGCGTTCCGAAGACCGGCTCGATGAGGAATCCGTCGAGTCCAGTGCGGGCGGCGAGCTCCTCAACGCCGTCCGCGACCTCGGTCGGGTCTCCGACAACCCGGAACCCGCGCGTGCCTCGGCCGCGCAGCTCGTCGAGGATTTCTCGGACCGTCGGGGCTGGCCTGTCGGCGCTGCCCAGGAATCGCTCGATGTTGCTGGTACCCATCTGTCCGATGGGCCCACCAGCGTCGAGCACCTGGTGCAGGGTCTGGTCGGGATCGAGGGTTCGCAGATCGATGCCCGTGTTTCCCGCATAGAGGGTCGCGACCACGTCGTCGGTCTGCATCCGGTCAAATTCGTCCGCAAGTTCCCGTGCCTCGGCCGAGGTCTCGGCAACAATGGCGGTCAGCCCCGCCATGGTCACGAGCGGCGCCATTCGCCCTGCTTCGGCCGCGCGACGGTGCAGGTCGGAGACCGCCGATGCCGTGTGGCTTGGTGTGGTCGCCTGCACGAAGACGCACTCGGCGTGGCGGGCAGCAAATGCCCTGCCGGCCGGGGATGTTCCGGCCTGAAAGAGCAGCGGAGTGCGCTGCGGCGTGGGCGGGGCGCCGTAGTACCCGCGGGAGCGGTAATGGTCACCTTCGTAGACCACGCGGTGGATGCCGGACCGCTGCGCGTACACCCCGGATGCCCGGTCGGCGACAAGCGCATCGTCACTCCAGGCATCCTCCCAGTACCGCCGCGCGAGTGAGACGTACTCCTCGGCCATCGCGTACCGGGTGTCGTGCGCGAGCATCTCGTCGTGGCCGAAGAGTTCGGCTACCGCGTTCTGCGATGCGCCGGTGACGATGTTCCAGCCGATCCTCCCGCCCGAGATCGCATCGAGCGTCGAGAAGCGACGGGCAAGTTGCACGGGGTGGTCGATTCCGGTGGTCGCGGTGACGACGAATCCGAGGTCTGATGTCTCACGCATGAGCACGGGCAGGAGCGTCGCCGGGTCGTAGCCCGAGAAGTTGATGCCGTGCGCGACCGCGTCCGCGCTGATGTCGTCGCCGACGATCGGGTAGCCATACCCGTCGGCGAAGAACAGGAAGTCGAATCCGGTGGCATCCATCACCTTCGCAAGGCGCACCCAGCGCTCGGGGTCGGCGAAGTCGATCGAGTCGCTCAGCGGATGCGGCCAGCTGAGCGTGCCACCCACTTGCGGGCCGTACACCTCGAAGACCCCAAACCGCAGCACAGACACGTCAGCTCCCATCGCCGCGCACGCGCGTGCCGCGGTGACGCAACGCTACGCGCCGGCTGTTTCACGCACATGACGCTGCGCAAGAGGCGGGAGTGCCTCGGGAAGAAAAAACTGTGGAGCCTAGGAGATTCGAACTCCTGACATCCTGCTTGCAAAGCAGGCGCTCTACCAACTGAGCTAAGGCCCCGGGGCTTGCGTGGGGCTACCAGGACTTGAACCTGGGACCTCTTCATTATCAGTGAAGCGCTCTAACCGCCTGAGCTATAGCCCCGTGTGGTGCCGGCACATCGCACCGTCAACCTCCAAGACTTTACCCGACAGGGCGCGTTTTCCACGAATCCGGATGCGGGCTGCCTGGAGTTCGCTTAGC
>NZ_JBBWSA010000012.1:0-77144 GCF_038150145.1 Microbacterium schleiferi
ATGTCGTTGCGCGAGCCGTGTAATCGCGTCCCTCGCGAACGTCGTCGTGCCGGTGAGCTTGACGAGCCCCTGCTCACCGCCGAGAGCGGGTGAGACCTCCATCCGAATCTGTGTCCTGCTTTGTCCCGGCACAGGAGATTCAACCACGACCACGTTCGACCCACTCTTACCGCGAAAGAGATTCCCAAGGATTCCCATGGTGCGATCTTGTCAGACATGCCCCGCAACATTGCTAGCTGCAACCGCTAGACACGGCAGCGTTCCCGCAGGTATAGCTGTCGGCGCCTCCCGATAGAGTCTCGACCATGACATTCATGGGGGAACGTCGACGGTCGCGAGGGTTCGCAACCATCGATTTCGAGACCACCGGGCTCGTCCCCGAGAAGCATGATCGAGCGATCGAGGTCGCGGTGGTCCATTCTGACCCGGACGGCACTATCACCGGGCGGTGGGACACTCTCATCAACCCGGGGCGAGACGTTGGGCGCACCGACATCCATGGCATCAGCGCGAAGGAAGTACTACGCGCGCCCATGTTCGAAGACATCGCCGGTGAACTCGTCGATCTGCTCTCCGAACGCGTGGTCGTCGCACACAACGCGTCTTTCGATATGCGCTTCCTGCGAGCGGAGCTCGGGCGGTGCAGCTATGTCGTCGACCCGCCCCACGTGTGCACCATGCGCCTCGCGCGTCGGATTCTCTCTGGTGGGTGCCGACTGGCCGACTGCTGTGCGGCATTCGACATCGAACTCACCGGCGCTCACCGCGCGTCGGTTGACGCCTGGGCGACCGCCGAGCTTCTCGGCGCCTTCCTGAACTCGCCGACGGATGCGGATTGGGACTCGCTCCATGCGGCTACCACTCCCCTGATGCCCATGCCTGGATACCGCTCGCCCTGGCTGCCACGCGAATCGTCGGCCGCGGCATCCGCCAGCTTCGTCGAGCGGATCATCGATCGCGTGCCGGACGTGTCTAACTCCGACGAGCAAGCCGAGTACATGGCGCTGGTTGAGATGTGCTTGCTCGATCGCTATCTGGCGGAGCACGAAAAGGATGCCCTGGTAGAGCTGACGGAACGTCTTGGCATGGGGCGGTCGACGGTTCGCGAGCTTCATCTGCGCTACTTCAACGCACTGGCGGCGGTCGCCTGGGGAGACGGCGTCATCACCGAAGTCGAACATGCCGACCTCGTGACCGTCGCTCGAATCCTCGAGCTTCCAGATCGAGCAGTCGACGAGGTTCTTGCTCAGGGCGTGCCGGTGAGTTCACCCGAAGTTGCCGCCACATCAGCATCGGAGAACCGCGCGTTCACGCTGGTTGCCGGGGACCGTATCGTTCTCACGGGCGACATGAGCCGGCCACGCTCAGAGTGGGAAGAGCACCTTCGGCGAAGCGGCTTCGAGCCGTGGTCGGCGGTCACAAAGAACGTTCGGCTCGTCGTCGCAGCCGACCCTGACTCACTCTCCGGGAAAGCGCGGAAGGCGCGGGACTACGGTATTCCGATTGTCGGAGAAGCTTGGCTCATCGACACGCTCGGGTGACACGTGTCGCAGAAAGCTCAGGATAATCGGCGAGGTAGACGGAGAACGAGTCGCCCGTTGGGAGCACACCGTGGAGTGGCCATTCGCGATCTTCACAGTCCGGTTCTTGTTCCATGACGCAGCCAAGACCATGGTCTGCGTGGGTTCTCTTCGCCGTGTTGCTTGACAACAACAACCGCGAGCCCGTCGCTCGACTGCACTTCAATGGTCGCCGGAAGTATCTCGGCCTTCTCGACGAGAACAGGGAAGGGACGCGGCATCCGATCGAGTCGCTCGACGAGATCTACGAGCACGCAGGAGAGATCCGTGACGCGGTGACGCGGTACGCCTAGTGTTACGAACGTGCTGAGTCGGGAGGCAGAGCAGGCGATCCGCGCGGACGTGTTCCGTTGGCTCGATGAGCAGTTCATCGGGCGCGGTGGCTACGAAATCCACCACACCGTGCTGCGCTCCTACACCTACCAAGGCGAGCGAATGCCGCTCCTGGATCCGCAGCGGGGCATCCGCAACCCTGCCGCCTTTTCGTCGACGCTCACCATCCGTACTGTCGGAAGCGCCAATCCGTATGACGACGCGGAGTCCGATGACGGCTGGGTCACTTACTCGTATCGGCAGGGCGACGGCGGCGATAACACCAAGCTGGTGCGAGCGTGGGCGAACGGCGACCCCGTCGTGTACTTCCGAGCGGTGCGCCAGGGGTATTACTTTCCCTACTACCCGATCGTGATCGCTGAAAACGATCCGGTTGCGCGGGCGGTGCGGTTCCCTCTCGAGCAGAGCCTGCAGTTCCTCGGGGATCCCGCAAGCTACACCGACGCGCAGCGGTCCTACGCCGAGACAGTAGTGCGCACTCGGCTGCATCAGCCGATCTTCCGCGCCCGCGTGCTGCACGCGTACGCATCGGCGTGCACGGTGTGCGATCTCAAGCATCCGGAGTTGCTGGATGCAGCGCACATCGTTCCGGATGCCGCTGAACACGGCATCCCGCACGTGACCAACGGGCTTGCGATGTGCAAGATCCATCACGCCGCCTACGACCGCTCGCTCATGGGCATCACTCCCGACGGTGAGGTGCGGATCGACCGCGAGCTACTCGATGAGGTCGATGGGCCGATGCTTCGCCATGGGCTTCAAGACATGCATGGACGCCTGATCCGGATGCCGGCATCTCCCAAGGCCAAGCCCGATCGGGAGCGGCTGGCGGAGCGGTTTGCCGTGTTCGCTGGGCGGTAGGGCAAAGGAACTGCCCTACCGACTCAGACCGTCTTTCTGAGAAATCGCTCCTCCATGTGCCACTCGAGGAACCGACGATTCGGGCGGTCAGCGGGACGGTCTGGCACGGCAATCTCAGTCCCTTCTCGCGCGTAGAACCAGTCACCGTTACCGAAGCGCTCTCGCAACGCCGGACTCACCCGCAGCCGGTACTTTTCGTCTACGCCGACATAGCCATGGTCAAAGAGCGTGTGAACGTCTGACCGAAGGAGAAGCCCATTGTCGACCCGGTGTTCGCCGCCCTCCGACACAGGAAGCACGTGCGCCGCTTGCAGAACGGGACGGACTCGGTCGCCCGTTACGGCGCAGCGGTGATGAAAGTTCTCTTCTATGACGGCCTTGAACGCTTGCTGCCCAATGCGCGGGATAGTGACGATTGGTTCGCCGCGAGTGTGGCCGTAGATGACGTGGGTCGCCGCATCCGTCAACTCGCTTCTGGCGCGGTGCTTCAGAACGGCCTCAACGACGGAGTGGCCGCCGCCGACCTCCCCGATGCTGTATGTGCGTCCGCGCACGATATTCATGGCGAAGTCGTTCGGCGCCGCCAGCAGCTGGTCCTGCGGGAAGAACTGCACGGAGTTGAGAAGTACACATCCGATCTCTGGATCCTCGAGTGGCTCGAACGGCTTGCGCCGATAGCGCTCAATGCGCGCTCGCAGCTCGTCGACGGAGCGCACGCCGTTCTCCGTACCGAGCAGGCTCCACGCCTGGCTCACGTGCATGCGGGCGAAGCCCGAGAAGAGTCCTACACCGACGATGCGGTTGCTTAGTCCGGGCACGGTGCGATCTAGGTGCGTTTTGAAGAGGAACGGCTCCCCAGCACGCAAGGCTCGAAACCCCTGTGTGGGACTGGGAAACCAGAAGTTGACCTCGTCGTGAGCGAGTGATTCCGCGCTCAGCTGCCGGTACCACTCGATGTCCGTGACTCCGACGTACGCCTTCATTCGCTTCTTGCCCCCAGTGAGAGGGAGCATAGCGCGACGGTGGCGCCCACAACTGGCTCTATGCATACAAGGCGGTCAAGAGAAGTACGCACCAATGCCGCGGCATCTGGCCGAATACCTCGACCTGGCCGCCGTCCCCGGAGTGGTCCCGTGTCGCGGGTTGCCGCCTAGCCCTACCGCCCGACGATGCCGGCTGTGCCGCCGAACACCTCGTAGGCTTGGTCGAAGATGAGGTCGACGATCGCGGTGATGTCGGCATCCGTCATGCTCGCTCGCTCGAAGGCGTATGACGGAGCTTCGGCGCCGCGTGGAACGAGCCAGACCGACCGCGAATCTACGAGCAGACCCGGAACGTCCATTTCGTCCATATAGGCGCGCACCTGGCGGAAGTCCGGTGACGTCATCCACTCGCCGCCGACGGGTCGCCGCAGCGAGAGCTTCACTTCGACAGCGCCGAGCGGGATCCCATCGCACAGGATGGCGTAGTCGACGATTCGGCGCGCCAGCCGGAACTGCCGCTCGGGCACCAGCCGCGGGAGCGGAACGCGGGCATCGCCTCTACGTTCGTTGACGAATCCGAGAAGCGGGTCGACGATGTAGTCCTCGACCCGTGCCTCGACCGCGAGCATGCCCGCGGGAATGCTCGACCACGTGGGGAGATCGATGTCGACGATCGCGGGAAGCTCCACAGGACCCTCGGGAACTTGGGTGATCCGGTCGACGAGTCCCTGCTCGTCGACCCTTGCCGCCGTGAAGGTGAGCCGCGCGATCGCGCGAGGCGAGAGGTACTTTCCCCCTTTGCCGCGAAGGAGCAGGTGGCCATCAGTTGCCGCCTTGAGCTCCTCGTAGGCGATCGGCTCGATCTCGACCAGCGGCGTCAGATAACACCACCACTGATTCGGGTCGAACTCGTCATCAGGTGAGCGCTCCACCCCTGTCTCGAGGAACGGGCGCGACGCGATACGAGCGACGAAACAGGCCGCCTTCCGCGGGGCGAGGAAGTACACGAGCGCGAGGTCACCGACGTCCGCGTTCTTCGGCGCGGTCCATTGCAGGTCGTAGAGCCCAACCCCTCCCTTCTGTCGGGAGTCGTCGAGTTCTTCGGGTTCCGGATAGGACGCCTCTGACCCGATGAAGATCCATGCTGCACGAGGTCGCTCGTCGGTCGGATCGCCGACGTCGAGGTACCCTGCACGCGGCGGCTCGGCAATGCCGCCGCTGTCCCAGGCATCCGCAAAGGCGCTCACATCGCTCGTGATGCCCATGAGCTGCAGGTTGTCCACCGAGCGCTCGAAACGAAGGCGCGGCCATACGGTGATCCCGTCCAGATCGTCGGCGGCATGGCCCAGGGCCAAGACACTGGCGTAAGGCAAGGGCTGACGGTTAAACCAGTCCTCGATCGAGGCGTCGCTGAGCGCATCCTCATGAGCCGGCTCATAGAACAGAACCGAGATCCGGACGCGCGATTCCCCCTCTTGCAGTCTCGCGACGAAGATACCGTCCCACCCGTCGAACACGACGGACGTGGCATCCCACTCGATATCGGCGTCGTCACGCGCGAAATTCGCGACTATACCTTCGAGCGCCGGATGTTGCTGCCCCTGAATCCACGTACTGGACACGCTCATGACAGTGCTCTCCTCCGACGATCGGTAACCTGCCTTCTTGCTATCGGGTCAGCGACGGAGTGTCTCTGTCAGTTTCGGGAACAGTCGGTAATCGCCGCGTTTCGCATCAATCCCGCGGCGTTGCATGGATGACGAACACATCGCGTGGAGCGACTCACGGAGCACTGACACTGGGAGGCGCTCCCACCGCACGCCGAAGCGCCTGACCGTACAGGGCCGGGTCGTCGCGGGTCATGGATGACACGACGAGATGCTGAGACGTGATCCTTCGGGAGAAGTCGATGCCGTAGGGAAGAACGATGATGGATTCGATGCCGTCGCGCCACGCTCCGATGAGATCGGAAAGGCCCCTTCGTTCGGGTGCCTCATCGAGTGGTCGGGGCAAATCGTGCAGGGTCTGCATCCATTGCCACAACGCATCGCGGTCGATGCCTTCGCTTCCGTACTGCGTCTCCCACATCGGCGGGAGGTGGGCGGCCAGATCGGCAAGCGCGGCCTGAGGATCAATCCGCGCGGCATCCCGGTATTGGATTCCTCCGCCATCCACGTACCACGCCCAAGCGGCGTGCCACGTCTCGACCCAGCGCTCAGACCAGACGTCCGGCGACGGCGATTCTGGCCTCATCGAGTTCCCGGGCGTGGGCGGCGGCGCCAGCGCGGGGATGTCCATATCTCGAGCGATGTCCCACACGTCGCGGACGAACAGCAGCGTGAGCAGGTTGTTGGGCTGATCGACGCTGATCACCATGTCGTGGGGCCAGGGCTCGCCCGACAGCTCGTGCACAGACCGCATGTCGCCTCCTTGATCACACCTGGGCGCTCTGAGCCCCGATGGAGACTGAGACTGAGACGCCGTCTACACAGTGTGACGGACTTAGAGACGCGAAGCTCGACCGCGTTCTCGGGAAGCTAGGCGAAGACCTCGACGCGTGCGGCCACGCCAGGAACGTTCCCGAGGCGGGCGTCACAGGTCACAAGCGTGGCATTCGTGAGTTCGGCAAGCGCGAGGTATCCAGCATCGTAGGTTGTCACGTTCGCCCGCAGCTGCCACGCCCGCGCCGACAGAAGGTGCCACGGCCAGAGGTCGATCGGAAACTGGGCGAAGAGGTCGCGCGCGGCATCCGTTTGCACTGTCGAGATCTTTCGGCCCCGCTCCAGGCCACGCAATGCACTGTCAACCTCGGTGGGCGAAAGGTGCGGCGCGAGCAGCGTCGCATCCGCGAGACGGGCCGCAATGCGGTCTCCAAGCTCGCCACCTGACGCGACCATGGCCACAACGGCTGATGCGTCGAGCACCACGAGCGCGGATGCCGCGCGGTCGGCATCCGTTGTCACCGACGCCCCTCGTTGACAGCGGCGACGATCTCGCCCGCTGTCAGGGCGGGATTCACACTGGCGCCCAGTCGCGCTCGCACCGCTGCGTCGGCCGCGCTGGGCGTGCTCGCGATGCGGACGAACTCCGCGCTCAGGAACTCCTGCAGCGACCTGCCCGACCGCGCCGCGCGGGCAGCGAGCTCGTCGCGCACCTCATCGGGCACGTTGCGGATCGTGATGTTCACCGGCATGGCATCAGGGTAGGCGCGGATGCCTGCATTCTGCATGCATTCCTCCCCCATCGCGTACTTGTTCTCTCGGATCCCCAACTCACTCCACCTGCGATCTTGCTACTTCGGTAGCATCCAAGAGTGGTGCATGTGAAAGTCAGCCTCAGTCTCAGCACCGATGACCTCGCGTTCCTCGACGACCAGACGCGGGCCGGCGTCTATTCCAGTCGATCCGCGGCGGTGCAAGACGCCGTGCGGGTGCTGCGCGAAGAACGACTCGCGGATGCCTACGCCGACGCCTTCGCCGAACCCGCCGACGACGCGTGGGATGCGGCATCCGGCGACGGACTTGCGCGGCCGTGACGGATCCTGTGCGCGCGTTGCGACGCGGTCACGTCGTGCTCGTCGATCTCGATCCAGCCGTCGGATCCGAAGCCGCGCGAACTCGCCCGGCCATCGTTGTGAGCAACGCGACAGCGAACCTCAGCGCTGCGCGCACCGGGCACGGGGTGATCACGGTCGTGCCGGTGACGTCGAACGTCTCGACGGTGCATCCGTTTCAGGTGTTTCTCTCGCCGGAAGAATCGGGACTCCCCCGGCCCAGCAAAGCCCAGGCCGAACAGGTGCGCGCAGTGTCGATTTCGCGTGTGAGCCGCGTCACTGGCCGCATCACCGCTGAATCGCTCGGCGCTCTCGACGACGCGTTGCGGCTGCACCTGTCTTTGTAACGGCGCTCAGCCCACCCACACCGTCGCGAGCACGAGCGCGGCGGGCGCCAGAGGGAGGACCCATCCGAGGAGCGCGTCGGTGCGGCATCCGTCTGTTCGCTCGAGGTCGCGGCGGGCGCGCCATCCGGTCACCACCCAGACGGATGCCGAGGCCGCCAGCACCAGCAGTGTCACGACGCGAACGGATGCCGTGACCTCGAAACCTGCGAGCAGTGTCGTGATCTGCGCGAAGGCGATGACACCCCACGGCACGATCGCGACGGCGGATCCGAGGGCGAACGCGGGACCGCCGAAGCGGCCGGTCGCGGCGCGGTGGTCGCGGACGATGAGGAAGAGCGCTCCGGCGGCGCCCAGCGCGTAGATCGGGACAAGACTCGTGACCTCGGTGATGCCGTTCAGCTGCGCTACCAGGAACGTTCCGACGCCGGCGAGTTGCGAGTACTCGATCCAGCGCCAGGTGTGGCGATCCGCTGCGGCATCCGTGGCGTGACGGCGGCGGACGACAGGGACGACCAGGAGGAGGCGCATCGCGGCGACGAAGAGCAGGAGCGTCGCGATCGCCGCGGCCATCTGGACGCCGGGCAACACGACGGGCGTCGGCGCGACGACGATGATCATCCCGCCGTCGGCCGGTGCGATTCCGGGTGGGGTGAGGGTGAGCGTGATGAGGGGCGCGAAGCCCGACTGCAGGTTCGAGGCGACGAGGGCAACGACGGCGAGGATGACGGCCACGGCCGCGACGGCGAGGTCAGCGCGCGGCACGGGCGGGGTGCCCGTCGGTGCGTCGTTGCGCGGGCGGGTGGGGTTGTTCATGCCGCTCCTTTTCCGGACCTGGGTGCACCGATGTCGGTCTGGCGTCGAGCTTAGGTCGGTGCGTTCGCGGGCGTCGGTTCCTCCCCAGGCGGCTTGGGAAATGACCTGTCCACAGGCTTTTTTCGGGTCGGTGCCGGCGGGCGATGAATGTCGGAGGTCGGTGAGAGAGTGAGCGTATGAACATCCTCACGGCGATGCGCGAGCGGCTTGACCGCCTTGCGGTTTTCGCTGAGCTGGATGTCGAGCCTTCGAGCCTTCCGTCGGGCGCCGCTGCGCTCAGTGATGCGTCGGTGCTGGAGGTGCTGCGCGAGGTCACGGGAATCGCGAACGATGCGGAACGTTTGCAGTCGGTGGTCGCAGGCGTCGCTGCGCAGCGATCGAAGCGCGAGAACGGACATTCCGGGCTTGCCGCTACGCAGGGGCACGCGTCACCCGTTTCGCTTGTGCAGTCGATCACCGGCGGCACGCGCGCTGACGCACTGCGGCAGGTTCGTGTCGGGCAGTCGTTGCTCGATGGTGCGGACGCGGGTGCGGGTGGCGCCTCGGGTGCTGAGCCGGCACCGGCGACGGATGACTCCCCCCACGCGACCCGCGCGCCGTGGCACGCGCCGTTGCAGGCCGCCCTGTGGGCTGGGCGGTTGACGACGGCCCAGCACGATGCGATTCGCAGTGGTCTGGGTGAGCCCGAGGCTGAGGGTGTAGACCCGGCATCCGCCGTGCTCGCGTGGTCGGTCGCAGCCGAGACCCTCATCGATGAGGCGGTGGCTGGGGCGTCCGTTGAAGAGCTGCGGTCGCGGGCCCGGCAGTTGCGAGACATCCTCGACCCGGTCGGCGCCGAGAACCGGTTCCAGGAGCGGTATGAGAAGCGGTCGCTGCGCACATGGATCGACCAACACGGACAGCACCACGGCCACATCGTTTTCGACGATGAGATGGCGCTCTGGTTGCGGTCGACCTTCGCCGCCGCGCTGCGCCCCCGGCGGGGTGGCCCCCGGTTCATCTCGGATGCCGACCGCGCCGCAGCGAAGGAACTCTCGGACGATCCGCGCAGCAACGAGCAACTCGAATACGACCTGTTCGTCGATCTCATCCGTGCCGGGGCACTCGCCAACGCCTCCGATGTCTTCGGGGCACGTCAACCCGGGGTGCGGATCGTCATGGTCGGCGATGCGACCGGGCCGCGGGATCCGATCGGGCGGCTCATCAAGACCGGGCACGCCGAAGACGGCGGCGACGCCCTTCCCGGATCGGTCGTCGACCGCAACATCTGCATGAACGGAACCGTGACCGTCACCGTCGATTCCGGCGGCAACCCGCTCGATGTCGGACACGAGCAGCGCCTGTTCACGACGAAACAGAAGATCGCGCTGGCCGTGCGCGACGGTGGATGCGCCGGTGAAGGATGCCCCGTGCCGGCCTCATACTGCGAAGCACACCACATCGACCACGTCGCCACAGAGAACGGCCGAACCGACATCGACCGCGGCATACTGCTCTGTCGGTTCCACCACATGCAGCTCCACAACAACAGGTGGAAGATCATCCGCGACGGCCACGGCGCGTTCATTCTCGTGCCGCCCGCGGGTCATCTGGGCCCCGGCGGCGAACCGGCGACGCCACGCGCACTGCGAACGAAAGCTCCCTGGGCATGGGCGTGGGATCCGCCGCCACCACCCGACAGACCACCCTGGCGGGAGGGAAGACCCCCGGCGAGTGGAGAGGTTGCGCTCGCCAGGCATACGGAGGCCACGCTCGCGGGGTGACCACACGGCATCGAACGACGCGGAGGGATATCGAGACGGGGATGCGTGCCTTCCGAGCCGTGAAAGACCCGCTCAGCGCACCCGCACGGGAGCCGCGAACTGGGTGACGAAGCCAGGATGATCCATTGGCATCGCCAGCACCGAATCCGGCCGGCGCGCTGCAAGGTCCTCGAATCCTCGGTCAGCGAGAAGCCCATCGCGGATGCCGAGCAGCTCCGCCCGCCGCAATGGCCACGGCTCGTGCGCATTGGCTGCCCAGATCGTCCGCCCCAGGTGCCGCTCGTGAAAGCCCCACCGCGCAGTGAGGAAGCGCGACAGCTCGTCATCCACAACCTCATCACCGACCCGCACACGCAGTCGCGTTCCCGGGCCGCGGGCCGCGCCATCCACCCGCCGGCGCCGACAGCGGTACTCGACTGTATGGGCATCCTGCGCGTCGGCATCCATCGAATCGACGCGATGGCCGATGCTCGCCCACCGGTACGGCAGCCCGAACAGCGCATTCGCCGCCAGCACCGGGATGAGGTGCTCAGCCTCCAGGGTCAGGAACACCACCCCACGCCGGCCCTCGTCGTCGATGCCGTACGTTCGCACGTTGATCTCGTTGAACGTTCCGAGAAAGCGCACCGGCGGGGCGGGCAGGAACTGGAACTTCGAGAGGACGAACGGAACAAGCCCGATCCACCCCGACCCGTCGAACACGTCCGGGCGCACCCCCGGCGGCAGCAGCGGCGCCAAGCGCGCGGCATCCACCCGCCAATGCAGGAAGATGGCGCGCGACCAGCGCTGCGCGATGACCGCCCGACCCGGCAGCGGCGGGGCATCGTGCGAGAAGGCCATGCCCCCATTCTTGCGTTGCGCCGTCGGCGCGGCTCCATCCGCTCGCGGCGGCGACGGAATCAGCGGACCATCCGCACCGAGCTCAGCAGCGGACGGTGTTCATCTTCACGACGAAGGCCGTCGAGCGCGAAGCCATTGCGCTCGTAGAACCGGATCGCGCGGGGGTTGCGCTCGGCGACCCACAACATCGCACGGGCGTCGCCGAGGACAGCATCCAGCAGCGCCTGAGCCAGCCCCGTGCCGTACTCGCTCCCGAGGACGTAGATCAGCAAAAGCTGTCGCTCACGCGGAACGTCCTCGCCCTCGGCGCCGTGCGCCTCCCCCGCCATCGCGATGCCGACGATCTGCCCGTCCCGGATGCCGACACGAAACACGGCGCCTGGCGGCGGATCCTGCAGGGTGCCCCGCCACCACTGCCTGCGCGACTCCGCGTACTCGGGCGTGAAGAAGTCGTCGGGAAGGAGATGGGTGTAGGCCTCCTGCCAGCTCTGGACGAGTACTGCAGCCCACGCGTCGGCATCCGTTGCGTCGGCGGCGCGTATCGTCCAGGTCATCCGGCCATGGTGCCACGAGTCGGCGCGACGACGGGGATGATCGGGCTACCCGACCGGCTCCAGCTCGAGCAGAGTACCGGGACCGACGTCCACGACCACCGAGTCGGCGGGCGTCACACCGTCGGGCGCGGCGATCCGAAAAGTCGTCGGCCCCAGGTCCGCCGTGCACACCGGCCCACCTTCGCTTTCGAGCTCGATGCTGAACTGGCCGGGAGCCGTCTCGTCCAGCGACACCGGAGCATTCGGGCATGAACTGCTGCCCCACGTGATCACGAACCAGTCCTCGCCGTTGTCTGCCCATACGACCGCCGGCTTCGGATCCAGCCCGTCGAACTCGACGCTCGACGCCTCAGGCGGTAGGTCCCGGAGTTTCTCCGAGTAGAACGTGCCGCATCCGGTGAGCAACAGCGCTCCCGCAAGCAGACCCGCGGCCACTGCCGCCACCCGATGCCCCATTGACCAATACTCTCGCCTCGCCACGCCCGATTGACCGACCGATATCAAACCGAGAGCTGACTGGTCGTCGCCCGCGGCAGTGGACGGCGGGCGGGTCAAGATTCAACCGCGACGCGGGGCCATGACGCCCAGCCGTCGGAGAGCGCTCGCAAGAACGGGCGCGCCGCCTCGACCCGGACGGCGGGAAGGTCCGTGACGCCGCGCCCACCCCGACTCGTGCCGTCCGGGTTCGCGAGCGTGAACTCGATCCACGGTTCGCGCCCCTCGGTGACGCTCTCGCGGTATCGCCCACCGACGACCGCGAACACGTGCCGCTCGAGCTCGTCAGCCTCCGCCTCCCACGTCGAGTCGCACGCATCGCAGCCGCACATCGGGTAGAAGAAGTCATGAAGCAGGCCCGCGTGCACGAAGACTCCCGGATAGTCGGTGTAGACCAGCGTGAGACCAGCGCATCGCGGATCGTTCGGCTCAATGCGCACCGCCCGCACGAAGGGCCTGCTCGGGCGAAGGAGATCGCCCACGACATCCGGACCCTCCGTGATCCGCACGTCATAGGTCTCAGCGAGATGCGCCACGAGCGCATCGGCGACCGTGTGGAGCGGAGCGAACCGTTCGAGGTGCGTGTCGACCGAATAGGTGTCGGTTGGGGGTGAGTCCTCCCAGCGCTTCCCGTACTCGATGACCTGGCCGTCGGCGTCACGGAACACCGGCGAATCGATCGACGGGCGTCGGTAGGAGCTCACCCGGCCATTCTTCCCCCGATACATCAAGGGTCAGCTTCTCCACAGCCCGCGCGATCCCGGATGCAATGTCGGAGGGTCCTCATAACATTAGAACATGTATTCGAACCACGTCCCCGGGGTGAGCGAGGCGGGCAACGCCACGCTCGCCGCCATCGTGGCGGATGCAGAGGGCATCGAGGTGGCGCTCTCGGCTGCGCAGGTGGCGCGGGTACGGATGCTGGCGCGGGCCGGCCACCTCGCCGAAGATCTCGCATCCGAGTCCGCGCAGCGCGTGCGCGAGCACGACATGATGCTCCGATCGATTTCTGCGGAGCTCGCGGGCGTGCTGCGCACCAGCGACCGGTCGATCCAGCGGCAGATCGGAGAGGCCCGCACGTGGGTCGATGACTATCCCCTCACCCTCGACGCGTGGGAAGCCGGACTGATCACCCGCGCGCACGCGACACTGATCTCCGAGTTCGGCAGCATCCTCCCCGCCGATTCCCGGAGCGAGTTCGAGATCCTCGCTATCGAGATCTGCCTCGAAAAGACACCCGGGCGCGCTCGTGTCGACCTGCAACACCTTGCCGAGCAGCTCCATCCCCGCACCCTCGCCGAGCGACACATCGATGCGCGGCGCCGTCGCCGGGTCGGCGTCAACCAACTTCCCGACGGGATGTCAGAACTCGTCACCGTGCTTCCCACGCTCCTCACCGATGCCATCTATGATCGCCTCACGCAGCAGGCCCGTGCCGTCGTCGATGCGCGTAGCACCACGGCCGGTCGCGCACTCGGTCCCGCCGCGGCAACCGCACAAGCATCCAGCCCGTACCTGGACGCGGGCACACACGACACGGATGCCGAACCCGACGTCCGCAGCATGGACGAGATCCGCGCGGACGTACTCGCCGACATGCTCCTGACCGGCTCACCACTTGCCGATCCGACCATCGACGGTGATGGCATCGGAACGCTCGGCGCCATCCGCGCGAAGGTTCAGATCGTCGTACCTGCCCTTGCACTTCTGGGGCGCGACGACGCGCCCGCCGGCGACACCGGCACGATCGACCTCGTCGGAAGTTCCCCCATCGACCCCGCCACCGCCCGTCGCCTCGCCGGGGCAAGCGGCCAGTGGTGGGAACGCATCGTCACCCATCCCGTAACCGGCGCGGTGCTCCACACCGACACGTATCAGCGCACCGCCGCCATCGACCGGCACCTGCGCGCCCGCGACAAACACTGCCGCTTCCCCGGATGCCGCATGCCAGCCATCCGTTGTGAGGTTGATCACACCATCGACCACGCACTCGGCGGCAGAACCGACGTCTGCAACCTCGCTCACCTGTGCCAACGACACCACTCGATGAAGCAGTTCACGGCCTGGAAAGTTCGACAACTTCCGGGTGGTGTCCTCGAATGGACCTCACCCCTCGGCCGCATCTACACGGAACACCCCACAAGCCCCACCGTGCAGTTCGTGCCGTCTCCTCCACCGGGACCACCAGCACCTGCGCCCGAGAACGTCGCGCCCAGTGCACCCGACGATCCGCCCGCGCCCTTCTGAATCACGCGCACCGTTCGGAGTTTCCTCTCGGCCGTCGCGGATGATGCAGACCGCTTGACATCCGTGTAGCGATCTGGCGTGCTGGGGAGGCGCGCCCGCGCCGAGAAGGAGAACCAATGCGCCTGCTGTTGACCTCCGGCGGAGTGACCAATCCCAGCATCCGGGCCGCACTCGTCGACCTGCTCGGCAAGCCCATCGAGGAGTCGACGGCCCTGTGCATTCCGACAGCAATGTACGGGCATCCGTGGCTCGGACCGGGAGTGAAGGCGTGGGAGTTCGCGGCCGGCCAGGAACCCGGCAACCCGATGGTTTCGCTCGGCTGGAGATCCGTCGGGCTCCTCGAGCTGACGGCGCTGCCGAGCCTCCCCGACGAGCGATGGATGCCGCAGGTGCGCGACGCCGACGCCCTGCTCGTCTCAGGCGGTGACGCGATCTACCTTCACCACTGGCTACGCGAATCGCGGATGCTGGACCTGCTCGACGACCTCGACGACACCGTCTGGGTTGGCATGAGCGCCGGCAGCATGGTCATGACGCCAAGGATCGGCGAGGAGTTCGTCGGCTGGCAATCCCCGCTCGGCGACCGCGGACTCGGCGTCGTCGACTTCGCAATCTATCCACATCTCGCCGTCGGCGATCGACCCGGCAACTCGATCGAGGTCGCCTCGACCTGGGCATCCAAGATCGACATCCCCGCGTATGTCATGGATGACGACACAGCGATCGTCGTCGACAGCGACCGGGTCGACGTCGTCTCGGAAGGCGTCTGGCACCGGCTCAACGACGAGGACCGCGCGTCGAGAAGAGGATAAACCTCTCGAAATTGTTATCAGATCTGATATGATTGCTCCCATGGATGATGCGACGTCACGGCTTCCCGAGGGCCTGAGCGAGGTGCTCGAGTCGGCTGCGCGGCTGCAGGCGCGCGTGCCGGATGCCGTTCTCGTCGGCGGAGCCGCCGCCGCTCTCTATGCACGCCACCGCATGTCGACCGACCACGATCACATCATCGAAGATCTCCAGAACCGATACGAACAGATCCTCGATGCCCTGGAGCGGGAAGGCGACTGGGTCTTCAACAGAGGTGTCCCGGGCAAGATCATCCTCGGCGAACTCGGCGGCATCGAAGCAGGCGTCCGTCAAATGATCCGCACCCGGCCGCTCGAGGTGCAATCGGTCACCGTGCCGACCGGCTCCACCATCACCGTTCCGACCCTCGACGAGATCGCGCGAATCAAGGGCTTCCTGATCGTCAAGCGCAACCAGATGCGTGACTACCTCGACGTTGCCGCGCTGTCGTATCGCTTCGGACCCGAGCGAATCGGCGCGGTGCTCTCTCGGATCGACGACTACTACACCGACCCGACGCACCCGGAAGACCGGCCTGTGCAGTCCCAACTCGCCAGGCAGCTGATCGACCCCTCACCGAAAGACCACACCCGCATCCGGGATCTGGCCACCTACAAGCAGCTCGAGCGGCGCTGGCACGACTGGGAGAACGTCGTCGCCGACTGCCGAGCGCTGGCCCCCTACGTCGCCGCATGAATACCGAGAGGAGCTGAGGATGCCGCTTCGATTCCGCAACATCGACGTCACCCCCGACGCCCCCGTGCGCGAGTGGGGGTTCGAAGGCATGCTTGCCGCGCTCGATCGGGGCTACGCGCCTCACTGGTCTCGGCTCGCATCAGCCGTGGCATCCGAACCGGGTCTGCGCGAGGTGTTCGAGGAGTCGGCTGAGGCCGCGGAGTCTCGTCAGACCGTGGCGCTCGTGCGCGAGATGATTTCCCACCGGCAACGGACGACATCCGAGATCGCCCAAGAACGGCTCCGGTCGGCGCAGCGAGCCAGCGGGCTCACGCAGCGAGAGCTCGCCTCTACCCTCGGAACGTCCGCGAGCCGGCTGAGCACATATCTGAGCGGGCGCGTCACGCCCGCCATGGATGTGCTGGTCGCGGCCGAGGAACTCGCCGACCGAGAAGTCGCGCTTCGCAACGCGCGCGAACTGATTCTGCGGTAGGTGCTGCACGAGTCGTCCATCACGAGACGGATCCACGGCGCTACGGCGCGTCGAAGCTCCACCCGTGCACGCGATGGATCATCGCCGCCTTCGGATAGGTGCCGCCGGGTCGGCCGATCTCGAACAGGTCGATCATCAGGAACAGCGGATAGTCGGGAGCCTGCGCGATCCGCCGCACGACGCGGCCCTCGCACCCGATCACGGTCCCGCCGCTCCCCCACATCACCGTCCAGGTGTGAGGAGAGCTCGCATCGAACGGCACCGTCACCTCAGCCATATCGGTGCGCATCCGCGGATCATGATGCGCCTTCACGCCAGACCGCGCGACCGTGCTCTCACGCACGGCATCCGCATCGATCTCGAAGATGCAGATCTCTCCCGAATCCGTCGGCGACCGATGCTCGGTGCCCACGAGCCACGCCGCGAGCATGCATCCGTCGTCACGCGTGGCCGACACCGTCAGGTCGATGCGTCCGCCCGCGGGAGCGAACAGCAGCCGCAGCGGCGCCTCGGTGCGCACGCGCACGTCGTCGCGGTGGCGGTGGGTTCCGGATGCCGACCCGAGCGGCCCCGAGAACGTGCCCGTCTGCAGGTTCGACACCCGCAGCGGGGCATCCTCGGGCCGCCAGTCGAGCTGATCGTGCTCGATCCGCAGCTCGACGCCCTCGGGCGTGATGCGGTAGCGGGCCTCCGAGCGATCGGGAGTCGTCCAGTGCGGCAGGTAGTGCGGCACCCACCGTTCGGCCGAGAGCGCACCATCGAACCGGTCGTCGAAGTCGGGGGCGCGATCCGGCCGCGGAGGCAACCGTTCGACGGCGGATGGATCGGAGGTCACGTCCCCAGCATCGCGCCGACATCCGACATGACGCGCGCGATGAGTCGGGCTCAGGTCGCGTTCCACAGAGCTTGGTAGTACTGCATCCGTTCCGGATCCGGGTCGATGCCATACGCGGTAACGAGCGCGTCCTCCCACCCGGGGCCATAGTTCCACTGGGTGCTGAGCGCCGCCGAAGCGAGGTCTCCCCACCGATCACCAACGCCGAGCGAGCCGAGGTCGACGTGGCCCGACCAGGTGCCGGCATCCGAGATGAGCGTGTTCGGCGCGCACGCGTCACCGTGACACACGACGATCCGGTCCACCGGCGGCGGCTCGTGCAGCGCTGCGGGAACACGGATGCCGCGCGCCGCCGCGTTCGCCAGGCGCGTGGGAACATCCCACCGAAACGGGCACTGCGCGACCGGCAAGGCATCGTGCAGTGCCCGCAGCCCCTCGCCGATCGCCCGAACCGCCGACGCGGGATCGGAGCGCCACCGCGGCGATACCGCGCTCTCGCCCGCCAACCCCTCGGTCACCAGCCACGCGTGCGTCGCGTCGCCCCCGTACTCGACGACCCGCGGCACCGGCGTGAACGGCGCAGCCCACCGCAAGCGTTCAGCCTCAGCGTCAGCTGACCACTCGGGGTTGTGCGGCTCGTACTTGATGAAACGGATGCCGTCAGCATCCGTCGCCCGGAACGTCAGGCCGCCGAGGTCGTTGATCCAGGCCGGGGTCAAGACCGCTCCGCGGGCCAGCTCCCGCACCCGCGACGGGATCGAGATGTGGGGCGCGGGAATGCTCACACGACCACGGTACGGGTGGACCGACCGCGGAGGAGTCAGCCCTCGACGTAGGTCGCCAGGTTCCCGAGGGTCTGCGCCCCGCCTTCGATCGCGTGATACTCCTCGACTGCGGTGTCGCGCAGCTGCTTCGTGGGGAACACGGTCGACAGCGTGACCCGAGTCTGCGCTCCCACCTCGTCGAAGGTGAACACCGAGTCGAACGCATTCGGATCGCCCGCATACTCCCCGTGCAGCAGCACAATGCGCTCAGGTGCAACGATCTCACGCCACCGGATCCACTCCGCATAGTCAGTGCCATCGGGTCCGTGCATCGTGAAGATCCACTCCCCGCCCTCGCGGAACTCGAACTCCCGCGTCGATGTCGTGAAGCCGTCGGGCCCCCACCACGCCGAGAGATGATCGACGCTCGTGAACGCCTCGAATACGACCTCGCGAGAAGCGCTGACGAGCCGTTCGACCACGACGGTTCGGGCTGCCTCGGGCTCGGCCCCCGCGGCGGGCGTGTGCTGGTCAGTCATCCGTGTCTCCTCTGTCTGTCGTTGACGGATACTGTGCCAGCCGCTGCACGTAGGCATCCAGTCGGTCGAAGCTGCCGTTCCAGAACTGCTCGAAGCCGCCCGTCCACTCGTGAACGGGCCGCAAACCTTCGGCATCCAGGCCGTACAACCGCTGCTTGCCGGCACCACGAACCTGGACGAGTCCCACCTCTCGAAGCACGCGCAGGTGCTTGGAAGTCTGGGGCTGCGTCATCTCGAGATCCTCGGCCAACTCGGCTACCGCTCGCTCTCCGTCACGCAGCAGCATCAGTATGTCGCGCCGCCGCGGTTCGGCAATCGCGTTGAACGCGTCGGAGGTGGTTGCGGCTCGGGCCATATCGCAATCATATGCCTATATAGGCAATTTAAGCGAGGCCGAACGAGACCTCAGCCATCCGTCCGCTCGTCCGGGACGATGACCACCATCGCGATCTCGCTCTCGGACCACCCGCGCGACTCGAGTTCTGCAGACAGCGCCTGGCTAAAGACCTGGTGCGACCGCCTTCTGGCAAGCACCGTAGCCTCGGGCGCACCGTCAGCGCTGATCACCTCGCATGCCTCGCGAAGATCGGCCCGCAGTCGAGACACCGTGGAGCTGCCGAACGCGGCGCGCAGATCATCGACCGCGGGCAGACCCACCGACCAGCCGTCCACGCTGTATCCGGACTCGGGCCCGTTTGGCGACATCCGCCCGCTCATGCCTCGCGCCACTGCCATCCGTACGACCGCCACGCCTGTCGCGGCGACCGCCAGAATGCCGACCACGGTCGTCGGGTAGATCGAGAACGCCGCCTGGTAGAGCGGCGAATCCATCCCCAGCGTGAGAGCGACGGCGATGCGTCCGGCTGAGAACGTGGCGTACCCCACGTTCACCAGCAGAAGCGTCAGCGCGCCGGTCTCACCGACGATCGGTGCGATGCGGGTCTCACGCGCCGTGAGTATGCATAGCAGCAGAAGTGCAGCGACCTTCACGAGCGCCGAGACGGGGAGCCCGATGAGCGCGGTCGTCGCCGCCACTGCCAACGCGGCGCCGGACACCACGATCGTGGCGCTGCGCAGTCGCCCCGACAGCGCTCGAAGGGCCAGCAGAATCCCGCCGGGACCGAGCACCATGAACGTGTCACCGACCACGAGCGCGAGAACGGTGCCCGTCGTTTCATAGATCGCGTACATCAACGTCGAGCCCACGGCGGCGATACCCGCAATGATGCTGAACCGAACGAACAGCTGCCCGCGTCCGGGCAAACCGATGCTGGGAAGAGTGGCGGCGATGATGACTCCCGCGACCGCGATGCAGATCACGAGCAGGCCGCCGATCCACGCCATGCCAGCCCGCCCCCTTCCTGGTTTCGTCAGAAATACCCAAGCCCGCCCGAGCTCATCATAGGGAACTGTCGGATGACGGCGGCAGACAGGATGCGGCAGCGATAGGTAGTTCTTACTCATTGCCGCCGTCGAGGGTGGACGGGAACATGTGAGCGTCCCTGTCCCCTTCTCTGGAGACCCACATGCATCGACCTCGCGCAACCCTTCTCATTCCGACCCTCGCAGTGGGTGCCGTGCTCTTTCTCAGCGGCTGCATGCCCTCCGTCAGCGACATCGTCGAAGACGCCACCGGCATCTCCGTCGACGAGAACGGTGCAACCATCGAAACCGACGAAGGAACCATCGAGGTGGGCACGACGACCGAGGTGCCTGCGGACTTCCCCGCCGAACTGCCCCAACCCAACGGCCAGCTCGTGAGCGTCGTCACCGCGCCCGGGTCGTGGAATCTCACCTACGAAGGTGTCGAGGGCGATGACGTAGACCGGCTCGTCGACACCTTCATCGGGTCCGGATACGAACTCATCACCGATGGCACGGCGGGCGATGGGCGCGCCGTGTCGCTGCAGAGCGGCTCGTGGGTCGTCGCGCTGATCTGGGACGGCGCTGAAGGCGGAAGCAAGCCGTTGATCTACGGAGTCTCAGAGCGATGACGCGGCGCATCCGTCTGTCGGCCCGCCTTGTGTCGATCGCGCTCATCCCCGGATTCCTCCTCGTCGGGTGCGCGTCGGCGGAACCGAATGCAACGCCCACCCCGACCGACACGATGCTCGAGATGGCCGAAGTCGATGTGCCGGATGCCACGACCGAGCCAGCCGCGATCGGCGGCGGCGCGACCGAGGGCGAGGCCATCCCGGTTCCCGAAGGCATGCCCGACGTGACCCTGTACGGGTGTGAAGAGCAACTCGACTACGCGGTCAACGAGACAGAGTTCGACACCCAGTGGGTATGGGAATTCGAGTGCCGCACACCCGACCCGTTCTGGCGCACCGTCGATGGACTCTCAGCGAATCCGGCGTGGACCAACACCAGCGACCAACGCAGCGGGAACGACGACTTCCTCACCGAGGCGCTGCACTACATCGCCGACATCGGCGGCGTAGCGGGAGACGTCGACCTCAAGGCGTTCGGCGACGCGGCAGAACTCGAGGTGACCTACACGGTCACGCTCGCCAAGCCGTAGCGACCCGGACAGTCGGGGCGGGGACGCAGGCAGCCATCGGGAAGCTCCTGCAAGCCATGGGGAGTACCCCGCCCCGACTTACTCGACGTGTGGGAAGACGACTAATCGGCGGTCCGATCCAAGAGGCCGGTCTCATGAAGCGCGTCACGCAACTCGTCGCGTGATGAGACCCCGAGCTTCCGGTACACCGACTGCAACTGGTTCTCGATCGTCCGCGACGAGACACCGAAGCGCTCGGCGATCTCGCGGCTGCGGGCACGACTCGCGGCGGCTATCGCCACCTCCCGCTCTCGCTGCGAGATCAGGGGGGCATCGCGGCGCTGCAACAGCGGCGCATCCACGCCGTCAGCGGCCATCATCGCGACCCGCTCGAGACGATGGCGTGTCTCGGCATCTGTCCGCATTCGACGGGCAAGCTCAACAGCATCCAGCGCCGTGGGCGCCATCCCGCCGGCGACGAGCGCCGAGGCCGCTGTGGGCATGCTGGTGGGGATTCGATCACGCAGCGCGACGGCGACATCGCGCAGCGCCGTATATAGGCGCATCTCGGCAGGCACCTGTTCGCAGATCGCCTCGAGCATCCCTGCAGCTCGGTCGGCATTCCCAATACGGATGCAGACACCGAGCGAGATTGCCGCGACGAGTTGGAAACCCACTCCCATTGCTTGCTCGGCTGCTGCCTCAATCAACGCCGCCGCGCGAGCCGAGTCGCCAGCGGCGTAGGCAAGCCAGGCTTCGCACTCCGCAGCCATCAGCAACGCCTTCGGCTCCGACCGCTGGGCAGGATCGATCGCGTCGAGGAGACTTCGCGCGCCGACGAGATCCCCGGACTTTGCCGTCAGGTCGGCGCGGATGGCAAGAGCAAGCGGCATGATCGCGAACGGGTCGCGCCAGCGAAGCTGATCGACCGCCAGGGCTGAGAGTCGGCGCGCCTCAGCCAGACGACCGTTATAGCTGCGGTGTTCGGCTACCGTGCTCGTCCAGATGCCAGCGCCCTCGCCGGTGGTCGCGCGGCGTTGCTCGGCGAACTCGACAGCACGCTCATGCTCGCCGCGTGAGAGCAAGTCGAAGTAGGTTTCGAATCCGATCATCGCCGCGGCGAACGGATCGAGCACCCCGAACCTCGCCTGTACGTCGGACAACAGGGAGGCTGCCTCCACGGCGGCGGCGGTGCGGCCGTTCATGGACTCGGTCATGATCGACGCGACCGCGCCGCGTACCCGCATTTCTGGTGATTCATCGCCGTCGGACTCGCCAGTGCGCTCATGCATCTGCCCGACAAGCCCCCGCCAGAGGCGCAACTCGGGATCGAGGGTTGCCGCCACGGTCGGAGGAGCAGACGCCTGCAGCTTCTCAGCAGCCCGGATGGCGGCGGCGACGTCGAACCGGCGGAATGCGAGATGTTCGCCGCGCCGACTGACCAGAAGTGCGCGATCGCCCCACGTCACCTCATGGGCAGAGGTATCCGCGGCCTGTTCCGCATCACCCGTCGATGAACCGGCCCGCATCGAGCCCGTCTCGGTGAGAGCAAGCGCCGCTTCGAACGCAGCGTCTGCGACATCCAGCTCGCCCAGGCTCGATTTCGCGCACGCAAGAACGAGATACGCCCGGAAGCGTTGAGCTGGGGCGAATGCCGCGCCAGCAGCCCGCTGCGCGAGCGCAGCGGCGTGCTCGAAGCGAGCCGACCGGAACGCATGATCCGCCGCCCAGACAAGATCGGCGGCATCGACGGCGCCCGCGCCTTCGGACTGCAACACGATGGCCTTGAAGCGGCTCGCCGGATCCCTCAGCGATCGGAGGTGAGCTACCGCGTGCGAGCGCGTGCCGGCCGCGTCACTGCCGAGCGCGTTGAGACCTTCCGAGAGCAAAGGGTGAGCGACGCGCACGGCCCGCGTTCCCGCGTCATTGATCAGAAGTCCGCGCGCCGCAAGCGCTTCGAATACCCGGCGCGGCCAGGGAGAGGACGCATCCAGGGTGTCGAGATCGAGCGGCTGCGTGAGAGAGGCGAATCTCAGTGCGGCGCGATCGTCCGCGTCGAGAGCGGCGATCACAGCATCGACGGTCTGCAGCAGACCGGGCGGCGTTGGGCCGTCGTCAATCTCGACAACACCGTCCGTCACCCGCACCGCGCCCTCACGGTCAGCAGTCTCCACGAGCATCCGCACGTAGAGCGGGTTGCCTTGCGTTCGTCCCGCCAGCCGGGAGGCATCGGCACGACGACCGTTCGCGCCGAACCGGTAGAGCAGGAGTTCTTGAATGTCGTCGACTGCCAGCCCCGTGACCCGGCGTTCCTCGGCGAAGCCCTCGAGAAGCAACTTGGCCAGGGGTGCCGGAAGGGTCTCGCCCAGGCGTGCCGTTGCGATCATCGGCACTCCGAATCCGCGGACGAGCTGGTACACGACGGCAGCTGAAACGTCATCGAGCCGCGGCGCATCGTCGACGACGAGCACGAACTGCCCGGAGCTTCGTCCGATGCGCGAGATGAGCGCAGGCACGGCACCGGATGGCTCGAGGGGCAGCCCGAGGGCTGTGAGAGTCGGCGAGAAGGCGGCGAGCGGGACCGCCGCAAGCTCAGAGAGGGCGATGATCGACACGGCGGTTCGCTCGGGCATTCGCTCTGCCACGAGACTCGCGAGCGCGGTCTTGCCGATGCCCGGGGGGCCCGTCAGGATCTGAGCGCGCACAGGTAGCTGCCCGAGCAGCGCCGCCAGGCTGTCGGCATCCGTGTCTCGGCCCACGACTGGCCAGACACCCGGCGGCGCACTGCTCATGGGAACCCATAGTGGCATCGGCGCGACGATGCGCGCGCTACGTCGTGCCGCTAATGTGATGCCGTGCGAAAGCTGATGGCGGCTGTTTTCCCCAACCGACCCGAACGTCATCTTGCCGACCCTCCCCGATGCCTGCACTCTGCAGGTGACACTGTCGGGGATGACGGCACCCCAACTGCAGTCCGCCGGTCTCAGTGCCGACACTGACGTCGTCACTGTTGGGATCGGCGGCAACGATCTTGGCTTCTCATCGATCGCCACTGCCTGCATGCGCCTTTCCGTCGATTGCGACCCGCTTACCTCGCCGACAAGGTCGGCGCGTTCGACAACTGCAAGGACTACTTCGATGACGAGGCGACGTATCCGACGGCATACCTCTCCGGTCGCATTGCCGACTCGGTGGCCCCGCGCCTTGCAACGACATTCGCTGAGATCCGCGCCGCCGCACCCAATGCCCAGGTCTTCGTCGTCGGCTACCCGCAGGTCGCTCCCAACAACGCGACTGACGCCTACGTCACCGACCCGTTGACCCCAAACTCCGTGCCCTACAACGGCGTGGAGCTGCAGTTCCTGCACGACATCGAGCAGCAGCTCGACGACGCGATCGAGTCGGCCGCGACGGACGCGAACTTCACCTTCATTCCCACGTGGGACCAGACCGCGGGCAACACTCTGTGCACCCCCGACCCGTGGATCAACGGCATCACGCTCTACCTCAACAGCGAATCGACGTGCGACCCGGGCTACCTGCCCGCCGACGGCAACACCGACATCTGCGTCGAGATCGGCGCCCTGCACCCCGACGAAGGCGGCGTGCTCGAGGTCGCCAACATCGTGCAGGAGTCGATCTCGGACTGGGCCGCGACCCGCGGAATAACCGCAAGCGCCAGCGATGTCACACAAGGCGGGCAGGTCGTTCTCTCGGGCGGCGGCTTCGGGCCGAACGAGACAGTTCAGATCGAGCTGCACTCAACCCCGGTCGTTCTCGCATCGATCCCCGCAAGCGCGACGGGCACTTTCTCTACGACGGTGACGATCCCGGCGGGCACAGCCCCCGGCGCTCACACTCTTGTGGCCCGAGGCCTCTCCGTCGCAGCCACGTCACAAGCACGCGGCGCTGACCTCGGCATCCCGTCCCGCCCGCGTGGACGCCGCCGTCAGCGGCGCTGACGCGCGAGCACAATCGCGATCGCCGCGCAGAGCGCCGTGCTAGTCGCCACCAGCACCGCCCCGAGCGGTCCGATGCCCTCGCGCCCGATGAACACGAGATTGAGTGCCAGGCTGATCGCACCCGCCAGCGCCGGCACCCACGCGCGCCGCGCGGAGGGCACGAAAAGCAGGGCGAGCGCGGCAGCCAGGACGACGAGGTTTCCCGATATCCGCAGCGACTCGACCTGATCGATCGCGACATGCAAGACGATGTCGAAGACGGTCATCGCGGCGAGAATCGCGGAAAGCACCAGCTTAGCGCGGGATCGGGTTTGCACATCTGAGTTTCTCATCGTCGGTCTCCTCTCCACCGCCGAGAGGTCCGCCCGCCTCCGAGAGAAGCAGGAGAGGATGGATGCCGTGAAACTGGCGATCGTTGGCCTCGTGCTGCTCCTGGCCGCCGCAACCGCGATCGCGACAGGCCTTGCCCGCCCCGATGACGCGATGGTCGTCGCGGAACGGGTATGGCCCATCCTCCTGTTCGTCGTCGCGGTGACGATCGTTGCCGAGCTCGCAGCGGCAGCCGGAGTCTTCGACGCCGCCGCACACCGGCTCTCGCGCCTCGGCAAGGGACGAACCGCCGCGCTGTGGGCGATGGTCGTCATCCTCGCCGTCGCGGCCACGGCGTTCCTGTCCCTCGACACCACCGCGGTGCTTCTCACTCCGGTGATCGTCGCTGTCGTGCGGGCTCGGCGCCTCGACCCGCTCCCGTTCGTGTTCGCAACCGTCTGGCTCGCGAACACGGCCTCACTCGTGCTGCCGGTCTCGAACCTCACCAACCTGCTCGCTGCCGACCTGCTGCACCTGGGTCCGTGGGAATTCATCGCCCTCCTCGGCCCGTCGGCGGGGATCGCTATCGTGGCGACGGTCGGCGTGCTGGTGCTGTTCTTCCATCGACGCCTCCGCGGAACATATCCGTCGGTAGCAGCCCCCGAGACGGCCGATCCGGTCCTGCTTCGCATCGCAGCGATCGTCGTCGTGGTGCTGTTGCCGCTTCTCGTCTCGGGAATCCCTCCCTGGATCCCCGCCTGCGCGGCGGCGCTTGTTCTGCTCGGCGTCTTCGCCTGGCGGCATCCGCGGGCTCTGAAGTGGCGCCTCGTCCCCTTTTCGCTCGTGATCTTCGCGGCGGGGCTCTTTTTCGCGGTCGGCATTCTCGAGACGCTCGGTTCGGGCGCCCTGATCGGCTCGATCGCGGGCTCGGGCACGGACCTGCTGTCGCTGTGGCGCCTCACCGGAACGGGCCTCGTCTCGGCCAACCTCATCAACAATCTGCCGGCCTATCTGCTCGTCGAACCGGTAGCTGGATCTCCCGAGCGTCTCGCGGCTCTGCTGATCGGCGTGAACGCGGGTTCACTCATCACGCCGTGGGCGTCACTCGCGACCCTGCTGTGGCATCAGCGGCTGCGCGCCGATGGCGTCGAGGTCAGCTGGACCCGATTCGTGCTCATGGGCCTGCTCGCCGCGCCGGTTGTCTCGCTGGCAGCTGTCATCCCTCTCGCGCGCTGACCCGTCTGACAGCGTCAGTCGTCGTCGCTGGCATCCAAGCGACGGATGAGCGTGACGGGAGCCGTAACCCGATACGAGGCATTGATGAGCTCAGCGACCTCGAGCCAGTCGACGTCGACGTCTACGTCAAGCCCCAGCCATCCCGACGGGCCCAGGTATGCCGGAACCCAGAACCGTGGATCCTGCCGGAGCGCCGGCTCATCCACCGGGTCCGGCTTGATGAGAACCGCGGTGTCGTGCCCAACCCACTCCCCGTCGACGCGCTGCGATCCGCCGAAGATACAGAACGTGCGCTTGGTGAAGAAGTGCGGCCGCCCGTGCGACACCTTCTCGTCGGCGCCGGGAAAGCCGAGCGCAATCGCCCGAACGCACGCGAGGTAGGGGTCTTCCTCGTCGAACATGATCGGATGCGCCACGTCGACATCCTCACAGGCAGGGACGGCCGCCGCATCCGTCTCGTCTACGGCAGGAGGTTCGGGATCGCGAGCTCACGCATCTGGTCCCATGGTTCTGTCCATCCCAGACGATCGAACAGTCCGTCCAGGAGCATTGCGGTGAAACCCCAGACCAAGTGCTCGCCCGTCGCGGTTCGCACCTGGAACGCCGGGGCGCGGTGAGTGCGCGGACCTCGGTCGATGACGGTGCAGCCGCGATTCGCGGGGTCGAGCAGGTCGGCGACGGGCGCCCGGAAGACTGCCGCCGACTCGCCAACATCGACAGCTCGCACGGGCGACGGCTCACGCCACCACGCGAGGACCGGCGTGACGCGATGCGACGAGTACGGCAGCGGAACCTCAGCGAGGGTGCCCAGAACATCAACGCCGTCGGGGTTCACACCGGTCTCTTCCTGAGCCTCGCGCAGGGCGGCGGCGACGGGACCGGAATCATCGGGCTCGAGCCTGCCCCCGGGAAAGGCGACCTGTCCCGCGTGCGAACGCAGCGTCGTCGCCCGGGCCAGCAGAAGCACGTCGAGGTCGCGGGATACAGCTGCAGCACTCGCGCGGTGAGCGCTCGGCGCGTCATCCAGCACACCGAACAGGATGAGGACCGCAGCCCGCCTCGCGTCGGGGTCGTCCGGGAACCCGAGGAGCGCCGCCAGACTGTCGCGGGGGCCGACCGTCGGATCTGACGAGACCAGATCGAGCAGCTGCCGACGGGCGCGGTGATGGTCAGCGGATGCCGCCGCTTCACCGGAATCGCCTGTCATCTGTCCAGGCTACGACGGGCAGACCCGAGGAACACCCGACAGATCGAGGCGGTCACCGACCGGCGTACTCAAGAATGCGCGCTAGTCGAGCTCCACCCGGAGAGCCGACGCTGCTCGAAGGCATCGATCAGGATGTCGAGGGCGAAGCCGAACTCGGCATCCGCATCACACTGCCCTGCCGCGCCCGGTGCTGTCATCGCCATACGCACGATGTTGGGAAAGGATGCCGCGAACGACGCCAACGCGGCATCCTCGGAGACGAGTTCGCCTCCCGATTCCGCCGCAGCCTCGGATGCCGAGGGCGTCGGAAGCACGTCTTGTGTGAACCCCCACATGCGGGTGCTGAGCGTGTGCATGGCGTGATGGACGAGATCCGCCGACAAGCCGCCGCGGAACATGATCCCCATGAGGCGGTCCATGTAGGCGAGCACGACCGGCGTTGCAAGGGTGCGTGTCTGAATCGCCTCGAACGACCAGGGGTGTGACATCATCGTCTCCCGCGCAGCAAGTATCTGCTCACGCAGCACGTCGCGCCAGTCAGCGCTCGAGGCGGGGCCGTACGCACCGGACAGCGCAGAAGACGGGTCAGGGTCTGCAAGCTCTGGTGCCATCTCGATGACGAGCCGATCGAACATGAGGTCGATCAGCTTCTCGCGATTGTCGACGTGTTTGTAGAGCGCCATCGGTGTCACCTCGAGCGCCTGTGCGAGGCGGCGCATTGTCATAGCCTCGAGCCCCACCTCGTCTGCCAGCTCGACGGCAGCCGCCGTCACGCTCTGCGTCGTGAGCGCGCCCCGGGAACTCCCCGCCATCACGATGAGCCCCGCTGTCGCGAAGACTCACTGCGGACTCGCGCGGAACTTGACATGTATACAAGGTACACCTACAGTCGTCGACAGCGCGGTATACCGCGTATACTAGCTCGCAGAAATGAGATCACAATGCCCCGAATCCGTGCCCTCGCCCTCTGGGCCGGCTCCCTCTACCTCGTGACCCATGTCACCTCGGTCGCCGCAGCATTCGCCTACGCCGAGGGCATTGCCGAGTCATCGGCGGGGCTGCTGCGCGCCGGGATCACCCTCGAGCTGATCCTCGCGATCGCGTGCGTCGCCAATGGCACCGTGCTGCTGGCCGCCCTGCGCCGTTCCGGACCGGCAGCGGCCTACACCTTCGCCGGCCTGCGCACGCTCGAAGGCGCGATCATCGCCGCCGGCATCCTCCCCATGCTCACGCTCGTCTTCGTCCTCTCCGGCTCCGTCCCGGGAGCCGACGTCGCAGTCGCACCCTCTCCCGACACGTCGGTCGTCGCGAGCCTGGTGGGGATGCACGCCGCATCGTTCCTGGTCGGACAGGGACTCGTCATCGGCGTGAACACCCTCGTGCTGTCGTGGCTGCTGTGGCGCTCACGCGCTGTCGTGCGCGGAATTCCGGTTCTCGGCGCCGTCGGCGCATCCCTCGTCTTGGTCTCCGACCTTGCACAGCTGTTCGGGATCATCGACCAGACGAACGTGCTCGCGGGCCTCGCGGCGGCACCGATCTTCGCCTTCGAGTTGTGGTTCGCCGGCTATCTGCTGTTCGTCGGATTCCGCCCGAGCGTGCAGCGCGCACAACTGGACTAGGAAGGCACTTCCCGGTCGACCATGTCGTCAGCGTGCTCGGCAACCCAGTCCATGAGCGGACCGAGGCGCAGCATCAGGTCGCACCCGAGCTCCGTGAGCGAGTACTCGACCCGCGGGGGAACCTCGGGGTACGAGGTGCGCTGCACCAGGCCATCGCCTTCGAGGGTCTTCAGTGTCGTCGCGAGCATCTTCTCGCTAATGCCGTCGATGCTTCGGCGCAGCTCCCCCCACCGCGCTGTGCCGTTACCCAGCGTCAGCAGCACGAGGACGCCCCACTTCGACATCACGTGGTCGAGCACGACCCGTGTGGGGCAGGCCGCCGAGAAAGCTCGCTCCCGAACGTCACGTATTTCCGCAAGACTTACTGACACGTGGGTACCTTACGAAAAGGTGGGTACCTTACGCAAGGAATGCTTGATTTCGAATCCAGGTTTCTGATCACGAGCGCCACAGCGGCGTCACGATCGAAAGGATTCACTATGGCCATTCTCGTTACGGGCGCCTCCGGACATCTCGGCGGCCACGTCGTCACCGCACTTCTCGAGCGCGGCGTTGCGGCATCCGACATCGTCGCCGGCGTGCGCACGCCCGACAAGGCAGCTCCTCTGGTCGACCTCGGCGTGCGCGTCGCGCCGCTGAACTATGCCGAACCCGCTACGATCGAGGCCGCCCTTGACGGAGTTGATCGCGTCCTGCTGATTTCGGGTTCCGAGGTTGGAACCCGGCTCGCGGGTCACCTCAACGTCATCGAAGCGGCGAAGAAGGCCGGCGTCGAGAAGTTCGTCTACACGAGTGCACCGAAGGTGACATCCGCGGACTACGCGCTCGGCGCCGAACACCGCGCGACGGAGGAGGCGATCGCTGCCGCGGGCCTTCCCGCCGTCATCCTGCGCAACAACTGGTACCACGAGAACTACACGCAGGACGTTCTCGGCGCTGCAGCCTCCGGTGTCATCGCCGCAGCAGCTGGCGAGGGGCGCGTTGCCAGCGCGAGCCGCCGCGACTACGCCGAGGCTGCTGCCGTCGCTCTCACCGAGGACGGGCACGTCGGTCGGGTCTATGAGCTCGCGGGCGACGTGGCTTGGACCTACGACGAGCTCGCCGCCGCGGCAAGCGAGGTTCTCGGCACGGATGTCGCGTACGTCTCACTCTCTGCCGCCGACAAGCAGGCTCAGCTTGAGCAGTTCGGCCTTCCCGCCGATGTCGCCCAGTTCGTTGCGGGAATCGACCTCGCGATTGCCGACGGAGTTCTCGCTGACACCGACGGAACGCTCGCGCGCCTCATCGGACGGCCGACGACGACGCTCGTCGAGGGCCTTCGCACGGCGGTCGCCGAGGCGCAGCCCGCCGCGTAAGGCCTCGCGGGTCCGGCATTCCCCTGCCGGACCCGCGTCGTCAGTCGATCGCTCGCACCGGTTGACGAAGAATCGTCTTCAGCTTCTCGGGAGCGACGCGACGCGGATCGCTGAGGTAGATCTCGTGGTGTGGACCGTTGAATGTCAGACCCCGCGCCGGCATCAGCTCGGCGTGCAGGCGATGCAGGGTCGGGGTTTCCGCGTCGTAAGACCCCACGTGAAGGATCTGGAGCGACAGCCCCTCGTCTATCGTGACCGGACTCACCTGGCCGATCGGAAGCTCGGGCTTCTTGCGTGCTGCCGTCTCGAGTCCGGCACGGATGTCGGCATCCGTCACCGCCGGCGGCAACGGGATGAGCATCGTCCAGTCCCACCCATCCTTGCGGCGGTCGACGAAGCTCGACGGGTCGGCACTCGACCACAGCCCCTCGAGCGGCCCGACCACGACGTCGTCCCCCGTGCGACCGCGGAAGGCGAACTTGATGGCATACCCCGACGCGTAGAGGGCACTGACGGCATCCGTGTACGCCGGCGACGTGTTGGGGTCGCCGTGGCCGTGGATCGCGAGGTAGGTCATCGGCGGCACCGTCACGCGCGTGAAGTCATGCCTTCCGGGCGCGTAGAGGTCTTTCCGATCCTTCTTGAGGTCGTACTTCACGCGCTCTGCCCCACGTCCGCGGTCGACCGCGCCGCAGCGCGGCGGACCGCGAGAGCCCCGACGAACCCGAGCAGCAGGAACACCGTGGCCACCAGCAACGACCAGCGGGTGGCATCCGCGAAGCCGTTCGACAGTGCCGTCACCGCCGCCGTGGTCTGGTCGCCGAGCGGGCTGCTCGCTCCCTCGGCGCGCAACTGGCTGATCGTCGTTCCCGCGGACTGCCGTGTGGTGTCGGCGAGTTGGGTTGCTGTCGAGCCGGTGATGCCGGCATCCGCCAGCGCGGCCGGGAGCGTGAGCGCGAGGGCAACCGCCAGCGCCGCTCCCGCGAACGCCGTCCCGAGGGCCGACCCCACCTGCCGCACGGTGCTCTGGGTGGCAGATCCCTGACCTGAAACATCGACCGGCACATCCTGCAACACCGTGCCGGTCAGCTGAGCGGATGCCAGTCCCAGGCCCAGCCCGTAGACCACCAGCGGGATGGCGACGATCCACCCCGAGGTGTCACCGGTTATCAGCAGCGCCAGCACAGCGATACCGGCTACCTCGAGCGCGAGTCCGATCAGCACCGTCCCGGGTGAGCCGAAACGTGCAGCCAGGTGCCGGGCCGATGCACCCGAGAAGAACGCACCGAGTGCCATCGCGGCCAGAACCAGCCCGGCGCCCATGACATCCAGACCGAGCGCGTTGACGAGGTACAGGGGCAGCACGAAGATGATCGCGAACTCCCCCACCGCGACCATGGCTGCCGTCACGTTCCCCCAGGTGAAGGTCGGCAGGCGGAACAGGTTCAGATCCAGGATCGCCGACCGTCGCACCTTCTCGCGGTGGCGCTCCCACAGCACGAACAGCACGAGCGCCACCACAGCGATCGCGAAGGCGATGGGCACCACCGAGACCGGAGCGTCCGCCGGCCACTGCCACCCGAAGATCGAGAACTCGCCTGTCGGCGCCCACCAGCCCAGCTGGGGTCCCTCGATGACGGCGAACACCAGTGCGCCGAAGCCGATGGCGCTCAGGAGTGCACCGTCGACATCCGCTCCCGGTCGACCCTTCGCGCCCTTGGTTTCGGGGACCGTCAGCAGCCCCGCGATGAAGACCGCAGCGCCCAGGGGGATGTTCACGAGGAAGATCCAGTGCCACGACGCCCACTGGGTGAGAGCGCCACCGGCGAGCGGGCCGACGGCAGCGGCCCCCGAGATCACCGCGCCCCACACGCCGAACGCGGCTCCCCGGTACCTACCGCGGAACACGGCGTTCACGGTCGAGAGCGTCGAGGGCATGATCAGAGCCGCACCGATCGCCTGCACCGCGCGTGCCGCGATCAGCGGGCCCGCGGCATCCGCCATCGCGGCCAGGATGCTGCCGCCGACGAAGACGACGAGGCCCACCTGGAACAGGAGCTTGCGTCCCCACCTGTCGGCGAGCTTGCCCGTCGAGAGCAGGAGCGCTGCCAGCAGAACCGCATAGAGGCTGTTGACCCACTGCGCATCGGTGAGATCGAGCCCGATATCGGCGATGATGACCGGAAGCGCGACGCCGACGATCGTGCCATCGAGCACGATCAGGCCGAGGCCCGTCGACAGGACCGCGAGAGCCAGCCATTCGCGGCGGGTGGGTGGTGTCACGCGAAGATCGGTGCTGGTGCTCACGATCCGAGCCTGGCACAGTGCGCGCACCCCGACAACGCGCGCCCGGCGATCGCTGGGCACCTGTTCCGACCTACCGAGATACAGCGGTTTCGGGCCGTGCCGTTCGATCCGGGGACCTGACGGTTACCCCTGGGCACGTCGTTGTGGGTCGAGAAATGTAACACCCGCCGGATGCCCCGCGCAAGGATCCGAGATCGCGACGTCACGACGCGGCGGCACCAGTTAGGGGAGGTAGGAGGTCGCCGCCGCGCCGTGGTCTGAGGACCGTCTACACCGGCCCAGCCATGAGGGTGACCGTTGCGGACTGGGTTGTACCCGACGCGTCGGTCCAGGTGATCGTGACGGAGTCACCGGGGTTGTGGCTCTCGAGAATGCTGCTCAACGAATCTGCACCTGTGACCGCGATTCCATCGATCGCCGTGATCGTGTCGCCTGCAGCCAATCCCGCCTGCTGTGCAGGGGTTGCCTCGTACACTCCCGAGATCGTGACGCCATCCTGATCCGCCGTGGCACTCTCAGACCAGGTCGATCCGCCGGCACCTTGTCGCGTGCGCGCGCCGGGCAGCACCACCTGCGTCGTCGAAGCAGTCTGGGCGATTCCGACGCCCAAGAACGCGGGATACCCGAGAACAACCCCGTCTGACTCATCTCCCGCAACGATCTGGTCCACGATGGCAAGGGCATCATCGATGTCGATCGCGTATCCCACACCGCCGCGGTTCGAGGCCGCCGTTGTCATGCCGATCACTTCTCCTTCGGCATCCAGCACGGCACCTCCCGAGTCTCCGGCCACCACATCGGCAGCGATCTCGATCGTCCCGTCGAGGGTCTCGCTGTCGACGGCGCCCTCCGCCGCGGTCGTCACGCTGGCATCCAGCTCGGTGATCTCACCATCGGCCGCCATCAGGATGCCGCCGCCATCCGCATTTCCAACGGCGGTGACCTCATCTCCGACGGCGTCTGCGTCGTCATCGTCGAGCGTCACCGTCGCAAGGCCCGACGCTCCCTCGAGCTGAAGCAGCGCGACGTCGTCATCGGCATCCGTGCCAACGACTGTCGCGGTGTAATTCTCCCCGGTACTGGCGATCGTGACCGTAATCTTGGTCGACGACTCGACGACATGGTTGTTGGTCAGGACGAGACCGTCGCTGGTGAGCACCATGCCGGTTCCTGCAGCCGCCGAGGAGGAATAGCCGAGGACCGTGTCGATGAGTACCACCCCGGTGGACTCGTCTGCGGTGGCCTCCGTTGCGTCTGCCACCGTCGTCGACGAGCCGTAAGCGTCAGCACTGTACCCGTAGGTCGACGACCCGCTGCCCGAACCGGACCGCGGCGCGACGTCGGAGGTTCCTCCCATCGTTCCGGGATACCCGACGACGGCCTCACTCGATGCCGACGGGTCCCCCGGCGCAGCGCTCGCCGCATACGGGATAGCGAACGCCGCTGTAACCATGACCGTGCAGGCGGTGAGCCCAGCCATCGTGATCTTCGCCGAGCGCCGTCGGTACCAGGGCCTGGCGGCTCCGGCTTCGGTATCGGCGTTGACAGGGTGATCGGCTATCGGTGCTGCACTGTGGTCCATCGTGAATCCTCGCTCTCGAGGACCATCACACCGAACCGGTCCGTGAGTGAGCCTGCAGTCAGTTCAGGATCACCTATGGATCCAGGATCACCGATGGATGCGGGTCACTGCGTGAAGGCGGGAACCTCGACGGGGGCGGCGAGACCGATGAAGGCGACGATCTGGTGTCCACCGGGGTTCGTCTGCAGCGGGACTTCCTCCCAGTTGTTGGCGATCCAGAGGTTCCCCGACGGGTCGGCGATCAGGCCGGTGTTGCGCACGAGTCCGTCGAACGCGTAGCCCGCATCCGGTGAGATCGGGTCCCCCGTCGACAGGTCACCGGGGCACGTCTCGGGAGAGGTTCCGCAGAACGCCGATACCCGCTGGTCGGAGAAGTTCGCGACCCACACGTTGCCGTTTCCGTCGGTTGCGATGCCCCACGGCCGGGTGATCCCGCCACCGGTGAACGGGCCGGAGACCGTCTGCCCGTCGGCGTCGATCAGCGCGATCGACCCCGCCGGTCCCGACGAGATCGGGCGGGTCGGGCACGGGAGGGTCGTGGAACCGGAGTTGGCGACCCACACGTTGCCCTCCGGGTCGGCAGCGACGCCCATCGGCAACACGAACTCGTCGCCCGCGAGCGCAGCACCCCCCACAAGGGTCCCGTCATAGTTGAAGACCGCCACCGAGCTGCTCGCGATACCGCTCACGACAACGTGCGTGCCTGTATCGACCACGCCGAACGCCTGGTCAAGGCCGGCATCCAGCGTCATCGCCTTCTCGGGGTCGCCACCGGGATACACGGTGACGGTGCCGGTCTGGCAGTTCGCGTTCCAGACATCGCCCGCAGCTGTGATGTCCATACCCTGCGGCCACGCGAGCTCACCCGCGGTGAATCCGGTACCCGCCGGCGAGAGCGGCTCCCCCTCGATCGAGAAGAGCGACACGCTGTTGTGTGTCGGCTGCTCGGTGCATCCTTCACCGGCGAAACCGAAGTTGCTCACCCACAGCTGTCCGGACGGGTCGAACGCGATGCCGAATCCCGAACCGCTCAGACCGCCTCCCGTGTACTTTCCGACCATCTCGCCGTTGGGCGCGAATTTCAGCAGCAGATCACTGCCACAGGTCGGGTCCTGCGGGTCAGCGCCGTACTCGTAGTTGTTGTTGACCCAAATGTTGCCGTCGGGGTCGATGGCGAAGTTACCCGGGCCGTCGAGGGTCTGCCCGTCGCCGTCGAAGCGCAGCGCGAGAGTCCAGGCCGCTGGGGCTGCCATCAGGCCCGGCCGGTCGCCGGCCACGGTCAGCGACAGGTCGTACAGCTCAGAGGGTGCAGCGCTCGGGTCCCGGGCGATCTGCGCGAACGCGCGGAACGTGTCAACGGGCCGATCGTCGGACCGCGCGCTCGCGGCATCGACGAGAACCCGGCACGCGTCGGTATCGAGCACGCACGCACTGAGGATGTTGGTGAGCGAGGTGAATGTCGGCAGCGCCTCGGTCTGCGTGCCGTTGGGTGCCGATGTGAGCACGGCGCCATAGTCGCCAGTCTGCGCATCCACGAGATTCGCGTACATCGCGGCGGCATTCGGCAAACCCGGAGAAGAGCCCTCGACCCCCTCCGGCCCGGTGAACTGGGCAAGGGCGTAGCCCGCTGCGACAGTCGTGCGCTCGTTAAGGACGACCGCCGTAGCATCGGAGGGGATGACGGCAGCGAAGGTCGAGGTCATCGTCGTGTCGTTACCGCCAGGGGCGGTCGCGAGCAGGTAGACGAGATCGTCGTCCCGCGAAACAGAACCGAGGTCGACGACGAAGTCCCCCTCACGGTCGGATGACGTGGAACCGATCTGCGCCGCCGGCTCGCCCTCAGTACCGGCTGACCAGACCGACACATCCCACCCGGACACGGGTGCGCCGTCAACGACCGGAACGACCGAACCACTCACCGCGGAGCCCTCAGCGTCACCGTCGGCGGTCGCCCAGCAGCCGGCCAAAGCGAGCACGGAAGCCGTCACGACGGCGACAGCGCCGAAGAGCCGTCTTCCCGGGGTGTTGGTGCTCGTTCTGGCTTCGGACCCCGTCGGGTGGGGCTGGTTCTGGCGCACAACGTTCCGCATCGAGTTCACTCCGTCAGGTGTCTGGGTCCCGTCATCGGGTCGGTCCCACGGGGCAGATTAGCAGCGCCCACCCTTCGGCGTGGGCGGCAGCCGGATCGAGATTCGGTCACGAAATCCCCTGTGCTTTCTGTGTCAACCACCGTGTGCGTGTCCGCGTATCGAGCAGGAATCGAGAAGCGCGCGGCTACACGATCCCCGTATGTTCGATGTCACCGGCACCAGAAAGGAACCACGATGGCCGACAAGCGTGACACCTCATCGGATGGCTTCAGCGACGCCGAACGCGAGGCGATGAAGCAGCGCGCCGCGGAGCTGCGCGAGCAGGGCGCAGGCGGAACGGGCTCGGTAAAGAAGAAGAAGGAGGCGCAGGCGTGCGTCGATGCCATCGCCGCGCTCACGGGAACCGACAAAGCCGTCGCCGAGCTACTCCATCGGATCGTTCAGGATGAGGCTCCCCACCTCGATCCGAAGACCTGGTACGGGTTCCCCTCGTATGCCCGCGATGGCAAGGTCGTCGTGTTCTACCAGCCGGCGTCGAAGTTCGACACCCGCTACGGCAGCATCGGATTCAACGAGGATGCTCTGCTCGATGACGGCGCGATGTGGGCGACGGCCTTCGCCGTTATCGAAGTGACCGACGAGGTGGAAGCCGCCCTGCGCGATCTCGTGCACCGCGCAGCCGGCTGACGCGCGCGTTTCGCCGCGCCGCCGCGGTGCGAGGGCACTACGGTCAATGCCATGGCCGCCCCACGCACCCGCCGTGCCCGTGTTGCACGGCGCCGTGCCCGGCGTGTGGCAGCGTCGGGAAGTGACCTCACCGAAGCCGAATGGGTACTCATCCGCGATGCGTGGGGAAGGTGCGCGTATTGCGGACGCGCGGGTCTTGCCCTCCAGAAGGATTGCGTGCTTCCGATTTCGCGGGGCGGCCGCTACACCATCGAAAACGTGGTTCCGGCCTGCGGCAGCTGCAACGCAAGTAAGTGCAACGCAGAGGTCACGAGCTGGATGCGTCGACGACGGCTCGACGAACCGGCGTTCCTCCTCGCCTGGGCTCTCATTCTGCGCGGGCTTCACGAGCGGCACGAGCCGCCCGACGCTGACGCCACCACTGCCAGAACCGGTCCAGCATCCGCTTGACCCAGCCCGACAGCCTGCGCGCCCAGTGGAACTCGGTGCCGAGCACCGCGAGCCCGAGGAACACGATCAGCCAGCCCGGGCCCGGCAGCGGAACCAGGACGAGTCCGCCGAAGGTCATGATCGTGCCGACGACGGCGACGCCGACCCGGTAGGCGATCTCGATGCGCGGATGCCGCGCTACCCACGCGCGCGCTGCGCGCAGCATCCGTCTGATCGGGCGGTCCTCGCGCTCGGCGTCAGCGATCTCGGCACGGATCTCACGCTCGAGTGAGCCGGATGGCGCTGGGTCGGAGCTGTGGGACGCAGCCTCGGGGCCTGTCGAGGACATGCCCGGACGCTAACACGCGCGGCGACAAAATCGCTGGGAAGCCCGACCTCACGCTTGACCTTGTCACTGTGACAAGCTTTTGACTGGGGTCAGGAGGTGCCCCGTGACCACACAAACCCCAAACGCCGACCGGCTGGACGCACTGCTGCGAGATGCCTCGGCATCGACGCGGCTGCAGGCAGCTCTCACCGCGGGATCTCTCCCCGATCCGAGCTTCATTGAGGTCCTGATCGCACGATGCGGGGTGGAGCCGGACTTCGCGGTGCGTGACACCCTCACCTGGGCGATCACCCGGCACGACAGCGACCAGACGGTACCGCTGCTTGTGACCGAGGCGCGCAGTCTGAATCCGCAAGCACGCAGCCAGGCGCTGCACACCCTGTCGAAGGTGGGAGCCGCTGACGGCTGGAAGGCGATCACTCCGCAGGCCCTCGCGGACCCGGATGACGAGGTAGCGCGGTCGGCATGGCGTGCTGCTGTCGTGCTCGTACCTCCCGGCCTCGAATCCGAGCTCGCCGACGCACTCACCGGTCAGCTCGGCCGAGGCAATGCCGAGATGCAGCGAAGCCTCAGCCGTGCGTTCGTCCGACTGGGCGAGGCGGGATCGAGGGCGCTCGAGCGGATCCTCACACATGAACTCGGCGACGACGCGCTGACGCACGCCCTCGCAACCCAGCGACTGTTCGACGACCCCGACGAGGGATTCGGGGCGGCCGTCTTCGAGGCGAAGCGAATCCTTGCGCTCCGCAACGCACCGGCGGTACCCGACGACGCCGAGGAGGAGGGATCCCCCGGATGAGAATCGGCGAGGTCGCCCGGCTGTCGGGCGTGAGCGCGCGGATGCTGCGGCACTACGACCGCATCGGACTGGTGCAGCCCAGCGAGCGGACCCGCGCGGGTTACCGCGACTACGGCGATGACGATCTGCGCCGCCTGCTTCAGGTCGAGGCGCTGCGCTCACTCGGCCTGGAGCTGCGGCAGGTCGGGAACGCCCTGCAGGACTCCGGAGCAACGCCCACCGACATCCTCGATCGGGTGATCGCCGGCACGGTCGAGACGATCGCGCGAGAGCAGGAACTGCTGAGGCGGCTGCGGCACCTGCGAGAGCAAGAGCCCGAGGACTGGACCGACGTGCTGCACACGGTGGCGCTGCTGCAGCGGCTGGGGTCTGACGACGCCTCGCAGCGGCAGCGTGCCGCGCTCGAGAGTCCCGGACCACCGATGGTCTCGGCACTGACAGATGCGGTGCTCGCCGAGGATGATCCGAACGTCGCGGGAGCCCTGCAGTGGGCGCTGGCGCGCGCTGCGGACCAGGCGACCGTAACGGCGCTGGGCAGCGCTCTCGGCTCGGGCGACGGTGCGGTACGGCAGCGCGCCAGCTCCACGCTCGCAAAGATCGCATCGTCGCCGCGAACGGATGTCGCGCAGGTCTTGCTCGCCGCCCTCACCGACGGTGACCCGGTTGTCCGCGGCGGCGCGGCCCTCATCCTGGGCGGGCGTGGAGCGCCGGAAGCGGCTGATGAACTCATCGCGATGATCGTGCGCGGCGCTGATGACGTCCAGGCAGCGGAGTCGCTCGCGCACATCGCGCGCTCGCACGGCGGGGATATCGAGCACAGGCTGGATGTCGCGCTGACCACGCTCGCCGACGATGACGCTCGACTGCGACTCACTCAGGCTCTCGGTGAGATCGACTCAGAGTCCGCGACCCGGATCCTCCGGCAGCTGGTGGACGATCCCGACCGGCGAGTGCAGTTGACCGCCCGGTACCTCGCGAGCATGCGCGGTGCCGGCACCGACGCCCACCGATAATCTGGGCGCTGACGCCGCGCGATGGCCCGCCGCGGGAAAGGATGCCGCCCAGCCGTGGTCGATTCACTCCCCCGTTCTCGGCTCGCGATCGCCGTTCTGCTCGCCGTCTTGGCCGGCTACATCGACGGCATTGCCTTCATCTACCTCGGCGGCTATTTCGTGTCGTTCATGAGCGGCAACACGACCCAGTCCGGCGTCGAACTCGCCGGGGGCGATCTGGCGGCTGCCGGATTCGGCTTCGCCGTGATCGTCGCGTTCGTCGTCGGGGTCATGGCTGGGACAGCGATCCGATCACCGCGACGCGACCGAGGCTGGATTGTTCTGCTCGGCGTTGCAGTGATGGTAGCCGTGGGTGCGGCTCTGGCATCCGCTCCCCCGGTCGACGCCAACGCGGTGACTGGCACGGCTCTGCTGGCCGTCGCCCCCACCGCGCTCTGCCTCTCGCTCGCGATGGGGGCGGTGAACACCGTCTTCAGCGGCAGCGGCGGGCCGTCATTAGGCATCACCTACATGACGGGCGCCCTCGTGAAGATCGGCGAGGGCATCGTCGGCGCGTTGCGCGGCGGTGAGCGCACCGGGTGGCTGCGCTATCTCGCGCTCTGGCTCGCGATCGCCGCCGGCGCAATCGGCGGCGCGATCGTGTATGCGGTTTTCGGACCGGCAGCGCTCTGGTTCGCCGCACTGTTCGCGGCAGGCGTCGCCGCCGTCAGTTCCAGAGCGAGAGCTTCTCGGGGTTCAACACCAGCCTGACCTCGCGCACACTGCCGTCGCTCACCTCGAGCGTCACGACGCCGATGATCCGCGCGTCGAGCCACATGGCGAAACCCAGCCCGTCGGGTGTCTGCTGCGGGCGTAGCTGCACCTCCGGGCGCTTGCTGGCAACGCCCAGAAGAAAGCGGGCGACGTGGTCAGCGCCGATCACGGGCCTGCGCGCGGCGCTCACGTGACCGCCGCCATCCGAGCGCAACACGACTTCGGGGTCGAGCACGGCGACGAGCGGATCGAGGCGGCCCGACTGGGCGGCTGCCGCGAACGCCCAGACCACCCTGTCGTGTTCCTCGCGTGAGACCCGACGCGCTCCGGCGGTCTGCACTCGACGACGAGCGGATGCCGCGAGCTGGCGACAGGCGGCATCCGTTCGCCCGACCACCTCAGCGACCTCGCGGAACGGCATCGCGAAGACCTCGTGCAGCACGAACACGACCCGCTCTGCCGGTGTCATCGACTCCAGCACCGTGAGGAGCGCGCTGGAGACCGATTCGTCCAGGCTCACGCGGTCAAGCGGGTCTCGCGCGTCAGCGGTCGCGGATCCACGGGGATCTGTAAATGCCGTCACGGGCACCGGCTCGGGCAGCCACTCGCCGACGTAGTTCTCGCGCCGTGCCCGGGCGCTCCCGAGCATGTCCAGGCAGATTCTGCTCGCCGCCCGAGTCAACCAGGCGCGCGGCGAAGCGATCGACGCCCGCTCCTGGTCGGTGAGGCGATACCAGCGCACGTATGTTTCTTGCACGGCATCCTCGGCCTCGCCGACCGTGCCGAGCATCCGAAATGCCAGCGATACGAGGTGCCGACGTTCGGCGATCGCCTCGTCGTCGAGCGTCTCATCAGACATCAGTTCTCCCCGGTCCACCGTACTGATCAAGCCAATCAGCGAACGTCTGCGACCCGAGGCGCGAGCCGGTCCCCGGCAGCAATCCGCCGTTCGCCATCGCCGTACCCAACCCGCCGGGAAGACGCACCTCGACCACCCGCGCCCCCGAACCGATCTGGCGCAGGTACTGGCGGGCGAGGTCAGCCATCCGCTCCTCGCGCGGGCCCGCGAGGTCGGGCGCGTCGCCGTGGGCTCCGCCCTCGACGATCTGCAGCAGGGCAGCAGCGACCTCGGCAGCCGCCACCGGTTGCGACAGCATCCGCGGCACCAGGTGTGCGCCGAGGACCTTCGCCTGGGAGAGCACCTGAACGGCGAACTCATGAAACTGCGTAGCCCGCAGAATCGACCAATGCCCGGCGGATGCCGCGACCCGTTGCTCCTGCAGGAGCTTGCCCGCGTAGTACCCGTGGGGCGCCTGCGCCGCACCGACGATGGACAGCGCGACATGGTGAACATCGGCGCCGCGAGCAGCCGCCAGCAGATTTTCGGTCACCGTTCCGAAGAACTCCCGGGATGCCGTCGCCGACAGGGTCTGAATCGAGGCGACGTCGATGACGGCATCCGCTCCATCGATCGCGGCTCGCGCGCCCTCTCCTGTCACCAGATCGACACCGGTCGAGCGCGACAGGATGACGACGTCGTGACCGGCTCTCGTCGCGTGCTCGACGATGTGGTGTCCCACCGTTCCGGTTCCGCCTGCGACGGCAATGCGCATGATCTCTCCTCGTCCGCGCGGTCACGACCAGGACGCACGCTCTCATCATTCAGGACGACGTGGCTCACGAGAATGTGAGGTAGCTGCTCGCTCAGCCCTCGACTCGGAAGATTGTCTGACTATAGTCAGAGATATGAACGCACGTTCCCCCGACCCGGTTCGCGCCCGCGCGGAGCTTCGTGCCTTCAACAGAACCGTCACCGAGCGGATCGGCATCCTCGAAGATCATTACCTCGACCGTGGCCGGTCGCTGGCTCTGAACCGGCTGCTCTGGGAGATCGGTACGCACGGCGCGGAGGTGCGAGAACTCCGAGCGCGGCTCGGACTTGATTCGGGATACCTCAGCCGCATGCTCCGAGCCCTCGAGCAGGAGGGCCTCATCGTGACCGGCGCATCCGGCGACGACAGCCGCGTGCGGCGAGCAGAGGTCACGGATGCCGGCCGCGCCGAGATCGGCATCCTGGATCGCCTGTCGGATGATCTGGCCGACGCGATCCTCGAGCCGCTCACGCCGAAACAACGAGAGCAGCTCCTTGCTGCCGCAGCGACAACGCGCCGGCTCCTGACCGCTTCAGCCATCGAGGTCTCCCCCGTCGATCCCGACGAACCCGCAGCCCGGCACGCGATCGCGCAGTACTACGCCGTTCTGGCAGAGCGGTTCGACATGGGATTCGACCCCGCCACCGCCCGACCTGCGCCCGCCGATGCCCTGCGTCCCCCCGCCGGGCGCTTCCTCGTCGCGACACTCAAGGGCACCGTCGTCGGGTGCGTCGGCGTCAAACTTCACGCCGATGGCGTCGGCGAGATCAAACGCCTCTGGGTCAGCACCGAGGCCCGGGGCATGGGCCTGGGCAGGCGCCTGCTCACCGCGATCGAGGATGAGGCGCGGGATGCCGGGTCCACCGTCGTGCGCCTCGACACCAACCGCGCGCTCACCGAGGCCATCCAGCTGTATCGCTCTGCCGAATACCTCGAGATCCCCGCATTCAACGACGAGCCGTACGCGCATCACTGGTTCGAGAAGCGCCTCACCGACTAGGGGCTCGACCTACGGCCCGGCCACGACGAGCGGAACCGACAGCAGCCGGTCGTCGTCGCCAGATGGCGCCCCCCGCCCGTCGGTGTTATTGGTGAGCAACAGCAGTTCGTCGCCGTCGACGGCGGAATCACGGATGCGGCCGAACTCGCCGATCCACAGCGGCTGCGGATCGCCGATCAGCCCCTCGGGGCCGACATCGAGCATCCATACCCGCTCGCCGCGCAGCGCCGCGACGAACAGCGTGTTCCCGACGGCTGCCATTCCGCTGGGGCTCGCCTGATCGGTCGACCACGTGACGATCGGATCCACGAAGGCCGGATCACCCGCCGCTCCCTCATGGATCGGCCAGCCATAGTTTCCGCCCGGGATGATGCGGTTGATCTCATCCACCTGGTCTTGACCAAACTCGGTGGCCCAGAGGGTGCCATCGTCGGTCCACGCCAGACCCTGAACGTTGCGGTGGCCGAGAGAGTAGACGGCAGTACCGAACGGGTTGCCCGGCGCAGGTGAGCCCTCAGCATCGATCCGCAGGATCTTCCCCGACAGCGAACCCAGGTCCTGCGAGGCATCGCGGTTTCCGGCATCCCCCGTCGCGACATACAGATATCCGTCAGGACCGAACGCGATACGTCCGCCGTTGTGCGTGTTCGCCTTCGGGATGCCGTCGAAAATGACCTGCTCGCCGCCGAGGCTGCGTTCACCCGCAGCCCCCAGAAGCGGCATCCGGATAACGCGATTGCCGTCCCAGCTCGTGAGATACGCGTACAACCAGCTCTCGGCATCCTGCTCCAGCACCGCAAGGCCGAGCAGACCGCCCTCGCCGGTAGCGCTGACACCCGAAACGCCGCCGATCGTGCGCACCGCACCGCCGGCGTCGATCTCCACGATCTCGCCGCCGCGCATACTCACGATGCGGGTTCCGTCTGGGAACGGTACGACCGACCAGGGCACCCGCAGGTTTGCCGCAGCGGCAGTCGGTGCGCCGGCCGTTCTCCACGTCGCTGCCATCGACGACGCGCTGGGGGTGGGTGTTGCCGCGGGCGTCGTCGCCTCGACGCTTGGTGTTTGCAGGCGTTCGGATGCCGATTCGACGCACGCGGTCAAGGTCAACGCCGCAGCGATGAGCGCTGCGGCGGCCGTGCCCCGAACCGCGCGCACGTTCATTCAGACGAGGATCGCGAGAAGACTGAGCGCAGCAGGAAGAACACGAAGAGGGCGACGACCGCCACGACCGCAAGCTTCACGATGAGCAGCGCAACACCCCAGAGCAGTTCCACGAGAATCCATGCGATCACGATCGCCGCGATGACTCCGAGGATCGTCCAGAGACTTCCTTTGTTCATACCTCCAGCCTACGGATGAGCAGACCGCCATGGGCCGCCCCCGGATGCCGCCCGACCGCCCGCGTGACCGTGTGACCGCTACGCTCGGGAGCGAACGGGGGAGCAAACATGTCGAACGACACACCGACCGGGCCCGACGAGTCGCCCACATCTCCCGCGAGCTATCCTCCCCCTGCCGCAGCCCCACCCGCACCTGCTTACGCGCCACCCCCGGGTTACACGCCTGCTCCCGCGCCGCCCGACGCTCGACCACAAACGCTGGCAATCGTCGCAATGGTGCTCGCAGGCGTCGGGCTCGTCATGGCCTTCATCCCGTTCGTGAACTGGTTCGCCGGACCCGTTCTGCTGGCGGCGTTCATCGTGAGCCTCGTCGCCCTGATCGGAAAGAAGTACGGCGGCAAGGGCCTGAGCATCGCAGCGCTCGTGACCTCGGTCGTCGGCTGGATCGTCGCCTTCGTGATGATCGTGATCTCGTTCTTCTGGATCGGGGGCATGGCGGCTCTGCTCGAGCCGGATCAGGGTCCGGTGGCTGAAGCAACCGCGGTACCACCCCAGGACGACGACCCAGCTGATGACACCGTCGTCGCCGAAGACATCGTCGTGCTCGAAACCGCGATCGGACGCTACGAGTCCGACCCGGGGTCGTGGTGGTACGTCGCCGTGATCGACAATCCCAACGAGGACTACATCTTCGACTACGCCAGCATCGATGTCGAAGCTATCGCCGACGACGGCACGATCATCGATGTCGCGAACGAGTACCGCGTCATCCTCTCCGGCCAAACCGCCCTGGTCGGCGACTTCATCGACGTGGGCGACGCCGAGATCGCAGACCTCAACGTCGTGCCTCCGGGGGCAGCGGATGCCCTGTATTCACCGTTTGCAGAGACCGGACAACTCACCCTCGGCGCTCTGACGTCGGCATCCGATGAGGTGTCAACCACTGTCACAGGTACTATCAGCGGCGACTTTGCCGAAGATCTCGAGCTCGTGCAGGTGACCGTCGTCGCCCGCGACCCATCAGGACAGATCATCGGCGGCGCCTGGACATACGTGGACGAGCTGCCCGCTACGGGCGCTGACGTTCCGTTCGAGGCGATCTTCTGGGATCCTCTTCCCGAGGGCACCGTCTTCGAGTCCTACGCGTCGCTCTAGCGAGGAGAATCCGTGCCGACGTTCACCGTGGAACTGCTGCGTACCGGCGGCAACAACGTCGGCATCCCGCTCTCCGACGAGCAGATTGCCGAGATCGGCGGCGGCAAGCGCCCACCCGTGCGTGTCGTCCTCAACGGATACGAGTACCGCACCACGGTCGGGGTCATGCGCGGGCTCTCGCTCATCCCGGTCAACGCGGCGACCAGGGTGGCTGCCGGAGTCGCCGGCGGGGAACAACACAGCGTCACCGTCGAGCTCGACACCGCCCCGCGCGACGCCGAGGTACCCGAAGACCTCGCGCTTGCTCTGGATGCTGCGGGCCTGCGAGTGGCTTTCGACGCCCTGGCGCCATCACGCCGCAAGGAGCACGCTCGATCTGTCGATGAAGCGAAGGCCGCCGACACCCGCGCGCGGCGTGTTGCGAAGGTCGTGGAACAGCTCCAGGGCTGAACCGCGCCACGCCCGCGGCGGAGCTCAACGCCTCTCACGTGCGTGCCGCTCTGATCACCACCCGACGATCGCGAGTCCGATCACGCCAGCAGTCACGCCGACAAAGACGAGAAGATCGGTCCACGTTGCCACCCGCTCGGCGGCGTTCTTGCCCGGCTTGAAAACGTGCCGCACGCCGGCAAGCAGCAGGAAGATCGCCCCCGGCACCGCCAGGAGCACTCCCCACACCGGCAGGAAGGGAATCGCAAGCGCTGTCACCCCCATTCCGAGGTTCGCGTAGCCGAGCTCTTGGACTACCTGGTTGGCATCCGCTGCATCGACGCCCAAAATCTTGCGCGTGCGGTCGGGTTTCATCACCTGGCTGAGACCGGCCAATGTCAGACGGATGCCGACACCCCAGAAGCCCCACCACAGCCCGAAGACGAGCAGGGGGTTTCCTCCGGACACCAAGAGCTGGATGCCGCCGGAAACGACGGGCAGAATCAGCGTTTGCAGCAGGATGATGAAGGCGTACACGGGCACACTCCCAGGTCGGGCCGCGACGATGCGGCTCTCATGCCAACGCTAGCGGCGCACGCGGCAGAATGGATGCCGTGATCCGTCGAGCCGTCCCGAAGGATGCCGCAGCGCTGCATGAGCTCGCTGCCGAGACGTTCCCCCTGGCATGCCCGCCGGAGTCGACGGCGGACGACCAGCGCGCGTTCATCGACGCCCACCTGAGCGAAACGTCTTTCCTGACCTACCTCGCCGATGCCGACCGCATCGTGTTCGTTGATGATGTCGAGGGCAGGTTTTTGGGTTACACGATGCTCGTGTTCGGCGAACCGACTGACTCCGACGTCCGCGTCGCCCTCGGCGATGACCGTGCGCGCCCTGTCGCCGAGCTGTCGAAGTGCTATGCCCTCCCCTCTTCTCACGGATCGGGAGTCGCCGCGCGCCTGCTCGAGCGAACGATCGGCGAAGCGCGCGAGCGTGGCGTCGGGCACGTCTGGCTTGGCGTGAACCAGCAGAACCTTCGCGCGCAGCGGTTCTATGCCAAGCACGGCTTTGTTCCGATCGGCACAAAACGCTTCCTCGTGGGAGCGCGCCTCGAGCATGACTATGTGCTCGCCGCGCCCGTTTCCGGCATCCATTCAGAGGAATAGATCAACGCCCGCGGAGGTTGAGTAAAACATGCAGCGATTCGGAACACTCTCGTTCGGCCACTACGGCCCCGTCGGCGGCGGGCACATCCTGACTGCGCAGGACTCGATGCTTCAGGCGATCGATCTGGCGCAGGGCATGGATGACCTTGGCGTCAACGGCGCCTACTTCCGCGTGCACCACTTCGCCAGGCAACAGTCCTCACCGATGCCGCTGCTGGCCGCGATCGCTGCCAAGACGCAGCGCATCGAGGTCGGCACCGGCGTCATCGACATGCGCTACGAGAACCCGCTGTATCTCGCTGAGGAAGCGGCATCCGTCGACCTCATCAGCGAGGGACGACTCGCCCTCGGCGTCAGCCGTGGATCACCCGAGACCGTCGTCCGTGGCTACGAGGCGTTCGGCTACACCGGCTCGAGCGATCCGCGCGGTGCCGACATCGCCCGAGAGCACTTCGACCTATTCCTCCGCGCGGTCGAGGGTGAGGGACTGGCCGAGCGCGACGCGATGAGTCCGTTCGGCGGCGGATCCGGGATGCAGCGCATCGAGCCACACTCCCCCGGACTGCGCTCGCGCATCTGGTGGGGCGCCGGCAACCGCGACTCCGCGCAGTGGGCAGGACGCATGGGCGTGAACCTGATGTCGTCCACACTGCTCACCGAGGACCGCGGTCTGCCGTTCGACGAGCTGCAGGCCCAGCAGATCGACGCGTTCCGCACATCGTGGCGCGAGGCCGGCCACCCAGGTGAGCCGCGCGTTTCGGTGAGCCGCAGCATCTTCCCGATCACGACGGCCGAGGACGAGATGTACTTCGGAGGTCGACAGGACGGCGACGGCGTCGGCTACATCGACGGTATGCGCTCGACGTTCGGCAAGACGTACGCGGGCGCGCCGGAGGTGCTCGTCGAGCAGCTGCTGGCGGATGCCGCCGTGCAGTCAGCCGATACGCTCATGCTCACGATTCCGAGTCAACTCGGGGTTGCGTTCAACCTGCGTATCGTCGAGGCCTTCGCGAAGCACGTCGCGCCCGCGCTGGGCTGGAAGTCAACGCGGCATGCCGTCACTGCCTAGCTCGTAGCCCCTCGCGTCAGTTTTCGGTCTGAGCCATCAGCCAGTCGCGCAGGGCCGTGATCTCGTACGCCGGCTGAAACGAGGCCATGTGCTCACTGTTCATCGCCCCCGACCCGTCACTGGCCTCAAGCACGGTGCCCTCGGCGAACGTCAGGAAGTGGGCGCCGTCCCTCGTCGACAACAGCTCCGCGGCCGCTGCCGCCTCCTCGTCCTCCGACCACGTGGCATCGAAGACTGCCGTGTTGTATGAGATCCCAGCCGCGTCGAGCATCGCCTCGACATCCGACTGACCACCCGAGGCCTTCGCATCACCCGCTGCGGCCGTATACACGAACTTCTCGCCGGCCAGCCCCGAGAGCGTCGTGACGTCCCACTGGCCCGACACGATCATCTCCGCCGCGAATAGATCGGGATATGTGGCGGCCAGGTACATGATGGTCATCGCTCCCATGGACTGCCCGGTCCCATAGACGCGGTCGGTGTCGACCGCATAGGTCTGTGTGAGATCCTCGACCAGGCGCGCAGTCATCTCGACGTACTCGGTCATCGTGTACGAGCCGTGATCGTCGAGGATCACCTCGGGGTAGGCGGGCACAGCGACGATGCTCTCGTTCTTGGCCTGCTCGCTGTCGCTGGCCCAGATCAGCGCCCCGTACTGGGAGAGTCCTGCAGTGGCGTCGCTGCCCACTTGGCTCGAGTCGGGGATGTACACCACCAGCGGGTAGGACTTGGACTTGTCATACCCCTCGGGCAGATAGATGTTGTAGGTCAGCGTCTGCCCGGTATCGGGGTCGGTCCATTCGATCTGGCTGAACTCGCCCGCCACCTCCGCGACCAGCTCAGCGAGCGTCGGCGACTGCGCACTCGCCGTGGTGACGCTGGGCGTCGACCGGTCTTGTGCGACGGTCGTGGCGCTCGTGCTCTCCTCGGTCGATGCGCTGACGGTTCCACAGGCTGTGATGCCCACGGCGAGGGTCGCAGCCAGCGTTGCGGCTGCCAGACGGGAGATGAGGGGTGTGATCACTGTCATGCCACTCACTCTGCTCATCCGCGCTATGCGGATGGCCAAGCGAATCTATGAACAAGCTATGAGTGAACGGTGCTGGAATGCACCGTGCTCTCGACGAAGAACCGGCCGCCTCCGACACGTCAGCGACACGGTGTTGCGCAGTCGGGACGTGGCACCGTCGGGGCCGAAGCACGGATCCGATAGCGTTAATCCATGGGGTCGGCGGCGTCGGGGCGGCTCGAACTCGCGGTGGCGAGCATCCAGCGCACCCCGCGGTGGTGGGCGTGGGTTCTCGTTGCTCTCGCCCTGTTCGCTCTGTCTCGCCTGGGCGTCGCGTTCACGCCGTTCGGAGGCAGTGTCGCCGCGTGGTGGCCGGCCGCCGGCGTCGCAGCGTGGTTCGTGCTGGTCAACCCGCGCCAACGCCGGTGGGCGGCGTTAGTCCTCGTGTTCGTCGCCACCGGGCTTGCAAACGCCACGGGAGAGCGTGACCTCGTCACCTCCGTCGGGTTCGGTCTGGCCAATGCCATCGAGGCCGGAGTGTTCGCAGCTCTGCTCGATCACCGGGCGACGAGGCGTTTTCGGCTTCGCTCCGTTCGCCACGCGTGGCGCTTCGCTCTCGCGGTGCTTGCGGCGTCGAGCCTGCTCGGTATCCTCGTGGGTCTGGTTGTTCTCGCCGATGGCCGCGAGTTCCTCCCCGCTGCGACTCAGGCAGCGGCATCGCATGCTGCAGCGATCCTCATCATCGCGCCCTTCGCCGTTCTGCCACCCCCGACCTATCTCCGTATCCCGCGCATCGAGGTCATCGCCCAAGTCGCCGCGCTGACCGGGATCCTCGTGTTCCTTGCCGTCGGTGGGGCCGGTCTTCCGTTGACCTTCTTGCCCGTGGGCATTCTGGCCTGGGGATCGTTCCGATTTCCGAACTGGGGCTCCTATGTCGAGACCCTGTTGACAGGTGTCGCGGTTCTCGCCATGACGGTCGCGGGCATCGGACCGTTCAGCGAGCCGGGACTCGATCCCCGCACTCAGGTGCTGATTGTCGCGCTGTTCATCTTCATGGCCGGGCTGTACAACCTGTTCCTCTCGACAGCGAGCTACGAGCTGAGCGCTGCGAACCGCACGAGCCGGGACTTCGCCAAGCTGTTCACCGGCGGCTTCATCGATTCCCGAGTCGGCCTGGTCATCGCCGAACGACGTGGCGCCACGTGGCGGGCGCTGCTCGCGAACTCGGCGGCCCGCGGCGTCCTCCGGTCGGAACTGCGTCAGGACGATGTCTGGGTGCACGGCCCCATCCGCGAACACGTCGAGAACAGTCTTCGCACCGGCCATCGTGCGACTTTTGAGACCTCCGACGGCGGGGTCATGACCATCGACGCGTCGACAGTCACCGGCGACGACACACGAGTTGCCGTGCAGGTTTTCGACATCACCGACAGCGTGCGCGCCACCCAGACCCTCCTCGACGCCGAACGCGCACGGGCGACGGCCCTCGCGGCCAAGCTCGATCTCGAGCGTCGTCAGAGCGACTTCGTGGCCACGGCGAGCCACGAGCTTCGCACCCCGATCGCGAGCATCGCCGGGTATCTCGAACTGATCGAGGAATCCGACGAACTGCCGGCGCAGTCGCGGGAGTGGATCGAGGTCGTCCAGCGCAACACGGCACGTCTGAGCTACCTGATCGACGACCTGCTGATCCTTGCGCGTGTGCAGGAGCGCGCGGATCGTCACTTTCTGATCGCGGAGGTCGCCGTCGCCGACCTCGTCGATGAGGTCCTCACCCGCTACTCACCGTCGGCGCGGCAACGAGGCCTCGAGCTGAGCGTCGGCGACTGCGATGGCCTTGTCCAGGGCGTCCCCTCCGAACTCGGCCACGCCCTGGCGAGTCTCGTCGCGAACGCAGTGAAGTTCACGCCGCGCGGCGGTCGCGTGCGCGTGGAAGCGTCGCACGACGACTCCACGCTCGTTGCCGCCGACGGGTCTGCCCTATCGGCTGTCCGCATCACCGTCCGCGACACCGGCCCCGGGATCGCCGCGGCAGACCTTCCCCACGTCTTCGACCGCTTCTACCGGACGAAAGAAGCGGAGGAGGCGCACGCCCCGGGAACCGGTCTCGGTCTCGCGGTGGCGCAGGAGCTTGCGCACGCCAATGGCGGGATCGCCGAGGTGAGCTCACCGAACCGCGAAGGCGTGATCGCGGCACTGATCGTCCCCGTGGCAGACGAGTGGATACGACCGGCGCCATGAGTAGAGTGCTGGTGCTCGGCGGAACCGGCTGGCTCGGCCGGGAGCTGGTGTCTGCCGCGCTCGCACTCGGCGCCGATGTCACCTGCGTGGCTCGCGGCGAATCGGGCACCGCACCGGAAGGTGCTCACTTCGTCGCCGCCGACCGTCGTCGCCCGGATGCGTACCGCGAGCTCGTCGGCGACTGGGATGAGGTCATCGAGCTGTCCTCCGAGCCCGACCTTGTCGTTCCCGCTGTCACCGGGCTTGGTTCGCGCGCGGCGCACTGGACACTGGTCTCGACGGTGTCGGTGTACGCAGCCGATGACGAGCCGGGAGCGGACGAGAGCGCGGCGCTGGTCGAACCTGTTGATCTCTCGCAGTATGCCGACGCGAAGGTCGCCGCTGAACAGGTCACGGCCGCCGCCCTCGGCGATCGACTCCTCATCGCACGGCCCGGCCTGATCGTCGGCCCCGGCGATCCGAGCGACCGATTCGGCTACTGGCCGGCACGCCTGGACCGCGGCGGCCCCACGATCGTGCCGGTCATGCAGAATCGGTTCGTCCAGGTCATCGACGTCGCGGACCTGGCGTCGTGGCTCGCCGCGGCGGGCTCTGCAGGCCTGACCGGCACGATCAACGCCGTGGGTCGGTCCCTCCCCATGACCGACTTCTTCGCAGCGGCACGCGCCGTGACAGGTTTCCGGGGAGAGCTGATCGAGGTGACGGATGCCGCGCTCGAGGCGCACGGCATCCAATATTGGGCGGGTCCGCGCTCGCTGCCGCTGTGGCTTCCGTCCCGTGCGACCGGATTCGCGCAACGCGACGGATCTGCCTACCGTCGCACCGACGGGACCGCTCGGCCGTTATCGGACACACTGGCGCGGGTTCTGCAGGACGAACGCACCCGAGGCCTCGACAGGGCCCGTCGCGCTGGACTGACCGCCGACGAGGAAAGGAGCCTCATCCGAGCCCTCGCCGGGCGATGACCGGGTGAGGAGCGGAAGCCGTGCTGCGCGGCGCTCCTCAGTTTCCTGCGCGATCGGCGCTCCCCCGCGGCGGATCCACGGTGACGTCAAGCCGCTCCAATCCGCGCAGAGAGGTCCAGGTCAACGCTTCGCCCCTCGCGGCGTGCTCCGAGGCGCGGACCGCGCGCTCGTCTGCCCAGCTGTTGAGGCGATGACCGCTGTGCCCCCGCACGTGCTCAAGCACGACATCCGGCATCCCCGCTGCCCGGCGCGCATCACGGGCCGCGATCAGGCGTTCCAGGATCTCTCGGTTGGCGACAGGCTTCTTGGCGCTCGTCACCCAGCCGCGGCGACGGTGCCCGTCCATCCACGACGAGTAGGTGTCGATCGCGTACTTCGAGTCGGCCTGGATCACGAGCTCGGTAACGTCAGCGTGGTCGGTGATTGCGTAGAGCAGGCCGAGCAATTCGCCGATGTTATTGGTTCCTTCGGGGAGGGACCCCGCCGCCCAGTTGCCGTCCTCGCCGACCCACGCCCATCCGGCGGGTCCGGGATTGCCCTTACACGCACCGTCGGTGGCGACGATGTAGCGGTCGGTCGGATGCGGGTTCATCGGCTCTGGCACGCGCTCCAGTCTCGCAGGCGCCCGAGCGCATGGGCGCCGACCGCTCGCGCTTCTTGCAACTTCCCACGGTAGGAAACATCACGTGCGTAGGAAGGATCAGCGCGCGATCCTCCTGCGTCCGCGATTGTTCCTGCGCTGCGGAGGCCCGTGAGCCAGAATCCGGCGGAAGAGCCCCGCCTACCCCCGGTGCTCGCGGTAATACTCGAGGAGCGCGCGGGTCGAGGCATCCTGGGCTGCAACGGCGTCCGCGTCGCCCTCGATCGCGGGAGCGATCTGCAAGGCGAGCTGCTTGCCGAGCTCGACGCCCCACTGGTCGAAGGAGTTGATGCCCCAGATCGTCCCCTGGGTGAACACGATGTGCTCGTACAGGGCGATGAGCTGGCCGAGTACCGACGGGGTCAAAGCGGGCGCGAAGATCGACGTCGTGGGCCGGTTACCGGGGAAGGTCCGCGCGGCCACGAGGACGCCGGTGGAGCCCTCGGCCTCGACCTCTTCGGCGGTCTTCCCGAACGCCAGTGCCTTGGTCTGCGCGAGGAAGTTCGCGAGGAACAGCCCGTGCACGTCTCGGCCGCCATCCTCCAGCGGATAGGCGGGGTTCACGAACGCGATGAAGTCAGCCGGAATGAGCCTCGTGCCCTGGTGGATGAGCTGGTAGAACGCGTGCTGCCCGTTCGTACCGGGCTCACCCCAGAACACCTCGCCGGTGTCGGTCGTGACCGGCGACCCGTCCCACCGGACGCGCTTGCCGTTGGATTCCATCGTCAGCTGCTGCAGGTAGGCCGGGAAGCGGTGCAGCTGCTGCGCGTACGGCAGCACGGCGTGGGTCTGCGCGCCGAGGAAATTCGTGTACCAGACGTTGAGAAGGCCCATCAGCACCGGCACGTTCCGAGCCAGCGGCGTCGTGGCGACGTGCACGTCGACGGCGTGGAATCCGGCGAGCAGGTCGCGGAACGCATCCGGACCCAGCGCGATCGTGAGCGAGAGGCCGATCGCAGAGTCGACCGAATAGCGGCCGCCCACCCAGTCCCAGAAACCGAACGCGTTGTCGGTGTCGATCCCGAACGCGGCTACTTTGTCGAGCGCCGTCGATACAGCGGCGAAGTGGTGGGCGACGGCATCCGTCTTGGCGGCGTCAGTCCCATCGATCGCTCCAGATGCCGTCAGCCCCGCCCACAGCCAATCGCGCGCGAGTCGAGCATTGGTGAGGGTCTCGAGGGTGGTGAAGGTCTTCGAGGCGACGATGAACAGCGTCGTCTCGGGGTCGAGATCGGCAGTCTTCTGCGCCATGTCGGTCGGGTCGATGTTCGAGACGAACCGCGCCTCGATCCCAGCAGTCGCATAGGGGCGAAGAGCTTCGTAGACCATGACCGGACCGAGGTCGGAGCCGCCGATGCCGATGTTGACGACGTGCGTGACCTTCTTGCCGGTCACCCCGACCCACTCACCCGACCGCACACGGTTGGCGAAGGCATCCATCGCATCGAGCACCGCGTGCACGTCGGTGTCGACATCCTGTCCGTCGACGACAAGCGCGGGGCTCTCCCCTGCCGGCCGACGTAGTGCCGTGTGCAGCACAGCTCGGTCTTCGGAGGTGTTCAGGTGCACGCCGGCGAGCATCTGCGCGAATCGCTCCGCAACGCCGGTCTGCTCTGCCAGTTCCGCGAGCGAGGCGAGGATCTCATCGGTCACGAGGTTCTTGGACAGGTCGACGTGCAGGTCGGCCAGCGGATGACTCATCCGGTCGACCCGGCCGGGGTCGGAGGCGAACCAGCCACGCAGGTCCGGAGCGAATCCGGATGCCGCGTCGGTGAGGGCGGACCAAGCGGGCGTGGATGTCGGATCGACGGGTGCGTTCACTCGTCACACGCTACCGAACCGCAGCACCGACGTCAGGACTGTCGGCCGTTTCAGATCGGGCATTGGCTGCTCATCCGGTGCAAGGATGGAGCCATGACCCGCATCGGAACCAGCGACCTCGACGTCTTTCCCCTCTGCCTCGGTGGCAACGTTTTCGGCTGGACCGCCGACCGCGACGAGAGCTTCGCGATCCTCGACGCCTTCACCGAGGGCGGCGGCGACTTCGTCGACACCGCCGATGGATACAGCGCGTGGGCTCCGGGCAACACCGGCGGCGACAGCGAGCGGATCATCGGCGCCTGGCTCGCCGCCCGTCCATCAGCAGAGCTGACCATCGCAACCAAGGTCAGCCGCCACCCCGAATTCCCGGGCTTGAAGAACATCCGCGGTGCTGCCGAAGCGTCGCTCGAGCGACTCGGTGTCGAGACCATCGACCTGTATTACGCGCACTACGACGACCCCGAGGTTCCCCTCGCTGAGGCTGTCTCGGCATTCGGTAAGCTCGTCGACGATGGCCTCGTTCGCACGATCGGGCTGTCGAACTTCACACCCGCGCGCATGCGCGAATGGATGCTGACAGCAGCCGACCTGGGCGTGGCTCAGCCGGTCGCGCTGCAGCCCCACTACAACCTCGTGCACCGCAACGAGGTCGAGGGCGAAATTGCCCCGATCGCCGAAGAGTTCGGCCTCGGCATCCTGCCGTACTACGCCCTCGCCAGCGGGTTCTTGACCGGCAAGTACCGGTCGCCGGATGCCGACGGCGGCGCGTCGCCGCGAGCCACGGGCGCCGCGAAGTACGCCACCCCGCAAGGACTCCAGATTCTGCAGGTCCTGGAGCGGATCGCCGCGACCCGCGCGAGCACGATGGCGGCGGTATCGCTGGCGTGGTTGCGCGAACAGCCGCACGTTGTCGCCCCGATTGCGAGCGCCTCGCGCGTCGAGCAGGTCGCTGACCTCCTGGCCAGCGCGACGCTGCAGCTCACCGACGCGGAGCTCGAGGAACTGAGCGTCGTCTCGGAGTGGACCCCGACCGACATCTGAGCCGAGCTCTCTGCGGTCTCAGGTCGCCCTGCACTCAGAGCCAAGCGCGAGGGGTCGCAACGCGCCGTATCGCGCTGTGCGCGTGCGGCGTGTTGCGACCCCTCGCGTGAGACCTTGGGTCCTTACTGGGCGGCGGGGCGCTGACCCGCGCCGCGACGGCGTGAACCGCGGCGACGTCGCGCTGGAGCACCCTCGGCACGCTGCGGGTTACGGTCGGCTGCGGAGCCCTGGTCGGCGGCGTGACGCGGATTGTGGGCGTGGGTGGGCTTGGCCGTGTGCCCGGGCTTCGCGGAGCGTCCCGGCTGGGTACCGCGACCCGAGCCGCTGCGCTGTCCGCCCCCGGAACGCTGGCCTCCGCTACCCGACCCGCCCGAACGGGCGGTGCGAGGCGACGATGCCGGCGCGGTGACGGGCAGCATCCGGTGCCCAGCGCGAGGCCCAACCAGCTCGTCGACAGCTGCCGACGATGCCTTCACGGACTCTGCCTCGACCTGGATGCCTGCCTTCTTGAGCAGCTGGGCGATCTCGCGACGCTGCGCCTCAAGGCCCACCGTGACGACTGTTCCCTCGGCGCCGGCACGTGCGGTGCGTCCCGACCGGTGCAGGTATGCCTTGTGCTCGACGGGAGGATCCACGTGCACGACAAGCTCGACCTGATCGACGTGCACACCACGGGCTGCGACATCCGTCGCAACCAGCACTCGCACGCCGCCGTTCTCGGGCGCGGCCGAGAACGCGGCAAGATTCCGGTCGCGCGCGTTCTGCGAGAGGTTTCCGTGCAGGTCGACAGCGGGGATGCCGGCAGCAGTGAGCTGCTTGGCAAGCTTCTTGGCCTGGTGCTTGGTGCGCGTGAACAGGATGCGGCGTCCCTGGCCCGACGCGAGCTCGCGAACCAGCGCAGTCTTCTCCTCCGTGCCGGGGATCAAAAACACACGGTGAGTCATCTCCCCCGCGGGAACACTCGACTCGTCGACCTCGTGGCTCACGGGCGACGTCAGGAACCGGCGAGCGAGCACATCGATGCCGCCGTCGAGGGTGGCGCTGAAGAGGAGGCGCTGGCCGTCGGCGGGCGTTGCAGCAAGGATGCGTGTGACGCCCGGGAGGAAGCCCAGGTCGGCCATGTGGTCGGCCTCGTCGAGCACGCTCACCTCGACGCGGTCGAGACGTACGACCTGCTGCTTCATGAGGTCTTCGAGGCGCCCTGGGCACGCCACGACGATGTCGACACCGGCGCGCAACGCCTGCTCCTGCGGGCGCTGGCTGACGCCCCCGAAGATCGTGGTGACCCGCAGGCCCACGGCGTTTGCGAGCGGCTCGATGGTTGCGGCGATCTGTGTTGCGAGCTCCCGGGTGGGGGCCAGCACGAGTCCGCGCGGGCGACCGGAGGTCAGCGGAGTCGAGGATGCCGCAATGCGCGCGACCAGCGGCAGCGCGAACGCGATCGTCTTGCCGCTACCGGTGCGGCCACGGCCGAGCACGTCGCGCCCGGCAAGGGAGTCGGGCAGCGTGTCGCGCTGAATCGGGAAGGCCTCGGTCTTGCCTGAGGAACTGAGCACCTCGGCGAGCGCTGCGGGCACGCCAAGGTCAAGAAAGGTAGTCATGGGGATGCTTTCGTGATTGTCCGCGCACACGTGCACAACCCGCGCGAAGCGGCGAAGGGCTGTGGTGAGCGGAGGATTGGCGACGGCGCGGGTTCGCGCATCGGTTCGCCGTTCGAGAAGAGAGCCGGACCGTCAGGCCGGGATGCGTATCGACGACGCCGGCAGAGATCGAGAACGATGTCCGCCGTGAACGACCCTACCAGTGATACCTGGGAGCCCCGTCCGGACGGCGATCACACGCCACGGGCCGAGCGCTCAGGCCCGGCGGTACTCCGAAACCATGGGGCAGTCGAACGGATCGCGAGCGGCAAGTCCGACACGGTTGAGGTAGTCGATGACGATCGCGTACGAGCGCCACAGCGAGGTCTCGGTGTACGGCACGTCGTTCGTTGCGCAGTAGTCGCGCACGATCTCACGCGCCCGCGACAAATGCAGGCGCGACATGCTCGGGAAGAGATGGTGCTCGACCTGGTAGTTCAGGCCCCCCATGAGCCACGTCGCCCACCATCCGCCGGCGACGTTCCGCGACGTACGGACCTGCTTCGAGAAGAAGTCGAGCTTGGCGTCAGGCGCGATGATCGGCATCCCCTTGTGGTTCGGCGCGAACGACGCCCCCATGTACACGCCGAACACGGCGACCATGACGCCAACGAAGGCAAAAGCCATACCCAAGGGCAGGAACAGGAAGATCGGCACCAGCACGACCCCGAAGCGCAGGCTCAGGATGCCGAGTTCGGTCCAGCGGCCCTTGACGGGTCCGCGGGAGAACAGGTGGCGGAGGCTCAGCGCGTAGAGGTTGAAGCCTTCGAGGGTCAGCAGCGGGAAGAAGAGCCACCCCTGCTTGCGGGTGATCAAGCGCACGATGCCGCGCGAGGCTGCGGCATCCGTCTCGAGGAACGAGATCGTGTCGACCTCGATATCGGGGTCCTTGCCGACCCGGTTGGGGTTGGCGTGGTGACGCGAGTGCTTGGAGTCCCACCACGAGTAGCTCATGCCGACGATGCCGCCGAGGACGCGGGCGAGCCGGTCGTTGGCCGGGCCGCTGGCGAGGATCTGGCGATGGGCGGCTTCGTGAGCGAGGAAGGCGACCTGCGTGAACAGGATGCCGAAAGCAGCAGCCATCAGCAGCTGCAGCCAGCTGTCCCCCAGCAGGATGAATCCTGTTATCGCACCGCCAAAGCCGAGGGCGATTGCCGCGCCGACGGCGGCGTAGAACCACGGCGTGCGCTGCAGCAGTCCGAGCTCACGAACGACCTGCGACACCTGTGTGTACGCGCGCGCCACCGGCGGGAACTCGGCGGTTCCGGCATAGGTCTGGCGCACGGGTCCCAGTCGGGCTGAGTCGGCCAGGACGGGAGGACTGGTGGATACAGAGGATGACGGCACAACGGCACCTGACTTCGCTCGTGCGCCGCACATCGTGCGCGCCGCGGGATGGATGCCAAGGGCAGTTGCCGTTCGCTGTCCCCCACACTACGGAGGGCGATATGTCGGCATCCGAATACTGGCGAGTTCACACGACATCGTCAGGCTGGAGCGCGTCAACGTGTGGCGGATGACACGCAGAAACGACGAACGCGCCGACTCCGGCTTCGGAGCGGCGCGTTCGAGGGGATTGTGTCAGAGTGCGCGAATGTTCGCAGCCTGCAGACCCTTGGGGCCCTGCTCGGTGTCGAACTCGACCTTCTGCGCTTCCTCGAGGCTGCGGTAGCCGCTGCCGGCGATCGCGCTGAAGTGCGCGAACACGTCGGCGGAACCGTCATCGGGAGCGATGAAACCGAATCCCTTCTCGGAGTTGAACCATTTGACGGTGCCGGTGGCCATATCGTCTTTTCCTTCGTATACCTCCGGGTCACAGTGCGCGACCCGCACGCCGGAAGCCGGCGCGGGACTCACACTACGGCACGGGACGCCTCAGCCATAAGGATGTTGTGATCTCGTGACGAAGTGTTCCGAGATCAGTTACGCTCGGCGACCGCCAAAGTCGGCTCCGCGACGCGAGCGTGGCGGGCGCACTGGGCGGATGCCGCATCCGCACATCCCTCGCATTGCACGACACGCACCCGACAGTCCGCGTCAGCGCAGTTGACCATACGCGAGGTCGCCGCGCCGCACGGGGCGCAAGCCCCGATCGTCGCAGCGTCCGTCCCGAACGTGAGGGACTCTCGCCCGTCGAAGACGTACAGCGCGCCCTCCCACAGCCCCGTGTTGCCGAAGCTCTCGCCGTAGCGGACGATTCCGCCATCCATCTGGTACACCTCAGAGAATCCCCGCGAAACCATGAGGCTCGAGAGCACCTCACAGCGGATGCCGCCCGTGCAGTAGGTCACGACGGGCTTGTCTTTGAGGTGGTCGTACCTGCCCGAGTCCAGTTCCGCGACGAAATCGCGCGTCGTGGCGACATCCGGCACGACGGCGTTCTTGAAGCGCCCGATCTCTGCCTCGAACGCGTTGCGACCGTCGAAGAAGACGACCTCGTCGCCGCGCTCTTCGACGAGCTTGTGCACGGCACCCGGAGACAGGTGGGTGCCACCACCGATGACGCCCGCTGTGTCGACGCGCAGCTCGTCGGGGGCACCGAAGCTCACAATCTCATCGCGCACCTTTACCGACAGACGCGGGAAGTCGAGGCTGCGCCCGTCGGAGTCGAGCCCGCTCCCCTCCGACCACTTGAAGTCGATGTCGCCGAAACCGGGGTACTCGCGGGTCTTGCGCCAATACGTCTTCATGGCGCCGAGTTCACCGCCGACCGTGGCATTGATCCCGTCCTGTGAGATCAGGATGCGTCCTCGAAGCCCGAGCAGCTCGCACAGGTCACGCTGCCACAGCCGCACCGCGTTTGGGTCGGTGATCGGCGTGAACCGGTAGTAGAGCAAGATCTTCGACAGTGCCACCGCACAAGATTAGCTCGCCAACCCCGCACGGCCCGGCAGACTGGAGGCATGAGCACAGCCGCGGAACCCCACCGCCCATCCCCTGTTCCACCGGCGCCTCGCATCGTCGCGATCGCCCTCGCGACCGACGTCGTGCTCGTGGTCATCTTCGCGGCGATCGGCCGCGCTAGCCACGGCGAAGAGGTCATCGGTCCCGACGGTTTAGGCCTTGCGCAGACCACGTGGCCGTTCGTTGTCGCTCTGCTGGTCGGGTGGCTGACGATGCGGCTCTGGCGCTTTCCTCTCGCGATCCTGAACGCCGGGGTCGCCGTCTGGCTCTATACGGTGATCGGGGGCATGCTCCTGCGCGCTATCAGTGGCCAGGGCGTGCAGACCGCGTTCGTGATCGTTGCATCGATCGTGCTTGCGGTCTTTTTCGTCGGGTGGCGCGGCGTGGTCGCACTGATCCTGCGGCGCCGGGCCCCGCACTCGTAATCGCTGGTTGACTGGGGGCATGGCGGATGTCGCAATGTTCCCGCTCGGGACAGTGTTGTTCCCCCATACCCCGCTCGCGCTGCGAATCTTCGAGCAGCGCTACCTCATGATGCTCGGTCGTGTCCTCGACGATGACGAACCCTCGTTTGGCGTGGTCCTCATCGAACGCGGCAGCGAGGCGGGGGGTGGCGACCAGCGATTCTCGGTCGGCACAATGGCGCGGATCCTGCAGGTCGACCCGCGGGCTGACGATGTGCACCTGATCGCCGTGGGAGGCGCCCGCGTAGCCGTGGATCGGTGGCTCGAAGATGACCCGTACCCCGCCGCATCCGTGACTCCGATGCCGGAGCTCGCGTGGAGCGAGGAGCTTGCACCGCTGCACGCGCAGGCCGAGCAGATCGTTCGTCGGGTTCTCGCCCGAGCTGCCGAGTTCGGTGACGTGCGCTGGGACGCGAACGTGGAGCTGTCTGAAGACCCGGTCGAGTCGGCGTGGCAGCTTGCCGCCATCGCACCGCTGGGACAGATGGATCAGTTGCGGCTCTTGGGCGCGACCACACTCGGTGGCCTGTTGCGCGACATCATCGACCTCACACTGGATGCCGAGGTGCTCCTGACCACGCGCCCGGAGATCGACGACGCGGGCGACATCGACCTCAGCGGTTACTGATCGCCGCTCACCCGGAAAACCTTCAGGTACGCGAAATGTCGTATGGCTGGATCCGGAACGCCCTCGTAGCGTCGTAGGCGGAGGGGAGTTTCGCCGCATCAGGGATCGTCGTGGGTCCCTCGCAGCGAGGCTCAGGAACTGCACCGGCGGCTCTAAACCATCGATCTTGGCACCCCAGGCCAGCGATGATCCGCCGGTGCAGTTTCCGAGGGGACTCCGCCGGCCTCAGCGTGAGAGCAGCGGCTTACCGAGGATGTCTGCCGCCTCGGGGTGGACGAGGCGCATGACCGTTGCGGCAACGGCGGCACGGCTGGACACACCCAGTGTCGCGTGCACCGCTTCGAGATGTTTACGTACGGTTCCCGGAGAAATCTGCAGCGTCGTAGCAATCTGCGACGTTGCTGCACCGCTCGCGACCATAAGCGCGATCTCGGCCTGGCGAGCGGTCAAGCCCGCCGATCGCAACGCCTGATGCGCACGCAACTGCGCGTCGTCGATCGTGAGTTTGTCCGAGCTCTCACCGAGCGGTTCCCGAGGTACCGACCCAGCGCGCGGAGTCGCGCCTCCGTTTACCGCGCCCCCGGCATCCGCGAAGGGCCAGACAAGGTTTCCCTCTGCCCTGCTGACCAGGCGATAGCTGGTCTCGAGCAATGGTGCGATCGTCGAGAGCATCGCGGCCTCCCGCCCCCCGCAGGGGTGTGCGGCAGCGCAGTCGATCGAGATGACGATCGATGTGCCGTGCGGGGTGGGGAAGATCAGGACGGTCTGGCGCCGAACGCCGTTGGGCTCGTAGAACGAGCGGTAAAGCTCAGTGCGCGCGAACGCACTCTCTGCTCCATCGACACTCCACGAGGTGGGCCCGACCCGCTCACCGGAGATCAGCTTTCCGAATAACGGATGCTGCCAGGCGAACTCCTCGAACGCTGGTCCGTACTGCGCGATCCAGCCCGACGGAAATGGGGGCGCCGGCTCGGAGACGACGCGACGTCCCGTGACGTCGATCTCTGTGCACGAAGCCCCCTGGCAGGGGAACAGCCGGAAGAGCCCGGCGCTCACCCGCGCGGCGTAGTCGCGTGTGTCGTGTGAGCCGGCGACCGACTCGAGGACGTCGAGGATCGCCGCGTAATCGGCTGCCTCGAGCTGCATCCGAACATTGTTACAGACAACGTCCGAGAAGACGCCCGACGAAGGTCCCCACATGACCCGAGTGGCGTGATCGATGATTACGGTCGCAACAGCACCTTCGTGGCGCGGCGCTCGTCCATTGCCGCGTACGCTTCGGCAACCTCACTCAACGGAAGCTCGAGATCGAAGACCTTACCCGGAGTAATCGACCCCGACCGCACGTCAGGCAGAAGCTCCTCGATGTATCCCCGAACCGGGGCGACACCACCAACGACGCCGACGTTCCGGTTGAACATGTCGCGAACAGGCAGCTCCGGGCCGCCAGCAGGCACGCCGACGAACCCAACCCGTCCGCCGGGCCGCGCCGAGGCCAGGGCCTGTGCCATCGACTCCTTGGTGCCCACGCACTCGAGGACACGGTCGGCGCCGATGCCTTCAGTGAGCTGCCGCACGGCAGCGACCCCCTCGTCGCCGCGTTCGGCGACAACGTGTGTGGCTCCAAGCTCCCAGGCAAGAGCCTGGCGCTGCGGGTTGCGCGACATCGCGATGATCTCGGTCGCACCCAACCGCTTTGCTGCGATCACGCCGCACAGGCCCACCGCGCCGTCGCCGACAACGACCACAGTGTCTCCGGGCTGTACTCCGGCGCTCACGGCAGCGTGATGCCCCGTTCCCATGACATCGGCCAGCGACAACAACCCCGGGATCTCGTCATCAGTGACCGGTCCTGGCACAACCACGAGCGTTCCGTCGGCCAGCGGCACGCGCACCCGCTCGCCCTGACCGCCGTCGGCGAAGCCGCCGATCCGGTCATCCTGACCCCACCATCCGCCGGTGAGACACGACGTGCTCACGCCGTTTCGGCAGTTCAGGCAGGTGTTGTCACACACGTAGAAGGGCGCGATCACGAAGTCGCCGGGACGCACCAGCTCGACCTGGTCACCGACAGCTTCCACGACGCCGATGAACTCATGTCCGATCCGATGCGGCTCTTCGGTGGGCGCGATTCCACGGTATGACCAGAGGTCGGACCCGCAGACGCACGCTGCGACGACGCGAACTACCGCATCGCCACCGGTCGACAGCACCGGATCGGCAACGGTCTCCAGTCGGACATCTCGGGCACCATGAATGACGGTTGCACGCATGGTTCGAGACTATGCCCCGCGAGTGATTCGCGGGGCATCCGTCACTTCTTCTCGGTGACCTCGACAGTGAAGGTGACGTCCTGAATACCGCCGTCACTGTTGGACAGCACAACCTCGGTGGTCCCCACGCTCAGCGCGGTGACACCGGGGTTGAAGGTGGCGGTGTCGTCGGTGTGACCGGGGACGAACTCGGCAACGTCAGGATCGGCAACCTCGCCGCTGTAGCTGTCGACCGCCAGATCACCGGTGTTGATATTCAGCACCTGACCGACGACCAGCTCGACAGTCTCCCCCTGCAGGTCACCGGCGTCCATTGTCACCGGGGCGATGACGTTGCTCTGCGAGCAACCGCTCAGGGCGATCGACACAGCGAAGACCCCGGCGACAACTGCACTCAATGCTCTGGTTCTCATAGCCGTGAGTCTGGCAGGCGCACCACGCCAGCAGTAGTGGGAAACGCCAGAACCGCGCTACAACTGTTATCAAGCGTCGCGGCGACGACCCGGGGCCATCGGCGCAGGGAGGGATCGATGCGCGCCACCGACACGCTGTCCATTCGCGGACTGGTCGGTCTGGCCAAGGCCGAGGCCAAGCGCTGGGGATCCGATCACGCCACGGTGACGCACGCGGCATCCGCGTTCGCGCAGAACTGGGCCGGTGAGTTCCGCGCGGCATTCGGTCCCGAGGGCGAGGCCTTGCTTCATCGTCTTCTCGCTGCCGGCCAGACGATCGGCAATGAAGCCGAGGTGCGCAACATGATCACCGCCTCGCCGGATGCCGCAGCCCTCGCCATGCGCTTGCACGCAGCACTCCGGGGCGACCTTGCCGTCGCCGACCTGCTGCCCGAGGAAAGCTCTCCGAGTCGCCTCCGGTCCGATGACGCCGAAGAGGTAGGGGCGTCCGGCACCGCCGCGCCCGCGACCCGCACGGACCCTCTGGCGGGTCTTCTTCGAGGACGCGAAGCCCTGGATGTTGCGGCGTACCTCCTCAGCGACCAGCCGCTGATCCCCGCCCTCGTGGGCAGACGCGGCTGCGGCAAGACGAGCCTCGCAGCCGAGATCGCGCGCCTGCTTCTCGACCTCGAGGATCCGCTGCATACCCTGTTTTTCGATCCCGGCACGACAGTGGACGGGGAGCCTGCGATGCTGCTGCGCGACACGCTGTCGGCGCTGACCCGGCGCACCGTCGTCGTTGTCGAAGACGTCGACGAGCTCGCGCGACTGGGGACGACCGAACCCGACGTGTCCATCCTTCGAGAGATCTGGCAGTCAGAGCGATTCCCCCTGGCGCGCCTGGTCATCACGGTGACCGCGCCTTACGAGAAGCGCATTGCGCAGTTCTATGGGGCGCTCTCGGATCGCCTGGTCATGGTCGAGCTCCAGCCGTGGGACGAGAACGTCGTCCGGGGCCTGGTGGTGCCGGTAGCGACGCATCTTGCCGAGCAGTACGGCGTCGTCATCGATCACGCCGCCATCGAAGCAGCCCTGCAGCCACCGAGCGAAGCAGACACCTTCGACCACCCGGGGCTGGCCATCGCGCGTCTGGATGTCGCCTGCGCCCGGGCGATGATCGCCGGCGGTCGCACCGTGACTGTCTCCGATGTGACTCTCGCCTGAGCATCCTCGCGCCCGGATATTCACGTCCCGACCCCTGACGCCGCGCGCGGCGGAGAGCTAACGTCGGAGGTGGAGGTCGGACGATGCTCGATACTGCTCGTTCTCAACGGCTCGACTCGCTTCGTGCCGAGCTCATGGGCCTCCGCTCTGCAGCTCAGGATGCCGAGCAAGCGGCATCCGCTCTTCTGTCCCGCGTGCATCCCGTGCATGCGACCGGCGCAGCCAATCTCGTTCGCTATGTCGCCCTGCGATCGCAAGATCTGCGCGACCTCCAGGACCGCCTGACGGCGGAGGGCCTCTCGTCGCTCGGGCGGATGGAACCCGATGTGCTGCGCAACCTCGATGCGGTGCTGGGCACGATCGATGCGGCGCTCGGGAACGTCGCACCGGGCGAACATGCCTCCGCGGATCCGGAGGCACAACAGCCTGAACCCACTCCCCTGAGCGTGCACGCGGCAGCATTGCTGGGCGGGACGGCCGATGACCGCCAGACCCGGATCATGGTCACGTTGCCGAGCGAGGCCGCCGACGATTCCGCACTGGTCGCGCGATTCGCCCGAGCCGGAATGGACGTCGCCCGCATCAACTGCGCACACGACGACTCCGCGGCCTGGGAGCGCATGGCCAGGCATGTCCGAGACGCCGGCGCGGGCATCCGGATCGCCACCGACCTCGCGGGGCCAAAGCTGCGCACCGGTCCCCTCGAACCGGGTCCGCGGGTGGTGAAGGTGGCACCCGCGCGAGACGCTCTGGGCCGCGTGATCGTGCCTGCGTCAGTTTGGCTCGTCGCACCACGCACCGACGACTCCCCTACGCCCGCGGGTGAGATCCCGGTGACGGACGCTCCGTGGCTTTCTCGTCTTCAGATCGACGACACCGTCGAATTCACCGACACTCGCGGCCGCTCGCGCTACATGACAGTCGTTGCATTGCGCGACGGCGGGGCACAGATCGAAGGCGACAGGACTGCCTATCTCGGGACCGGGACGCTGCTGGATGTCGACGGTCACGAGACCCGTGTCGGCCCGCTGCCCCCGGTCGATCAGGCGCTGCGGGTCCACCGCGGCGAGATCATCGAAATGCGTCCGGATGTCGAACCGGGGTTCACCCACGAGGGCCGCCATCACGTCGGCTGCACGGTACCCGAAGCGCTCGAGGTGATCCGCGTCGGCGATCGCGTGCTCTTCGATGACGGCAAGATCGAAGGCTTCGTGCGCGCTGTCGGTGAGGGCGAGGGGTACCGCATCGCGGAGGTCGAAGTGACCCTTGCCTCCCCGCGGGGAACGAAACTCCGCGCCGAGAAGGGCATCAACCTCCCCGACACCGACCTGCCCATCTCGGCACTCACCGGCGACGATCTGCGCGCACTCGATGCCGTCATCGGTTTCACCGACATCGTGCAGCTCTCGTTCGCGCGCTCACCCAGCGACGTTTCCCGCTTACTCGCCGAACTCGACTCCCGCGGGGCCGGGCACCTGGGCGTCGTCGTGAAGATCGAGACGGTGCGTGCCTTCCGGGCATTGCCCGAAATCCTCCTCGAACTCATGCAACGGCCCCGGGTGGGCATCATGATCGCCCGGGGCGACCTCGGCGTCGAGGCCGGCTGGGAGCGGTTAGCAGAGGTGCAGGAAGAGATCCTGTGGCTGTGCGAAGCTGCGCATGTGCCGGTGATCTGGGCGACGCAGGTTCTCGACTCGCTCGCCGGCAGCGGTGTGCCGACCCGCGCCGAGGTGACGGATGCCGCGGCCGGCGAACGGGCCGAGTGCGTCATGCTCAACAAGGGACCGCACATCGAGGAGGCCATCGAAGCGCTCGATGACATTCTGCGGCGGATGCACGGTCACCTCGAAAAGAAGCGCCCGCTGCTGCGGCGGCTGCGCGCGTGGTCCCACGAGGGCTGAGCCTGCCGCGAAGCCTCTGACCGTCACAGACAGTCATACAGCACACCTGGCGCTTCGTGACACCTAGCGTGGTGATGCCAGGCCACCCACCCGAGGAGTGTCATGTCAGTTCTGTCCGAGGTACTCGACGCCAACGAGTCCTACGCATCCGCATTCGACAAGGGCGATCTCGCGCTGCCGCCCGCGCGCGGCTTCGCGATTCTCACGTGCATGGATGCACGCCTCGACCCCGCCAAGTACGCCGGGCTCAGCGAAGGCGATGCTCACGTCATCCGCAACGCCGGCGGCCGTGCGTCCGACGACGCCATCCGCTCCCTCGTGATCTCGTACAAGCTGCTCGGCACGAAAGAGTGGTTCGTCATCCACCACACCGACTGCGGCATGGAGTTCTTCACCGACGAGGTGATCCGCGGCCTGCTCGCGAACTCGCTCGAGACCGCCGAGCTGCGCGCCGAGGGCTTCGTGGATGTCGGCACCGGCCCCGGATCTTCCGAGGCCGCATACATCGACTGGCTCACGATCAGCGACCAGGCCCAGGCCGTCGTCGACGATGTAGCGCGCATCAAGGCCCACCCGCTCGTCCCGGCTCGCATCCCGGTCTACGGCTACGTCTACGACGTCCGCACCGGTCGCCTCATCGAGGTCCCGGCAGCGACCACGGCGGGCGCCGCCGCCTGATCACGCCCCAAGCGGCCGGCTTCGGCATCCGTCACTGGATGCCGAAGCCGGCCGTTTCGGCGTCGAGGTACCACCAGCGTCCGCGGGCGAGGCGGAACCGACTGCGCTCGTGCTGCTCCCCGGAGTCCGCGCCGTGCCGCCAGCGCGCCCGGAACTCGACGATGCCGGTGGTCTCGCCCGCGACCGCGGGAGCGTCGATGATGCGCAGCCCCACCCAGCGCACGTCGGGGTCAAGGTCGATCCGCTCGGGTCGCGTCCGCGGATGCCACGTGTCGGCGAGGTAGCGAGAATCGCCGAGCGCGAAGGCGCTGTACCGCGAGCGCATCAGCCGTTCCGGGCTCGGGGCCGCCTCCCCCCGGTGGAGCGGTCCACAGCACCGACCGTACGTGCTTCCGCTGCCGCATACACACGGATCCTGATCGGCAGGTCGACGGATGCCGTGCTGCGCCGCGGATCCGAAACTCATATGAGAAGTCTATGAACCGCAAGCGCGGTGGCTTTCCTTAGAGCAGTCTCAGAGCCCCGCCGCCACGCTGGCCTCATGACCACAGCGACACCGACTCGCACCACCGTCACGGCACCGCCTCCAGCCCCGCGGCGTCCGCAGACTCTGGCGCCGCCGCGACAGAGTACCAGCGCGCTCCGCAGCCGCCGGGGGCGCTCTGCCCGTCAGGCGTGGAACCTCGCTGCGACCGCCGTCATCTGGCTGACAAGCCTGTTCGTTCTCGCCCTGTGGGTGGCCGGCGGTGGCCTGCAGGATCTGTGGGGATTCGATGCGGCAGCGCTGAATAGTCTCGGCCGCCTGACCGGTCTGATCGCCTCAAACCTCCTGCTCTACCAGGTGAGCCTTCTTGCGCGTATCCCCCTGTTCGAGCGCGGGTTCGGCCGTGACGGATTGACCCGAATGCACCGACTCGTCGGCTTCTGGTCGTTCTCGCTGATGCTCGCCCACATCGCACTTCTGGTGCTGGGGTATGCCGCAGCGGCCGACGTCAACGTCTTCGTCCAGCTCTGGGAGTTCGTGTGGGATTACCCCGGGATGCTTCTCGCAACCGCCGGCACGATCCTCATCATCCTCGTCGCGATCACCTCGATGCGTCGCGCACGAGCGAAGCTGCGCTACGAGTCGTGGCACCTGCTGCACCTCTACGCATACCTCGGGGTCGCGCTCGCACTGCCTCACCAGCTATGGACCGGCGCCGACTTCCTCTTCTCCCCCGTCGCTACCGCCTACTGGTGGGGACTGTGGGCGATCAGTGCCGCCGCAATCGTCGTCTTCCGCATCCTGGTTCCCCTTGCGCGCTCGCTGCGTCACCGGGTGCGGGTTGCCGACGTTCGCCCCGACGGCGTGGGCGGCGTTGCGGTCACCATGACCGGGCGCCGGCTGGATCGCCTGGGCGCCCGCGCGGGCCAGTTCTTCATCTGGCGCTTCCTGGATGGCCCGGGAGGCTCGCGGGCAAATCCGTTCTCGTTGGCTGCAGCCCCCGACGGACGCAGCCTGACGATCTCTGCCCGCATCGTCGGTGACGGCACCGCGCGTCTGGCGGGGCTCACACCCGGCACCCCCGTCCTGTTCGAGGGCCCGTATGGCACGATGACTGGCGATGCCCGCACCGGCGCAAAGCTTCTGATGATCGGCGCCGGCGCCGGGGTCGCGCCGCTGGTTTCCCTGCTTCAAGCGGAGGCTTACGCGCCGGGCGAGGCGACGCTGGTCACCCGCGACCACTCGAAAGAAGCAGCCCTGCGCACGGACGCCGTCGGTGCCCTCGTCGCGCACCGGGGCCTGCGACACATCCCGCTTCCTGGGCCCCGAGCCCGGACAGCATCCTCGTGGCTGCCAGCCTCGCACGCCGCGTGGACGGGCTCCGATGCTCTCCGCCATCTCGCGCCAGACCTCGAGGAGTACGACGTGTTCCTCTGCGGACCCGCGCCCTGGATGAAGGCCCTCGAGCATGACCTGCGCGCCGCGGGAGTTCACCGCAGCCGCATCCATTCCGAGTCATTCACCGTCTGACCCCTCACACCACGGAGCCTCCGATGAAGCGCATCGTTTACGGACTTCTTGCCACCCTGAGCGGCGTCGTCCTCTTGTTCAGCTACCGCACCTCGCTTGAGGCCGTCATGCCGGTTGCCGCCGACGACACGGCGGGCACCACGACCGTCACGCCCGAAGCCACGCCATCGGCATCCGCCAGCCCGTCGACAACGACCGAGAGCGCAACGTCAACGCCCTCACCCTCGGCGACCGCCGCTGACTCGACGGCGACCGACGGCACGACAACGACCATGACGGGGCTCGCCGACGGCACCTACACCGGGGATGCGGTGCGCACGCGATACGGAAACGTACAGGTGCAGATCACGATCAGCGGCGGCGTGATCACCGACGTCCAGGTGCCGCAGTATCCGAACAACGATCGCAAAGATCAGCAGATCAATGCGCGAGCGCTGCCGATTCTGATCTCCGAGACGACAGATACGCAGAGCGCCGATATCAGCATGGTGTCAGGCGCCACGTACACCAGCGACGGCTACATCCAGTCGCTGCAAAGTGCCCTGGATCAGGCCCAGCAATGACGCGCCCCGCACGTCGCGTGTGGGTTGAGACCATCATGGGCACCGCCGTGTCCGTGCACGCCCACGGGACCCCCGCTTTTGTCGAAGGTCCGGATGCCGCGGCATCCGTGTCTCGAGCCTTCGCAGAACTTCGCGAGGCCGACCGGATCTTCTCGACCTATCGCGAGCACTCGGAGATCAGCCGTCTCCGCCGCGGTGAGATCACGCTCGACGATGCGCATCCGCTGGTTGCCGAGGTCGCCGCGGCGTGTCGTGACGCCGAGCAGCGCTCCGGTGGCCGGTTCTCGGCTAGCTGGCGTGGCTGGTTCGACCCGACAGGCTACGTCAAGGGTTGGGCGGTCGAGCGGGCGGCACGGATGCATCTCCTGCCGCTCCTGGCCGCGACCGGCGCAACAGCGATCGGTATCAACGCGGGCGGCGACATGCAGCTCGGCACCGCCGCGGGCAGCGACTGGGTCTGGCGCATCGGCATCGCCGACCCGCACCGCGCCGGGGAGGTTCTCGCGATCATGGATGTCGTCGATGGCGCGGTAGCTACCTCGGGAACCGCTGAGCGGGGTGCGCACATCCTGGACCCGCGCTCCGGCGAGCCGGCGACCGGCGTTCGCAGCGCGACAGTCGTCGCCGATTCCCTGGCCGAGGCAGACCTCTGGGCAACCGTCGCGGTTGTCGCCGGCGACGACCTGTCGTGGGTGGCGGCGGCAGACTCGCGGTCGGGTATGACGGTTACCGAAGACGGAAGCGTTCGACGGTGGGTGGGCGCGACCGAGGTGTCGGTCGTCACATACGCGGACTCGGCAGCGCGATGACGAACGTCGTGCCCCCGGATGAGGTCGACTCGACCTCGATCCGGCCCGCGTAACGGGTCAGCACGTCTCGCACCAGTGCGAGCCCGAGTCCGAACCCGCGTCGCCTCCCCGTCTCTGATCCGCGGGCGAACCTTTCGAAGATGCGCTCGGCGTCGGCCGGGTCGATCCCGCTGCCCTGATCGCTGACACGGATCTCCACGTCGTCACGGGCCGTCGCCGCCGCGATCGTCACCACGCCTCCCCGGGGACTGTGCTGGATCGCGTTGTCGACGACGGCCATCAGGATGCGGGTGAGGGTTGGAAGCGGCATCCGCACAGCCCGGTCGGTGGAGAAGAGCTCCAGCGTCACCCCGCTGTCATCGGCGAGGGGCTGGAGGCGGGAGACCGCGGCATCCATCGCCTCACCGACGGGCGCGAGAGCGGTCGTCTCGGCCTTGCCTTCGGCTGCCATCAACAGATCGGTGAGCATGTCGTTCATCGCGTCAGCGTCGGAGCGCAGCTGGTCGAGAGCCTCGGCGACGTCTCCCCCGCGTTCCAGGCGACGCTGGGCGATCTGGATGCGACTGGTCAGGGTCGTCAACGGCGTGCGCAGTTCGTGACTGGCGTCGGCGACGAAGTTCCGCTGCAGTCGCAGCGCCTCGCCAAGCGGCCGTACCGCACGGCGGGCGGCGAGCCATGCGATCAGCGACAGCACCACCACGCCCAGGATGCCGAGACCGATCACCCACGGCAGCACCCGGTCGACGTCGACCACGAGATCATCCCCCGACCCGCGATGGCCACCGGGGAAGCCGGTTCCGTGCTCGTCGTTCTCCACTCGTGCGCGCAGCAGAATGACGGTGACAAGCACCGACACCCCGAGCGCGATGACGATCGCTGACGCCGCGGCAACCCATACACCCACAGAGAAGGCGGCTCGCTGCACGCGGCGCCGGTCGGCAGCCTCCGTGCTTGTCATGACGGCTGCCCTACGCGGTAGCCGCGAGCGCGCACCGTCTCGATCATGTCGGGAACAGACTTGCGCCGGATGTAGTGGACGTAGGTGTCGACGGAGCCCGGGGTGTCGCCCTCGTGGAACACGGCACTCAGGATCTCTTCTCGACTGAACACATGCTCGGGACTGGCGCTGAGCACATCCAGCAACGCGGTCTCGGTCGACGTGAGCGCGACCCGGGCTCCGGACGGTCCGTACAGCGCCTGGGACTCGGGAACGAGGACCCACTCGCCGAGCGTGCGGCGGTGCTGCTCTGCGCGGTAGCCGCGCACGAGAGCTCGGATGCGAGCGAGCAACTCGCCGTAGTCGAACGGCTTGACGAGATAGTCGTTGGCCCCGGCATCCAGTCCATCGACCCGGTCATCGACGGCGCCGAGGGCCGTCAGCAGCAGGATGGGCGTCGTGATACGCGCGGTGCGGATCGCGCGGACCAGATCGATTCCGTCGCCACCAGGAAGCCGCCTGTCGATCACCATCACATCGAATCGCTGCTGCAGCGCGCGGGACTGAGCGGTAGCGACATCGGATGCGTGGACGACGGTGTGGAACTCTGAGAGCACCTCGATCGTCATCTGGGCGACGTCCTGGTCGTCTTCGACGTACAGCACGTCGGCGTGCGGACCGCTGTCGTACGGCATGATGCCTCCCGGGGCAACGGTAGCGCGCAGACCTATCCGTCTGCTGGAGCGCGGGGATCCTCCCCAGCCGGGCGCGGGAATCGTGGACTGTGGATAGTGCCGTCGGGGCGGATGCCGCGGGCTACCGTGGTGGACATGAACCGCCGCCGTCCGCTTCGAGCCGCGTCGATCGTGATCGCTGCGATGCTCGGTGTCGGGGCGCTCGCCGGCTGCGGGCCGGCGGATCCGTCACCCACCCCGACGCCGACCGGATTCGCCTCCGAGGAGGAGGCATTCGCTGCCGCGGAAGCCACCTACCGGGCGTACGTGGATGCCCTGAACCAGGTCGATCTCAGCGACCCCTCGACCTTCGAGGAGGTCTACCGCTGGACGACGGGCGACGCGAATGCCGCCGAGCGCGAATCACTCAGTGGAATGCATGCGAACGGCTGGACTGTGTCTGGCACGAGCGAAGTCACAGGTTTCAACCCGACGTCCTGGGATGCGGGTGCTGGCACGATCGACGGAGTAGCCTGCCTTCGCGTGGCAGATGTCACGCTGACTGATCGCGATGGCAACTCAGTCGTGAGCACGGATCGTCCGGATACTCAGTCGGTAATGGTTGTGGCAAGCGTCTCCCCCGACTCGCCGACGGGTGCACTGCTGTCGGTCGTTGATGGATCGAATAGCGAACAATGCGGCTAGCCAGCCTGATAGTGCTCACCGCGTTGAGTGCGGCCTCTCTGATGCCGACCGCCGTCGGAGGCTCCGGATGCGCGAGCAACTCCGCATGGTCGGGCAACTGCAGCGTCTCAAACAACGGGAGCCAGGTCGACGTCGGCGGCACCGCGAACCAGCCGGGCTCTGGCGGCGGATCCGGAAAAGGCGGCACGGGCGGGTCCCAGGGCGGGGGCGGCTCCAGCGGCAACTCCGGAACGGCCGAGAGCTCCCCGGCCGCCGAGGAGTGCCCCATCGTCGGGTGCCGCGGCAACTACACCGTCGTGACGTATCCGGATGTGACGATCGACGATCTCGCAAGCTTCGTCCCGGCGCGCCCGAGCCTCGGTGGCGAGCCCGCCGGTTTCGGGGTCGTGGGGACACCCACGAACATCGTGGCCGGGGCATCCACACACACCCTCACCGGCCCGCTGCTCGGCTGGGATGTGACAGTGAGGTTCCGACCCGCCGGTTACGTATTCGACTACGGCGACGGATCGAGCGCTCGCACAACGACTGGCGGTGCGACCTGGGCGTCGCTCGGACTCCCGCAGTTCAGCCCGACCTCGACGAGCCATGTGTATCGCGAGCGCGGCACGTACACCGTGTCCCTCACTCTCCAGTACGCCGCTGACGTCGACTTCGGCAGCGGATGGCGCCCGGTTCCGGGGTACGTCAACGCCCCAGCTCCGCCCTACACCCTCGAGGTCCTCGAGGTGCGTACCGCTCTGGTCGACCGCACCTGCGTCGAGAACCCCACCGGCCCCGGCTGCTGACCGCCTCGCTCTCCGCGGGGCGGTCCCATCGTCGGGGTGCATGTCAGGATGGGCGCGTGACCGAACGATTGATGTTGCTCGACTCCGCGTCGCTGTACTTCCGCGCGTTTTACGGCGTGCCCGACACGGTGAAGGCGCCGAACGGGATGCCGGTCAACGCGGTTCGCGGATTCCTCGACATGATCGCGAAACTCGTCACCACCTACGAGCCGACGCACCTCGTGGCCTGCTGGGACGACGACTGGCGTCCGCAATGGCGGGTCGACCTCATCCCGTCCTACAAAACCCACCGGGTCGTCGAGGTCGTCGCGGGAGGCCCGGATGTCGAGGAGGTCCCGGATCCCCTCGAGGTGCAAGTGCCGCTCATCCGCGAGGCACTCGCCGCCCTCGGGATCACGATCATTGGAGCTGCCGAGCACGAAGCCGATGACGTCATCGGCACCCTCGCCACAACGGCGACGATGCCCGTCGATATCGTCACGGGCGACCGCGACCTCTTCCAGCTCGTCGACGACGAGCGAAGCATCCGTGTCATCTACACCGCCCGCGGCATGAGCAACCTCGAGCTGGTCACCGACCGCACCGTCGTGACCAAGTACGGCGTGCTGCCAAGTCAGTACGCCGATTTCGCAACGCTTCGCGGCGACAGCTCCGACGGACTACCGGGAGTTGCCGGCATCGGCGAGAAGACGGCGGCGACGCTCCTTGCCGCGCACGGCGACCTTGCCGGCATCATCGCCGCCGCTGAGCGCGGCGAGGGAATGTCGGCTGGCGTTCGGGCCAAGATCGCTGCCGGGCTCGACTACCTGGACGTAGCGCCCACCGTCGTCGAGGTCGTACGCACGCTCGATCTTCCCGAGCCCGACACGCAGCTGCGACCACTCGACGACGATCAGCGTGCCGCGGCAGTCACCCTCGCCGAAACCTGGGCGCTGGGCGCGTCGGTGTCGCGCGTCATCGAGGCGCTCGCCACGACACGATGACAGCTGCCACCAGCAACACGCAGTAGGCGAGCACGACGACGAGGGATGCCAGCAGCACGGCATCCCACCCGCCCGTGGCCTCGTGCAGCGCACCCATAGCGGGGGCAGCGAGCGCCGCAGCCGCGTAACCGCCGCCCTGCACGAGCGCCGACATCCCGGCGGCCTCTGCGTCTGAGCGAGCGATGGCGACGATCGTGCTGAAGATCACTACGAACCCGCCAGCGTGGCCGATGGCCCCGAAACTCAGCCACAGGGCAGCCCATTCGGGCGCGATGATCATGCCGAGCGTCAGCAAGATCCACGATGCGCCAATAGCGACCGCAGGCACGATCCGCGGCGTGAACCGGGCGAGCAGCGGAACAATGAACGCCCCGACCACGGCAACACCGTGGAAGAACGCTGTCAAGCCTCCCGCTGCTGCCGCGCTGACACCGAGATCGTCGGCAATGAGTGTGGGCAGCCAGGTTGCGAACCCGTAGTACACGGCAGCCTGCCCCGCGAACGCCAGCAGAAGCATCCACGGAACCGGGTTCCGGAACATCGAGACGCCCCGCGTCGCACCTCTCCCGAGCGGCACCGGTACCGGGCCGGTCAGCGTGTCGGCCTCACGGTCGGCGACGGATGCCACGGCTAGACGCTGTGCGCCCGAGAACCTCTCGCCCCAGAGCTCGCCGCGCGCGGCGGCCCGGCGCAGATGCAGGCCCCACAGCAGCATCCCGGCGATCGTGATCACCGACCACGCGACCAGGGCGAGATTCCAGCCGATCACGGACGCAATCGGCACCGTCAACAGCGACGTCAGCAGCGACCCGGCGTTGAGCATCGCGACGTAGCCGGCTGTGACCAGAGCCACCCGCTCCGGCGCGACATCACGGCGAATGATGACAGGAATGACAACATTTCCGACGGTGATGGACGCGCCGATCACGATCATCCCGGCGAGCATCCACCCGAAACCCGGAACGGCGCGCAGGAAGGTGCCCAGCAGCACGCCCGTGAGAGTGATCATGAGCGCGAGCTCTGCTCCGGCCCGACGGATGACGAGCGCTGCCACCGGGGTCAGCAACGCGAACATCAGCACGGGGGCAGTTGTGAGCAGACCCGCGGTGGCCGCTCCAATGCCGAGATCGGTCTCGATCTGCCGCAGCACAGGTGTCGGTGAGACGATGGGCCCGCGAAGACTCAGCGCGGCGACCAGGATGCCGGCGATGACCAGCCCGGCGGCGCTTCCGGCGGCACCGGGAGTGATGCGTCGGTCGGAAGCCACCCGTCGAGTCTAGGGTTGCGTCAGCGCCCGACTGCCGCGCTCAGG
>NZ_JBBWSA010000013.1:0-75626 GCF_038150145.1 Microbacterium schleiferi
TCTAGACGTCGACGGACTCGGGGTCGCTCACGAGCGTCTCGGCGGTAGCCGCAATCCGATTGGCCATCCCGCTGAAGATGAACCCGTGGAAGGGCAGCACGGCGAACCAGTACAGGCGCCCGGCAAGTCCGTGCGGGAAGAACACGGCGCGCTGCTCGTAGCGCGATCCGGTCTCGGTCGGGACCGCCCGCAGTTCAAGCCACGCCAGACCCGGAACCTTCATTTCGGCTCGCAGGCGCAAGAAGCTCCCGCGCTCGATAGCTTCGACGCGCCAGAAATCCAGGGCATCACCCGCTGACAGGCGGCCCTTGCTTCGGCGCCCGCGCTGCAACCCGACTCCGCCGACCAGCCGGTCCATCCATCCCCGAATGGCCCACAGCAGCGGCGAGGAGTACCAGCCGTTCTGCCCGCCGATACCCTCGATCACCCGCCACAGCGCGGATGCCGGTGCGGGAGTCGTCGCAGATCGCTCATCGACGAACACGACCTGACCGGCCCAGTCCGGGTCACTCGGCAACGGACTGGAGGGCACATCCAGAAGCTCCGCATCGGCCCAGCTCGTCTCGACCGTGTCATCCTTCTCGCGGTTGAGGGCTAGAGCCACGGCATCCCGGTATCGCATGAGGCCGTCTTCGGGCCGAGGAATGAGATCGTCGACAGCCCAGGAACGCACCACGCAGTCCACCTGCAGCGACTCGACCAGGGGGCGAGCGATAGCGGCGGGGATCGGCGTGACGAGGTTGACCCACAGCGACGCGAGCCGCGGAGTGAGCACGGGCAGTGCAGCGATTGCGCGTTGCGGGAGGCCCGCGACGACCGCGTACCCGTTCATCATCTGCCCGTACCGCAACACGTCGGGGCCACCGATGTCGACAGCCGTGTTCACCTCAGCGGGAACGTGCGCCGCACCGAGCAGGTAGTGCAACACGTCGCGCACCGCGATCGGCTGGATGCGGTTGCGCACCCACTTGGGGGCTGGCATGTACGGAAGAACATCGGTCAGGTGCCGCACCATCTCGAACGACGCCGAACCCGACCCGATGACGACACCCGCCTGCAGCACGAGCGTCGGCACCCCCGAGGCGAGCAGAATCTCACCGACCTCCACCCGACTACGCAGGTGAGGCGACAGCGGAGCATCGTCCGGGTGGAGCCCGCCGAGGTAGACGATGCGGGCCACGGATGCCGCAGCTGCGGCATCCGCGACGGTGGTGGCAACGTCGTGGTCGGTCTGCTCGAAAGATCGACCCGACATCATGGAATGGATGAGGTAGTAGAGCACGTCGACCTCGCCCACGGCGTCGGCGACGGCATCCGGGTCCTTCGCGTCGCCGGCCACGACCTCGACGCGATCCCCCCACGAGAAGGCGGCGACGCGCCCCGGATGCCGGGCGAGCACCCGCACGCGATACCCGGCGTTCAGCAGCCGCGGAACGAGCCGCCCACCGAGATACCCGGTGGCGCCGAGCACGAGCGCGCGCGGCTTCTCGCCGTCGGCGCGGGGTGAAGCTGCGAGAGCGGGTTCGCGGCCGGTCGGTGCGGTGAGGTCTTCCACACCGGCAGGCTAACGCGGCCCTGGCCCCTCCGGGCCGCTCAGCGACATTCCGAAGGCTTGAACTCCCTCGTGCGAGGGAAGCCTCACGAATCCGAGGCGGTCGTAGAAGGCGAGAGCCGACGTGTTCGTGGCGTCGGCCACCAGGTGCACACCGGGGACTCCGCGCTCACGGAGGGTCTCGATGAGCGCGTCGATCAAGCGTCGCCCCCATCCCTGTCCCTGCGCCTGCGGCAGCAGGTCGATGTGCAGGTGAGCGGGATAGGCGTCACCGTAGGGTTCGGCTCCCGCGCGTCTGGCGGCAGCGTAGCGAAGGATGCCGGCGGTGCGCTCCGCACGCAGATCCGCGGCGTCGACATCCGGAGTCCACCGCGCCCCGCGCTCGGGCCACCACGACGTGCTGAACCAGTCCTCGAAAGACCTCGTATCGGGTGCGCAGACGAGATATCCGACTGCCTCGCCCTCATCGTCGACCACGAACGCGTCATCCGGATGCCGGGCGAGGTAGGGGCGCAGGAACACCTCGGGCCAGATCTCGTCGTCGGTCAGGATGCCTGTCGCATCGGATCCGGCATCCGCCGTGCGGATGCACACCGACGACAGTGCCGCCTCATCCTCGGGGCGAAAGGGTCGAATGCTGGCCACGCCACGATGGTACGCGGGGGTAGTCCGCCTGCGACGAGGCTGCGAGGATGGCGAGGTGAGGACGAACGCGTGGGTGTGAGCACCGGTCAGGTGTCCGAGATCGCACAGCGTATCGCGAGGCCGGTGCGCGATCTGCTCCGCACACTTCTGGCGCCGCTGACCAGAACCCGACTCTTCCGCGCCGCAGGTCCCCGCCTGCTCCCCCCGGTCGAGCGGGTCTTCGCCGCCCTCAGCGGCGGCCGAGTGCAGCTCAGCGCCGTCCTGGTTCCCTCACTCGTTCTCCACACGACCGGGGCCAGAAGCGGTCTCATCCGTGATGTTCCGCTGATGTACACCCCCGACGGACAGGGCCGGGCGATCGTCGCCGGGACCAACTTCGCCGGCGAACGCCACCCCGCTTGGACGACGAATCTGCTCGCCCATCCGGATGCTGCGATCACGGTTCGCGGAAAGCTGATGCTCGTGAACGCCAGCCTCATCCCGGACGAGGAGCGAGACGCCGCGTGGGCGCGCATCGAGGCCCAATGGCCCGGCTACCGCGCCTACGAGCGGGAATCCCACCGCACCGTGCGACTGTTCCGGCTCCAGCCGGTACGCAAACACGCCAAGCGCGGCGAGGCCGCCCCTACGGAGTGAGGGCCTGCACCGTCCGGGGCCGCACGATCGCCCACAGTGCGATGACAGCGATCGCTCCGCAACCCACCATCACCGATGCCATCGTCGTGGCGGTGATGCCAGCGCTGGCGGAGAGCCAGCCGACGAGCGGCGAGATGGCGCCGGCGACGCCGAAGTTGACCGCCCCGAGGATGGATGCCGCGGTCCCCGCCGCCTTGCCGTGGCGGTCGAGGGCGAGCACCTGTACGCACGGGAAGCCGAAGCCGACCGAGGTGATGAACAGGAACAGGGGGACCATCGTTCCCCAGAGTCCGAGTCCGAGACTGTCGGCCAGGATGATCGCCGCACCGAACACCACGGTGCCCGCCGTCGAGAAGGCCAGCACCCACTGGGGCCCGAAGCGTGCAGCCAGCCGCGAGGCCATCTGCACGCCGAAGACGATCCCGAGAGAGTTGACGGCGAACAGCAGACCATAGGCCTGTGGATCGAATCCGTAGCCCTCCTGAAAGAGGAACGGCGAGGCTGACAGATACGAGAACAGTCCGCTGAAGTTCATGCCGCCGATCACGAGCACGCCAAGGAACACGCGGTCACTGAGAACCGACCGATACCGCTGCCAGGTCGTGGTGCTGCCCTTGTCGTGGCGGCGCGCGGGCGGCAGGGTCTCGGGGATGAGGAAGATCGTGCTGACGAGCATCACGACGCCGTAAACGGCGAGAACGACGAAGATCCCCTGCCAGGGCATGACGATCAGAAGCGCCGAGCCGATGAGAGGCGCAATGACCGGGGCAACACCGCTCACGAGCGCGAGCCGACTGAGCATCACGACCAAGCGCTTCCCACCGAAGAGGTCGCGCACGATCGCCATCGCCACGACGCCGCCCGCGGCAGCGCCGACTCCCATGAAGAACCGGGCTGCGCCGAGGGTGATGAGCGTCGGCGCCAGGGCCGCGGCTGCGCTCGCCAGCACATGCAGCACCGTCACAGCGATCAGCGGCATCCGTCGCCCGACCTCGTCGCTGAGCGGGCCCACCACGAGCTGACCGACAGCAAATCCAATCATCGTGCCCGTGAGGGTTAGCTGGATCGCGGCTGACGTGGTCTGGAAATCGTCCTCCAGGACCGGAAACGCCGGGAGGTACAGATCGATCGTGAAGGGGCCGAGGGCCGTCAACGCGCCGAGCAGAATGATGTACAGGACGCGGCGACGCGCGGGGATGGCATCGCCCGGGTGCAGCATGATCGGCGCCGTGGCGGGGTTCGTCCCGAGCGTACGGATTGCACCCGTCGCGGCGCGAAGGCGGGTGGCTTCTGTTGCGGGAGCGGGGTCTGACACCCCGCTCGCGGATTGAGCTTCGGGCGTCACGGGGTTGGAGGCGGTGTCGAGCACGGGTTCCGTTCAGAAGGAGATTACTCGGCGCTCGGGGATCGTCGCCCCCGATCGGCGTCGAATCGATTCGACTACATGATAACGGATGCCATCACACCGAGCATCCGACGACGAAGGGGCGCCCCTTCCGGAACGCCCCTTCGCCTGGTTCTCTTGCGATCAGCCCTTTGTCGACCCTGCGAGCAGGCCCCGCACGAAGTAGCGCTGCAGCGAGAAGAACACGATGAGTGGAACGATGATCGCCACGAAGGCGCCGGCAGTGAGCAGCTGCCATTCGTTTCCACGGGTTCCCGTGATCTCTGCGAGCAGCTTCGTGATCGGCGCAACCGGCCCGTCGGCGAAAATCAACGCCACGAGCAGGTCGTTCCAGACCCAGAGGAACTGGAAGATCGCGAACGACGCGAGCGCCGGCATCGTCAAGGGCAGGATGATGCGGAAGAAGATCTGCCCGCGCGATGCCCCGTCCACCCGTGCCGCCTCGATGATGTCAGCCGGGATCTGCGACATGAAGTTGTGCAGCAGGTAGATCGCCAACGGCAACGCGAACATCGAGTGCGCGATCCAGACCTGTGCGTATCCGCCGGAGACTCCGAGGGGCCCGGTGATCTGCAGTCCGAAGATGTTCAGGCCTCGCGAGAACGAGCTCAGCAGCGGAATCAGCGCCATCTGGATCGGCACGATCTGCAGCGCGAACACGAAGATGAACAGCCAGTCGCGACCCTTGAAGTCGATCCACGAGAACGCATAGGCCGCAAAGGCCGCGATCGTCAACGGCACGATGGTGGCTGGGATCGTGATGGCGATCGAATTGATGAACGCCTCGGCCATCGTGAGCTGCGTGTTTCCGGCCTGCAGCACCTGGATGTAGTTCTCCAGCGTGACTTGCGGGTCGGCGAAGAACGTCCACCATCCGGTCGTCTTGATCTGCTGCTCGGGCCGGAACGAAGAGATGAACAGACCGAAAGTCGGGATCGTCCACGCCACCGCAATGATGATCGATGCGACGGTCGCCCACGGCTTGGAGAGCACCTTACGCGCACGTCGCGCGGGGCCCTCGGACCTCGCCATACCGCGGGTGAGCTCCTTCTCGGTCTCCTTGTCGATCGGTAGATCGATCGGCATGACCTCACTCACTGGATCCCCCCTTCGGGAGATCTACGGGCATGAGCTCGCTCATCGGATCTCCTTCTGCTTGCGGATCTGCCGCGCGTTGTAGATCACGATCGGCAGCACCAGGAGGAACAGGACGACCGCGAACGCGGCGCTCCGCCCCGCCTCGAACTTCGTGAACTGGGTGTACATCTCGTTAGCGATCACCGAGGTACCGAAGTTGCCGCCCGTCATCGTGCGAACGATGTCGAACACCTTCAGCGAAGCGATCGAGATCGTCGTGAGGACCACGATGATCGCCGGGCTGATCGCCGGGACCGTGACGTTGATGAAACGCTGCCACGCGTTGGTTCCGTCCAACTGCGCCGCCTCGAGTTGTTCGGTCGGCACGCCCTTGATCGCCGCGGAGAGAATGACCATGGCGAAACCGGTCTGCACCCAGATGAGCACGACGATCAGGAACAGCGTGTTCCACGGCTCGTTGAGCAGCCACTGCACGGGGTCTCCCCCAAACCAGACCACGATCTGGTTGAGAAGGCCGATTTGGGTGAACTCCGGGCCGCGGTAGGCGTACACGAAGTTCCAGATGATGCTCGCACCGACGAACGAGATGGCCATCGGCATGAACACCAGAACCTTGTAGACCTTCTCACCGCGGGTCTTGTCGATGAACACCGCGTAAGCGAGTCCCACGATCGTGGACACGGTCGGTGCGATCAGCACCCAGACGATCGTGTTGACGACGGTTCGGATTCCCTCGGGCTGCGTGAAGATCCAGACGAAGTTGTCTATCCCGACGAACTTGTTGCCCGCCGCGTTCATGAACGATGCGACGAAGGTCTGGATCGACGGGAGAATCAGACCGATCAGCAGCAGCAGCGCCGCCGGAGTCATGAAGGCGATGAGCTGGATGAAGTAACCCTTGCCGTTACGTGATCGGTAGTCGATCACGAAGAACAGCCCGCCGATGAGAGCGGCGACGATCGCCGCCCACCAGACGGAGTTGAACAGCAGAACCGTGGCTACCGGGATGAGCACGCACATCGCGAGCCGGATCCAGGTGTAGACGGGCCCCGAGCGGGGAGCAATGTCAATGAGGAAGAGGATCAGGCCGATCACCACGAGGAATGCAACGACCACGACGATCGCTTGCAGAATCGGGTGCATCGTGCCGACCCAGTTGAAGAAGGCGGTCACGTCGCTCCTTTCGAGTACGTCAGCGGACTCGCTCGAATCCTAGCCAGGAAGACGACGGAGGGGCCGCCCCGCCTGAGCGAGGCGGCCCCTCCGTCATTACTGTCAGCTGGCGGGCCAGCCGGCTTCGATCTGCGCGGTGACCTCGTCAACCGGGGTTCCGCTGATCCACGAGACCATGCCCTTCCAGAACGTCCCGGCGCCGACGGCGCTGGGCATCAGGTCGGATGCGTCGAACCGGAACGTGGTGTTCGGGTCCTGCAGGATCTCGATCGCCTGGGTCAGGATGCCCGACGATGCGTTGGCCGGGTCGAGGCCGGTGTTGGCCGAGATGACGCCACCGAGCGAGACGCGGTTGTTCGCCCACTCCGGGCTCGAGAGGTACTCGAGCACAGCCTGGGTGTCGGACTCGTCGTTGAACGCACCGACGATCTCACCGCCACCGGTGACCGCCGGAGCTCCCGCTTCCTGACCAGGCATGATGAATGCCCAGACGTCGCCGTCCTCGGCGACAACGCCGCCGGCATCCTCGATGAATCCGGTGAAGAACGACGCCTGGTGGTGCAGTGCACACTCACCCGAGACGAGGGCAGCCGCAGGGTCGCCGAACTCGGTCGAGTTGATGGACTGCACGTCGCCGAAGCCGGCGTTGACGTAGGCGGGGTTCAGCAGGTACTCACCGGTCGCGTCGAACGCGTCGATGATCGGCTGGTCGGTGAACTTCACCTCGTTGGCAACCCACTGGTCGTAGACCTCGGGACCCGAGTCGCGAAGCACCATGTCCTCGATCCAGTCGGTTCCCGGCCAGCCAGTTGCATCGCCCGAGCCGAAGCCCGCGCACCACGGAGCCTTGCCCGTGGTCGACTGGATGGTCTCGGTGGCCGCCATGAGCTCATCGAGAGTGGTCGGGACCTCGAGGCCCCATTCGGCGAACTTCGCGGGCTGGTACCAGATGAAGCCCTTGACGGATGCCATCAGCGGCGCGCCGTACAGCGTGCCGTCGACGGTGCCATACGCGGCCCAGTCCTCCGACCAGTAGTCCGCAACGTTCTGCTGCACGGCCTCGGGAGCCGGAACCAGGTAGCCGCGCGACGCGAGGTCGGCGAGCAGACCGGGCTGCGGGAAGATCGCGATGTCGGGCGGGTTGCCACCCTGTGCACGGATGCCGATCTGAGACTCGAACTCCTTGGAAGCCTCGTACTGGATGTCGATTCCCGACTCCTCTTCGAAGTCGGCCCACGACTGGTCGAGCAGTTCCGCCTCGGTGTCCGAGATCGTGCCGTAGATCGTGACGACGTTGTCGACGTCGCCGCCCCCACCGTTGCCGCCGTTGTCACCACTGCAACCGGCGAGCGCGATGCCCGCGACGCCGGCGATCGCCACGGCGCCGAGCACCTTGTGACGCTGTGTCATGCCCATATGAAAGACTCCTCCTCGTTGAGCGCAAACATGGTTCCTTCGTAAGAGCCTCTCGGGAACCGTTTCCATGATACCGTATCGCCCTCTTCTCCAGCGCACAACAGATGAACCATTACGAGCCGATAACTGCGGTTGGGAGCGCTCCTTTCCCTATCGCGATAGTTATTGACGACACGACATTCTTGTGGAACCGGTTCCCCTTTTCGCCCTTCGTCGTTTAGCCTGTCCCTACAAGGGATCGACGATCGATCGCGGGTGCGGTGTCGGGAACCGCAGAGAACCGCCGGAAGGTACAACGACGTGAGCGGCATCGAGGACGTGGCCCGCGCTGCGGGAGTCTCGAAGGCGACGGCAAGTCGCGCTCTCACCGGACACGGATATGTCGCTGCTGCCACACGGGAGCGGGTGACCCGAGTCGCCCACGAGATGGGATATGTCCCCTCCTCGAGCGCTGCGAGCCTCGCCACCGGACGCACACGCAACATCGGCGTCGTCATGCCGTACCTCAACCGATGGTTCTTCGCCGAGGTGCTCGAAGGCATCCAGGAGGTGCTTCTCGAATCCGGCTACGACCTGACTCTTTACGACGCCAAGCCGGGGACGGAGGGTCGTCGACGCGTCTTCGATGATTTCCTGGCCAGAAAGCGATTCGACGGGCTGATAGCGGTCGGGCTCGAACCGGACGACCACGAGCTCGAAAGACTGGTCGCGATCGGTCGTCCCGTCGTGAGCGTGGTGGCAATCGGCGATAACGCGGGCGTCGTGCGACTGGATGACGAATATGCAGCGCGACGCGCGACAACGCACCTCATTGAACTCGGTCATACGAAGATCACCTTCCTCGGGGGCGTCTCGGTGTCGAGCGGTCCGCACGTCGATCGCGCGCGCCTGTCCGGGTACCAGCGCACGATGACGGAGGCGGGTCTGACCGTGACGCATGTCCGGTCGGAGGTGAGTCTGCCCGGCGGATATGCGGCGGCCGTCGACCTACTCGGAGACCCCGCACGACGTCCCACGGCGCTCCTGGCTACCTGCGACGAAGTTGCGATCGGCGCCATCATCGCTGCCCGGCGGCTGGGCATCCCGGTTCCGTCAGCGCTGAGCGTCGTCGGTATCGACAATCACGAGTTCGCCGAGATGTTCTCTCTCACGACGCTCGAACAGTCACCACGCAGTCAGGGCATGCATGCCACGCGGATGCTGCTGGGACAGCTCGAGGATCCCGCGCAGGTTCCGCAGGATGTCAGCATCCAAGCCCGCCTGATCGTGCGCAACTCAACGGCTCCGCCCCCGGGAACCGCCTCGGTGACCGTCGGCGTCGGTGTCACATCCTGACACCCGATCCTCCGCGAGACACCCAACCTCCCGTGACACGCGGCGTAGCGCGCGGTGTGTCATCCGAATTGCGGAGTCTCGTGCGGCAGACGCCTCCCGCTACAGTGGTGCCGTGAACGAGACGGCGGCCGAGGGCGGCGCGGGGACGGCGACTTCGGATGCCGCGCGTCGCCCGGTGATCGTGTCTCTCGCCGTCGCGTTCGTTTATGTCACGGGGATGCTGAGCATCCTGCTCGGCATCCTGGTACTGCTCAGCCGCTACGACCAGACGGGCTCAGGCGACATCCTCGCGGTGTCACTCGTCGGGGCTGCCATCATCCTCATCGGGCTGCTGATCATCGGGATCGCGTCCGGCGTCGCGCGCGGCAGCCGGCTGTCGCGGATCACGCTCACCGTCTACCTGGCGATCCAAGTGCCGCTTCACGGCCTGGCCATCGCCACCGCGGACTTCGACTGGATCGCCGTCGCGCAGCTGGTGCTCGAGCTGTTCACTCTCGTGGTGTTGTGGCTTCCGCCGACGAACCGCTTCTTCCGCGCCGCCGCTGACGCCCGGCGCTGACAGGCTTCGCGCCCACCGCCCTCGCGGCCATGTCACGCGCCACGAATCGGCGGTGGATGAACCGCACGATCTCGATTCCGCCGATCGTCGCCACGATCACTGCTGTGAGCAGATACGCGGCGTCCTCCCCCGGGTCCGTGAGCTGGAAGAACTCGGTAGCCAGGGGCACCGAGAAGATCAGCACCAGGCCGATGAACATCGCGCCGACCACAAGGCCCTTGTAGCGGTCGATCGGGCGGGACAGCACGGTGAGGATCCAGATCCCGACGATGGCGAGCAGGATCGTCGCGCCCGTTCGCATCTGTTGCTCATCGACGCCGAGCGACTGCGCGCCGAGCGTGTAGAGGGTGAGGCCTGCCCCGACGACGACACCGGCGGGGATGGCGAAACTCAGCGACCGCCGCAGGAACCCGGGAATATAGCGCTGCCGGTTGGGCATGAGGGCCAAGAAGAACGCCGGGATGCCGATCGTGAGCCCGTCGGTGATGGAGAGCTGCCTGGGCAAGAATGGGAATTGCAGCACCAGGATGCCGAACACGATCGACAACACGAAGATGTAGGAGGTCTTGGTGAGGAAAAGCATCGAGACCCGCTCGATGTTGGCGATCACCTGGCGCCCCTCCGCGACGACATCGGGCAGGTGCGAGAACTGGCCGTCCAGCAGCACGAGGCGCGCCACCGCCTTCGTGGCAGCGGCGCCGGAGTTCATCGCGATGCCGATGTCGGCGGTCTTGATCGCGAGCGCGTCGTTGACGCCGTCGCCGGTCATCGCCACGGTGTGGCCACGCGATTGCAGGGCAGTGACCATGCGCTTCTTCTGCTCGGGGGTGACGCGACCGAACACGCGGTACGTCTCGAGCACGTCTGCGAGCGCCTCGTCGTCGTCTGGCAGCTGGCGGGCATCGAACCCCTCGGGCGCGTCCACTCCGACCTCACGCGCGATGGCAGCGACAGTGCCGGGATTGTCGCCCGAGATGACACGGATGCCCACCCCCTGCTCCCGGAAGTACGCCAGCGTCTGCGCGGCATCTGGCCTCACCTGTTCGCGGAAGGTGAGAACGACGATCGGGACGAGGTCGTCGGGGATGCGCTCGGCCTCGGCCTGTTCGTCGGAGATCGGATGCGGCGAGTGGCCGAGCACGAGGGTGCGCCGTCCCGTCGCGGCAAGCTCGGCGACCAGGGACCCGAGGTCGGTGCCGGCCCCGGTTTCTTCCGGAAAGACCATCTCGGGTGCACCGAGCACCCAGGCGCCCGACGGACCATCGGTGAACGACACGGCGCTCCACTTGCGCGCCGACGAGAACGGGATGACCGACCCTGCGGCGACAGGAGCTTCGAGCGGATAGGGGTCTCGCAGGCACCGCGCTGTGGCGTTGGCCGCCGGATCGGCGCCGTACCACGCGAGCGCCTCATCCCATCCGGGCGCCGCAGCACCGCCGACGGGATGAACGGCATCGAACTCGATCTCGCCCGCAGTGAGCGTGCCGGTCTTGTCGAGGCACACGACGTCCACGCGTGCCAGCCCTTCGACGGCGGGGAGTTCGTTGACGAGCACCTGTCGGGAGGCGAGCTTCGCCGCGCCCACGGCGAAGGCGATGCTGGTCATGAGCACGAGTCCGAGCGGGATCATCGCGGTGACCGCGGCGATGGTGTTCACAGCCGCCTGAACCCAGTCACCACTCTCCCAGGCGGCGACCCATCCGCCGAAGACCATCATCTGGGCGTTCAGGACCAGAAGCGCCATGGGCCCGATCGCCCATCCCACGACGCGCAGCACGAGGTTGATCGAGGAGCGCAGCTCGCTCGAGACGAGCGAGAATCGCTTGGCCTCAGCGGCGAATCGGTTGGCGTAGGAATCGGCACCAACACGGATGACGCGTGCCATCCCCTCCCCCGCGACGACGATCGACCCAGAAAGCGCCTCGTCACCGGGACGCTTGTCGACGGCATCCGACTCGCCCGTGAGCATCGACTCGTCGACCTGCAGCCCGCGCGGGTGAATGACCTCGGCGTCGGCAGCGATCTGGTCGCCGGCGCGGAGTACCAGGATGTCATCGATCACGACATTCGTCGGGTGGATCTCGGCCTCGACACCGTTGCGCAGAACACGAGCGGTCGGTGCATTCAGAAGGGCAAGCCGATCCAGCGCCGCCTTGGCGCGGAATTCCTGCCACGCACCGATGATCGTGTTTGCCAGGGCGCTGAGGCCGAAGATCGCGTCTTGCCACCTCCCGAGAAGCAGCAGCACGGCGAAGCACGAGCCAACGATGGCGTTGAATATCGTGAAGACGTTGGCACGGATGATACTGCCGATGCTCCGACTCGAGTCGGCCTGATAGGCGTTGGTTCGGCCGTCGGCCACACGCTCGGCCACCTCGGCAGCCGTGAGTCCGGTGATCTCGTCATCCCCGGTCGGCTCGGGCCCTGGCTGCGTTGCCACATCGGTACCGCTGGTCATGCGTTCACCCTAGCGGGCACGCCCGGCGCGGGAGGGTGCAGGTTCGGATGCCGGGAATGCACGAAGGCCCCGGATGCCGAAGCATCCGAGGCCGTCGTAAGAAAGTCGCAGGGACTTACTTGAGGGTGACCGTGGCGCCTGCCTCTTCGAGCGCAGCCTTCGCCTTGTCTGCGGTCTCCTTGTTGGCGCCCTCGAGGACAGCCTTGGGAGCACCGTCGACGACGGCCTTGGCCTCGCCGAGGCCGAGCGAGGTGAGCTCGCGGACGACCTTGATGACCTGGATCTTCTTGTCGCCAGCGGCCTCGAGGATGACGTCGAAGGAGTCCTTCTCCTCAACCTCTTCGGCGGGGGCACCACCGGCGGGGGCGCCGGCAGCGGCAACTGCGACGGGCGCGGCGGCGGTGACGTCGAAGGTCTCCTCGAACGCCTTGACGAACTCGGAGAGCTCGATGAGGGTGAGCTCCTTGAACGCGTCGAGCAGCTCTTCAGTGCTGAGCTTTGCCATGATGATTCTCCTTGATGGGTGTGGTTATCGCCGGGGCCCGTCTCAGGCCGCGGACTCCTGCTTCTCACGCAGCGCGTCGACCGTGCGAACGGCCTTCGACGGCAGTGCGTTGAAGACGAATGCTGCCTTGGTCATCGAGGCCTTCATCGCGCCGGCGAGCTTCGCCAGCAGGACTTCACGGCTCTCGAGGTCGGCGAGCTTGCCTACCTCTTCCGCGCTCAGGGGGGAACCGTCGAAGTATCCGCCCTTGATCACGAGAAGAGGGTGTGCCTTGGCGAAGGCGCGCAGTCCCTTCGCGACGGTGACCGGGTCACCGTGCACGAACGCGATGGCCGAGGGACCCACGAGGTCCTCGTCCAGTGCCGTGATCCCCGCGTTGTTCGCGGCGATCTTGGACAGCGTGTTCTTCACCACGGCGTACTCGGCGTCCTGACGAATCGCGCTGCGGAGCTCCTTGAGCTCCGCAACCGTCAGACCGCGGTACTCGGTGAGCAGAACGGCGGTCGAGTCCTCGAAATGCTTCGTGAGCTCGGCAACCGTCGCTTCCTTCTGCGCCATGGCCACTCCTTGTGTCTTGTCCCCGCCTCACGGTGGTGGGGCGGGAGCCTCGGACCCCCAAAAAATGAGAAAAGCTCCGGCGCAAGCGCACGGAGCTTCGGCCCGGATGGGCGTTGTTCGTGTCACCTGCGCGGGCCCCTGGGTACTCTCCCGAGAGAGAATCTCCAGTGCTTCGATCGACGTTCGCTTGCGCGCGCGACGATGACCGGCGGTCTTCGGCTCCGATAAGTGTACGCGGCACTCGGTCGCCCCGACAAATCGGCGTCGAGGCTCTCGCGCTTCCTCGCGTGTACGCACCGCCGAGGTCGCCACCCGCACGTAGGGTCGAGGGGTGACTCCCGAACTCCAAGCGCGCATCGTCGCCGATTCGCGCGATCGGGTCGCGTGGGTGCGGGCACGCTCGCGCGGGATCACAGCGACGGATGTCGCGACGCTCACTTCCGAGCGGGCAATCGCCCGCGCAGCAGACGCCAAGCTCATGGGATCGGGCTTCTCAGGCAACGCGTATACGAACCACGGGCGGCTACGGGAACCTGAGATCGCTCGCTGGGTAGCTGCAACGCACGGCATCCAGCCCTCCTCGGCGCTCTTTCACGCCGAGATCGAGAAGCGCCACCTGGCCACCCCCGACGGTGTCGTGGTCGACGCGCAGGGGCGCATCATCCTCGCCGAGATCAAGACGACGAACAAGGAGTGGCGCAGCATCCCCCGTTCCTACCTCCGACAGGTCTGGTGGCAGCAGCACGTCCTCGGCGCCGAGCGCACGCTCGTCGCCTGGGAGCAGCATGACGGTTTCGTCCCGGTCGGCGACGAGCCGCGGTGCGCGTGGATTGACCGCGATGAGACTGAGATCGCGCGACTGGTGAGCCTGGCGACGGCCCTCATCGATGAGTTATACATGCGCACACAGCGCACGCGAACTCTGACGGCCGCCCCGGTCACGACACGCGAGCCCTATCGCGCCCTCGCGCTGTCCGACTGATCAGCCACGCCCCACCGCTCGCCTCGCCTCATCCGGCACCGTCGGACTCCGCTATGACGCACGTCCACCAACTAATTGACTCCTGTCAACCAAATAGCGTATAGTTGACATTTGTCAATGACTGCGCGATGACGAGCGCAGCCACATCCTCGTCGTCCAGAAGGCAACCCATGGCATCCGCTTCTTCTCCAGCTCCCGCCCTCACCGACTCCGGGATGACTCGCCGCCAGGTTCTCGAGGCTCTCTCGGGACTGCTCCTGGGCATGTTCGTCTCGATGCTCGCCTCGACAGTCGTCTCCACCTCGCTGCCGGTGATCATCCACGATCTCGGCGGCGATCAGACCGCGTTCACATGGGTCGTGACAGCAACGCTTCTGACGACAGCGATCTCGACGCCCGTGTGGGGAAAGCTCGCCGATCTGATAAATCGCAAGCTCCTCTTCCAACTCGCGATCGGCGTCTTCGTGATCGCGACAGCCGCGGCGGGATTCGCTCCGAACGCCGAGTGGCTGATCGCCATGCGTGCCGTGCAGGGCGTCGGCGCCGGAGGCCTTGCGGCGCTCAGCCAGGTGATCATGGCCGACATCATCAGTCCCCGCGAGCGCGGCCGCTACATGGGTCTGTTCGGGGCCGTCATGGCGCTTGCGACCATCGGCGGTCCCCTCGTCGGCGGCGTCATCACCGACGGGTTCGGCTGGCGCTGGAACTTCTACGTCGCCCTCCCGTTTGCCGTTGCAGCGCTGATCATCGTGCAGCGGACCCTCCACCTGAAGCCTCTGACCGCACGCAAGGTCTCGATCGACTACCTCGGCATCGTCCTGCTCTCGGCTGCCGTCTCGCTGCTTCTGATCTGGGTGACCCTCGCCGGGGACTCCTTTGACTGGTGGAGCCTGACGACCCTGCTGATGGTGGGCGGCGCGATCCTCGCAGCCATTGCGTTCATCGTGGTCGAGCTGCGCTCACGCGAACCCCTCGTCCCGCTCTCGATGTTCCGGAGCCGCACGTTCACGCTCGCCGTGCTCGCCTCGATCGCCACCGGCATCGCCATGTTCGGGGCCTCGGTGTTCCTGAGCCAGTACATGCAGCTGGCCCGGGGCGCCACACCGACCGAGGCCGGGCTGATGACGATCCCGATGATCGCCGGCCTTCTGGTGGCATCCGTCGGCGTCGGCCAGCTGATCACCCGCTTCGGGCACTGGAAGCCCTACCTCATCGCCGGCAGCATCTCGCTGATCGCCGGCTCCGCCCTGCTGACGACGATCCACTACGACACGAACTTCGCTCTCGTGTCGCTGTACATGTTCCTCCTCGGCGCCGGCATCGGGATGACGATGCAGAACCTCGTGCTCGTCGTCCAGAACACGACCGAGCCCACGAAGATCGGCGTTGCAAGCTCCGGCGTCACCTTCTTCCGAAGCCTCGGTGGCAGCGTCGGCGTTGCGGTCATGGGCGCAGCCCTTGCCAGCAGCGTCACCGACCTGCTGGGGGGACGAAAGGATGACATCACCGCCGCGCTCGGGGCCCTCGGCGACCAGGCCTCGAGCTGGGCCTCGCAGCTGCAGTCGGGATCCCTCCCGCAGGTCTCTGCGATGCCCGAAGGTCTGCGGGTCATCTTCGAAGACGTCTATGCTCAAGGCATCTCACAGTCCTTCTTCATCCTCGTTCCGTTCGCGATCGTGAGCCTCATCGCCATCGCGTTCCTACCGAACGTCCCCTTGACTCGGATGACGAACCGCGAGCGGCTGGAAGCGAGCGAAGCCGACCTCGCCACCGTGTCAGTCGCCGAGGGCATGGACACTCTCACCGCCACTGCCGACTTCTCGACGGATGCCGACGGTTCCCGCCGCGGCGAGACTGCTCGCGCGGCATCCAGCCCGGGGTCGCCGCGATGAGCGAAACCGCAGCTCCCGAGGACCTCGACCCCGCAGCCCGCGAGCATCGCGCGGCAGTCGACCGGCTCGAGGGGGCGATCTCCGAGCTCATCTCGCGCATCCGAAAGTTCTATGCGCAGATCGCCGATGAGGTGAGCCCGGGAATGCTCCCCGGGACATTCAAACTCCTGGCCACGATCGGCCGCATCGGACCCACGACATCGTCGACTCTCGCCCACCGCCTGACGGCCGACAAGGGAATGATCAGCCGACAGATCAGCGAGCTCGAGAGCCTCGGGTTCATCGAGCGGACCGCTGATCCCGACGACCGCCGTTCGCGGCTGATCTCCCTCACCGCGGAGGGACGGAAGCGACTGGATGCCGCACGAGCACCGTACGAGCGGATGCTCTCTCATACCCTCGCGGAGTGGCCCACCGAGTCGATCGATGATCTCACCGATCTGCTCACCGCTTTCGCGTCCGGCGACATCCCGAAGCGCTGACTGGCGCGTCTTATCGGCGCGGTGACACCGACGTAACACGAGCGAGACAATCGCGCGGTTGACTGAGATCACCTCGCGGAGGGCGGGGTTCCACTGGTCGTCCAGTGTCACGTCGACGCCGATGTGCACGACCCTGAGACGACGTATTCGCGGAAGGAGCGACCGATGCGATTCCGGCCGCTACGCCAATCCCACGAAGCTCAGGCATTCTCGACCGAACCCGCGGAGGTCCCGGAGGTGATGCGGGCGGTCACCGTCGCCCAGTGGGGCGCGCCCCGCGTGCTCACCGAGGGAACTGTCCCCGTACCGCGCCCCGTGCTCAGCGAGGTGCTCGTGCGCGTCGTGGCTGCGGGTGTGAACCCGATCGATGCCAAGACCCGCGCCGGTAAGGGACTCGCTCCTGCCGTCTCCGAGCTACCCGGGATCCTCGGATTCGACTTCAGCGGCGTCGTCGTTGAGTCCCCGTTTGAGACGCATCCGTTCCCTGTCGGTACCGAGGTCTTCGGCATGGCAGGGTTTCCCCGAACGCCCGGAAGCTACGCGGAGTATGTCGTCGCACCCACGCTGTCGATCGCGCGAAAGCCTGCATCCCTCTCGCACGTCGAGGCAGCGGGAGTCCCGGTGGCGGCCCTCACAGCCTGGGGCCTGGTTGTCGAGACGGCTCACGCCCACGAGGGTCAGCGCATTCTTATCCACGCGGGAAGCGGGGGCGTGGGGCATTTTGCCGTGCAGTTCGCTGCCTACTTCGGCGCTCATGTGACAGCCACGGCGTCCGGCGCCAATGCCCCCTGGCTGCGCGACCTCGGCGCGTCAGTCGTCATCGACCACACCTCGACGCGCTTCGAGGAGGTCGTGCACGATATGGATGTGGTCATCGACCTCGTCGGCAACGTCACCGACTCGATCGGCACACGCTCCCTCTCGGTCCTGCGTCCGGGCGGGATGTACATCCTCGTACCTACCGGGTCCTGGCCGGACTACCGCGAAGCAGCGGCAACGGCAGGCGTCCGCGCCACCAGCTACAAGGTCATTCCCGAAGGCGCGACGCTCGCGACGATCGCCCGCCTGCTGGACTCCCGGTCGATCCAGGTCTACATCGACCACGTCCTCGACCTCGCCGACGCAGCGAGGGCACACACCGACATCGAGGGCGGACACACGCGCGGCAAGATCGTGCTGCGCGTCAGCGACGATTGAGGCTGGGCGCAGGTCGAAGCACCCGTCGCCCCTCCTCGACGATCTCGGTGGCCACGGCATCCAGGAGCGGCGAGCGCAGATTCCACTGCTGCCAGTGCAGAGGAACGTCAATCGGCGGACCTCCCAAGCGCACGAGCGCGCCGCTCTCGAGCCCAGCATCGGATTGAAAGCCCGGGAGCAACCCCCACCCGAATCCGAGCCCGACTGCCTGCGCGAAATCATGGGATGCCGGGACATAGTGCCGCGGGGCATCCGACCCCGAGATCCCCTGTTCCCGCAACCACCTGTCTTGCAGATCGTCGCGCCGATCGAACTGGACGACCGGGGCTGCAGCCAGCGCACGGATGTCGTTGCGTGAGGTCTCGAGGTAACGGGCGACGAAATCGGGGGTTGCAACTGCCTCGTAGCGCATGACACCCAGCGCGGTCACGCGGCATCCGGCTACCGGCTCTGCACGCGATGTCACGGCGCCCATCACGGTGCCGCCCTCGAGGAGCGCAGCGGTGAAGTCCTGATCGTCGCGATGAAGATCGAACACGACCGGATGCCGCGCGCTCAGGCGCGCCAGCGGCGTGAGGAACCAGGTGGCGAGCGAGTCAGCGTTGACTGCCAACGGCACCGAAACCGGCCCCTCGTCGGCGCCGTCATCAACACGGACTCCACCGATTCCGGCAAGAGCGTCGTGTTCGAGGACGCGCGCCTGACGGGCGAGCCGGATGACGGCATCCCCGGCGTCCGTCGGACGAACCGGCTTCGATCGAACGAGCAGCACCCGGCCGAGCTGATCCTCGATCGCGCGCAGGCGTTGGCTCACGGCACTCGGCGTCATCCGCATCCGTCGCGCCGCAGCCTCGAGGGTGCCCTCCTCGGCGATGATTGCCACGGTGTCAGCGAGGTCGAAGTCGATCTTCATGTGAAGCGATGCTAATGGCACACAAGAATCCTGAGCTGGAGTGAATCCATTGCTCTCGTTACCGTCGAGAGGTGCTCACTCCCCTGCTGGCCGGCCTCGGCCTCGGCCTCTCGCTGATCGTCGCGATCGGCGCGCAGAATCTGTTCGTGCTGCGTCAAGGCATTCGGCGTGAGCACGTCCTCGCCGTGGTGGTCGTGTGCGCGGCATCCGACGCTGCCCTCATCATGCTGGGCGTCTCGGGGATCGGGCTCGCACTGGCGGCCCTGCCGTGGTTGGTCACAGCCGTGCGCTGGGCGGGCGCGGCCTTCCTCGTGGGGTACGGCCTCCTCGCAGCCAGGCGGGCGTGGCGCCCCTCCGGAGCGCTCACTGTCGACCCGTCGGCCGAAGCCGCCGCAGGCTCTGCCGCTGAGCAGGCGTCGGCGACCCACTCGGTGACCACCGAGACGCGACTGTCGGCGACCGTGCTCACGGCGCTGGCCCTGACCTGGCTCAATCCGCATGTCTATCTCGACACAGTGTTCCTGCTCGGTGGAGTAGCGAACTCCCACGGCGAGGACCGCTGGGTCTTCGCGCTCGGCGCCGTGTCCGCGAGTGTCCTCTGGTTCAGCGCGCTCGGGTTCGGTGCCCGGTATCTCGGGCGGTGGCTCGCGACGCCGCGAGCCTGGCGCATCCTCGATGCGATCATCGCCGTCGTCATGATCGCCCTCGGCGTGAGTCTCATCCTGGGCGGATGAACGACAACGGCCCCCGCCGCAGCGGAGGCCGTTGTCGTATCAGAGCGTTGCTCAGGCGATGCTGTTGACATCCAGCGGGATGCCGGGGCCGAACGTGGTTGACACTGCACCCTTCTGGATGTAGCGACCCTTCGAGCTCGAGGGCTTGAGGCGAACGATCTCGTCGAGCGCAGCCTTCAGGTTCTCGTCGAGCTGCTCGGCCGAGAACGACGCCTTGCCGACGACGAAGTGCACGTTGGCGTGCTTGTCGACACGGAACTCGATCTTTCCGCCCTTGATCTCCTCGACCGCCTTGGCGGGGTTGGGCGTCACGGTGCCGGTCTTGGGGTTGGGCATGAGGCCTCGAGGACCGAGGACCTTACCCAGACGCCCGACCTGGCCCATCAGCTCCGGGGTCGACACCGCAGCGTCGAACGCGGTGTAGCCGCCGGCGACCTTCTCGATGAGCTCGGCGCCGCCGACCTCATCAGCACCTGCAGCGATCGCCGCTTCGGCAGCAGGACCGGTTGCGAACACGATGACGCGTGCGGTCTTGCCGGTGCCGTGGGGCAGGATGACGGTGCCGCGCACCATCTGGTCTGCCTTACGCGGGTCGACCGAGAGCTTGAGGGCGACCTCGACGGTGGAGTCGAACTTCTTCGAGCCCGTCTCCTTCGCCAGGTTCACTGCCTCGCTCGGCGAATAGAACTTGCCTGCCTCGATCTTCGAAGCTGCTTCGTTGTAAGCCTTGGACTTGGTAGCCATTGTCGTCCTCCCCCTCAGTCCTCGACCGTGATGCCCATGGAACGGGCGGTGCCAGCGATGATCAACGAGGCTGCCTCGATGTCGTTCGCGTTCAGGTCGGGCATCTTGGTCTCGGCGATCTGACGGACCTGCTCCTTGGTGAGCTTGGCGACCTTGACGGTGTGCGGGGTCTTGGAACCCTTCTGCACTCCCGCGGCCTTCTTGATCAGCTCGGCTGCCGGCGGGGTCTTGAGGATGAACGTGAAGCTGCGGTCCTCGTAGACGGTGATTTCCACGGGGATGACGTTGCCACGCTGCGACTCGGTCGCGGCGTTGTACGCCTTGCAGAACTCCATGATGTTGACGCCATGCTGACCGAGCGCGGGCCCGATCGGCGGCGCCGGGTTGGCTGCACCGGCGTTGATCTGAAGCTTGATCAGGCCGGTCACCTTCTTCTTCGGTGCCATTCTTCTTTCCTTTCATCGAGCGGATGCCGTCGGCATCCTCTCTCCCGCAGCCCGGCGGTTCCGGGAGCGGTGGTCTGTGTGGTGACTCGGCTAGAGCTTGGTCACTCTATAGTTTGGTCACCTGGTCGAACGACAGCTCGACCGGAGTCTCGCGTTCGAACAGCGAAACGAGCACCGTGAGCTTGCCGCTTTCGGGCTTGATCTCGCTGATCGTGCCGGGAAGACCCGCGAACGAGCCTTCCTTGATCGTGATGGTCTCGCCGACCTCGAAGTCGACTTCCGCCGGAATCGCGCGAGCGACCGGCTGACCCTTCTTGGCGGCGCCACCCTTGGCCGGAGCGGTCTCCTTGACCTCGACGAGAGACTTCAGCATCGTGAAGGCCTCTTCGAAACGGAGCGGCGTCGGGTTGTGCGCGTTGCCGACGAATCCGGTGACACCGGGAGTGTGGCGAACGACCGACCAGGTGTCTTCGTTGAGCTCCATGCGCACCAGCACGTAGCCGGGGATGCGCACGCGGGTGACCATCTTGCGCTGGCCGTTCTTGATCTCGACGACATCTTCCATCGGAACTTCGATCTGATAGATGTCTTCTTCGACCTCGAGCGTCGACTTGCGCTGCTCGATGTTGGCCTTCACCTTGCGCTCGAAACCGGCGTACGAGTGGATGACGTACCACTTGCCCGGCAGCGACCGCAGTTCGGCACGGAACGCCTCGTACGGGTCTTCCTCGGCCTCGTCCTCGTCGGCATCGTCCTCGTCGCCGAGTTCGGGCCCGTCGTAGGGAGTCACTTCCTCGGCGGCGTGAGCCGCACGCTCGGCTTCTTCCTCAGCGAGGTCGTCGGCGAGGACCTCAGCGGCAGCCTCGGCCTCCGCCGTCTCATCGATCTCGAGTGCATCGTTCACGATCGCATCAGCCTCCGGGTCACTCACCTCGACGTCGTCGTCGTCCGAGTAGTCCACGTCGTCGTTCTCATCCTCGATGTGGATGGCGACGTGCTCGGCCGCATCGCTCTGGTGCTCTTCGCGCGCGAGTTCGTTGCCCTCCTGGGCCTCGTCCTCCTCAGAGGACTGCTCGGCCGAGGGTGCCCAGTCGGCGTCGTCGAGAAATCGTTCAGACACGTGTTTGGTTCACTTCCGTTTGATCGGGCGCGACGCAGCATCCTGCCCGCACCGTGAGGACGAGCAGATCAGGCGGGAACGCCGAAGACCTGTGTCGTCACCCAGAGGAACACGAAGTCCATCCCGTACACGAGGGCCATCATGATGACGACGAACCCGAGCACGACTGCCGTGTACTTCAGGAGCTCCTGGCGCGTCGGTGTGACGACCTTACGAAGCTCCGCAAAGACCTGACGGATGAACAGGGCGATCCGCGCGAAGACGTTCAGCTTCTTCTCGCGAGGAGCGCTGCCGCTGGCAACGATCTCGCCCTTGGCGTCATCCTGGACCATGTATCCCACCTGGTTGCTTCTGGTGTGCCAGCTTGCGCTGACGCGCAGGGCGGACAGGAATCGAACCTGCAACCTGCGGTTTTGGAGACCGCTGCTCTGCCAATTGAGCTACCGCCCTAAGGCCGAAAGGCCTTGAGGTGCCTACAGTCTTCTGCCGCGACCTGAAAAAGGGGGTGTGTCCCGATCCCGGGCACGGCGAAAGAATGCAGACTTGTACTGCAGGTCCAGTGTACGGCATGCCCTCCCGACGGGCGAACCGCATCCGACCCTCAGCGGGCGTCCAGGCATGGCGTGAACACGGCGATCACCAGAAGCGGTGAGTCGTAACTGACGGTTGCGACGATGCCGCTCTCGTCTACCCAGGCGCCTTCCTTGCCCGCAACCGCGTCGGCGTCGATAGCCGTCCACTCCTCCGGATCGATGGCCGCTGTCACGGCCTCGACGAGCGCGTCCTCTGCCGCATAGTCGGCCGCCACGGAGACGGAGCCGACCGCGGTGAATGCCCGCTGCACGCCGCGATCCTGCTCGCCGCAGCGTTGTACCTCGGAACTCGCAACCTCGAGGGTGCGAAGCACCCCTTCCTCGACGGCCCCTGCCGCAGCCACCAGGGTGTCGAAGGCGGACTCGGCATCCGATTCGAGCTCAGCGATGTCGGGTCCGGCGCACCCCGCGAGTACCACGGATGCCGACAGCAGCCAGGCCGCAAACATCGCTGCTCGCCGTACCCGCAGCCCACGCCGACCCCCGGTCATGGGCGAGCCACCGCGCTGACTTCGAACTCCTCGGGCGTCGGAGCGCTCGTGCGCACACCGAGCGCGGCGAGCTGGTCGACGAACCAGCCATCGTGCCAATCGTCGATGTCACACGGGGACGAGGAGCCCTCGTACGCCGACCGCTCGATGCCGTGCTGATAGACAGCCCGACAGCTGGCATCCGTCTCCAGCGCCCACTCGTAGTCGTCATGCGACACCCCGGCACGCTCGGCCGCGAGCAGGGCGGGAAAGTAGTTCTGGTACTGGTACCAGTGCATAGCCTCGTGCACAAAGATCGGCCAGGCGAGGCGCTCGATTCCCGGCTCCCACGCAACGAAGAGCCAGTCGGGGTAGCCGGTCTGGTAGCAGCCACCGACCACGAGGAAGCGCGGGCCGTCCTCCTGCCCGGCGTAACCGCAGTTCTCGGGACCGGCATCGAAGATCACTGTGACCTCACCTGCTCCGATCGAGTCCAAGAACGCGCGACCCTGCGGGTCATCGCCCGGGAAGGCCTGCCCACCCGGGTTGGGGGCCGCAGGTTGCGGGGCCGCATCGCCCTCGCGCCACTGCGCGATCCAGGCTGCGTCAGCCTCCCACGCTGCTGCAGCCTCGACGTACCGACCGCGGGCGCCGCGGATGTCGGCGGCGAAGTCCTGATTCACAGCAAACACGTCAGCGATCGCATCCGCCTGTGACGCCGTCACCGCGGTGGGTCTGCGGTCCGCTGTCAGCCACTCCAGCCCGATGACCGTGGTGATTCCGAGCGCGACGGTGAGGGCTCCGGCCAGCACCGGAATCCACAACCGCGCGGGGTTCACCTCACCATGATCGGGCATCACCCCGCATCCTGCGCGCCACGATCAGTAATCGGCGATGCCGTAGCGATCGGGCTCCGGTCCACGACGGAATCGTCGACCCGACATCGTCTCGGCGATCACCCGAACGTAGTGGTACTTCAACGTCGGCAACCACGGCCGAAGGGGAAGCTCATCAGCAGCTTCGACCTCTTCCTCGGTCGCAAGGCGCTGAGCCCGACCGCGCACGATCACGCTCCATGCCACAGCATCGGTGTAGTGATCGACTTCGAAGAGCACTTCATCGTTGACGGTGAGCTCGACGAGCTTGCTGCCCTCGGCGGTGCGGAACACGATGGTGTCCTCATCCACGACGTAGTTGACCGGGAAGATGTCCAAGACATCTCCAACCCGGGTCACCAGGCGGCCGAGTTCTTCGCCGGCCAGAAGCTGCCAGCACTCCTCATCGCTGAGAGTGGCGACGACATCGTCCATCATCTCTTCCATGCCCTCATTGTGGGCGCACGCCGTGGATCGCACTAGGGACCCTTGGCCCTGGCGCGGTCCACGACCACTGCGAGGAAAACCGCGGCTCAGGCGACGCGAATGAGCTTCTTGTTGACGAACTCGTCGGCCGCGAGCAGACCCATTTCACGCGAGGTGCCAGAGCGCTTGACGCCGCCGAAGGGAAGCTCAGGGCTGTCGGCGAGCACGATGTTGACATAGACCATGCCAGCCTCGATGGCGTCGGCCACCCGCTCGGCCTGCGCCGGATCGGTCGTGAACACGTAGGAGCCGAGCCCGTAGCTTGTCGCGTTGGCCACGGCAACCGCCTCGGCTTCGTCGGCGACGCGATAGACCACTCCCGCGGGACCGAACAGCTCCTCGCGGTAGATGTCGTTGTCGGCCGTGACTCCGGTGAGCACCGTCGCGGGATAGAACGCCCCGTCCCGCTCGCCGCCGAGCTCGACAGTGGCGCCTTGCGCGACGGCACGGTTCACCTGCTCCTCGAGCCGCTCGGCCGCAGCCAGCGACGAGAGCGGACCGATCACCGTGTCATCGGCGAAGGGGTCACCGAGGGGAGCTGCAGCCATGGCCGCCACGAACTTCTCGAGGAACGCGTCGTACAGCTCGTCGATGATGATGAAACGCTTGGGGGCGTTGCAGGACTGCCCGTTGTTGTCGAGCCGCGCCTCGACCGCCATGGCCACGGTCGCGTCGAGATCGTCGGTGGAGAGCACGATGAATGGGTCGGAGCCGCCAAGCTCGAGTGCGACCTTCTTGAGGTTCCGGCCTGCCACCTCGGCGACGGCGGCACCCGCGCGCTCCGAACCGGTGACCGAGACTCCCTGAACACGAGGGTCAGCGATCACCGTCGCTGCCTGCTCGTTGGTCAGGCGCACATCGACGTAGGCACCCTCCGGGAATCCGGCATCCCGATAGATCGCCGCAATCGCCGCTGCGGACTCGGGACACTGGGGTGCGTGCTTGAGCAGGATGGTGTTGCCGATCACCAGGTTCGGGGCGGCGAAACGAGCGACCTGGTAGTACGGGAAGTTCCACGGCATGATGCCCAGCAGCACACCCAGCGGCGATCGGCGGATGACAGCGGTTCCCTCGGCGAGGATGTCGAGGGGTGTGTCACCGGTGATCTTCTCGTAGTTGTCGGCGTAGTACTCGGTGATGTCGGCAGCGAAGTCGACCTCGCCGAGGGCTGCCGACAGCGGCTTGCCCATCTCGCGCACGATGATCTCGGCCAGCTCATCCCGCCGCTCGCGGTGCAGCTGTGCCGCACGCCGCACGAGCTCAGCGCGCTCGGCAGGAGCGGAGGCGCGACCCCAGGTGCGGTAGGCCTCGTCGGCTGCCGCGATCGCAGCTTCGGCCTCGGCATCCGTCATGGTGGGGTAAGTGGCGAGCGTCTCCCCGGTGGCGGGATTGACGACGGCGTAGGTACTCATGGGTCCTCCTCGGTCGGCAGCGAACGGTGGTCGGTTGGTCACGACGATGACAGGACGTGTGCCAACACGTCCAGTGCATCATCGAGCAGGTCATCGCCGATGACCAGGGGCGGCAGGAAGCGGATGACGTTCCCATACGTCCCGCAGGTGAGCATCAATACGCCCTCATCGAGGGCCGCGCGAACCACGCGCGAGGTCAGGGCGGCATCCGGGTCCCCCGTGGCAGGGTCCACGAACTCAACCGCGATCATGGCTCCCTTCCCCCGGATGTCACCGAGGCGCGGGTCGGATGCCTGAATCTCTCGCAGTCGCCGCTCGAGAACCTCACCGATGTGCCGGGCCCGGGCAGGCAGATCCTCGGTCTCGTAGACCTCGATGGCCGCGAGGGCTGCGGCGCAGGTGACGGGATTGCCGCCGTAGGTGCCACCGAGGCCACCGGTGTGCGAGGCATCCATGATCTCTGCCCGCCCGGTGACGGCGGCAAGCGGCAGCCCACCGGCGATCCCCTTGGCCGTCGTGATGAGGTCGGGAACGATGCCGAACAGGTCGCTGGCGAACATCGCACCGGTGCGGGCGAAGCCTGTCTGGATCTCGTCGGCGATCAGGACGACCCCGTTCGCATTCGCCCACTCCTGCAGGGCAGGAAGGAAGCCGTCGGCCGGGACGATGAATCCGCCCTCACCCTGAATCGGCTCGATGATGATCGCCGCGACATCCGTCACCCCGACGTGTTTCTCGATCACGCCGATCGCCCGCTTTGCTGCGGCGGCACCGTCGAGGCCGTCTCGGTACGGGTACGACATCGGTGCCCGGTAGATCTCCGGTGCGAACGGTCCGAATCCTGCCTTGTAGGGCATGTGCTTGGCGGTGAGGGCCATCGTGAGGTTCGTGCGGCCGTGGTACCCGTGATCGAAGGCGACGACGGCCTGGCGCCCCGTGTGCTTGCGGGCGATCTTGACCGCGTTCTCGACGGCCTCAGCACCCGAGTTGAACAGTGCGGTCTTCTTCTCGTGATCGCCCGGAGTGATGCGGTTGAGCGCCTCGGCCACGGCAACGTAGGGCTCGTAGGGCGCCACCATGAAACACGTGTGAGTGAACTGGGCTACCTGCTGTTGCACTGCCGCGACCACGGCGGGGTGCGCGTTGCCGATCGAGGTGACGGCGATTCCGGAGCCGAGGTCCACGATCGAGTTCCCATCGGCATCCAGCAGGATGCCGCCGCCCGCCGCGACGATCGACAGCGGTGCGGTGTGCCCCACGCCCGCCGACACGGCAGCCGCCTTGCGGGTCATGAGCTCCTGCGAGCGCGGTCCCGGAATGGACGTGACGAGGCGCCGCTCCTGCGGGAGGGAGGGGCCGCCGAGCGGGACCGTGAGGCTATCGAGTTGGCTCATGTCGTGAGGATAGCTGGACGATCGATCGCGCGCGACCCGTGCAACTCAAACGTCGGAATCCGTCGTGGATGGCCACTTACGCGACGGCTCCCGTCGTGGGAGAATCATTGCGTGATTAATGGCGGCGTGTCGTGGTGGTGGCGAGACATCGGCGGGACGCCACCGCCGCGTGCACCGCTTCCTGGCGACCTCGCGCTCGATGTCTGCATCGTCGGTGCCGGGTACACCGGACTATGGACGGCGTATTACCTCAAGCAGGCCCAGCCAGACCTGCGCGTCGGTGTGATCGAGCAGAGTTTCGCCGGCTTCGGAGCGTCGGGCCGCAACGGTGGTTGGCTGACGAACTCGGTCACGGGAGGGCGGGAGCACTACGTCGCCCGCTACGGACGGGATGCCGCGATCGCGCAGCAGCGGGCGCTCAACGACACCGTTAGCGAGGTGATCGAGGTCGCACGCCACGAGGGCATCGACGCCGACATCATCAGGGGCGGCGAACTCGAGGTCGCCCGCACCCCCGCGCAGCTCGCCCGGCTTCGGAAGACGGCTGCCGAAGAACTGTCATGGCCGCACACCGACGTGCAAGAACTGGATGCCGCGGCCACGCGAGCGCGTATCGATGTCGCCGGCGCACTGGGCGGGATCTGGCATCCGCACTGCGCACGCATTCACCCCGCGAAGCTCGCGGCGGGACTGGCTATGGCCGTGGAGCGGGCGGGCGTGAGCATCTTCGAGCAGACGACAGCTCGATCGATCGAACCCGGACGCGTCGAGACGGACCGGGGCACGGTCCGCGCAGATGCCGTCATCCGCGCCACCGAAGGCTTCACCGCGAACCTGCGTGGCGAGCACCGCACGTGGCTGCCGATGAACTCGTCGATGATCGTCACCGAGCCGCTGCCTACCGAGGCATGGGACGCGATCGGCTGGTCGGGGCGAGAAACTCTCGGGGATTTCGCCCACGTCTATATGTACGCGCAGCGAACTGCTGACGATCGCATCGCGTTCGGGGGTCGAGGCGTCCCGTATCGGTACGGATCCCGGGTCGATACGAACGGACTGACGCAGGAGCGCACGATCCGCTCTCTCACCGATCTCTTGCACGACTTCTTCCCAGCTACCCGCGGTGTGCCCCTCGCCCATGCGTGGGCCGGTGTGCTCGGCGTGCCGCGCGACTGGTCGGCGACCGTCGGCTTCGACCTGGCGACGGGCCTTGGCTGGGCAGGCGGCTACGTCGGAACTGGCGTGACGGCAACCAATCTCGCCGGACGCACGCTCGCCGACCTGGTGCTGCGCCGTGACACCGATCTCACGCGGCTTCCCTGGGTGGGGCATCGCGCAAAGCGGTGGGAGATCGAACCGCTGCGGTGGACAGCCGTGAACGCCATCTATGCCGCATACCGCGGCGCCGACCGCCTCGAAGCCCGCGGCGGATCACGGACATCTGCTCTGGCGCGGGTGGCCGACCTCATCGCCGGGCGCTGATTCCGCCCGGCTCAGTCGGGTGCGTGAGCCTCGAGGAACTCGTACACATCTGTGGTGTCCACGCCCGGGAACGCCCCGGTGGGGAGCGTGGCGAGCAGCGTGCGCGGGGTGCGCACGTTCGGCCAGGAATGACCGCGCCAGGATGACTCGAGGTCTGCCGGAGCGCGACGGCAGCACACCTCCACCGAGTGCCGGGAGACGCCACGATTGGTGGTCTCGCGCCCGATGAACCATTTGGTGTCGTCGAAGCGCACGCCCACGCTGATCGAATGGAGCCCCTCGGAGGAGGGCTCGACGCGGGCCGTGCACCAGTAGGTCCCGTTACCGGTGTCGGTGTACTGGAAGTACGGATTGAACCGGTCGGGGATATCGAAGACGACGCGGCTCGTCCACTTGCGACAGCACATCTGCCCCTCGATGGAGCCGAACCGGTCGGTCGGGAAGTTCACGTCATCGTTCTCGTAGGCCTTGGTGATGGTGCCCGACTCGTGGACCTTCAGAAAGTGCACCGGAAGCTCAAGATGGACCGTCGCGAGATTCGTGAAGCGGTGAGCGGCAGTCTCGTAGGAGACCGAGTACGCGTCCCGCAGGTCTTCGATTGAGAGGGCGCGGTGAGACTTGGCCTCCTGCAGGAAGGGAACGACGTCGGCCTCCGGCATCAGGAGCGCCCCCGTCAGATAGTTGATCTCCACGCGCTGGCGAAGGAAGTCGCCGTAGCTCGCGGGCTCGTCGTGCCCCAGGATGCGGCTCGCCAACGACTGCAGCACCGCCGTTCGGGCATCCCGCTTACTCGCGATCGTGCTCGACAGATAGAGCCGGCCGTGCTTGAGATCCAGAACGCTGCGGGTGGTGAGGGGCACATCGGAGACGTAATGGATCGTGAACCCGAGGTGGGCGGCGATGTCGGATGCCGTGCGCTGCGTGAGCGGGCCTCCGGTGTGCCCGACGGCGGCAAGCAGGTCGCGGGCGTGAGCCTCGAGGTCGGCGAAGTAGTTCTGCTGGCTGGTCATGAGCCGGCGCAGGGAGAGGTTCGCGCGGCGCGCCACTTCCGGAGTGGCTGCCCGTTCATCTCGCAGTCGCTCGATCTCACCCTGCAGCGCAAGCATCGCCGCGAGAACCTCGTCGGGGAGTGAGCGACCGATGCGGAACGGGGAGATTCCGAGCGCCTGGAAGGTTGGCCCCCGCATCGCCCGCTCGAGGGAGACCTCCATCGTTGCGCGCTCATCCAGCGGCTCTGATTCCAGCAGCGCGTCCAGATTCGTGCCGAGAGCGTGCGCGATGGTGCGCAGCAGGGTGAGCTTGGGCTCTCGCTTTCCGTTCTCGATCATCGACAGCTGGCTCGGGGCACGGTCGACCACCGCCGCCAGGTCGTCGAGGGTCATCCCCCGCTCGGTACGCAACTGGCGGATGCGCCTGCCGATCGTGAGGGTGTCGATGACATCGTCGTCATCCGTTGTGATCCCCGGGAGGGACTCTTCCGGCGCTGTGAGGCTCGTCATGCCGCCGATTCTGTCACAGATACAGAATTTTGCGTGATCTTCACACGGATTCTGGCCAACCAAGCGCTGAAACTTCACCGAGAGTGGGTGCACGACGACCAACCAGGCGTCGATCCACCGGATGACGAAGCCGGCGGATGAGAGACCAGACAGGACGGATGCGCCATGACTGCAACCACGACCCCGATGCCCGCCCGGACGGCTCCCGTGCCGACCTCGAGCGCCGCGGCGGCGCTCGAGGTCGTCGGGCCGATCCGTGACCGCTACGACGAGATCCTGACGCCCGACGCCCTCGCGTTCCTGACCGAGCTGCACTCCCGGTTCTCGGCTCGCCGCCACGACCGCCTGGCCGACCGGATGCGCCGCCGGTTCGAGATCGGCAACGGCCACGACCCGCAGTTCCGTGACGACACCGCGCACATCCGTCACGACGACGAGTGGCGGGTCGCAGGCGCCGGCCCCGGCCTCGAAGACCGGCGCGTCGAGATCACCGGCCCCACCGATCCGAAGATGACGATCAACGCATTGAACTCGGGAGCGAAGGTGTGGCTCGCCGACCAGGAGGACGCCACCAGCCCCACCTGGAAGAACGTGATCGAGGGTCAGCTGAGCCTGTACGACGCGATCCGCGGGCAACTGCGGTACACGAGCCCCGAGGGCAAGAGCTACGAGGTCACCGCCGAGCAGACCCCCACGATCGTGATGCGCCCGCGGGGCTGGCACCTGGTCGAGAAGCACCTGCGCTACACCGACCGCACCGGGCGCACGATGGATGCCTCGGGTTCGCTCGTGGACTTCGGGCTCTACTTCTTCCACAACGCGAAGCAGCTGATCGAGAACGGCGTGGGTCCGTACTTCTACATCGCCAAGCTCGAGTCAGCGGAAGAAGCCAAGCTCTGGGACGACGTGTTCACGTTCAGCGAGCGATACCTCGGCATCGAGCACGGCACGATCCGAGCCACCGTGCTGATCGAGACCCTCCCCGCCGCCTTCGAGATGGAAGAGATCCTCTTCGAGATGCGCGACCACGTGGCCGGCCTGAACGCCGGCCGCTGGGACTACATCTTCTCGATCATCAAGAACTACCGCGGCCGCGGCGCGCGCTTCGTCCTTCCGGACCGGAGCGAGGTAACCATGACGGTGCCCTTCATGCGGGCCTACACCGAGCTGCTCGTGAAGACCTGCCACAAGCGGGGAGCCTTCGCGATCGGAGGCATGAGCGCCTTCATCCCCAACCGCCGCGACCCGGAGGTCACCGAGCGCGCCTTCGAGAAGGTGGCAGCCGACAAGAAGCGCGAGGCCGGCGACGGGTTCGACGGCACGTGGGTTGCCCATCCCGATCTCATCCCCGTCGCACGGGCCGAGTTCGATGCCGTGCTCGGCGACCGGCCGAACCAGCTCGACCGTCAGCGGCCCGACGTGCACGTCAGCGCGGCCCAGCTCATCGATGTCCACATCGGTCGCCCGATCACGGCATCCGGGGTCTACGGCAACGTGTCGGTGGCGATCCGCTACATCGAGGCGTGGTTGCGGGGCCTCGGCGCCGTCGCGATCGACAACCTCATGGAAGATGCCGCAACAGCGGAGATCAGCCGCTCGCAGATCTGGCAGTGGATCCACCAGGACCGCACCACCGACGACGGCACGCCCATCACGCGCGAGTACGTCGAAGGCCTCATCGCACAGGTGCTCGATGAGGTGACTCGCTTCGAGGGCGACCGATTCGACGACGCGGCAGCGATCTTCCGCGAGGTGGCACTCGGGAGCGACTTCCCCGCCTTCCTCACCCTCCCCGCCTATTCGCGCTACTTGGTCGAGACCGACTGACTGCGCCCGAGACCGACGACGAAGGACAAGACATGACCATCTACCAGGACGACATCGCCGCCATCCGCGAGCTCAAGAATCGGCACGGTTCCAGCTGGGATGCCATCAACCCCGAGTCCGTGGCACGGATGCGGGCACAGAACCGGTTCCGCACGGGCCTTGAGATCGCCCAGTACACCGCCGACATCATGCGCCGCGACATGGCAGAGTACGACGCCGACTCCTCGCTGTACACGCAGTCGCTCGGGGTCTGGCACGGCTTCATCGGCCAGCAGAAGCTGATCTCGATCAAGAAGCATCTCAAGAGCACGAACAAGCGCTACCTCTACCTCTCGGGGTGGATGGTCGCGGCGCTGCGCTCCGAGTTCGGGCCGCTGCCTGACCAGTCGATGCACGAGAAGACCGCGGTGCCCGCGCTGATCGAGGAGCTCTACACGTTCCTGCGCCAGGCCGACGCGCGCGAGCTCGATCTGCTGTTCACGAAGCTGGATGCCGCGCGGGCTGCGGGCGACGAGACGGCGACGGAGTTCATCCAGAGCCAGATCGATAACTACGAGACCCACGTGGTGCCGATCATCGCTGACATCGACGCCGGATTCGGTAACCCCGAGGCGACGTACCTGCTGGCCAAGAAGATGATCGAGGCCGGTGCCTGCGCCATCCAGATCGAGAACCAGGTCTCGGACGAGAAGCAGTGCGGTCACCAGGACGGCAAGGTGACGGTTCCCCACGAGGACTTCATCGCCAAGCTCACCGCGGTGCGCTACGCGTTCCTGGAGCTAGGCATCGACAACGGCATCATCGTGGCGCGCACCGACTCGCTCGGCGCAGGGCTCACACAGAAGCTCGCGGTCACGCACGCGCCCGGCGACCTCGGCGACCAGTACAACGCGTTCCTCGACGTCGAGGAGATCTCGGATGCCGACCTCGGCAACGGGGACGTCGTCATCAAGCGGGATGGCAAGCTCCTGCGTCCCAAGCGCCTGGCGAGCAACCTCTACCAGTTCCGCCCCGGGACGGGTGAGGCCCGCTGCGTGCTGGACTGCATCACGTCGCTGCGAAACGGCGCAGACCTGCTGTGGATCGAAACCGAGAAGCCCCACGTCGAGCAGATCGCGGGCATGGTGGATGCGATCCGCGAGGAGATCCCGAACGCGAAGCTGGTCTACAACAACAGCCCCTCGTTCAACTGGACGCTGAACTTCCGTCAGCAGGCCTACGACACCCTCGCCGCGGAAGGGAAGGATGTCTCGGCCTACGATCGGGCGGAGCTCATGAGCGTCGAGTACGACGACACCGAGCTCGGCCGGCTGGCCGACGAGAAGATCCGTACGTTCCAGCGGGATGGGTCGGCACGGGCCGGAATCTTCCATCACCTCATCACCCTGCCGACCTACCACACAGCGGCCCTGTCGACCGATGATCTCTCGAAGGGATACTTCGGCGACGACGGGATGCTCGCCTACGTGCGGGGCGTGCAGCGCCGCGAGATCCGCGAGGGCATCGCGACCGTCAAGCACCAGAACATGGCAGGAAGCGACATCGGCGACAACCACAAGGAGTACTTCGCCGGCGACGCTGCCCTCAAAGCGGGTGGGCAGCACAACACGATGAACCAGTTCAGCTGATCATCGAGAAGACACGGATGCCTCGGACGACGCCGTCCGAGGCATCCGTCGTTCGCGGGGCGCCGTCCCGTTCAGGAGACGCCGCGAGCGCAGTCCGCGCAGGTGCCCACGAGCGAGCTCTGCGCGGGCTCGAGCGCGAAGCCGTTCGCGTTCCGGGCCGATCGGGCGGCCGAGGCAAGCAGATCGGCTGGCAGCGCGACGACGACCCCGCACGAGCGGCAGACCCCGTGAAGGTGCGCGTGCCGGTCTTCCCCGGTGGCGAGGTGATAGCCGGTCGAACCCTGCCCAACCGGACGCGTGGTGACCACCCCCAGGCTGTCGAGCATCTCGAGCGTGCGGTAGACCGTAGCCCGATGGATGCCGAGGTCAGCGACAGCACCCGCGATCTGCTCCGCCGTGCGGTGCTCATGCTCGGCCGCGAGCACACCGATGACGGCGCGACGTGCTGCCGTGATGCGCTCGCCACGCTCGGAGAGCTGCGCCAGCGCGGCGTCGGCAAGGCTCACGGGAGCCTCCGCGTGGAGGTGCTCGTGGTCGTGTGGCGCACCCATTCGGCAATCGTGGCACACGCCCCTCCGAATGGCGGCACGGCGGAGATTTCGACTCTTGTGTAATGCGACTGAGTCGCAATAGTGTGAGCGCAATCCCAGACCGCATGGTCACCCGAGGAGGGCCGATGCACGTACCTGATGGATTCCTCAGCGTGCCGGTCTCGATTGCGACGGGGGTCGTAGCGGCCGGAGCTATCGGCCTGGCGATCAAGAACTCACGCGCCGAGATGGCCGATGACCGCAAGGCCCCGATGGTGGGAATCGTCGCCACGGTGATCTTCGCCACACAGATGATCAACTTCCCCGTGGGCGCGGGAACGAGCGGCCACCTGTTGGGCGGTGCGCTGGCGGCCGTGCTGCTGGGTCCGTGGACAGCGGTGCTCGCGTTGAGTGCCGTGTTCATCGTCCAGGCCCTTCTGTTCGCCGACGGCGGGCTGACGGCCCTCGGGACCAACATCACGCTGATGGGGCTGGTGACGATCACCGTCGGCTGGTGGGTGTTCCGGGGCCTTGTCCGCCTGCTGCCTGCACGCCGATGGGCCATCGCGGTGGCCGCAGGTATCGGTGGCCTGCTCTCTGTCCCCGCGTCGGCAATCGCGTTCGTCGGCCTGTTCGCGATCGGCGGTCAGGTGGCAGTGCCGATCGAGGCAGTCTTTGCTGCGATGGTCGGCTGGCACGCTCTCATCGGGATCGGCGAGGCGATCATCACCGGACTCATCGTCGCCGCCGTACTCGCTACTCGTCCAGACCTCGTCTACGGAGCGCGCTTCCAGCGATCCGGAGCGACCCCGACCCGAGAGGCGGCACTGGTATGAGCACCTCCTCCGCCCCCTCAGGGCGCCGGATCTCCACACGCACCTTCACTCTCTGGGCTCTGGGCATCGCGCTGGTGATCGCGACGGTCGTCAGCATCTGGGCCTCATCAAACCCCGACGGGCTGGAGTTCGTCGCGGAGGCCGTCGGCTTCAGCAGCGCCGCGCAAGACAGTGCGACGGCGGGCTCACCCTTGGCCGACTACACAGTGGCCGGACTCGACGGGAACTGGCTGTCGATCCTCATCGTCGGTGTCGTCGGATGCGGCATCACCTTCGCTCTGGCGTGGCTTCTCGGCCGTCTCGCACGGCGCGGCTGACACAGTGCGCCGGATAAGGGCGATGCGGTGAGCACGCTGGACTGGGGGCATCGCGAGGGAACCTCCCTCCTGCACCGCGCCCCCGCACGGACGAAGTTAGTCGGGACGGTGGCCTTCGCCGCTGTCGTGGTCGCCACTCCCCGTGACTGGTTCCTCGCCTTCGCGGTGTACGCGCTGGTGGTGGTCTCAGCGCTGGTCATCGCGCGTGTCCCACCCCGGATCGTGGCACGACGGATGACGATCGAGCTGCCTTTCGTCGTGTTCGCCCTCCTCCTCCCGTTCATCGCGACAGGGCCGACGATCGAGGTCGGTCCCCTGACGCTCGCTGTGGAAGGGCTCTGGGGCGCATGGGCGCTCCTGGCCAAGGCGACCCTCGCCGTGGGCGCCGCGACCGTGCTCATCTCGACCACCGAGCCGCGGCGGATGGTGCAGGCGCTGGGTCAGCTCCGCCTCCCCGCGGTCCTCACCTCGATCATCGGCTTCATGATCCGCTACCTGGATCTCATCGTCGAGGAGACCCGGCGGATGCGCATCGCTCGCGAATCGCGGGGGTTCCGCGCTCGGGGCCTCGCGGCGTGGCGGATCATCGCGCAGGCCGCGGGAGCGGTCATCGTGCGCTCCCATGCCCGCGGCGAGCGCGTCCATCTCGCGATGCTCTCGCGGGGTGGAGTCGGATGAGTTCGGCATCCGTATCGGTGCGGGGGGTCGGTTTCTCCTACCCGTCCGGCACTGCCGTGCTGCACAGCATCGACCTCGAGATCGCCGCCGGCGAGCGGGTGGCGGTGCTCGGGCCGAACGGAGCGGGCAAGACGACGCTCATGCTCCATCTGAACGGCATACACCTTCCCGATCGCGGAGTCGTGGAGATCGGCGGCACACCGGTGGGCCGAGGGTCGCTGCCCGAGATCCGCCGCCGAGTGGGCGTCGTCTTCCAAGACCCCGACGACCAGCTCTTCCTCCCGACAATCGGGGAGGATGTCGCATTCGGTCCCGGAAACTACGGCGTGCGCGGGCCGGAGCTGGAGTCGCGGGTCACCGAGGCTCTGACCCGGGTTGGACTCGAGCACCATCGAGACACGGCGCCCGGTCGGCTGTCGCTTGGCCAGCGACGCCGCGCGGCTATTGCGACGATCCTGTCGATGGATGTGGAGGTCATCGTGCTCGACGAGCCGACCTCCAACCTCGACCCTGCCGCCCGTCGAGATTTGTCCGCGACCCTCGGTGCACTCGACGCCACGATCATCGTGGTGACCCACGACCTGCCCTACGCCCTCGAGCTCTGCCCTCGGTCGGTGATCCTCGACGAAGGTCGAATCGTCGCCGACGGCACGACAACCGACATCCTCTCCGACGCCGACCTGCTGAGCGCGCACGGCCTCGAGCTCCCGTGGGGGTTCGATCCGCGAGCGCCCCGTCCACCCCGTACCGGCGCGACCGGCCACGGCTCGGCGCCAGATCAGGTCAGGATGCCGCGAGCCGAGCGTTGACCCGCGCGAGCTGGGCACTCACGCGAGCCTCGAGTCCCCCGGCGGTGTCGCCGTCGATGACCTCGGCCACCGCACCCCAATGGATGGCAACCTTCTCGCCGGCCGTCGCGGTGTCGCCGAAGGGGACTGTGACGTCCCGCTCGGCGTTCGCATCGTCGGAGTCATCGAGCGCGAGAACGCCCTCGCGATAGACCAGTCGCGGTCCGCGCACGCGCCAGCGTGTGGCATCCGCGTGCATGACCGTGGCAGGCAGGATCGCGCACGACTCCAACACCTCGACGGGCTCGGGCCGACCGGTGCTGAGCAACCGCGTCCAGGGGTACACCCCGAAGACGTGAAAGGCGTGATGGGGAGCCGCTTCGGCGGCCAGAGACTCGTCAAGGTATGCCCAGTACGACCCGGCGCGCGGACCGATGATCGCCAGCAACTCACGCCAGAAGACGGCGGGATCGATGGCGTCGCCCTCGACAGAACCTGTCCAGTACGCCCGCACCGCCCGCTCATCGAGCGGATCGCACGCGAGAAGGCGCCCGATGACCGTCAGATACGGCCACGCGCCCGAGAAGCGGGTAGCCGCCCCCCGGACGTCCACCCCAGCGCCCTCACCGCTCGCCACCTCCGCGAGCAGGGGTGCGCCATCGGGGCCGCAGTAGCCCTTCTCGTTCGGGTGGTACGCGTAGCGCGCGAACAGTCGCTCCCCGTGCGGTCTCGAGTCGGCGCTCACACGCGGGCCACGGCCTGGGCCGCCTCCCGGTGGAGCCGACCGAAGTTGTAGTACGCGGCGCATGCGCCTTCGGGCGAGACCATGCACGTACCGATCGGGGTCTCGGGGGTGCACGCGGTGCCGAACACCTTGCACTCCCACGGCTTGATCACACCCCGCAGGACGCTGCCACATTCGCACGCTGGCGGGTCCTCGACCCGCACGCCGGGCAGCGCGAACTTCTTCTCGGCGTCGAATCGTTCGTAGTCGGGGTGGATGCCGTACCCAGACCGTGGGATGTAGCCGAGGCCCCGCCACTCGAACGTGTCGCGCACCGCGAAGACCTGCTGCATGAGCGCCAGCGCGGCAGGGTTCCCTTCGCGCCGCACCACCCGCGCGTACTGGTTCTCGACTTCGCAGCGGCCGTCCTCGAATTGCGCCAGCAGCATCTCGACAGACTGCAGGATGTCGAGCGGCTCGAACCCGGTCACCACGATGGGAAGTCCATACTCGGCGGGGATGAAGTCGTAGACCGTCGTCCCCACCACCGTCGAGACGTGTCCGGGACCGATGAAACCGTCGAGGTCGAGGTCGTCGGCATCCAGGATCGCGCGCAGCGGCGGTTCGATCAGGACGTGATTGCAGAAGATCGAGAAGTTCTTGATCGCGAGCGCTGCAGCACGAGCGATCGTCACCGCCGTCGACGGTGCGGTCGTCTCGAAACCTACCGCGAAGAACACGACCTCTTTGTCGGGGTTGTCGATGGCGATCTTCAGGGCATCCAGCGGCGAGTACACGAAGCGGACGTCGGCACCCGCTGCCTGCGCCTGCAGGAGGCTGCCCTCGGTGCCGGGAACGCGCATCATGTCGCCGAAGGTCGTGAAGATCACTCCGGGCCGATGCGCGAGCCACACCGCGTCGTCGACGCGTCCCATCGGGATGACGCACACCGGGCATCCGGGACCGTGCACGAGTTGCACGGCCTCGGGAAGAAGGTGCTCGAGCCCGTGCCGATAGATCGTATGGGTGTGACCGCCGCACACCTCCATGAACGACAGCGTGCGACCGAGGCGCTGCGTCTGCGCCTCGATGACACCGAGCAGCGAGCGGGCCGCAGCGGGGTCGCGGAACTCATCGACGAAACGCATCAGACGATCTCCGTTTCCATGAAGGCCTCGAGCTCTTCGTCGTATGTTCGCCCGAGCTTTCGGATCTGGTCGAGGGTGACATCCGCCTCGCGCTCGTCGATCTTGCTCATCGCGAAGCCGACGTGAACCAGCACCCAGTCCCCGACTCCGACATGCTCGTCGGCAAGCAACCGCGTGGAGATGACGCGGCGAACACCACTGACCTCGACCGACGCGAGGTGTTCGTCGGCATCGACGACCTCGACGATCTCACCGGGGATTCCGAGACACATGACTGACCTCTCTTTCAGCAGATCCGGGGAAGGGGGTCGCCCACGAGCATGTCGACGATGCGGGTGCCACCGAAGGCGTTGCGCACCGCCACGATGTCGGAGGGACTCGCGACAACTTCGCCGATGATGGCGGCACTGTCGCCGCCGGGAAGTGCCCGTAGGGCAGCGAGCCCGGCATCCGCGACATCGGCGGGAACGACCGCGGCGAACATCCCCTCGTTGGCGACGTAGAGGGGATCGATCCCGAGCATGTCGCACGCGCCGCGAACCACCGGCGCCACCGGCAGGGCTTCGTCGTCGACGATCACTCCGCACCCGGATGCCTGTACGAGCTCGTTGAGCACGGTGCCAAGGCCCCCACGGGTGGCGTCTCTCATCCAGCGGGTCTGCGGCGCGGCATCCAGCAGAGCCTCGACGAGTCCGTTCACGGCACGGGAGTCGGACGAGATCTCGGCGTCGATCGCGAGGTTGCCCCGCGCGAGCATGACGGCCATTCCGTGGGCGCCGATGGCACCTGACACGAGGATGCGATCGCCCGGTTCGACGAGGTCGGCTCCGAGTCGGCGACCTTCGGGGAGCACCCCCACCCCGGCTGTCGTGATGAAGAGCTTGTCGGCAGCGCCCCGGGGGACGACCTTGGTGTCGCCCGCGACGATCGCCACGCCCGCCGCGTCGGCTGCAGCCCGCATGTCGGCGGCGATCTCGCGGAGTGTCTGGACAGGAAGCCCCTCTTCGATGACGAAAGCCGCGGTGAGTGCGGTGGGCACCGCACCGCTGACGGCGAGGTCGTTGACGGTGCCGTTGACGGCAAGGTCGCCGATGCTCCCGCCGGGGAAGCGGATCGGGTTGACAACGTACGAGTCGGTGGTCATCGCGATGCGTCCCGCCGGCCGGTCCAGGACTGCAGCGTCGCCCGGGTCGCCCGGCGTGGGAGAGCCGAATGCTTCGAAGAAGACGGCGTCCACGAGCGCCGCAGAGGCCTTCCCCCCTGCTCCGTGCGCCAGGGTGATCACCTCGTCGATCAGCCGCGGGCGGCGCCGGCGGAATGCTTCGATGCGGGCGAGGACCTCGTCCTCCGACTCATTGAGCCGGTTCTTTCCGCGCCGGACAGTGTCGGCTGCGGCGGAATCGGTGGTCATGACATCACCTCCGCGGCGATCGGGACGGGCACCTCGGGCGGCAGCGGCACCGAAGCGATCGCCATCCCGGCGTGGATGAGCACGAGGTCGCCCGGCCTGACGTGTCCGAGGATCGTGACATCGACATCCTCCTCGCCGTCCGCAGTACGTACGCGCGCCGGAGCAAACAGGACGGGTGGAGCCGCGAGGACCTCTCCGAGTCGACCTTCGTCGCTGCAAGTAATACAGACCTCGTCCGTGCACTCCACGATGGCCGGCTGCAGCGCGGCGGGGTCTGCTCGCAGGTCGTCGGCGAGGGTGAGGATGCCGGGCACGACGACCTCAGGATCGCCGGCGACACACACGGTGGCCACGCCATCGGCAGGACGCTGCGCATCCCCTACCCAGATCCCCGCGACTCCCCATGCTGGAAGTCGGGCCAAGAGCTGGTCCCGGTCGGCGAAGGCGCCCACGATGATCGCGGCGTCGCCCGATCGCGCGGTGGCTCGCAGAATCTCGACCGCGTCGGCCTGCCCCACCTCCCGGACACCGGAGAGCGCTGAAGAGTCCACGCCGATGACGTGCACAGCGCCACCGAGCACCTGGGCGCGGGCCACGTGGACGGCGGCGATCCGCAGGTCGCTTGCAGGCGCGGCGCTCACAGCCCGATCCTCGCGTCGTGGGCAATCGCACCGTCGGCATTGACGACACCGGCATCCTGCATCGCGCTCATCACCTGGGTGACCTGATCGGCCGGAACGCGGGTGAGCGCAAAGCCGGCGTGCACGATGACGTAGTCGCCGACCTGGAGGTCGGGGAGGAAGTTGAGCTTGGCCGTTTTGGTCTCGCCGGCGAAGTCGATCTCGGCGACGATCGCGCCGTCGGGCTCGACCCAGCGGTCGGTGATCCTGCCCGGAATCGCAAGGCACATCGGGCTCACTCCCCTCTGCCGGACGAGCCGGCAAGCATCAGGTGTCCGGCGAGGGCCTGCCCGAGGCTCAGGCCGCCGTCCCCGGCGGGAACCCGACGGTGGAGCATCATCGGGACCCCGTCGCGGGACAGTCTAGATCCGACCTCGTTCAGCAGCACGCGGTTTTGTGCGACGCCGCCGGTGATGCCCGCAACGTCGGCGCGGCCAGAGCTGACGAGGTCGGTGAGCGCGGTGGCGATCCAGGCAGCGACGCCGTCGTGGAACCTCCGCGCCAGACACGCGACCGGTTGTCCCGCACGCATCCGCTCAACGATGTCGGCGACCATCGCGGGCAGATCGGCTGCGGCATCCGGGTGCCCGCCGTGCTCGCAGGCGCCCGCAGCTGCCTCGAGCTCCATCGCCGCCTGGGCTTCGTAGGTGATGCGATGACGGATGCCGAGAATCGCCGCGACGGCGTCGAAGACCCGCCCGAGACTTGAGGTCGCGATCACGCCGACGGGCTCCGCGGAATCCAGCTGTGCATGCACGAGAGCCAGTTCCGCGGGTGGAGCATCGGCGGCGACGGGGATGCCGGTGTCATCGATGCCCCAGTCGCGCAGCAGCCCGACTGCGACGCGCCAGGGTCTGCGGGCAGCGGTGTCCCCACCGACCAACCGGAAGCGTGGGACGTGCGCGACGCGCTCGTATTCGAGCGGGTCGGCCCCGACGAGCAGGATCTCGCCACCCCAAATGGTGGAGTCCTCACCCCACCCGGTGCCGTCGACGGCGGCCACCGCGACCCGGGTGCCGAGCGCGCCGTGTTCGGCGACAAGACTCAGGGCGTGCGCGTGGTGGTGCTGGACCTGCACGAGAGAGATCCCGGTCCGATCCGCATGCCGCTGCGCCCACCGCGTTGTCGCGTAATCGGGGTGCAGATCGGCGACCAGAAGAGCCGGCGAACTGCGATGCAGCGCCTCGAACTGTGCGACGCCCCGCTCGAAAGCATCCTGGCACGCGAGCGAACCCATGTCTCCGACGTGGGGCGACAGGAACGCCCGGTCATCGCGCACGATCGCGAACGTGTTCTTGAGTTCGCCTCCGACAGCGAGGACCACGCCACCGCCGGACGAGGCTGAGAGACGGATCGGTAGCGGCGCGTACCCGCGGCTCCGACGAATCGGAATCAGGTCGCCGCCTGCGCCACCGGCGAGCAGGACCGAATCCTCGACGGGAACGTGGATACCTCGGTCGTTCGTGAGGAAGAGGTCGGCGATCCCGCCGAGCAGCTCGAAAGCGTCGTCCTCGCGGAAGCACAGCGGGTCACCTGACACGTTGCCGCTGGTTGCCACCACGACGTCTGTCGGATTCAGCAGGATCTCATGCACCGCGGCGGAGGGGAGCATGATGCCTATCCGCGACAGCCCGGGAGCCACGGACGGCGCGAGATCGGCATCCGTCGCTGCATCGGCGATGACAATGGGACGGGCAGGCCCCGTCATCTCGCGGGCCGCGGCCGCGTCGAGGTGCGCGATGCGCGATGCCTCCTCGATCGAACCGGCCATCACCGCGAAGGGCTTGTCGGGACGGCGCTTACGCTCCCGCAACCGGCGGACGGCAGCGTCGCTGCGGGCATCGCACATCAAGGTGTAGCCGCCGAGGCCTTTGACCGCCACGATGCGCCCGTCCCCGAGAGCACGTCGCGCGGCGGCGAGCGCCTCCGTTCCGGTACTCACGGGACTCCCAGCGGCATCCGTCAGCGCGAGAGTAGGTCCGCAGTCGAAGCAGCTGATCGGTTGGGCGTGGTAGCGCCGATCGAGGGGATCCTCATACTCGGCGCGGCAGGCTGCGCACATCGGAAAGACCGACATGGTCGTCAGCGGCCTGTCGTAGGGGAGGTCACGGATGATGCTCAGCCGTGGTCCGCAGTTCGTGCAGGTGATGAAGGGGTAGCCGAAGCGCCTGTCATCCGGGTCTCGAAGCTCGCGGCGGCAGTCGTCACAGCATCCGACGTCGGGCGGGATGAGGGTGCGCACGCCGTCCGCACGGCGGCTCTCGACGATCCGGAAGTCGGCCTCCCCCGGGATGGTGTCGCGATCCGCGGTGGTCATTTCGTCGATGACAGCGAGGACTGGCGCATGCTCACGCACCTCGCGCAGAAAGTTTGCGACGGCGGCGGCAGTCCCCTGCGCCTCGATGAAGACGCTCTCGTCGTCGTTGCCGCACCATCCGGTCACGCCGTGCGCGGCAGCGATTCGCGAAACGTGCGGGCGAAACCCGACACCCTGCACGACACCGCGCACCGTCGCGGCTACGCGGACGCTGGGCACGACGACAGCGCGCAGGCGCGCCGTGTCAGTGCCCGCCGCAGCCACAGCCCTCGGGGCCGCATGCGCCGGCCCCGGTCCCGCAGGCACCCGTCGGGGCGGCGCTCGGCCCGCGCAACAGCGATTCGAGACTCACGAACGCTACGGGACGAGCGCTCGCCGTCGGCGCCGGCGCCGTCGCCTCGGCGGTGGCTGCGGGGTCCGGCATCCGGATGATTCCGTGCATGCCCAGCAGCATCCGCACTGCCGGATCGTCGACGAGGTCAAAGAGGAGCTCCTTGCCACGTGGGTCTTCCCGCAGAGCCCGCACGATCGTGGTGAGCGCCTCCTTTGAGAGAGCGTCAAGGGCCAGCGCGAACTCTTCAGCCACGGCACGACTGTCGGGATCGAGCCGGCTGATGGCAGCGACAGCCGCATCCAGTCTCGAGGCAGTCGTTTCGAGGGTTGCAGCCTCTGGAGTGTCAGTGTCTCGCGTGTGAGTGTCGAGCATCGTCATCGGATACCTCCCCATTCGTTCCGGCGTGCGGGCGTCATGCCGGGCTCCCCGCCGCCACCAGTTGGTCACGGAGGTCACGCACGATCGCGGCCGAGTTCTCATCGCCCTTCGAAGCGAACAGGAACTCCGCCTCATCGAACCGCCCCCGTGCATCGTCAAGGAGTCCGAGATGGGCAAGCGCATTCCCTTGGTTCGAGAGCACCCGGGCGCGCCCGAGAGCGTCCTTCTTCGGCGATCGGGTGCGTAGCACCACTTCGTAGAGGTCCACAGCTTCCATGAGGTTGTCACGCTGGCGCGCGGACGGCGCGTACACCAGCGCGTTGGCGAGATTCAGACGAGCGCTGGCCCATTCCTCGGCGTCGTCTTTCTCATCGAGCAGTCGGGCCGCCGTGCGCAGGGACTGGATCGCGATCCCCACACGCAGCATGTCGGCATCCGACATGACGGGCGCCGCCAGGTACGCAGTGCCGAGGTTGAGATGTACGCGGGCGAACAGGGGCCGGTTCTCGCCCTCATCAAGGTGCCGGAGCGCCTCGGTGTAGCCCTGGATCGCTTCGGTGAGAGAGCGCCGCCCCTCGATCGCCATTCCGTGGACAAGGCCCGCGCGGTGGTAAAGAGCCTCGGCGTACGCGGCGCGGAGGTCGGTGCCCTTCAGCAGCGCGACTGCCTCGTCGGCATCGGCAAGATTGTGTCCACGACCGGCGAGTTCGCTGAGGATGACGCCCGCGAACGCGGGAGCGACGCCGCGGACGTGGTCGGCGGCGGCGCGTAGACATTCGACAGCCTCGTTCTCGTCGCCGTCATCGAGCGCATGGGCTGCCTGCGCGGTGAGGATCAGTGCGGCAACCTCGCCGGTGGAGCTGCCGACCTCGGGCGGGATGCTGGTCTGCCCGAGCGTGAAGGCGACATGGTCGACGAGCGGCCGCCACTGGTCCCCGAGCGCGGCAGTGACATCGGTTCGCGCAATGCTGTCAGGGTCGACGACGAAGAGGTTGTAGCGGTCGACGGGACGGTCGGATGCCGCGAAGACCGCGGCAGCATCCTCGACTCGTCCCTCGTAAGCCAGACGCACCCCTTCGAGCGCGGCGGGCCAGCTCTCGGGCAGGCGACCGGCAAGCAGCGACTGCCGCGCGGCATCCGTGTCGTCGCCGGCGACCAGCAGCAGACCGGCCGGCAGGGCGAACGCTCCGAGGGGCTGTGGGCGGTCGATCTCGGTCATCGGGAACCCTCTTCGGTGATGGTCAGGCGGCGGCGCTTTCGCGACCATTGTGCTCCCACGAAACCAACCGGGTAGTCATCGGCGAGCGCTTCACGCAGGAGAACGCTGCGGTCGCCCGCGACGTTGCGTTGCTTGAGCATCAGTCCACCGGATGCGGCGACGCCGACCGGCATCACCACGATCTCGCCGGTGGGTGCACGAAGGGCGGCGATCCGGTCATCCGGGAAGTGGGCGCGAGCGAAGTCTGCGGGAAGGCGCAGGTGCCCCTCGGGAGTGAACTCGACGGTCACCTGCTCGACGTCCTCAGTCATCGACCTGCTCCTCCAGGTCGGCGATGCGCTCCTGCACGATCCCGAGCGCCCGCTCGACCGCCGCGTCCACGACCGGGCTCAGGGGCGCACCGAAGGCGAAGGAACCGCCCTCGATGAGCAGGACGTCGATGTCAGCCGGCATGAGCGGCCCCAAGAGCCACCGGCCGAAGGCGATCGCGTGATCCCACCGGAAGTCATGGCTTCCCATCGCACCGGCGGGCGGGAGTTCCGCGACGACATCTCCGGGAACGGCGAACAGGGTCCCGGGCTCGGCGCCGGTACTGGACGCATCGATGATGAGGACCCGGTCGGCGTGACGCATCTCGAACGCGACGCCCATCCCACTGGTGCCCCCGTCGGCAATCCGAACCGTCTCCGGCACGGGCCCGGCCTCCCACAGCCGCCTGATCAGGACTGGACCTGCCGCGTCGTCCCCACGCAGGATGTTCCCGCATCCGATGATCAACAGCTCGACGCGCGAACTCTCGTCACCGTCGTCGATCAACCGCCACGGCTCGACCGCCTCGTCGGTATGAACGGCCGCGCCCGCCTTCACCTCTTGTCCCTCGCTCAACACATGTTGTTGATGACGAACGACGACATCTCTCGCCCCGTCTTGCCGTCGTAGGCGTGCACCGTGCACACGAGGCACGCGTCGAAGCTACGGGTGACGTGGCCGAGCTCGACGGGGTCTTCCAGGTCGTAGACGGGAGCCCCGATCAGCGCCTTCTCGATCGGTCCGACGACGGCATCCTTATCGCGCGGCCCGATGTTCCACGCGCTCGGAGTGATGACGTTGTAGTTCGCGATCTTGCCGTCCTCGATGACGATCCAGTCCTGCAGCGCGCCGCGGGCAGCCTCCGTGCCGCCGTAACCGCGCGCCGACACCGGGTCGGTGGGCTCGGCGAAGAACGAACCGTGCAGGTCGATCTGGTTCAGCCAGTTCTTCACGAGCTTGTAGTACTTCGCAGCCTCGTGCATCCGCGCGAGCTGGCGCACCAGGACCGAGGGTCCCTTCTTGGCCATGACGTCGGTGAACAGCGGATCGTAGTCCTGGAAGTCCTTCGTCTGCGGCTTGCCCGCAACGACCTGCCGCGCGAGTGGTCCGGCTTCCAGTGGCAGCCGGCCGACCCCGGGCACGTCATAGCGCGGAGCCTTGGCGAAGGAGTACTTGTCTTGCTTGGCGCCGAGCTCGGGGTCGATCGCGTTCTGCTCCCCGTCGAAGGGATGCACGACGTCATCGCCGCGATAGAAGGAGTGCGCGACATCCTCGCTCACCCGCGCCTGGTCGTACTCGTGGTGCGCGCCGTTCGCGTAGACACCCGAGCGCACGACAAGTGCATCGTTGCGGCCCTCGATCGTGGGGTGATCGTAGGAGGCCGGGTCGAAGTAGGTACCGGCGGCGATGTAGTTGCCCCATCCCTGCCCGTACAGGTCAAGCCCGATGTCCAAGGCGTAGCGGATGAAGAACCCGCAGTCAGAGTCGCGGTGGGCGTCGCTCTCGTCGACCCAGGCCAGGATGTCTTCCCACGTCTTGTTCTCGAGCCACCGGTCGACGGTGCAGCCGAGCCACTGCTTCTCGAGCCACGCGTTCTTCCAGTTGTCAAGGATCGCGTGCGAGCGGGTCACGTCACTGAGGGTCGGAGCGCCCATGATGCCACCGGGAACCATGAAGGACGAGTGCGGCCACTGACCGCCGAAGATCGCGTAGATTTCGACGGGCTTCTGGCTGAGCACGACGCCCGGCTGGTAGCTCGTGCCGACGTAGGCCGAGAACCTCCGGCAGGCCTCGTCGTAGAGGGGCGAGTTCTTGTACTTCTCGTGCGTGAGGTCGATCGCGAAGATCGCGTAGAAGTAGCGCGGAATCGACTGCAGGGTCTCGACCGCCTGCCCGATGTTGCGAACGAGCGTCGCGTTGTGGGGGACGAACGTCTGGAACGCGGTATCCAACGCGTAGCACGCCTTGTAGAGGTGGCTGCCGCCGCAGATCCCGCAGATGCGGGGCGTCATGATCAGGCCCGCGCGCATGTCCTTGCCCCGCAGGATCGTTTCGAACCCGCGGAACATCATGGCCTGCGTCCAGGCATCCGTCACGACACCGTCTTCGATGGTGACGCGCACGTCCAGGTCGCCCTCGACGCGGCCGAGGGGGCTGACGTGCAGATCGACGGTAGAACTCATGTGCTGGGCCTTTCGGGCTAGACGACGAACATGTCTTCTTTGGACCACTTGGGGGCGGAGATCCGCGCCGCGGCAGCCATGGCCATGTAGGTGACGTGGTCCTCTCCGGGCGGGAGGTCCTTCGGGATGGCGCCGGCGATCAGCTGCGTCTTGAAGACGGAGCCCGGCATGAGGTCGGCGAACGGGAACTCGGGCTCCGTGCATCCGAGGCACGGCATGCCCGCGCGGGTCTTGGAGGACTGGCGGTTCCACAGGATGCGGTTGCACGGCGCGTGGGTCATCGGCCCGCGGCATCCGAATTCGTAGAACAGGCATCCGGTGCGCGTGCCCTCACCGAAGCTCATCGTGGACTGCTTGAACTCGAAGAAGGTGTTGCGGGTGCAGCCGTTGTGCACGAACTGGGTGAAGAAGGTCTGGGGCCTGTTCAAGTCATCCAGTGCGATGTCTCCGACGCGGCCCGTGGCCAGCGCAACGATGATCTGCGTGATCCAGTCGGGGTGGGCGGGGCAGCCGGGGATGTTGATGACGGGAAGTCCCGACTTGCTGCGCCAGTCGGCGCCGAGGAACCCGCCCTTGGCCTTGCGGTGGAACTGCAGACCGGTCGAGTCACTCGGGTTGGGTGCGACGGCGGGAAGCCCGCCGAAGCAGGCGCAGTCGCCGATGGCCACGACGATGGATGCCGCCTCGGCGAGCTCGGTCACCCAGTCCTTCATGGGGCGGTCGGCGAACATGTCGAAGCGGCCCGTGCCGTCGGGGCCTTCGATCACGGTCCCTTCGAACACGAAGATGTCGAGCGGCCGCTTGCCCTCGGCGCAGTCTTTGAAGATCTTCTGGGCGTTCTTGCCCATCTCAAGGCCCGTCGTCGGGTGCCAGAGAATCTCCAGCCCGAAGTCGACAATGAGATCGACCACGCTCGGCTCATCCGCGTTGAGGAACGACATCGTGTTCCCCGAACACGCCCCGCCCTGCAACCACAGCACGCTGGTCATGCCTGCTCTCCTTCCGTTGCGGTGGTCTCTCCCTCTGCACGGAGGGAGCGACCGAGTTCCTTGACGATCCGCAGCGCGAAGGCAAGCCCTCGCCTGACATCCGGATCGCGGGTCATGCCGCTGATCGCGATGATGCTCGGCGGCTTCTGCTCAGCCTCGGCCTGCGCCTGCTCGGTGGCGCGACTCACGCCGCCGGCCAGCCTCGTCAGCAGATCGAGAAGCGCTGGGTCGAGCAGGCCCGAGGACCCGATCTTCTCGACGAGATCGGCATCGGCCACGTGCTCCAAGACGGGAATGGCCTGGTCGGCGACCTTCAGGAGCGCAGGGCCGGCTGCCACTGCCCGCTTACCGACCGGACTCTCGGTGACCATCGCCACGGCTTCGTGGTAGCTGGTCGCGACGTTCTCGACGATGTTGTCGGAGTGCGCGAAGAAGCCGCCCACGACGTCGAGGAGCCCCGCGACGAGCTCCGCGTTGTCGAGCAGGTGGTTGAGGGCAGCGACGGTCTCTGGATCACCGAGCCGCTGGCGAAGGCGCTCGGCCTCGATGTCGGCGCCTGTGATCATCTTCGCGTCGTCCGGCGAGAGCACAGTGCTCATACGGCGTCCTCCGATCGGGGCACTCCGCGACGAGGTGCCCTGGCATGAATGTATCCCTGGCGCCCGGTGCATAGCATCCGGAATGCGCAGGGTTTATCCTCAGAGCGATCCTCTGGAGGACATATGGTTCGTCCCCTCCGCACGCCGCCAGCCCTGGCGAGTGCCCCGTCGGTGCGCACCGACGACCCGCGGCGTCTCGCCGGTGAACTCGGTGCTCTCCTGGGCGAGGGCACCGTCGCCGTCCACGACAACCGCGCGAGCCTCGACGGCGCGCTGTTCACCCGCAGCTTCGACACGATCTCGTTGGGATACCTCGACATCGGCACCCCGACCACCATCGACATCCCGGTCACTGCCGACGCCGTCACGGTCTGCATGAACCAGGGCGGAGCGCTCACGGCGCGCGTAGACGGAGTCACAGTGCACACCACGACGGTCCAGGCGATCGTGCTCTCACCGCGCACCGCGGTGCGGCTGGAGATGACTCCCGAATCTCCCCAGCTCCTCGTCCGGCTCGAGCGGCACGCCGTGGAAGCCGCCGTGGCTCGCACCCTCGGCCGACGCGTCAGCGAACCACTGCGATTCGAGCCCTTGTTCGATCTGAGCTCTCCCGAAAGCATCCGGTGGAGCATCGCGGTGCAGCTGCTGAGCACCGAATCCATGACCGATTCGTCGCTGCTGACCCTGCCCCTGGGTCGACAGAGCATCGCCGACCTCCTGGTCGCATCCCTGCTCCTCCTGCAGCCCTCGAACTACTCCAACTCCCTGAGGCGACAGGCAACGTCGGGTCTCATGGTCGACGCCCTCGCCTACATCGAGCAGCATCTGGCCGAGCCCTTCTCGCCGGCGGCCCTTGCCCACGCGGTGCATGTCTCCCCGCGCCATCTGCAGCAGACCTTCCGCGACCGCCTGGGCACAACGCCGTCAGGATACGTTCGCGACCAGCGACTGCAGCGGGTGCGCATCGATCTGACGGATGCCGACCCCAGGCGCGGCGCGACAGTCGCGGGGATCGCACAGCGGTGGGGGTTTACCCACGCCGGCCGGTTCGCGAACGAGTACCGCGACCGCTTCGGAGAATCGCCCTCTCGCACCCTTCGCGGCGCGTGATCACCCTGGCGCGTTCCGCCGGAGCGCCGATTGGATCTAGGGTGAGGGCATCCCCACCGGTGGGGTCGGAGGGCCGGATGCACGAGCTGTCGTTGTGCCGATCGATCGCTGCGATCGCTGAGCGTTCGAGCGCGGGCCGCCCCGTGCTCTCGATCCAGCTCGATGTCGGTCAGCTCCGCCAGGTGGTGCCCGAGACGCTCGTGTATTGCTGGGGCATCGTGTGCGAGAACTCGCCGTCGTTGTCTGGATCGCGGCTCGAGGTGACCTCGATCCCGGCCATCGTCACGTGCCGCGAGTGCACCACCGATTCGACGATCGAGGGAGTGCCGATCCTGGTCTGCGCGTCATGCGGAAGTGGATCGGTGGTCGTACGATCTGGGGAGGAATTCCTCGTCCGGTCAATGGAGGTCGGCGAAAAGGAAGGGAAGACCGATGGGTCGCTTTCACCGCCACGATGACGGAACCGTGCACGCTCACGATCACCACGATGATGGTCACACGCACGAGCACTCGCACGAAGATCACGACCACGCGCATGATCACGTGCACGAAGACCACATCGGTGACCACTCCGGATACGAGACGGGCGCCGAGCGGATCGACGTGCTCGAGCGGATCTTCAGCGAGAACGATGCGGCGGCTGATCGCAACCGCCGGGCCCTGGATGCCGCATCCGTCGTCTCGATCAACCTGATGTCATCTCCGGGCGCCGGCAAGACGACGCTGCTGGAACGGACGCTCGCGGAGTTGGAGGGGCGCGTGCGCGTCGGGATCGTGGAGGGCGACATCGAGACAGCCCTCGACGCCGATCGACTCGACGGCTACGGAGCGCAGATCTCGCTCTTGAACACCGGAAACGGCTTCGGCGGCGAGTGCCACCTTGACGCACCGATGGTCGACCGGGCTCTGCGTGGTCTCGAGCTCGAGGACCTCGACCTCGTCGTGATCGAGAACGTCGGCAACCTCGTGTGCCCCGCCGAGTTCGACACCGGGGCTCACTATCGCGCGATGGTCGCATCCGTCACCGAGGGCGAGGACAAGCCCCTGAAGTACCCGGTGATGTTCCGGTCGGTGGACGTGGTCGTCGTGAACAAGACCGACCTGCTCCCCTACCTCGACTTCGACCTCGACCTGTTTCTCGCGAACGTCCGTGCCGTAAACCCCACAGCACGGATCATCCTCACAAGCGCGAAGGCAGGCGACGGCCTCGCCGACTGGTTCTCCTGGATCGCGGAGATCACGGCGCCGGCCACCGCTGCCGCCCGGGGCTGACCCGGGACGGGCGGCCTCAGGCGATCTCGCCGGCGGCGACGACCTCGGCAAGACCCGCGACGCGCGACAGGTGGTAGACCCCATACGCGTCTGCTTCACGGATGCGGCGCGCATCGGCATCCGTCTGCACGTCGTGCGCGAGGGTTGCCGCGAGCATCCGCGCGTGCATCAGCCCACCGGCCACGAAACCCAGGAGCATGAGGTACGGGACACTGACGGCATATGCGTCGCGTGTCATCCCGAACGCGATCAGCTGGGCAGTCGCCTCTTCAGCGGATGCACGGGCACGTTCGAGTCGCGCCGCGGTGCGCGCGGCGACCGGGTGGTCGAGGCTCTCCAGCGTGGCGACCGCTTCGGCGGTCTCGCCGAGGACGCGGCCGACTGTCGCGCCGCCATCACGGATGATCTTGCGGCCGATCAGGTCGTTGGACTGGATGGCCGTGGTGCCCTCGTAGATCGGCATGATCCGGGCATCGCGGTAGTGCTGGGGCGCGCCGGACTCCTCGATGAAGCCCATACCGCCGTGCACCTGGATCGCGTCGGACGTGATCCGCAGAGCCTCTTCGGTGGTCCACCCCTTGAAGATCGGGACGAACAGCTCGGCAAGACGGATGCTGTCAGCATCCGTCGCCCGGTCGAACAGGTCGCCGACGTACACGCCGAGAGCCCGCATCGCACTGATCTCGCTCGCCATCGACAGCAGGAGGCGACGGACGTCGGGGTGCTCGGCGATCGGGGTCCCGGCAGGACGATCGAGCACAGAGCCTTGCATACGCTCTTCGGCATATGCCCGCGCGCGTTGGTAGGCGCGGTCGCTGATTCCCGTGGCCTGGAGCCCCATGCCGACACGGGCGGAGTTCATCATGACGAACATTCCGGCAAGACCACCGTGAAGCTCTCCGACGAGGAAGCCGGTCGCTCCCTCATACTCGAGCACGCAGGTCGGGCTACCGTGGATGCCGAGCTTGTGCTCGACCGAGACCGTTGTGACGGCGTTGCGTTCCCCGGGGTTTCCAGCAGCGTCGGGCAGGAACTTCGGCACGACGAACAGCGAGATCCCCTTCGCACCCTCGGGGGCATCCGGCGTGCGAGCGAGCACGAGATGAACGATGTTCTCGGCGACGTCGTGGTCGCCCCAGGTGATGAAGATCTTCTGACCCTTTACCGCCCAGGTGCCGTCGTCGTTCGGGGTCGCCATCGTGCGGATCGCGCCGAGGTCTGTGCCGGCCTGCGGCTCGGTGAGGTTCATGGTGCCGGTCCACTCGCCGCTGACGAGCCGCGTGAGGTACCGCTCGCGCAGGTCATCGGAGGCATAGGCGTCCAGGGCGTGGATCGCACCGGTGTTGAGGGCGCTGCACAGAGCGAACGCGGTGTTGGCGGCGTTCCACATCTCTCCGAGACCCGCCTGTACGAGCGCAGGTAGGCCATCGCCGCCTGCAGACTCGGGCGCTTCAGCGGTGATCCAGCCCGCCTCGACGATCGCGCGATAGGCCTCGGGGAACCCGGCTGGCGTCTTCGCCTGACCATTGATGACCGTCACTCCCTCGCGGTCGCCGGATGCATTCAGCGGCGCCAGCACCGCGGATGCGAGCTCCCCCGCCGCAGACAGCGCGTCAACCGCATCCTCTGCCGAGAGAGCACCATCCGTGGCGCGCGCCACGAGATCGGTCCCGAATGCCTCGGCGAACAGGAACGCGTAGTCATCGACGGGAGGAACGTAGGCGGAGGTGTCGGCCATGACGAGCTCGCTTTCAACGGTGGGACTCCGACTCATCATAGATGACACTGCGTCTCATCCGCGTGTGAGTGGGCGCCCACGTTGCTAGAGGATGCCGCGCTCCATGGCGACCGTCACAGCGTGGGTTCGGTCGGCGACCTCGAGCTTGTCGAAGATCTTCAGCAGGTGGGTCTTGACCGTCGACTCGCCAATGCCGAGGTCTGTGCCGATGAGCTTGTTGCTGCGACCGCGCGCCACAAGCTGCAGGACCTCGATCTCGCGCGGAGTAAGCGTGACGGATGCCGCAGGCTCGCGCATTCGCGACACCAGCCGCGCCGCCACAGCAGGCGAGAGCGCCGTCTGCCCCGTCGCGACCAGGCGGATCCCCGCGACGATCTCGTCCTGCGGCGCAGCCTTGAGAAGGTAACCGGCGGCTCCCGCCTCGATCGCCGCCAGGATCTGATCGTCGCTCTCATACGTCGTGAGGATGAGCACGCGGGGCGCGTCGGCGCCAAAGGCGACGATGCGAGCCGTCGCTGCAACACCGTCGATCACCGGCATCCGCAGGTCCATGAGCACGACATCCGGCTTCTCGCGTGCTGCCAGCTCGACCGCCTGGGCTCCATCGGCTGCCTGACCGACGACCTCGAAGCCTTCCTCATCGGCGAACAAGCCGGCGAGCCCCGCGCGCACGACGGGATGGTCATCGGCGATCAGGAGTCGGATCATGCCGCGACTCCGGCCGGCGGGAGCAGGATCGTCAGCGTCGCGCCGTGGCCGGGTGCCGATTCCACCTCGACGTCCCCTCCCGCGAGTGTCGCGCGGTCGCTGATGCCGTCGAGCCCAAATCCAGTGCGGGCTGCTGACGGGTCGAAGCCGACTCCGTCGTCGCGGACAGTCATCCGGATTCCGTCGCCGTCGGGGGCGACAGTCACTGAGACGACGGTCGCTCGCGCGTGCTTGCGAACATTCGCGAGAGCTTCTTGCAGACAGCGCAGCAGCACGACCTGCTGCTCGCGATCGAGATCCACGCCGGCTGCGACCTCGACGTCGATCGCGAGGCCGACCTCTGCCCGGAAGCGTGCGGCCAGCCGCTCGATCGCTGCCGCGAGAGCGTCATCGGCGGGAACAGCGGCCATCCGCGCCACGAGCGCGCGCGACTCGGCGAGCGCCTCGCGCGCGGCCTGCTCGATGGTCGCGATCGTTTCGGTCGCGGCATCCGTTCGCCCGTCCCGCGCCTGCCTGCCCGCACGCTCGCTCAACAGGACGAGACCTGCGAGAGTCTGAGCGAGCGTGTCGTGGATGTCGCGAGCGATCCGTTCCCGCTCCTCCGCCGCACCCCGATCACGACTGAGCGCCTCAACCTGGGACTGCGCCGCGGTCAACTCCGTCACCAGGCGCGCCCGTTCCTGCCCGTACTCCGCGATGCTCGAAATCCACAGGCCCAGAGCGATTGCGAACACCACCGCAAGGCCCCCGGAGAGGATGCCCTCCCAGAGCGACTCGATCGTGAAACCGCCGTGAGCCAGGAATCCGACGAAGACACCGAAACCGATCGCGACGGATCCGAGAACACCTCCTCGACGGGTCTCGACCGACACCCACACGAGGGGATACGCGAGAGTCTGCAGCATCGCCATGAACGGGGCAGCGGTAACGCCGACTCCGATGGAGATGGTCAAGAGGACGACGAACACGACGGCCAGCGACGTGCTGCTGCGCTGCCGAAGCCGCCGGCCGAAGCCGAAGTAGGCGACGACCAGAAGCGCCGCGGAGGCAGCGACCAGCATCCGATCGAAACTGTCGAGTTGCGACAGGATCAGGATGGGCGCGACGATGGCTGCCGCCACGATCGGGACGACGACATCCCACCATCGCGATTCGCTCATCATTCATCGCCCCCTCGCCTGCGTCACGTGTGACCGCCCCAGGCTACGCGTCGCGTCGGATCCACCGGAAGGTGAGCCGGCTGATGATGAGGCCCACGACGAGCCAGATCAGCAGAGCGATCGCGACACCGCCGAGGTCCCAGGCGCCACTCTGCTCGAGGGTCGCGTACTCGGGCGGCAGGAAGACCGCACGCATTCCCTTGGCCATCCATGCCAGCGGGAAGAGGTTCGCGACGTTTTGCAGCCATTCGGGCAGCAGCCAGAAGAACATGTAGACGCCCGAGATGAACTGCAGCACGAGGGCCACGGGGATGACGACGGCCGAGGCGCTCCGGGCGCTGCGGGGGATGGCCGAGATCGCGATTCCGAGGAACGCTGAGGTCGCAAGTCCCAGGACGAACACCCACGCGAAGGTCAGCCACGACTCCACGTCGGACGGCAGCGGCACGCCCAGCACGAGCCCCGCGAACGCGAGCAGAACAGCTGCCTGCACGGTACCGGTGACCAGCACCTGACCGATCTTGCCGATGAAGTAGCTCACCGGCGACAGCGGCGTCCCACCCAGTCGCTTCAGGGTGCCGTCGTGCCGTTCGAGGGCGATATCGATCGCGAGGTTCTGCAGGCCCGACAGCAGCACACCGGCAGCAAGCATGCCGGGAAGGTACATCTGTGCTGCCGAGAGGGCCGGCAGTCCCTGCCCATAGCTCTGATCGCCGTCGCCGCCGAAGACGGTGCTGAAGAGGGCGAGCATCAGGATCGGGAAGAGGAACGTGAAGAAGATCGTCTCGGGTGAGCGGGTGTAGCCGCGGATCTCGAACCCGATACGACGGATGCCGTGGCGTACCGCGTGCATCGGGCTGAGCCGGGCCGGGGCGAGGGTGAGAGCGGTCATGACAGTGTCTCCGGAATCGAAGAGGTGGGTGAGGAGGATGCCGGGGCGACTGCATCGTCCGCGGTGGCCGCGGCGTCCGGGTCGACCATGCCGAGGTAGATGTCTTCCAGGGTGGGACGGCGGATCTCGAGCTCGTCGGGCTCACCGCCGAGACGTTCGGCAAGCGACCGGGCAAAGGCCCAGGGCGTGGGTGTGCTCTCGGTGCGCAGCGTCCCGCCTTCGCGCCACGTGACGCGCGGCATCCGGGCGCCCTCGCCGCCGAACGTCGCGATCGGCCCGATCGCTTGGAGGGTTCCCCGATCGATCACCGCGACCCGATCGGCCAACTGCGCCGCCTCATCGAGGTAGTGCGTGGTGAGCAGGATCGTGGTGCCATCATCCTGGAGTCTGCGGATGAGGCTCCAGAACTCCCGGCGAGCCTGCGGGTCGAACCCCGTGGTGGGCTCGTCGAGAAAGAGGAGTTCGGGGTTTCCGATGATGCCGAGCGCGACATCCACACGCCGTTGCTGCCCGCCGGAGAGCTTGGAGATTCGCGTGTTCGCCTTCTCTTCGAGCCCGACAGCGGCGATCACTTCCTCCACGTCGCGGGGTCGGGGGTAGTAGCCCGCGAACTGCCGCAACTGCTCGCGCACCGTGAAGGCTCCTGCCTGGCCGGTCGTCTGCAGCACAATGCCCAGCCGCGCCTTCCATGCCAGACCGCCGTGTCCGGGGTCGTCCCCGAGCACCGTCACCTCGCCGCTCGTGCGACGGCGGTATCCCTCGAGGATCTCGACGGTCGTGGACTTGCCGGCGCCGTTGGGTCCGAGCAGGGCGAAAGTCTCACCGCGGATGATGTCGAACGACACGTCGTCGACGGCGGCCCGCGATCCGTAGGTCTTGCGCAGGTTCCGAACCCGCACAGCAGCGTTTTCCATGCCTCCAGCGTGCCGCGGCGGCAGCGGCCACAACAGCGGCCGTTGGTCGGGTGCGGCATCCCCCATTCGGTGGATGCCGCACCCCGCCGCCCGGCTGGCGATGCATCCGGGTGTCGCTCATGTGCCCCGACTACGATGTGTTTCTGTGACCGAACGTGCTCCCCTGTCTCGCAAACTGTCCGCTATCGCCGAGTCCGCGACCCTGAAGGTCGACGCGAAGGCAAAGGCGCTCCAGGCTGCGGGCCGGCCGGTCATTAGCTACGCGGCGGGCGAGCCGGATTTCGCGACGCCGCAGTTCATCGTGGATGCCGCCGCCGAGGCCCTGAAGGATGCCAAGAACTTCCGCTACACGCCGGCTGTCGGCCTTCCAGACCTGCGTCAGGCGATCGCCGAGAAGACCCGCAGCGACTCGGGAATCGAGGTCGCAGCATCCCAGGTGATCGTGACCAACGGCGGCAAGCAGGCCGTCTACCAGGCCTTCCAGGCCGTTGTGAACCCGGGTGATGAGGTACTGCTGCCGGCGCCTTACTGGACGACATATCCCGAGGCTATCCAGCTTGCTGACGGCATCCCGGTCGAGGTTTTCGCCGGCGCCGACCAGGACTACAAGGTGACTGTCGAGCAGCTGGAGGCTGCGCGCACGGAGCGCACCACGACCCTCGTCTTCGTCTCACCGTCGAACCCCACCGGCTCGGTCTATACCGAGGAGGAGACCCGCGCGATCGGCGAGTGGGCCCTGGCGAACGGCATCTGGGTCATCACCGACGAGATCTATCAGCACCTCGTCTACGACGGTGCTACCGCGGTCTCGATCGTGCAGTCCGTTCCGGAGCTTGCGGGGCAGACGATCCTGGTCAACGGTGTCGCGAAGACGTATGCGATGACGGGATGGCGTGTGGGCTGGATGGTGGGCCCCGCCGACGCGATGAAGCTCGCGGCGAACCTGCAGTCGCACCTGACGAGCAACGTCAACAACATCGCCCAGCGCGCGGCGATCGCCGCGCTCACCGGTCCCCAAGACCAAGCCGAGCAGATGCGACAGGCCTTCGACCGGCGACGCCGCGTCATCGTCGAGGAGCTGGCGAAGATCCCCGGGGTCACGGTTCCGACTCCCCTCGGTGCGTTCTACGCCTACCCAGACGTCCAGGGTCTGCTGGGGCGCGAGTGGCGCGGAAAGCGCATCGAGACCTCGCTGGAGCTTGCCGACCTCATCCTCGATGAGATCGAGGTGGCAGTCGTCCCGGGTGAGGCCTTCGGGCCCAGCGGGTATCTGCGGATGTCGTACGCGCTCGGCGATGACGCCCTGCTCGAGGGTGTGCGACGGATGCAGGGGCTGTTCTCCTAGCAAGTCCGCCAGCCCTGCGGGTCATCCCCGCACCCGCGACGTGGTCGCAACGGCGCATCCTTTTCCCGACACCCCGGGCGCAAGCACTACGGGCCGGGGTGTCGGCGTATCCATGCGCCGTTGCGACGGGACCGAGCCGACGCGACGAGCCGAGCCGAGCCGACGGGCGGAACCGGGGGCCCTACAGGTCGACGCCGACGAGGACCGGCTCGGGCTGCAGGAGGAGTCCGAACTCGGCCTGCACCCGGCCCTGGATGAAGCGGGCGAGCTCGGCGATCTCTTCGGCAGTCGCGCCGGCGTGGTTGGTCAACGCCAGCGCGTGCTTGCTCGACAGGGCCGCCCGCGAGCGCGGCAGGCGAAAACCCTTGCGGATACCGGAGTGCTCGATGAGCCACGCGGCGCTGACCTTGACATCCGGATCGTCGACCTCAGCGGGCGGGATGTGCCCGTCGAAGGTGTCGAGCGGGATGATCCGGACCGGTTCCGAGGTCGCATCGGCGCCGTCGGGACGAACCGGCCACCGCGGGCACTCGGGCGGGAGCGTTCGGGCGAAGGATGCCGAGACGACGGCGTTCTGGAAGAAGGACCCCGCACTGTAGGTATCGGGATCGGCGTCATCGAGCACCATGCCCTTGCGGGCGCGCGTTGCCAGAACGTGGTCGCGCACCCACTGCAGGGTGACGGCGTCATCCTCCTCCAGGCTCAGGGCCTGCCGAAGCTGGGCACCCCGCAGCCGTCGGGAAGCCGGCCCCACCTCGAGCAGATCGAGAGTGACCGACAGGATCACCGCGCGCCGAAGCGGCTCGGAGCCGTGGTGATGTTTGAGCACCGACGTACGGAAGCCGAGTCCGAGCTCTGCGGCGGGAACTGTCGACACCTCGCCCGTGCTCTCGTCGATCAGCTCGACCTCGACGAGGGTCTGCACGATCTCTTGACCGTACGCGCCCACGTTCTGGACGGGAGCCGCGCCGACAGTGCCCGGGATGCCTGACATCGCGGCGATCCCCGAGAGCCCCTCGGCCACCGTGTACGCGACAAGGTCATCCCAGTCGTGACCGGCCTGGATGCGCAGCCGCGCCACCTGCGGCGCGGGCGCGGGCAACCGTTCGATGCCGCGGGTCAGGATGCGGATCACGGTGCCCTCGAAGGGTTCATCGCCGACGAACAGGTTCGATCCGCCGCCGAGGACGAACCACGGCTCCCCCGTCGCCCAGGTGTCCCGCAGCGCCGCGACCAGTTCGTCGCGATCGTGGGCTTCCCACATCCGAGCGGGCTCACCCCCGGTGCGCAGCGTGGTCAGGCTCGACAGCGGCCTGGGTGCGATCTCGGGCATCAGCCTCGGCGAGCGCGCAGGCGCGCCTTGCCCAGCACGGCGGTGTCGGCGGCGGTCACGCTCAGCTCGATGGTCACGGAATCCTCGTCGAGCGCGAAGACCTTGCCCTGCACGGCGACGTCGGCTCCGGCATCTGGGTCGACGACGACGGGCCGGGTGAAACGGACGCCGTACTCGAGGATGCGGCCGGCATCGCCGAGCCAGGGCACGACAGTTTCGGCGGCCAAGCCCATCGTCAGCATCCCGTGGGCGAGCACGCCGGGAAGACCGACGGATGCCGCGACGTCATCGCGGTAGTGAATCGGATTGAAGTCGCCGGATGCTCCCGCATAGCGCACGAGCGACTCGCGGGTGAGGTGCACCGCGCGTTCGGCCACAATGTCACCGACGGCAAGTTCGGCGGAGTCGATCGTGTGCGCGCTCATTCGTCGTCTCCTCCCACCAGCAGCACGGAGGTCGCCGTGACGACGTGAGCGTCATCGGCATCCGTGATGGTGGCCTCGCTCGTGACCATCGCGCCCTTGCCGAACGGACGCACCTGCGTGATCGCGAGGGTCGCAACGAGCTCGTCGCCCGCGACGATCGGGCGCGTGTAGGCGAAACGCTGCTCGGCGTGGATGAGTCGGTGCAACTCGATTCCCGAATCGGGCTCGGTGAGCAGCTGCTGCAGCGTGAGGTCTTGAATGACCATCGCGAAGGTCGGCGGGGCAACGACATCGGCGTATCCGAGAGCCTGAGCGGCGCCAGGGTCGGTGTGCTGCGGGTCGTCGGCGAACACAGCTCGCGCGAACTCCCGGACCTTCTCTCGTCCCACCAGATACGGGGCGGTCGGCGGGAAGTCCCGCCCGACCAGTTCAGGGTTCACAGACACCAGGCCATCCTACCGAGGGAGGGCGAAGCGTCCTGGGACGGCGGTCGACGGGTCAGTTGCGGACGGATGCCGCGACCCGGTCCCACCACTGCCGGGATGCCGCACGCAGCCGCGGCAGGCGGGCGGCTGCCTCGGCGCGAATGGCGGCGGTGTCGGCGACGAGCGTCTCGAGCCGACGCGGCGCGCCCGGCAGCTCGTCGAGATCGAGCACGCTGGTCTGGCCCCAGTGACCGAGGGCTCCCCCGAGCTTGATGCGCGTGTACTGGTCGGCCGACAGTGCGAGCACGGGCGTGCCGGCCGGCGCGGCGAAGACAGCAGGGTGGTAGCGGCCTGTGATGAGCAGGGCGGCACCGCGAACAAGCGCCGCCGCCTCACGGGACGTTCCGGTGGGGATGACGATCGAGGGCTCCGACATCCGTTGCCTGATCCTCTCGTGCAGGGCGGCATCGCCCCGCGGGGGCGCGGCGGGATCGAGCGGCCCGAAGTGTGCGTGGAACGCCACCGGTCCGACGGTTCGTGCTGCAGCATCCGCGAGCTCGGCAATGTGCTGCTCGACCTGGTCGGCTGGTCGCCCCGCGAACCAGCCCGACAGACTCACGACGACTCCCCCGCGCGACGCTGACGCACCGGTCTCCCCCGCTGCGCCGAGGCCGAGGAAGGACGCGTCATCGACGTTCAGCGTCGCACTCAGACCCCAGGAGTCAACGAGGGCTGCCGTGTCAGGCTCTCGCACACCGACCAGAGCCGCCTCGCGCAGCATCCGTGCCACCGCTACGTCATCGGGTGTGTCGAGGTCGGGGCCGAGGGTCTGCCCCGTGACCGCGACCGGCACTCCCTTCGCACGAGCCACGCGTGCCAGGGTCGTGCGTTCGAACACGTGGCTGTGCCAGCGGGTAGCCAGATTTCCGCCACCCGCGTTGACGAGCAAGCGCGCCCCCTCAAGGGTCGCGAAGACCTCGGCTGCCGGATCGTCCGGCGAGAGCTCAGCCGAGCCCGCGGCTACCGCGAGAAGGTGGTCGGCGCGCCGCGCGGCTTCGGCACGATCGAGTCCCGCGAACCCGAGCCGCGGGAGTGCCGGGATGCCGTAGCGCGCCGCCGTTTCGGGGGGATTCGAGCTCACCCCGATGGGCGAGAGACCCCGCTCAGAGAGCTCATCAACGGCGACCTCGAACATCGCCTCGTCGCCGATATGGAACATGCCATCGAGCACGCCGACGTCACCGATGATGAGAACAGACACGGGCTTCTCCAGCATTGCCAGGACGAGGGAAGACGCCACAGATCGGTGGCGTTGTCAACCCTAAGGGGATGTGGCACAGCGTTCGCGTTCGGGCAGTACGATCACCCTGTCCGGGTGGCGGCGCCGGGACGCGCGAGGAAAGGACCGCCATGGGGATTCAGGCAGCGATGGACCAGGTGACCGGCGCCGCAACCATCGTCGAGGCGTTGCGTGCTGCCGACGATCTGGCGTTCGAGGCAGGCCGCGATCCGGGCGTGCGTACGCTCCGGGTGCTCTCGGCAGCCCTGGCCGGAACCGACGACATCGCCGCGATTGCCGCGGTGCACGCCCTGTCGGAGATGTTCGACGAGCAGGCAGCCGCGCGCCTGGTCTCGCTGCTCGATGACCCACGCCCCTTCATCCACGAACACGCGGCCTGGGCGCTCGGCCAGGGGCTGCCACGGTTCTCGGCGATCGCACGCCTGATCGCCCTCGTCGACCGCGGTGGGTTCACCGGGATGCTCGCGCAGCGCACGCTCGAGAAGTGGTCAGTCGCGGCGGGAGACGTGCTGGCGGTCGCGCTGGAGTCGGTACTGGCCGTATCGACGGAGGCGACAGATGCCGCGGGCCGGGCCCGCCTGGTCGAGACGCTGGGACTCGTGCGCCAGCCGTCCGCGACGCACACACTGCTGGCCATTGCCCGCACCGACACAGAAGCCATCGAGGTGCGCGAAGCCGCCATCGCGGCGCTGGGTCAGCGTTCGGGCGAGCCCGGGGTGCGGCGTGCGCTCGAGGACCTCGTCACTGCCGACGGACCCCTGTCTGACCACGCACGGTTGGCTGTCATCGACCTTGGGCCGGCTCTCGCTCACCCCGCCCGCGACACCTCGAGCGGGCTCACCGTTGCCCAGCTCTTCCTGCACGCCGACATCGACCCGTCGCTGAGCGCCGCCGGGGCCGGGGATAACGGCGGGATCGCCACCCTCCTCGTGCGCCTGGGCGATGCTCTCACTCACGAGCCCGGTGCGGTCGAACGCGTCCTGACCCTCTCGCGCGGCTCGATCTCGCAGGCAACGGCTGACCTCCTCGATGTCGCCTCCCAGAGCGGCGGGCACGTCTACGGCCATGTTCCGCTCGCGGCGCGCCCCACGCCGTCGGCTGCGGCATGGCCCCTGCGAGTTCGGGCCCGGCGCGGCATCCGTCGCCTCCTGCGCGCGGCCGGTCACATCGACGTGCTGCACCTGCGGATGGCCGACGTCGGGTCACTCGCCGCAGCCGACGTCGCACGCGAGCTCGGAATCCCGACGGTCTTCACCCTCGCACCCGACCCCCATGCAGTCATCCAGTCGCTCGACCGGGCGGGCACCCTCACCCGCGAGAACTTCGGCGAGACCGACCTCGCCGAGCACTTCTGGTTCCGCACGAGTTTGGTGCGCTCGCTCGCGGGCTCCGCCTCGCACAGCGTGCTGTTCCCGCGCCAGAACCTTGCCGACGACATCCGATCACTGGTCGGCGTCGACATCGACAGTGTCCCGGAACGACACACGATCGTCGCGGAAGGGGTCGACCTCGCGGTTGTCGATCGATCCGTCGCCCTCGTGTCAGCAGGGGCCACGGATGCCGACCCCGCGCTGCGCGAGCTTGCCGACCTGGTGGCGGGGTTGGCGCCGGATCGGCGTGATCTGCCGCTGATCGTGAGCGTCGGCCGCATGCACCGCGTGAAGGGAATGGCGACGCTCGCCGAGACGTGGGCCGGCAGCGCGCTGTCCGAGCGTGCGAACCTGCTCATCATCGGCGGTGACCTCGAGAACCCCTCGCTGGATGAGCGCGAGCAGCTCGACCGCATCGAGGTCGTGGTTCCCTCCGCCAAGCGCGCGGCACGCGGCCTCATCCTCGCCGGACACCGCCCCAACGACGTCGCCGCCCGCTGGGTGGCTGCAGCCCGGCTCGGGATCCCCGGCAGAGTGGCCGGGCGCGGGGTGTACGTCTGCGCGAGCATCAAGGAGGAGTTCGGCATCGCCCTGCTGGAGGCCCTCGCGACGGGACTTGTTGTCGTCGCCCCCGACGGTGGCGGACCCGCGACGTACGTTGCCGACCAGGACACCGGGTTTCTCACCGCGACCTGGGATGTCCACGCGCTGGCGGAGGCGACCCACCGCGCGCTGGATCGCGCAGCCCTGGCCGACCCCGCGATCGCCGAGCGAGCTCGAGTAATGGTCGCCGAGCGGTTCACGATCCAGGCCATGGCGGCAGCGCTCGCTCCGGTGTATTGGCAGGTTGCTGAGCAGGAGGCCGAGCTCGTGCGAGCGGCGGGCGTGGCATGACGCTTCTCGTCATCAGTCCCGACTACGCCTCGCATCTGCTTCCCCTCGCGACACTCGCGACAGCGTGGCAGCAGCGCGGCGAGGAGGTCGTCGTCGCGACGGGCCCCGCGACCGATCCGATCGTGCAGCGCTTCGGCTACCGGCGGGTCGATCTGCCGCTCGGTCGCGGCGCGAACGCGGGAATCATCCGCACGGCGCAGCAACAGACCGACGAGGCGGCGTCTCTCGAGGGGTTCTTCGCCGCCACACGTCACGGGATGATCCCGACTCTGCTCTATCAGGCGCGGGAGCGCCTCACCGACCTCATGTGGCAGCCCGAGGATCGTGCCCGGGCAACCCTCGCGGTGATCGAGGATGTCGCACCCGACGCGATCCTCGTCGATCACCTTGCCTTCAGCGCTCGCCTCGCGCTCCATACGGCAGGCATCCCCTATGGCGATGTGGTGCTCGGCCATCCGAGCGCCCTGCCGGTTGCCGGTGAGGTCTATGGCTTCCCTCCGGCGTGGCCGGCATCCTTCTCTCCAGACCCCGACGAGCTGCGTACGCTCCGGGACGTCTGCGTGGAAGTCTCGGCGCGGTTCACGGCACAGTGGAACGAGGTAGCACAGCGCCTGGATCCAGGATCGCGCGGCGTCGAGGACGCGTTCGCCACCCACGGCGAGCGCGTGCTCTACAACTACCCGACTGAGCTTGCCCTCACCGATGGGCGGGCGCTACCCCCGCACGTCTTTCTCGGTTCCACCCGTCGCGCCGAGCCCGCTGATGACGAGATCGATGCGTGGCTCGCTGCCGACGAACCGTTCGTGTATGTCAGCTTCGGCAGTTTTCTATCCGTTCGCGGCGACGTGCTCGCGCGCGTCGCCGAGGCACTGCGCCGCGTCGGCGTCCGCGCGGCGATCTCGACCGGAGCCACCGACCCGGCCGAACTCGGCACGATCCCGGAAACCTGGCTCGTGCGCGAGTATCTGCCGCAAGTGCGGCTGCTCGATCACGCCGCCGCTGCCGTCACCCACGGCGGCAACAACTCCGTGACCGAAGCGGTCGGAGCTGGCGTGCCGCTCCTGGTGCTCCCGTTCTCGACCGACCAGTTCGCGGGGGCGGCAGCGATCGAGCGTGAGGATGTCGGACGCGCGCTCGACCCGAATGCCGCAAGCGTCGAGGATCTCGCGGCAGCTCTCTCGGCCCTCGTCGACCCCGCATGGGCGGGGCGGGCGACTCTCGCCGCGATCCGCGCCGACCAACACGCCGATCCGGGGCCCGAGCGGGCCTACCGAACGCTCACCGACACCACGTCCGCCGAGCGCTAGCCGCTAGTCGGGGAGGCCGACGAGCGCTGCCATCGCGGCCCGGTCGCCGGCGGCATCCCGGTACTGCTGCATCCGCGCCGCGTTGGCCTCGTAGCCCGCGCCGGCACGGACCTCGCCGACGTGGTGGAGTGCGTACACGCGCCCCTCGTGGCGGCGCGGCGGCTCGCCGAGAAGTGCCTGATGGGCGAGGTTCCAGGCGGCATCCTCGAACCCCCACCCGCGGAACCCGGCATCCTGACCGCCGTGGCGGGCCCACGTGCGCGGTGTCGCGATGTAGACGCCCGAACAGGCACCCGACACGAACTGCTCGACGGTGCACTCGGGTAGCGGAACGCGGCGCGCATAGTCGGCGGAGCCCGTCGCGCCGAGCCACCGGTACTCCGTATACGGAAGGTGCACGACGCCACTGGTCGCCGCTGCGCGGATCGCCTCGCGCAGCGGCTGAACCTCGGGGATCGTGTCGGCATCACCGATCACGACGACCTCGTCGGGGTCGGCATCCGCCATCGCCTGGTTTCGACAGGCTGCCAGGACGAACGGAACGTCACCGGTGTCGACGGTCGTCAGCGGCACCTCGGGGAGATTCTCCCGATACCAGGCGACCACACGCTCGAACGCATCGATGCGCGACGGAGCCGGGCGCCACGGCAAGACGATTCGGGCAGCCGGCAGAACATCGTCGGGGGTGAGAGAATCCACTCCACCATCATGGGGCCGCCAAGGAGACGCCATGCCCGAACTGTTCAACTACTTCGACCACGTGGAACTGCCGACTCCGACCCTCGGCGTCGGCGAGGTCGAAAAGCTCTGCCAGCTGGCCTTTGGCATCGACGTCGTCGCGATTCCTCTCGGTAGCCAGCAGGATCAAAACTTCCGTCTCTTCCCGCGAGGCTCCGACATGCCGCTCGGCGTCCTCAAGCTCAGTAATCCGGTGTTCAGCGAGACCGAGATCCGCATGCAGGATGCCGCGACGGAGGCTGTCGCGATGGCCGATCCCACGCTGCGGTTACCTCGCGTGCTCTCGGGCCCCCGGGGTGCTCTGCGGGCCTGGTGGGACAGCTCGCAGGGGCGCATTCACGCTCGCGTGCTGGAGAACATCTCCGGTCACACCCTGACCGGGTCCCGCTATCTTCCGCCCGCTGTCATCGAACGCCTCGGAGACCTTGCGGGCAGGGTGAGCGCAGCACTCGGAAGCTTCGAGCATCCGGCGAGCAGCCGCACCCTGCAGTGGGATCTACGTCATGCACGCAGGGTCATCGACGCCCTGCTGCCTGATGAGCCGGATGCAGAGGTTCGCGCCGCGATAGAACAGGCGCTGAGCGAGGCCAGCGCGACGCTCGATCGGGTCGAGTCTCGCCTTCCTCTGCAGGTAGGGCACTTCGACATCACTGACGACAACGTGCTGCGCGGCGAGGGCGAGCTCCTCCCCGACGCCGTGATCGATTTCGGCGACGTGATGCACTCGTGGCGCGTCGCCGAAATTGCGGTCACGGCATCCTGCGTCCTGCACCACGACGGCGCCGATCCGACGTCGGTCATGCCTGCGATTCGCGCCTTCCACGCGCGGTGCCCCCTGACCGACGAGGAGATCACGGCCCTCTGGCCACTCATCGTCTTGCGCGGAGCGACTCTCGTGCTGAGCGGGCGCGCGCAGGTGCGCCTCGATGACGCGAACGACTACGCCGCTGACGCGCTCGATCGCGAGCGCCGGATCTTCGATGTGGCAACCTCGGTGCCGGCATCCGTCATGACCGCGGCGATACGTCGGGCGCTGGATCCCGACAGTTCCGCGCCGACCCGCGCATGGGAGGGCGCTCCCGTGATGACACTCCCGGCTGAGACTGTCGTTCTCGATGCCAGCACCGTCTCACCCGTGAACGATCGGGGTGCCTGGCTCGACCCGGAGGCGCTCGACCGGGCTGCGTTGAGCACGCTGGATGCCGGCGCCAGCGCGGTCGTCGTTGCGGCGTGGCATGCGTTGTTGAGCGGGGCGCCGCTTCGAACCCCGACTGCTCCGGCGACGATCCCCACCGGCACGACGCTCTGGCTGGCTGAGCCGCTCGCGCTCGGTCGAGACGATGGCCAGTGGACAAGCGGCGCCGGGGCCCTCACCTGGGGCAGCGGCGACGAGGTGGTCACGATCAGTGGGCTTCCTGAGGGCTCGGATGCGGCGCTTCCGGCACGCACGCGCCTGTTCGTGCAGCGCCACGCGGCAGGCGACGAACCGCCGCCTCCCCGGGTCACCGCAGATCTCGCCGAGGCCTGGCGCGAGGTGGTCGGCGACGTCTCCGAAGCTCTCGGTATGGCACCGCCGCTGCCGCGCGAGGACGACAGTCTCGCTCGTCGTCACAAAGTCCTGGCAGAGGTTCAGGAGCACTACTACGACACGCCACCGAGGATCGAGCGCGGGTGGCGGGAGTTCCTCATCGATACCGACGGTCGGGTGTACCTCGACATGGTCAACAACGTCGCCTCGGTGGGCCATGCGCATCCCCGCGTCGCGGATGCCGCAACCCGACAGCTCAACCTGCTCAACACCAACTCTCGCTTCCACTACCGCGTGATCACCGAGTACGCCGAGCGCATCGCTCAGACGCTGCCCGCGGAGCTCGACACAGTCTTCTTCGTCAACTCGGGCTCGGAGGCAGCGGATCTCGCTCTTCGACTGGCGATGGCATCCACGGGCCGCACCGACATCGTCGCGATGCGCGAGGCCTACCACGGGTGGACCTTCGCGAGCGATGCCGTGTCGACATCGATCGCCGACAACCCGAACGCGCTGTCCACGCGCCCGGAGTGGGTGCACACCGTGGCCGCCGCCAATCCCTACCGCGGCACGTATCGCGGCGACGATGCCGAGCGGTACGGACCTGAAGCCGTCGCGGTGATCGAGCGACTTGCCGCATCCGGGCGTGCTCCGGCCGGATTCATCTGCGAGACCTTCTTCGGAAACGCCGGGGGCGTCGCGCTACCGCCGGGGTATCTCGCGCAGGTCTACGAAGCTATTCGCCGCCACGGTGGCCTCGCCATCGCCGACGAGGTGCAGGTGGGCTTCGGCCGGCTCGGCGAGTGGTTCTGGGGGTTCGAGCAGCAGGGGGTCGTGCCCGATATCGTTGCGGTCGCGAAGTCGATCGGCGCCGGCCACCCCATCGGCGCCGTCATCACCCGCCGGGAGATCGCCGATCGGTATCGCACCCAGGGGTACTTCTTCTCATCGACGGGTGGCTCTCCGGTATCTGCGGCGATCGGTCTGGCGGTTCTCGATGTCATCGAGCAGGAGGGTCTGCAAGAGAACGCGCGGGTCGTCGGAGCGCATCTGAAGCGGAGTTTGGAACGCTTGGCTGGATCCCACCCGATCGTGGGAGCGGTGCACGGCGCGGGCCTGTATCTCGGCGTCGAGTTCGTGCGTGACCGCGTCACCCTGGAGCCGGCGAGCGAAGAGACCGCGGCAATCTGCGACAGACTGCTCACGCTCGGGGTGATCATGCAACCCACCGGTGACTACCTGAACGTGCTGAAGATCAAGCCGCCACTGTGCGTGTCACTCGAGTCGGTTGACTACTTCGTCGATTCGCTCGACCGGGTTCTCAGCACGGGCTGGTGACGCGCGGCATCCGGTCGCTCAGGATCCAGAGCGCTGGGCGCGAATCGCCCGCAGGGCCATCTGCACCGCGATGAAGGCAATGAAGATCGAGAACAGCACATTGCCCACGAACGGATCGACGAGCGTCGCGATCCAGGCGCCGAGCGCCGTTGTCGTGCACGCTGCGACACCGATGGCAATGGCCGCGGGCAGGTCGACGTTCTTGCGCCGGATGTTACCGACGGTCCCCGAAATCGCCGTGGGGATCATCATCAGCAGCGAGGTGCCCTTGGCTTCGAGGTCGCTCGCCCCGAACAGGATCATGAGCACGGGAACGACCACGATGCCGCCGCCGACGCCGAGAAGGCCCGCCAGGATGCCGGTGATGAGGCCCAGCACGATGAGGCCGATGACCGAGAGGATCGTGTATTCGATCTCAGCATCCCGCGAGGGGATCACGAGGTAGAGGCTGATGATCACCAGCACGAGGAACCCGACAAAGCCCCAGCGCAGCACCGGAAGAGGAAGTCGGTGCAGCAGCCACGTGCCAATCTGAGCACCGATGATCGCGCCAGCGGCGAGGATGATCGCGGCGATCCACGCCACCGAGCCGGTCATCGCATAGGAGATGACGCCCACCGTCGCCGTCGGAACGATGGCCGCGAGCGAAGTGCCGGCAGCGAGTCGCTGATTGAACCCCAGAAAGAAGACCAGTGCGGGCACGATGACCGTGCCGCCACCGACGCCGAACAGACCCGACAACAGGCCCGCAGCCAAACCCACCAGAATCGCGACGATGTAGAAGCGCGCGGTGCGCGGCTGGGGTGTGGTGGTCATGTGCTCGCTCTCGTCGGCGCCGGAACGCCGGCCGTGCCAGCCTACTCGTCTGTGCTAGCTACTGGTCTGGGGCAGCCGCCCCGACGCGACGGGTTCGGGGCTACTCCACGCTCACGAGGTCGTAGATTGCCCAGCCATCGTCATCCGGAACCACCGTGTATTCGTACTCGACGACCTCCCGCACACCCGGTTCGATGGGGTTGCCATCCTCGTCGAAGTGCGCGATGTAGCTCTCTTGGGTTGCGACGGTGTACTCGTATTCCGGGCCACGGATGTCGGTCACGACGATCTCATAGTCCGAGTACCACTCGGTGAACGCGTCGGACTGCCCCGTGAAGGTCGCGCAATCCTTGATCTGCACGATCTCGCGCAGGCGCTCCGTCGTGACCCCGAGGAAGAGGTCGCAGTCGGCGGTCTGCCAGGCCTCGTCGAACTCGTACACAGCCTCGACGGCGCCGCGTTCATCATCGTTCGTCGGTTCGACCGTGGCCGGCGCGCTCACCCGCCCAAAACCGAGGATCGCAAGCGGGATGAGCACTGCCGCGAGAACCACCGCAACGAGCATCGCCACACCGACGATCACCCAGATGATCCAGGTGCGGCTGCGCTGGGGAGCGGTAGCAGCCACGAAAATCCCCGACGGGGAGCCCTGGTCTGCCGGACCGCCGTCGGATGGAGCCGCGTCGCCTGGCGCCTTCGGCGGTTGCGGGGCGAACTCCGGCGCGGGCACTGTGCGCGGGCGCTGCCACGGGTCGGGCATCCCCTGCGGGTGCGGCTGCACATGCTCGGTCCACTGCTGGCCGTCCCACCATCGCAGGGCACCGTGACCGTCGTCATACCAGCCGGGGGCAATCGCCGACATCCGCTCTCGTTCCTCGTCGCTCAGTGGTCGCCTTCACTCTATGCGCGAGGAGCTCGGGCTCAGAAGTTCGCGACATAGTCTCCAGTGCTGAAGCCACCGGTGATCAGCCACAGCGGCACCAGAACCGTGATCAGGGAGAGAACCAGCGACACGATCGACCACGCGAGCACACGACGTGCGCGGATGTCCAGAATCAGCGCGATGACGGCAAGGACGAGGGCGATGGCCCCCACGATGATCGAGAAAGGCATTGTCACGATCAGCAGCCACCAGATCGTTGCCATCTCGGGGAGGAACCCGATGAGCAAGATCGCAAGCGAAGGCGCAAGGGCGATGAAGGCGGCGACAAACGCGATGATCCCGAGGATGGGGATGCGGCGGGCAGTGGGTACGGGCGGCGATGCCGGCGAAACGGATGCTGTCACGAGCGCAGTCTAGGGCGCGGTCGTTCGTTCCTCACCCGCGCTCCGGGCGATCCCGCCACCGACCGAGTAAGCACGGCCCGCCGCTAGCACCCGGTGCGGCGGCTGACAAGGGGCGGGTGTTTTCAGCGCAGAGGAGATACAGTCCCGTTCGACGGAACGTCGAAAGGAACACAGATGGCAACGCAGTCCGACACCGCTACCAAGACGAAGACCTCGGCATCCGGAGCGCCCCGTAACGCCCGCAAGGCAGCGAAGGGCGGCGCTGGAGCGAAACTCACCGACGAGCAGAACGCCGAGAGCGGCTTCCAAGCGTCGAAGCAGCTGAGCGTAAACCTGCAGCGCGTGCTCGTAGACCTTCTCGAGCTTTCGCTCCAGGGCAAGCAAGCTCACTGGAACGTCGTCGGCCGCAATTTCCGCGACACCCACCTGCAGCTCGACGAGATCATCGACGCCGCTCGTAGCCTCTCGGATGTCGTCGCCGAACGGATGCGTGCGCTTCACGCTCTTCCGGACGGCCGCAGCGACACGATCGCCGAAACGACGTCGCTCCCCGAGTTTCCTCACGGCGAGATCGACACCGACGAGGTCGTCGACCTGATCACCGAGCGTCTCGAAGCGGTGGTTGCAACCTGCCGTGAGGTGCACGACGAGGTCGATGACGAAGACCCCACGAGTGCCGACATCCTGCACGAGGTTCTCGGTCAGATGGAGCAGTTCGCTTGGATGGTCAGCGCCGAGCGCCGCACCCCCCAGGGCCGCTGAGCACCAGCTACCCGGAACGACGAAAGAGGCCCACCAGGGGCCTCTTTCGTCGTAGCAGGAGCGGGGCTCGAACCCGCGACCTCACGATTATGAGTCGTGCGCTCTCACCAACTGAGCTACCCTGCCGCACGGCATCCGTCGGTCACGAGATGGATGCTGCGAGCCCCGAGTCAGGATTGAACTGACGACCCCTTCCTTACCATGGAAGTGCTCTGCCACTGAGCTATCGGGGCGAAGCCCGGCGCGCGGGCAACTAGAAGAGAATATCAGAGCGCTGTCGTCGGAGAGAATCCGCTCCTGTGGTGATTACTGGTTGACGACAGCGGGGGCATCGGGCACGGTCACGACCGTCGATGCCACGTTGTGCGCCGCCAGCCAGGCCATCGGCTCTGTCGGGGTCTTGCCGTTCAGTAGAACTTCGAAGTGCAGGTGCGGACCCGTCGAGCGACCCGTGGTACCCACGGTTCCGACGACGTCGCCGAGCCTGATGACCTGACCCGGCTGAACGCGGAGCGAGCCGTACTGCATGTGCGCATAGTTCGTGGAAATAAGCTCGCCGTCCACGATGCTGTCGATGACGACGCGGGCGCCGTAGGCACCTCCGGCCTCGGTAGCGATACGGACGATACCGTCGGCGACAGCGTGGATCTCAGCGCCCTGCCCACCGGGCGCGAAGTCGACTCCCTCGTGCATCCGGCCCCACCGCATGCCGTACGGAGAGCTGATCGGAACTCCGACCGTGAAGGGGTACTGCACGGCAGCCGCGGCGTTGTTTACGTACGTCGACGCGATCTCTCGCACGCCAGCCTCGACCGCGAGCTCAGCCATGGACACAGCCGAATAGCCTTCCTCACGGCTGAGAGCAGTGGTGGATGCTTCGGCTGGCGCAACGTACGCCTGAATGTCCTCTTCGGGCGTCGCGGTCGGTTCGACGTCGGCCAGCGCGACGATAGAGGCTGTGGGGCCTTCGCCGCCGCCGGCAGCTGCGACAGCCTCAACGGGCGTGGTCATGCCGACGGCGAGCAGTCCGACGATGCCCATGACGCCGACCGAGAACGATGTGGTTGCGAGCTTGCGCACGGATCCGAGGCGGGGACGACGGCGAGCCACATGATCGGGCTCAACGGCCTCGGACTCATCTGCGGGCGACGAATCCGCTGCCGCTGACGTCTCCCGCGCAAGCGTAGGTGTCTCCCCCGTAGCGCCGAACGTGCGCACGACTTCGTCGAAGAGGTCACCGTTGCCGCCGGCCGCCGGCGCAGCCGGCTCATCGGCGAACGAGGGCTGCTCCGCAGCGGCCTGGTCGGACACTTCCGCTACCGTCGCGCCATCGTTGCCAGAAATGTCGGTGTCAGCATCGACAGAAGCGGGCGCTGCTGCAGCTTCCTCGGGAACGTCGCCGACCGAGACGAATCCGATCACCGCGCCAGATTCGACCGGCTCGGAAACCGGAGAGCTGGGGACGGCGCTAGCACGGCGCGCGCGACGTGTCAGCGGCGCGGCTGGCACAGTGACCTCCGCAGCGGCGGTCGCCTGCTCAGTCGGGCGGGGAGAATCGAGTCCGGCACCCGAAAGGGCGTCAGCTTCGGCATCCGTCAGCGGAACGTTGTGCGGCCTCGACCGCAGTCCTGCCGGCCTCGGAGCGAGCGAACCGGTCGACGTGTCGGGGCCCGCGGCTGTGGCTTGTGGATCGACTCGGCGTCCGCGGCGCAGGTCTGCGCGAGAAGAGCCCGATGCCTCCGACGCCTGCACAGGCGTGGGGGTTGTGCGACTGGAGCGGCGCGTTGGCGCTGCGTCAGGCGCAGGAATATCGGGGGTCACGGATCTCGCTCTCGGTCGTTCGGGTACGACGCGGGTGTTTCGAATGGTTCTCACCCTGCTCCGCGCGGATTTCACCGGTGCGCAAAGAAGGTAACGATACGGTAAACGCTACCTGCTCCCACCTGAGAAAGCCATGGGCGGCGCCCATTCTGCGGATTCCACAGTGGTATCCGCAGATCCGTTGTCAGGGTTGCGCGAGTGTAGACAGGCGCTCGAAGATCCCGGGAATCGCGGCGATCACCAGAACGCGACCGGTGTCGTCCGCCGGAAAAAGCTCGAAGCGTCCCCCAGCTTCGGTCACGATCAAGGCCGCCGCGGCGTGGTCCCAAGGCTTGAGCCCCCGCTCGAAGTACCCGTCGACCCGGCCGGCCGCTACCGAGCAGAGGTCGATGGATGCCGCACCCATGCGGCGAATATCGCGAGCGATCGGCATCACGCGGGCAACGCGGCCCAGATCGCCCGCGTGGGTGGCGGGGTCGTACCCGAAACCCGTCGCCAGCAACGCGCCGGCGTCGGAAGCATCAGCCTCAACATGGAGCCGCCGCTCATCCAACCACGCCCCCGCGCCCCGGGCCGCGTGGAACATCTCATCCAGCGACGGCACGTACACGGCCGCGGCGAGAGCCGTCCACGACTCCGGGGCAGCGCTGCCTTGCACTGCTGCGATGCTCACGGCGTAGAACGGGATGCCGTACGCGTAATTGACGGTGCCGTCGATCGGGTCGACGACCCACGTGACGCCGCTGGATCCCGGGTCGGCTTCAGACTCCTCACCGAGAAAACCGTCAGCCGGTCGAAGCGCTCGCAGCCGCGAGCGGATCAGCGCTTCGACCTCGCGGTCGGCTTCCGTGACGATGTCGGCGAGGGCGGACTTGGTGGCCGCGATCGAGACGCCCTCGCTACGTCGCTGTCGCGCCAGATCTCCCGCTTCGCGAGCGAGGCCTACAGCGATACTTTCAAGTTCTCGCGGGTCGGGGTGGTTCACCTCTTCACGCTAGCGCCCGATCACGATTGCCGCGGCGGGTCCGCAGAGTCGTCGGCGGGTCCATCCGCGGCCGACTCCGCCACAGCGTCGGAACTCGTGTCCGAATCGACCGACACCGAAGATTCGGGGGCAGCGTCAGCGGCCGTCGACGCGGATGGTTCGGCTTCGGGAGTCGGCGCAGCAGCGCTCGGCGCGGGGGTCGGTGAGACCGGCGCGAAGATCTGAGCGCCGGGCGTAGGGCGCCCCGTGTAGTAGGCGTTCCAGTCGGGCGAACCATCGGGCAGCATCGGCAGGGGCGTGACGCCGTCGATGTACATCGGCCACGGAAGCAACTCTTGTTGAGTGCGCGCTGGCGCAGCGGGCGCGGGCGCCACCGAAGCAGCCGGCACCCCGCCCATCGGCCGGGGAGCGAAGAGCAGATTGAGCAGGGGCACCAGTGCCGTGCCGACCGCGGCGAGAATCACGACCGCCACGACCACGCGCCAGTAGAACTCCGTGAAGTAGATCCAGTCGCTGAAGACCAGGGGCGTCAGCAGCAGCAGTGCAAGCACCGCGACCAGCCCGACCGTGACGGGAGCAAGGATGCGGTTCATTGGCGTGATCTGACGCAACGCAGCCCGCAGGAAGAACCGCGCGTGGAGCAGAGCGAGCTGAAGCACGAGGACCACGAGGAGGAAGCGGAGGAACCGTTCGGGGCCGACGAAACCCCATTCGTAGAACGACCACGGCTCGGGCATCCAGATCAGGATGATTCCCGCAAGCAGTGCGACGACCCAGGTCGCGATGCTGGCGATGGCGAACCACGCCGGACGGCGCGGCGCGAGCCGAGCTTCCATGATCGCGATACCGGCGAAACCGGCGAACAGCAGCACGGTTACGAATGCGCGGAAGATGGAACCGGCCTGCGGGCCGACAAGCACCCAGACGACGCAGATGAGGGCCGCTGCGACGAGCGCGCCGACTGCGACCCAGATCGCCGCCCGGGCATAGGGCGACCGCGCAGCGAAGGATTGGTCGGGGGTTTCGGCAGCTGGCGGCGGCGACGGAACGTGCGGCGCTGGGGCGTCAGGCGACGGCGTGGTCATGAATCCTCCCGAGGATCGATGTCGCTGTCATCCTCGCACGCGAACCTCAGATCGAAACCCCCAATTCGCCTCAGTTGTGGACGCGCTGGCTGAGGGCGAGGGTTGGGAGGGGCACGA
>NZ_JBBWSA010000014.1:0-70991 GCF_038150145.1 Microbacterium schleiferi
TCTAGACCAGAGCGCCGCGCTCAAGGCGCACGACGCGATCGACCAGGCCCTCCGGCACGGTGACGTGCGAGATCAGCACGACGCACTGGTGTGGCTCGACGGCCGACAGCAGGTCGATGAGCAGCGCATCGGATGCTGCGGGGTCGACGCCGGCGGTCGGTTCGTCAAGAACCAGGACGGGGAACCCGTGCAGCAGTGCTCGGGCCAGGGCTATCCGCTGTGCCTGGCCGCCCGAGACCAGCTGGCCCCGCTCGCCGACCCGGGCATCCAGTCCGCCGCGCTCGCGCAGCCACGGTCCGAGCCCGACGCGTTCGAGAACCGCCTCGAGGTCGGCATCCGTGGCGTCGTCGCGCGCAAAGAGCAGGTTCTGTCGGATGTCTTCATCGAACAGCATGGGATTTTGCTCGCACAGTCCGACGGTCCTGCGCAGGTCGTCCGAAGCGATCGCGTGCGCGTCGGTGTTGCCGATGCGATACTCGCCGGTGCTGTCGAGGAAGCGCACGAGGGCGTGCGCGAGGGTCGACTTGCCAGCACCCGAAGACCCGACGACCAAGAGCCTCTCACCGGGGCGGATCTCGAGGTCAACGCCTCGCAACGCCGCGTCGTCGGTGTACGGCCAGGTCGCGGAGAGGTTGCGCAGCACCACACCGTCGCCCAGCGCAGGGGCGACTCCGTTCGCGACGGGTTCGTCGCGAACGATCCCCGCGGGCGGCTCAGCTGGAATCGTGGCAGCGATGCGCTCGGCCGACGCGTGCACCTGGCGCCAGGCGGCGGCGGCAAGCGGGACCGCGGCGAAGACCTCGAAGACCGCCATCGGGACGAGGACCGCCACCGCGAGATCCGGGCCGGTGAGGGTTCCGGTTGCGACGGCAGGCATCGTCACCAGGATCGCGGCGAGCGAGGCTGCTCCGGCGAGCAGCGAGATGATCCCCGCGGCTCCCGCCTGCGCACCGGCGCGTCGGACTACCGCCCGTCGGAGCTTGCGGTCGGCATCCCGGATCCGGGCGCGGCTGTGCTCCTCCGCGCCATAAGCCAGCAGCACATCGAGGCTGCCGAGATGGTCGAGAAGGGCATCCGCGAGTCGGGAGCGCAGCGGCGCGATCGCCCGCTCCGCACGGGCACCGGCTACCCACCCCCAGCCGATAGCGACGAGCGCGGCCACCGCCAGGCAGGCGAGGAGGGTCAGTCCTGCGGGCCACGAGATGATCGTCACCAGCACGACAGCCGCCAGCGCCACTGTCGCCGACGCGACCAGGGGTTGCACCACCCGCAGCGGAAGGTTCTGCAGATCGTCGACGTCGTCCACGAGGGCGCCGAGGACGGATCCGCGCTTGGTACGGGTCAATCCGTCGGGGGCGAGGGGGATGAGGCGGCGCACCATGTCGGTGCGTGTGGTGGCGAGTTGACGGAGGGCAGCGTCGTGGCCGGCGAGCCGGTCGACATACCGGAAGACCGACCGGGTCAGCGCGAAGAAACGGACTCCCACGACCGCGACGGAGATATAGAGCACCGGCACCATTTCGCTGGAGCGAACGATCAGCCAGGCGCTGGTCGCCAGCAGCCCCACCGCTGACGCCTCCGAGATGAAGGCGGATGCCGCTCCGGGCCAGAACCGACGCAGCGGCGGCATCGCACCCCGGAGAATGTCGCGGGCCGTGGTCATGCCATCACCTCGCTCACGGTCACCGTGACGATCTGATCGGCGATCGCGCGCGCGCTCTCGCGATGGGAAACCAAGAGAACTGTCGCGCCGGCGTCGGCGAGCTCGCGAACGGATGCCCACAGTCGCGCCTCGGTCTCGGCATCCAGTGCCGCGCTGGGTTCGTCGAGCGCGATGACGCTCGCCGCTTTCCGGAGGTGTCGATAGAGCGCCCGCGCCACCGCGACGCGCTGCGCCTGCCCGCCGGAGAGCCCTGCTCCCTGGACGCCGAGTTCTTTCTCGGGGTGGATCTCGTCGGCGCACGCCAAGCGAAGCGCCCGTGCGACGAGCGCGGCATCGGGGCGGGTATCGCCCAGGGCGACGTTCGCAGCGACAGTGCCGGAGATGAGTCCAGGCTGCTGCCCCGCCCAGGCGAGCCATCCGGCCGGATCGAGGGCGGCGATCTCGATGCCACCGTAGCTGGCTGCGCCGGAATAGCCCGCTGCACGGCGCAGAGCGGCGAGGATGCTCGACTTGCCCGCGCCGCTGGGGCCCTCGATGAGGGTCACGAGGCCGGGCCGGGCCCGAAGGCTGATGGCGGGTAGAACACGCTCACCGCGATGGACGGTGAGTTCATCGAGCACGAGTTCGGCTCCATCGGGGGCGTCGAGGGATCGTCCACCTCCGCCGACCGTGGCGGAGTAGGCATCCAGCACCGCGAAGATGTCGTCGGTTGCGGCGACGCCCTCCGCTGCCGCGTGGAACTGAACGCCGACCTGCCGAAGGGGGAGGTAGGCCTCGGGTGCCAGGAGCAGGACGAACAGGCCCACCGTGAGGGCCAGCGAACCGTCGAGGAGGCGGAAGCCAATCGTCACGGCGACGATCGCGACCGCGATCGAGGCGAGAAACTCGAGCATGAAGCCCGACAGGAACGAGACCCGCAGAACCTTCATCGTCTCTCGCCGGTACTGCGTCGTGACACTCTCGATCGAGTCGGCTGCCCGGTGCTGTCGGCCGAAGACCTTCAGGGTCGACAGTCCCTGCACGGTGTCGCTGAAGCGCGCGGCGAGCTGGCCGAGGGTTCGCCATTGGCGCTGCTGAACGGCGCGGGTGGCCAGTCCGATCAGCACCATGAAGATCGGAATGAGAGGAAGGGTCAGCAGCACGATCAGGCCGCTCAGCCAGTCCTGCCACCACATCACGCCCAGGAGGATCGGCGTGGCGATCGCGGTGAGCACCAGTTGCGGCAGGTAGCGGCCGAAGTAGGCATCCAGGGCTTCGAGGCCCCGGCCCGCGGTCACTGCCAGCTGTGCGGTGTTCCGGTTCGCGAGCCACTCCGGGCCGAGCGTGCTGACGGCGCCCACGAGATGTTCTCGCAGTTCGCTCTCCACGCGAGCAGCGGCTCGCGACGAGGCCGCTTCGCGTGCCCAGATCAAGACCGCGCGCACGGCAATCGTGCCGCCGAGCATCGTCAGCGTCGGGGCGAGCTCGTTCAGCGGTACCCCGCCGATCGCGTCGACGATCGCCGTCGTGAGGAACCAGGCGAAGGCGACGATCGTCAGGGTCTGGGCAAGCCCGATGGCCGCGATCAGGGCGAAGAAGCCTCGGGAGCTTCGCGCGTACCGCAGGAGTCGCGGGTCGACAGGTCCCCGACGCGTGGGTCGGTCCTGCTCGGCGGGCATGAATCGAGTCTGCCTCATTTCCTCGGGCCGGCGTCCAGATCGGCCGTGCCAAAGGTCCCGCTGCTACGCCAGGATGTATCTGCCGTAGCAGCGGGAAGAATCCGAGGTATTGTCCGCTGGGGCGGAACAATGGATGAAATGGACCCGCATTCGCGGATGCTAGGGTGCGAACATGCGCACATATCGCATTGCCGACGCCGCCCGACTGCTCGGCGTCAGTGATGACACCGTCCGGCGGTGGATCGAGGCAGGCAGTCTCGCCACGACCGGAGCAAGTCCGGTAGAGATCCCCGGTGATGCGCTCGCCCAGCGGGCGGTGGAGCGCGCGCAGCAGGCAGCCGACAGTTCCGACGTGCTTTCGAGCGCCCGCAATCGGTTCGTGGGTCTGGTGACGCGCGTGCAGGTCGACGGGGTCATGGCACAGGTCGACATCCAGTCCGGCCCGCATCGGGTCGTCTCGCTCATGTCGGCCGAGGCCGTCCACGAGCTCGAGCTGCAGGTCGGATCGCTCGCAGCTGCGGTCGTGAAAGCTACCACCGTCATTGTCGAAGCCCCGAAGGACTGATCAGTGCCTCTTCGCGCCGTTGCCCGCGCTACCCTTGTCGCCGCTTCCGTGCTCATCCTCGCCGGATGCTCGGCGTCGGCCCCGGACCCGTCGCCGACGGCCTCGACGCCCGCCGCTTCTGGCGAGGTCACGATCTTCGCTGCTGCCTCACTCCAGGCGGCCTTCGACGAGATAGCGGCGGGGTTCGAAGACGCCTATCCGGACGTGGACATTCGGCCGATCACCTACGACGGCTCGTCGACCCTGGCCACACAGATCGTCGAGGGTGCCCCCGCTGACGTCTTCGCAGCCGCGAACGAATCGACCATGGGGACTGTCGTGGATGCCGGGCTTGCCGAGGCGCCCGAACTGTTCGCCTCGAACACCCTCGTGATCGTCGTGCCGGCGGGGAACCCGGCGGATGTCTCGGACCTTGCCGACCTCGCCGATCCAAACCTGTCACTTGTGCTGTGTGCCCCCGAAGTGCCGTGCGGGTCTGCGTCACAGAAGCTCCTTGCTGGCGCTGACGTGGCAGTGACGCCCGCAAGTCTTGAGCAGAACGTGACCGCCGTGCTCACGAAGGTCGCTGCCGGGGAGGCTGATGCGGGCCTGGTGTACCGGACGGATGTCGCAGGTCGCACCGATATCGAGTCGATCGTTCCGGCCGGCGCGGAGGCCGTGGTTAACCTTTATCCCATCGTGACGCTCGATGCAGCAGCCTCGCCCGAGGCTGCTGCAGCCTTTGTCGCCTATGTGCTCGGACCCGACGGACAGAGCGTCCTTGCTTCGTTCGGATTCGGAGCGCCGTGAGGCCTGGCACCGGAACGCTCCTGCCGCGCTCGCTGATCGTTCCGGCGCTGCTCGGGCTCGCGTTTCTGGTCGTGCCGCTCATCGCGCTCATCGCCCGGGTGCAGTGGGAAACCTTCTGGGGTGACATCACCTCCACCGAGGCTGTCCAAGCTCTTAGGCTGTCCCTCGGAACGGCGTTTGCTGCGACGGGGTTCTGTGTGCTGCTGGGTGTTCCCCTGGCGCTCCTGATCGCACGGTCGTCGCCGCGCATCGCCGCGGTGCTTCGGGCCCTTGTCACGGTGCCGCTGGTGCTTCCGCCGATGGTCGGGGGAGTGGCCCTGCTCTTTCTGTTCGGGCGTCGCGGCTGGGTGGGAGGTCTGCTCGCCGAGGCCGGCATCGCGCTGCCCTTCACCACGACAGCCGTCGTCATGGCCCAGACCTTTGTGGCGCTGCCGTTCCTGGTCCTTGCTGTGGAGGGATCTCTTCGAGCCACGGGCACCGATCTCGAACAGGTCGCTGCCGGGCTCGGGGCCGGGCGGTGGATGATCCTGCGCCGCGTGACACTTCCCCTTGCAGTGCCCGGGCTGATCGCCGGCGTCGTGCTGAGCTTCGCGCGTGCGATCGGTGAGTTCGGTGCGACGGCGCTGTTCGCCGGCAATGCGCCAGGGGTGACCCAGACGATGCCTTTGGCGATCTACACAGCCTTCAACGGTGCCGGTGTCACGCAAGGGACTGCCGTGGCGCTCTCGCTGCTCCTGCTGGTGGCGGCGCTGGCGGTGCTGCTGCTCGTGCGCGGATGGCGAGGCGAGGCACCGAGACGCGGAGTTCCCGGATGACGGCCGCGCTCTCGGCACGGATGCGCGTCGTCCGTTCCTCGGTGTTCGCGCTCGACCTGGACCTCGAACTCGCACCGGGCGAGTGCGTTGCGGTGATGGGTCCGAGTGGCGCGGGCAAGTCGACGTTGGTGGCTGCGCTCGCCGGCTTCGTACGCCTGGATGCCGGTCGCATCGAACTCGACGGGGAGGTGATCGCCGACGCATCCGTGCGCGGCAGCACGGCCCGCCGCGGCATCCACGTCGCTCCGATGGATCGCGGGGTCGTGCTCCTCGGCCAAGACGCCCGCCTCTTCCCGCACCTCAGTGCTCGTGAGAACGTCGCGTTCGGCCCTCGAGCGCGTGGCCACTCGCGCACCGACGCTGGGCGTGCCGCCGATGAGTGGCTCGACCGCGTTGGTCTTGCCGGGTTCGGCGACCGAATGCCGGCCCAGCTCTCGGGCGGGCAGCAGCAGCGCGTGGCTGTGGCCCGGGCACTCGCCGTGGAACCGCGGCTCGTGCTGCTCGATGAGCCTCTAACCTCGCTCGATATTCAGACGGCGGCAGAGATCCGGATGCTGCTGGCAGATCAGCTGCGCAGCACGGCAGTGGTGATCACCCACGACCCGGTCGATGCCCTGGCCATCGCCGATCGACTCGTCGTGATCGAGCGGGGGAGGGTGACACAGGACGGGGCGGTTCGGGAGGTGTTGCGGCATCCTGCTACGCCGTTTGCCCAGGCCCTCTCAAGCCACGTGCGCATCGCTGGGCGTATCGGCGACGACGACTGAAGGCGAGGACCGCCTGGCGTGGCGCCAGGCGGTCCTCGACAATCTCGGTGTTTGGCCGACTCCGTGTTCGGCGGGCTCAGTGGCTGACGAGCTCTGCCTTCTCGATCCGCGACCGGGTGACGCGCTTGCGGAACACCCAGTAGGTCCAGCCCTGGTAGGCGAGGACCAGCGGAAGGAAGATCAGCGCCGCCCACGACATGATCGTGAGGGTGTAATCGGTGCTCGAGGCGTTCTCGATCGTGAGGCTGAACGCCACATCCGTCGACGAGCGCATCACGTTCGGGAACATCGACATCCACAGCGTGAGTACCGCGAATGCGACAGTGAAGATTCCCGCCGTGAATGCCCAGCCCTCGCGTTCTTTCGTGTGGAAGAACATCGACAAGAGCAGGGCGACGGCTGCCAGAGCCGCAGCGGCGATCACCAGCGGCAGCAGGGGCGCTTCGTGGGCCGCGGCGATGAAGATCGTCCAGATCAGGAACGCTGCAGCCACCACGACGGTGATGAAACCGACCCGGGTTGCGAGGCGCTTGGCATCCTGATGCACCTGACCGTCGGTCTTGAGACCGATGAAGTACAGGCCGTGCAGGAACAGCACCAGCACGAGGGTGATACCACCGAGGAGCCCGTACGGGTTGAGCAGCGTGAGCAGCGACCCGGTGTACTCGTGGTTCTCATCCAGCGGAACACCTTGCACGAGGTTGGCGACAGCGACCCCCCACAGCAGCGCCGGCAGCACCGACCCGATGACGATCATCGTGTCGAAGCCCTTCTTCCAGCGCAGCCCCTCGCGCTGGTGGCGGTACTCGAACGAGACACCGCGCAGGATGAGGGCGAGGAGGATCAGCAGCAGCGCCAGGTAGAACCCGCTGAACAGGGAGGCGTACCACTCGGGGTAGGCCGCGAACAGGCAGGCACCGGCGACGATGAGCCAGGTCTCGTTGAAGTCCCAGACGGGACCGATCGTGTTGATGATCTGACGCTTGCCGACCTCGTCTTTACCGAGGAAGGGGAGCGACATGCCCACGCCGAAGTCGAAGCCGTCGAGAACGAAGTAGCCGACGAACAGGACTCCGACGATCCAGAACCAGAGGTATGCAAGATCCATGATGATCAGCTCCTAGTAGACCGTCGTCGGGGTGTCTTCGAGGGCAGGCGGTTCGGCGTCCGTGCTGCCGGGCTCAGGAAGCGGGTCTGGTCCCTTGTGCACCGTCTTGAGGATGAGGCCGAACTCGACCACCGCAAGCGAGGCGTAGATCGCGGTGAAAGCGACGAGCGAGATCAGCACCGACCAGCCGGGAACACTGGGGGACACGCCGTCCTCGGTCAGCATGAGGCTGAACACGATCCACGGTTGGCGACCCATCTCGGTGAAGACCCAGCCGACGAGCGACCCCAGCAGCGCGATCGGGGCGCTCCAGATCGCGACGCTCCAGGCCCAGCGGGGAACCTCGCGCTTTGCGTTCTTGCGGGTCAGCCACAGGCCCACGATCGCGATGAAGGTCGCGAGGAAGCCGAGGCCCATCATCCAGCGGAACGCCCAGTAGGTGATCCACAGCACCGGGTTGAAGACGCCATCGACCTGCGCGGCAAGATCCGGCCACTGCGCGGCGTACTGCGCGTTCAGGTCGTTGATGCCTTCGACGCATCCGTCGAGCGTGTGCGTGGACAGGAGCGAGAGCAGGTACGGCACACGGATCGACCAGATCTCGCCGGTGCCGTCGGGAGTCCCGATCGAGAAGATCGAGAAGGATGCGTCGGCCCCGCAGGCGGTGTTGAACAGCGCCTCGGCTGCGGCCATCTTCATCGGCTGGGTGGAGACCATCACGAGGCCCAGCTGGTCGCCGGCAAGGAAGGTGCCGGCGAAAGCGACGATCATGCCCCACAGGCCGAACTTCAGGGCGGGGCGCATCATCTCGATGTTGCGCTTGCGTGCCATGTGCCAGGCAGCGGCTGCGATCACGACGCCCGACGAGAACATGAACGCGGCGAAGATCGTGTGCGGGAAGGCAGCCAGGGCGATCGGGTTGAACACGACCTCGAGGAAGTTGTTCATCTCCGCGCGGCTGCCGTCTTCTGCCATCTGGTAGCCGACCGGGTTCTGCATGAAGGCGTTGGCCGCGATGATGATGTAGGCCGAGAGCATCGCGCCGATCGAGGCGATCCAGATGGATGCCAGGTGCAGCCCCTTCGGGAGTTTGTCCCACCCGAAGATCCAGAGGCCGATGAAGGTCGCTTCGAAGAAGAACGCCATGAGGCCTTCGAACGCGAGCGGGGCGCCGAAGACATCACCGACGAACCGCGAGTAGGACGACCAGTTCATGCCGAACTGGAACTCCTGCACGATGCCGGTTACCACGCCCATCGCGAAGTTGATCAGGAAGATCTTTCCGAAGAACCGGGTCAGGTGCAGCCACTTCACGTCGCCGGTGCGATACCAGACGGTTTGGAAGATCGCGACGGTGACCGACATGCCGAGGGTCAGCGGCACGAACAGGAAGTGGTACAGCGTCGTGAGGCCGAACTGCCATCGGGCTAGCAGCAGCGGATCGAGCAGATCCATGATCATTTCCCCCCAGATCGAGGTTGTGTACTGGTGGTCACGCTACTCCCGGCTCCATCAGTCGGGGTGAAAGTTGGGGCCGTGAATAAGCCCCACGTCTGACCTCATCACGGTAGCGCGATGGCCGTGGCGCACAGGAGGACCTTGGTCCGGTCAGCTCGCGACGAGTTCCGCCTGGCGCGAGGCGCGCGCGGCGAGAAGCTTGACCACGCACCGCTCCGGGTGCACAGACGCGGTCATGCACTCGACGCGCAGCGGCCCCCCTGCCTGGGAAAGCACGCTATCCATCAGGCCGAGGTGAACCGCGCACAGGGTCTCCCGATCGCGCGGGCTCGCGGAGGCGTGCGGGCACGGGGAGAGGTCGACGGTGAGGGCCGACTCGTCGACGATCGGCTCGAATCCGGCATCCCCAAGATCTTCCACCAGCGCGTCGAGCTGATGAACGGCATCCGTCGGCAGGTCATCGACATCGGTCCACGGCATGACGCGGCGCATGAGATCGCCGCGTTGCGCGGCAGCCCGGGCCTTGTGGCGTGCAACGGCACTGGTTGAGTCTCGGTCCTGTCCGGTAGCGGCCGAATACAGCACGCGGGGCCTGCCGCGTGTCGTGCGGTGCTCGGTTTCGGCTACTACGTAGCCGCCGTCAACGAGGCGCTGGAGGTGTTCGCGCACGGTGTTGGCGTGCAGGCCGGTAGCTTCGCAGAGTTCGGTGACGGTCCGTTCGGGTCGCTCCTGCAGCAGAAACAGGATGCGGACGCGGGAGAAGCTGGAGATCGCACTGTAGGTGACGCGGGGCATAGCAGGATTATGGGTCGGGAATCGGGCCGGCCAACCGGGAATAAGGTCCCGTGCGCGGGTACCGAGTCGATCTTTGCGACAATGGGTTTCATGTCCCGATCGCGAGCGACGCGCGTCATCCGCGCCTCAGTCGCCGCGTCGATCGCGACCTTCGTCGCGCTGTTCTCGCACGTGGCGGCGGGTGGGACGATGCCCCACTGGCTTGGAATCGCCGTGCCGTGGGTGCTTTCACTCGCTGTGTGCACGGTGTTGGTTGGCCGCGCTCTCTCGCTGCCGCGGCTGAGTGTTGCGGTCGTGCTCAGCCAGCTTCTGTTCCACGTGCTCTTCGTCCTCGGTGCCGACAGTGGAGCTGCGACGGATGGGGCCGCCACCGGTCACGTTCATGGCCTCCCCACCCTCGACCTGACGACGGGAACGACGGCGGTCGCTGCAGACCTGTCGATGTGGCTTGCCCACCTCGTTGCCGCCGCGCTCACTGTCGCAGCGTTGTACCGCGGCGAGAAGCTCGTCATCCGTCTTGGCGACCTGGCGCGCGAGCTGCTCGCATGGGCGCGCCGACGCATTCTCCTCGGCGAGGTTCAACTTCCCGCGGTTGCTGAGCGACCCGGGATCGTGTGTACCCCTGCGGAACCCCTGCGTTCGGCGCGCGTTGTCTCGCTCGTGCGCCGACGCGGTCCGCCTCTGTCTTTCGTGGTCTGACTCTCTGTTTCGACTCCTGCGGCTGCCGGCTCGGCGCCGGGGGAGGCGCATCGACGTTCACTCACGAAAGGCGTTTTTATGTCGTTGTCTCTTCGCGCGCGCGCCGGGGCCTTTGCGGCTTCGGTCGTCGCGGCCACCGTCGCACTGTCTCTCGTTGCCGCGCCAGCCTGGGCGCACGACGAACTCGTCGCAAGCTCTCCTCAGCAAAACGGGCAGCTGGCGGCGGCCCCGACCAGCGTGGAACTGACGTTCTCAGCCGAGATCATGCAGATGGGAGCAGCCGTGATCGTCGCGGATGCTCAGGAGAACGACTGGGTCGCTGGCGACATCCAGATCGACTTCGACACCCTGACGGTGGCCCTCGACGAGGGGATGCCGAACGGGGCATACGAAGTACGTTGGCGGGTCGTCTCGTCGGACGGGCATCCGATTTCCGGTCTCATTCCCTTCACGGTGGATGACCCGGCGGCGGCCTCCCCGGCGCCGACGGCTACGCCGACCCCCGTGAGTTCACCCACGCCGACAGCAGATCAGGCCACCGGTGGTCCTTCCGATGACGCGACCACCGCGCCGCTGGACTCCGCGGCAGAGGACGGCGGCATTCCGCGCGTCGTCCTGATCGGCGCGATCGGGGCGGCATCCGCGCTCGCCCTGCTCGGGCTGGTTCTCTTCTTCCTTCGCGGCCGCGCCAGGCGCGCCCGCCGGGGCTCCGATGAGGAGCCCCCGAAGCCCCGAAAGGGAAACCTGTGAACACCCGCATTTCCACCCGATTCGGCATCCTTCTGGTTGCGGCGGCCCTCGGCCTCGCCGGCTGTGCGTCCACGGACACCGGTACGACAGCTGCCACCGAAGCCGACTCCGTCACGATCACGGATGCGTGGGTCAAGGCCGCTGACAGCGGCATGTCCGCCGCGTTCGGTGAGCTCGAAAACACCGGCGATAGCGATGCCGTGATCGTCTCGATCACCTCGGATGCATCCTCGATGATGGAACTGCACGAGGTCGTCGACGACGGCAGCGGCAGCATGGTCATGCAGCAGAAGGACGGCGGATTTGTCGTTCCGGCCGGCGGCAGCCTGACGCTCGAGCCCGGGGGTTTCCACTTCATGCTCATGGATCTCACCGCCCCGCTCGTCGCCGGGGACGAAGCGACATTCACCGTCACGTTCGAGGACGGCTCGACGATGGACTTCACCGCACCGGTGAAGGACTTCACGGGTGCTGACGAGAACTACAACGGCGGCGGCATGGATATGGGCGACGACCACTCCGGCATGGACATGGGCGGCGACCAGTAACGATGACCGCCGATCGGACTCACTCCGGTCGCCCCGGGTCGACCCGGCGACAGTTCCTCGTGGGGGGAGCTGTCGCCGGCGTCGGCGCGGCCGCGGCGATCGGCATCGACCTCGCCCTGAACTCCGGCACGGACGCTGCTGTACCCGCGGCATCCGGCTCGACCCCGCAAGACGGCGTCGAGATCGTTCCCTTCTACGGTGCCCACCAGGCGGGGATCGACACCTCCGCTCAGACCTACGGGACCTTCGTCGCGCTCGACTTGCTGCCAGAGGTGCAGCGCGAGGGGCAACGACGCATGATGAAGGTCTTGACCGACGATGCTGCGCGCCTGACCCGCGGCGAGCCGGCGCTGGCTGACTCGGAGCCCGAGCTGGCGATCGCCAGGGCCAGGCTTACTGTCACCTTCGGGTTCGGTCCGGAGTTCGTCGCGCGGGCGGGAGGTGTCGGGCCGGCGTGGCTGAAGCCTCTTCCTGCGTTCTCGATCGACAGGCTCGAGCCCGCGTACACGGGCGGTGATCTGCTCATCCAGATCGCGGCCGACGACCCCCTCGTGGTCGCACACGCGACGCGGATGCTGCTGAAGGACTCGCGTTCGTTCACCACCGTGCGGTGGGTGCAGCAGGGTTTCCGCCGCTCGGCCGGCGCCTACCCCGAGCGGAGCATGCGGAACCTCTTCGGCCAGGTTGACGGCACCGTCAACCTGGTGGCGGGGACGGCGGACTTCGACGAGGTCGTCTGGAGCTCGGACGGATGGCTCGCCGGCGGCACCGGGATGGTTGTGCGCCGCATCCGGATGACGCTTGACACGTGGGACAAGCTCGATCGGTCGGGACGAGAACAGTCCATCGGCCGCACCCTCGACACCGGGGCGCCGCTGACCGGGACTGCCGAGACCGACGCCCCGGACTTCGAGGCGCGCACCGCGCTCGGCTTCCCCGTGATCCCGGAGTTCTCGCACATGCGGCGTGCCCGTAGCGATAACCCTCGGGAACGCATCCTGCGCCGTCCGTACAACTACGACGATGCTCCGACAGGGGGTGCGCTCTCGGACTCGGGGCTGATCTTCGCGTCGTTCCAGGCCGACATCGACGCGCAGTTCGTGCCGATGCAGCAGCGTCTTGCCGACCTCGACCTGCTCAACGAGTGGACGATCCCGATCGGCTCGGCGGTGTTCGCTGTGCCACCGGGGTGTGCGGAGGGCGGCTTCGTGGGAGAGACCCTCCTCGCGTAGCGCCGCTCCCGCTACAGTGATGCCCACGGGACGGATGCCGCGCCGGGCGGGCGCCCCGCTGGGAGGGGAACATGGCGGGTAGGCGACCTTTCGGAGTCACCCTGGTGGCGATCATCGCCTGGCTCACGGGTGCGCTGCAGATCATCGCGGGAGTGCTGCTGATGATCGGCGGCGAGATAACCCTCGGCATTCTCGCGATGCTCATCGGCTTCGTCACGATTCTCGTGAGCCTGGGTCTGTTTGGCGGCAGCAACGGCGCCCGCATCCTCACCGCCGCGGTCTTCGTGCTGAACATTGCCGGCTCGGTGTATCTCATGATCACCGAGCCTGCCCAGCTGTGGTCAGCTGTGGGATCGGCGGTGCTGCCGCTGGTCGGCCTGCTGCTGTTGTTCACGTCGCGCGCCAACAGCTTCTTCCGCTGAGGTCACCGTGTCTCGGCTCACGGAGGCGCTCATCCCGCCATCGCAGCGCCTGTCGGTCGATGAGCTCCACGATGCGCTGAACCTCGGCGCCGGGGAGGTGGGGCGTAAGCGCTCGGCCTTCCTGATCATGCTCGTGCTCTCGGCGATCATCGCCGCGGCAGGCGTTCTCGGCGACTCGACGGCGACGGTCATCGGGGCCATGATCATCGCGCCGCTTGCCACTCCGATCCTCGGCATCGCGCTCGGGATCGTCGTCGGGCAGTTGCGCCTTGTTGTCAGCTCGCTACTGCGGTCGGTGCACTGTGGCTGTTCCTCTCGAACGCCGTCGCGCTGATCATCGCGGGGAGCGTCGTCTTCACGCTCGCCGGATATGCCCGCGAGCCCAGCTCGCTCCCGACAGCTCGGCGGAGGCGGGCCTACGCCATCGTCGGAATCGCGGCAGTCATCGTCGTCATCCCGCTGGCGCTGAACACCGTCGCGTCATTGTTGCTCACGTCGTGGGGCCTCACGATTCGCAATGCCTCCCAGGAGTGGATAAGCGCCGATCCCACGGCATCCATCTCGGATGTCCACTGGGTCGGGCTGAACGCAACGATCGATGTGGTCACGGATGACGGTGAGATCCCGGCCACTGACGACCTCACGGCAGCGCTCGATGGCCTTCCTGAGTTCGTGGGCGTAACGGTGCGCGTGCAGACCGAAGCTGAGTACGCGATCCGCTGACGATTCACATCAGCGGGCTCTCTAGACTGCGAATGAGCTTCCGGATCGGGTAGCCGCGTCAGTCGACATCGACAACGTAAGGAACCGCAATGCAACTGGGAATGGTCGGACTCGGACGAATGGGCGCGAACATCGTGCGCCGCCTCATGAACGATGGGCACGAGTGCGTCGTTTACGACGTGAATGCGGATGCCGTTACCGCGCTCGCGGGCGAGGGTGCGACAGGCGCGGAGTCGTTTGCCGACATGGCGAGCAAGCTCGAGGCGCCGCGCGCGATCTGGCTCATGATCCCCGCGGGTCTCACGGGCGACGTCGTCGACCAGGTAGCCGAGGTGCTCGAGCCGGGCGACATCATCATTGACGGCGGCAACTCCAACTACCGCGACGATGTGCGCCGGGCCGCCAAGCTCAAGCCGAAGGGCATCCATTACGTGGATGCCGGCACCAGCGGTGGCGTGTTCGGCCTCGAGCGTGGCTACTGCCTCATGGTCGGCGGTCCGAACGAGGCGTTCGACCGCATCGAGCCGATCCTCAAGACCATCGCGCCTGGCAAGGGCGACATCGAGCGCACGCCGGGACGCGCCGGCGACTACGCCCCCGAAGAACTCGGCTACCTGCACTGCGGCCCATCGGGGGCCGGCCACTTCGTGAAGATGGTCCACAACGGCATCGAGTACGGGATCATGGCCGCGCTCGCCGAGGGAATGAACATCCTCAAGAACGCCGACGCGGGAGTTCGCGAAGCCGAGCACTCGGCTGAGATCGCCCCGCTGGAAGAACCCGAGTTCTACCAGTTCACGATCGACACGCCGAAGGTCGCCGAGCTGTGGCGTCGCGGATCGGTGATCTCGTCGTGGCTGCTGGACCTCACCGCCGCGGCTCTCGAAGAGAACCCCACGCTCGATGGACTTGCAGGCCGGGTCTCCGACTCGGGCGAAGGTCGCTGGACCGTCAAGGCTGCCGTAGACACCGGGGTTCCCGCTCCCGTGCTCTCGGCAGCGCTGTTCGAGCGGTTCGCGTCCCGTGACGAGGATCACTACGCCAACCAACTGCTGTCGGCGATGCGCCTGCAGTTCGGTGGCCACCACGAACTCCCCACCGGCGATGTGTTGGAGGCCGGTTCTCGGAAGTCCGATCAGGCCGGCTGAACATCGAGCGCGGGAAGGCTCGCTTCGAACGTCGTGCCCTGGCCCGGCGCGCTCGTGACGCGCAGGATGCCGCCGTGCGCGCTCACCAGGGCATGGGCGATTGCAAGTCCGAGGCCAGATCCCGCGGAGTGGCGCGACGAGTCGCCGCGCCAGAACCGTTCGAACACGTGGGGAAGTTGATCGGCGGGGATGCCTGGTCCGGTGTCCTGCACCCGCAGGATGACGCGGTCGGCGTTCGTCCGCGTGCTGACGGTGACCTCGGCATCCGGAGGGGTGTGCTGCAACGCATTCCCCACGAGGTTGCGCGCGACCTGGGTCAGGCGAGGTTCGTCGCCGAGAACCCACGCGGGACCATCGGTGTCGACGATGAGACGGCGTTCAGGATGCAGCACGCGAGCGTCCGAGACGACCTCCGCGGCCACGGCGGCAAGATCGACCGCCGCGTTCTCGAGCGGACGCCCGGAGTCGGTCCGCGCGAGCAGAGACAACTCGTCGGTGAGCAGCCTCATGCGCCCGAGCTGTCGTTCGACTCGCGCCATGGCTTCAGTGAGAGCCTCGGGGTCGGTCAGGCCACCGCGGAGGTAGAGCTCGACCCATCCGCTGGCCGTCGTCAACGGCGTACGCAACTCGTGCGAGGCATCCGCAACGAACGAGCGCATGCGGTTCTCGGCATCCTCTTGCACGTCGAAGGCGAGGTTCACGGTGCTCGCCATCCGCGCGATAGCCGGATCTCCGCTGGTCTCGACCGGAAGGCGTAGCGTGCGGTCGCCCTCAGCGATGCGTTCGGCGTGCTCGGCCATGGCTGTCAGTGGCCGGAGCCCGCGTCCGACGACCAGTGCTGCAGCGATGATCAGGATGATGGTCGTCACGACCGCTGTCACCGAGAGCGCCGAGATCAGAAGAACGCCATTGGCCTCGCGATCGGTCGTGCGCACGACGAGGACTGCCGAGGTCACCGGAACGTCGCTCGCGTTCTCGCTGAACGAGAGGGCGAGCCCCGTCGTGTCGATCGTCTCGGCGAGGTACCGGCCATCGATATCGGTCGGCTCGTGAGCCGCGCGAGTCACGATCGCGGGAACGTCTGCTTCCGGGATGCCGGCAGCCGTCAGCACGCCCTCATCGCCGAGAAGGACGATGCCGAGCGAGTCAGCCGCGATGCGCTGCACGGTCTCGCTCGAGATGACAGCGCCCCCGGTCGCATCCAGCCCCGCGGTCATCCGCTGCGCCGTGTTCTCGAGCTGGGTGAGGTCGCGTTGGCTCAGCAGCGGAAAGATCGCGAAGGAGGCGATGACCGCGCCGCCGAGGACGACGGCTACCATCACGACAGCGAGGGTCACCGTCAGCCGTGCCCTGATCGATCGCACGTCAGCGACCGGCATCCGTGCGTAGGACGTAACCGAAGCCGCGCACCGTTTCGATCAGCGGATCTCCATGCGCATCGAGCTTGCGTCGCAGGCTCGAGATGAAGCGCTCGACGACGTTCGCCTCGCCGCCGAAGTCGTAGAGCCACACTTCTCTCAGGATCTGACTCTTAGACAGGACCTGGTCGGGATTGGCCATGAGTATCTGCAGCAGCCGGAACTCCGTCGGCGAGAGGTCGATGCGTGTCCCGCCACGCTCGACCAGGTGACGCTGCTCGTCAAGCATGAGGTCCGCGACACGGATGGCGGCATCCTCACCGGGTTCCTCTGTCGGCGCGGAGCGGCGCAGGAGCGTCTCGATGCGGGCGATGACCTCGACGGCGCTGAAGGGTTTTGTGACGTAGTCATCACCGCCCAGTCGCAGCCCGCGGACACGGTCCTCGACGGCATCGCGAGCCGAGAGGAAGAGAACAGGGAGCGTGGCGTCGCGGCGACGGATCAGCTGCACGACTTCGAATCCGTCGACCCCCGGCATCATGACATCCAGAACGACGACATCGGGTGGTGTCGCAGCGAGAGCCGCAATCGCATCAGCCCCGGTGGATGCCTGCGCGACCTCGAAGCCGCTGAATCGCAGCGTCGAATCCAACATCGCACGGATCTCGTCGTCGTCATCGACCACGAGGATGCGGGCGCTCATGCCGTCATCCTGCCACGGGCTGCGGTGCAGCAGCCCCGGCCGCAACGGCGACAGCCGTCCGATGACTCCCGGTGAGGGCGCGCCGCCGCCGGATGCCCCACCTGACGCCGAGGACTCCCGCGAGGCTCCAGACCAGCAGCACGGTGATGGCGCCGAGCGCGGAGGACCCGTCAGGATCGCCTGCCAGACTCGCGGCCAGGGATGTGAACGCCGTGCCCGGGAGCAGCGCGTTGAGCGTGCCGAACACCGGCGGTGCAGTCTGCAGTGGCAGGACGGCGGAGCTGGCAGCCTGCGCGGCAGTGAGGATGCCGAATCCGAGGAGTCCCCAGCGACCCCAGGCTGCTTCGAGCGCCGAGAGCAGCAGGGTGAAGCACACGGCTGCCAGAAGGGCGACGCTCGTGAAGCCGACCGCGGCATTGAGCGGAAGCCCGAACATCCCGATCACGCCCACGGTCACAAGGGCCTGGATGCCCGCGATCGCCAGCCGGGGGCGAAGCAGCAGCCCCGACAGCCGGCCGGTGGAGGCCGGGGAATCCAGTGATGCGCGCGAGTACACGCGTCTGCCGGCAACGAGGGTGGCAAGCGAGCCGAGCCACAGGACGAGCGCAGCGACGCTCGCAGCGAGCCATCCGTCCGCTGAACTCGTCGGGTCCGTCGCGACGGTGACGGGCGTGGTCACGACCTCAGCCAGGGTGTCGGCATCCTCGTCGGAGGTCACCGGCACCTGGGCTGCGCCCTCGGCGAGGCCATCGGCCAGGCTCTCGGTGCCGTCTGCCAGCTCTGTCGCGCCGCCCGCCAGAGTGTCGGCCCCGGCTGCCAGCTCTGAAGCCCCCGACGCGGCGGATGAGACGCCGTCCGCCGCTTGGACTGCCCCGTCCGCGACCTGCGCGGCACCGCTTGCAAGCTGGGTCGCGCCCGCTGCCAGCTGCGAGGCCCCCGACGCGACCGATGCGGCTGCGCTCGCAGTGCCCGCGGCTGCGCCCGCTGTCTGCGTGGCAGAGCTCGCGAGGGTCGCCGAGGCCTGGGCGCTCGCCGACAGCGAGGCGCAGAACTGGGGCGAACTCGACACGGCTGGGCACGTTGCGGCAAGTGAGGCGAGGCTCGACGCGAGCTGCTGAGCGCCGCTGGCGACTCCCGATGCTGCTGCGCTGACGCTGCTCGAGCCGGATGCCAACTGCGAGGCTCCGCCTGCTAGCTGACCTGCGGAGGATGCCAGAGTCGAGGATGCCGACGCCGTTTGCTGTGTTCCCGTGGCAAGACTCAGGGTGCCGGTGGCAGCCTGCGAGAGACCGCTAGCCAGTTGCGCGCTCGAATCGGCGAGGGTCGCGGTGCCGCCGGCGAGCTGGTCAGCCCCGGACGCGAGTTGCTCGGCGCCGTCTGCGGCATCGGTCAGCGCCTGAGCGACGCTGTTCATGCCGGTGATGGTCTGGGTGACGAACGCGTCAGTGACCTGGTCGCCGAGCTCCTGCGTCGCCGCCTCCGTGACGGCCTGGGCTGCCAGCGCTCCGACGGCCGATGCCGCCGGATTGGTCTGGAGCGTCACTTCGGCGCTGACGGGCGCGTCAGTTCCCACCGACAGGACCGACTGCGAGAAGTCCTCGGGCATGGTCAACACGGCGTAGTACTCGCCAGCGGCGAGGCCGTCGGCTGCATCCTCGGCGCTGGTGAGAGTCCACCCGAGGCCGAACGTGTCATCCTCCGGATGCACGAGCGCGCTCGAGAGTGCTCGCCCGGCAGCCATCGGCGTGTCGCCGGTGACGATCTCATCGTCGTTGACGATCGCCACCGGGACATCTCCCACGCGATCCGCGCGATCGGTGACGCTCCAGCTCAGGAGCGCTGCAGCTCCCAGTGGAATCACCAGTGCGGCGATGAGAAACAGGGTGAGGGCGCGGGGGCGCGACGCGCTCATGCGGGGGCTCCGATCGAGGCGAGAGGGGCGGATGCTGTCAGGGCAGCGGGTGCGGCGGTGAACATGACGACCGTGGCGCCGGCGTCCCGGAGGCTCTCGGCGAGGCCTCGGTCATCGCATCCGGGAAGGAAGATGATCTGTGCTCCGCAGGCCACGGCGACGGCGGCGGCGAGCTGTCGCCGAGCGGACAACTCGAGGCGCGCGATCGGGGCGTCCCCGGCGGGGGCGAGGGTCGTGGCGCGCGCCAGGCGCTCAGCGCGGTCTCGTCGTCGTCCGCCGACGGTGTCGACGGTCGCGGCGATGTAGTCGGCGACCGTCCCATCGCTGGGGCTCACATCATCGGCCGTGACGATCGCCGTTGCGCGACGAACGGTCTCCGCCCGCTCGGGCAATACCTGACCATTCACAGCGAGTGTCCCCGAGACCGGCCGGGTTCTGCCGGCGAGAACATGCGCGACAGTCACCTCATCGACGCCGCCGGGCACGGGGATGCTCGCCACCTCGCCGTTGCCGATCGCGAGGGTGAGAGGCGCCGCGCCAGGATCGACGACGAGGTCGTGCGCGCTGATCGCTAGGGCGCTGCGCCCGCTCTCATCCAGCGCCACCTGACGCGCGAGCGCGTCACCCTCGATGTCGACGGCGGGGAGGATGCGCTCCAGCCACGCGGGGAGCCACCACGCCCGATCACCGAGCAGGGTCATCACGGCCGGCACGAGCGTCATCCGGACCAGGAACGCGTCGACGAACACGCCGACGGCGAGGCCGAACGCGATGGGCTTGATCGTCGCGCTCCCGGCGGGGATGAACGCGACGAACACCGCGATCATGATCAGCGCAGCTGCCGTGACCACGGGGGAGGAGTGTCTGAATCCGCTCATGACGGCGCCACGGGCGTCACGCGTGTGGCTGTAGTCCTCGCGCATCCGGCTCACCAGGAACATCTCGTAGTCCATCGCGAGGCCGAACAGGACGCCCATCACCAGGATCGGCAGGAAGCTCACGAGCGGGCCCGGAAGAGAGTCGCCGAGCACGGCGGGGAACCAGCCCCACTGGAAGACCGCGACGATCGCGCCGAACGCTGCCCCCACCGACAAGAGGAAGCCGACGGTGGCCTTGATCGGCACCCAGATGGAACGGAAGACGATCATCAGCAGAACGATGGAAAGACCTGCGACCGTCAGCGCGAACGGCAGCAGCGCGGCAGCCAGCCGTTCTGAGGTGTCGATGTTGATGGCGGTGGTTCCGGTCACCCGAATGTCGCTGACTCCGTACTGCTCCTCCAGGTCGGGAGCTCGCTCGCGCAGCTCATGGACCAGATCCGTCGTGGCCGGATCGTTCTGCCCACCCTCGGGAATGACGCGCAGCAGTCCCGTGTCGGCGCCGGCATTCGGCGATGCGACCGGGACCGCCGATACCCCAGGGATCTGCGCGATCGCTGCTGACAGATCATCCATCGTCTCGACGGGGTTGGTGGACTCGAGGATGTCGACGGTCACGAGCAGGGGGGCGTTCCAGCCGGGGCCGAAGGTCTCGGCCACAGCATCGAAGTGATCGCGGCTGTCCGTACCGACCGGCTTGGTGCTGGCATCCGGCAGCGCGAGCGCCATCTGCGTCGCGGGCAGGGCAAGCGCGCCGACGCCGACAACGACGAGCACGATGGTCAGCGCGGGAACCCGAGTCACGATCCGCACCCATCGGCTCGAGAACCCGGTGCGCCCGCTCGGTGCCGGGGAGGCCGAACGCCGGCGAGCGCGCCGAGGGCGGGGTGTGAGTCGAGTGCCGGCGAGCAGCGCGAGTGCCGGTAGCAGCGTCAGGGCGACGAGCACGGCTGTTGCTACCGCGAGCGATCCGCCGAAGGCCATAACGGTGAGCACAGGGATCCCGACCACCGAGAGCCCCAGGAGCGAGACGATCACCGTGAGTCCCGCGAACACCACGGCACCGCCCGCGGTCCCCAGCGCGCGCGACATCGCCTCGCGCGGCTCGAGTCCGGCTGCCAGCTCCTGCCGATGCCTGGACAGGATGAACAGGGAGTAGTCGATCGCGACGGCCAGCCCCAGCATCGTCGAAAACGACGGGGTCGCCGTCGATATATCGGCGACGTGGGACGCCAGGCCCAGGATGCTGATCGTCGCTCCCACGCCTGCGATGGCAGCCACGATCGGCATCCCTGCAGCCAGGAACGACCCGAACGTCACGAACAGGACCAGAAGCGCGACGGCGATGCCGATGACCTCCGACAGGTGCGACATCTCGGGGTTACCTTCACCGTAGGCAGAGCCTCCGATGGTCGAGGTCACGCCGGCTTCATCGACAATGGCTGCCTCGTACACGGCATCCAGTGCGTCGTCGCTGGGCTTCTCGTCCTCGAACTGCACGGTCGCAAGCGCCGCATCGCCGTTCTCGTCGATCTGCAGACGGTCCATGCTGCTGACGTTCGCGACGCCGGGAATCGTCTCGATCTCGGCCAGGGTGTCTTCGATGACCGCCGTGGCACCGGCATCCTCAATGGACCCGGAGTCGGTGCGGAAGAGCAGCTGCGCACTCGCGCCCGCCGCCGATGAGCCAAAGCGCTCCTCCAGGACGCTCTGCCCGACCTCCGATTCGGTGCCGGGAACGGAGAAGTTGTCGGCGTAGGCGGTTCCGGCGACGCGGCTGGCCCCGAGGAGGGCGAGAATGACGACCAGCCAGTCGATGATGACAAGCAGGCGGTGGCGGGCGACCAGGTGGCCGAGCCGGTGAAGGGCGAGTGACATGGGGGCCTTCCGGGGTGAGCGGATGCGATGGTCACTAGTCGATCTGGTCGACCTGACCGCCCGAGCTCGCCGAACCTGACGGGAAGCTGACGGTTCAGCCGATACAGCCGTTCAGGGGTCCGGCAAGACCACGCGCGCCGGATGCCGAAGCAGGCGCCGTCGCTGAGAGAACCAGCTCGTCCTCGGCCAGCGACACGGAGGTCACGGCGATCGCGTCCGGAGTACTGGGCAGCGCGATCCCGTCGATCAGAGCGGCAGGGGCGGCCTCGCCAGCGCGCGAGAGCAGTGCCGGAGGAACCTCGAACCCTCCGACGGTGACCGCGGCGGGAACGAGCCGCCAGCCGTCGGGTGTCTGCTCGGGCTGGAAGCTGATCGTGGCGGGGAAGGTCGTGCCCCGGTAGGGTATCTCTACCGCTATCGACACTGCCGTCGAGTCGATTCGTGCCTCGACCGGGGTATCGAACCGGCAGGCGGCCAACGTTGCGACCGCGGCGCCGTCGATTCCGACGCGAAGGTCCACGCGACCGGTGAGCACCTGCACGATCGCCGGCGTCGCGCCGGAGGACACTGACACTCCCTCGACGGCGAGATCTGCTGTGGCCGATTCGAGTCGTGCGTCCAGGTTCGCACGCACAACCAGCTCAGCACCGACCACGGCGCCGACGACGACGGTGGCGCCGACGGCAGTCCACACCCATGCTCGTTTGTTCACTCCCCCATCGCAGCCCCGCGACCTTCCGAGTCGCGAACCGTGCGCTGACGGGTCGCTGACATCGCGCTGCCAGCCATCCCCACGCCGGCACGCGCTCAGCTAGAGTGCCAGGATGCGGAGCAAGCGCCTGTGAGCGGCGGCATCCGCTTCGCGCTCCGCCGCGCGACCGCAGCACGTGCGTCGCTTCTCGCGATGGCCGTCTTCGCTGCCGTCTCGGGTGCCCTGGTCAGCGCGGCGGCCTCGGTGGATGCCGCTCGGGTGGCACGCTCGGCAGCCGAAGGGCTGACGAGCGACGGGTCGGCCGGTGTCGCCGCGGTCGCGGTCGGAATGCTCGCACTGCCCGTCGCCCTGGCAGCGGTGCTGTCGGCAGCGGAGGTGACGCGGTCGCGCACCGGCGAGACGAGATTGCTTCTGGCCCGCGGTATGGCGCCCCGCCGGCTAGTGACGATCGCGGTTGTCGAGACCGCCGTCGTCGCGACGGTGTCGGGCGTTGCCGGTGCTCTCGGAGCGGCTGTGCTCCTGTGGGCGCTAACTGCTGCCGCTGCGCAGGTCGGGCTGACGGCTACGGGTGTTGCGGTGATCGTCGTCGGCACCACCGGTGCCGCCGGTCTGCTCGCCGGGCGCGAGAGTCGGCCGGCCAGGGGTGTCGCGGTCGCCATCGCTGCGATCGTTGTCGTCGCTATCGTCACCGGGGTGGCGACCTGGCGCCTTCTGACTTTCGGTGTGGATCCGATCTCGTTCCTGGCCCCTGCCCTGCTCCTGCTCGTGGTCGCCGCAGCATCGACCGTCCTCGCACTTGCCGCGCTCCGGATGCTGAGCAGTGCCGCTGCCCGGAGCCGGGGTGTCGTGATCGTCACGGCACTGCGGCGGCTTTCACGCAGGCCCGGGCGCTCCGCAGCATCGATGATCGCTGTCGCCATTGCCGTGGGAATGAGCGTCGTGGCTGCCTCATACACCTCAAGTGCTGACGGGCTCGGCTCGGGCCCAGAGTCGTTGCGGGTGGGTGCAGATCTCCGAGTCGTGACTATTCCCGCCGATGTCCCGCCCGCCGCAATTGCTACGGCGGCGGGGGCGGACGCGGCGATGGGAGCCCGCCAGCTGGTTGCGAGCATGCCCTCGATGCGCTCGGATCGTGACCGCGTCCCCATCCTGGCGCTGGAGTCAGCGAGATTGCCTGAGGTGATGACGGCGATCCCGGGCGTCGTCGCCCCCGGCGACTGGTCCGAGCTCCTGAGCCGACCTTCCGATCCGGGCCAGATCCCCGCCCTGGTGTCGCAAGACGTCGCCGATGACCTGGGGCTCATCGAGGGCGAAACGCTCGCCCTCGAGGCCTCCTCGCCCTCGCTCACGGCTGACCTGGTGATCGCCGGCGTGGTCCCCGCTATCCCGGGAACCCCCGGCTCGCGAGGTTTCGTGGTAGACCTCGCGCGGCTGGCCGCTGTGTCGGGGGAGCCAGTCGAGGCCAATCAGCTCTGGCTCACCTCGGACGATCCCGGTGCCTCTGCCGTTCTGATCGAACGGGATTACCCGCAGGTGGTCGTGCTCGCCCCCGATCCGGCGGTCGCGGCAGATCGCGTCGGGCAGGGATCAATCCTTCAGGTGTCGGCGATAGGGTCCGTCCTCATCGCCCTCATTCTGCTGGTCTTGCGCGGGGGAGTCAGCGGGGCCGAGGCCCGTGAAGCGGCGCTGCTGGCCATCCTGGGGGCGGGCAAGCGAGGTGCGACCAAGGCGGTGGCAGTGCAGAACACGACAGCGCTCGTCGTCGGTTTCGTGGCCGGGATCATCGGGGGAGTGGTGACGGCAGCGGTGGCGGTGCCTCCGGCTGTCAGGTGGGCCTCCGGTGATCTTCCCGCTGCCTACCCCGTCGGCATCCAGGTCGATGTTCATACCCTGCTTGTGCTGCTGGCGGTCCTGCTGGTCGGTGGACTCGCCATTGCCTGGTGGGTGCGTCTTCCGAGAGCGCTCGCGCGACTGGTCCGAGAGGACGAGTGACGGATGCCGCCGGATCGTGTCTCGGTTCTTCGCCTGCTGCGGCGGCGCTTCGGTGTGCCCCGTGGGGCTGCAACGGTCATCGTCGTTCTTGCTGCGATGACGGCCCTGCTCATCTCGGCAGCGCCACGCTTGCTGGTTCAGGTCACCCGGGACGAGGTCGCTCATCAGGTCGGTCAGCTTGCCCCGACAACCCGGGACTTGACAGGGACGGTATCGGCAGTCGTGCCCGAGGGCGGCATCCTGGGGCTGGAATCGTCACTGTCGAGCGCGCGCGATCAGTGGCCGTCGATCGTTCAGGGCCTCGTGGGTGACGGTCAGGTCGCTGTCTACGCGGATCCCCTGCGGGCAACACCCGACATTCTGGCGCCGACCTCGCCCTTAGCCGACGTCCAGTTCATGGCTGAGCCGGATGCCCTCGCACGCCTGCAGGTTGTCAACGGCTCGTGGCCGCAGGAGTGGTTGGGGAGCGGGCCGCTGCAGATCGCGCTCAGCGAAGACGCTGCCGGCACCATGGACTGGCAGATCGGAGAGCGGCGCACAATTCTCACCGCGACCGCACCGCTCGAGGTGATATTGACGGCAACCGTTCGAGCAACGGATCCGGACGACCCGCGCTGGCTCCACCTGCCAACGGCACTCACGGCAACCGTCTTCGATGACGGGAATCGGCGACCCGTGGCAACCTCCGCCGCGTGGATCGATCCCGGGACCTGGGACGCGTTGGACCCGCCCGGAACGGTGGTCGTGTGGTACCCCGTCAACGCCGACGGCGCCGCCGAGGTCGACGTCGCACAGCTGCTTCCAGCGATTCGCGCGATCGTCGCCTCGCCCCTGACTGTCGGCCCAGCCGGTGATCTTCGCGTCTCGCTGGAGTCCGGATTGGTCACCGCGCTCGGCACCGCAGTGGGGCGCACCGAAGCCACGCGCGCGATCCTCATGGTCGCAGCGGTCGGTCCGGTCGTCGTGGCCTTCTCGCTCGAGGTCCTCGCGGCGGCGCTCATGGTTCGTAGGCGAAGACAGCAGCTGGCGCTGCTGGCTGCGCGAGGTGCCGCGTCGTCGCAACTGCGGCGCCTGCTCGCTCTCGAGGGTGTGCTCCTCGGCGTTCCCGTGAGCATCATCGCCGCGGGGCTCGGTGTCGTTCTCGCTCCCGCGGATGCCGGCTGGATGCCTATGGTGCTTGCTGTCGTTGCGGGTGCAGTTCCGGCCGCGGCGCTCGCTCTTGCCCTTCCTCGAGATCTTCTGATCGTGGGCCGTGAAGACCTGGATCGTCGGCGTCGCACGCTGACCATGGTGGTTGCGCAGGTCCTCGTCGTGGTGCTCGCCGCGGCATCCGTCACCGTCTTGCTCGTACGCGGGGCGGGCGCCGGAGCCCTCGACCCGCTCGCGGTGGCTGCGCCGCTGCTTCTGACGGTAGCGCTCGCGCTGGTCGTAGTGCGGCTGCATCCGATCCCCCTTGCTCTGGCGTTGCGCGTGCAACGGCGTCGCCGGGGAGTAACGGGCCTCGTTGGGGCCGCACGAGCCGTTCGTGAGCCGGTCGCCGGCACCGCGGCCGTGCTCGCGATGCTCGTGGCGGTCGCGATCGCCGTCTTTTCCTCTGTTGTGCTGGCCACGGTCGACAGAGGAGCCGTCGTTGCGGCTCAACGCACGGTCGGTGCGGACATCCAGATCTCGGGACCCTACGTTGACAGCGACCAGCTCGCCGTGATCCGGGGGATCGACGGCGTCGCAGCCGTCGCGGGTTTGCTGCGGGGCGACTACCTGCCGGTAGCCGGACCCGGAGGACGCCTCACTGCCGAGGTCATCGCCACGGATCCGACGGCGCTCGCCGCGGTGCAGAGCGGGATGGTGGGAGCCGTCCCCGCGGGCGTCGCAGATGCGGAGGTTCCGATGCAGGTCGTGCCCTCGACAGCGCTGGCTGCCGAACTGGGTGGAGCCGTCACCGATGTCTCGGGAGCTTCTGCTGTGGGAGCCGAATCGATCAACGAGATCCTGGGCCTCACTGCGTCTTCGGAGTTCGTGGTCGTTGGATCCGAGGACTACACGGCCCTTACCGGCAAGGGCTTCTTCCCCCGGACGATACTGCTCGACCTCGCGCCCGGGTACGACGCCGCTCCCGTGGTCGATCAGGTCGGCCAGATCCTCGGCGGGACATTCTCGGTGAGTCTGTTGGATGCCTCGACCGATGAGATCCGCAGTTCCCCAGCGGTCACGGCGCTGCGGATCGCGTTGCTCAGCGCAGTAGGTATCGCGATTGGGCTTTCGGCTGTCGCCGTCCTCGTTGTGGCAGGCGTGACTCGCGATGCTCGTTCCCGCGTCATTGCGCTGCTACGCACGATGGGAATGGGGCGGCGCGCGACGCGCGGCATCGTGGCGTGGGAGTTCGTTCCGCTGGGAGTCACCGCGCTCGTGGCTGGCGGAGTTCTCGGCATCCTGCTGCCGCTCCTGATCGTGTTCTCAATCGACCTACGTCCGTTCACCGGCGGGGGCGTCCAACCCTCGCTCTTCATCGATCCCGTCTTGAGCGCTACGCTCGTCGCGATCGTGCTGGCAGCTCTCGCACTCGCCGTTCTCGGCGGTGTGTTGAGCGCCCGCGCGACGTCGACGGCGACAGTGCTGCGAGCGGGGGAGGACTGAGATGACACCAGTACGCTCGGCTGAAGCCGACATCCACTGCGAAGGACTCGTGCGGATCTTCACCGTCGCCGACATCGAGGTGCAGGCCCTGCAGGGACTCGACCTGCTCGTGGGCCGCGGTGAGCTGGTCGCGTTGGTTGGGGCCTCGGGATCGGGCAAGTCGACACTGCTGGCGATTCTGTCGGGACTCGATACGCCGACGGCAGGCAAGGCTGTGGTCGCCGGTCGTGACCTGCCGTCGTTGACGAGCCGCGATCGCGTCACGTACCGGCGTGATGTGGTCGGCTTTGTGTGGCAACAGACAGCCCGAAACCTTCTTCCGTACCTTTCTGCCCTCGAGAACGTCGAGCTGGCCGCCGCCATCGGACGCCGGCCCCGGGCGAAGGAGCGGGCACTGCAGATGCTGGATCTTGTCGGGGTGACACACCTGGCAGATCGATACCCCGCGGAGCTTTCCGGTGGACAGCAGCAGCGCGTCGCGATCGCGGTTGCGTTGGTGAACGAGCCGCGTGTGCTCCTGGCCGACGAGCCGACCGGGGATCTCGACGAGGAGGCGTCGGTGGAGGTGCTGCGGACCTTCGAGCGCGTCAACGCCGAGTTAGGCACGACCGCCCTGATCGTGACGCATGACCCCGCGGTCTCGGAGCACGTTCAGCGCACGGTGCAGATCCGGGACGGCCGCACCGCGACGGAGGTGCTGCGCTGGACGCATACCGACGATGAAGGACGTGAGCACGCCATGGCGGAAGAGTTTGTCGTGCTCGACCGGGTGGGCCGGATGCAGCTACCGGCGGACTACTTGACGAACCTCGGCCTGCGAGACCGGGTGCGTTTGCAGCTTCAGGCCGACCATGTAGCTGTCCGACCAGGTCACGAGGGTTCCGCGGTGCCGGACTCGGGTGCAGCGGCGGCGAGACGAGACGAGGCGGCGGATGAGTGAGCGTTCGGTGGAGCCGGTGGTCACGGCATCCGACATCTCGGTGACCCACGTCACACCGGCTGGCGAGGTTCATGCGCTCGTGCGCGCCTCCCTCGAGCTCTACCCGGGGGAGCTTGTCGTACTCATCGGACCCTCGGGGGCAGGAAAGACGACCCTCCTGCACGTCCTCGGTGGTATCGAGGCGGCCTCGAGCGGGTCAGTTCGTGTCGGACAGACGGTGGTCACGGATGCCCCGGAGCGCGACCTTGACAGGGCCAGGCGCGACGATATCGCGTTCATCTTCCAGTCGTTCGGGTTGCTCGATGCGCTCACTGCCGCGGAGAACGTCGAGATTCCCCTTCGGATCGCCCGGGCTGAACCCCGCGCGCGCGATGAGCGCGTCAGCGCACTCCTGGAGCGGGTCGGTCTGGCTGGCCACGCCGGGCAGCGTCCGGCGGAACTGTCTGGGGGGCAGCGTCAGCGCGTCGCGATCGCGCGGGCACTGGCAGCGTCGCCGCGCGTGCTGCTGGCCGATGAGCCGACAGGGCAACTCGATTCACATACTGCCGAGGCGATGATCGACCTCATCGCCTCGGTCGCGCATGACGACGGCGTCGCTGTGCTGCTCTCCACCCATGATCCATCGATCGTGGCGCGCGCGGATCGGGTGCTCGAGATCCACGACGGCGTGCTCACCGAGCGAAGCCTGCTGGCTCAGGCGGCGGCATCCGAGTGATCAACGCCTCGCACATCGGGGGCTGTCGGATAGCCTGAGCGCCAGGTGACAGGGCAAGACACCGGGGGATCCACATGGAGCTGAGTTCGTTTCCGATCATCGGTATCGCGCTTGCGGTGCTGTCGGCGGCGCTGCTCACTGTCGGAAACCATCTCCAGTCGGTCGGAGTCGAGCGAGCGAAGGGCGCCAGCACGTCGGGGCTCGGTGCCGCCGGATTCTGGGCTCTTGCGAAGACCCCCGTCTGGCTTCTCGGCTCCGTGCTGTTCGGGCTGGCGATCCTCGCGCAGCTGATCGCTCTCGCGTTCGCTCCCCTGATCGTGGTGCAGCCCGTCGGTGTCATCGCGTTGGTTTTTGCATCAGCGCTGACCGCGGTAGTCACTCGACGCAGGCCCAGCAGTGCCGAGATCGTCGCGATCCTGGTCGCGGTCGCGAGCCTCGCGGCGTTCGTTGGCGTCGCGGCCGCCGTCAGCGTGCAGACGACGATCACCGACCGTGAGCTCATCCTGATCCTCATCATCCTGCTCGTTGTTCTCGCCGCGACCTTCGCGACTCTTGCGCTGATGCGGCGGCGAGGCATCCCGCCCGTCGTCTATGTCGTGCTCGGCGGGCTGTTCGCGGGATTCGTCGCAACCCTCGGCAAGACCGTCATTCTGCGTGTCCAGACCGCGTGGGCCTCTCAGGACTTCGGTATCGACGACACCAACCTGCTGACGATCGCGTGCCTGATCGGGATCGCGGTGGCCGGCGCGCTGTCGATTTACTTCGTGCAGACAGCCCACACGGTGAGCAACCCGCAGACAGTCGTTGCGGGACTCACGATCGTCGACCCTTTCATTGCTGTCATCCTCGGTATCACGGTGCTCGGCGAGGCAGTCGGAGCGCCGCTGTGGAGCTTCGGCGTGTTTGCGGTTGCCGGCGCCGGTGCCATGTGGGCTGTCTGGCGACTCGCTTCGATCACTCAGCCGTCGCGGTGACCATCTCGACCAGCGACGTGACCGGTGAATCGGCTCGGGGAAAATATCTCTATGCCTGCATACGAGTTTTCCGCCGACCCGCGCCGTGTCGATCGGGTCACGGTTCACCGTTGGCTGAGTGAACTGTCATATTGGGCACGCGGGCGCAGTCGCGAGCAGCAGGATGCCGCGATCGACACTCTCGCAATTACGGGATCTATGACTCCGAAACCGGTACGCGCGGATCGTGACGGATGGCGCGACCTTCGCCTGGCTGTGCACGAGCACCACGAGGTCGAACTCGAGACCCTTCGCTGTGATCGGGGACAGCACCTTAACCCGACCGTGCGCGCGCGCCGACAGCGCGTCGCCACCGGCATGTCCCGTCGCGGTGATCATCGCGACGGTCGAGTCAGCGTTGGCTTCCGACCACGCATCAACGACCTCCCACAGTTCCGACTGCGGCACTCGGCGCACCGGTGCCCCGCCCGACCGGATCGAGCGCGGCACGTTCGCATCAGGCAGTACTGCACGGATGACAGAAGCGGCTTCGCTCATGATCTCTGCCGGCGTGCGGTAGTTGACCGTGAGCGTCGCGATCTCGATCCGCAGCAGCCCGACCCGCTCCAGCCGTCCTCGCCACGATTCCCCGAAACCGGCCCGCGCCTGCGCGCGGTCGCCGACAATCGTGAAGCTGCGAGAGGGACAACGCCGCACGAGCATGAGCCACTCGGCATCCGTCAACTCTTGAGCCTCGTCGACCACGATGTGCGCGAACGGGCCGGCCAGCGCTTCCCGAACGGGAGAGGTCACCGCCGATTCGTCCACCAGGCTATTGCGCAGATCTTCGCCGTCCATCCAGCTCAGAAGTTCATCACCGCCCTCGATGAGCCGTTCGATAACGCGCGACATCTCCTCGCGCTGCGCCGTGAGACGGATCTCTCGCTCCGCGCTTCGCGATGTGCTGACGGCTCGCCCAGCCGATGACGGGCCGCATCCAGGAGCGGCAGGTCCGACGTCGTCCAGGCGTCGGCAGGATCCCGCTGCAGGAGCGTGATCTCGGCATCCGTGAGCCAGGGGGCACATCGACGTAGATACGCCGGCACCGACCACAGGTCCGCGACAGGGACGGATGCCGCAACCGCCGGCCACGCGCGCTGGAACGTGCGCTGCAACCCCTCATGCTGGATGAGTGCGCGACGCAGCAGATGCGGTGGTACTTCTTCCGGGTCCGTCTGGTCGTCGAGGATCTCCAGCAGCGCTTCCCAGACCTGTGAACGCGCTTCATTGTGGGGTGTGCCCGGTTCTGCAGCGCCAAAGGCCTCCTCCCAATCCGACGAGGTGAGCGTCAGCTCGCCCCAGGGCGTGTCGATGGCAAGGGCCTGCTTCGGGGGTTCCTCATACAGCCGCACCGCGGGCTCGATCGCGGCCACCATTCGCGGATCGCCCATAAGCGCGGCAACACGCGTGTCGGTTTCGTCGGCGCTAGCCGCAGCATCCGGAACGAAGTCTCGGACCGTACACGTGAGCACGCTGTCTTCGCCAAGGCTCGGGAGCACGTCGGCGACATAGTCGAGGTACGGCTCGTGGGGGCCGACGAAGAGGATGCCGCCGCGGCCGGCCGCCAACCGCTGGTCGGTCGCTAGAAGGTACGCGGCACGGTGGAGTGCGACCACGGTCTTTCCCGTACCGGGCCCGCCCTCGACGACGAGCGTGCCGGCAGACGAGGCGCGGATGATCGCATCCTGATCTGCCTGGATCGCGCCGAGCACGTCACGCATGCGCGGCGACCGCGACGCTCCGAGCGAGGTGAGGAACGCCGAATCGTCATCAAGTGAGAGGGCCGTGGTGTCGGCATCCGGCAGGAGGGCCTCATCCCAATAGTCGACGATGCGTCCGCTATTCCACCGGTAGCGGCGACGGCTCGCGACACCCTCGGAGCGCGCGGGGGTGGCCGCAAAGAACGGGCGTGCGGCGAGAGCGCGCCAGTCCAGAAGAAGCGGCGCCCCATCGGCATCCGTCAGGCGTCGTCGAGATGGATCTTGGCGGTTACCGCCTTGTGTGCGAGGGCTTGCGGGAGGGCAAAGGCGGATGTCGGCGTCGTGCTCATGTGGTCATCTCCGGTCTCGCGCGAGCGATCACCACACGTGAAATCGCAGCGCGACCTGCGATTCTGCCGCAGCGAGGGGCCCTTGCCGCAAGCCCCCGTCCCCCTGGGATAATGGAAAGGGAAGAGGGTGTCGGCGCCGAGCGGTACGCTCGCGGAATGCATCGCCTCACGCGGGATGAAGCGCGCCGGATCGCCGTGCGTGCGCAGTTGCTGGATGCCGACCGTCCCGGCGACGTCGTCGAGGTCGCCGAGCAACTCGGGAGCATCAAGATCGACCCGACCGCAACCATTGCTCCCGCGGAACAGACCGCATTCTGGAGCCGAATCGGGTGGGGCTATGAGCCAGGTCAGCTGAAGAAGGCCGTTGAAGACGATCGTCTGCTGTTCGAATTCGACGGGCGGTTCTTCTCCTCCAGCCTGATGCCCTACATGGTGCCGCTGATGCGTGCCCGGCAGTTGCGTGCTGCCTCCCGTGAGTACCTCGAGGCGAACGCCGCCTTTCGCAAGGATGTGCTGGCTCGCCTACGCGCTGAGGGGCCGCTGCTGGCATCCGAGATTCCTGACACCAGCGTTGTGCAGCGCAGCAACGAGAGCGGCTGGTACGGATCGAATCAGGTGCCGCGGATGCTCGAACTGCTCTCGGTCATCGGCGAGGTTGCAGTGGTTCGACGCGAAAACCGCCAGCGCGTGTGGGACCTGGCAGAGCGGCTGTACGGCCCGGATGACGGATCCATCACGCCCCAGGAAGCCGAGGAGCGGATGCAGCAGCGGCGCCTTCAGGCCGCCGGGATCGCGCGCCAGAAGTCACACTGGAGCGACGTCGGCATGGTCGGCGAGCCCGCGGAGGTCGAGGGGAGTGCGTGGAAGTGGCGCGTTGACCCCGAGGCGATCGCCGCCCTCGATGACGACCCCGGTGGCCGCGTCGCGATCCTCAACCCCTACGACCGGATGCTCTTCGACCGCCCGCGTCTTGCCGAGCTGTTCGATTTCGACTTCATCCTCGAGCAGTTCAAGCCCAAAGCCCAGCGCGTGTACGGCTATTTCGTGCATCCGATCCTCATCGGCGACCGCTTCTCGGCGCTGCTGGATGCCGAACTCGACAAGAAGAAAGAGAACCTCGTCGTCTCGGCGGTGCACGAACTCATCCCGTTCGACGACGAGGAGCGCGAGATGGTGGATGCCGAGATCCGCGACCTCGGGGAGTGGCTCGGCGTCCCCGTGGTGTTTACCTCGGGACGCCGGTAGCTCCGAACCCCTACGCTCAGACCATGGCGCACCGGATCTTCACGACGAGCTTCGCGTCCGTCTACCCGCTCTACGTCGCCAAGGCAGAGCGCAAGGGGCGGTCGAAGGCCGAAGTTGACGAGATTATCGCCTGGCTGACGGGCTTTGACGACGGCGATCTGGCGCGGCACCTCGATGACGAGACGACGTTCGAGGAGTTCTTCGCGGATGCCGACCTCAACCCGCGCGTCTCGGCCGTCACCGGCGTGGTGTGCGGCGTGCGGGTGGAAGAAATCGAGGACCCGCTGATGCAGAAGATCCGCTATCTCGACAAGCTGATCGACGAACTGGCCAAGGGCAAGGCCATGCCGAAGATCCTCCGGGAGGCGTGAGAATGCCGCTGGTCGATCATCTGGGGATCTCGGTCGCCGACGTCGCGGCGACCGCTGACCGATTCGAGCCGGTGCTCACCGAGCTCGGCTACGTTCGCACGGATGCCGGGGCCACCGTGTTCTGGACGAGACCGGGCGAGACGGAACTCATCTTCTACCCCGCTCGCGACGTCGGGAGCGGTCCGCATGAGCATGGCCGGATCGGCTGGCAGCACCTGGCTTTCGCAATCGATTCGCGTGCTGAGGTCGATCGGCTTCACGGGGTGGCTGTGGCTGCAGGCTGGGTAGCGGTACGCGATCCGAAGCCCTATCCGCGCTTCACGCCCCGGTACTACGCATCCTTCCTCGAGGATGAGAACGGCATCCGTATCGAGTTCATGCACAACCCGCCCCGCGAGGTGAAGGACTGACCGCGGCCGCCTGCACCGTCCGCGTTGGTCGTCAGGTGCTGTTGCTGGCGGGGATAGTCGCGTAGTTCGACGGATGCATGCGCCAAACCCCCTCCTCCCTGCGGTGTATGACATCGCGTGGTCGGCGATCGTCACCCTCGCCTTGCTCCTGACTGTCGTGGCGCTGATTGTGCTTGCCCGCTCCGCCCGACAGCTCACCGGAGGCTGGCATTGATCTGGACGCTTCTGATCCTCTTCGTCCCGGTCGTCGGCCCGGCGCTCTGGCTGACGGCCGGGCGCCGGATGACTCTCGCAACGAGCCACGATCGGCCGTAGCGGAGCTCGGCATCTTCGGGTCGGGGCCTCCGTTCAGTCGCGCCTTGACGCTGGTCGCAAAGCGCGAAAGTCGCGCGAAGGCGCGACTGAACGGGAGTGTCGGGGCACCTCGCGATTCGAGCTTTCTGGGGTGCGCCTAGCCAGGATGAATGTCGGAGTTATGTTCTAATGTCGAGGCATGACAAACTCGCTGGCAGGTATTGCGGAGGCGCTTGAAGCGCTTGCTGCTGCTGGCGCCGAACGATCGCCGGAGTCGCTGACCGCGGCCGAGCTGGTTGCCGTAAACAACGCCTACGGAGCGTTGCGGCGGCGAGTTGATGCAGCGTTCGCGCCGGTCGCCGCTGAGATCGCTCGCCAGTCGCGTAGGGAGCTCGGTAAGGAGTCTCTCGCCAAGCGTCACGGGTTCGCATCGCCCGCCGCGCTGATTTCCACCACGAGCGGCACCGGCATCGGCGAGGCGCTTCGCATCGTCCAGGTCGGTGAGGCTACCTCGCCACGGATGACGCTCACGGGCGATCCGCTGCCCGCGAAACGGCAGTTCGTGGCCGCCTCGGTCGCCCGAGGAGACCTCGGCGTAACGCCGGCGGCGGCGATCGTGACACTTCTCGACCGGCTTTCCCTCCGCGCAGAAGCCGCGCGCATCGACGAGGCCGAACGGCAGCTCGTTCAGCTTGCGCCGGGGCTGCGGCCCGATGAACTCTCGAAGCTCCTCGCGCGCGTCGAGGCGCACCTCGATCCCGATGGTGTGGAACCGCGGCACGAGGATGCTAGGGCGCAGCGCTCTCTCGTCATCCAGGAACGCGACGGCATGGTGACACTCACTGCAAAGTTGGATGCCGAGACCGCGGCGCCCGTTAAGACGGCGATCGAAGCGATGGTGACCCAGGAACTGCGCCGCAATGAGCATGCAACCACCGACGAGCGCGACTTGCGATCCGTAAAGCAGCTTGCCGCAGACGCGTTGGCTGACCTGTGCCGGCACGGATTGAGCTGTGACCGTGTCCCGACTGGTCCCGCAACCACCGTTGTCGTGCGTATGAGCCTTGAGGAATTGCAGAGCGGCATTGGGGCTGCCACGATCGACGGCCTTGACCAGCCGGTTTCGGCAGGAGCCGTCCGCCGGCTCGCCGCCGACGCGCAAGTCATTCCGTGCGTGCTGGGTGGCGAGAGCGAGATTCTCGACTGGGGAAGGCTGAAGCGTTTGTTCACGCCCGCCCAGAAGGTTGCGTTGGCTGGAAGAGACGGCGGATGCATCTTCTGCGGCGCCCCGCCGGGGTGGTGCATTGTTCATCACGCGAAGTGGTGGGAACGAGACACGGGTCCAACAGATCTCGAGAACGGCGTGCTCCTGTGCACCCGCTGTCACCATCGCGTTCATGACGACGGATGGGAGATCGAGATCGAGAGCACTGGCCCGGCTGGAAAGGTCTGGATCATCCCTCCCGCATGGATCGACCCCGCCCGGACGCCCCGGCTCGCCGGCAACTCCCGGTACGCCCTCACAGCCTGAACTCCGGGCGCTGGTCGGGGCGGCAGAGGGGCATCGGGTACGATAGACAGGCTGTTCTGGTGACGTGTCTGAGCGGCCTAAGGAGCACGATTGGAAGTCGTGTGTGCGTGCAAGCGCACCGTGGGTTCAAATCCCACCGTCACCGCCACATGTCCTGAGCCGCGTCATCGTTTACGAACGGGTCGCGGCTCAGGGCTTTTTCGTCTAGCTGCGGGGAAACAGGCCGAGCACCAGTGACCGGGGCGCGACCAGGGCGATCGATCGTCGCGCAGGAGAGGCCGCCAGCATCACCTGGCCGCGAACCTCTCGAGCCGCCTGGGCGAGCGTCCCCCGCTCGGTTCCGCCATCGCCTGGCCGCGGCCTCGGCGCCGTGCCAACACCGGCCAGTGCATAGGACTCTCGTTCAATCGCCGACACGAGCACAGACATGGCGGTCGCATCAACGCCGTGCTCCCGCACGAGCCGGTCCCCGAGCATCCGCGGGGTGTCGCTACCTGCCACCCGGATGCCGAGATCCACCGCCGTATCCCGAACAACTGCCCACGCGGCCACCGCGTCACCGCGCGTGGCCGAAGCAAGCAGTCGCCGTCGGCGCAGCTCAGCAACAACGCCCGGCGCGGCTAGCAGAGCGAGTAGCCCGAGGGTGAAGGCTCCCCACCCGAAGGCCGCAAGGTTCCGCTGCAGAGGAAGGGGCACCGAGGCGTTCGGGGTGTCGAGGTTCTCGGAGAGGGCCGATCGCGTGGGCTGCGGCGTCGCCGACGGCGCGGATGACGCGGTCGGCGTGGGGTTGGCCGCGTCATCCTGTGCGACATCCGTGGCCGAACCGAACCGCGTCGCCGTCCCGAGGCTGTTGGTCGGCTCGAACGCGACCCAGCCGATCCCGTCGAAGTACACCTCTGGCCACGCGTGAAGCTGTCCGCTGAGCACCGACCGCACGTTCTGCCCGTCAACGACAGTGCTCGTGTTGACGCCGGGCAGATAGCCCACCACGATCCGCGAGGGCATATCGAGGGTTCGCGCCATGAGCGCGAATGCCGACGCGTAGTGCACGCAATACCCGGACTTCACCTCGAGGAACGCCGCAACGGCGTCAGCTCCCGACCCGTCGAATCCCTGCTCGACCGGGGCATCGAGCGAGTACCGGAAGTCCGGGCCGCGGAACCAGGACTGCATCGCGATCAGAGCGTCATAGTCGTTCGTGGTTCCGGCCGTGATCTCTCGCGCGGTCTGGGCGATGATCTCGGGAAGATTGTCGGGCAGAGCGGATGCCGTGTCCCGAACCCGGTCAGGATTGGCATCCGCTGCTCGGATCTGGTCGAGGGTCGGCTCGGGGACGCGGGTCTCGACGACATACGACTGTCCCTGCGTTGCGCCGTTGTCGCCCACGACCGTCCGGTTCAGCGGCATCACGTTCCACGAACCCGACAGGCCTTCGACTCCCACGGCGGGGAAGGGCACCGGAAGCCAGGATGTGGAGAGGTCGGTGATCTCGACAGTCGTGGAATAGTCGCCTACCTCGATGCCGGGACCGGTTTCGACATCGCCGAACGCGGCTCCGCCTTCCAACGGAAGCGACCACGTCCGATCGGGTTCCCAGACTGCGCCGGTGAACTCGCTGAGGGTGGCCACGCGCAGGTAAGGAGGCAACGGGGCGGTCGAGCGCATCCGCAGGACCTCGATCTGATCCGGGCGACGCAGATCCTGCCCAAGCGAGAGGGATGCATCGATCCCGGCGGTTCCGCTTCCGGACGCGACCCGGGGCCCTGGCTGGGGGAGTGAGGGGGTGATGATGAGGGTCGCGACGAGCGCGAGCGCTCCGATGCCTGCTGCGACAGCGGAGGCGCCGCTTGCGCGTCCACTTCGAGGCTCCCGGCCGCGCGTCTCGGCGCGAAGCATCAGCAGCACAGCCGCCGCAAGCAGTGCGAACGACCACAGGTTCACGGTGCTCGGCACCGCGAGCGCAGGAATCAACGACACCGTGAACAGGGCGACACCAGCCAGGAGTGGCATCCGCGCTGTCAACGCGATGTGATCCACGGCAATCGTGAACAGGCCGGCCGCCCCGACGACCAAGAAGCTCAACGCCGGAGTGGGGACCATGGGGGCCGCGCTGTAGAAGATCTCCTCGGATGCCGCGGCCACGAGGCCCGCGGCCTGATCGACGCTCGCAAAGAGCGGGATGATTCCCCACAGAGCGCTCTCTCGCAGAAACACGACGGTGACCACGCCGATCGTGAGCGCAAGCTCGACGGCGCTGATGCCGATCGCCGACATCCGGGTGCGGCGAAGCAAAAACCCCGTGACCATGATCGCCCCCGACAGTGCGAGGGTTCCCCAGATCCAGGCGCCGGGCGCGATGACCCGGGTCACCGGCAGGAGCGCGGCAACCACCCCGATCATCACACCGATGGTCAGCAGGGCGTCCGAGCGTCCGCTTCGCATCCCTCGGCGGCGGGCGCTGCGGGCTGCTCGCCATCGTGTCGACCAGTTCATCGCTTCTGGCCCTGATCTCGTGCGTCGTCCCACCATCCGGGCATCTCGGGTCCCACCCGAATGGCCTGAACGCGCCACCCCAACTCCGCTGCTCGGTCGAAGGCGTCGGCGCTGGCACCCGTGGCCAGCAGAATCGGCAGGGTCGTGTGAGCGCCGATGGGGGCGAGGGCAGCGATGTCGGCTTCAGAGACGGTTCCGGTGATCATCACGATCGGGCCACTACCGACTCGAGCGAAGGCACGCGGCAAGTCGTGGATGCTGTGCCCGGTGCCCGCGACGATCGTTGCGCAATCCGCGGCGAACGCGTCGAGCAGCGCCTTCTCGCCCGGCTCGATCGGCTCGTGGAGCGCGGTTCCGTCGCTGTCGAGGACGCTGACCGTGTAGCCGTCGCGGGAGAGCTGCGCGACAGCCGAGACGGTCGTGGCAACTGCCGCCTCGAAAGCGGGATCCTGCCCGGGGGCTGCGGCGGCCCCGGCGCCCCAGCGCGCATCGTCCCGGTCGATCACGACGACGGCATCCGGTGCAGCCTCGTTCTCTTCCTGGCGCACCATCAGGCCGTCGTAGTGAGCTGACGCACGCCAGTGGATGCGGCGCATCGAATCCCCCGGCTGATAGGGGCGGGCCAGCAGGTTGTCCACGCCGTGGCCCCGCTGGGTGTGGGTGGCGTGGAGCGCCCCACCCGCTGTCGCCGTCATCGCACGCAGCGCCGTGACCTCGACCTGCGCGGGGGCGACCCTGACCGATTCGGCGGCGACAACCCGCACCGCGCGGCGGGCCAGCCCGAAGGGGTCTTCGGTGACCACCCGCAGCGGGCCGAGAGCGTAGGTGCCACGCGTGGTGGGCGTCACGCTGTAGGTCACCGTCGCGACTCGCTCGGCGCCGCGCCACATCAGATCGCCCTCGAGTTGGCCGATGAAGACCGGATCGGCGTGCTCGTGCCACCGCCCCGATCTGCCCATCATGCGGGTCGGCGGCCGTAGCGTCACCGTAACCGTCGTGGGTTTGCCGACCGTCGCGACGTCAGGGACGATCCGTCTGGGTGTTGCGGTGGGAGCCGCGCGAAACCAGAGCGATGCGAGGCTCCCCGCGCACAGCACCGCCATGAGGACACCGAAGAACATGAGTTCGAGCACGCCGGTCTCGCCCGCGATCACGAACGAGGCGATGGAAAGCGTCAGAGCACCGGTGCCCCGAAGCGTGAATGGCCACCAGCGCATGTCACCGCCGAGAGGCAAGCGGCACGCGGGCGCTGGCGGCGATCTGGTCGAGAGCGCCTGCTACCGCTGCCTCGCCGTGGTTGGCGCCGCCAGCTGCCCGGGTGGCGATCAGGCGGTGGGCGAACACGGCATGCAGCAGGCCGGTGATGTCATCGGGAATGACAAAGGATCGCCCTTCCAGCGCCGCCGCCACCTTGGCGGCTCGCACCAGTTGCAGCGTCGCGCGCGGGCTCGCTCCGAGCTTCAGGTCAGGGTGAGCGCGGGTCGCCTGAGCAAGAGCGACGGTGTACTCCTCGATGGCCGGTGCCACGTGGATGTGCCGCGCCGCCACGATCAACTCCGCCACCTCGTGGGTCGTGACGACCGGTCGCACGGATTCGAGCGGGTTGACGGTCTCGCGCTGGCGCAGCATGAGCGCTTCGGCGCGCGCATCCGGGTACCCCATCGAGATCCGCATCGTGAACCTGTCACGCTGCGCCTCGGGAAGCGCGTAGGTCCCCTCCATCTCGAGCGGGTTCTGGGTGGCAACGACCAGGAACGGATGCGGCACGAGGTGCGTGTGGCCGTCGACGGTGACCTGCCGTTCCTCCATCGCCTCCAGCAGTGCGGATTGGGTCTTGGGGGAGGAGCGGTTGATCTCGTCGGCGATCACGATGTTGGCGAACACCGCTCCGGGCTTGAACTCGAACTCACGATCGATGGGGTTGAAGGCCGAGACGCCGGTGACGTCGCCCGGGAGCAAGTCGGGAGTGAACTGGATGCGTCGCACGGCGGCATCGATGGATGCTGCCAGCGCTCGAGCGAGCATCGTCTTGCCGACGCCGGGCACATCCTCAATAAGAAGGTGCCCCTCGGCGAGCAGGCAGATGAGCGCACTGCGAGCTGCCTCCGGCTTACCGTCGATCACGGACGTGATAGCCCCGAGGATCGCGTCGGTGACCTCGGCGAATCGCTCCACGGCAACCGGCGGGCTTCCCGGGGCGACCTGATCCTCGCCGATGACGCTCTCGGTCATACCGCCCCCTCCGCCTGTGGGCGCGCCGCCTCGTCGGATACGCGGCGCCTCGTCGGTCGTTGCACAATCGTAACCTTGGCCGGTGGGCGCGGCTCTGGGAGGACGCCGCGAATCCCGGCCAGGGCGAATGGTTAGACTAGGGGAAGCTCTCCGCGCGGCGGCATCCAGGCCAACTCCCCCAGGACGGAAACGTAGCAAGGGTAACCAGGCTCTGCCGGGTGCGCGGAGAGTCTTACTTTTATCCGGCACCTCGCCTGCGCCGTTCCCGGGCTCGCGCCTAGGCTGAACACGTGGCGCAGAGCATCTTCATCACCTCGGCAGAAGGTCACTCCGGAAAGTCCACCATCGCCCTGGGCGTACTCGATGCACTGAGTCATGCCACACCGCGCGTTGGTGTGTTCCGAGCCATCGCTCGGTCGACTGTCGAACCCGACTACGTGCTCGAGATGCTTCTCGCCCACGACGGTGTCGACCTTCCCTACGACGACTGCATCGGGGTGACATACGACGAGGTGCGCGCGGACCCCGACGCCGCCCTCGGCAAGATCGTGGAGCGCTACAAGGCAGTCGAGGCGCAGTGTGACGCTGTCGTGATCGTGGGGAGCGACTATACGGATGTCGGATCCCCCGCGGAGCTCGGCTACAACGCCCGCATCGCGGCGAACCTCGGCGCGCCGGTTCTGCTCGTCATGAGTGGTCGGACCGGCGAAGCGGAAAAGCTCGGGTCGTCGCCCGCGCGCACTCCTGAGGAGATCGGGCAGATCACCGCCCTCGCGTTGGCGGAGCTCGCGCATGGCCGGGCAGGGCTGCTCGCGGTGGTCGTCAACCGTGCCGAACCGGATCGCATCGACGATGTCGTCGGGGCGGTGCGCGAGCTCGTCGATCACGCGCGCGAGCCCGAGCACGTGGCATCCGACGGTGTCGTGCCGGTGTGGGCGATCCCCGAGGACACGTTCCTCGTGGCCCCCACGATGCGCGAAGTCATGGCGGCGATCGATGGAACCCTGATCAAGGGCGACGCGGAACTTCTCTCACGCGAGGTCCTCGGTGTCGTGATCGCGGGGATGTCGATGGTCAATGTGCTTCCGCGGCTGAGTGAAAGCTCCATCGTCATGATCCCGGCCGACCGCACCGAAGTACTGCTGGCGACGCTGCTTGCTCACTCCTCGGGCACGTTCCCCTCGATCTCAGGCATCCTGCTCAACGGACCCTTCCCCCTGCCGGAGCAGATCGACAGGCTGATGGATGGCGTCGCCTCGAACCTCCCGGTCATCGCAACGGACGAGGGCACGTTCGAGACCGCCGTCAAGGTCATCAACACGCGCGGGCGTTTCGCGGCGGCATCCCAGCGGCGCTATGACACGGCACTGTCGATGTTCGAGCAGCACGTCGACACCGCGGTTCTGAGCAGATCGCTGGGTCTTGCCCGCTCGACAGTGGTCACACCCCTCATGTTCGAGTACCAGCTGGTGGAGCGGTCCCGCTCGGATCGGCGCCGGATCGTGCTGCCCGAGGGAAGCGACGACCGCGTCATCCGTGCCGCCGCGACAGTCCTCGCGCGCGGGATCGCCGATCTCGTCATCCTCGGTGACGAGGGCGAGATCCGCACGCGGGCTGCGGAGCTCGGCGTAGACCTCTCAGCTGCGCAGATCATCAGCCCCTTCGATCCCCACTACGTCGAGCAGTTCGCGCAGGAGTACGCGCGCCTGCGGGCTCACAAGGGGATCTCGCTCGATCAGGCAGCCGACACCGTCACCGACGTGTCCTACTTCGGGACGCTGATGGTCCACCTGGGGCTGGCCGATGGCATGGTCTCGGGGGCCGCGCACACGACGGCGCACACGATCCGTCCGGCGTTCGAGATCATCAAGACCAAGCCGGGTGTGTCTGTCGTCTCGAGCGTCTTCCTCATGGCTCTGGCTGACAGGGTGCTCGTCTACGGCGACTGCGCCGTGATTCCCGATCCCACGGCCGAGCAACTCGCCGACATCGCGATCTCGTCTGCAGCGACCGCCGCGCAGTTCGGGATCGACCCCCGCGTCGCCATGTTGTCGTACTCGACGGGGGAGTCGGGCTCGGGGGCTGATGTCGAGAAGGTGCGCGAAGCAACCGCCTACGTCCGCGACCGGGCGCCGGAGCTGCTGGTGGAGGGTCCCATTCAGTACGATGCGGCAGCTGACGCGGCAGTCGCCGCAGCGAAGATGCCCGGGTCCCAAGTCGCCGGTCGAGCCACGGTGTTCGTCTTCCCCGACCTCAATACGGGAAACAACACCTATAAGGCGGTTCAGCGCTCGGCGGGTGCCGTCGCGATCGGGCCCGTACTGCAGGGTCTCAACAAGCCCATCAACGATCTGTCGCGCGGTGCCCTCGTCGACGACATCGTGAACACCATCGCGATCACCGCGATTCAGGCCCAGGCCGACGCCGACGCAGCGGCCCCGGCATCCAGCGAGAAGGAAGGGACCACCGCATGAGTGTCGTCCTCGTCGTCAACAGCGGTTCGTCGTCATTCAAGTACCAGCTGATCGACATGGACAACGAAGCGGTGCTCGCCTCGGGCCTCGTGGAACGGATCGGGCAAGAGAACGGTCACGCGCGTCACACCGTCACCGCGGCGGAGTTCGCCCCGGATGAGCCGGCACCGACATTCGTGAGCGCGACCTCCGAGCGAGACCTGCCGATTCCCGACCACACCGCAGGCTTCCAGGTGATGCTCGATGCCTTCGCTGCGCACGGCCCCTCACTGCAGGCGAATCCGCCCGTCGCCGTTGGTCACCGCGTCGTGCACGGTGGGGCGCGCTTTTTCGAGCCGACGCTGGTGACTCCGCTGGTGCTCATCAACATCGAAGACCTGTCGGTACTCGCGCCCCTCCACAACCCAGGGGCCGTGCAGGGCATCCGTGCCGCACAGGAAGCGTTCGACACGATTCCTCACGTCGCGGTCTTCGACACCGCGTTCCATCAGACGCTCGCCCCCGCCGCCTACACGTATGCGATCGACACCGAACTCGCGCAGGAGCACCGCCTGCGCCGGTATGGCTTCCACGGCACCTCACACAAGTTCGTCAGCGAAGCCGCAGCGGCGTTCCTCGACCGGCCGCTGGGAGACCTGAAGCAGATCGTGTTCCACCTCGGAAACGGAGCCTCGGTCACCGCGATCGACGGTGGTCGTTCGGTCGACACGTCCATGGGGCTCACACCGCTGGAGGGACTTGTCATGGGCACCCGTTCGGGCGACGTCGACCCGGCCATCGTGTTCCAGCTTGCGCGACGCGCGGGGCTCTCGATCGACGACCTCGACGATCTGCTCAACAAGCGCTCGGGACTGCTCGGCCTGGCGGGGGCCTCCGACATGCGCGACATCGAACAGCGACGCGAGGACGGCGATGAGGCGGCGACTCTCGCCTTCGACGTCTACATCCATCGCCTGCGCACCTACGCCGGCGCGTATCTCGCGCAGCTGGGCGGCGTGGACGTCATCTCCTTCACCGCCGGCGTCGGCGAGAACTCGCCCATCATCCGTGCGGCGGCCCTCGAAACCCTCGGCTTTGCGGGAGTGGAGATCGACCCCGAGCGCAACGAGCGGCGGGAGCGCGGCATCCGTCGTATCTCGACCGACGCCTCGGCGGTGAGCGTCCTGGTCGTACCGACCAATGAAGAACTCGAGATCGCTCGGCAAACTCTCGGCGTCGCGCAGGGCTGAGCGCCCGCAAACCAGCATTGCGGCAGGGTCGAACTACTACGCTTGCACCACGGCGTCAGCCGTACCCGACCTGTTGCCATGGCTCGCGCCAACGCTTTCGACATCGCCACCCGCCGGGAGGATTCCTGTGGCCGACGCTCTTCCCGATCTCACCGCCTACGACGCGGTGCTCTTCGATCTGGACGGGGTACTGACACCGACCGCCGAGGTGCACATGCACGCGTGGCAGTCGATGTTCCAGGAGCTCTTCGCGGCGTGGAACATCACGCCCGAGTACACCGAGCGCGACTACTTCGAGCACCTCGACGGCAAGAAGCGCTACGACGGAGTCGCGAGTCTCCTGTGGAGCCGTGATGTCGAAGTGCCCTGGGGCGACCCGAGCGATTCCCCTGAGCTCGACACCGTCTGCGGCATCGGCAACCGCAAGAACGCCGTCTTCGAGAGCGTGCTGCGAAGCGAAGGAATCGCGCCGTATCCGGGCTCGCTCGCGCTACTGGAGGTGCTGCGGGATGCCGGTACCCGGATCGCGGTGGTCTCGAGTTCCAAGAACGCCCGGGAAGTGCTCACAGCCGCCGGGATCATCGATCGCTTCGAGGTGATCATGGACGGCGTCATCGCCGAACGGGACGGGCTGGCCTCCAAGCCAGCCCCCGACGTGTTCGTCGAGGCAGCTGCCATGCTCGGCGTCGAGCCGGCATCCAGCGCGGCTGTCGAAGACGCCCTGTCAGGTGTCCGCTCCGCGGCTGCTGGCGGATTCGCGCTCGTGGTCGGCGTCGACCGTGGCGTCGGAGCCGAGGTTCTGCGCGACGCTGGCGCACACGTGGTGGTCTCCGACCTGGCCGAGTTTCTCGACGGCAACGGTGCCGGCATCCCGACTGCTGCTCTCGCACCCGAACCGGAGGAGTCCGCGTGATCGATCGTGATCGCTATCCCATCGACCCATGGCGGCTCATCGAGACGAGCTATTCGCATGACGAGGTCGGGGTATCCGAGACGCTGTTCGCCGTCGGCAACGGCTACCTGGGCTTGCGCGGCAACAGTCCGGAGGGTCGCTTCGCACACGAGCACGGCACCTTCATCAACGGCTTCCACGAAGTGTTCCCGATCCGGCACGCCGAGCAGGCGTACGGGTTCGCCGAGGTCGGCCAGACGATCATCAACGCCCCCGATGCCAAGATCATGCGGGTCTACGTCGATGATGAGCCGCTGTCGCTCGACATCGCCGATGTGCGCGAGTATGAGCGCGTTCTCGACATGCGTGACGGCGTCATGCGTCGCCGGATTCTCTGGGTGACACCGTCGGGTAAAGAGGTCCTGATCGAGGACGAACGGCTGGTGTCGTTCGAGGAGAAGCACCTCGCGATCCTGCGGCAGACCGTCACGGTGCTGAACGCCGATGCTCCGGTCACGATCAGCTGTCAGATCATCAACCGGCAAGACGGCGAGGATGTCTACGGCGGCACTCCCGTCGCGCCCAAGAAGGCGGGCTTCGATCCTCGCCGGGCCGAGCGAATCCACCAGCGCGTACTCCAACCACAGGAGTACTGGCAGGACGGCGCGCGATCGGCCCTCGCTTACAAGGCCACCGAATCGGAGATGACGATCGCGGTCGTCGCCGACCACATCATCACCACCGACAACGAGCACGATCCGCGGCGCCTGATCGAACCCGACATCGCCAAGAACGTGTTCCGGGTGCGAGCGAAGGCCGGTGTGCCGGTCACCGTCACCAAACTCGTGAGCTATCACACCTCGCGCGGTGTCCCCGCGCGAGAACTGGTCGATCGGTGCCGCAGGACCCTTGACCGCGCGGAGGCCGAGGGCGTCGATACGTTCTTCACGCGCCAGCGCGAATGGCTGGATGCGTTCTGGGAGCGTTCGGACGTTCGGATCGGCGGCCATGACGATCTGCAGCAGGCGACCCGCTGGTGCCTCTTCCAGCTCGCCCAGGCTGCCGCGCGGGCCGATGGGCTCGGCGTCCCCGCGAAGGGTGTCTCGGGGTCGGGCTACTCGGGTCACTACTTTTGGGACACCGAGATCTACGTGCTGCCGTTCTTGGCTTATACGACCCCGCAGTGGGCGCGAAACGCACTGCGGATGCGGTACCTCATGCTTCCCGCCGCGCGTCGGCGCGCGCGTCAACTCAACGAGGCCGGGGTGCTCTTCCCGTGGCGCACGATCAACGGTGAGGAGGCCTCGGCCTATTACGCCGCTGGCACCGCTCAGTACCACATCAATGCCGACGTGAGTTTTGCCCTCGCGAAGTATGTGCGGGCGACGGGCGACACCGAGTTCCTCTATCGCGAAGGCGTCGATATCGCCGTCGAGACCGCCCGGATGTGGGCGAGCCTCGGGTTCTGGCGTGAGACGGAACTCGACTCCGAGCGGTCGTTCCACATCCACGGTGTGACGGGGCCCGACGAGTACACGACAGTCGTCAACGACAACCTCTTCACGAACGTCATGGCTCGCTTCAACCTGCGTTTCGCTGCCCACACGTTGCGCGACATGGCCCTGGACGCTCCCGAGGATTACCGCCTCATGGTGGATCGCCTGGGCCTGGGGGAGTACGAGGTCGAGGCGTGGGAGGCCGCGGCTGAGGCGATGAACATCCCGTTCAGCGATGCCTTCGGCATCCACCCCCAGGACGCCGTTTTCCTCGAAAAGGAAGTCTGGGACCTCGAGAACACATCGCCCGACCAGCGGCCGCTGCTGCTGCACTTCCACCCGCTGGTGATCTACCGGTACCAGGTGCTCAAGCAAGCCGACGTGGTGCTGGCGCTGTTCTTGCAGGGCAACCACTTCACCGCCGAAGAGAAGCTGGCCGACTTCGAGTACTACGACCCCCTGACGACGGGGGACTCGACGCTGTCGGCAGTCGTGCAGGCGATCCTCGCTGCCGAGGTCGGCTACCAGGAGCTCGCCCTGAGGTACTTCCTCGACTCGATCTATGTCGATCTCGGCGACCTGCATCACAATGCCGCGGATGGCGTGCACGTCGCCTCGGCCGGTGGCGTCTGGACCGCGCTGGTCAGTGGATTCGGAGGTATGCGCGACCACTTCGGGGAGTTGAGCTTCGATCCGCGGCTGCCTGCCGACTGGCCCGAGCTCTCGTTCACACTGCACTGGCAGGGCACGCGGCTGCAGGTGACGATCGCCCGCGACCGGATGTGGTTCGCGGCGGGGCCGGGGCAGAGCGTCTCGTTCTCGGTGCGGGGCGCTCAGTACGTCATCGACCCCGAGCAAGAGCTGATGATTCCGCTTGCCGATCAGGGTCCGGTGATTCCCGGCCGACCCTCGATTCGTCAGTTCGCGGATGTCACCCGCGACGACGGGTCGCTGCTGTCGGCATCCGTGCCGGTCGTCACGACCTCGATCCCGATCGTGGGGTCGCCGGAGACGTTCGAGAGCGTGCCGGATCAGCTGCCGCAGGCCGCTGACCCGATGTCGTGACCACGCCCTAGAGGCGGGTGGTTGTCAACGGTCGGGCGACGGACCCAGCAACGAGCTCGCGCGGCACCGGTTAGGAGGACGACGATAACGCGTCGACGACGGCAAGCAGGGCATCCGGGTCGTGGGCGCGGCGGCCCAGGAAGAAGCCATCCACCGCGGAGGCCAGGCTGGGGACGAGCTTGGGCCCGGCGCTTCCGCCATAGATGATGCGAGTTCCGGGTTGGAGACGCCCGGACGATCGCAAGGAGTTCACGACGCCGATGATGTGCCCGGCGGGTGCTGGAGCGTCAGCACCGATCGACCATACCGGCTCATACGCGAGGACGGGATCCGCTTCCGGACGGGAAGTCCGCTCGGCTTCGGGCACTCGCTCCCACATGGCGTCCCATTGTGAGAGACACTGGTCAGCGGCATCGACGGGATTGCCCTGTTCGGCTTCCCCCACGCAGACTAGCGGCTGCAAGCCATTTCTCAGTGCGGCGTGGAGTTTCGCGCCAGCCACAACGGAATCCTCGCCGTGGTGCAGAGCCCGCTCGGCGTGGCCGATCTCGGCCAGCGTGCAGCCGACCTGCCGGAGCGTTACACCGCTAACGTCCCCCGTGTAGGCACCGGAGTCTGCCCAGGAGAGATCTTGTGCACCTACCCGCACCGGCGTGCCCTCGAATATCTGGATAACCCCGGCAAGGGATGCGTGATCAGGCAGAAGGACCAGGTCGATGAGGCCATCGGACAATTTCGGATGGGATGCCGCGCGAGTGCGCACCTCACGAGCCCATTCGAGCGTTCTGACGTGGTCGAAGTACATCTTGAGACTGACGGCGACGAGTTTCGTCGACACCTCATCGCCCCGCTTCGTAATCCGAGATCTCTTGTACCTTCGCTGCCGACGCCGATGACTCGTCGAATCGATACATCAGCCACTCACCCACGAGTCGTCGGGCCAGTTCGAGCCCAACCACCCTCTCTCCCATGGTGAGGATCTGGGCATTGTTGCTCAGGATCGCTCGCTCCACCGAGTAACTGTCGTGCGCGGTCACAGCCCGGATACCCTCTACCTTGTTCGCGGCGATGGCGACACCGAGGCCCGTGCCGCAGATGAGAAGAGCGCGGTCGGCACGCCCTTCGGAGATCTCGCGGGCAGCGGCAATGGCCACCCGGGGATACGGGGTGTGTCCATCCGCGTCTACTCCGACATCCAGCACTGACTCGACGAGCTCGGATGCTTCGAGGTCCTCCCGGAGGACAGACTTGTACCGGAAGCCCGCGTCATCCGAGCCGACGACTACTCTCAACGGCCGCACGAGGGGGCTCCTTCCGATACGCCGATGCCACCCTCGCCGTCACCGGAAGACAGGTAAGGCGTCACCGCCGCGACCACGAGCGCAAACGACACGGCACCGGGATCGGGCGACCCGAGCCCGGCGGCACCGTGAGTGCGGGCTCTTCCTCGCCTCGCGGCAAGACGAGAGGTCATTTGTGCGCCGCGGTGTGCTGCCTCGACCGCGTCCGTCCACGCCAATTCGAGAGATCGTTCCGGTTCGATGGACAGCTCGGCCGCGAGCTGATCGGCGAAGGGTCCGAGCGCGTCCAACAGGGTCTTGTCGCCCCGTTCGGCGCCACCCGCTCGGGCGACGGCCGCAGCGGCCTCCGACCAGCCGTCCGCGAGCTCGCGAAGGGTCGGGGGTTCGCCGGTCTCGGGCATCGCGTTCGCGAGCGACCCGAGGATCAGACCCCACAGTGCGCCGGAGGTCCCCCCGGCTCGGTCGGACCACGCCTCGGAGGCGAGACCGAGTGCCGTCCGCACGGAGGTGACGTTCTGCGTTGCGCTGACCGCCGCCGCGATTCCCCGCTGCATGCCGATTCCATGGTCGCCATCGCCTGCGACCGAGTCGAGGCGTCCGAGGTCTTCCGCATTCACATCGATCGCGCGCTGCACCGCCTCGAGGATGATGGTGACCAGGCCAGGCTCACCGGAGAGGGCGGGCTCCGCTGTTTCTCTGAGCCGCGATTCACCCCGCATGGCCGGAACGGGGTTCGTACTCTCCGAATACCGATCCGAGCGGTCCTCTGCACGCGTGAACGCCGGGGAGATGACGCGTGCTCGCCAGAGAGCCTCGAGCTCGTCATCCAGCCAGGTGAGGGTGAGCGATGCGCCCGCCATCTCGAAGCTGGTGACGAACTCGCCCACCTCGGGGGCGACGATGATCGCCCCGGCTTCGTCCAGCAGCCGAGCGACGCCTCCGAAGAGGACGAAGAGCTCCTCCAAGCTGACGGATCCAAGACCGTTGACGACAACGGCGAGGCGGGCTCCCTTGAGTGTGTCCGCCTCCTGCGCCAACCGTTCGACCATGAGCTGAGCGAGCCGATCAGCGCTGACGAGATCAGCCTCACCCAGCCCTGGCTCCCCGTGGATGCCCATGCCGACCGCCATCCGGCCGGGTGGGATCGAGAACAGTGGCGCGGCGGCCCCCGGCAACGTGCATCCGGAGAATCCGAAGCCAACAGTCACGGTGCGCGCGTTCGCGCGATCGGCCACCGTCGCCACGGTCGCGAGATCGTCGCCGCGCTCGGCGGCGGCCCCCGCGATCTTCGCAACGACCAGGTCCCCCGCGACGCCCCGCCGTCGGTGCTTCTCGGTCGCATCGCCGCTCATCACGTCATCCGTCACGCGTACGCTCGTGCACGCGATTCCCTCGTGCCGGAGACGCTGCTCGGCCAGAGAGAAATTAAGCACGTCGCCGGTGTAGTTGCCGTAGCAGAACAGGACGCCCCGGCCGTGCGAGGTCGCGCGCGCCACATCCACGATCTGAGCGGCGGACGGTGAGGCGAATACCTCTCCCATCGCCGCACCGTCGGCAAGGCCCTCGCCGACAAGACCCGCGAAAGCGGGGTAGTGTCCCGAGCCGCCGCCGATGACAACCGAAACCTTGGCCGTCGATGGCGCCTGAGCCCGAACGACTCCTCCGGAAACCGCCCGCACACTGCTCGCATGCGCACGGACGAAGCCGGTGATCATGTCGCTGCGGAAGTTCTCGGGCGCATTGAGCAGATAGGTCATGCGATCGGGCGCTCCGCGTGTGGCAGCAGCGTGCGGGACTCTGCGTCCCCCGGACGGATCTGCAGCTTTCGGCCCGTCCCATCCCGGAACATCTGCAGCGCCTCCTCGTAGTCTCCGAGAGAGAACGAATGGCTGATCATCGGCCCGGGGTTGATTGCTCCTGCCTCGAAGAGTTCGACAGCACGCTCGAACGTGTTGAGCACGGCCATGGTTCCGACGATGGTGATCTCGTCGCGATAAACACGGAACGGCGAGTACTCGGCCCGCGCCTCGGTCGGCGCGACGCCGAAGTGCTGAAAGTGCCCGCCCGGCTTAACGCGCCGCAGGCCGTCCTCGATCGCGCGGACATTCCCGGTGCAGTCGATGACGACATCCCAGGTAGCGCGATGCGCCTCATCCGCGGAGGTGAGCGCGTGCTCGAAGCCCAACTCCCGCGCCGCCTCGAGGCGATTCGGGTTCGTGTCGACGATCGTGACGCTCGCGGCGCCCGCGCGCGGGGCGAGTTGCGCCATCAGCAGACCCATCGTGCCGGATCCGTAGATCAGGTAGTGGGTGCCGAGCGTGCGCGGTAGCAGGTCGTACCCGCGCAGCGCGCACGCCAGCGGTTCGATCAGCGCCGCCTGATATAGATCTGTCGTTTCCTTCAGACGATAGACGTTCGCTACCGGGGCCTTCAGGTAACGGGCACAGGCGCCATCGCTCGCGACCACACCCAGCCCGTTCCAGTTCCGGCAGAGATTGGTCCGTCCGGCGCGGCAGTATTCGCACTCGCCGCAGGTCGTGCTGGGGTTGATGACCACCGGATCGCCGACACGCAGATCCTCTACCTCGGCGCCCACACCGACAACACGTCCGCTTGCTTCGTGCCCCGGGACAAGGGGATAGTTGGTGCCTTCGAACTCGCCGTCGTGTACGTGCGTGTCGGTGCCGCAGATCCCGACCGCGGCGACCTCTACGATCACATCTTTGGGGCCGGGCGTCGGATCGGGCAGGTCGGTGTGCGATACCGATCCGGCTTTGTCGAAGACTATTGCGCGCACGAACATCCTTCTTTCTGTGGTTCCATCTGCATCTGGGGTGGGGCGCTGGCTGCTACAGGCAGCCACGCAGGATCTGGGACAGGTGGACGGCCCGGTAGTCGGCTCCACCCGGGCTCGTCATCGGAGAGGGGATGTATGCGAAGGCGAGGTCGTATAGTGGGTCGGCAAACGCGAGCGCACCGCCCGCGCCGTCGTGACCGAAGGCCTGATAGCTACCGAAGGGCATCCTCGGCTGAGGTTTCATGAAGATCAGCCCGAAACTCATCTCGTCGTTGACCACGACATCGTGACCGCTTACCTGCAGCTGAGACATCCGCTCGAGGGTGTCTCGTCGAACGAACGATTGGCCCAGGTTTCCGAGCGCCGCGGCGTACAGCAGCGCGAGCCCGCGGGCGGATCCCGTGCCGCCAGCCGCGACAGGTCCTCCGCGTCGCACATCGGGGGCGTTCGGGCCAAACGCTGTCAGCGCGTGATCAACCGGCGCGCGGAGCCGTCCGAAGGCCGCATCGCCAAGGGTGTCCGGCATCATCCCCGTTGCCGCGGGGGCCGGCGGGGACACCAGTGGGTGATAACGAGCATCCTGCTCCGCGGGTAGTCCGAGATAGAAGTCGATGTCGTACACACGACGGATGGTGTGCTCGTAGATGTCTTGCAGCTCACGCCCGCGTGTGCGGCGCGCGAGCTCCTCCATCAGGATGCCGATGGTCAGGCCGTGGTAGCCGAACAGCGAACCCGGGCGCCAGAGCGGGCGCTGCACGGCCAGACGGCTTGCGCCGAGCCGCGAGTCGAGGACGTCCTGCGCGGTGACGCCGCCCTCTGCCGTCGGAAGTCCGGCCTGGTGCGACAGGAGCTGTCGGACGGTGATCGACGCCTTCTCGTTCTCAGCGAAGTCGGGCCAGTACGTCGCGACGGTCTCGTCGAAATCGAGCAGTCCGTCATCAACGATGGTCGCGAGAGTCAGCGCGGCGACGCCCTTCGTCACCGAGAACACGCCGGTGATCTCGTCGGGACCCAATCCGCTGCCGCCGGTCAGGTCCACGACACAGGTGTCGCCCACGTAGGCGCACAGCTGGGCGCTGAAAGCGGGATCCTCAGCAAGAAAGTCCTCGAACGCCCTGGCGACGGCCGCGAATCGCGGCTCGCACGTTCCTGTCGGCGACGGCGACATCAGCCCACCGCCGCGGTATCGGTCCCGGTGATGGGCCACCCGCCCGGAACGATGGGAAGAACGATGCTGCTTGGTGCGTCGCGGCGGGATATCACTCGCCGCGATCGAGACGCGTTGAGCGGCATCGGATGCCGCGGGTATCCCGATCCCGAGATCTGCAGACGTAGGCGGTGTCCGGCGCGGAAAGTGTGGGCCATCGGGTTGAGCTCGATTGTCACGGACTGCTCGCTCGGACCGGCCGGCGAGCCCGGAACGCAGAGGTAACCGTCGCTGACATTTCGAGAGATGCCGAAACGATCGACATCGCAGAGCCGCACAGACCACTCCTGCGCCTCGGCGCTGGTCGCCACGTTCAGCCGCACATGTGCAGCGCCCGCGAGGGTCACGGGTCGTCCCAGCGACCCGGACGTGACGCTGAACACACCCGGGTGCCGCTCCCGCGCGCGCTGACGCTCTCTACCGGCATGGGCGGGGTTCAGACCCCGACCCCCGGCCGGCGGCGGCGGATCGGCGGGATCCACCCTCCATTCGCACTCCAGCGATGCTCCAGGGCGATCCAAGGAGTCGCCGGCCTCGCGTCAGGAACAATTCGAGCGCACTCGTCGTCGGAGGCCACTGCTGTAGTTCGATCCAGGCGCCCGTACCGCCATCGTGAACGCTGACACCGCGCGATTCTGCGGGGTGATCCACCACCCTGAGCGTCTCGCGCACCAGCGCTCCGACGATCCCCGGAGACGCATGTTTCCACGAGCCAACCACCAGACGTGTGCTTCTCCCCTGACGAATGAGAGCTTCGTGATCGGCAAGCTGGCCGATCAGGAACGGATCGAACCAGCCTGCGACGTGCACCGACGGTGGAGTCTGAGCGAGCTGGGGTGTGCGATCGATCCGCTCCCACCAGGGGTCGTCGCTGGAGTCATGCGACACCCACTCTTGATAGGGCGGGTACGGGGAACCGAGCAACACCTCATCGGCCCTGTCCGGCGTCGTCAACAGAGCTTCGCGCATCCTTCGTTTGATCCCGCGCTCGGCGTGACGTCGCGCCCGCACCGGCAGTTCCTGCGTGAGCAGCCCACCGATCCACATCAGCGCCGTTTCGGCGGAGAACCGCCCCCGCGGATACAGCACCGCCGAATGGAAATCTGCGGCGGTGACGGCCATGCCCATTCCGACGATCCGCTCGGGGTCGGCGCGGAGAAGGCTGTAGGCCGTGTATCCGAGATAACTGGCGCCGATCAGGGCGAGCGGTCGGTCCGCCCAGGGATGCGTCGTGAGCGCAGCGAGAGTGTCCTCACCGTCATAGGCCTCGTCGGCGAAGGGACGGAACGTCCCCGCGGATCCGAACGTCCCGCGGCAGCTCTGTACGAAGACGGGATGACCGCGCTCGGCGAACAATCGGGCGAGCAGATCCAGGCCGGTGCGCTCGTACGGGGTCCGGATGACGATCATCGCGCTCGATCCGTCATCGGGCGACGGTTGCCACAGGTCGCCCACGAGGACGGCCCCGTCGCGCATGGTCAGGGGGATCGCACGCTCAACTCGCGCAGGAGCGACGCGACGAGGCAGCTTCGCGAGCGCGGCGATCAGCGCAGTTCGCAGAGTCATCTGTCCCTCCCCCCTCGGTCACGCCAGCGGATCAGCACGTCGATCAGCCCTTGACCGCGCCGGCTGCGAAGGCGTCGATCAGCCGGCGACGCAAGATCGCGTAGACGATGAATACCGGCACCACGCTGATGACAACACCGGCCGCCAAACGACCCAGGTCGACATCCGCGCCCTGGAAAGCGCCCTCGCTGCGCAGCAGCGGCAGGGCGACCTGGACGGTGTAGGAGGAGCTGTTCGTGATGACCTGGGCGAAGATGTATTCGTTCCATGCCGCGAGGAAACACAAGATCGCGACCGTCGTCAATCCGGGCACGACAATCGGCAGGAGCACATGCCGCAATCGCGACACGACCCCCGCCCCGTCCAGCTCAGCTGATTCTTCGATCTCTTTGGGGATCGCACGGAAGAACGGTACGAGAAGCAGCACAGCGAGGGGGATGTTCATCGCCGCGTAGAAGAGGATCAGGAAGATCAGCGGAACCTGGATGAGACCCGACCGCACCGCGATGAGGTACACGGGCACGAGAACCGCGAACTGCGGAATGAGAAATGCGAGGCCGAAGGCGACCTGCGCTCCTGTGGAGAACGCGTTGAGGCGCCGCGCGATGCCGTGGGCGGCGGGGGCGGCGAACAGGATTGTCAGAACGACGGACCCGGCCGCCACCACCAGGGAGTTGCCCTCGGCCGCGATGAGGTTCACGGCGTTGTTCGCGTCGAGGAACTTCGCGAAGCTCCAGTCCGCCGGGAGCCCGAGGGGATTCAGCGAGATCTCGGCATTCGTCTTGAATGCGCTGACGAAGATGTAATAGAGAGGAACGAGGATCGCGGCCGCGTACAACAGGATCGGAATATAGGCGGCGGTCGTTGCGGCGGCCGAGCGGAGACGAAGCGATCGCATGTTTAGTCCTTCGAGCGGAACGCGTAGCGGATGATGCCCATACCGATCAGGCCGACCAACAGGCCGACAACGCCGATCGCTTGGCTGTAGCCGAGGCGACCTGAGACGAATGCCTGGTCATAGAGGTAGAACGAGAGCGTCATGGTGGTCGATCCCGGCCCCCCGCGCGTGAGCAGAAGCACGGTTCCTGCCGAACCGAGAAAGAGCCAGAGGAACTGCAGCATGGTCATCAGACCGATGAAGTCCTTCGATAGCGGCGCCGCGATCGCAACGATCTCGCGCCAGATACCGGCGCCATCGAGTCGTGCCGCCTCGAAGACCTCGTCCGGGATCCGCCCCAGGGCTGAGGCGAAGATGACGCCGGTGGCTCCGATGCCCGCCCAAGCCTCTGTGGCGATGACCGCGCCCAACGCTGTCGCCGGATCCGCGAGCCATACCCGGCCGAGTTCGCTCAGTCCGATGGCATCGAGAATGCTGTTGATCGCGCCGTTCGGCTGATAAAGACCCGTGAACATCATGGCCCGCGCTGACGCGGACACGATCCACGGGGTGAAGAAGATGATCGCCAGCACTGCGTGACCGCGCGGTCTGCGCGACAGGAAAAACCCGAGCAGGAACCCCAGGGGGATGATGAGCAACAGCCCGATGCCGACGTAGAGGATCGTGTTGACGACCGCGACCCGCAGGATCTGGTCCTCGAAGAGGTAGGCGTAGTTCTCCAGCCCGTTGGGGCGGGGGGAGCCCACCAAGCTGTTCCAACTGGTGAAGCTGAGGACGATCATGGCGATGAGCGGCACCACCATGAACATCCCGTACCAGACCAGCGCCGGAGCGACCTCCGCCACCTGGCCGGGCGTCCCCCCGCGGCGCGGACGTACGCGCCGCGGGGAGACGTTGGTTACTGTGCTTGCCACGCCTGCTCCATGCTCTGGGTCAGCTGCTCTGCCGTTGTTCCGGGCACAAAGGCCTGTGTGCTCGCCCGGAAGAACGCGCTGGTGACGGTGGGCGAAAGCGAGTTGTACGTCGGGCGGTAGACGGTGGTCGTCTCGGGGAGTTGCTCCTGCGATGCGATGTTCAGGGGCGGGAGTACGGCCGCGTCGAGCGTGAGGTAGCCGGGCTGCGCGGGTGAGATGAACCCGATGTTCGCGAACTGAGCGAGGTTCTCAGGCTGGTAGAGGAACGACACGAACTGCTGAACGGCGTCGATGTTGTCTGCACCATTGGGTGACACCCAGACGCCCGTCGACTGGCCGGCGAAACTGACCGGCTTTTCCGTCGGCGCCGACGGCGCGAGGGGGAAGCCGCCCAGCTGGATGTTGAGGTCGGGGAACGTGCTCTGCGCGTTCGCGTAACCCCATGATCCGTCGAACAGCATGGCAGCCTTGCCTGCGCCGAACGCGGCCACTTGATCGGGGTACGACAGTCCAGCCGAGTCGTCCGCAAACACGCCCGCTTGCTGCAGCTCGAGGATTCCGTTGATGACCTTCTGACCCGTCTCGTCGGCCCAGTCGCCAGACTCATACAGTGCGCTCAGGTCTTCTTCGCTTACGAGGGACAGGCCGACGAGCGTCACGACAGCCGGGGCCGGGTAGTCGGCACCTCCCACGACGAAAGGCTGCACGCCGATCGCCCGGAGTGCTGCGGAGGCTTGAATGAGCTCGTCCCAGGTCGTGGGCGGAGCACTCACACCGGCCTGCGCGAGCAAGTCCATGTTGTACCACATCGGCCAGTTGTAGCCCTCGAGGGGGAATGCTTGTAGCTGGCCGTCGCTGTTGGTCCAGTCCGCGAGGGCGTTCTCGGAGAAGACATCCTCCAAGCCCCACTCATCGAGATAGGACGATACGTCGACTGTCGCTCCGTTCGCGAGCCACGTAGTTGGGTCGCCGACCAGATTCGTCATAACGAGGTCTGGCTCAGTGCCCGCTATTACCGACTTGCCATACGTTGTAGGCAGGTCCGTCTGCACGACGAATTCGTTAGTGACGGAAATGCCCGTCTGTTCCTTGAACTCCGCGCCCATCTTGTTGAGCCATTCGCCCGCCGGGCTATCGGCCGAGTAGAGGCTGAGGGTCGTGATGGTGCCGCCCTCGTTCGTCGTGCCGGAGCCGTCCGTGGAGCAAGCAGTCGCTGCGAGCGTGAGAGCTAGAACGGTACCTGCCGCGAGGGCGCTCCGACGCATCCGTCGGGTGTGTGAAGCGGTCATTGTTGTGTTGCCTTTCTCATCTTCGAGTAGCGGATTGGGAGGATGGATCTGAGGGTCACCGAGAGGGGTCGGTCGGGCTTGCGGGCACGAGCGCGGCACCGTATGGCGCCAACGAAAGCTCGACGTCCGCGTGACCGGCCGTGTGGACGGTCACGACGCGCGGCTCGTCGGCCTCGCTCACGACGACGACCGTCGCCGTGCCGTCGGGTCCGACGAGAAGATCTCCGTAGACGTCTCGTGCCGACACGTGGACGGGCCCGCAGGCGTCGGCGATCTCCGCGAGAGCCTCGTACAGGCGGACGAGGTCTCCGCGATCCACGAAGCTCGTGCGCGCCGCGAACAGCTCGAGCGGATAGGTGCACAGGATCAGGCGCCCTTTCCCCGTTTCGAACACGAGGATGGCGGGACGACCGGCTTCGTCCCGGGCGACAACGCGGGCGCCCGCGGGCTCGACGGGGAACATCGCTCGCGCGATATGCGACCCCCCGATCGGAAACACCAGATCGGCGCCCGCCTCGATCCCTCCGAACGACTCCTCGAAGCGGAACGCGACCGTGTCACCCGCAACCGGCTCGGATAGTCCGTAGCGCGCGGCGTGGCGCACGCCGAACGTCTGGTCAACACCCGGCCACCACCATCCGCGCTGGTTGAGGGTCTCGCCGCAGCCGAAACTGACCCATACGGTCGAACCCTGCCGGGCGTTCTCTGCAAGCGCCCGCGCACCGGGCGTCGTGATCGCCTTCGCGGAGGGCACGATCAGGAGCGGCAGACCGGGGAGCGCGTGCTCGTCGCGAACGATCGCGGGGGCCAGGTTTGCCAGGCGCGCGGAGATGTAGCCCTCGAGCAGGGCGTCGCGCATGGCGGGCGCCTCCTCCTGGCCCCAGAAGGGAAACTCCCTGTCGAAGTAGGCGCTCACGACGAGGCCCGTGCGGGTGGGCGCGCGCCGAGCCTGTGCGAGCCCGCGCTCCCGCACGCCAGCCGCGAAGCGCCCGAGCTCGCCGAGAGCCGGCTTGGGCGTGCCGTCCGGGGTGGTGAGTCCGAAGTGCAGCTCGAACGGCCGGTGGTTGTACGGCTCCTGCGCATCGAGGTCGAAGTCGGTGTTGTTCCATCCGAGCCAACCGGTGACACCCGCCGCGAGTGTGGAATGCAGAACCTGACGGTAGTAATCCGCGGCGTTGTCGTCCGCGGCGAACTCGCTGGTGACGCCGAACTCCTCCATGATGACGGGGCGATCGAAGGGCGCACACAGCTCAGAGTTGAACGCGGGAATGAGGTTCTGACGTACCGGGTCGTCGTTCATGTGGTACGAGTGCGGGCCGATCCAGTCGATGAGAGGAGCCGTCCACGAAAGCGGAAAACCGTTGTCCTGGCCGAAGACCTCCAATCCCCAGGCGCCGTCGCCGAGCGACACGGGCTGTGTGCCGCCGCCCGCGCGAACCGCCGAAACCATGAGCTCCGACCAGGTCCGCACAGCGGCGCCATCGACCCGCTCGACGGGACCCATGAGGCCACCTCCACCGCCGTAGAGGGGCATCTCGTTCGAGATCAGCCAGCCGGAGATGGCGGGGTGCTCGGCAAAGCGGCGCGTCATCTCCTGAACGAACCAGGCCTGACGGCCGACCATCCAGACGTCACGGTAGAGGTCGCGATCGTTTCGCCACGCCGGGTCCCAGTTCTGGCCCGACATGTGGCCGACGATGAACGTCGGGATCGTCCGCAGCCCGGCCGCAACATGAAGATCGAGGAACCGAGCGAACGACGCGCACTTTCCTTCGTCGATCCGGTACGGCTCGGGGTGGAAGTCGGGCCAGAAGAAGAACGACCTCGTAATGGTGAGCGAATGGTCAGCGAGGGTCTGGAGCTCCTCACGCACGACCGCAGCGTCGAAAGAGCGCCACATGAACGGTCCGCCGACACGCGACCAGAAGTTCACGCCCACCCACGTCTCGGGTAGAGACGCCATGGGGCGTTGGATCTCGGGAATAGTCACGATGCTGCTGACTCCGTTCACGTCGTCGGGATGCTGAAAGGAGAGTATGCCTAAAACAGCTCACATGCAACATTTTGAAAAGTCGCATGAGACTAAACTGTCCGGGGTGACAGCACGGCAAGCTCGAGGACCGTACGCGAAGTCCGTCGCGCAACGCGCAAACATCCTCGCGGCCGCGCGGCGCGTGTTCGCTCAACTCGGATACAACGGCTCATCCATGCGGGGTATCGCCGAGGAGGCCGGGATCACGTTCACAGGGCTCCGTCACCACTTCGCAACAAAGGACGAACTGCTGATCGCCGTCCTCGAGCAGCGCGACCTTGAGCACAGCGCCCAACAGGCGAACATTCACGGCATCGGCCTACTCGACGCGCTCGTGTCCCTGCTTGACCAGGTTCTCGACGAACCCGCCATCACCGAGGTGTTCACGACCGTGTCGGGCGAGGCCGTCAGTCGCGACCACCCCGCACATCACTTCTTCGTGCAGCGCTATGAACGCATCAGGCGCCAGTTCGCCGAGGAACTCGCCACAGCGGCAACCTCGGGTGAATACCTGGCGATCGATCCCGACCACGCCGCCATCCTGCTCGCGGCCATCATGGATGGCCTGCAGCTGCAGTGGCTACTGGATGAGTCGGTCGACGCGCATGGCGCCTTCCTCGCGTACGTGAGGCTTCTGCGAGGGCGCCAGACGGGCACCCCGACCGAGTAGACATCACCGGCTGCACCCGGGTCGCTCGTCGAAAATATTGCGTGTGAGCTATTTTGGGCCTATCGTCGATGCACTGTCGGACGTACTCTCATCGCGCCGGCCCCGCATTCACCGAAAGACGAGGAAGTCTTCATCGTGACTCTCATCCACAGTCCGCACCCGACCCCCCACATCCCGGACGTGTCGCTGCAGGAGTTTCTGTTCGGCGACCCGACAGGCCCTGCCGCGCTCGGAAGCGCCAGCGACCAGGTCGCGATCATCGATGGGCCGACCGGCGCAGCACTCACCTACGCCGAGCTGCTTCGGCGCGTGCGTTCGGCCGCGGCAGCGCTCCACGCGAAGGGCGTTCGGCCCGGTCACGTGGTCGCCATGAATGTGCCGAACTCGTCCGACTTCGTCATCATCTTCCACGCGATCGGCGCGATCGGCGCGACCGTTTCACCCATTCCCGTACTGGCTTCAGCCGAAGAAATCCGTCGTCAGCTCGGCGCTTCGAAGGCCACATTTGCCGTCTCGACCTACGCAACTCGCGAAGCGGTCGCCGCAGCCGTCACCGACAGCGAGATGCTGCTCGACGCGCACGATCTCGCCCATGCATCCGCGGATACCGCTTGGCTCACCACCTGGGCCCCACCTCACGCGGACGCCGTGCTGCCGTTCTCGTCCGGGACGACGGGACACCCGAAGGGAGTGCGGCTAAGCCACCGCAACCTCGTCGCCAATGTGCTTCAAATCGAAGACCGCATCGGCGTCAAGAGCACCGACACCGTCATGGGCGTCCTGCCCTTCTTCCACATCTATGGCTTGACGGTGCTCGTGAATCTCGTGCTCCGTCGCCGCGCAACCCTCATCGCCATGCCCCGGTTCGATCTGGACGACTTCCTCTCGCTCATCCAGAGGCACGAGGCCAGTTTCGCGTTCATCGCGCCACCGATCGCCGTGGCTCTCGCGAAGCACCAAGCCGTCGACGACGTCGACATCTCGAGCCTGCGCGATGTGTTCTCGGGTGCCGCTCCCATGGATGACACCCTGGCTGCCGCCGTCGAGAAACGACTCGGGGTAAGTGTGAGACAGGGGTACGGGATGACCGAACTCAGCCCGGTGTCTCACTTCGTCGGAGCTGGCGAACAGGCGCCTCACGACAGCATCGGCACTCCGGTCGGGGGGACCGACAACCTCGTCGTGGGTCTGGACGGAAAACCCGTCGACATTCCCACGGAAGGTCTGAGCGACCCCGGCGAACTATGGGTACGCGGACCGAACGTGATGATCGAGTACGTGAACGACCCTGACTCGACCACCGAGTCCCTCGACGCCGACGGCTTCTTGCACACCGGCGACCTCGTTCGGATCGACCAAGATCTGAACGTTTACGTCGTTGACCGGTTGAAGGAGCTCATCAAGTACAAGGGCTACCAGGTACCACCAGCCGAACTCGAAGCCGTTCTGCTCTCGCATCCCCAAATCGCCGACGCGGCGGTCATCGGGCTGGCCGAGTCCGACGTCGGAGAGATCCCGGTCGCGTTCGTTGTCATCCGCGAACCGGACTCGCTCTCGGCGGACGACGTGATGGAGTTCGTGGCGTCCCACGTCAGCCCGTACAAGCGCGTGCGGCGCGTCGAGTTCTGCGACGCGGTTCCCAAATCCGCATCGGGGAAGATTCTTCGTCGGGAGCTTCGCGAACGCTTGTTCTGACGGGGTGGCCACGGTCCTGCCGCAGGCCGCTGACCCGATGTCGTGACCACGCCCTAGGCTGGACGAATGACCACCGCCCTGTACCGCCGGTATCGCCCCGAGGCGTTCGGCGAGATGATCGGGCAGAGTCAGGTCACCGAACCGCTCATGACCGCGCTGCGGGGCGACCGCGTCGGGCACGCCTACCTGTTCTCCGGGCCTCGCGGGTGCGGCAAGACGACCTCGGCGCGCATCCTAGCGCGGTGCCTGAACTGTGCCCAGGGACCGACCGACACCCCCTGCGGTACGTGCGAGAGCTGCATCGAGCTCGGACGCGGCGGCGGGGGATCCCTGGATGTCGTCGAGATCGACGCCGCCAGCCACAACGGTGTCGATGACGCACGCGATCTGCGGGAGCGCGCCGTCTTCGCACCCGCACGTGATCGGTTCAAGATCTTCATCCTCGACGAGGCGCACATGGTGACGCCGCAGGGATTCAACGCCCTGCTCAAACTCGTCGAAGAGCCTCCCGATCACGTGAAGTTCATCTTCGCCACGACCGAGCCTGAGAAAGTCATCGGCACGATCCGGTCGCGCACGCACCACTACCCGTTCCGACTCGTCCCGCCGGCGGCGATGCTCGAGTATGTGGGCTCGCTCTGCGAGAGCGAGGGCGTGGTCGTCGATCCCGGTGTGCTGCCCCTGGTCGTCCGCGCCGGCGGCGGGTCCCCGCGAGACACGCTGTCGCTGCTCGACCAACTCATCGCGGGCTCGGAAGGCGCCGTCACGTACGAACGCGCGGTCGCACTTCTCGGGTACACGCATGCCGAGCTTCTCGACGAGATCGTCGACGCGCTCGCGGCATCCGACGCCGGTGCCGTCTTCGCCGCCGTCGACCGGGTTGTACAGACCGGGCAAGACCCGCGCCGCTTCGTCGACGATCTTCTGGAACGGCTGCGCGACCTCATCGTCGTCGCCGCGACGGGGGACGGCGCCGCAGCAGTGCTACGCGGCGCATCCCCCGAAGACCTCCAGCGGATGTCGGCGCAAGCAGACCGGTTCGGCGCTCAACGGCTCTCGCGCACAGCGGATGTCGTTGTCGCCGCGCTCGACGAGATGACCGGTGCCACCTCACCGCGACTGCAGCTCGAGCTCATGTGCGCGCGCGTTCTGGCGCTGGCCGCCGCCGCTCCAGCTGCTTCCCCGGCCCCTGCGGCCGCTGCCCCGGCACCCGCTCCAGCTGCTTCCCCTGCCCCTGCGGCCGCTGCTGCCCCGGCGCCCGCCGCTGCTCCGGCCCCTGCTGCTCCCACTTCCTCGCCCGCGCCTACGGAAGCGAGCGTTTCGGAGACGAGCGTTGCGACAGTGCCTCCCGCGCCACCGACCGAGCCGGTGACGCTGGGCGTGGTTCGGGAGCAGTGGGCTGCGGTACTTGCCGCGCTGGAGGGCATCAGTCGCTCGTCATGGTTGCTGGTGTCTGTCGCGACAGTTGCCGATTTCTCGGGCGACGTGCTCACCCTCACGTTCGCGAACGCTTCCGACGTCGCCAAGTTCAAGCATCTTCTTGCCGGCGCAGGACCCAGCGAAGATCTTCGCACCGCGATCAAGCAGGTTCTCGGCATCCGGGTGAAGTACCTTGCCAAGCACGACCCCGCGGGCGGACCCTCGGACTCGTCAGGCCCCTCAGACGGCGGGCCTAGTGGCGGGCCGGGCCCGGGCGAGGCGCCCCGGACGCCGCAGCCCGGCGGCGGCGCGAGTGCACAGCCCGGAGGCGGCACGCCGGCCCCGCCTCGTGGCGGCGGAACGACAGCGCAGCCTCGCGGCGGAACGACAGCGGCTGCCGCAGCTCCCGCCGTGACGGACTGGGCGGTCGCCCCCATCCCTTCGTCCGAAGCGCCGACCGCGGTCCTTGCGCCTTCTCTCGCGGTCGATGACGAGCCCGAGGATGCGCCGGTCGGTCTCGCTGTGCAGCTTCCGGCTCCCCGGGAGGGCGACGTCCTCGATGCTGATGAGCCCTCAGCCGACGATGATGACAGCGAGGGTGTCGATCTGGATGTCGCCCCCGAGCAGGCGCCTGTCGTCGCACAGCGGATCGCCCGGGCTCCCGACGGAACGCAGCGCTACGGGGAGGCGGTGGTGCGCCAGCTGCTGGGGGCGCGCTTCATCCGTGAAGAACCGCACGCATCACCCACGAGGTTCGGCTGAGCATGTACGACGGCATCGTCCAAGACCTCATCGACGAGCTCGGTCGGCTTCCCGGTATCGGGCCGAAGTCGGCGCAGCGCATCGCATTTCACATCCTGCAGACCCCGTCGTTCGATGTGTCGCGACTGTCGCAGGTGCTCGCCGAGGTGCGGGAAAAGGTTCGGTTCTGTGAGCTCTGCGGCAACGTATCGGAGCAGGATCGCTGCAGCATCTGCCGCGACCCTCGCCGCAACCAGACGCTGATTTGCGTCGTCGAGGACGCGAAGGATGTCGCGGCGATCGAGCGCACGCGCGAGTTCCGCGGGCTCTACCACGTCCTCGGCGGGGCGATCAGCCCGATCGCGGGTGTCGGTCCCGACGATCTGCGCATCGCGCAGCTCATGCAGCGACTTGCCGACGGTACGGTTCAGGAAGTCATCCTTGCCACCAACCCGAACCTCGAGGGTGAAGCTACAGCGACCTACCTGTCGCGCCTGCTGACCTCCCTGCAGATCACAGTCACGAGACTCGCCTCGGGTCTGCCGGTCGGTGGTGATCTCGAGTACGCCGACGAGGTCACGCTCGGTCGCGCCTTCGAGGGTCGTCGCTCGATCTGAGTCGAGTCAGCAGAGCCCGGCTTCTCAGATGCGGAACCGGGCGCGCGCGTTCATGACACTCGTGAGGGTCGCCCGCACCGGCTGCCCGAGGTAGATGCCCAGTGATGCGCCGACAGCCAGTGCGATACCGATCACTCCGGCGTTCACGAGTGTCCCGAACCCCACGAGCATGTGAGCCGGGTCCTCACCTGACTGCACCAGCGTGAGCAGGCCCCGGAAGACCATGGCACCGGGCACCATCGGCAAGATGGCAGCCGCCGTCACGGCTACCGACGGCACGTGGAGTCGGTAGGCGAGCAGGATGCCGATGAAGCTGCCGGCGAGGGCGCCCACGCCGCTTGCTGCGGCGGTGTCGAGGCCGATAAGCGACGCCAGAAGATAGCCGGTCCAGGCCGCGACGCTTAGTGCCGCGCTCACGATGATGATCCGCATCCCTGAGCCGTTGATGACCGCCACCGATACGGCGATCAGTGCTGCCCCCAGGAACTGCAGCGGGATCGCGCCGAGGGGGAGGGCCTCGCTCGGAGGATCGACGGTGAGCCCGACAAGACTGGCGACCTGCAGCCCCACCAGGATGCCGATGACAACGCCGAGCGTCTGAGTGGTCAGTTCCAGGATGCGTCCCGATGCGGTGAGGGCGAACCCGTCGATCGCATCCTGGGCTGCTCCCACGACGGTGAGGCCGGCGAGCATCAACACGATCGCTGAGGCGACGATTACGGAGGGGCGTGCGTCAGCGGCGCCCGGCAGGCCTGTTCCAGCCAGCGCGGGAGCCAGCGATGCGAACAGCGTCAGGACTGCGGCGGCGGTGATCTGGCTGAAAAAGAACGGCACCCGTGCCCGCGCGAGACCGAACTGTGTGAGCGCGGCGAGGGCTGCAGCGAAGAACGCGAGAACCGTGACAACGGGATTGCCGCCGAACATGATCGCAACGCCCACGGCGAGCAGGCCCTGCGCTGCGACCACGATGATCGGTCGATGGGAGAAAGGTGTTCGTCGGATCCCGGTCAGGCGCGCTCGTGACTCCGGCAACGCAAGGCCGCTCGTGACCTCGTTCAGGAGCGCCTGCAGTCGTAGCAGTTTCTCGTAGTCGGGAGCCGCCGCCCGGACGACGCGCAAGAGCGTGATCGGACGGTCTTCGCCACTGCGGTGATAGGCAGCAGTGATCGAGTTGTATGTGACATCCACGTGCACCGGATGTAGACCGTACGCGCCGGCGGCGCGCACGATCGCGAAGGTCACCTCGGAGGCGGGAGCACCAGTCACCAGCATCGTCTCGCCCAAGCGGACGGCGAAGTCGAGGATGCGCACCGCAGCGGCGTCATCGACGATCGGAAGCGCTTCGGTCGCCGGATAGGCGTCTGCGGAGATCCGGAAGAGGCGGCCAAGTGGATTCGGTAGGCGGCGCCGGCGTTGCATGGCGGAAGCTCCCAGTTCGTCACGGATGGCTTCGTCCACCCTACGTGCCGCGTTCCGGTGCTACCTGGCGCCGACAGTCCCCATGACGTGTTCGGCATGTGCGCCTCCGTAGAATGGGTCGCTGGGTTCGGCATCCGAGCCTGTCATCCCGGGAGTTGCATGTGGCGCTGATCGTCCAGAAGTACGGTGGGTCGTCGGTGGCCGACGCCGAGAGCATCAAGCGCGTCGCCAAACGGATCGTCGACACACGTCGTGCCGGTCACGATGTGGTTGTCGCCGTGAGCGCCATGGGCGACACGACCGATGAGCTTCTTGACCTCGCGGGCCAGGTCGCACCGATTCCCGCTCCGCGCGAGCTCGACATGCTGCTCTCCAGCGGTGAGCGGATCTCGATGGCGTTGCTGGCGATGGCGATCTCGTCGATGGGGTTCGAGGCACGCTCTTTCACCGGCAGCCAGGCCGGCATGATCACGGATGCCACGCACGGCGCCGCCCGCATCGTCGATGTCACCCCGATTCGTCTCCGCGAGGCGCTCGACGAGGGTGCCATCGTGATCGTTGCCGGCTTCCAGGGCTTCAACCGCGACACCCGCGACATCACGACGCTCGGCCGCGGCGGATCGGACACGACCGCTGTTGCGCTCGCTGCAGCCCTCGAGGCCGACGTCTGCGAGATCTACAGCGACGTGGACGGGATCTTCACCGCTGACCCTCGCGTGGTGCCGATGGCCCGCAAGCTCGACGTCGTCTCGAGCGAAGAGATGCTGGAGCTCGCGGCCAACGGCGCGAAGGTGCTCTACATTCGCGCCGTCGAATATGCCCGCCGTCACGGCGTCCTCATTCACGCCCGCTCGACGTTCAGTTCGAGCGAGGGCACCTACGTTCTGGGTCCGGGTCAGTCCCGTCCCGATGCTCCGGAGGGAGTCACCATGGAAGAACCCATCGTCGCGGGAGTCGCCACCGACCTCGGTCAGGCGAAGATCACCGTCATCGGCGTGCCGGATGTTCCCGGTAAGGCCGCCGAGATCTTCAAGATCGTCGCCAAGTCGGGCGCGAACGTCGACATGATCGTGCAGAACGTGTCGGCCGCCGCCACCGGCCGCACCGACATCTCGTTCACGCTCCCCAAGCAGGATGCCGCGCCCGCACTGAAGGCGCTGGCCGCTGACCAGAGCGAGGTCGGGTTCGAGAGCCTCGTGCACGACGACCAGATCGGCAAGCTCTCGGTCGTCGGTGCGGGGATGCGCACGCACTCGGGTGTGTCGGCGACGCTCTTCGAGGCGCTGAGCGTCGCGGGCATCAACATCGAGATGATCTCGACCTCCGAGATCCGCATCTCGGTCGTGCTGCGCGGTTCCGACATCGCCGAGGCTGCACGCGTCGTGCACACCGCCTACGGGCTGGATGCCGACAGCGCAGCGACCGTCTACGCCGGCACCGGCCGATAGGATCGACTCCCATGACCCGCATCTCCGATTCAGGACTCTCCGTCGCCGTCGTCGGCGCCACCGGCCAGGTCGGCACCGTCATGCGCGAGATTCTCGCGGAGCGTTCGTTCCCGATCGGTGAGCTGCGGCTGTTCGCCACGGCTCGCTCCGCCGGCAGCGCTGTGGAGTTCGGCGGACACACCGTCATCATCGAGGACGTCGCCACCGCCGACCCTGCCGGCATCGACATCGCCCTGTTCTCGGCCGGAGCAACCGGGAGCCGCGCGCACGCGCCGCGCTTCGCGGCCGCGGGGGCCACCGTGATCGACAACTCCAGTGCCTGGCGGATGGATCCCGAGGTTCCCCTGGTCGTCAGCGAGGTCAACCCGCACGCGATCGATCAGGCAGTCAAGGGCATCATCGCCAACCCCAACTGCACGACGATGGCCGCGATGCCGGTGCTGAAGGTGCTGGATGCCGAAGCCGGGCTCGAGCGCCTCATCGTCTCGACCTACCAGGCAGTGAGCGGCTCCGGCCTTGCCGGCGCGCAGGAACTGCTCGGCCAGGTCGAGGGTGTGCTCGCCCAGGGCGACACCCTGCGTCTCGTGCACGATGGGTCGGCGGTCGACTTCCCGCAGCCCGAGAAGTACGTTGCGCCGATCGCGTTCGACGTCATCCCGTTCGCCGGCAACCTCGTCGACGATGGCCTGAACGAGACCGACGAAGAGAAGAAGCTCCGCAACGAGAGCCGCAAGATCCTCGAGCTTCCTGACCTTCGCGTTGCGGGCACCTGCGTGCGCGTCCCCGTGTTCACGGGTCATTCGCTCAGCATCAACGCCGAGTTCGCGCGGGAGATCACCCCCGAGCGCGCGCGGGAGATCCTCGCCAATGCTCCGGGCGTTCGCCTCGACGAGGTGCCGACCCCGCTGCAGGCCGCGGGCAAGGACCCGAGCTTTGTGGGACGCATCCGCGCCGACCAGTCGGCCCCCGAAGGCAAGGGACTCGTGCTGTTCATCAGCAACGACAACCTCCGCAAGGGTGCGGCGCTCAACGCGGTGCAGATCGCTGAGCTGGTCGCCGCGCGCCTCGGCGCCGGCGTCTGATCCCGATGTCTCGACGTCGAGACATCGTCCCAGCCGCCCGTAGACTTGACCGGTGACCGAACCCGTCGACGTCCTGCTGATCGGTGGCGGTGTGATGAGCGCCACCCTGGGCACCTTCATCTCCGAACTCCAACCCGACTGGACCATCGAGGTCTATGAGCGGCTGGGCGATGTCGCCCTGGAAAGCTCAAACGCCTGGAACAACGCCGGTACGGGGCATGCCGCCCTGTGCGAGCTGAACTACATGCCGGCGGCACCCGACGGCAGTGTGGATCCGGCGAAAGCGATCTCGATCAATGAGCAGTTCCAGCTCAGCCGCCAGTTCTGGGCGTCGCTGGTCGAGCGCGGCATCCTGGACGAGCCGTCGACGTTCATCAACTCGACGCCCCACATGACGTTCGTGCGCGGCGAGAAGGATGTCGCCTACCTCAAGCGTCGCTATGAGGCGCTGAAGACGCAGCCGCTGTTCGCCGGGATCGAATACAGCGAAGACTCCCGCGTGATCAACCAGTGGGCACCGCTGCTCATGCAGAAGCGTCTCGCGAGCGATGAGCCCTTTGCAGCGACCCGTGTTCCCGCGGGTACGGATGTCGATTTCGGTGCCCTCACGCGGCAGTTGTTCGACAATCTCGAGCACCGCGGTGGTCGGGTCGTGACCGACCGGCAGGTGACAGGGCTGAAGAAGCTGAAAGACGGCACCTGGGAGGTGTCGTGGCGCAACCAGGTCGGCCGGACGCCCGGCAAGACGCGAGCACGGTTCGTGTTCGTCGGCGCTGGCGGGTGGGCGATCAAGCTCCTGCAAAAGTCCGGCATCCCCGAGATCAAGGGCTACGGCGTCTTCCCGATCGGTGGGCAGTGGCTCAAGACCAGCAACCCGGCCCTCGTCGCGCAACACCGCGCGAAGGTCTACTCGCAGGCATCCGTCGGCGCGCCGCCCATGTCGGTGCCGCACCTGGACACTCGCGTCGTCGACGGCGAGACCTCGCTGCTGTTCGGGCCGTTCGCGACATTCAGCCCTAAGTTCCTCAAGCGCGGTTCGGTGTTCGACATCATCGCCCAAGTGCGTCCCGGCAACCTGTGGCCGATGCTCAAGGTCGCGATCGACAACCCCAGCCTCATCCAGTACTTGATCAGCGAGCTGCTGAAGAACAAGAAGCGCAAGGTCGATAGCCTTCGCACGTTCATGCCGACTGCGAAGGACGAGGACTGGATGCTCCTCAACGCCGGTCAGCGCGCACAGGTGATGAAGAAAGACCCGAAGAAGGGTGGGGTGCTGCAGTTCGGCACCGAGGTCGTGAGTTCGGCTGACGGCACGATCGCAGGCCTCCTCGGTGCGTCGCCGGGCGCTTCCACGGCAGTGTCGATCATGCTCAATATCCTGAAGACGAGCTTTCCCGACCGCATCGGGGATTGGGAGGGGACGCTCCGCGAGCTCATCCCGAGCTACGGTACGCACCTGAACGGCAACCCGGATGCCGCGCAGCAGTGCCTCGCTGAGACCGCGAGTGTTCTCGCGTTGAAGGCGTGACGCTCGCCCTGTCGCCGAGCTGAGATCCGATCGTGGCAAAGCTGTACTTCCGGTACGGAGCGATGAACTCCGGAAAGTCCACCGCCCTGCTGCAGGCCGCGTACAACTACGAGGAGCGCGGTCAGCACGTGCTCCTGGCCAAACCCGCGATCGACACGAAGGAAGCCGATCACATCTCGAGTCGGCTCGGTGTGACGCGACCCGTGGACTTCCTCATCCCGCCGGTCGCCGACCTCCGGGCGTTGTTCGCGCATCACCGCGAACGGTTGGTCCGCCGCGAGCACGAAGCGCTCGTTCCCGAAGCCGAAGATCGGCGACCGGATGTCGCGTGTCTTCTCATCGACGAGGCGCAGTTCCTGACTCCCGAGCAGGTCGACGATCTGCTGCGGATCGTGGTGCTCGATGGTGTTCCGGTGCTCGCGTACGGCATCCGCACTGACTTTCGCACCCACGCGTTCCCGGGATCGCGGCGCCTCCTCGAACTCGCGCACTCGCTTGAGGAGCTCAAGACGATCTGCCGGTGCGGTCGAAAGGCGATCTTCAACGCGCGTCTGGTGGGCGGCAGGTTCGTCTTCGACGGTGATCAGGTAGCCATCGACGAACTCTCGACCGATCGCGTCACGTACGAGTCGATGTGCGCCGAGTGCTATCTGCGCGAGTCAGGCGGGCGCATCGACGGTCGTTGAGCCCCTCGGTCCGCGGAGGCCTAGG
>NZ_JBBWSA010000015.1:0-41224 GCF_038150145.1 Microbacterium schleiferi
CGACGACCTCCTCGTCGGGCCGTTCCAGCAGCCGACCCTCGTACGCGGGCCCATCGGGGGTGGTCTGTGGTTCGGGAAACTCGGGCATCCGTCTCTCCTGTCCGTGCGGATCGATGGATCGAGAGTGACGGGTCGAGCTATGGCACCGGAAGGCGAATCCTATGCGCCTGCTATGGCGTGCCTCAAGCGGGGAGACTCAGGCGTTCGCGCACGACCTCGGCGAGGGCCTCGGCCTGAGCGTGCGCGGTTTCGGCGTCGGCGGCCTCGACCATGACGCGCACGAGGGGCTCCGTGCCCGAAGGGCGCAGCAGAACGCGGCCCGACTGACCGAGCGCTGCGGATGCCGCAGCGACGGCATCCTGTACGACCTCGTCGGTGGCAACCAGCGATCGGTCGACGCCCGTCACATTCACAAGCACCTGCGGGTAGACGGTCATGATCGAGGCGAGGTCGGCGAGTGTGCGCCCGGTCCGGGCCATCTGCGACATGAGGTGCAGCCCCGTCAGCAGGCCGTCGCCGGTGGTGGCGAACCGCGACATGATGACGTGGCCCGACTGCTCGCCGCCAAGGGCGAACCCGCCCTCGGTCATGCGCTCCAGCACATACCGGTCGCCGACGGCTGTCTGCTCGACACGGATGCCGTGATCGGCCATCGCGCGGTGAAGACCGAGGTTGCTCATGACTGTCGCGACGAGCGTGTCGTCGGTGAGCTCGCCGCGCTCCTTCAAAGCGACGGCGAGGATAGCCATGATCTGATCGCCGTCGATGACCTGGCCTGCAGCGTCCACGGCAAGGCACCGGTCGGCGTCGCCGTCGTGCGCGATGCCGAGGTCGGCGCCGTGCGCGACGACAGCAGCCGAGAGCTGATCGAGGTGCGTCGAGCCGACGCCGTCGTTGATGTTCAGTCCGTCGGGATCGGCGCCGATGACCGTCACGCGTGCGCCGGCATCCGAGAACGTCTGCGGTGAGACGCCGGATGCCGCGCCGTGCGCGCAGTCGAGCACAACGTGAAGCCCGTCGAGCCGATGCGGCAGGGACTGCAGCAGGTGAAGGACGTAGCGGTCCTCGGCATCCGAGAACCGGGTGATCCGGCCGACGCCGGCGCCGGTCGGCTGCAGCTTTTCGCCGCTCATGGCGGCTTCGATGCGCGCCTCGACGACGTCGGGCAGCTTCACGCCGCCGCGAGCGAAGATCTTGATGCCGTTGTCGGGGGCGGGGTTGTGGGATGCCGACACCATGACCCCGAAGTCGGCGTCATGATCGCCGACGAGGTAGGCCAGGGCGGGCGTCGGAAGGACGCCGGCGTCGAGCACGTCGACGCCCGAGGAGGCGAGTCCCGCCGAAACGGCGGCGACGAGGAACTCCCCCGAGACGCGAGGATCCCGTGCGACGACAGCGGTGAGCCGCTTACCCGCGGCGCGGCGGGCGTCAGCGGTGCGTCCTTGGCCCAGGACGACAGCGGTCGCCTGGGCCAAGGACAACGCGAGATCGGCGGTGAGGATGCCGTTGGCAAGCCCTCGTACGCCGTCCGTGCCGAACAGCGGCATGGTGCGCGGTGGCGAAGCGATTAACGCTTCGAGTACTGCGGAGCCTTGCGCGCCTTCTTGAGACCGGCCTTCTTGCGCTCCTTGACGCGAGCGTCGCGCGAGAGGAAGCCGGCCTTCTTGAGGGCCGGGCGGTTGTTCTCGGCGTCGATCTCGTTGAGCGCACGGGCGATGCCCAGGCGCAGCGCACCTGCCTGGCCCGAGGGGCCGCCACCCTGGATGCGGGCGATGACGTCGTAGGCGCCGGTGAGGTTCAGCAGGGTGAAGGGGTCGGTCACGAGCTGCTGGTGCAGCTTGTTCGGGAAGTAGTTCTCGAACGTGCGGCCGTTGACGGTGATGGTGCCGGTGCCGGGGACCAGGCGCACGCGCGCGATGGCCTCCTTGCGGCGGCCCACTGCCGCGCCGGGGACGTTGAGCACGGGACGTGCAGCCTCAACGGCCTCGACGTCGACGGCGGATTCGGTGGTGTAGCTGGTGGGCTCGGTTGCGGTGGTGTCGTTCGCCACGAGTATGTCCTTCTGGGTCTGTCCGGCGCTTACTGGGCGACCTGGTCGAGCGTGTATGTCTTGGGCTGCTGAGCGGCGTGCGGGTGCTCGGCACCGACGTACACCTTCAGCTTGGACAGCTGCTGGCGACCCAGGCTGTTCTTGGGGAGCATGCCGCGGATGGCCTTCTCGACAGCGCGGACGGGGTTCTTCTCGAGCAGCTCGCTGTACGCGACGGCCTTCAGGCCGCCCGGGTAACCGGAGTGGCGGTAGGCCATCTTCTTCTCGAGCTTCTGGCCGGTGAGGGCAACCTTGTCGGCGTTGATGATGATGACGTGGTCGCCGCTGTCAACGTGCGGCGCGAAGGTCGCCTTGTGCTTGCCGCGCAGGAGCGCGGCGGCGTGAGAGGCGAGGCGGCCGAGAACGACGTCGGTGGCGTCGATCACGAGCCATTCGCGCTGGATTTCGCCAGCCTTGGGGGTGAATGTGCGCGTCACGATAGTGCTGCTTTCTGGTTCGAACGGAGGAGTTCGTGAATCCCGCTCCGGGGTGGTTCCGCGGCCGAAGGCCGCCGAACACGCCAGTGGAGGGCTCACGTTCGCGGTGATCTGCCGCAGTGAGGCAGGCACCAAAGAGCTAGCTTACGGCATCCGGATGCTGCGCGCGAACGCTCCGGCATCGATACTGCGGCGCACCGCATCCCACTCCCCCGCCGGACTGGCACGGAGCGTCGACGTCCCCCCGGTTTCGCTGAGGCTCAGCGCGTACCAGCCGATGGTCTCGCTCCCCCACGGCATTAGGCGCGACGCGCTGAACCCCGACGCCCTAGGTGCCGACGGTGCCGACGAGCAGCATCGCGACGGCGACGCCGTTGAACACGATGTGGGTGAGTACGGCTCCCCAGATGCGCGAGGTGGCCACGACGAGGCCGGCGCAGACGAGTCCGACGATTCCGAGAGTGGCAACCGACCACCACGTGTAGATGTCGAACACGAGGTGCAGCCCGATGAAGAGCAGAGTCGTGACGGCAATGGCGGCGAACCCGGCCCACGAGCGGGAGTTCGTCATCCGTCTGACCGCCGTGAAGATCGCGACGAGCAGCACGGCCCGGAAGAAGAACTCCTCGAGAAGCGGCGCGATCACGACCGGTGCGAGCACCCCGTCGAACCAGAAGGATGCCGGAAGTGACCCGTCCAGCGTGCCTGCTGTGGGCCACGCGGCAGTGCCGGTGCCGGCGATCTCGAGGAAGCCCTGGATGAAGCGCAACAGCACGCCGAGCACGACGCCGTAGAGCAGGTCGAAGGGGTGGAAGCGCAGCAGCATCCGGGGCCGCGAGCGCACGAAGGCGAGGATGATGGCGGCGAGCATCCCTCCCCAGAGGGCGGCGATCGAGAGCGCGGAACCGAGCGCGCCGCCCACGAGCCGGTCGGCAAGGGTTGCGAGCAGGATGCCGGCGCCGAGCAGCAGCACTGCCCATCCGACGAGTTCCCAGTCCCACCGGGCGACGGATGACCCGCCCGACCGCCAGGTGTGGCTGGCGCGTTCGCTCCGCCGCGAACCGCGGGACGAATCCGACCCGCGTGACGAATCCGACCCGCGTGAAGAGGCGGATCGCCGCGAGGATCCGGGTTCCGCGGCCGAGTCTGAGCCCCTCGACGATCCTCGTTCCCGTGAACGTACTGTCGCCGCGCTAGACTCCGTCATAGGCGCCAGGGTACCTGTCGGGGGAACTCCTCGCCGGTTCGGCGCCAGAACCACACGCTTCTATCCGCATCGCGAGGGCGAGCGGATACTGTTCCGCCCACCGCACACCAGCCGACTCGCGAGGACCGCCGTGGCCTACCGCTCGAGCACGTCAAGACGCCGCTCCCGGGGCTCTGTGCCCGCGTGGGTGTCGATCGTGATCGTCGCGGCGCTGATCCTCGCCGTCGGGGGCCTCAGCTGGCTGGCGATCACGCGCACGCAGACTCCTCCTCCGACCGAGTCGCCGCGCGTGACCCCGACGATGGGTGTCGAGACGCCGACCGCAACGCCCACCCCGACACCGACCTCGACGGTCGCGGCGGCAACCGGCGCCGATGAGCGTTTTCTCATGGTCAACGCTGGCGACATGTGGCGGGCGACTGCTGGCGCGTGCGGCGCGGCAGAGCCGCTGCTCGAGCGCTCAACCGATGGCGGCGCGACGTGGAGTGACGTGACGCCCCGCTATCGCGGCATCCAGCAGATCCTCGCCCTGGAGCCGTATGCGGCGGATCAGGCGATGATCGTCGCGCTGATGGGTGATGGCTGCGAACTGCAGGGGCTGCGGACCTTCACGTACGGCGAGTTCTGGGAACCCAACGACGAAATCCTCGCTTCGTCGACGTACGTTGACCCCGCGAATCCGGCGGCAGTCGTGACGCCGGCTGGCGAACTCGACGCCCCGTGCGCAACACCGACAGGCGTCCGCGCGAATGGTGGCACGACGGCGGTCATCTGCGGGTCGGATGCCTCCCAGACGACGGATGCCGCCACCTGGTCTTCCCTCGATCAGGCCGGAGTCCTGGCGCTGACGGTTGCCGGCGACGGTCAGATCACGACGGCGCGGGCGGATGCCGCATCCTGCGACGGGACGCTGGTGGCGGAGCCCGGGGCTGCGACGTGCATCCCGAGCGTTCCGACCGATGCCCCGGTTGCCGTAACCCTGGATGCCAACGGCACGCCCTGGATCTGGGCGGGCGACACCTTCGTAGCCACCCGCTGACCCCCTCCCCGGTCGCCTCGCGAGCGCCCACTCCCCGGTCGGTGAGCGAGCGAAGCGAGACGAAACGCACCCCGACCCCGCGAAACCCCCCGTTCACATTCGCCCCCTACGATGCGTCATGTCGATGCACATGGGGACGGGGCTTCGACACCCGAAGTGGTGGGGACCAAAGAGATCTGGGGATCAATGGTCGATGTCCTTGTGGTGTGCACGGCGAACATGATTCGTTCGCCGTTGGCAGAGTTGTATTTGCGCGAGAAGCTGGCGGGCCGCGCGGTCACGATCCGCAGCGCCGGAACGCATCCGGCGCCGGGCGACGGAATGACACGGCGCGCTCGGGATGCGGCGAAGGCGCTGGGTTTGTCGATGACGGATGCCGAGGCTCATCGGCCGCAGCTGTTGACGCGCGAGATGGTGGAGCAGGCCGACATCATTCTCGGTGCTGCTCGCATCCATCGCAGTGCGTGCGTGCGGATGGACCTGAGCGCCTTGGATCGCGCGTTCACGATGCGTGAGTTCGAGAGGCTCTCCGCGGCGGTTGACGATGATACCCTTCAGCGGGCGCTTGATCGCGCCGGCGATGATCCGGATGCGAGGGTCCGCGCCGCGACCGACCTCGTGCGCGAGGTGCGGGGCACGATGAATCCACCGGGTGACCCGGCGGTCGATGATGTCTTCGACCCTGAGCTGACGCGTCGGCGCTCTCACTATGCCCGCATGGTGTCGGAGATGATCCCGGCGCTGGATGCCGCCGCGGCGTTCGCCGACCGCATCCGCGAGGCCGCGCCCGTTCGGTGAGCAGGCAGCCCCCATCCGAGCGACCCCCCGGTCGTTGAACGAGCGACCCCTCCCGGCCGCCGCCCGAGCGACGCGACGTCCCAGCCCTCACGCGTCCCGGTCCTGGGGGCTGCCGATGCGTTCGCGCAACGCGAGCGGAATGGTGGACGAGATCCGTGCGGGTCGACCGGCGAGCAGGTTCTCTGCCTGCCCGCGGATGTAACCGGGCACGTGCGCCTCGATCGCCGGGTGCGCGTGCACGTCGCGCGTTGCTTCGACGATGGCGGTGAGCGTCTCATCGATCGCCGCCCGAGCCTCCCCGTCCGGCACACCCCAACTCGTCGCCTCGGCGACCAGGTCGGAGGCCGTGACATCGGGCAGACGTGTCACCCCGTTGATCCGCAACGCGAGGGCGTCCGTCGCGTCATAGGCCAGAGCGAGCGGCGCCGCGTCGTAGATCGGCGCCAGCGTGATCCGGCCCCGCTCATCGTGCAGCAGAGAGAAGTTCTTCGCGTGGGCGTCTGTGTTGCCGACGGCGATGGTGAACGCTGCGTATCGCGCGAGGCGTAGCCGGTCGGCGTACGGCGTCTCGAAGACGGTCCGTCCGGTGTCAAGAAGGCCCGCGATGCCTCGCAGGGTGGCGCTGGGGTTGTTCTGCTCGAACTTGTCGTTGCCACCCCATGGCAGGCGCAGCGCTTGCGCGGCATCCTCCTGATGGATGCGGCGAACAGTGTCACCGTCGTCGACGCGGTCGTAGCGTTCGACGACAAGCACGGGGCGGCCCGCAACGGTTTCGGTCCAGGTTTCGAATGCGAGAAGCCCGGGGTGCCGCGCGACCTGCAGCGCATAGTTCTCGCTCTCGACGGATGCCACGTATTCGGCCGCGACAGGCTTGAGGATGTGGGTCGAGGGGATGACGCCGTTACCACGCCACCACGATCCGTCACGGCGTGTGAGCGTGAGCTTGCGCTGAAAGCCGGGGAGCGCAGATCCTCCCCCGCCGATGAGGAAGCCGCTCGCACGGTCCAGGAGCGCCCCGACGGCGTCAATGTCGAGCTTCTCGGGGTCGCGCTGCTGAGCCTCGAGGTGACCCACTCGCAACGCCCCGGCGAGGTCGGCTCCGACCTCCGCCAGCAGGCCCACGACATCGCCGCGGTCGACTTTGACTTCCCGCGCGAGCCGGGCGATGTGCTCGCCCTCGGGAAGCAGCCCCCCGAAGAACGCTTCGGAGGCGTGCTCGTCGTCCACTCCTACGCGCAGGCCAGCGCTGAGAACCCGGGAGTTCTCACCCCACCGGTCGATCGCCTCGCGCGACCAGCGCAGAACCACCCCGCCTCGCGCCGTGCGTTCGAGCGTTCCGATGCGTGTGTCATAGAGCCGCACGGGCAGGGCGTCGGTCATGATTCGGATGCCGCGGGATCGGGATCGTCAACCTCGGCGACCAGCTGCACGCCCAGTGCAGCGAGCACCTGCAGGTAGTGAGTGTCGAACCTCTTTGCGCGCCCGGTTTCGAGTTCGTGGACGTAGCGTTGGCCGACCCCGAGAGCTGCGGCGAGTCGGCGTTGCGTCCACCCATGCTGTTCTCGGATGCGACGGATGACCCGCCCGAGGTCACTCGGATCGTCGATGAGCACTCGCATGTGATGTCCCCCCGACACTGGTGATTCCCGTTACAACATCATACCCGCCTCGATGTCATTTCGGGAATCACCCCGCAGCCGATTCCCGAAACGACGTCAGGGACGGCAAGGCGCGAGCGAAGCACCCTGAGCCCATGCCTTGTGTAGCCGTACGGCGACAACGTAGAATGCAGCCGTACGGCGACAACCGCTCGTGCAGCCGTACGGCTGCACGGACTGATCAGGGGGCCCGGAGTGTTGACAATGCGCGACGCGTCGGCAGTTGTGCGAGAGCTGCGCACGCAACGGGGCTGGACACAGCAAGACCTCGCCACACGAGCGCGATTGTCACGATCCTTCGTCGCCGATGTCGAGTCGGGCAAGCCGACGGTCGAGTCAGCGAAGCTCTTCGATCTCTTCCAGGCGCTCGGTTACGAGGTCGTGCTGCGGGATCTCGCGACCGGGCAGGTGCTGCGGTGACGGCATCCGAACTGGCGGTGTATCTGGATGGCATCCCGACGGGGATGCTCACCCAGTCGGCAGCAGGAAACGTCAGCTTCACCTATGACGCCGACTACCGAGATCGTCACGATGCGACTCCCCTGTCGCTCGCGATGCCGCTGAGTGCGGCAACACATCGAAAGCGCGTGGTGCTCCCCTGGCTCCAGGGGCTGCTCCCCGACAACGACGAGGCGCTCCGGGCGATCGGACGACGCTTCGGGGCGTCGCCTGCGAACCCGTTCGCGCTCCTCGAGCACATTGGGGCAGATGCGGCGGGCGCGGTACAGATCCTTCCGCCCGCTGAACTCGCGAGCGACGCGCGCGCCGAACAGAGCGCGCGGCCGGTCACCGAGGCGGAGGTGGCTCGGATGCTCGACCAGGTGGTTACCGAGTACACCGACGGCGTCGCTGTCGGGGATGGCGCTGGGCGCTTCAGCATCGCCGGCGCGCAACCGAAGATCGCGTTGTTCCGGATGCCGGATGGCCGCTGGGCGGTTCCTGAGGGAAGCCAACCGACCACGCACATCCTCAAGCCGGTCGTCGGTACCTTCCGCCGCATCGACGTGGTTGAGCAACTCACTCTGCGCGCAGCGGCTCATCTTGGGTGTGATGTCGCAACCGCGCGGCTTGGCCGTGTCGGCCACTGGAACGTCTTGATCAGCGAGAGATACGACCGCGAGTGGACGGATGGGCGGTGGCATCGCCTCCACCAAGAGGACATGTGCCAGGCACTCAGCGTGCCGCCGTCAAAGAAGTACCAGCAACGCGACGGCGGACCGGGCGTGGCCAGCATCGCTCAGCTCATCGGTTCCCTGCCGCTCGTCGCGGATCGCGAGGCGACCGGCGCCGCGTTCTTCCGCGCGTTCGTCTTCAACGTGGTGGCGGGGTGCACGGATGCTCACGCCAAGAACTACTCCCTCATGCTGAGGGGCCGCTCGGTGCGGCTCGCGCCACTCTACGATCTGCTGACGTACGCCGCGTACTGGGATGGCTCCGCGATCATCAGCAGCGCCATGAGCGTGGAGGGCGAGTACGCACTCGACCGAATCTCTGTGGCAGGTCTCGTCCGCACGGGGTCGCGATTCGGTGTACCCCCGAACGATGCATCCTCAGTCGTTGACGAGATCAGATCGGGTCTCGTCGAAGCTTTCGAGGCTGCTCGAGCCAGCATGGCCGATTTCGATCTCGACCCCGACGCTGTCGCGGTGATGGATGCCGCGTTGGCAGGCGTTCGCCGCCTCCCGCTCGTCCGCGTTCGGTGACCGAGCGAAGCGAGACGAAACGCACCCCAGGTACCCTCGATTCATGCCGATCGAGATCGTCACCGTCTGCACCGGCAACATCGTCCGCTCCCCCCTATCGGAGCTGTACCTGCGTCTCCTCCTGGCCGATCTCCCGGTCGAGGTGGCGAGCGCCGGAACCCAGCCGCGTCCGGGTGAGGCGATGACCGAGCAGGCGTGCGAAATCGCGGCTGAGCTCGGCATCCCGGCGGCAGAGATCGAGGCTCATCAGGCCAAGCGTCTGACCGAGCCGGTGCTCGCCGGTCGTGATCTGGTGCTCGCGATGACGCGCGCGCACCGCAAGGCCGTGGTCGAACTCGACCCGTCACTGTTGCGCAACGCGTTCACGATCCTCGAGTTCGCTCGCCTGTCACGGCACGTGACGGATGCCGAGATCCACGAGGCTGCGACGGATGCCGGCGACGACCCGCGAGCGCGGTTCCAGGCTGCCCTCGCGCGGGTGCTTAGCGTCCGCGGCACTGTTGACGCGCCAGCCGATCCGGCAGAGGATGACGTTCTCGACCCGGCCGGCCGCAGCTGGAACACCTACGAAACCTCGATGAGCCAGCTCCTCCCGGCCGTGGAGGAAGTGGCTCGCGTCATCCGCAGCGCTCTCGTCTCGCGTCGCGCAATCGCCGAGCTGATGCCGCCCGCGCCCGGCGACTCGCTGTCGCCGCAGCTGCACGCGCTGCGCGACGACGAGCGTTTCTGAGATGGCGGTCTATCTCGATACCTCGACGGCTTCGTGACCTACGCCTGCCGCCGAGCCGAAGCGCTCACCGTTCTCGGGATACCTGTCATACAGCCCGCCTCCCGGCCTGAGTAACGCGCGCCCGCGGATCCGCGATTATGCAGGCGCGACAGCTCAGGTCAGGCCCCGAGCAGTGCAGCCGGGATCACCGCAATTCCATCCGACCTTCGGTAGGCGAGCTCGCCCGTGGTGATCACTGCCGCATCCGCGAGCTGCGGCCCGAGGCGGTCACGAAGCCAGCGCAGGTGCCGCACGTCGGAGTCGTCGACAGCAGCCGAGAGCTTGACCTCGAAGGCCACAACACGTCGTCCTCGTTGCACGATGAAGTCGACTTCCCGGTCGCCGTTGCGGGTGCGAAAGTGGCCGAGCCGCGCCTCTGCGTGGGATGCATACGCGTGGAGGCTGAGCGCGACCAGCGCTTCAAAGAGTCGTCCGAGAAGCGGCCCGTAACCGGAGCCGAAGAACTCCGAGGTTCGCGATCCGTCGCCGTCGAATCCGAGGAGTTCGTCAGAGTCGAGCTCGAGTAAACGGCACACGAGAGCGGGGTCGGCGAGGAAGTGCTTGGGTGCTTGAGAAAGACGACCGAGTTCATTTCCTCGCGGAACCCACGGCTCCACCGGATCCAACAGCCAGAGCGACGAGAGCACGTCTCGATAGGCGATCGCTGTCGTCTTGGCGGGTTTCGCGCCCTCAGCCGGCGTGGCCGCCTCGAGCACCGTCGCGTAGCTTGCCGTGGTCGCGGTGGCGGCGGCGTATGCACGCATCCACCGTCGCAGAGTGTCGGGGGCCCGCACGACGTGACCCTGTTGGGCGAATTCCCGGTGGATCACGTTGTCGATGTAGGCGTCGAGTTGCAGTCGTTGGCCCCGCGGGGTGAGTGTTCTGATACCTGGAAAGCCGGATGCCGTGATCTCACGCACATAGTCCACGAAGCCCAGACCGCTCACGCCCTCCACTGACGCTTGGCTCGACAGCAGGTCGCCGAGCGATACAGTCACCGACCCGGGGAATCGTTCGGCGAGCGAGAGCGGCCGCATACGAAGCGGAACGATCCGGCCGGCCCCCGAGTGAACAGCCGCTCCGGGCGGATGCGCGCTCCCGGTGAGGATGACACTTCCGGTCGGCGCGCCGTCGTCCACCCATCGGCGAGCAACGTCCCACGCCTGGGGTGATCGCTGCCATTCATCGATGAGCAGCGGCGACGCGAGTGACCTGATGCGGTTGGGGTCGGCTTCGAACGCCTGGCGTTGCGAGTCATCGTCCAACCGGATGACGCTCTCGGCTTGTCGAGTGGCCGCCGCCGTCTTTCCGACTCCCTTCGGACCCTCGACGGCTACCGCTGCCACCTCACCGAGCGCAGCGGTCAGCTGCTGATCCATCAACCGAGGAAGGTAGCCATCCACGCGGCTAAACTACCATCCGCAGCATCCTTACGCTACCGATAGCATCGCTTTCACGCCACCAAACGCAGAGCCGGGCGCGACTCTTCTCGCGTCTGACTAATACCGATCGGCGGTTCAGTCGACGAGGCTGCGGATGTCGTCCGCAGAGAGTCCGCCACCGATGGCGTCGCCGTCGGTGTCGAGCACGCGGTCGAACAGTTGGGCTTTGGCGGTCTTGAGCGCCATGACCTTTTCTTCGATTGTTCCTTTCGAGACAAGCCGGTAGACGATGACGGGTCTGGTCTGACCGATCCGGTGGGCGCGGTCGATGGCCTGCGCCTCGACGGCCGGGTTCCACCACGGGTCGAGCAGGATGACGTAGTCGGCCTCGACGAGGTTGAGCCCGACACCGCCCGCCTTGAGCGAGACGAAGAACGCTGGCGCGTCGCCGGTGCGGAACTGGTCGATGACGGCAGCGCGGTTGGTCGTTGAGCCGTCGAGGTAGAGCGAGGCGATCCCGGCATCCGTCGCAGCATCCCGCGCGCGGCCGAGGAAGCGGGTGAACTGGCTGAGCACGAGGGCGCGGTGCCCTTCGGCAGCTGCCTCGCGAAGCAACTCGAGGAGGGCGTCGAGCTTTGCCGAGGGCGCTTCGCCTTCGTCGACCAGGTCGGGCGAGAGCGAGAGTTGGCGAAGCAGGGTGAGCGAGCGGAAGATCTGGAACCGGTTCGCCTCGACGTCGTCGACCAGACCGAGCACTTTCTGGCGCTCACGTGCGAGCCTGCGGTCGTAGAGCCGCCGGTGGGTCGGGTGCAGATCGAGCACGAGTTGCTGCTCTTGCTTGGGCGGCAGCTCCGATGCGACAAGCTCCTTGGTGCGGCGCAGCAGGAAGGGGCGGATGCGGCGCTGCAGCGTCCGCAACCGTTCGTTGTCGAGTTCTCGTTCGATGGGTGTGCGGTAGTACTCGGTGAAGTTGCGACGCCCGCCCAGCAGACCCGGGCACGCGAGTGAGACAAGCGCCCACAGCTCGAGCAGGTTGTTCTCGAGCGGAGTGCCGGTGATGACGAGCGTGAAGGGGGCATCCAGCATCCGGGCGCATTTGTAGCCCTGCGACGACGGGTTCTTGATCTGTTGAGCCTCGTCGAGAATGAGCCCCTGCCAGTCCAGGGTCGCGTAAGCGTCGAACTCGAGACGGAACAGCGCGTAGCTGGTCACGACGACGTGCGCCCCGGCGACCTCGTCGGCCAGTACCGTGCCGCGCTTGTTTCCCATTGCGCTGATCGCAGCGACGCGCAGCTCGGGCGCGAATCGCGCGCACTCGGCAGCCCAGTTGCCGACGACGCTGGTGGGGGCGACGATGAGAAACGGCGGATGCTGCTGGTCGCCCGTCTCAAGCGCATCGAGTCGTGCTTTCTCGATCATCGCGATGGTCTGCAGGGTCTTACCCAGGCCCATGTCGTCGGCGAGCACCCCGCCGAGTTGGTGAGTGCGCAGGAAGTGCAGCCAGGAGTACCCTGTGCGCTGGTAGTCGCGCAGCTCGGCGCACAGCGTCGGTGGCGCATCAATGGGGGTGAGCTGATCGTGGTCGCTGAGCCCACGCACCCGCATCCACCATTCGATCTCCTGGCGCGCGGCGACGCCCAGCTCGACGAGCTCTTCCCAGAGGTCGGCCTGGTAGCGACTGACCTGCACCGAGGTGACGGGGCGGTCCGAGAGGGCACTGGCTTCGGCGATGATCTCGCGCAGGCGCTGCAGCTCGGGCGTATCGAGCGAGAAGTAGGTGCCGCTGGGCAGGACGAGGATCGGCTCGTTCTCGCTGAGCGCCCGGAACAGGGCAGCGAAGTCGACGTCCTCACCCTCGATACGCACCTGCACGCTCAGGTCGAACCAGTCGTTGGTTCCGGGCTGGGCGGCGACCGAGACATCCGGCGCCCGGGATGCGGCACGGAAGCTGGGAGCCTCGACGTCTTCGACGACCCGCACGGTCTCGAGCGAGCGCAGGCCGGGCAGCACTTCGGCGACGAACAGCACAGCAGCCGCACCTCGCAGGGTTTGGTCGGGCGGCACCACCGCGGCATCCGGCAGGACGATGGAGGCGTGGGCACCCGCGGCGCCGCGAACGGCATCGAGGATGCCGCCCTCGCGAACCCGGTCGGGACGGATGCTGCCGCCGAGCCGGTCCCATCGCCAGGTGAGGTGGGCAAGCCCGTCGCCGTGGTCGACGCGCACTTCGAGCACGGTGCTCGGCGGTGCCGGCACCGTGTAGCTGGCATCGGGCGATACGACCGGCGCGATCGCCTGCAGCCGCGGGAGGTAGTGGCTCTCGAAGCGCTCTCTGCCTGCCGTGTCGACCGAGATGGGCTTGTCGGCGGCGAGCAGGTCGCGCATCGGCCCGGTGAGCGGCGGATCGAGGGGGTGCAGCACGATGCGTTCTTCCGCGGTGCCGGCTGCGGTGACCCGACCCACGGCGATCGGAGGATTACCGACGGTCACGAGCGGCTCCGACGCTTCACTTTCCCCGTCGGCGCCGGCGTCGGCGTCCCCGGCGCCGGCATCCTCGTCGTCTCGCACCGGCACCAGCTCGCCGCGCACCGCGAGTCGCTTGCGGTTCTCGGTGACCGCGATCCGCGGGGTCAACGGCTCCCCGTCGAGCCGCACCGGATGCTGCGCCTTGCCCGGTGAGACGAGCGCGACCCCCGCCGCCTCGAGATCGGTCAACAGCGACCAGAGCGTCCGCGAGGGCAGCCGGTCGAGCTGCATCCATTCGTCGTCGCGATAGGTGTAGCCCCACGAGTTCGCGGCAGGGTCGAGAACGTCGAGTTCGATCAGCAGCGCGAGCGCCGCAGGATCCGCCTGCAGCCCGTCGAGGTGCCCCCAGCGGGCCTTGCCCTTGATCCATGCGCCTCGCGCGCCGCGCATCCCGGGCCGGGCCGCGAGCCTCGGCTGCTGCGGGACCCTGCTCCAGCGCGTCGCGCGCGGTGTCTGCAGGGTGATGAACAGGCACAGTTCCACGGCGGCTGCATCGGATGCCGGCAGCAGCCCATCGAGCGAGCGTTGCCACGGTGGAGTGCTGTCTCGCGGCGGGAATGACTGGCCTTTCGGCCCTCTCGCGCCCGAGTCCGTCCCGGCATCCGAGACGGCGAGCAGCACGGCAGCGACGTGCGCGCAGTGCGGGGCATGCTCGCAACTGCAGTAGGCACTCATCGACCCGCGCGCAGGCTCGATGACGGCCGAGACGACCACGACCTCATCGCCCCCGTGGCCGCGATCGCGCACGACGGCATCGACCGAGGTGCGCGCGTGGTCGGCTTCCAGGTCGACGATCGTGACCCGCCCTGCCGCGTTCAGCGTCCAGCCGCGGTCGTAGTTCGCGCCCCCGAGAGATTGGGCAACCTCATGCCAGTAGTCCACGAAACCATCGTTGCAGCCGCCGCCGACATCTCGCACTCGGTCGACGCCGGTCCAACGGCAGCCGAGTTCTTCGGCGCGCTGTGGAGGAACCGCTCCTCATCGTCCTGCGTGCAGCACAGCGGATGCCGTACGCCAGCGTGTCGCGAGTCTAGGAGTCCAGCGCGCGCTTGATGAGAGCCGACACGTCGCGGTCGAGGTTGTCGATCCGGTGCTCGAGCGCGCTGAAGCGCACGTCGACCGCCGCGAACCGCGCATTCATCTCCCCCTGCAGCCCGTCGATACGCCCGCTCAGCGCGTCGATTCGCCCGTTGACCTCACCGCCCAGTGCGTCGATCCGCCCAGAGAGCTCGCCCCGCAACCCGTGGATCGCGGCAGTCGTCGTGCGATTGGTGAGTGTGACGATCACCGTCGTGCCTCCCAGCATGACGGTCGTGAGCGCGGCGATGTAGAGCCAGTTCTGTGGGTCCACGAGCGAGATCACCCCTTCATTGTGCGACGGATGCGGCAAGCCTGCCACCTCGTGGGCCTCAGCGCGCACGTGTCGTCACGGGTGTGGAGACCCGCGCCGTTCGCACGAATGGGGAGGCGGATCGAGGCGGATCACTCGTCGCGAGAGGTATCACCTGACGCGGGCGCGAGACGCGGTGCGAGGCCAGCGGCGAGCGCGTAGACCCGATCGTCAAGCTTCGACACGCGGTCTTCGAGCCGTGAGAGACGCTCGTCGAGACGGTTCAGGTCAGTCTTGAACTCAGCCTTCAGGTCGGTCAGCTCGGCCTTCACCTCCGCGCGGGTGCGACGCGCCGACGCCGTCACGGTTGTCGCGAGGCCCACGATGCCGACAGCGAGTGCAACGATCACGCCCAGTGTGTCTATGCCCACGGTGACCTCCATGTTCTCCAGTGTGCGCCTCATAGGCCCACGTATCTAGAACCGTAGGCGAGCGCGCACCCCGCGAAACACGAGAACGGGCGGGGACCATACCAACGCTCACCGTCGTCCGATGGGGAGGAACCGGGGCGGTGACGTCAGTAGTGGTCTCGTGCTTGGAGGATCACGATGTGGTCGTCGGTGACGTAATAGACGAGTCGATTCTTCTCGTCGATCCGCCGAGACCAGGAGCCCGACAGCACGTGGCGGAGCTGCTCGGGTTTGCCGACGCCGTCGAACGGATCGCGAAGGACTGCGGCGATGAGCGTGTTGATCCGCTTCAGCGTCTTGCGATCCTGCGCCTGCCAGTACACGCAGTCCTCCCACCCGTTCGGGTCGAAGACAAGCGCGCGGGTCACGGATCGACGAGGTCGTGCTGCTCGAACTCGCCGCGACGCGCGCGCTCGACCGCCTCGAGCAGCCGCTCGGCGTTAGCGGGATTTCGAAGAAGATACGCGGTTTCGGTGAGAGCGTCGTAATCGTCTTTGGACATGATCACGGCATTGCCACGGCGGGAGACGACCTCCACCGTCGTGTGATCGTCGTTGACCTGCTGGATGAGTCCGAACAGGCTCTTTCGCGCTTCGGTCGCCGTGATCGCGGACACGGGAACACCTCCGAGTGAGTAGTACGTAAAACGGTACCACTCTGGAGATTGGTCTGGCGTCGGGAGCGACGAACGCAGATTACTCGTCGCGCGGAGCCTCGCGCGCGGGCGCAAGTCGCGGCGCGAGACCCGCCGCGAGCGCATAGACCCGGTCATCAAGCCGAGACACCCGGTCGTCAAGCCGAGACACCCGGTCGTCAAGCTGCGAAAGTCGGTCGTCGAGGCGACAGATCTCCGTCGCGAACTCGGCCTTCAGCTCGACGCGAGTGCGTCGCGCAGACGCCGTCACGGTCGTCGCCAGCCCGACGATGCCCACGGCGAGCGCAACGAGCACGGCGAGTGTGTCCATCCCCACGACGACCTCCATGTTCTCCAGTGTGCGCCGGATCAGCGCGCGTATCCATGGATGAGTTCGAGTTCGGCGCGCAGGTGGTGTGGATCAGGAACATCCATCGGTACCGCAGCCAGGATGCCTGCGACGATCGCGGCCTTCGGTTCGAGGCTCGAGGGGTAGGCGACATCGATCGCGCGACGCACCAGAGAAGCGACGGAGACGCCCCGCTGGGCAGCGATTCGTCCAAGCCTTTCACGCTGCTCGGTCTCAATGAGCACCTGAAGCCGCTCGGTCTTCATGCCCATACTGTAGTCGGCGCATGTATCCGGACGTCGGGGCGTTCAGGCGAGGGCTGGTCTGCCGCGCTGCGGGCGCGCCTCCACTTCCCGCGTGATGGCAGTCACCCATTCCCTGCGCCAGCGACGAATCTGCTCGCGTTGCTTCTTGTTGGCGCCAGAGCGGGGGCCCAGGAGATCGAATGCCGCATCGACATAACCCACGAGCTCCTCCTGCGGGCTGGCCGATGCACGCGCGAGTATGCGACATGCCGAGGACGCGTCGACGCCCGTCTCGAGCAGGCGCAGAATCTCCCTTGCGTCCTTGAAGCCCTTTTCGGTGTCAGGCCTATCGAGCAGTGCGGCCATCTTCGAGATCGTGTGGGCGTCGATCGTGAGCAGACGCCATTTGCCTTGGCCGAGGTCTTCTGTGTGGTCGGCGAGAACCTCGACCCGTAGACGGAGCTTTCCGCCGAGCTCGGACTGGTGTGGAATGTACACATCGACGTGGACACCCTCGACTTCACCGCGCCACTTTGTTCCTTGCAGATGGCTGGACTCCGACAGCTCCGACAAGGCGCCTCTGACCTTCTCCCGCACCTCATGTGAGCCGATGATCAGGTCGATGTCACGGCTGATATCACCGCCGACTCGCGCGAACGTCGCCCACCCTCCGATAAGGATCGAAGGCTCGAGTTCGTGGCCCAGGTAGTCCAGGACGAACCTCAGATGTCCCTCGTCATCCAGTGGCACCTCAGCCAACGCGTTCCTCCGCCCGCGCCCAGTCGTCAATCGCGAACCACTCCCGCCACAGGGCGCGACGGAACTCGCTAGCCTGCCAGCCCGGCTGGGCGAAGAGATCCGCGTAAGTCTGCGCGGCACTGGTGAACCCGTCGCCCCACCTCGCGAGCGTGCGCTGATCAACCGTGATCACGCGCGCATCGTCACCAGGCGGAAGTCCATTGAGATCCGTATCGAAGGGCACGTAGACCATTGCGATTCCGTGATCCGCGATGAGATTGCGACCACCGAGGTGATGAGCAGCTGCACGAGTACCCCCAATCGCATACTCAGGCGCACGCGCGACGAGGTCCTGGGCCGCGGCGAACTCGGTTCCGCGTGCACCCGCGAGTGTTCGAGCTGCCGCGAGCAGCATAAGGACGCGTTCCGGATCCGACACACTGAAGCCTCCACCGAGGTGTTTCGTCACCGCACCGATCGCAGTCGGGCGAGACAAGGCTTTGTAGGTGATCTTCTCTCCGACGCCGGCTTCCCACGCGAGGTCACCGGCGTTCTTCCATTGCCTCCGCCCGGCGAGGGCAGCATCGACCATCGTTCGCCAGACGGCATCGGTTTCGCGCATCGCTTTCCTCCCCGTTGATTCTACTCAGTAGTAGAATCAAGAATCCACCTATTGGTGGAATCGAGAATCGACCGAGAAGTAGAATCGCGGATCGCCTGGCTCGATCTTCCTGGCCATCATCCTTTCTTCCTCAAAGGGTAGACTTCCACCGTGGCTCTCAACATCAAGGACCCCGAGGCCGATCGCCTGGTGCGGGCTCTGGCCGACGCAACGGGCGAGAGCATCACGGTTGCCGCACGGCGGGCGTTCGCCGAGCGCCTCGACCGTGTCAGGGCACAGGCCACGGCACCCGATGTGCAGAGTGACCTCGAGGCGATCATCTCCCGAGGGCGCGATCGGGCGACCCTGGATGCGCGGTCGGCCGACGAGATCATCGGCTACGACGAGCACGGCCTGCCCCGATGACGATCGCCCTCGACACGTCGGCGTTGATGGCCATCGTGCTTGGCGAAGAGGATGCGTCGCGTTTCGCCCAGGTGATCGCTGAGAACGTCGGCGATCTACACGTGAGCGCGGCAACGCTCGTTGAGGCGACGATCGTGGCCGAAGCGCGCCAGGGGCCAGCAGCTACCCAGGATCTCGAAGCCCTCATCTCTCGCGCTCGCGTCACAGTCGCACCCTTCGACACTGCTCAGGCATCGATCGCAACGGCAGCGTGGCGGCGCTTCGGCAAGGGTCGCCACGCCGCATCACTGAACATGGGCGACTGCTACTCGTACGCGCTCGCACGCAGCCTGGGCGCACCGCTGCTTTTCAAGGGCGACGACTTCGCCCAGACCGACATCCCGTCTGCCCTCTGACACTCTCCCCTCCCGGCCCTTGAGCGAGCTGCCTCATCCCGGTCGTTGAGCGAGCAAAGCGAGACGAAACGCGCCCTCCCCGCCCCAACCGGATACCAACCGGATACCAGCGCGAAATACCGGGTGTGTGAGGATAGTTCGAGGATCCCCAACCGAGAGGCACCATGGAGCTCCGCGACTACCTTCACATCCTGCGCAAGAACTGGCTGATCATTCTTGCGCTGACTCTCGTCGGTGTGGGTGCCGCCGCCGCATATTCCCTGACGCGCACGCCGCTCTATGAGTCCGAGAGCTCGGTCTTCGTCTCGACCCAGGCCGGCTCGGGAACCGTCCAGGACCTGACTCAGGGATCGAACTTCTCCCTCGACCGGGTGCCGTCGTACGTGCTCGTCGCCACATCTCCGGTCGTGCTCAACCCCGTCATCGACGACCTCGGGCTCGACACGACCGCGAGTCAGCTCGCGCAACAGATCTCGGTCTCGTCGCCGTTGAACTCCGCGATCATCAACGTGTCGGTGCAGGATGCCGACCCCCAGCTTGCCGCCGACATCGCGAACGCGACCGCGGCGGGCCTGTCGGATGCCGTGGAAGAGATCGAGACGACGGCGGGTCTCGCAGCGAGTCCGGTGCGCCTCTCGGTCATCCGCCCGGCGCTTCCGTCGAGCGCTCCCGTGAGCCCGAATGTTCCGCTGAACCTCGCGCTCGGTGGCCTCATCGGTCTCGCGCTGGGCGTCGCGTTCGCGATATTGCGGACGGTCCTCGACACCAAGGTGCGCACGCCGCGCGATGTCGCACAGCTGACCGATCGCCCGATGATCGGTGTCATTCCCTTCGACCCGAAGGCGGCCGAGCGCCCGATCATCCTCGAAGCCGACCCCACGAACCAGCGCGCCGAGGCGTTCCGAGCCCTGCGCACCAACCTGCAGTTCATCGAGTTGGATGGCGGCCAGACGTTCGTCATCACCTCGAGCATTCCCAGCGAGGGTAAGTCGACGACCGCGGTGAACCTCGCGATCGCTCTCGCGGACGCCGGCAAGCGCGTGGCCCTGCTCGACACCGATCTGCGCAAGCCGAAGGTCGCCGAGTACCTCGGTATCGAGGGCGCGGTCGGGTTGACGGACGTCTTGATCGGGCGCGCGAAGGTCACCGATGTGATGCTCCCCTGGGGTCGCCGCCCTCTGTACGTGCTTCCCGCGGGCAAGGTACCGCCGAACCCGTCCGAGCTTCTCGGATCGTCGCAGATGAAAGCCCTGCTCGACGATTTCGCGAACACCTTCGATGTCGTGATCTGCGATGCTCCCCCGCTTCTTCCGGTCACGGATGCCGCCGTTCTGTCACGCCTCACGGCCGGCGCGATCGTCATCACCGCCGCAGGGCGTACGACGACTCACCAGCTCGACGGCGCCCTGGATGCCCTCGAGACCGTCGGCGCGAAGGTCGCTGGCCTCGTCATGACGATGGCGCCCACCAAGGGGCCCGACTCGTACATGTACGGCTATGGGTATGGCTACGGGTACGGATACGGCTACGGCCACTCCGACAAGAAGTAGTCCCGGCGAGAAGTATTCCGCCGAGCGATCCGACGGTTATCGCGCCGGGCGGGGTCGGGGCGTTGCGCTCTCGGCGATCGTCAGCGCGGGAGCGCGGCGACGATCTGATCCACGGCGTCCTCGGGACTCACCACGCTGGCGTCGACCGCAAGATCGGCGCCGGTGGGCACCTCGTAGGGGTCGCTGATTCCAGTGAACTGCGGAATCTCGCCGGCGCGCGCCTTCGCGTAGAGACCCTTGCGGTCGCGCGCTTCGCAGACCTCGAGTGGTGTGGAGACGTGGACGAGCATGAACCGTCCGACCTTCTCGGCGCGCTCTCGCATCTCGGCTCGCATCTCCGCATACGGCGCGATCGGCGCGCAGACCGCAATTCCGCCGTGCTTCGCGATGAGCGCGGCGACCCAGCCGATCCGGCGCACGTTCATCAGGCGGTCCTCACGCGAGAAGCCGAGCTTGGAAGACAGGATGAGGCGCACCTCATCGCCGTCCAGCAGCGTGGCCGTGCGGTCGTCGACCTCGCCGAGGCGTTCGGCCAAGAGCTTCGCGATCGTGGACTTGCCGGAACCCGAGAGGCCGGTGAGCAGGATGACGAGGCCGGGGCCGACGGCGCGCTCGGTGTCCCAGACCTCGATCTCATCGGCGAAGAGCGCGTGGGCGGCAACAGCGACGGCGTCGCGCCAGTCTTCGGCGGATCGGAGCGCCGCGTCGGGGGCAGGAAGAACCCGCACGTCATGTCCCGCCGTGAGGGCTCGCCGCACGTCGCGACTCAACGCCTCCGCGTGGTGGCCAGTGTCGAGCACGACGAGCGGTCGCTCACCGAGCGACTCCCAGCGTGCGTCTTCCTCGCCGGGAAGGTCGCCGAGTACGACGAGTGCACTCTCGATACGCGAGGTCTGGGCGCCGATGCGGCGATCGCGGTGCAATTGGTGCCCGAACGCTCGAAGCTGTCTCACCGATCCGACTAGCCATTCGCCGTCTGCGACATCGCCATCGATCTCAACGACAGCGAGCGGCGTGCCCTCCTGGTCGAGCAGTTCCACGGCCCCGCTCGTGAGGGGCTCAGTCGTCTGCAGCCGGCCACCGGCGCCTTCAGACGCGTACGAGGCCGATCCGAGGCCACCGGCGAGCACCAGCTCGAGCTCGGCGACTCCCGCCGGGCTCAGCGTCATGCGAGCGGTCACGAGGTCGACTCGTTGTCGCTGCTGTGGGTTTCCTGCAGCTCACGAGCGCGCTTCTCTTGTCGCTGCGTGGGCTTCAGGCCGTGGCGGGTGCGCAGATACATCCAGCCCAGAGTACCGATCACGAAGGCGCTGATGACGAGGATGAGGGTCCACTCATTCGACACCTTGAGCATCTTGAGGCCGGCAGCCAAGAGGACGAGGGCCAGAGCGCGTCGAACGATGGTTCCCGAGACCCGTGACGAGAGCCGAGCGCCCAAGTACGCACCAGGGATAGCGCCGAGCGTGAGCGGCCAGACGATGCCCCAGTCGACGTCGCCGTAGAGCAGGTGGCCGGCGGCCGCAGCGATGACCAGGGGCACGGCCTGCACGAGGTCGGTACCGACGAGCCGGTTGGCCGAGAGCATCGGATAGAGGGCCATGAGGGTGATGATGATGAACGATCCCGAGCCCACCGAGGTCAGGCCGACCATGAGGCCACCCACGATGCCGACGATCACCGTGGTGACGATCTTGACCTTGATGTCTTTGTCTTCGACCTCGGGCCGAGCGATCTCTTCCCCGCGCATGATGCGCGCGTGCGTGCGCATCGCGATGTAAGCACGCACGATCAGCAGGGCGGCGGCGATGAGCAGCACGATGCCGAGCGCTGTCTTGACGAAGTTGTTGACCTCTTCCATCGGGCCGATCGCGCTGATGATCAGCGCTCCAGAGAAGGCAGCAGGCACCGATCCGACCACGAGCCAGAGCACGATCTTCCAGTGCACGGTGCCGTGTCGCATGTGCACGACTGAGCCGACCGGCTTCATGAAAGCGCTCGTGATGAGGTCGCTCGAGACCGCGGTGAGCGGAGACACTCCGAAGAACAGCACGAGCACGGGCGTCATCAGGGCGCCACCGCCCATGCCGGTCAGCCCGACGACGATTCCGATTCCGAGACCCGCAAGGGCAAGTCCCCAATCCATGCGGTGCCCCCTCGTAAATTCCGACCGGATTAGTCGGTATTCAACGGCACAGGTGCAGACGAAGCAAGTCCAGGCGTGTTAACGGCTCGTCAATTCTTTGCTCACGTCGTCACTCAGCACTGTCGGCGAGAGCTCGCTCAGGCTCCTGCTCATGCCGAGCAACCCGGCGGTCAGCGAGCACGGCCTGTACCGAAATCCACACGGCGGCGACCCAGAGCACGATCACACCGCCGAGCACCCACCAGGTCAGCAGACCTCCTGTTTGATCGACGCCGAGCATGATCGTGCGGGTGTTCGTGAAGACAATCATCCCGCCCACGAGCGACCCAAGAAGTCGCGGAGGCATGATGCGCACGAGCCAGGCGGCGACCGGCGCGGCAACGAGGCCGCCGATGAGCAGCGCGAGGACCCACGCCATATCGAACCCCTGCGATCCCAGGCCGATGAAGAAGCCAACGCTGGCCGCGATGGCTACGAGAAACTCGCTCGTGTCGATCGTGCCGATGACCTTGCGGGGCTCCATCCGTCCGCTTGCGAGCAGGGCGGGCGTACCGACCGGCCCCCATCCGCCCCCGCCAGTGGCGTCGATGAACCCGCCGAAGAGACCGAGCGGCGCCAGGAACCGCAGGCGAAGAGGCCTGGACCCGTCGGGCTTGGGAAGCGCTCGAAACGTGAACCGCACGAGCACATAGAAGCCCAGAGCGAGCAGGATGCCGCTCATCAAAGGCCGGGCAGCCTCGCTCGAGAGGTTCGAGAGCAATGTCGCTCCGAGGAACGCGCCGATGGCGCCAGGGATGCCGACCTTGGCGACGACTTTCCAGTCGACGTTGCCGAACCTCCAATGCGACAGACCCGACGCCAGCGTCGTGCCGATTTCGGCGAGGTGCACAGATGCGCTCGCTGCCGCGGGACTCGCGCCGATGAGCAGCAGGAGGGTGGTGGAGGTGACGCCATAGGCCATGCCCAGCGCGCCGTCGACGAGTTGGGCGGCGAAACCGACGACCGCAAGCAGGAGCAGGGTTTGCATTCGATGCCTCTTCCCGATAAATCCGACTGGATTAGTGGGTATTAAGACACACGAGAGCCTGATGGCGCAAATGAACAGTTCGAGAACCGACCAGTCGCCAATGAGCCAGTGGCTGCTGGGTCAGTCGCCGAGAGAAGAAGCGTTCAGCCAGGCTCGTGGCTCGTCGGCCAGGGCTTGCACGGACGACGGCAGGCTCCCCGCAGCAAGATCGGCGATCGTTGTCGCCTCGAGAACAGCACGCACGTTTGCCCGCAGTGCGACCCACAGGGCAGCGAGCGCTTCCTGCTCCTGGACGTAGTCGACATCCGAGGGTCGCGCGTCGCGCACGTACACGAGCGGTCCGTCAACGGCGCGGATGACGTCAGCCACCGAAACGGTCGAGGCGGGCAATGCGAGCCGATAGCCGCCGGCCGCTCCGCGACGACTGGTGACGATTCCAGCCCGCCGCAGCGAAGTCAGGATGCCTTCGAGGAAGCTGCCCGGAATCCCCTGCGCCTCGGCTACGGCATCTGCCGAAATGACCTCGTCGCCGGCCTGCGCGATCGCGACCGTCGCTCGGACGGCATAGTCCGCTCGGGCTGAGATGCGCATACCCGATTATGGCCTGTTACGTACGCGTAACGCGGAAGAGACCCGGCGTTCGTTTGACGACACACGCTTACGGTAAGGTCGCTCAGCGTACGGTCAGCCACTGGGAAAGCGACCAATGACACAAGCACCACTGAGCGATTCATCGCTCGCAGAATCCATCGCACGTACGGCCGCCGAAGTCCTGATCACCACTCGCCGAGAGTTCCTCGGCGATGACCTTCGCGCGCTCAAAGACGCGGGGGATGCCGCAGCGCAGGCGCACATCGCGGGGCGGCTTGCCGACGAAGCTGCGGCCGATGCCGTGCTGAGCGAAGAGGCGAAGGACACGGCAGAGCGGCTGTCGGCAGATCGCGTCTGGATCATCGACCCCCTCGACGGCACCCGCGAGTTCTCCGAGAGCCGTGACGACTGGGCCGTGCATGTGGCCCTCTGGCAGGGCGGCGAGCTTGCTCTTGGCGCCGTCGCTCTCGGCGGGCCCGACACCGTGCTCTCGAGCGCCACCGTTCCCACTCCACCGGTGCGCCCGGAGGGTCCGATCCGCATCGCCGTCAGCCGTTCCCGGCCACCGGAGATCGTGAACGCGGTCTCCGAGCAACTCGGAGCAACCCTCGTGGCGATGGGGTCGGCGGGAGTCAAGGTGTGTGCCGTCGTGACCGGCGAAGTGGATGCTTATGTCCACGGCGGCGGACAATACGAGTGGGATTCAGCGGCGCCGGTCGCTGTCGCTCGCGCCGCCGGCCTGCACACGTCGCGGCTCGATGGAAGCCCTCTCGTCTACAACCAAGAAAATCCCTACCTCCCCGACCTCGTCGTCTGCCGCCCGGAGTTCGCGGCGCAGATTCTCGAGGCCATCGCGAACGCTGAACGGAAGGCATCGGAGTGACATCGCCTAATCAGTACGCGCTCAGCCAACTCCAGATTCTGGAAGCTGAGTCGATCCACATCATCCGCGAGGTTGTCGCGCAGATGGAGCGCCCCGCGCTGCTCTTCTCGGGCGGCAAGGACTCCATCGTGCTGCTGCACCTCGCGATGAAGGCCTTCCACCCGGCGCCGATCCCATTCCCGATCGTGCACGTCGACACGGGGCACAACTTCCCCGAGGTTCTCGAGTTCCGTGACTCGATCGTCGAGAAGCACGGCATCCGCCTCGTCGTGGGATCGGTGCAGGAGGCGATCGACAAGGGCACGGTTCGCGAAGAGCCCAACGGTTCGCGCAACCGCATCCAGACTCCGGTGCTGCTCGACACGATCGAGAAGAACCAGTTCGACGCCTGCATGGGCGGCGCCCGCCGCGATGAAGAGAAGGCGCGCGCCAAGGAGCGCGTGTTCTCGTTCCGCGACGAGTTCGGCCAGTGGGACCCGAAGAACCAGCGCCCCGAGCTCTGGAGCCTCTACAACGGACGCGTGCACCCGGGCGAGAACATCCGCGTGTTCCCGCTGTCGAACTGGACCGAGCTCGACATCTGGCAGTACATCGGCGAGTACGAGGTCGACATCCCGTCGATCTACTTCGCGCACGACCGCGACGTGTTCGTGCGCAACGGCATGCTGTTCGCCGCGAACGAGTTCTGCGTTCCGAAAGAGGGCGAGGTCGTTGAGACGCGCAAGGTGCGCTACCGCACCGTCGGTGACGCGACCCTGACGGCGGCGGTGGCGTCGGATGCCGACACCGTCGACCTGATCATCGAAGAAGTGGCAGCCACGCGCGTCACCGAGCGCGGTGCGACCCGCGGCGACGACAAGGTCAGCGAGGCCGCGATGGAAGACCGGAAGAAGCAGGGGTACTTCTAAACATGGACATGCTGCGATTTGCGACTGCTGGTTCGGTCGACGACGGCAAGAGCACGCTCATCGGCCGTCTGCTGTATGACTCGAAGTCGATCTTCGAAGACCAGCTCGAGAGTGTCGAGGCAACAAGCAAGGCCCGTGGCGACGAGTATGCCGACCTCTCCCTGCTGACCGATGGTCTGCGCGCTGAGCGCGAGCAGGGCATCACGATCGACGTCGCGTACCGCTACTTCGCCACCCCCAAGCGCAAGTTCATCATCGCCGACACCCCGGGCCACGCGCAGTACACGCGCAACATGGTCACGGGTGCGTCGACGGCAGACCTTGCGATTGTGTTGGTGGATGCCCGCAAGGGTGTGCTCGAGCAGAGCCGCCGCCACGCGACCATCGCGTCGCTGCTGCGCGTGCCGCACATCGTTCTCGCCGTGAACAAGATGGACCTCGTCGACTGGTCGCAGGAGGTCTTCGAATCCATCCGCGACGAGTTCTTCGCCTTTGCGTCGAAGCTCAACATCACCGACATGACGGCCATCCCCCTGTCGGCGCTCGCCGGCGACAACGTCGTGAACCGCTCCGAGAACATGCCCTGGTACGAGGGCACGTCTCTCATGCATCACCTCGAGAACGTCTACATCGCGAGCGACCGCAACCTGCAGGATGTTCGCTTCCCGGTGCAGTACGTCATCCGCCCTCAGCAGAGCGCGCACCGCGACTACCGCGGATACGCCGGCCAGGTCGCGAGTGGTGTCATGAAGATCGGCGACGAGGTTCTCGTGCTGCCGAGCGGCCTCTCGTCGAAGATCGTCGGGATCGACACCGCCGACGGTCCGGTCGACGAGGCCTTCCCGCCGATGTCGGTCACCGTCCGCCTAGCTGACGACATCGACATCTCACGTGGCGATGTGATTTGCCGCAAGGGCAACCACCCCGAAGTGAGTCAGGACATCGATGCGATGGTCTGCTGGATGGATGACGTCCCTCTTACTGTCGGCCAAAAGCTCTCGATCCTTCACACCACCCGCGCTGCGCGCGCTGTCGTGAAGGAAATCGCCTACGAGCTCGACGTGAACACCCTCCACCGGAGCGAGATGGCGAGCGAACTCAGGCTCAACTCGATCGGTCGTGTCAAGCTGCGTACGACGACGCCGCTTGTGGCAGACGAGTATGTACGGAACCGGACGATGGGCGCCTTCGTGCTTATCAACGAGTCAACCAACCGAACCGTCGGTGCCGGCACGATCACTGCCGCCGACTGAGACACTCGAATGGACATCAACGGCAAAATCGGGCGAACGCTAAAGCGAAGCGATTTTGGTAGACGGATCGGAGTCGCCGGATATCGCGCGATCACCAATCTGACGCACCGCAGCGACGCTGATCCTGTCATGGTCAACACGCTCGCAAAGGCTGGCACCCACCTGCTGATGTCATTGCTAGATGCATTCCCGGCCTACCGGTTCTCGGGGCGCCATTTCACGTTCAGCGTGATCGACCTGCACGAGCCTGAACTGACCGAACGCAACGCTCGCCTGGCGCGACAGATGAGCAAAGTTCGCCGTGGCCAATACATGACTGGGCACCTCGCCTACCATGATTCCATCGCGCGAACAGTTGATGACGCTGGATTCCGCCAACTACTGGTCGTGCGAGACCCACGCGCATTGATCGTCTCGGGCGCCTTGTACATGCGGTCCTATGAACGACACCCGCTTCACGCAACCGTTGCCCGACGGTTTACGTCGGACGCAGATGTCATCCGGGGCGTGATTGCTGGATTCGATCAGGACAATGGAACCCGCCACCTCCGCCCAATGTCGGAACGTCTCGACGCGTTCGTCCCGTGGTTGGATGAACCTGGTGCCCTTCTCGTTCGGTTCGAGGATCTGGTCGGGAGCGCCGGAGGTGGAACCGACGAGCTTCAGTTCGAGACAGCAAGGCGAATCAGCGAACACCTCGGCCTCGACGCTGGCCCCGACACAGTTCGCGCAGCGGCGAGCGCCGCCTTTGACACACGCGCAGCCACGTTCAGGAGCGGCGAGATCGAAGGGTGGAGACGACACCTCGACGGCGAACTTCTCGAGCTTGCAGAGGAGTCGTGTCGCGCGGCTTCAGCGAAGCTCGGGTACGTCTTCTGAGGAGTTCGGCAACGATTCTTCACGGTAAGGCCACCCTTCAAGCCTCTTGCCGATAAGCCGCTGAAAATCTGTGGCATCGGCTTCGTAGTAGCCGCGCAGCTGCTCAATCACTTCCGCGGAGATTGACGGCTTCGCATTCCCATACACTCTCGCCAGGATCCAGCGGTCGATTGCAGCGACCCCGTTCGAATAGGCGCGTAGGAGGGGGTTGCGAGGCTTGAAGATCGTCGAGTAACTCCGGTCCGGCGTCCATCGGAGAATAAGTCGGTTTCGAATCTGGAGAAACCGCAGGCGCGGGAGAGGATACACTCCTTCGTTGCTCGACCGAGTGACTGGTAGCCCACCTCCCGGCTTCTCAGCGCCGATGAACTTGAGCACTTCAGCGAGGACCTCCTCACGTCTCGATCGGAAATCCTTGTCGTGGATCACAAGGAGATCTTGGAACGGGATCAGGCGGAGATAATCCTGAATGTGCTTGTGGTACAGTCCCCAGTCGAGCACTTCAGCTGACCTCGGGTTGATATCGAGGTACTCGCCCCGCATCAGGCGAGGGAATCCCTCGTCTGGGTGCACTATCGGCAATGAACCCCACCGCATCTGCCAGAAGTAGCCCGAGATAGCTCGTTCGACTGGATTGCGGACGATCAAGATGATCTTCGGCCGATCGAGGTGATCCACGATTCGCTGCGGGACTTCAGCGCGGCCAAGATAGTCCGGGCACTTTAGGCCGATGATCGGTTCAGGATGTGACGCGTACGAGGCAAGGAATTCCGGTAGCCGCGCGATGTCGAACACGGGGTCGCGAAGGAACGGATCCTCCTGCTCGGGCATCCAGATCTCGGGGTGCGATCTAAGGGTATTCAGAAGCGCAGTCGAAGCCGCCTTCTGGGCGCCGATAATGAGAAAAGTGGGTCTACTGCCACGAAGTTCCACAGGCGCTCCCGCGTTTCGACGTCGTTAGTGCGTTTCTCATGAGCATGAAAAGCCAGTCGTGCACGTCGGTGTGAGGCCCTCGAATGCAGCATACTTGAGATTCCGGAGCGCCCCGGAACCCTCCGGGCGAACCGGGGGCCGGGGCCATCTTCACGCTGACTTGGAGGATGGTTGAGCACGCGCGGTCGAGTGATTTTTGGGGTTGCAAGTCAGGGCGTCACCAGCTTCACGAATTTCTTCGTCGTGATAGCGATCGCGCGCACGCAGTCCCCCGACCAACTCGGTAGTTGGACTCTTGCTTTCGCCATCGTCACCCTCGGAACGACGCTGGGCCGCGCTGCCCTCTCAACCCCGATCATCCTCACGCGCGTCGACGACCCGGCGAGAGACATCTCTGGTGGTCTAGGCGCGTCTATCATCGGAGGACTCGCGACAGGCACGGCTACCCTCCTTCTGGGATTTACCGGGCTCGTCTCGCTCGACGTCGCTGCAGCGCTGGCGCTCTCCGCTGTCTTCGCGCTCGTGCAGGACTTCATGCGCTACACATGGATCGCACGCGGCCGCCCCGGGCGATCGCTGCTACTCGATGTCACTTGGCTCACGGTCCAGGTCGGCACGTCCCTTGCATACCTTGTGTCTGGCGGGACGTCGGCGGTCGTCCTGTCGCTACTATGGACCGCGGGTGCGGCAGCGGCCGTCATCTTGGGTGTTGTTCTTGACCCATACGCGCGCCTCTCCAGCGCGGCAACTGTAGCGTTCTATCAGAAGCACAATGCGGACTCTCGTCGACTGTTTGGGGAGTCCTTGGCCAACGCGCTTGCCGCCAACTTGCTCCCGTTCGTTGTCACTGCTGTCGTTGGTCTCGCCGCGGCCGGTGCATTCCGTGTTGCACAAACCCTCTTCGCTCCGCTAACGACGTTGATCGCGGGTCTCACCCCGGTAGTCCTCCGAGAACTGGCTGTGCGAATCGACGGCGGGAAGCCTACGCGCAAGATTGGCCGTAGCTATCTCCTGGGCCTGACTGCAGTAAACGTGCTCTATAGCGCTGTTGTTCTTCTTCTGCCGTCCACTGTCGGCGTCCAGATCGCTGGCGAATCATGGGGGCTCGTCACGACCCTCCTCATCCCACTGGCGCTCTTCGGCGTGGTGCGACCATTCATGACGCTGGCGATGCTCTACCTCCGTGCCTTCAGGCGGTTCGCCTTGCTTAGAACCACCGGGTGGCTGTTCATCGTTCCAACGCTGCTGTGGAGTGCGATCATGGGTGCCAGCTTCGGGCTTGCAGGCGTCGGTTGGGGACAGTTCTTCGACAGCGTGATCCGTACATCGTTCTACGCGTTGTCAGCTGTTCGGGCAGCACCGAATCTTCCGCCCGCGCAGTCCGATAAAGGCGACAACGACCGCTAGCGACAGTTGGGAGTCGACACACGATTATGAGCAGCCCTCTCAGAGTTCTGATGCTCCACAACGATTACCAGCACATTGGAGGCGAAACGGTTTCCACTCGAACAGAGGCCGCCGCTCTTGAGCAGGCTGGAGCAGAAGTGAAGCTGGTAGAGGTGTCGAACAACGCGTTGAGCAGTGGTTCCAGGCTCACGTCGGCACTGCGAACGCTCGGCACGCGGGAGGGCCATGAGGCAGTGTCATCAGCAATCGACGAGTATCGCCCAACGATTGTTCACGCGCAGAACCTCTTCCCCTTGATCGGTGCTGGCGGCATCCGCGCAATCGAGGACTCAGGGATCCCGTGGGTCCGATCCTTGCGGAACTACCGCCTTAGCTGCCTGGCGGGGACCCACTTTCGCGACGGGGCACCCTGCCATGAATGCAGGTCATCGACAACAGGACTCCCGGGCGTCGTGCATGGGTGCTATCGCGGGCGCGCAGGCTCCGCAGTCGCCCTCGGCTACGCAGTGCGCGAGCGCCGCGCGGCTGGCAGACATCTCGCGGGATACATCGCAGTGAGCGAACACGTGGCAAACGAACTGCTACCAACACTGGAACCAGGCCTTCCGGTATGGGTCAAGCCAAACGCCGTCGATGACAATGGGCACCCGTCGCTCGAGGGCGGCGACGCCGTTGCATATGTCGGCCGACTCGACGCGTACAAGGGGATCGACCTCGTGCTGGGACTCGCGCGGAGACTGCCCAATCGCCAGTTCCTTATCGTTGGCCGTGGCGATCGAGAGGAGGCCGTGCGCGCTGCAACACAGCAGGCAGCGAATATCGAGTGGACCCCCCGCATGAATCCAGATGAGGTGCTCGCGCTCATGGCGAGAGCCCGCGTCCTGCTTGTACCGTCAATGTGGGATGAGCCGTTCGGGCGGGTAGCAGCGGAAGCGCTGAGCGTCGGTACCCCAGCACTCGTGATGGATCGGGGCGGTCTCGGTGAGATTGTGCGCGGCCTTCCCCACGAGCTCACAGTGGAGTCCTCAGCCGAGCAACTCTGGTCCGACAAGATCGAGCGGTTATTCAACATTTCGCGCGAGGAGACTGCGCTACTCCGGCAACAATGCCGAGCTCGCTATGAAGGGGCTTACACTCCTTCTGCTAACGCCGAAGCCCTCATCTCGATCTACCGGGATGCGTTGCAACGCGTCGGGTGACACGCTGCTCACTAGCGTTCAATGAGGTGGGTGCCGGGCCCTGTCGCCGACTTTCGCGCTTCTCCGCGAGTTCGAGATTGGTCTTTGGAGCGCACCTCGCGGCTTCTTGCCGTCCGGCGGCAAGAGCGCGGATTCCCGAAGGCCGCAAGCGGGTATAGCTCGCCCACCGCGTCAACCAGCGGGGCCCGTGCTGCTCATCATTCGTCTCGTGTGGACAATGGAAATCGCAGCGATTAAGGCGCTCGCGTTGGGGGCCGGGCCGATCAAGATGATGGACGCGAGACTCGCGAGCCACGGGCGCGATGCTTTCGCGTCAGACGCGTCGTTAATACCGGTTCGTCTAGCGAAGGTTGCTTAGAAATCGCGTTCGATAAAGCCACTGCGGCGAGGACGAAGCCTACGGGAACCCAGATGAATCTCACGTTGAGCGAGTTCTGCTGAAAAGCCATGATGAACCAGATGCTCGCCGAGGCGAGTGCTGGAACGGCGATCGCAACCTGTCGCCTCACGCGCCATCCTGCAATCAGAACCGTGGCCGCAAACACCACCATGATCACCAATGTCACGAGTCCTCCCGATCGAGCAACCTCAAGGTAGAAGTTGTGGGCCTCGCCGGTTGTGAACCCGACGCCGGTGATCGGATTAGCGAAGAATTCCGAAAGAGCTACCTGAGCGCGCCGGACCCGCTCGACATCGCTCTGATCCGCTGACGCATCTCCCGTGAGTCGCGTCAGACCGGTGGTGAGCCCCAGCTCTGTTGCGACGAGTATGACGACGATCGCGGCAAGTATCGCGATAGTGAACTTGCCGAACACTCGCCGCCCCGAGATCAGGATGTACAGCACCGTCACAATGACTGCCCCGATGAGAGCACCCCGTGACCCCGTCGCGAAAGCGCCCGCCGCCAACACCGCGATTGACACACCCCATATCGGTCGTCGACCCGTCAAATGGTATGCGAAAGGAAGCGCAAGATACGTGACGAGAGCGAGCTGATTGCTATGTGTCGTCAGCCCGGGTGGGCGGGTATCGTTTAGGCGATCGGAGGCCGTGAAGGCCGTCACATCGAATACATTGAGGTAGTCGAGTACAGCGGAAATGGAGTTCACGCAAGCGCCGATGACGAACGCTGCCGCGACGAGTTCAAGTTGCCGCTCTGTGCGAATCGGCAACGTGAAGGCGGCGATTACCACGACGATCGAGCCCGCGAAGATCGCTACCGGTACGACGGGAACATCGTGCGCTGCTGCGACTACGGCGCCCCAGAGAAACACGAGTGCTGGAGCAACGTAGGGCCAGAGAATCGGAGCCCCGTCCTTGTGGATGATCCGCCCCATTAGTCCGAAGGCTACGGCTGCGATCGCTAGAACATCGCCGACAGTTAGGGCACCGTACTTGAGCCCTGTCGCGGACGAGAGCGCAGCAAACAGAAGAAGATACGGCAAGCCGCGATTCATGCCGAACGCTAGACCGGCGACCATACCAAGAATGATCGGGACCGCGACGAAGCTGTCAGTCCACAGCAGCGTGAGGAGCGCGACGACCGCAACCCCGATGGTTGTCCACGCGAGAAAGTCTGTCCGACCGATCTTCTGCATGCCGCTACCTGCCAACAGAATCCTCGTGCTGGCGCGGGTCGGCCATCATCAGAGAGACCGCGCCGATCGTCACCATGATCCCGCCAGCGACGCGACGGAGAAGCGGGAATGCATGACGGTAGCGCCGCTGACGATCCATCCCCCGATGACCGAGACCGACCCGGCAGAGAAGTCCACAGCACTACCGCGGAGTCGCAGGTGGACGGTGCTGAGGCTCATGGGGGAAACGATACCGGCGCCGAATGCGACGACCAGCCCACTGCACTTCAGATTAGCGAACCATTCGCGGGGGTCACGTCGCAGGTTTCGCGGGAGCGCGACTCTGAGCACCGGGAACGTCGCCTTCTCTCGGAAAGCCGAGGAGCGCGATCGGCGCTCAGTCCGTCTCCGGGTCGCACTAGAGTCGCGGACCACGATCACGCTCGCCTCCATCAACCGCAGCGGTTCCGAACAGCGCCAGCACCTCCCTGACCCTCCTGAAGGCTGGTGCGGTACTCGCATTGGCAGTCTGTCACGTTCCGAGCAGCGCTACGGTTTCGCGCGAATGACAAGTGCGCCGCGTGGACCATCCAGGATGCTCACAAACGAACCGGGATGAGCCTGTCCAGCTTGGCTGCATCGCGCAATCGGGCACCGAAAGGAGGCGCGCTCCTGGGCAATCGTGGGGACGGCACGCCGCGCTGCAGTTCGCGATCATTGACGGTTGGGGAATCCCTCGCGACGGGAGGGGTCGCTCAGGATGCGTTGCTCCCTTTTGCTGATTCGAACAGTGGCGTTACATGTCTCGTAATCGGAGCGAAACGCGGAGCAAGGTAGCCTCTCGGTATGCCGCGCGTCGCCCCACGCATACTGCTAATCGGTCTCAACTACGCGCCGGAACACACAGGAATAGCACCGTACACATCGGCGATGGCCCGCGGACTCTCGATGCGTGGGTTCTCCGCGCGGGCGATCACCACCCACCCGCACTACCCCGAGTGGCGTATCCGCCGCGGGTACGGACAATGGAGGCTCGACCAGATAGTGGATGGCGTATCCGTGCGGCGGGTTCGCCACTACGTACCGACGCCACCGAAAGGCGTACGGCGACTAGTGTCCGAGGTGAGCTACGGTTTCCGCGCCGCCGCGACACGATGGGGCGCGCCTGACGCCATTGTCCTCGTCTCCCCGGCAATGATCTCATCAGCGATGGCGGCAGTCAGAGCCAAGACGGTGAACCGGTCAGTACCTCTGATCGTCTGGGTGCAAGACCTCTATGCACGAGGAATGGACGAGACTGGCCAGGGTGGGCGTGCGGCCCAAGCGCTTGCCGCCATCGAGGGTCGGCTCCTGCGTAGCGCTGACCGCATCGTGGTGATTCATGAGCGGTTCGGCGAGATCATCGCCCGTGACTTCGGCGTCGACCGCAACCGAATCGTCGTGGTCCGCAACTGGACGCATCTCACACCGTTCCCCGCGATCGATGTCGCGGCTAGCCGTGAACGGTTCGGCTGGAAGCCCGACGAAACCGTCGTGCTGCATACCGGGAACATGGGCGTGAAGCAGGGCCTTAGGAATGTCATCGACGCGGCTCGAGCAGTCGAGCACCACGGCGATCCGGTGCGCTTCGTACTTGTCGGCGACGGCGGTGAGCGGGAGATGCTGCAGGCCCTTGGTCGTGGTGTGGGGCCGCTCCAGTTCGTCCCCCCACTTGACGACGCGGACTACGCCGCCGCTCTCAAGAGCGCAGACATTCTGCTCGTCAACGAGCTCGCCGGCGTCGCCGAAATGGCTGTGCCGAGCAAGCTGACCTCGTACTTTCAGGCAGAACGCCCCGTTATCGCCGCGACCGATCCGTCCGGCATAACCGCGGGCGAGGTTCGGGCAGCCGACGCCGGGCTTGTCGTCCCGGCCGGAGATCCCGAGGCACTACGCAACGCGGCGCTCGAACTGCGCGCGAGTCCCGACCGGGCTGCCACGTTCGCGGCGAACGCGCTGCACTACCGTCAGACGGTGCTCGACGAAGAGACAGCAATCACGAAGTTTGCCGACATGCTGTACGAACTCACTATGCGCGGCGATCGCACTGCGTAGTCACTCCATTCCACCGAAAGCAACGACGAAAGATATCGGAGACGGTCTTGGCCAAGCGCGCACTCATTACTGGAATTACGGGACAGGACGGTTCGTACCTCGCGGAACTGCTGCTCACCAAGGGCTACGAGGTGCACGGGATCATTCGGCGCGCCTCGACCTTCAACACGCACCGGATCGACCACCTCTACACCGACCCTCACAACCCTGAGGCCAAGCTCTTTCTGCACTACGGCGACCTCAGCGATGGGGCACGCCTCGTCACCTTGCTCATGGAGATCGAGCCCGACGAGGTCTACAACCTGGCGGCTCAGTCGCATGTGCGTGTGTCGTTCGATGAGCCGGAACACACGGCCGACACGACGGGCACCGGCACAATCCGCCTACTAGAGGCGGTGCGCATGTCCGGCATCCGTCCGCGCTTTTACCAGGCTTCGACGTCCGAGCTCTATGGGGCGACTCCCCCGCCACAGTCGGAGACAACGCCGTTCTACCCCCGCTCCCCCTATGCGGCGGCCAAACTCTACAGCTTCTGGATTACGAAGAACTACCGCGAGGCCTACGACATGTTCGCCGTGAACGGAATCCTGTTCAACCACGAATCCCCGCGCCGCGGTGAGACATTCGTGACGCGCAAGATCACGCGCGCGGTGGCGCGCATCAAGGCCGGAGTGCAGAAAGACATATACCTCGGCAATCTCGACTCGATCCGCGACTGGGGATACGCCGCCGAGTACGTCGAGGGTATGTGGCGGATGCTTCAGGTCGACGAGCCCGAAGACTTCGTGCTCGCGACCGGCGTGGGATACACAATCAAGGATTTCCTCGAGACTGCGTTCGGCCACGTCGGGCTCGACTGGCAGGACTACGTCAAGTTCGATGAGCGCTACCTGCGACCGACCGAGGTCGACGCGCTCATCGGCGACCCGGCGAAGGCCGGCGAGAAGCTCGGCTGGACCCCCACGATCGATGGGAAGGAACTGGCCAAGCTCATGGTTGATGCCGACATGGAAGCACTAGAGAAGGGCGCGGACTGGATCGACACCGTGAAGCTCGCATCGTGGGGGACGAAGTGATGCGTTTCGTCTCGCTTCGCTCGCTCAACGACCGGGAGTCGGTATCTGCATGAGTACGGCTATCGATGGTGTCGAGTACACGCCTGGCGAACTCGACCGGGACGCGACCTTCTATGTCGCGGGACACCGAGGACTCGTGGGGTCTGCGATCTGGCGCAAGCTCGAGGCATCCGGGTTCGAGAACATCGTCGGGAAGACATCCGCCGAACTCGACCTCAAAGATCGGGATGCGGTCTTCGCGTACATGGGCGAAATCAAGCCGAAGTACGTGGTTCTGGCTGCGGCCAAGGTCGGCGGCATCCTGGCGAACTCGACCTACCCCGTCGACTTTCTGAGCGACAACATGCGCATCCAGACCAATGTGCTCGATGCTGCGCTCGCGAACAATGTGGAGCGCGTGCTGTTCCTCGGGTCGTCGTGCATATACCCCAAGCTCGCTGAGCAACCGATTCGCGAGGACTCGCTGCTTACTGGCCACCTCGAGCCGACAAACGACGCGTATGCGATCGCCAAGATTGCCGGCATCCTTCACACCCAGGCGGTGCGCCGCCAGTACGGCCTGCCCTGGATCTCGGCGATGCCCACCAACCTCTATGGGCCGAACGACAACTTTTCGCCGAAGGGATCGCACGTGCTACCGGCACTCATCCGCCGGTACGACGAGGCAGCCAAGTCGGGCGCCGCGACCGTGACCAACTGGGGCACGGGCACACCGCGCCGCGAGTTCTTGCACGCGGATGACATGGCTGACGCGTGCCTTCACCTGATGGAGCACTACGACGGTCCCGACCAGGTCAACGTCGGCACAGGGTCGGATGTCACGATTCGTGAGATCTCGGAGACGATCGCATCTGTCACGGGCTTTGAGGGCGAGACGGAGTGGGACACCTCCAAGCCCGACGGCACGCCGCAGAAGCTGCTGGATGTCTCCAAGCTCGCTGAGGCAGGCTGGACAGCTCAGATCTCCTTGGAAGACGGTATCGAGCGCACCGTGGCTTGGTATCACGATCACGTCGAGTCGATCCGCGAGTAGACGTGTTTCGGCACATCGTGCTCTTCCGCGTGCACGACGCTGTGTCCGACGCCGAGCTGAAACAGGTGGTTTCGGCTTTGCGGGCACTCGGCGATGAGATCGAGGCTGCGGCGTGGAACGTTGAAGTCTCGCTGGACTCGCGCAAGGGTCGGGTGATAGTCGAAGATGCGGCTTTCGCGGATGCCGAAGCCTTTCGACGCTTCCGCGCCCATCCCGCGCACGTCGCTATTGCTGACCAGATGGCGCGCATCTCGGATTGGTGGGTCGGTGACTATCACGCGCGCGACAACTGAGCGAAACACAGGAGTGGTATCTTCACCTCCGGGTGGAATCGGGACCACGACGAAGGGCACTCTGTGACGGCTGACGTTCAGCACGGCACGAATGCAACGGGGCATCGCGCGCACGGCGAAGAGAGTTCCACGGGGCCGCGCCCCGTAACGACCTCAACAGGTTCGGTCGTCATTCCCGCGATGCGCGCCGACGCGCGGTGGCAACAACTGTTCAGTCGGCGATTATGGATAAGTGACGCCGTCGTACTCATCTGGGTCGTGTTCGGAACGCAGATTTTCTGGTTCGGCACGGGCAACGCCGAGCTCTCACTCCTGCAAGACCACCGCTTTAGCGACGTCTCGTACTGGGCCCTATCCGCGATACTTGTGGTGGCGTGGTTCTGGGCACTTTCGCTCGCCGACTCACGAAGCCACCGCGTCATCGGGGCCGGAAGCTCGGAGTACATCCGCATCGTAGATTCGAGCGTTCGGTTGTTCGGGGTGATTGCGATCATCGCGTTCGTCTTCCAGATCAACATCGCCCGCGGCTTCCTTTTGATCAGCCTGCCCCTCGGGGTCGCCGTGCTCATCCTCGTGCGATGGCTGTGGCGGCAGTGGCTGATCGCCAAGCGCCGGAGCGGTGCCTATATGCACCGCGTCCTTCTGGTCGGCTCGGAGAGCTCCGTGGCGCAGATCGCGCACGAGCTGCAGCGCACGCCCCGCGCTGGCTACCTCGTCGCCGGCGCATGCGTGCCGAGCGGCAAGGTCGGTGACACGATCTCGGGAACCACGATCCCGATCATGGGCAACGTCAACGCCGTCGAGAGGGCGCTGCTGGCGACCGGCGCCGACACCGTTGCGGTCACGAGCGCCGACGATCTTCCGCCCGCGAAGGTCAAGCAGATTTCGTGGGGACTCGAGGCAGGCAAGCAGCACCTCGTGATCGCCCCCAGCATCGCCGACATCGCCGGCCCACGCATCCACATTCGTCCCGTATCGGGCCTCCCCTTGATTCACGTCGAGACGCCTCGGTTTTCGCTCGGTCAGCGGGTCACGAAGCGAGCCTTCGATCTCGTCGCATCTGTTCTGGGCGTCATTGTCATCAGCCCACTCCTACTTCTGCTGACCGTGGCAATCATGCTGACCTCGACCGGGCCCGTACTGTTCCGTCAGGAGCGAGTCGGGCGCGGCGGCAAGACGTTCAAGATGATCAAGTTCCGTTCGATGGTGCCCAACGCCGAACAACTGCTCGAGAGGCTGCTGCAAGAGCAACGCGACTCGGGCAACGAGGTGCTGTTCAAGATGAAGAACGATCCGCGCGTGACACGCGTCGGACGTTTCATGCGCAAGTACAGCCTCGACGAGCTGCCGCAGCTGTTCAATGTCATCGGTGGGTCGATGTCGCTCGTCGGGCCGCGACCGCCGCTACCCCGTGAGGTCGAGCAGTACGCCGAGCACGTCCACCGCCGATTCCTGATGAAGCCCGGTATCACCGGCCTCTGGCAGGTCAGTGGTCGATCGTCTCTGTCATGGGACGAGAGCGTTCGTCTCGACCTTTCTTATGTCGAGAACTGGACGCTCGTCGGCGACCTCACGATTCTGCTCAAGACCGCCCGGGCCGCGCTCGCTCCCGGCGAAACCGCTCACTGACGCGAGACGATCCCGAGTTTCTCGAAGAGGTGCTCGCATCCGGGCCAGATGTCCTCGGGAATGGTTTCACTGGTGAACCACGCGAAGTCGATAGCTTCGTTTCGTGGCGAAGGATCACTGGTGAGTTCGGCCAGGAACGCCATACCGATCGAGTGCTTACGCTCGTCTCTGCCGTAGGGCGTTCCATCGGTCGGGGCATCGCCCGCCGGGAACCATTGGTACGTATAGACCGGCTGCGGGTCGAGCGGAAGGTCCAGGCCGGCTGCGAGGGTGTCGTGAGCGTGGCGTTGGAGGGCCTGAGCAATCGTCTCCCCTCGCTGAATGCGGCCACCCAGGTGACACCACACCTCGCCGTACGGTGAGTGGCGCCGAATCAGACCGTACTGGCGCGTCCCGTCACGCCGCGTGCGTGTCGCCACGAAGTCGACACAGGCGATCGGTATCGACTCCTCGATTTGGCGGTAGATATCGTCGGGTAGGTAGGCCATGACTTCATTGTCCCGGGCAAACGCTCTCGATCCGCGCGACGCCTGCGCGTCACTTGCGCGTCACATTCGGCCCCTAGGCTTGGTGCGTGAAACTTTCTGTCATCGGATGCGGCTACCTCGGAGCCGTCCATGCGGCGGCCATGGCATCCATCGGCCACGATGTCGTCGGCATCGACGTCGACCAGCGCAAGATCGATGCCCTCTCGAAGGGTGAGGCCCCGTTCTTCGAGCCCGGCCTGCCCGAGATCCTTGCCGAGGGTGTGGCATCCGGTCGCCTGCGCTTCACAACCGACATGGCCGAAGCTCGCGGCGCGAAAGTGCACTTCATCGGTGTCGGAACCCCACAGCAGCGCGACGGCTATGGTGCAGACCTCACGTACGTGAACGCCGCGATCGACGCACTCGTCCCCTACCTCAGCGAGGGCGACATCGTTGCGGGAAAGTCGACGGTTCCCGTCGGCACCGCAGCCGAGCTGACTCCGCGGGTCGAGGCTGTGGGGGCGACGCTCGTGTGGAACCCCGAGTTCCTGCGCGAAGGCTGGGCCGTGCAAGACACGATCGACCCTGACCGGCTCGTCGTGGGTGTGCCCTCAACGGATGCCGGAGCCGACGCTGTCGGCACTCTCAAAGAGGTGTACGCGCCGCCGGTGGCAAAGGGCACGCCGTTCATCGTCACCGACCTTGCCACCGCCGAGCTCGTGAAGGTCTCGGCGAACGCGTTCCTCGCGACCAAGATCTCGTTCATCAACGCGATGGCTGAGATCGCCGAGGTCGTCGGCGCCGACGTCACCCAGCTCGCCGACGCGATCGGTCACGATGCACGCATCGGGCGCAAGTTCCTCGGCGCCGGAATCGGTTTCGGTGGCGGATGCCTGCCCAAAGACATCCGTGCGTTCTCGGCCCGCGCTGAAGAACTCGGCCGCGGCGAGTCGATCGCCTTCCTGCGTCAGATCGACGAGATCAACATGCGCCGCCGCGACCGGGCCGTGCAGCTTGTGGTCGACGGGCTCGGCGGATCCGTGTTCAAGAAGAACGTCACCGTGCTGGGTGCCGCGTTCAAGCCGCACAGCGACGACATCCGCGACTCCCCCGCCCTCGACGTCGCCGTGCGCCTGCACGGCCTTGGCGCGTGGGTGACGGTCACCGACCCAGAGGCGATCGCGAACGCTCAGGCGAAGCATCCACAGCTCAACTACGTCGCCGACCGCGACGAGGCCCTGCGCGCGGCCGACGCCGTGATTGTCGTCACCGAATGGGACGAATATCGCCGGCAGATGCCGCCCGAGCACGTCTCAGCCCTGACCGAGGGGCGCGTGATCGTCGATGGACGCAACTGCCTGGATGCCGACGCCTGGCGGGCCGCCGGCTGGACCTACTACGGCATGGGGCGGCCGTAGGTCAGATTCCTCCACAGCACACCGCGGGGCCCGAGTGTGCACGACTGTGGCCCACGCCACCGCCTAGA
>NZ_JBBWSA010000016.1:0-39284 GCF_038150145.1 Microbacterium schleiferi
TCATGTGTGACGACCTCCTGGGTCAGCCCGGCCTTATCCCCGAATGAATAGGACAAAGAAGCGACCCCCCTGTCGGCGCCAGACAGGGGGGGTCGCGGGTTTATCGGCGGAACGCTCGGTTCGAGTCCTCGGAATCGACGCCAGACTGACCTCCCGAATCACCTAGCAAGCCAAGGCCTGCGACGAACAGTAAAGCAGCGGGGAAGATCGAGCTGAGGCCGAAAACCGCTAGACCCGCCGCGGGCCCATTCGAAGCGAATACGGGAGCGCTTCCAAGCGCTAGGAGGACGAACGTCACCGCTGCCGCGCGGACAAGGCGACGACGAACCTTGCGAGCCATCTAGATCATCCTCCCCCGGGGTAGGAAACCGGTCGGCACACCGCCTGAGTGTAGTTGGGGCCTGTTACCCCCTCCTGAAAGTAGATCCAGAGTTCGTCGTTTCCTGGGCAGACGCCGTTGCTGCCGAGATACGAACCTGCGACCGCGACCGCCACTGACGCGAAGATGCACGCGGCACCTGCACTGATGACACAGATGACTGCAGCGAGGCCAGCAGCCGTGCCATTGCGTATCGCGACCTGATCCGTGTTGTTGAACGAGATGTACGTTCCATCAGCGTCACTTCCGACCGCGAGTTGTGGAGTCACTTGCCCGGGTTCCGCGACCACCGGCAGAGCGATCGTGCCTTCATCGAAGGAGTACTGCACGAACGAACCATCGTCGATTTGAACGATGCGGTGAGGGACACCCGCGGCTTGCAGTTCCTCATGGGACATTCGCCAGTCTGCCGCCGTGAGCTCCGAGACGGTCTGTAGCTGCTCGTCCAGCGTGGGTTCGGCGGCAGAAGCTGGAGAAGCGGCCGTAAGACCAAGCGCTGACGCGACGGTCAGTGCCCCGAATGCGGCGACCAAACGCATCCGCGTAGTAGAAAGTCTGCTAGCTCTTCTGATCATGCTAAGTCTCCTTTCCGAGCAATTGGACTGCAGGTCCCCACGAAACGCGCGTCACTCGCTCGGGTCAAGAGGGCCGCCCAGAGTATGAGATACCTCTCATACTCTGGGCGGTGCACAAGTAAGCGGTGCGCTCGTTACGGACGCTCATTGCTCTGGCGGTCCACCCCACAGCCGACCTGACCGCCGATGAGGTCGCCGCTCACCTGATCGAGGTCATCAATCTCGTCGTTCTCCCACAGGCGTCAGCAGCGCCCGTGGGGCGACTACGACGGCATAGTCCGCGACCGGTACGGCATCCGCTGGCTCATCGGCTACCAGGGCTGACTGAGACCGTCCGCGCGGAGCGAACCGGTCACAGCTTCCCCGCGCGCCACACGACATCAGTTCCTCACTTGAAGATCCGCAGCATCCGCGCAAATCAGTGGAGCGTAGCAATGCCTGATATGCGCTTCTCCGAATGCACGTATCGACGCGATATCCGCCTCGCCGGCGACTCGCAGAGCCCACTCGGCGGGATCTTCGCTCTGCGACCCGCCCACGGCCCCAGTATGCCCACGCCTGATCATGAGCGGAAGAAGTGCAGCAGACACGCCAGGGCGCTGCCTCCGACATCCGTCTTGAGCGGGATCGGTTAGCCGCGCGACCGACGTACTCTCGGCACATGCCGGATGTGTTCGGGTGGCTCACGATCGCTGCCCTCGCGCTCGCGCCAGTGAGCTTCGCGATCGGCGGCGCAATCGCGTGGCGGCAGGGCCGAGCACTGCAGTCGTCGCCCGGCGCGGGAGGAACCTTCGGAATGGACGAGCTCTTCTACCCGTCAGCCCAGAACGCACGGTTGGCGTGGGAGCAGGAGCAGATCATCCCCGCGCCCGCGCCAACTCCCGACAAGGGGCCCGGAGTCATCGGAGCCGACGGCCGGATCGTCATCGAGGTGATCGACACGGACTGAGTCAGCCTGTTCTGACCTCGGCGCCGCCCGCTACCGAAGGGCGTTGCGGCTGGTGGCGGTGGCCTGGAGCGAGACGCCGTCGGGCACGAAGAGGCTGAAGACGGGCGGATGCCACTGCCCCGCGACCGTTACTCGCGCTGACACCCCATCGGGAGTGGATGCCGAGACCAGACTCGCGTCGGCATCCGACTGCGTCAGCAGCGCACTCGCCTGCGCATACACGTCGCCCGACGAGAGCTCGGCCCGCGGCGCACCACCGGCGATCGTGAGCGTGAACCCGTCAGCGCCGGCGAGCGCAGCAGCGTCGGCGACGCTGTCGAGCCGTTTTTGCGCGAGGTACAGACTTGTCGCGTCGACAGTCACGAGGATGAGAACGAGCGCGAGCATCGCGTACCCCAGGACGAGCGGCAGGATGCTGCCCTCCTCGTCACCCGCGGCAGGCACCGAATCGCGGAGCCGCCTCAGTACCGCCCTCATCCTCCGCTCCAGAACCGGGACATCCGCTGCACCGCACTGGCCTCGACCGGGACGCTCGCGATCTGATCGAGCCCCAGCACCGGCGGCGCGAACGGCAGCGAGACGCGCGTCGCAACCGAAACCCGCACCGCCGCCCCCGCTGTCGGGCAGGATACCGACGCCGGAACACACGAGATCGATAGGGACGTGGCGGAGGCGTCCAGGTCATACTCCGCCATCACTGCCGACAGCACCTCGGAGGCGCTCGAACTGGCCGATGTCGCATCCGACGACAGCGAGATCGCCCGCGCGACGTGGCGGGCTGCGGCTTCGGCGCCGAGCGCCTGATGCTGAATCTGACCGAGCGCGACGACGACATAGATGAGCGGCACAAGCATGAGGAGTCCGACGGTGAGGAACTCGAGCGACGCAGACCCGCGCTCTTCTTCCAGCATCCGAGTCAGTCGTGAACGCAAACGGTCAGCGATCGAACGACTCCAGCGGAGCATGGGCGGTCACCTCCGTCTGCAGGCCGCTCGGCCACAGACCGACCAGCGGGATGCCGGTGCGCACCGTGACCTCAACCACAGGCTGACCATCGATCATGACCTCCCGCGTCCCGACATCCGTTCCGTACTCGGCGCCGATCGCGCGAGTGATCACCTCGCGCGTGCGATCGACGGCTGAGCCGGTGGAAGTGTCGGCGAGTGCGCCGTAATACGCCCCCTCGACCGCCGCGTCGTGCACGACGTTTCTGACGTAGGTGGCGACGCCGAGCTGAATCACCCCGAGTGTGAGCGCCGTGAGCAGTGCGGCGACCATGATGAACTCGACCGGCGCAGAGCCCCGATCGTCATCCCAGAAGCCACGATCACTCACAGCCAGCCGCCTCAGAACCCCGATACGCGGGAGATCGCCTGTTCGAACAAACCCGACAGCGCAGGACCCGCGAGCGCCCAAATCAACACGACCAGCCCCGCGGTCATCAGCGTTATCAGCACCCAACCGGGTACGTCACCGCGGTCTTCACGCAGCGCGGCTGCCACGCCTGCGTCCTCCAGATCGGTTCCCGCACGCGGCGCGATCGCTTCACGCAGGCGGTCCAGCATCCGTCTCATCATCATCTCCTTCAGTTCGGTCTTCTCAGCAGGTGGGCACTCATCCGAGGTCGAGCATCACGACGCCGGGGAAGATCGCGAACAGCACGCTCACTGGCAAAATCAAGAACACCAGCGGCACGAGCATCGCAATCTCTTTGCGACCGGCCTGCTCAATGAGTTCCCGCTGCTCCCCCGAGCGCGCATCGGCTGCGTGAGCGTGGAGCACATCAGCGAGTGGTGTGCCGCGGTCGATGGCGGCGACGAGTTGATCGATCGCGCGCGACAGTGCCGGGGTGTCTTCTCGACGAGCGAACGCGAGCAGCGCATCCGTCAACGCCGACCCCGTGCCGACCTCCACGACAACCTCACGGATGCCTGCCGCAAGCTCTCCGGTCCCCCGACTGCCGACGCGCCGCAGCGCATCGAGCAGCCCCTCGCCCGCAGACAGGCAGAGTGCCAGGAACTCCAGGACGACCGGGAGCTCTTCGTGCAGTCGCCGGGCCCGGGCACGCTCGCCGGCGCGGCGCACCGACTGCTCGCCGAGCGCGGCAGCGGTGGCACCGACCAGGGGCAGCGCCAGTAGGCCTGGATGCGGACCCTGCGTCAGCGCAACAGCTGTAGCCAACGCCGCTCCCGCGCCCGCTCCGAGCAGCGCCCAGACAAGTGCGCGCGAACGCTGCCACGAGGAACGGATGCTCGACAGCCGCTGGGCAGCGGCCTCCCACGCCGGCGCAGCTGATCCGAGAACGGGTACGGTGATGGCGCTGAACGCGCGGCCGGGGTCCCCGTCCGTGACATCGCGCAGGTAGGGAGCAAGGCGCGCCGTCAATCCCCGAGCGCGCCAGCGTGGCGACGCCGAGAAGACGAGGAGAAGGCCGCCGGCGAGCGCGCCACCGAAGACCACGGCGAGGGCAATATCCGTCGGGTTCACGCGAACCACCGCCTCGGCTCAGCGAGCCTTCCCACACGGAGCATGAGCCGGAACGCGACAACAGTCACGACGGCGCCGCCGAGGATCAGCGCAACACCCTGCGGTGACGCGTATGCGGCGGCGGCCTCGGGACGAAGCGCGAGAAGCCCGAGAATCACCCACGGAGCGACGGCGCCGAGAACCGCCGCAGCCCGAATCCACGACTGCCGCGCCTCGACCTCGGCGCGCAGTGTCGCATCAGCGCGAACCGCCGCACCGAGCGCGCGCAGGGTTGGCACGAGCTCGGTGCCGCCGACCTCACGCGCCATGCGCAGGGTTTCGACGATCCGGTCGGCGATCGGATCGGCCAGGCGAGTCTTCAGGCCAGCGAGCGCGGCATCCAGATGCCCGGATGCCGCGACATCACGGGCAAACCTGACGAAGTCGGGTCGAAGCCGCTCAGGACCTGAAACAGCAAGGCTCGCGACCGCGTCAGCGAGCGACATCCCGGCCCGAACCGACGATACGAGTAGGTCGCACACGTCGGGCCAGAGGCCTCGACGCTCTTTGGCACGTCGCCGAGCCCGAGACTGCAACCACGCGATCGGGGCGTATGCGCCGACCAGCCCCGCGAGAAGCCACAGGGGCAGCGTGGGAAAGATGAGCCACGCGAGTGCGGCACCGATCACGCCGACAAGGGCAGAAGAGGCCAGAACGTTGCGAGAACTCGCCCGCTCCGCAAAGCCTGCCTCGCCGATCAGCCGGGTCAGCGCCGAGGGTGTCGCCGCTGATGCGGTGCCGCGTCCCGCCGGCCACAGCCACGGCGACATGATGAGCAGCACTCCTGTGCCGAGCATCACTCCGACGAGCAGAATCATCGGTCCCTGCTCCGCATCAATGGTTGCCGTTCCCGTCGGGCCGCGGGTCGGGTCTGGATGACGCCATCCTCGATTCCCGTGGGCTCGACGATCTCGGTCACGCGTCGCCGACCGGTCGCGTCCCGCTGGCAGTGGACGACAAGATCGACGGATGCCGCAACCGCCGGCACCACGAAGCCGCTGTCGATGTTGCGGCCCGCCAGCAGCGGAAGGGAGCAGAGCTTGCGGAGTGCGTCGGATGCGGAGTTGGCGTGGATCGTCGCGGCGCCGGGCACGCCGGTGTTCAGTGCCAGCACGAGATCGAGAGCTTCGGCATCTCGAACTTCGCCGATGACCAGCCGATCTGGCCGCATCCGCAGCGCCTCTTTCACGAGGCGGCGCAGCGTCACCTCCCCTCCCCCTTCGAGGCTCGGCTGACGCCCTTGCAGCGCGACCAGATCGGCGGCTTCTACGGCGAGTTCGAACGTCTCCTCCACCGTGACAATGCGCTGCGACGGCGCACACGCGGCAATGAGCGCCGCAAGTAGCGTCGTCTTGCCGGCGTGCGTGGCACCCGAGACGAGGATGCTGCGCCCCTCGCGCATCGCGATCGCCAGCAGGTCAGCATCCGCCGCCGTGACGCTGCCCGCCGCGACGAGGTCATCGAGCGACCGGTAGCGCGGAAGGAACTTGCGGATGTTCACGACCCAGTGACGCCGCGTGATGTCGGGGATGACGACGTGCAAGCGACTACCGTCGGGAAGCGAGGCATCGACAAAGGGCTGGCTGAGGTCGACACGTCGGCCGGTCGCGTGCAGCATCCGTTCGACGAGGTCTCGTACCGCCGTGTCGGTCAGCGCGAGCGGGACGCGGGACGCGACCCCAGCGCGCGCCACGAAAATCCGGTCGGGCGCGTTGATCCAGAGTTCCTCGACCTCGGGGTCGTCGAGGTAGGCCTGCAACGGACCGAATCCCGAGAGCTGGGCCAGGATGTCGCGGACGTGGTGCGCTTCGTCGTCGAGGGTCCGCTCGCCGCGGGCCAGCGCGAAGTCGTTGTGCCGACGCACTTCGGACCTTGCGATCTGGCTCGCCCGATCGGGGTCGCGTTGCGGATCAATCTGTGCCGCCCGCAGCGACTCGCGCACACGCGCGACGACCGAAACTGTCGGGTCGGCGGGCGAGGTGAGGGTCACCCGTGCATCCTGACAAGGCCGCGTGCTGCGCCGCGGGAGTTATCCACAACGAGGCAGCTAGCGCCGTCACCTCGCCGAGGACGCGGTCCGTCGCGCGACCTCGCGTGGCGCGCCCAAAGCCCGCAGCGCGTAGAGGATCGTCGCAACGTCGACGAGTTCCTGGATGAGGGCGCCCGCAACGGCGGGGATGACGCCCGTCATGGCGACGATCATCAGGGCAATGCTCAGCCCGATTCCCACGCCGATGGCGGTGAGCGCGACGCGCAGGGTGTGGCGCGCGATCCCGACGGCGTCGGCAACCGGGGCAAGAGCATCCACCAGGATGACGACATCCGCCGCATCCCCCGCAGCCGTCGCGCCGCGCGCGCCCATCGCGACGCCGATATCGGATGCCGCGAGCACCGGCGCATCATTCACCCCGTCACCGACCATCATCATCGGACGCGGTTGCAAACCAGCGGCAAGTTCGACCTTGTCGCCGGGAAGAAGCTCCGCGTGAACCTCATCGATCCCCACCGCCGCCGCAACCGACTGCGCGGTAGCGCCGACATCGCCGGTGAACATCGCAACCCGGCTCACGCCGGTCTCTCGGAGCCACGCGACGACCCCCGCGGCATCGGGGCGTGGGTCGTCGGCCAGGATGATCGTTCCCGCGAACCGTCCATCGATCGCAACGTAGGCCGCGGCCTGGCCTGCATCCAGGGTCTCGCGTGGCGCCGTTCCGGTGAGCGCCGCGACATACGCGGGCTTGCCGACGGTGACGGGCCGACCCTCTACCGATGCGTTGACGCCGTTGGTGGCCTCTTCCGAGGCGTCAGACGCAGGGAGCAGATCGAGCCCGCAGTCGAGGGCGGCGCGGCGCACGCTCTCTGCCAGCACGTGCGTGGAGTACTGCTCCGCAGAGGCCGCGAACTGCAACACCTCGTCAGCGGTGAACCCGTCCGCGGGCCGCACGGCGACGAGAGAGGGACGGCCCCACGTCAGCGTCCCCGTCTTGTCGAAGGCCGCCGAACGAACGCGTGCGAGCTGCTCGATGACCGCGCCGCTCTTGATGATCACACCGGCCTTCGCCGCACGTGACAGACCTGCCAAGAACGCAACCGGCGCGGCGATCAGGAGCGGACACGGGGTCGCGAGCACCAGCACCTCAGCAAAACGCACCGGGTCTCCCGATATCGCCCACGCCGTTCCCGCCAGCACGAGAGACACCGCGGTGAACGGTACGGCGAACCGGTCGGCCAGGCGAACCACCGGCGCCCGGGAATTCTCGGCGGCATGCACGAGCGCGACGATCTGCTGATACTGACTGTCGGCGCTGCGTCGCGTCGCGCGAACCTGCACCGCCCGAGAGCCGTTCACCGCTCCCGAGTAAACCTCGTCTCCCTTGTCGCGTTGCACGGGAAGGCTCTCGCCCGTGAGCGACGATTCGTCGAACTCCGCACTCTCGCTCAGCAGCACAGCATCCACCGGCACGATCTCGGCCGGCCGCACCAGCAGGATGTCTCCCACGACGACGTCATCGACGGGGACATCCTTCGCGATCTCGACAGCCCCCGACCCGTCGCCGGTCACGATGTGCGCCGTCCGCGGCGATCTGTCCAGCAGCGCACGAAGATCGCGCCGCGCACGCCGGCCGGCGATATCTTCAAGCGCCGCCCCGCCCGCGAGCATCAGGACGATCACGAGCGCCGCCAGATACTCACCGACTGCGAGGGTCGCGATCATCGCGGTGACGGCGAGAACATCGAGCCCAACATGCCCGCGCAGGACGTCGCGCACCATGCCCACGAGCGTCCAGACGATGACCCCAGCGACCCAGATCGTCGCGACCCACCGCGCCCCATCAAAGAGGCCGGATGCCGTAAGAACCCCGACGGCGAGGAGCACCAGCGCGGTAGCCGTGACCAGCGGGTACGCCCAGATCCAGCGCAGATACCTCATTCGAACCTCCCGCGCCGCAACCGGGGCGGCGCCCCCGAGCCTAGGCACGCGCAGCCGCACACGCCAGGGCACCTCGTCCTGCTCCGCAAGCCCCTGTCGCTGTCCGGCATCCGCGTTGCACAATGGCACCAGAGCATGCGGACGCGGCATCCGGAGGGCGGGGAACATGACGATAAAGACACCGAGCCACGTGGCACGGAAGACCGGCACGGGAATCGTCGGCGGACTGGTCGGGGGCGTCATCCGCGCGGCCTGGGCGGGCCTCGCGTTCTGGGACCTCTATCTCCGCCCCGAGAACAAGCTCAACGGCAAGAAGCCGCTTTGGGCCTTCGTGATCCTGCTCGGCGGGGTTGGTCCGCTCATCTATTTCTTCTTCGCTCCCAAGCGCTGATTCTGGACGCCATAGCGCTAACTCCTGCACCAGTAGACTGATCGCACCCGCGGGAGTGGTGAAATTGGCAGACACGCAGGATTTAGGTTCCTGTGCCTTCGGGCGTGTGGGTTCAAGTCCCACCTTCCGCACGCGAGGCATCCTGCCGCGCCCTTGACCGCCGACACCGACGGAACCTTCGTGCACTCACTGGCTCTCATCCCCTGGCTCGACCCCGAGACGATCATTTCCGCGGCAGGGCCGTGGGCTCTGCTGGTGGTGTGCCTGATCATCTTCGCCGAAACGGGCCTGCTCATCGGGTTCCTCTTCCCCGGCGACACTCTGCTGATCATCTCGGGGCTGCTGACGCACACCAACGACGTCTTCGGCGTGAACATCTGGGTTGTGTGCTCACTGATCGCACTTGCCGCTTTCATCGGTGGCGAGGTCGGCTATTACATCGGGCACAAGGGCGGACCTGCCGTGTTCGAACGCAAGGAGTCGGGGATCTTCAGCAAGCGCAACGTCGAGCGCACCAACGCGTTCTTTGAACGCTTCGGCGGGATCACGGTCATCCTCGCCCGTTTCGTTCCGATCGTGCGCACCTTCGCTCCCGTCGCTGCGGGCGTCGGGCACATGCCCTGGCGCCGGTACACGCTCTACAACCTGATCGGCGCCCTGCTGTGGGGCTTCGGTCTCACCATGGTCGGCTACCTCATCGCCTACATCCCCTGGGTTCGTGACCTCGTCACCGAGTACATCGACATCATCCTGCTGGTCGCGGTCGGCGGCACGGCGCTCGTCGTCGCGTACCACTACTTCAGTGAAAAGTGGAAGTCCCGGAAGGAGGCTGCGTCGGGCGGGACGCTCGAGACCGATGCCGCCGAAGCACGCGACCTGGCTCTGGAACCCGACGTGTTCGAGCACCGCCCCGAGGACTCTCAGTAAGGGTCGTCCTCAACCGGCGCGCGTCGCGTAGTCGTTAGCACGACGCGCCACGTCATCGACGTAGCTGTCCAGGTTGTTGTAGCTGAACACCGCAGCCCGCCAAGCCTCTGCGACTGCAACCGCCCCGGAGGCGCACAGGTAGCGACCCGCGGCGAGCGCTGCGTCGTCGATCTGGTTCGGATTGGAGTCACCGTCGCCGTTGCCGTCTGAGCCCCAGCGCAACCACGTCGAGGGAATGAACTGCATGGGTCCCACCGCCCGATCCCACACCGTGTCGGCATCCCACCTCCCGCCATCGGTGTCGGGGATCGCCTGAACCCCGTTCCCGTCGAGCGCGGCACCCCGAATGGCGGGCTCGGGGAATCCGTCTGTGCCCAGCACCGCTCCCCCGTGGCGCCCGTGGTCTGACTCCACCGATCCGATCGCGGCGATCGTGTTCCACCCCAGTCCGCAGCCGGGTTGCATCGTGGAGATCGCCAGTGCTGCTGACGCGTACGCGGTCATGGCCCGCTCCGGGATGCCGGTAGCGGCGGCTACCCGCGCCACCCAGGCCGGATCGGGTACGGGGCTCGAGGACGCTGGGCTCGAGGTCGTTGCATCGTGCACCGCTTCTTCCGCAGCATCCGCGTCCGCGATGGGCGGTTCCGGCGCCACGGCAGGCGGCGCCTCCGGCGCGCGCTCCCCCGCGGGAGCTGACACCACAGCAGAGACGTTCAACAACACCCAGACGAGCGTCCCTGCAATCACGAGAATCGCTGCGAGCAGGCCGAGGGTGCCACCGATGCCGGAGCGCACTGGCGGGTCGGGTGAGTGCTTCATCGGTTCAGTCATGTCGAGTCGCCCAGATGATAACGATGCGAGACGAACGGATGCCTACACCATCGGCATCAGCGATCTCCATCCTCGGCCCGCTACTGTTCGTAGCGCACACCTACGGAGACCCGATGACCCTCTTTGACGAACCGGATGCGGCGGGCGACGACCACCCGTTGACGCCGACGCGGCGGCGCAGCGCCACCGCGTGGTGGGTTGCGCTTGGCGCGCTCGTCATTGCGATTGCGCTCGGCGCGAGTGTGATGTTCGCTCAGTCATTGCCGGAACCTGTGCGTAGCTGGCTGCTGCCCGCCCAGGGGTGGGTTGCACAGACGCTCGATCTGCCCGGTGATTGGGGCCCTGTGCCCGAACCGTCAACCGCGGTCGCGGCACTCGCCGATCAGATGTCGCTGACGGAATCGGGACGTTAGGTGTTCTACCGCACCGAACCAGAGCTGGTCGGCGACGAGATCCTGACGCTGTGCGAACGAGGTCACGGCGGTGAACCCGATCCGTCCCCCTCGCCATCGGTGAGCGGCGAGGACGAAGGCGGCGCCGTGACCCTCGGCTGCTACCGCCCGAGCACAGATCGCATGTACCTCTTCGAGCCAGACGACGAGCGCCTGACGGGATTCACGGTCACATTCGCCGCGCACGAACTGCTCCACGCGGTCTACGGCCGCATGAACCCGGATCAGCAGCGCGAGGTCGATGCGCTCGTCGCCGCCGAAGCGGCCAGAATCCCCGAAGGCGATCCGGTGCTCGCCCAGATCGAGGCGTCGGTGGGCGCAGACGAATCACGTCGCGGTAACGAGCTCTTCGCCTACCTCGGCTCACAGGTGGAGCTCGACGGCGGATTCACTCCTGAGCTTGAGGCGCTCTATGCCGAGACCTTTGCCGACCGCTCAGCCCTCGTCGCGGTGCACGCGGCGTCGATCGCCGTGCTCGACGGCGTGCGGGCCGACGTCGATGCCGCGTGGTCTCGGGTTGCCGAGGTAGAAACTGCGGCCGGGCAGGCACGCGCGCAGTGGAACGCCGACCAGAGCTGGTACGACCAGGCTCTGGTCCGGTACACCAGCGATCTCGCCCAGTTCGAGGCGACACCGGAGGCCGAGCGCGGGTCGTACGTCGTGACGTTCACGACCTTCGCGGGCGAGCGCCGTCAGACGTCGTGGGAAGAGTACCTGCGCTATCGCGCCGACGAACTCGACGGCTTGGCAGCTGACCTCGCCGCACGGGAACCTGCCATCGCCGCGCAGGAAGCTTCGGCGGCCGAGCTGCGCGCGCAGACCGAGGCGCTCACTGCCGACGCGAACGCGCTGTTCGCCGCGGCCTTTCCCGGTTCGTCCTGAACAGCACGTTTCGTCTCGCTCCGCTCGCTCAACGAACGGGGTGGGCGCGGTCTCCGCTTAGCCGGACTTTTTCTCGCGTGCGGCGCGCGAGCGTTCGACGCTGGCGCGTAGCGCCTCCATGAGGTCGATGACTTCGCCGCCCTGCTCTTCGGTCTTCTCGCCGAACGTCTCGGACGTATCGAGTGCGTCCCCTTTCTCGAGCTTGGCTTCGATGAGGGTCCGCAATTCCTGCTGATACTCGTCGACGAAGTCGGCGGGGTCGAAATCGCCCGAGAAGCTCTCGACGAGGGATGCCGACAGCTCGAGCTCTTTGTCAGAGATCCTCACCGACTCACTGAGCGCGGGGAACGCGGCCTCGCGCACCTCGTCTGCCCACAACAGGGTTTGCAGCACGAGCACGTCGCCGCGCACCCGGAGCGCCGCCAGCCGTGTCTTCTGCCGCAGCGAGAACCGCACGATCGCGGTGCGGTCGGTCTGCTCCAGCGTCTTGCGCAGCAGCACGTAGGCCTTGGGGGACTTCGAGTCTGGTTCGAGGTAGTACGCCTTGTCGAGCGTCATAACGTCGACCTGCTCGCTCGGGACGAACTCGACGACCTCGATTTCGCGACTGCGTTCGGAGGGAAGCGCCGCGAAGTCCTCTTTCGTCAGGATGACGGTCTTCTCGCCGTCGTCGTAGGCACGGTCGATCTCGCTGTAGGGCACAACCTCGCCGTCGAGCTCGCAGACGCGCTGATAGCGGATGCGGCCCCCGTCGGCGGCATGGACCTGATGCAGCGACACGTCGTGGTCCTCGGTGGCGGCATAGACCTTCACCGGAACGTTGACCAGTCCGAACGTTAACGCGCCCTTCCAGATCGACCTCATCACCCCAGTACACACGTTCGCGGCGCCCAGTGCCAGCATCTGACCCGTCTTAGGCACCGCGGGCTAGCCTGGGCCCATGGCGGGTCGGGAGCAGACTGTGCAGGTGCAGGGGCACCGGTTGCGCCTCACCAATCTCGACAAGGTGCTGTATCCGGCAACCGGCACCACCAAGGGTGAGGTCATCGACTACTACAGCCGCATTGCCGCCGTCATCCTGCCGCTGCTGGCGGGTCGCCCCGTGACCAGAAAGCGCTGGCCCGACGGTGTGGGCGACGCGGAGCATCCGGGCATGTCGTTTTTCACAAAGGATCTCGAGCGCGGCGCGCCCGAGTGGCTCCCCCGGATGCCGATCGAGCACTCCTCGGGCACGAAGACCTACCCGCTCATCGGTTCGCAGGCGGCGCTCGTGTGGCTTGGGCAGGTCGCGAGCCTCGAACTCCACGTGCCCCAATGGCGTTTCGCGTCGGATGGATCCCCCGCGAACCCGGACCGGCTGGTCTTGGACCTCGATCCGGGACCGGGTGTCGGACTCGCCGAGTGCGCCGAGGTCGCCCGGCTCGTGCGGGAGATCCTGCACGGGATGTCTCTGGAGAGCATCCCTGTCACCAGCGGCAGCAAAGGCATCCATCTGTATGCACCGCTTCCTGGAACCCTCACGAGCGACGGCGCCTCGAATCTGGCGCGGGAATTGGCTCGCGCGCTCGAGGCTGACCATCCGGATCTGGTCGTCAGCTCCATGTCCAAGGCGGTGCGTGCGGGAAAGGTCTTCTTGGACTGGAGTCAGAACAACGGCAAGAAGACCACGATCAGCCCGTACTCGCTTCGAGGGCGTGAGCATCCGACGGTGGCAGCTCCCCGCACGTGGGACGAACTGTCCGAGCCGGATCTGCGCCAGCTGCTGTTCTCGGAGGTCCTCGAGCGCGCGGCGGCGGGGATCGCCCCGTTCTTCGGTGCGTCGACGGCCGCTGCTTTGGACCGCTACCGCGAGAAGCGGGATGCGGCGCGAACCCCGGAGCCGGTTCCGGATGCCGGAGCCCGGCCGACCGCGCGCGGCGCCGGTGATCCGCCGCGCTTTGTGGTGCAGGAACATCACGCGTCGCGTCTGCATTTCGACCTGCGACTGGAGCGGGACGGTGTCCTGGTCAGCTGGGCGGTCCCGCGCGGTATCCCCGAGACGCCCGACCGAAACAACCTCGCCGTGATGACCGAGGATCACCCGATCGAGTACCTGACGTTTCACGGCACGATCCCGAAGGGCGAGTACGGCGCCGGAACCATGACGGTGTGGGACACGGGCACCTACGAGACCGAGAAATGGCGCGCCGATGAAGTCATCATCCGCACCCACGGCACCCCGGGTGGCGCGATGGATGGCGTTCGGTTCGCGCTCATCCGAACCGCTGGCGAGGGCGAGAAGTCGCAGTGGCTCCTCCACCGGATGAAGGACGCGCTGACTGCGAAGAAGCCCGCTACACGCGCGATTCCCGAACCACGCGAGTCCCCCAAGCGTGAGTCCCGCGCGCCTGCCGGCGGCGTCGCCCCGATGCTGGCAACCCTGTCGACGCCGGGGCTTGCCGCAGGGGCGATCGCCCGCTGGGGCGGCGATCCCTGGGTGGAAATGAAGTGGGACGGCATCCGTGCGGTGGGGACCTGGGACGGGAGAACCCTCACCCTGCGCGCCCGCAGCGGCAACGACCTGACAGCGACCTATCCCGACCTACAGGATGCTGCGCTGGGCGAGGCACCGTGCGTGGTCGACGGCGAGATCGTCGCGCTGGACGAGAAGGGCAGACCGAGCTTTCCCCTGCTGCAGCAGCGGATGAACCTTGCGAACCCGACAGAGATCATGCGCGAAGCCGCGCGCACGCCAGTGAGGTACTACCTGTTCGACCTGCTCCAGATCGACGGGCAGGATGCGACGGCATTGCCACTGCGCGATCGCCGTGCACTGTTGGAGCGTCTTGCCGACGGCGCGAGCGAACGTGTCACCGTCCCACCGGTCTTCGACGATCTGGATGCAACGCTCGACGCGGCACGCGAGGCCGATCTCGAGGGGCTGGTCGTCAAGAACCCTGGGTCCCGCTACCGACCCGGCGAGCGCTCGCCCGATTGGCTCAAGATCAAGCTCACCCGCACCCAGGATGTCGTCATCGGCGGCATCTGGCCCGGTCAGGGTGGCAGGTCGGGAGCGATCGGATCGCTCCTGGTCGGCATCCCGAGCCCGGACGGATTGCGGTACGCGGGTCGCGTCGGTACGGGCTTCTCGGATGCCGCGCTTGCGACTCTCGGGCGCCTGCTCGCCCCTCTCGGGACCGACGAGAACCCGTTCGTCGGCGTGCCGGTGGCCGACGCACGCGATGCGATCTGGGTCAGGCCCGACCTTGTCGGCGAGGTCGAGTTCGCCGAGTTCACCCCCGGCGGCATCCTGCGCCACGCTCGCTGGCGCGGGCTGCGCCCCGACCGCTCCCCCGACACCGTCGTGCGCGAGGACAGCCCCTAGGCGTGCGTCGCGTCGCCCGAATCGACGTGGCCCGCGGGCTCGAGCTGAAAGGTCGAGTGCGCGACGTCGAAGTGTGAGGCAAGGCAGGTCTGCAGGCGCGACAGGATCTCGCCCGATCGCCCCGCGGCGATGGCATCCGGGTCGATGACGACGTGAGCGGTGAAGACGGGAGCTCCGCGGGTCAGCTGCCACACGTGGATGTCGTGCACGGCGACGACGTCCTCAGCCGAGAGGATGTGCTCGCGGATATCGGCGACGTGGGTGCCTTTCGGCGCCGATTCCGACAGGACGTGGAAGACCTCGCGCAGCAGCCCGACCGCGCGCGGGACGATCAGTGCGGCGATCAGGAGTGACGCGACGGCATCCGCTGCCTGCCAGCCGGTCACCATCACAATGATCGCGGCGACGATGACCAGAGCCGAGCCCAGCAGGTCGCCGAGCACCTCGAGGTACGCGCCGCGGACATTGATGCTCGTGCGCTGCGCGGCAGAGAGCAGCCACATCGCTGCGGCGTTGGCGAGAAGTCCGATGATCGCGACGATCAGCATGATGCCGCCTCGCACCTCGGCCTCTCCCGGATCGAGCAGGCGCTGGATCGCCTCGACAACGATCCACACCGACAGACCGATCAGCAGGACGGCATTGATCAGGGCCCCGAACACCTCGGCGCGCTGGTAGCCGTACGTCTGGCGGTCGGTAGCCGGCCGGGCCGCGACGATGCTCGCAATGAGCGCTATCACGAGAGCCGCAGTATCGGTCAGCATGTGGACCGAGTCGGCGAGCAAGGCAAGCGAGCCGCTGAGGATCGCGCCGACCACCTGGACGACGAGAACGACCGAGGTGATGGTGAGCGATGCCGTCAGGAGCCGACGGTTGCTCGCGCCACGGATGCCGGGAGCGTGATCGTGCACGCCACCCAGCGTAGGGGCGAGAGCAGGCCGCGGCAGGGCTTTACGCGCAATCGGGAACGAGTCTGATTCTCGCTTCCGTAGCGGCTGTCAGAGTGCCGACAACAGGGGCGCGAGGGCGATGAACGCTTGGGCCCGGTGCGACGCTGCGGTCTTCTCCTCGGGGCTCCACTGCCCGACAGTCCGCTCGGCGCCCGGTTCCTGGCCGTCGGGGATGAAGATCGGGTCGTACCCGAATCCACCATCGCCGCGCGGCTCGGTGGCAAGGCGCCCGTGCCACCGCCCCTCGACCACGTGCTCCATGGCGAAGGCCGTCGACCCCGGTTCAGGGACCACCAGCGCAATGGTCGACACAAAGGATGCCTTCCGGTGCGGGTCCGCGATGTCGGACAGCTGGTCCAGCAGCAGATGCATGTTCGCGACGGCATCCTTCTTGTGTCCCGCCCAGTACGCGGAGAAGATTCCCGGCGCCCCGCCCATCACGCTGACAGCGATGCCGGAGTCATCCGCGAGCGCCGCGAGGCCCGTGTGACGGGCAGCTGCCCGCGCCTTGATCAGGGCATTCTCGGCGAAGTTGACGCCGTCCTCGACGGGCTCGGGTCCGTCGTAGCCGATGACATGGAGGTCGGGTCGAGTCGCCGCGACGATCCTGCCGAACTCGGCGACCTTGTGGGGATTGTGGGTTGCCAGAACGATCTGCTGCGGCATCCGGTCACTCACCCGTGCGGTCGGAGTCAGCGTTGAGCGTTTCGGTCTGGATGTCGCGCAGGCTCGCGCAGCCGGAGAGCCCTAGTTCGAGGAGGGCATCCAGCTCGCGCTTGTCGAAGGGCGCGCCTTCGGCGGTGCCCTGCACCTCGACGAACAACCCGCGCCCCGTCACGACAACATTCATGTCGGTTTCGGCACGGACGTCCTCGACGTAGGCGAGGTCGAGCATCGGCTCACCGTCGATGATGCCGACCGAGACAGCGGCCACCGAGTCCAGCAGCACCTGCGACTTCTGGCCGATGAACTTCTTGCGCCGCCCCCACTCGATCGCATCGGCGAGCGCCACGTAGGCTCCCGTGATCGCCGCGGTGCGGGTTCCGCCGTCGGCCTGCAGCACGTCGCAGTCGATCACGATCGTGTTCTCGCCGAGTGCCTTCGTGTCGACGACGGCCCGCAGCGCCCGGCCGATGAGGCGGGAGATCTCGTGTGTGCGCCCGCCGATCTTGCCCTTGACGCTTTCGCGGTCGTTGCGGTCGTTCGTGGCGCGAGGCAGCATCGCGTACTCGGCGGTCACCCAGCCCTTACCTTTGCCGGTCAGCCACCGGGGAACACCGTTGGTGAAGGATGCCGTGCACAGCACGCGGGTTCCGCCGAAGCTGATCAGCGCTGATCCTTCTGCCTGGGCCGACCAGCCTCGTTCGATCGTGATGGGGCGCAACTGGTCGACGGCGCGGCCATCGGTGCGGGTGATCTCGCTCATGCGGGTTCTCTTTCGGGTCGGATGCTCCGCCTCGGCGGAGCGTCGGTCAGTGCGGCAGGTCAGTGCCGCAGGTCGATGGCTCCGGTCTGCACGAGGCGAACGTCTCGCACCTCGCGGCCCATGAGCCGGTGGGCAAGTCTCACGAACTCGTCAGCGGAGTCGCCGGTGGCCTCGTAGGTGTGGGTCGCCGTGGCATCCGTTCCCGCCAGCAGATCCCGGCTCACGAGCTGCCGGTACACGTCGTTCGCCGTCTCGGTGTCGCTGGAAACGAGCGAGACATCCGGCCCCATGACGTAGCTGATCGCGCCCTTGAGGAACGGGTAGTGCGTGCAACCGAGGACGAGGGTGTCGACGGCGGAATGCCGCAGCGGCGCGAGGTACTCTTCGGCCACGGCGAGCACCTCGGCGGTGTCGGTCTCGCCTGCCTCCACGAACTCGACGAAGCGCGGGCACGCCTGCGCGAACACCGTGAGGCGGTCGTTCACCTCGAGCATGTCTTGGTAGGCGCGCGAGCCGATCGTGCCGCTGGTGCCGATGACGCCGATCCGCCCTGACCGGGTCGTCGACATCGCCGTCCGGACTGCCGGCCCGATCACCTCGACGACGGGGACGTCGTAGCGTTCGCGGGCATCGCGCAGCACCGCGGCGGATGCCGTGTTGCAGGCGATCACGAGCATCTTCACGCCCTGCGCGACGAGCGTGTCGAGCACCTCGAGCGAGTAGCGGCGCACATCGGCGATGGGCTTGGGCCCATAGGGCGAGTGGGCGGTATCGCCGATGTAGAGCAGCGACTCGCGAGGCAGCTGGTCCGAGATGGCCCGCGCGACGGTGAGCCCGCCGACACCGGAGTCGAAGATCCCGATCGGCGCGTTGTTCACGGTGCACCAGCCTACGCCAGCGCTCGTCTCTCACCCGTCGCTGGCGGCACGGGATGGATGCCGCGGCGGCGCCATCACTAGGCTGGCGCGCATGACAGCATCCGTCAGCACGGCCCTGCTCACCGACCGGTATGAACTGACGATGCTCGATGCCGCACTCCACGATGGCACTGCCTCGCGCCGGTGCGTCTTCGACGTCTTCGCGCGACGCCTACCCGGCGGCCGCCGGTTCGGCGTCGTGGCAGGCACCGGGCGCCTCCTGAGCCTGTTACGCGACTTCCGGTTCGGTGATGACGAGCTGCGCTTCCTGCGGGACGAGCGGGTGGTGGATGCCCAGACACTGCGCTTTCTCGAGGGATACCGCTTCACGGGATCGATCCACGGCTACCGGGAGGGCGAACTGTATTTTCCGGGGTCGCCGCTCCTGACGATCGAGGGGACCTTTGCCGAAGCCGTCATCCTCGAGACCCTCGCCCTCAGCGTCCTGAACTACGACTCCGCGGTAGCTGCCGCCGCGGCACGCATGAGTATTGCCGCCGGTGACCGTCCACTCGCCGAGATGGGCTCGCGGCGAACCGGCGAATGGTCAGCTGTCGCTGCCGCGCGGGCCGCCTTCATTGCGGGATTCGGTGCATCGAGCAACCTGGAGGCTGGGCGCCAGTGGGGCATCCCCACGATGGGTACCGCAGCGCACAGTTGGACCCTGCTCCACGACACCGAAGCCGATGCTTTCGCAGCACAACTGCTGGCCCTCGGCGACCAGACCACGCTTCTCATCGACACCTACGACATCGAGACGGGCGTAGCCACCGCCATCGAGGTCGCCGGAACGAGGCTCGGCGGGGTGCGGATCGACTCGGGTGATCTCCCCATCGTTGCTGCGCAGGTTCGACGGCAACTCGACGCCCTCGGTGCTCGGGATACGCGCATCACTGTCACGAGCGACCTCGACGAGTTCGCGATCGCGGCACTGGCAGCATCCCCGGTGGATGCTTACGGCGTCGGCACGGCGCTGGCGACGGGGTCCGGCTCGCCGACGGCGGGCCTTGTCTACAAGCTCGTGGCACGCCAGGATGCCGGCGGAGCGTGGATTCCGGTGGCGAAGACCTCAGCGGCCAAAGCCTCGCAGGGCGGGCGAAAGACGGCCTTTCGAATCCTCGAGGACGGGATTGCCCGCGAAGAACTCATCGTCGTCGCCGAAGGATTCGAACACCGCGAAACGCCGGCGCCGCATGCGGATGCCCGTGCCCTGCAGGTTCCGCTCGTGGTCCACGGCGACATCGATGCATCGGCCGAGGGCCCCCATGGCGTCAGCGTCGCTCGGGATCACCACGCACGCGTGCGCGCCGAACTTCCGCTCGCGGCGCTGGCACTCAGCCGCTCGGAGCCTGCCCTGGAGACCACGTACCAAGCGGGCTGACCGCCCGAGCGCTGCGGGTCAGTGCTGCATCCGCTCGTAGATCTCTTTGCAGGTCGGGCACACCGGGAACTTCTCGGGGTCGCGGCCGGGCGTCCACTTCTTGCCGCACAGCGCCTTGACGGGCTTTCCGGTAAGAGCCGACTCGAGGATCTTGTCCTTCTTGACGTAGTGCGAGAACCGCTCGTGGTCCCCCGGTTCGACAGTCTCTTCGCGAAGGAGCTCTTCTAGCTCGCGATCGAGGGTCGCAAGTCCGCCCTGGTCGGGGCTGTCCAGCGGAGTACTCATGGTCAGTCAGTGTAGTCCCGGCATCCGGCCCCGGCTCGGGCTCGCCCGTCCGGATGCTGCACGGGCAGTGGCCGGAGAAGTGCCGTCAGGATGCCTCGGCGAACTCCATGATCCGCCCGGTGCGGCGTGTGAACACGGCAGCGCCGATGGCCACGCCGAGCACGAGCACTCCGAGCCCCGTCGCGACGCCGACCCAGAGCGCGAGCGAGGCTGCCTCGATCGTGCGCGTGAGCGCGAGCCAGGTCCACCACAGACTCGGCACCGACGCGGCCAGGGCGCCGAGCATGACGAGGGCCTGCGACACCGCCCCGCTGGATCCGGTGCGCTGGGGCTGCTGGAACGGGCTCTCGCCCGGGGGCGTGACGGGATAGGGGAAAGCAGCCGAGGCGATACTCGACAAGCCGAGACCTGAGAAGAACAGTGACGCGCACACGCCCGCGATCGCCGGTGCGATCGCCCACCGTCCGTGAAGGGCGACAGACACCGGAATACCGATGGCCAGCACAGGGACGGCGATGACGAGGATCGGAACAAGTCGCCCAACGCGGTCGGGAAGGCCTCGCAGGCCGCTCGCGACGTGCATCCAGATCGCCGTCGAGTCGTACGCAAGGTCGTTGTGAGGCAGCCACCCGAAAAAGAGTGCGGCGAACAGGATCGGGACGAGCGCCGCGACATTGGCGGGAACGCCGGCGATCAACAGGGGCACCACGGTCGCCACTGCGGCGACAGGAATCACGAGGGTATTCACGAGGTACCGCCGGTCGCGCAGCCAATACACCAGGCTTCGGGCGGCGACAGCTCCCCCGGGGGTGCCGGGAACGACGCTGAACCACCCGAGTCCGCCGCGTTCCCGCGTTGTCAACGGCTTCTCGATACTCGAGAGGAAGTGACGCACCAGCGCGAGCCACGCAAACCCCAGCGCGACGACAGTTGCCAGCGCGACGATCAGGGCAAGGAACCCGGATGCGTCGCCCCGCGTGAACAGCAGGGGGAAAGCCCACGCCGCGCCAAAGGGCGTGAAACTCAGGATGTCGACCACCTGCTGCAACGGGCCAGGAACGGTGCCACGCCAGTCAAGCGATGCGAGAAAGACGCCCACGGGGACGACGATCACCAGAACCGTGACGAGCAGAAGCCCGGAGAGCTCTCTCGACCGGCGATCACCGAAGACGAGGCCGGCAACGCCGAGCGCGACGCGGGCAAACAGGACGCAGGTCGCCACCCCGATGACTGCAGCGATGATCGCCGCCACGGCGGTAGCCCCGGCGGCCACCCAGACAACAGCCGCGCAAACGGCGAGCGCAACTAAGCCGAGCACCGGCACGCTGAACAGCCCGGCGAGGGCGAGCGCTCCCGCGAGGGGATCAGGAGCAAGCGCGAAGACACGGAACCGGCGCGGATCGAGCGGATCGGTGACCGCGGCGACGATGGGAGCCAACGCGAAGGCGAGCGTCAGCGTTGCCCCGCAGAAGATGGTGATTGCTGCGACAGCAGCGGTGGATGACTCCTGCATACCCAGAAGTGCCCAGCAGGCGGCAACGGTCGCCGCCAGCAACAGCAGCGCCCCGACGACACCCCGAGTGACCTTCTGCGGATCTCCGCGGAAGGCACCGAGTAGCAGCGCGAGTCTCAGTCGGAGAACGTGTGCAACCACTCGAGGCCCTCCAGCTCGCCCGCCCCGCCGACGAGTTCGACGAATCGCTCTTCGAGGCTGACCTCGCCGCGCACCTCATCGATCGTCCCTTCGGCCACCAGGGAGCCGGCGACGATGACCGCGACGCGCGAGCACACGCGCTCCACCAACTCCATGCCGTGACTGGAGAGGATGACGGTTCCACCGTGCGCGACGTAGGCGTGCAAAATGTCGAGAATCGCCGCGCTCGAGACCGGATCGACGGCTTCAAAGGGCTCGTCGAGCACCAGCACGCGGGGCGAATGGATGAGGGCGCCCGCGAGCATGATCTTCTTGGACATACCGGCGGAGTAGTCCGACACGACTCGGCCGAGCGATTCGGTGAGATCGAAGGCCCGAGCAAGGTCGATCGTGCGTCGCTCGACCTCGGCTGGCGGGAGGCCCCGCAGTGCACCGTAGTAGTAGAGCAGCTGACGACCGGTCAGCCGGTCGAACGTACGGAACCGGTCGGGAAGCACGCCCATGAGCCGCTTCGCAGCCAGAGGCTTGGCCGCGGCATCCACGCCCGCGATGGTGATCTCGCCGGAATCGGCGCGGAGCAGACCGGCGATGATCGACAGGGTCGTCGTCTTACCCGCGCCGTTGGGTCCGACGATCCCGTAGAAGCTGCCGACGGGAACGTCGAGACTGATCCCGTCCAGTGCCTGCAGATCGCCGAACGACTTACGGATGCCGCGCAGCACCAGCGCTGGCGCCGGCGCCGCATCCTCGGCCTCGACTGGCGCAAGGTTGGTCGACCCCGCGATCGTCGCGACGGCCTGCTCGGCCGCGTCCGCGGAGTCAGCTGTCGCAGAGTCGGCGACCGATTCGGGCTCGTCGGTCTCCGGAACCACGGTCGCGACGATCTCATCGCGGGTCTCGCTTGCCGCGACGGACTCCACCGGCGTGCCATCGACCGTGGTCGCATCGAGATCAGCGGCGGCCGCATTCTGTTGCTCCGGCGGCTTCGCTGCCGAGACAGGTCTCTTGCGCGGGGTAGCCGGTCGCGTCGCCGCGGGCTTGCGTGGCGTGCGGGGACTGGAGCCCGACGCCTTCGAGGCGGTCGTCCGAGAAGTCGACGTCTTGCGCGGTGCGCGCGGCGTGCGGGGCGACGCCGGCTTCTTCGCGGAGCCCTCCCCCGGTGTCTTGCCGGACTCGCCGGAGGACTCGTCGGGAAGATCCGTCGCCTCAGTCACCGCTCCAAACTATCAATCGACCTCTGCTTCAACCCCCCGATGACACTCCATGCCAGGCGGATGCTCAGCCGAAGCGCCTAGGATCACGCCATGGCCGAGAAGGTCCACCAGATCCATTCGCTGCCGGATGACGCCCCCTGGTCGGGTGGGCTTCCTCCGGAAGGATCGGACGAGCACCCGATGTTCATCCGAGCGCTTGATCGCGTGCTGGCAATCCAGCGGCCCGTCGTGCTGGCTCATGTGCGCAGCATCCGTCTTCGCCAACCGAACGCAACTTCCACTCAGATCATCCGCACCCTCGAGCGGCGATACCTCGCCGCGGTGACCACCGGCGGCGCGGCGGTAGGCGCCACTGCCGTCATCCCCGGTATCGGCACCGGCGTCACCCTCGCGTTAAGCGGCGTCGAAACCATCGGGTTCCTGGAAGCGACCACACTGTTCGCACAGTCTGTCTCCGAAGTGCACGGCATTCCGGTCTCGGATCCCAACCGCGCCCGCGCGCTCGTGCTGATGCTGCTGCTCGGACAAGAGGGTATTGACCTCGTCTCGCAGCTCGCGAACCAGGCAACCGGGCGAGGGCCGGCGCGCTCGACCTACTGGGGAGAAATGGTCACCAAGACAATCCCGAAGGCAGCGTTGGGGCCTCTGGTCGATCGCCTGAAGACCACCTTCGTCCGCCAGTTCGCCGCCAAGGGCGGGGCATCCTGGATCGGCAAGGCCCTCCCGTTCGGCATCGGCGCGGCTATCGGTGGCACCGGCAACCACATCCTCGGCCGGCGGGTACTCGCGGGCTCGCGCCGAGCGTTCGGCATTCCCCCGCAGGCGCTGCCCCCAGAGACCGCGCCGCTTCCGGGCGCCCGGCGGCTCGAGCACTCTGCGGTTTCGGCCGTGCGGCGAGCGGGCTCTGCCGTCGGTAGCGGCGTGAGCCGCGGTGCGTCAGTGATCAGCAGTGGTGTCTCCAAAGGCACGACGGCGATCGGCGGGGTGGCTCGAAGCATCACGCGTCGCCCCGACACAGACACAGGAACGCACGCGACAGACGCCGCCCCGGAATAGTCCGGGGCGGCGTCGGTCGGGTCTGTGGAGATCGAACCTCAGGCTGCGATCACGAGCCGAGCTGGCCGAGCGTTACATCGACCGTGCGGGTCTGACCGTCGCGAACGAAGGTCACCGTTGCATCGCTTCCGGCCGCAGCAGCGCGCACCTGGGCGGTGAGGTCGGTCGCATCCGAGATCGGCACGCCGTTGAAGCCCGTCACGATGTCGCCGGCCTGCAGGCCGCCGCGCTGGGCCGCGCCGCCGTCGGTGACCTCGGCGATGTAGGCGCCGGCGATCGTCGAATCAGCGATGGCTGCCGCATTCTGCACACTCGCACCGAGCAGTCCGTGCGTCGCCGAACCGGTATCGATGATCTCCTGCGTCACGCGCTCGACAACGTTCGAGGGGATCGAGAAGCCGACGCCGATGGAGCCCGACTGACCTGAAGATCCGCCCGCAGAAGCGATGGCGACGTTGATGCCGATGAGCTTGCCGTCGGAGTCCACCAGCGCACCACCCGAGTTTCCGGGGTTGATGGCAGCATCCGTCTGGATCACCGCGATCGAGATCGTCTCGCTCGACCCGGTGCTGCCCTGGTTACCCTGACCGAAGTCGAAGTAGAACGGCCCCTCCGTCCCGTTGCCCTCGGAGTTGGGGTCGCTCTCCTCGGTGTCGGGCGCAGCGGACGACGAAATCTGGATCGATCGGTTGAGTGCGCTCACGATACCTGTGGTCACCGTGTTCGACAGGCCGAGCGGCGCGCCGATGGCCACAGCCTGGTCGCCGACGTTCAGATCCGAGGAGTCCGCGAACTCGATGGGCGTCAGGTCCTCGGCACCGACGAGCTTGATCACGGCGAGGTCGTAGGTGGGGTCGGTGCCGACGACGTCAGCATCGTAGACGCGCCCGTCTGACGTGGTGACCCGGACCGTCGCGTCTCCGGTCGCACCGTCGAGGGTGACGACGTGCGTGTTCGTGACGACGTAGCCGTCAGAGGTCAGCACGACGCCGGAGCCTGTTCCGCCGCCGCCGGAGGAGGTTGCCTCGATGGTCACAACGCTCGGGAGAACCTTGGTCGCGATCCCCGTCGTCTGCGTCACAGAGGATGTGTCGTTGACCGTGACGCTTGCGGGTCCGGATGCCGTCGTCACGGTATCGGGGGCGAACAACGCGGCCCCGGCGTAGGCACCGCCAAGGCCGGCGGCACCGCCCACGAGAGCTGCAGCAATGATGATCCCGGCAACCGCGCCAGCGCCGACCTTGGCGCGGGGCGCCGCCGTCGTGGTGGGAGCGAAGGCGTACTGCGGGGCAGTGCCCGGCGAGGTGAACGGCGCCTGCGCGTAGGGGGACTGCGGATGGTGGGTACCGGCCGCGGGAGGAGCCCATACCGGCGAAGAGCTTGCGGCAGAGGGCGCCCCGGGTGCAGGCGGCAGCGGCTCCGTCGGCTGCGTCGACCCTGCGGGTACAGCGGCGTTGACCGCCGCCGCATCAGCGACCTGCGCGGAAGCGTCGGTGGTCGGCGCTGCGGCGTCGGTGGTCGAGGTGGAGGCGTCGGTGCCCGGTGCGGTGAGGTCTGTACCCGCGGTGTGAGCGGGGCGCTCTGAGTCGGTGGGGTCTGCGGTGTTCTCGCTGCTCATGGATGCTCCTTCCAAGCACCATCAACGGTGGCGCCGGATGCTGTGTGAATCCTATGGCTGAGTCGGGAGCGGACTATGCAGTCGTCATGCTCTCGTTCGGTGCCGCACCGACGACACCGGTCACGGACGCGGGATCACGTCGAACCGACGCAGCCGGAGGGCCGGGTTGACGCGCCGGACGCGATCCACGGCATCCGGGTCCACGTAGCCGACCGCAACGTCGGTGCCGGTTCCGACCCCTGCGATCGCCACACCCTGGGCGTCAAGCACGACCGAGGCCCCCACCCCGAGCGGTGGCGGGTGGTCTGCTGCCGCGACGAACACCGTGTTCTCGATCGCGCGGGCCGCGAGCAGCGTCTGCCACTGGAACTCCTTGAGCGGCCCCCGGACCCAGGCTGCGGGCACCACGATGCCCTCCACTCCGGCATCCGCGAGAGTCCGTGCGACCTCGGGGAAGCGCAGGTCGTAACACGTCATGAGCCCCCAGCGCAGCCCGCCGACCTCGAAAGTCTGCGGTGGCGCGATCTCGCCCGCTTCTACCCAGTCCGACTCCCGGTGCCCGAACGCGTCGTAGAGATGGAGCTTGCGGTACACGGCGAGGACGCCGCCCGGACCAACAGCGACCACCGCGTTGCGCACCTTCCCGGGGGTGCTTGCCGTTTCGATCAGGCCCGCGACGATCACCGCGCCGGTGCGCTGCGCTGACTGGTGCAATGCCGCGACAAACTGCCCATCCACGTCCTGCGCGTGACGCGCGAGCGTCTGATCGAACGGGTCCATGAAGTAGCTGGAGTACTCGGGGAACACCACCAGTTTCGCTCCGCGATCCGCTGCAACGTCGACCATTCGATCAATCTGGCGCGCGTTGGCCTCGCTGTCTGCAGACGGCGCGAACTGCGCGATCGCCACGGCGACGGCCGGTGCCGGCATCCGGGTCATGAGCGGTCAGCCTTTCGCGAATGGTGCCTGCGCAAATACCCCGGCACCACGAGCCACAGGATGACAACGGTGGCGCCGAGGGCGGCTGCCGCGATCCAGGCCGGGTCGAACCCCAGAACGACGTCGAAGACGAAAGCGACGACCCCCACGAGAAGGATACCCACCGTCGCCAGAGCACCAATGAGCGCGCGGTGACCGAAGATCACGACGTCGGGCTTGGCGAGCCTACGGAACAGGCCTCGGTGCATCGCCACCGGCGCCAAAGCGAGGATCGCGCTGAGCGCCGCGAGCACCAGGAGAACGAGGTAGAAGGCACGCTGTGGGTCGGTCAGATCGCCAAACGCTGGTTGGAACGCGACGGCCAGCAGAAATCCTGTGAGGATCTGCGTGCCGGTCTGGAGCACTCGCAACTCCTGCAGCACGTCATCCCAGTTGCGATCGGCGCGCTGGCTCGGCGTCTCGGATCGTCCGTCGAACGCGGCGTCGGCGGATGGTGCCGCCGGAATCTCGCCTGGGGATGCCATCATGCGGCCATCCTCCCCGCCGCGTATGAGTCGGGGCAACCGGCAACCCCTGCTCGATGGCCCGAGGTGCGAGGCTGCGGAAACCGTGCTAGGGTTGATCCTTGTGCCGCGGGGTGGAGCAGTTCGGTAGCTCGCTGGGCTCATAACCCAGAGGTCGTAGGTTCAAATCCTGCCCCCGCAACCAAGAGAAGGCCCCGGATCCACAAGATCCGGGGCCTTCTGCATTGCTCCGGGAGCGCACCGAGGTGAGTTCAGCTGGCGTCAATCGCCTGGCTCACGTCGGTCAAATAGCGCCCGATGAGCTTCAGTTCATCTTCCGTGTACGGCTCGGTCACGCGACGCATCTGCTCGAGGTGTTCGGAGAAGTGCCTGAAAAAGGTCGCCCGCGAGTGCGCCGTCAACGTCAGGATGCGCGCCCGCCGATCCCGCGGATGCGGGTGTCGCTCGATGTAGCCGGCGCTCTCGAGCCGGTCCAGCAGCTTGGTCGTCGATGCCGTCGATATCCGCAGGTGCTTCGCGACCTCGTGCGGGCTCACGGAGTCGCCCCGCTGCTCTCGCACGATCATCATGCGCAGGGCCGCGAGATCGGTCGCGTTCATGTCCATGTCGTCTTTCATGCCGCCGTTCATGCGGTCCATGGCATCATTGAGCGCACGGATGCTCAGCAACACCTCCAGCACGGCCTGCTGGTGTGGAGTCTGCGGAACCCACGGCGTGGTCATGATGGACACCCCTTTCCACTCCTTGTTATCATCAGACCGGAGATATCGCTAGCTAAACTAGCGATATAGGAGGAGGAACAATGACCGATGGCGACCATGTGGTCTTGCTGGACGACGACGGCAACCCGGTAGGCACCGCCCCGAAGAGCAGTGTGCATGGCACCGAAACCGCCCTCCATCTTGCTTTTTCGTGCCATGTCCTCAACGCCCATGGCCAGGTGCTCGTCACTCGCCGGGCCCTCGACAAGAAGACCTGGCCGGGTGTGTGGACCAACTCGTTCTGCGGCCACCCCCGACCTGCAGAGCCAGTGCTGTCGGCGGTGCGGCGCCGCGGCGAGTTCGAGCTCGGCATCCGTCTGACAGACATCGAGCTCGCGCTCCCCCTCTTCCGCTACCGCGCCGTGGATGCGGGCGGAATCGTTGAGAACGAGATTTGCCCCGTCTACATCGCACGCACCGACGACGAGGTGGCACCGAACCCGCTCGAGGTCGCCGAGGCGCGCTGGGTGGATCCTGACGAGCTCGGCGCATCGCTGATCACCACTCCGTGGGCATTCAGCCCGTGGCTCGTCCTTCAGTCACAGCAACTCCGCCTGTTCGAATCACCGCAACTGCAGCGACGAGCGTCATGATCCCCGACGCCGCCCGAATCGCCGTCGACACCGCAATCGACGACGCCCTCGAGCGACTCGCCGCACGGGCGACAAAGCAGGGAGAGTCGATGTCGGCGCTCATCGCGGCTGTGAGCAGCGCGACAGCCGGCGGCAAGCGCCTGCGCCCCCAGCTCGTCGTGGCATCCTTCCTCGCGGTCGGCGGCGACCTCGAGCGTGCACCCGCCCTGTCGTCGGTTGCCGCGGCGTTCGAGCTACTGCACAGCGCCTTCGTCATCCATGACGATGTCATCGATCACGACGTGACCCGGCGGGGCGTGCCCAACGTCGCCGGTCGATTCCGCATCCGTGCGAAGGCGCAGGGAGCTGACGCGAAAGGAGCGGCACTGCTCGGGGACGCTGCCGCGATCCTCGCCGGCGACCTTCTGCTGCACGAGGCTACCCGGATGGTGGCCCTGGCCGAGGTCCCCGACGGGCAACGGGCCCGACTGCTTGACCTCCTCGATGATGCGGTCTTTGTTTCGGCTGCCGGCGAACTCGCCGACGTCGAGAACAGCGTCACCCCCGAGCTCGCCGAACAGGCAGAGATCCTCGCAGCCACCTACAACAAGACCGCCGTCTACTCGTTCACCGCGCCCTTGTGCGCGGGGGCGATCCTCGCGGGTGCACCCTCGACCTGGATCGCGGACCTCGAACGCATCGGCGGCTCCCTGGGCCTCGCTTTCCAGCTCGTGGACGACCTCATCGGCGCGTTCGGCACGGCAGAGCAGGCGGGTAAGGATGTCGGTAGCGACCTGCGCGAGTCCAAGCGAACACCACTCATTGCGCTTGCCCGCGAGAGCGCGCAGTGGCCATTGGTCACCAGCACCCTTGCCGTTGCGCATACCGGTCCGATCGCGGTCCGGCACGCCCAGTCCGCGCTCGAAGCCAGCGGCGCCCGTGAACGGCTTCATCAGCTCATCGCCGAGAACCTGTCGGATGTTCGCCGACGCGCTTCCCGTTCGACGCTCCCGCCCCGCGCGGTGACCTTGGCCGATACGCTCGCTGCGGCAGTGGAGGATCGCATTCCGTGAGTCATCAGCCGACGGGCATCGCACTGTACGACACGGCGGCCGACGAGGCTGCCGCAGCCGTGATCGCGGCATACTCGACCTCGTTCAGCATGGCCACGCGCCTCCTCGGGTCCCGAGCCCGCACACACGTGCGCAACATCTACGCCCTCGTGCGCGTCGCAGATGAGATCGTCGACGGCCCCGCCATCGAGGCCGGCCTGAATGGCACGCAAGCCGCTAGCCTCCTCGATGCGCTACAAGAAGAGACCATGGCCGCGATCGACCGGCGTTTCAGCAGCAACCTTGTCGTGCACGCCTTCGCGCGGACTGCTCGCGAGTGCGTCATCGGCGCCGACCTCATCGACCCCTTCTTCGCGTCGATGCGAACCGACCTGACCGTCGCCGCCCACGACGACGCCTCCCACGACTCCTACGTGTACGGATCGGCCGAGGTGGTCGGACTCATGTGTCTGCAGGTGTTCGTCAATGCGGGCCAGCCCTCGCCATCCGGTCCCAGCCCCGAACTCGTCGACGGCGCTCGGCGCCTGGGCGCAGCCTTCCAGGACGTCAACTTCCTGCGCGACCTCGACCATGACGAGGAGACGCTCGGACGCGACTACCTCGGCATCGCCACGGGCGATCATGACCGAGAGGCGATCCTCGACAGGATCGATGCTGACCTTGCCGCTGCAGCAGCGGTGATCCCCCAACTACCGGCTGACTGTCGGCGCGCCGTGATCGCGGCGCACGACCTGTTCGCCGAGCTCTCGCGCCGATTGCGGGCCGACCCCACACCGGCCGTGAGAGTGCGCGTGCCCGATATCGTCAAGGCAGGGCTCATCGCCCGCGCCCTGGTGGGTGCCGCGCCACGCCGAACCGGCGCGTGAGTCCCGCGAGCGCCGATCACGTCCCCCGACACCCGCCCAGGAATGAGGAGTCAGCATGAGCGAGACGGCTAGCGCCCACACCCAGGGGGCACCGACCGACGCCGGCAGCGCGGTGGTCATCGGGGGCGGCATCGCGGGCCTCGCGACTGCAGCCCTCCTCTCCCGCGAAGGGTGGTCGGTGAGCCTGTTCGAGGCTCGCGAGCAGGTCGGGGGGCGCGCCGGAGTCTGGGAGGCTGGCGGCTTCCGCTTCGACACCGGACCCAGCTGGTACCTCATGCCCGAGGTGTTCGACCACTTCTTCCGACTGATGGGGACGAGCACCGCCGAACAGCTCGACCTCGTGCGCCTTGACCCCGCCTACCGCGTCTACAGCCAGCCGCCGGCCGGCACCGCGAGCGATCCGATCGACATCCGCTCGGGCCGCGAGCTTTCCACGCAGCTGTTCGAGAGCATCGAACCGGGTGCGGGTGCTGCCCTTGCCGCATACCTCGACTCGGCGAAGGATGCCTACGATCTGGCGGTCACCCGGTTTCTGTACGACACGTATGAGACGACGGCGGGTCTTCGCGACCCGGCGCTGCTGCGCCGCGTGCCGCAGCTCGCTCCGCTGCTGACGACGACGCTCTCGCGTCACGTCGAACGCCGCTTCAGCGACAAGCGTCTCCAGCAGGTCCTCGGCTACCCCGCAGTATTCCTCGGCGGGTCCCCATACGGGGTTCCGAGCCTCTACCACCTCATGAGCCACCTCGATCTCGCGGACGGCGTGCTCTACCCGCAGGGAGGGCTCTACGAAGTCATCCGCGCCGTCGAGCGCGTCGCGCGGGGAGCAGGCGTGTCCATCGAAACGGGCGCCGAGGTGACCTCGATCGTCACGACCCCCACCGCCGGCGGACGCGCGCAGGCGACGGGAATCACGCTCGCCGATGGACGCCGGGTGGATGCCGACCTCGTCGTTTCGTCGGCAGATCTGCACTTCACGGAGACCCAGCTGCTTCCCGAGCCGCTACGCACCTACCCCGAGAAGTGGTGGGACAAGCGCACTCCGAGTCCCGGTGCGCTGCTTCTGCTCCTGGGAGTCGAAGGCGAACTGCCGCAGCTCGCCCACCACACGCTGCTGTTCACCGAGGACTGGCGCTCGAACTTCGATGACATCTTCGGCGAGCACACCCGCATCCCCGACCCGGCATCGATCTACGTCTGCAAGCCCTCCGCGACCGATCCCACAGTCGCTCCCGAGGGCAGCGAGAACCTGTTCGTGCTGGTTCCGATCCCCGCGGACCCGAGTCTCGGATACGGCGGCGTCGATCGTGGCGGCTCGCCACGCATCGAAGCCGCCGCCGATCGCGTCATCGCGCAGATCTCTCAGTGGTGCAATATCCCGGACCTGTCCGAACGGATCACCGTTCGCCGCACGATCGCACCCGGAGACTTCGAACACGACTTCCACGCCTGGCGCGGCAACGCACTGGGCCTTGCCCACACGTTGCGCCAGAGCGCCGTGTTCCGCCCCCGCAACGCATCGAAGAAGGTCGACTCCCTCGCCTACGCGGGAGCGTCGGCACTACCGGGAATCGGACTGCCGATGTGCCTGATCTCGGCCGAGCTCGTCGTCAAGCGCCTGCGCGGCGACCGCTCCCCCGGTCCGATTGCCGAGCCGGCGGCCGTCTGAGATGCCGGGTCTGTATCTCCTGGCGATCCTGGTCTCTGCGGCGGGGATTGCGGTGATCGACGCGCGCTGGCGCTTGGCAGCCTTCGCCGCCCCCGTCCGAACGCTGGCCGCCGTCGGGATCGGAGTGATGTTCTTTCTCGCGTGGGATGCCGTCGGCATCCTCACCCGCGCATTCATCAAGGGCGACAGCGGCCTGTTCATCGGGATCGACCTCGCACCCGAGCTTCCCCTGGAAGAGCCCTTCTTCCTCGCGTTCCTGTGTTACCTCGGTCTCGTGATCTATGCCGGCGCGCTCCGCTACCTCGACTCCCGCGCCGCGCGGTCGAACGCAGACGGGGCGGTGAGTGGGCAATGACGTACGCGCTCATCATCATTCCCTTCGCGCTGTTCACGCTTGTCGTGACGCTGCTGTCGGCGACACAGCCGGGCATGAAACAGCGGATGTTGGCATCGACGATCAGCGCGGCCGTTCTCGTCATCCTCACCGCGATCTTCGACAACGTGATCATCTCCGCGGGGCTCGTCGCCTATCCCGAGGGCACCTCGAGTGGCATCCGCATCGGGGTCGCACCGATCGAGGACTTCTCATACGCGATCTGCGCCGCCTACCTCGTGCCTGCCGTTTACGTCCTGCTGCCCAAAGCTCGCATGGGGGTCGCACGTGAGCAGCGCTGAGTCGACTCTCGGGCCCGGCCGGGTGATCCGCGAGCTCTTCGTCTCGTCGCGGCCGGTGAGCTGGATCAACACGGCCTACCCCTTTGCTGCCGCCTACCTCCTGACGACCCGGCACATCGACGCGACGTTCGTCATCGGCACCCTGTTCTTCCTCATCCCGTACAACCTGGCGATGTACGGGATCAACGACGTCTTCGACTACGAGTCGGACCTCCGCAACCCCCGCAAGGGCGGCGCGCACGGCGCAGTCCTCGATCGACGGATGCACCCCATCACCCTGTGGGCTGCCGGTCTCTCGTGCGCCCCGTTCGTGATCTATCTGGCGATGGTCGGGTCACCGCTGTCGTGGCTCATCCTCGCGCTGAGTCTGTTCTTCGTGGTGTTCTACAGCGCGCCACCGCTGCGCCTGAAGGAGCGACCCTTTGCGGACTCGGTCACCAGCAGCATCCACTTCGTCTCCCCCGCCGTCTACGGCCTGATCCTGGCCGGGGCGACCTGGACCTGGCAGCTCGGACTCATCATCCTGGCCTTCGGCCTGTGGGGTGTCGCCTCGCACGCCTTCGGCGCGGTCCAGGATGTCGTGGCCGACCGGGAAGCGGGAATCTCGTCGATCGCCACGGCTCGAGGGGCGCGGTGGACTGTCAGGTTCGCCCTCGTCTGCTACGCCCTCTCCGGGCTGGTCATGCTCGGCACGGCCTGGCCTGTCCCGCTGGCCGCGATCGCCGCCATCCCGTACCTCGTCGCGGTCTGGCCCTACCGATCGATCCGTGACGCCGACGCCGAACGTGCCACCATCGGCTGGCGCCGATTTCTCTGGATCAACCAGTTCGCCGGCTTCGTCGTAACGCTGCTGCTGATCTGGTGGTGGATCCTGACCGCCTGAGCGCGCCTACTGCGCGCCCAGGGCGATCAGCTGCTCCACCGCCGCCGTCAGCCGCGCGTCAGCCTCGGCGAAGGCCGTCAGATCGCCAGCCTTCAGAGCCGCATCCCGGTCCAACATGGCCTGCTGAGCCTCCTGCAGCGCCACCTGGTACGCGCCGGTGGGCTCGGTCGGCGTCGTCGTCTCCGACGGGCTTGGCGCGGGCGTCGGCTGCGTCGTCGCGCCCGGTGTGGGCGTCACATCGCTGTCACCACCGGTGGCACCGGCATCACCACCGAAGAGGGCATCGAGAGCTTCGGACAGGGTGTCCTCGAACGCGATGTCGTTACCGAACGAGACGAGCACCTTCTGCAGGGTCGGGAGCTTTGTCGCCCCCGACGACTGCACAAAGACCGGCTGGACGTACAGCAGTCCGCCGCCCACCGGCAGGGTGAGCAGGTTTCCGTTCAGCACGTCAGACTGGCCCTGCTTGAGCAGGTTGATCTGAGATGAGATCAACGGGTCGGAGTTGAACGTGTTCTGCACCTGTCCGGGGCCGGGCACTGTCGTGTCGGCCGAGATGACGAGCATCCGGAGCTTCCCGTAGTCATCCCTCGGCGTTCCCGCAGCGTCTCCGGCATTCGAGTCCACCGCGAGGTAGCCCATGAGCACGTTTCGGGCGTTGCCTGCCTCGGCCGACGGAATGAACGTGGTGAACATCGAATACGTCGGCGAGGTCTGACCTGGCATCTGCATCGACAGGTAGTACGGCGGCTGAAGCTCAGCGTCGTTCTGCGGGTCGTTCGGGGTCTCCCATGCGTTGTCGCGCTGGTAGAACGACTGCGCGTCGCTCACGTGGTACACGCCGAGGATCGCGCGCTGCACCTTGAACAGATCGGTCGGGTACCGCACGTGACTCATGAGGTCTGCCGACATCTCGGAGACCGACTTGAGCGTCGAGGGGTAGACCTTCTGCCAGGTCTGCAGCACGGGGTCTGTCTCGTCCCAGGCGTACAGGGTCACGGATCCGTCGTAGGCGTCGACGGTGGCCTTGACCGAGTTGCGGATGTAGTTGATGTTGTCGAGCCCGAACCGCTGCTGCGTCGTGTTCGAGTCCGAGATCGCCTCCTGGAGGCTCACCGTCGACGAGTACGGGTAGTTCGCGCTGCGGGTGTACCCGTCGATGATCCACACGATGCGACCGTCGACGACGCTCGGGTACGGGTCGGAGTCCAGCTGGAGGTACGGCGCAACCTTCTGCACGCGCGTCGCCGGATCCCGGTCGTACAGGATCTGCGAGTCCTCGTTGATGTCGTCAGAGAAGAGGATCTGCTCGGACTGGAACTTCAGCGCGTAGATCAGACGGTTGAACACGCTCCCGACGCTCGGGCCGCCGTTTCCTTCGAACGTCGTCTTGACGTCGCCGGAGCCTTCCGAGGAGCCGGTCGGGTAGTCAAGCTCAATGGGCGCCGTCCCCTCGGGAGCCCCGACGATCGAGTACTGCGGCGACATCTCACCGAAGTAGACGCGCGGCTCGAAGTCCTCCTGATCGGAAAGGAAACCCGAGGCGGGGATGCCGCGCTCGAGGAAGACCGGCTCACCTTCGGTGGTGCGGTCGTTGCCCTTGGCGACCACGAGCCCGTAACCGTGGGTGTAGATGAGGCTGGTGTTCTGCCAGGTCTGTGCGGCGGTATCGAGCTGGTTCACGTCGAGTTCGCGCACCGAGACGACAGTGTCCTGTGACTGGCCGTCGATCTCATAGCGGTCGACGTCGAGCGGATTGTGGAACTGGTAGTACGCACGGTACTGCTCGAGCTGCCGCACCGTCGGAGGGATGATCGTCGGGTCCATGATGCGGATCTGAGCCGTCGTCGCGGCATCCTCACGCAACTGCCCGGCCTCGGCATCGGTTGCTGCCGAGAACTCCATCTGCTCGAGACCGCTGACGCCATAGGCGGCCTTCGTCGCGTCGATGTTGTACTGGTAGTACTGGGCCTCGTAGTTGATCTTGTTCGGGGTCACCTGGAACGTGTTGACCACCCAGGGGTAGCCGACACCGACCACGACCGTTGCTACCACGAGCACCGCGGTGGCAACCAGCGGGTACCGCCAGCGACCGATGACGGCTGTCACGAAGAAGAGGATCGCCACGACGATCGCGCTGATGGCGAGGATCGACAGACCCGGGATGACAGCGTTGACGCTCGTGTAGGCGGGCCCGGTGATGCGGTCATCGTTTTGGACCATCAGCAGGTAGCGATCCAGCCACAGGCTCACACCCTGCACCAAGACGTAGAGTCCCGCGATCACGGCAATCTGAATACGAGCGGACTTTGAGATGCGCAGTTCTCGCTGGCCCACCCGGACCGAGCCGTAGAGGTAGGACACGACCACGGTCACCAGCAGGCTCACCAGCAGCACCGCCGAGACGAAGCCGAGCAGCGCGCTGTAGAACGGCATCGCGAACATGTAGAAGCCGGTGTCGAGGTTGAAGATCGGATCCGTCACATCGGTGGCAACGCCGTTGAGCCACAACCAGGTCGTCTGCCATTGCGTGGATGCCGCGAATCCCGCGAAGAAGCCGAAGAAGACGGGGATACCCCACATCGCCAGGCGACGCAGCGGCTCGACGACCTCCTGATAGCGATCCAGTTGCGAACTGAGCCGCACATAGACCGGTCGCAACCGGTAGGCGAGCTGAATGGTGACCCAGACCGGAACCGCCATCCCGAGGAAGCCGATGACGAACATGATCACGCGGGCTACCCACTGCGTGACCAGAACCTCCTGGAATCCGAGCTGGTCGTACCAAAGCCAATCCGCGTAGAGGCTCGCGAAGATGAAGAAGCCGACAACGAGCGCGGCAATGATCGCAAGGGAGATGGCGAGGATGCGGCGGGACGGCGAAGGCGTGGCCCTGTTCGGCGCTGAGGTCGTGGTCACCGTTTCATCCTAGGCGGCAGCTTCTGAGCGATCGCCGTACAGATGCCCTGATCCTGTTCGCTCTGAGCGACCTCGCGCGCTCGGCCCGGCACTCACTCGCAGGTCGGGAGTTGCGCCAGGTCTCCACCCGAACTGATCGTGTCGAGAACGCTCAGCGCGTCATCGAGAGTCTGAACCGAGAACACCTGTAGGTCGCCGGGAATCTCGCCCACGACCTCCGGACAGTTGGCGGCGGGCGCGAGGAAGTAGTCGGCATCCGCTCGATAGGCACCCCACATCTTCTGCTGGATGCCGCCGATCGGCCCGACGGTCCCGTCGGCGGTGATCGTGCCGGTCCCCGCAACGTTCTGGCCGCCGTTGAGGTTGCCGGGCGTCAGCGTGTCCATGATTCCCAGAGCGAACATCATCCCCGCGCTCGGCCCACCGACGTTGTTCAGCTGGATCGTGACGTCGATCGGAAAGTCATAGTCGGTGATGAGGGTGATTCCGATGAGCCACATCGTTTGGCCGTCCACGGTGGTGGCGGCCGGCGTGACCTCGACCGTCAGGGGCTTTCCATCGCGCAGGATGTCAAGGCTCAGCGGAGCCCCACCGCCCTGCTGCACCTGCTCGCGCAGGGCCGCGGCATCGGTCACCGGCTCGCCGTCGGCGCGCAGCACGACATCGCCTTCTTCCAGGATGCCGTTTGCTGCGGCATCCTCACCGACAGAGACGACCGACACCTGCCTGCCGACGTCGTAGCCAAGCTCGGTGAGCGCTGCCGCTGTGGCTTCCTCTTGAGAGTCGACCATGAGAGCGGCTGATTGCTCGCTGCGCTGCTCGCTGGTTTGACCCTCGGGGAAGACCGACTCGATGGGGACGACCGCGCGGGAAGGGTCGAACCACGCGACCGCAAGATCGAACCACGACGGCGGTCGCTCGCGACTTCCCGCGATCTGCACGGTCAGGAGGTCCAAGGCGCCCGAGGTCGGGTAGGTCTCGGCGCCCGAGACCTCGATGAGCGGAACCTCCTCACCGTCGCTCGTGCTGACGGTTCCGAGCGTGTTGTAGACCGGGCCGGGAAGCTCGATGACGTACGCGGTCGGCAGGAACGACATCGCCAGCAAAGCCAGCAGCGCGACAACCAGCGCCCACAGACCCACTCGCGTGCGGCGATTGATGGGCGCCCGTCGCGCAGGCGTCACCGATACGTTCTCGTCGAACAGCGCCACGTCATCCTCTCGGCCGTCGTTCGCGACCGGCGTAAGGCGATTCAGGTGGGGCCCGCGGGTGCGATCATTCGTGCGACTAGCGTAGAGGCCAAGCTCAAGAACCGGCTGAAAGGCGGCACCCGTGGCTGACGACGACCGGAACCCCGACGACGACCTTCCCGAGCTGTTCCGGCAGCTCTTCGGCCAGGCCGGCATGGGCGGCGACCAGCTCGCCGAACTGCAGAAGATGGGGTTCGACCCCGCGATGATCCAGCGGGCCATGCAACAACTGCAGGGCGCGATGGCCTCGGCCGGCGAGGGCGGGATCTCCTGGGATGCCGCCACGACGCAGGCACTGCACATCGCGAACAAAGACGGCGCGGGGATCACAGCCGCCGACCGCTCGGCAGCCGATGACGCCTTCACCCTCGCATCCCTCTGGCTCGGCGAAGCCACGACGATCTCCGACCTCCCGGGTCCGGGAGTGACCATGACCCGCGGCGGTTGGGTGGAAGCCACCCTGCCGGTGTGGCAAGAGCTGGCTGAGCCGGTAGCGACGAGCATCGCGGATGCCTTCACTACGGCGCTCCAAGAGCAGTCGCCTCCCGAGATGCAGCAGATGATCGCCGGTGCCGGGCGGGTGATGCGCACGATCGGTGGTTCTCTGTTTGCGGCACAGCTGGGAACAGTCGTCGGAAATCTCTCGACGGAGGTCGTCAGCGGCGGCGATGTCGGCATCCCGTTGCTGCCTGACGGCCAGGCCGCCGTTGTGCCCCAGAACTACGCGCAGCTCGCGAAGGACCTCGAGATCCCCGACGACCAGTTCGCGCTCTACATCGCCACCCGTGAACTTGCGCACGCGCGGCTGTTCCGCCACGCACGATGGTTGCGACTGCACGTGCTCTCGCAGGTCTCGGACTTCGCGCGCGGAGTGCGGGTCGATACCGGAGCGCTCGAAGAGCTCGCGGGCCGGTTCGATCCGCAGCACCCCGAAGAACTGCGCGAGGCGCTGGAGAGCGGTGCGCTGCTGCCGGAACGGTCCGAGTCGCAGCAGGCGGCCCTTGCCCGCTTGGAGACCATGCTGGCCACGATCGAGGGTTGGGTTGACGTCGTGACGGCGCAGGCCACAACCCGCCTGCCCGCAGCAGACCGCATCGCCGAGACCGTGCGACGGCGCCGCGCCGTAGGCGGGCCGGCTGAACAGGCGCTCGGAACATTGGTCGGACTCGAGCTTCGTCCCCGCCGCATCCGTGAAGCCGCGAGCATGTGGCGCGCGATCACGGATGCCGTCGGCATCGAGGCGCGAGACGAGCTGTGGGACTCGCCCGACCTGGTCCCCACGGCTGCCGACATCGACGACCCGAGCGCCCTGATTGCGCGGCTCGAGGCGCGAGCCCGCGGTGAAGAACCAGCACCGGACGAGTTCGACGACGCGCTGGCACGACTGCTGTCGGGCGAAGACGGCGGTCCTGCCGAAGACGGCCCCGACGAGCAACCCGTCTAGG
>NZ_JBBWSA010000017.1:0-24094 GCF_038150145.1 Microbacterium schleiferi
ACGGCCTTCTCACCCTGGGCGGGCGCAACGAGCGTTCTCGTGCTGTCACTGCTGCCCGTGCTCGGTGTGGCACGGGGAGGCATCCGTTCGATGGTCCTCGTGTCCGCAGCGGCGGCGGTGACGGTTCTCGTCTCACTGCTGCTCGTGCAGACCGGACCGCTTCTCCCCTGGCTCGGCACGGCGCTGGTCGTCGGCCTCGCCGTGCTCGCGTCGCCGCTCGTGAAGATCGGGCGAGAGAGCACTGGCGCCCTGGTCATTGTGCTGGCTGTCTACCTCATGGCGGTGCCGGATTCGGCATCCGCACCGTTCGCGAGTATGGGTCCGCTGAGCGTCGCCGTCGCCCTCGGCGCTCTTGTGGCTTTCACCACCGCGTGGGCGAGCGCTGTCATATGGCTGGCGCTGCGGAGGGTGCGGGTTCCGGCGTCCGAAGTTCCCCCGCCGACTCTGCCCTACACGCTGCTGTTGGCGTTTCTGGCGGGGTTGTTCACGTTCGTGACGCTGACGTGGTTCCGCGAGACGAATGCATGGTGGTCGGTGCTGACGGTCGCGGTCGTGCTGCAGCCGACGGGCGCGAAGCTCGCGTCTCGCGTGCTGGCGCGGGTGGCGGGCACGGTGCTCGGCGGGGTGATCGCCTACGCGGTGGCGGTGTGGGTTCCGGCGGAGGCTGTCACGCTGGTGGGCGGTGTCGCCGCGCTTGTCACAGCCGTGTTGAAGCTCACGGCTCGGCCGTACTGGGCGTATGCGGCGGCGTTGACGGTGACGATCGTGTTGACGTCGTTCGCGCCGCGTGAGGTGCTCGCCGGTGATGCGATGCGGGTGGGGATCACCGTGGGCGCGGCGTTGCTGACGGCGGCGGCCGCGGTCGTGGTGGCGCGTTTCCTTCCCGCGCGACCGGCGTCCTCCGAGCGCTGACCGGAACCGAACGCGCCCCGGGAACGCTGAAAGGCCGGGACCCCCGAGGGGATCCCGGCCTTCCGTTGCTGTGTGGTGCTACCGGCTGTGACGCGGGTGGTGCCGGGTCTTAGCGGCCCGAGAGCTTCTCGCGCAGGGCCGCGAGTGCCTCGTCATCCGCGAGCGTGCCCACGGGGCTTTCGCTCGAGTACGAGCCGGAGCCCGATGCGGACGAACCGCTGTAGCTGTCGTCGGTTTCCTTGGCGGCCTCGGCCTCGGCGGCCTTGGCAACCGTGGCCTTGTGGGCTTCCCAGCGCGCCTGGGCTGCAGCGTATTCCTGCTCCCACTTCTCGCGCTGTTCGTCGAAGCCTTCCTTCCACTGGTTGGTCTCGGGGTCGAAGCCCTCGGGGTACTTGTACTCCCCGTTCTCGTCGTACTCCGTGACCATGCCGTAGAGGGCCGGGTCGAACTCGACACCGAAAGGGTCGATCGACTCGTTGGCCTGCTTCAGCGAGAGCGAGATGCGGCGACGCTCGAGGTCGATGTCGATGACCTTGACGAACACCTCTTCGCCGACCGACACGACCTGCTCGGCGAGCTCGACGTGCTTGCCCGAGAGCTCCGAGATGTGCACGAGGCCCTCGATGCCGTCTGCGACGCGAACGAACGCACCGAACGGAACGAGCTTGGTGACCTTACCCGGTGCGATCTGGCCGATCGCGTGGGTGCGGGCGAACACCTGCCACGGGTCTTCTTGGGTGGCCTTGAGCGAGAGCGACACGCGCTCGCGGTCGAGGTCGACCTCGAGGATCTCGACGGTGACTTCCTGGCCCACCTCGACGACCTCGGATGCGTGCTCGATGTGCTTCCACGAGAGCTCCGAGACGTGCACGAGACCGTCGACGCCACCGAGGTCGACGAACGCACCGAAGTTGACGATCGACGAGACGGTGCCCTTGCGGACCTGGCCCTTGTGCAGGTTGTTGAGGAAGTTCGAGCGCGACTCCGACTGGGTCTGCTCGAGCAGCGCACGACGCGAGAGCACGACGTTGTTGCGGTTCTTGTCGAGCTCGAGGATCTTCGCCTCGATCTCCTGGCCCAGGTAGGGGGTCAGGTCGCGGACGCGACGCAGTTCGATGAGGGACGCGGGGAGGAATCCGCGCAGGCCGATGTCGACGATGAGTCCACCCTTGACGACCTCGATCACGGAACCGGTGACAACACCGTCGTTCTCCTTGATCTTCTCGACATCGCCCCACGCACGCTCGTACTGGGCACGCTTCTTCGAGAGGATAAGGCGGCCTTCCTTGTCCTCCTTCTGGAGAACCAGCGCCTCGACCTGGTCGCCGACGTTGACAACCTCGTTGGGGTCGACGTCGTGCTTGATGGAAAGTTCGCGCGAGGGGATGACGCCCTCGGTCTTGTATCCGACGTCGAGGAGGACCTCGTCGCGGTCGATCTTGACGACGGTGCCCTCGATGAGCGAGCCGTCGTTGAAGTCCTTGCCCTTGAGGGTCTCTTCGACCGCGGCCAGGAAGTCCTCAGCAGATCCAATGTCGTTGATCGCAACCTGCTTGGTGGCCGGGGCGGTCGTTGCAGTAGTCATGTAGTGGGTTGTCCTTGGATGGTGTTGTAGTCGGGGCCAGGCTCGAAATCCGGGCAAACGGATGCCGCACCAAGGCCAGGTGGATTGGGTTATGCGATGTCACTCCCCCGCGTTCCCGCGGGCAGGCATGCAGAACGAAGCCCACGAGTGACACTTCAGGATATCAGAGATGGGGCGTCGAATCAGGCTGCGTGGCGGCTGCCTTGCGATGCGCGGGCATCGTTGTGCGAGTTGTACGAGGAAGTCGTCCGCGTCTCGAGTGCGGACACCTAGCCCGCACGACCCAGCTAGGCGGCATCCTCGTCGGTGGCGCCCAGCGATGCAAACTTCGCAGCCATAGTCGGGTTGCCTTTGGTGAGCTTCTTGACGGTCAGAGCCTCCGCCTTGTCGTTCGCCAGGCGAAGGTTGTTCTCCGACCCGAGCAGACCTTCCTTGACCTTCTGGAGCCGGTCGATGGCGGCGTCGATGTCCTTGATGGCCGCGTCGAACTTGCGCTTGGCGAGGTCGTAGTTGCGGCCGAAAGCCGACTTGAAGCCCTCGAGCTCGGACTCGAAGTCGGTGATGTCGATGTTCTGCTTCTTGATCTGCTCCAGTTCGGCCTTCACCACGATGGTGTCCTGCGCAGCGTTGCGGAGCAGAGCGATGATCGCCAGAAAGAACTGCGGGCGGATTACGAACATCTTCGGGTACCGATGCGAGACGTCGGTGATACCCGCGTAGAGGTCGGAGTCTTCTTCGAGCATCGAAACGAGCACTGCGTACTCGCAGCCCTTGTCGTTGCGGTCCTTGTCGAGCTTGGCGAAGAAGTCCTCGTTCTTCTTCTTCGTAGCGGTCAGGTCGGACTCGTTCTTCATCTCGAACATGATCGATACGTACTCGACGTCGTCATCACTGAAGTCCCGGAAGACATAGTCGCCCTTTGTACCAGCAGATGCGACGTTGTCCTTCCCAAACTGCGCGTTGGGGAAGGCGAGCGAGCGCATGCGGTTGAACTCTGTCTCGCAATGCTGCTCAAGGGTCTCTCCGAGGAGCTTCACCGACAGCTTCGCCTTCATGTCCTTATAGCGGTCGATGAGCTCGTCCTTGAGAGCGATCTCCTTAGTGTGCGACTCCTTGAGCGCTGCATCTTTCACCTTCTGCTCGGCCGCCTGAAGCACCAGCTGGCTCTTCGCCTCGTTGAGACTCGCCTCCGCAGCAGCCACAGCCTTCGCTATTGCAAGCTCCTGGTCGGTCGCTGCCGACTTGAGCTCGGACTTGAGCTGCTGGATCTCGGTGTCTTTGGCAGCGCTGACCTTCTGCGCCTGCTGCGTCGCATTCGCAACGGCAAGAGCGATCTCCGCGGACTTGGTCTTCTCGGCTTCCGCGAGACGTGCGTGAAGCTCGTGCTTGAACTCGGTGGTGCGCACCTGCTGCACGATGACGGCGTACTGCGCTTCGTCGATAGTGAAAAGGGTGCCGCAGTGCGGGCACTTAATCTCCTTCGAGGCGTTGGTCGATGTGATCTCAGTCATGGGTATCTCCAAATAGGGGCGAGAGCGAGTCCCGCAGGCGGGGCGGCCCCGGTAGCGCCCTGTCTGCATCAGCGACGTGATGTCGGTGGAACAGATCGTGGATCAAATCTCGCGCCCTGGCGCAAACTACGCTGATAACTCCCCTTATCAGCTTTGACCTTTGCAGGTTCACGGTTCGGAGTACCTTGGTCGCATGCCCACAACGCCATCGCTTCTCATCGACCTGACCGGCGTCGCCCGGCTAGCCGGCGTGCAGCGACCCGTGGCATCGATGTGGCGTTCGCGATTTGCCTCGACCTCTGACGCCTTTCCGCCTGCGGTCAACGAGAAGAGCGGTCGGCTGCAATTCGACGCTCAGATGGTGGCCGATTGGCTCGTACGGACGGAGCACGGCAACAACCCGGATGCGCGCGAGGATGCTGCAGCGGCGGCCGCCCCGGCCGACTTCTCATTCGCCGACTCGAAGGCAGTCGCTGAGGTGGAGGCGCTCATTGCGCTCCACGCACAGGTCGACGATCTGGGCGGGCTCACGCACGCGCAGATCCAGGCGACCGCCAACGCGATCGACCCTTTTGATGAGACGCTCCAGACCGAGATCTCGACACATCTGCAGCGGGGTGCCCCATGGCTCGACTACGCAGCGCGTCTGATCGACGCGGCATTCTCGCCGTCGGCGGCGTTGGCTCTCGTGGCCCGCCGACATGCTGTATCCCACCGAGCTGCAGGATCCGCAGGACCGCTCGTGGCCGATGCGATTGCTCTGGTTGTCGACGCCGCGCTCGCGCTGGTTGGCGACGGCGACACAGTGACCCTGGATGCAGGCGACGCCGCTCTCTCCTCGGCACTCGCGGGTGAGCTTGATGACGCGGTGGGCATCATGGTGCCCGCCAAATCAAGCAGCCGGCGAGTGCGGCGCCAGTTGCTCGTCGATGGTCACTGGCTCACCGATCCAGAGGAACCCACCACTCGCTCGGTCGTTGTCGCGCGCGTACCCTCGGAGCGAAGCAAAGACGTGGCCGGAATGCTGCGAGCGGTCGATGAGGTCTCCCTATCGTTGCGTGGCTCGGATGCGGCGGTGGTGATCGGCCCCGCGAGGGCACTCGTCGATTCGTTGCCTCCCGCCGATGAGCGAGCGCGGGCCGACATCCTTCGTTCCGGACGGGTGCGAGGCATCGCGCGGCTGCCCACCGGCCTGGTCGACAGCGCGACACGCGAGTCACTCGCGATCTGGCTGCTCGGCGAGCCGGTAGGTGAGGTGACACTGGCGGACAGAGTCACCGCCGTTGCCGATCTCACTGCGATTCCGCTCACTCTCGCCACACGTGCCGACCTCGTCTCGGACTTGATCGCGGGCACTGGTAGCGGACGGGACCTGCGCGCCCATCAATTCCGGTTCGCGAGGTTCGTGCGAACGACGTCGTTGCAGGCACGAAGCGGCTCACTCGTGGCATCGGCGACTCGAAAGCCGGCGCCCTCCACCACGGACGCGGCAGAGCTCGCCGCTCTTCTCGACATCGCCGCCGACACAGTTCGTGGCGATATTGATCCGATCGAGGTGCTTACCGATGCGCACGCCGTCCCGCGCGCCGCGTCGGTACCCGAACTGATCGATGCCGGACACTTGAGGAGGATTCAAGGCACCCGCCTCAATCCTGACCTGTTGGGCTCGGAGGGACTCGTCGTGGTGACCTCGTCCGACCTCGACAACCCTGTATTGATCGGTCGCACCCGCGTGGATCAGCTCGATTTCGCAGCACAGCACCCGAACGCATCACTCACACGCCCCGGCGACGTGATCTTCCGCACCAGCCCCACCGCCGCCGCATGGGTAGATGCCGACGGCTCGAAGGTCGTCGCTTTCCCGGCCCGCGTGTTTCGCATCACCGCCGGCGACCCCGGCGGGCTCGTGCCTGAGGTCATCGCGGCCGACATCACCGGCGCTGCAACCGGCCCCGGAGCATGGAAACGATGGATGCTACGTCGTGTCGCTCCGCACACCATCACGCCGCTCCGCCGGGTGCTCAGCGACATCGCAACCGCACGCCAAGACCTCGAGACTCGCGCCGCGCGCCTCGCCGACTATGCCGCTCTCATCGTAGCGGGGGCGGCGTCAGGAGCGGTGACCATGATCGACACGAACCACGCCGCCGATGCGGTATCAACGCAGTAAGGAAGCACATGCCCCGCGCACCGAAAGCCGCCCCGCAGGCACCCTCGACGATGAAAGAGCTGAAAGACACGCTCTGGAAGGCGGCCGACAAGCTGCGCGGATCAATGGACGCGTCGCAGTACAAGGACGTCATCCTCGGCCTCGTCTTCCTCAAGTACGTGTCTGATGCATTCGACGAGCGTCGCGCCGGTATCCGCGCGGAGCTGACTGCTGAGGGGTATGACGACGAACAGATCGCCGACCTCATCGACGACACCGACGAGTACACCGGCCGTGGAGTGTTCTGGGTTCCCGCAAACGCGCGATGGTCATTCCTTGCCGAGAACGCGAAGGGTCTCGTGCCGTCGATGGACGGCCCCGAAAAGTCGATCGGTGCACTGATCGATGAGGCGATGGACGCCGTCATGCAAGCCAACCCGCAGCTGTCGGGCACCCTGCCGCGCATCTTCAACCGCGACAACGTCGACCAGCGCCGCCTCGGCGAACTCATCGACCTGCTCAACTCCGCCCGCTTCGCCGCCCAGGGCCAGGGCGGGTCGGATGGGCGCCGCGCCCGTGACCTGCTCGGCGAGGTGTACGAGTACTTCCTCGAAAAGTTCGCCGCAGCCGAGGGCAAGCGGGGTGGGGAGTTCTACACCCCCGCCGGCGTCGTGCGGGTTCTGGTCGAGCTGCTGCAGCCCACGCATGGGCGCGTGTATGACCCGTGCTGCGGATCGGGCGGTATGTTCGTGCAGGCCGAGAAGTTCATCGACGCCCACCACGGCGAGGGCAGCGACATCTCGGTGTATGGGCAGGAACTCAACGAGCGCACGTGGCGCATGGCGAAGATGAACCTCGCCATCCACGGACTCTCGGGCAACCTCGGACCGCGCTGGGGCGACACTTTCGCGCGCGACCTGCACCCCGATCTGCAGGCCGACTTCGTGATGGCCAACCCGCCGTTCAACATCAAGGACTGGGCCCGCAGCGAAGACGACCCGCGCTGGCGCTTCGGCGTGCCGCCAGCGGGCAACGCGAACTACGCGTGGATCCAGCACATCCTCTCTAAGCTCGCCCCCGGCGGCCAGGCTGGTGTTGTCATGGCGAACGGTTCGATGTCGTCGAACTCCGGTGGTGAGGGCCAGATCCGCGCCGAGATCGTCGAAGCGGATCTGGTGTCGTGCATGGTGGCGCTGCCGACGCAGCTGTTCCGCTCGACGGGGATTCCGGTGTGCGTGTGGTTCTTCGCGAAGGACAAGAGCAAGCGCGCCAGCGAAGTGCTGTTCATCGACGCGCGCAACCTCGGCCACATGGTAGACCGCGCCGAGCGCGCTCTCAGTGACGACGACATCGCGAAGATCGCGGGCACGTTCCACGCCTGGCGTGGAGTCGAATCGGATGCTGCGCCTGAGGAGTACGCGGACGTTCCTGGGTTCTGCTACTCGGCGACGCTAGCCGAGATCAAGGCGGCCGATTACGCGCTGACCCCTGGGCGGTACGTAGGCGCGGCCGAGGCGGAGGATGACGGCGAGCCGATCGAGGAGAAGCTTGCCCGGCTCCGGGGGGAGCTCGAGGCACAGTTCGCCGAGTCGGCGAGGTTGGCTGAGGTCGTGCGCGAGCAGCTTGGGAGGGTCGATGTCTGAATGGGACAAGACGACGCTCGGCCAGGTGTGCTCATTCAAGGGCGGGAATGCCTTCCCTCAGGAGGAGCAAGGCAGCCGTGCGGGCGCCGCACCGTTCATCAAGGTGAGCGACCTCAGTCTGTCTGGCAATGACTCCACGATCTCCCGCGCCAACAACTGGGTGAGCGAAACGCAGATCAGCTCCCTTCGCCTCTCACTCTTCCCCGCGGGCTCGAGCGTGTTCGCCAAGATTGGTGAGGGCATGAAGTCCGAGCGAGTCCGTCGGCTAACGATTCCGACCGCCATCGACAACAACCTCATGGCTGCGGTCCCTGCCCCGACCACCGATCCGCGGTTCCTCTACTACTTGCTCCAGACGGTGCGATTGGCTTCTCACGCGGTGGGAAGTGCGCTTCCGTATCTCAAACAGTCGACGCTCCAGGCGGTGCCTGTAGTCATCCCAAAGCGCCCCGACCAGCAGGCGATCGCCGAGGTGCTGGGCGCCCTCGACGACAAGATCGCGGCCAACACCGCCCTCGCCGGCACCGCCACCAGGCTCGCGTCGATGGAGTTTGCGGCTGCCGTGCACGACGCCTCGTGGGGTCCGACGTTCGATGAGATCGCAGCCGTCAACGGCGGGGGAACGCCAAGCACCAAGAACCCTATGTTCTGGGACGGCGACATCTCGTGGGCGACCCCGACTGACATGACCGCGCTTGTGGGCCCGTATTTGGAGTCCACTACCCGCTCGATCACGCCCGCAGGCCTGGCCGCATGCAGCTCCAAGCTGTTCAACCCAGGGGCAATCCTCATGACGTCGCGCGCCACGATCGGCGCCCTAGCAGTCAACGGTGTCCCGACGGCGGTCAACCAGGGCTTCATCGTCGTCGAGCCCCACAATCCCCGCCTGCGCTGGTGGCTCTTTCACGAGATGGAGAGCCGAATCGAAGAGTTCATTTCATGGGCGAACGGGGCAACCTTTCTCGAGCTCAGCCGCGGCAACTTCAGGCGACTCCGGGTACGCACTCCCTCGAAGGGTCTGCTCGCCGGCTTCGATTCGCGGGTTTCATCGCTCCACGAAGCTGCTCGGGCTGCGCTGGTTCAGAACGGCACACTCGCCGCCACACGCGACACCCTGCTCCCGCAGCTGATGGCGGGGAAGCTGCGCGTCCGCGATGTCGAGGCGGCGGCATCCGAAGCCGGCGTGTGAGCGCGACCCACGCGGAGACCGGATAGATTCAGAAGACTGCACCGTCGCACGCATCTGGGGAGAAGCAGCGCATGACCACCACGGCCACACCGCCTTCGGTGACCGCACCTGCACCCAAGCCCATCAAGAAGACGCCGATCTGGGCGAAGATTCTGCTGGTCGGCGTCGTCATCGCCCTGATTGGTGTTGCCGCGTATTTTGGCGTGGCATGGGGGCGGGTGCTCGGCGCCACTGAGTCGCGCGACGTATCGGTCATCCGCTCGATCACGCGCGAGGAGCAGGTGGTGTTGGTGACTACCGGCGTCGGCGACACACTCGAAGAGCGCGAGGACGGATTCGAGATCAGCATCCCCGGTCTCGAAGCATTCGCGTTCAACCTGCCGGGAAGTGACCGCACGTTGCTCGTCCGTTATGACTTCGACGCCAAGCTTGGCATCGAAGGCAAGGACGTCACGATCGAACGCCTCGAAGACAACGCGTACCTCATTTCTATTCCGCAGTTCCTCTACCTCGGATACGCGAACCCAGACATCTCGGTCGTCAGCGAACGGAATGGCGTCCTGAGTTGGACGACCCCCGAGATCGACAAATTCGCCGTGATTGAGGCTGTGCTCGATGACGAGATGGTCACCGAGACGGTCGAAGGTGCAAGGCCCGTGCTCGAGGAGCAGGCAGAGGAGTTCTACTCGGGCATCATTCACGCGATCGACCCGACGATCACGCTCGAATTCGAGTTCGCTGACTGACCGACCCGACACCACGAAGAGAGACGACGACATGACCGACGAACTCGATCCCATCGAGGCGCTTGGGCACGACCTTGAGCTGATCAGTGATGGTGACGGTCTGGTCGTCTTCGGCGAGTCCGCCGCAGTCGAACTCTTTGTCTCATCGACGGGCGCACCGTCGCGCGAGCTGGACCTGCGGCCGCTGAATTCGGCGGTGGCGAAGAGCGGATCGGCGTTGCAGACCGCGTCCGAGGTGTCAGCGAACGCCGGCCGCTGGATGAAGCTGACCGAAGAGTCGGCGCGCGCCGCGCAGATCGCATCGCGCGGCGCGAAGAGTTCGAGGTTCGTGGACCGAGGAAACGACCTCGTCCAGGCCACGACCCGCGGGTCGAACGGTCAGTTCACCAAGAACCTCCAGTTCATCAAGCCCGGCAAAGCAGGCGCAATGCTTACCAACCCGGCGATCCTCGCCGGGGTCGGCGGCATCATGGCACAGTACGCGATGCAGCAGCAGATGGAAGAGATCACCGAGTATCTCGCCAAGATCGATGCGAAGGTCGACGACATCCTGCGCGCCCAGAAGGACGCGGTGCTGGCCGACATGATCGGCGTCGAGCTGATGCTCGACGAAGCGATGGTCGTCCGGGCAGAGGTCGGCCGGGTCTCGGAGGTGACCTGGTCGAAGGTCCAGGGATCAGCATCGACGATCGCCCGCACCCAGGCGTACGCGTTACGTCAGCTCGACGCGCTTGCCGAGAAGCTGGAGAAGGAGACGAAGATCGGCGACCTCGCCGATGTCTCGAAGCAGGCACAGGACACCGTGGTCGAGTGGCTTTCGGTACTCGCGCGCTGCTTCCAGCTGCAGGACGCGATGGCTGTTCTGGAGATCGATCGCGTACTCGACAGTTCACCTGACGAACTCGATCGGCACCGACTCGCGTTGCACACGGCGCGGCAGCGGCGAACGGATGCGATTGCGAAGTCGACATCGCAGCTCGTCGCCAGGATGGACGCAGCCGCAAGCCGCGCGAACGCCAAGGTGCTGCTGAGCCCGCTCTCGGCCAAGGTCGTCGTCAACGCCAGCAACGAGGTCGCGACCAGTGTCCGCGACCTGCACATGACCCTCGGGCTCGCTGACGAACGCGACTTCCTCGAAGCCCGCCGCTGGTCCGCCGCGGCCGCCGACATGCGGGACGGTGTCGTCGGCGCGGGCAAGGATGGCCTGCAGACTGTTGGCCGTTTCGGAAACGACACGCTCGAGAATGCGCGGATGTCGACCGGGCGGCTCGCTGGAAAGATCGCGAACCGACTCCAGCGAACCGGCGAGACCAGCAGTGGCGACGCCGGTGGAGACGAGGGTGCGGAGCACTGACGTGACGGCGCTGTCGGAATCCGATTGGGAGCAGGACGCCCTCGAGATGCTCGCCGAGCCGCTCGGCTGGCGGCCCACGAAGAGCGAAGATATCGCACCCGGGAGTGGACAGCGCGACGCGTGGGACGACCTGCTCATCCGCCCGCGGCTCCTCGACGCACTACGTCGCCTGAATCCCGGCATCCCCGGCGAGTATCTGCAGCAAGTCGTCGCCCAGATCGCCTCTCCGACCTCGCAGGACGCGATCACCGAAAACCACCGCATCCACCAGTACCTGGTCGACGGGTATCCCCTGAGCTACATCGACTCCGACGGCGTCGAGCGGAACCCGCGGCTTCGCCTTCTCGGAACGCAGCCACACGAGAACGATTGGCTCGCCGTCAACCAGGTCACGCTCCGTCAGGGTGATCTGCACCGCCGGTTCGACATCGTGCTGTTCGTCAACGGGATGCCGCTGGTCGTCGTCGAGCTGAAGCGTGCCGGCTCGGCATCCGCCGGCGCCGCTGACGCGCATCGGCAGCTGCAAACGTATCTGCGCGAGTTCCCGATGGTGTTCCGGTTCTGCGTGCTGACGCTCGCCAGCGACGGGCTCGAGGCCAAGTACGGCACGCCGTTCACGCCGCTGAACCACTTCGCGCCCTGGAACGTCGACGACGACGGTGCCCCGCTGAAGCAGCCGCGGCTCGAGCATGGGATGTCAGTTGAGCCGCTCGACGACGCGCTCAACGGACTGTTCAACCAGGAGCGGTTCCTGCAGCTCGTGCGCAGCTTCACCGCGTTCGACGAGAGCTCCGACGGCCTCACCAAGCGCATCGCGAAGCCACACCAGTACTTCGCGGTGACGAAGGCCGTGGGGTCGACGGTTCAGGCGGTCGAGACCAACGGCAAGGCCGGCGTGGTGTGGCACACGCAGGGGTCGGGCAAGTCGATGGAGATGGAGCTGTACGCGAACCTCGTGTCGCGGCATCCGAAGCTCAAGAACCCTACCGTGATCGTCGTCACTGACCGCACCGAGCTCGACGGGCAGCTTTTTCAGACGTTCGCACAGAGCCTGCTGCTGTCCGACAAGCCCATGCAAGTGCGCGAGCGGGCACAGCTGCGCGACGAGCTGAGCAATCGGGTTACCGGCGGCCTGTATTTCACGACGCTGCAAAAGTTCGGGCTCACCGAGAAGGAGAAGGCCTCCGGAACGCAGCATCCTCTCCTCACCGACCGCCGAAATGTGATCGTCGTCGTCGACGAAGCGCACCGCAGCCACTACGACGACCTCGACGGGTACGCCCGGCATCTGCGCGACGCACTGCCGAATGCGACGCTCATCGCGTTCACCGGCACCCCAATCTCGTTCGCCGAGCGCGACACGCGTGCGGTGTTCGGCGACTACATCGACATTTACGACCTCACGCGTGCGGTTGACGACGGGGCGACCGTTCCGGTCTACTTCGAGCCGCGCCTCATCAAGGTATCGTTCGCCGACGGCGCCAGCGAGGAGGATATCGACCGCGCCGCCGACGAGTACACGCTCGGGCTCGACGACACCGAGCGGGCGAGGCTCGAAGCATCCGTCGCCGTCGTCAACGCGGTGTACGGGGCACCTGAGCGCATCGAGACGCTCGCCGGCGACCTCGTGCAGCACTGGGAGGAACGGCGCGCGCGGATGCTGCCGTTCCTCGAGTCGCCTGGCAAGGCGCTCATCGTCGGCGGCACGCGCGAGATCTGCGCGCGGCTCTATTCGGCGATCGTCGCGCTGCGACCGGATTGGCACTCCGATGCGCTCGATTCCGGGCGCATCAAGGTCGTGTACTCGGGGTCGGCGTCGGACCAGTCGCCGGTCAGCGACCACGTGAGGCGTGAGTCCGAGAACAAGACGATCAAGGCGCGCCTGAAGGACGCCGACGACGAGCTCGAACTGGTGATCGTCAAGGACATGATGCTCACCGGGTTCGACGCCCCACCCCTGCACACCCTGTACCTCGACCGGCCGCTCAAGGGTGCGCTGCTCATGCAGACCCTCGCCCGTGTGAACCGGACGTTCCGCGGGAAGAAGGACGGCCTCCTCGTGGCTTACGCGCCGCTGGCCGATAACCTCGCGAAAGCGCTCTCGGAGTACACCGTTTCGGACCAAGAGAACAGGCCGATCGGTCGCGATGTCGATGAAGCAGTGGCGATCGCAACTGAACTGGTCGCGCACATCCGTGACATTCTCGCCGACTGCGACTGGCGTGCGGTCGTGAGCAAGGGCGGATCGCGGGCCTGGCGCACCGCGGCGACCATGGCGACGAACTACCTGCGAGACCCGCAGAACCCGCTGAACGCCGAGGAGCTCGGCTCCGAGAAGCTCTCGTCGCAGTACCGCACCATGACCGGACAGCTGGCCCGCGCGTGGGCGCTCGCCTCCGGGCGTGCGGGGCTCGCTGAGCTGCACGATGAGATCGCGTTCTACGAAGAGGTGCGGGTCTGGATGGCCAAGTTCGACGCCGCCGAGCGGCAGTCGCGCGACGAGCCGATCCCCGAGGGGATCTCCCGACTGCTCGGCACCCTCGTCGCCGACTCGATCGCCCCCGGCGACGTGCTCGACATCTACGACGCTGCCGGCCTGCCGCGCCTCGCGCTTGATGACCTAGGTCCGGAGTTCCTCGCGAAGGCGCAGGCTCTCCCGAACGCGCACCTCGCGATCGAGGCGCTGCGCAAGTCTTTGACGGATGCCGGCGCGGCCGCGACGCGAGGCAACCTCGTCCGGCAACGCGCGTTCTCGGAGCGGATTGCCGAGATCATGAACCGGTACACGAACCAGCAGCTCACCTCCGCCGAAGTCATCGCGGAACTGGTTGAGCTCGCGAAACACGTGGCCGCTGAGGCATCCCGCGGCGATAGCTTCTCCCCGCCGCTGTCGAGCGATGAGCTCGCTTTCTACGACGCTGTCGCGACGAACGAGTCGGCGGTCGACGTGCAGGGCGAGGACGTGCTCGCACAGATTGCACGCGAGCTGGTTGCCGTCATGCGCCGAGATGTGCGCACGGACTGGACCGTGCGCGACGACGTCCGCGCGAAGCTGCGGTCCTCGATCAAGCGGCTCCTGGTGAAGTACAAGTACCCGCCGGACAAGCAGCCCGAGGCAATCAAGCTCGTGATGGACCAGATGGAGTCCATGGCGCCGCGGTACTCCGCAAACCGGGAAGGCGAGGCACGGTGACTCTCGGCGACTGGGCAGACGTCGCCACTATCGCTACGGCGGCTGCGGTCATGGCATGAGGCGCTCAAGCCGAGCTGAGTCGTACACATCACACCAAGCGGCGTCCTGGGGATGCCGCAGCCACTCCAGGCATTAAAAAGTGTCCAGCGAGACGAACCCATAACTCATCTCACCCTGGTATCGGGGATGATCGGATCTCGCACGGTACATCACACCTTGCGGCGCTCTCTAGGAGTCGTCCGTTGTTAGATGACGCCCGATGTAGCCGATGTAGATCTTCCCGGTGTTGGCCGCGTCGTCGAAGTAATGCATACGTGGAGCAAAACGATCTCGGTGCGTGGGCTTGAAATGTGCGTCCATCAAGACGCGTCGGGTAGCGTCCACCTCCGGGGGTACGGTCAGCACCCTCTCAGCGCGCATTTGCGCATTGTTCAGCACGCTGTCGCTCTCGCGTCCCGCATGCCGCTGAGGATTGCACCGATAGCCGTCGATCGTGTCATCTGTCAGGTACATGTGTACATTGCCAGCGAACGCCCCGGATGCCCTTAACTCTGCATAGTCGTGGAGAACGTGAACGAAGTCCCAGAAGTCGCGCGCGTACTTGCCGTACGGATCACGCCTACGCACCTCGAGCACGCTATCGATCTTCCCAGTGAAGACAACCCGGTCGAAGGCACGGTGATGCCCTTCCCCCGCTGTGAGTCGCGCGACAAGTTCTTCGACATCGGCTGGGGGTCCCCAATCGAGCGAATTGTCCTCTGACACGTAGAAGATCTGGGCATCGCGGAGTCTTCGCTTCAGGCGCTGGTTCTCGTGCTCCAGCTTTCGATTTTCGTCAGCAAGAATGGCTGACTCGAGGTCATCGCTGTCGATCTCCGCACGCAGTTCATCAAGCTCGAAGCGAAGCTTTTCGTTCTCCTCGAGAACCTCGTCGATTTGCTCGGTCGCCACAGTCACCTCGGCGACCTGACCGCCGAGGAATGAGTCCAGCTGCGCAATGGACTCACTCGTGACATCGGAGCGCCCTAGCCACTTCGAAATGAGCGTTCGGACCGCATCGGCGAAGGCCGTGACTCCACTCCTTGAATCGGAGCGGGGCGCTGAGGTGAGTCCCGGCCCCATCCCGTTCGGATCTACGGATTTGGGCCCCGGACCGATCCCGCTCTCGCGCTGCGTAGCGGGCATGTTGGCGACGTCGGGCCCGCCCGACGTCCTGGCTTCTCGAGGTGGTCGCTCCTGCACGCTTGCAACGCGATGCGTGCCCTCTGCAACTCTGCGGTGCACCTCGATCGATCGCCGCTCCGCAACCTCCGCCCTCGACAGTAGGTCGATGGTGCGCCGCGCATCGGCGGGGACTCCTCGTTCAAGCAACCGTGCGCGCGGACCACGTGCATGCACAACTGGCAGCATTCCCTGCACGCGACCGTTGCGGATAGCGCGCCCCAAGGTCGCAGGCCCGAGAAACCTATGCGCAATCCCGTCGTCAGAACCGTCAACACTAACTCCGGGTGCGAACGTACGCACCTGCCCAGCAGGCACCCGTAGCTCAGCCGGGAGACTTCTGTTCAGCTCGTCGACCGCGTCCGCATAGACGACAAACACCGTCGCTACTCCGACGCTGAATCGCGTGAGCTGATCGATCACCGACAGCCATCGCGCGTCGACGTCTGGCGTCAAGGACGAGGCCACTATCAACGACATGGTGCGTCTCTCGTCGATCAGAGAGCCGATGAGCTCTGGTACGTCCGCGGTGCGGACGACACGCGGCGAGTCCGAGACGATCGTCGACCCATCATGCACCTGTATGTCGCCGAGGATCTGGCGAACGATGTTCGGAGTCGCGACACCATCGATCGCGCTCTCCGTGCTGGCAGCGTCCCGAGCGGCCTGAATGATGATGTGCCCGCCGCTCGCAGCCGATGCGGCAAAGAGTGCGATCTCAAATCGACCACCCGAGTTTTCGTCGAACAACCGGTATAGGCGACGATGAGTCTGTCCGGAGCTCCCTAGATCGACGACAACGATCGACAAGCGCGAGCCGAAGACACGGGACGAAACTCCGTCCCAGTCGTCGAGCGCACCGGCACGGCCGAGTTTCTGCGAGAGCCAGCTTCGGACGTTGCGCTCGGTGACAGAGACGGCGTCATCATGCGGGACTCGAAAGATCGTCCGGTATCCGACGGTCATGGGGGTTCGTCGAGAAGTCATACCGGCCGGAATCGGCCCCGACTCAAGCACCGTCGAGTTTGCATTCTCCGAGTCAGTCACGTCGATCCCCCTCAATCACGGTCTGCCAACGTCATCGTACGGCTGGGGTCCAACTGCGCGCGCCACCTATGTGCCACTCGGCACGGGCTTACTTCGACGTTTGCCGTTCATCGACAGTCGCTGGAACCGCAGCCCCAGAACGACCCACCTCGACGGAGTCAAGTCGGGTCTCAAAGCACTCGAGGTATCGCACGGCGGGAGCTCTCTACCCGCGATGCCTCAAGGTGAGGGAGTTCAGCGCGTTCGTGCGTCTCGTCGGTGCGGACTCTGTGTGCCCCGTCCGCCGTGCAGCTCAACGCGCCAATGACGCGGGCTTCGAACGAGGGCGTGTCCGGGAGGTATGCCAGAGTATGGATGTCTGGGGAATCGACGTCGCATCCGCGCAGCCGTGAATGGTGATTCCCGAATACGTCGCGAGACGGGGGATCGATGTCAGAGTTCGAGCCGCGGGAAGTATTGGAGAGCGCTCTCAGCGTGCTGGTGGACGGGCTTGAGCCGATCGTGCGTGCCCGCTTCGCCGAGTTGGCACCTCAGGTCCCCGAGTGGACCGAGATCATCGCCCAGAAGGACCGCCAAAGTGGACGCCATATCGATCGCTACAACGCGCGCGACCTGTCGATCCTGCTGAGAGCGATGACCGAGAACTTCGGCACCCTCGGCTATCCGTTCTCTGGAATCCTCAACCGTCAATCGTCGAATTGTGCGAGCGAGCTGCGCGATGTCCGCAACCGCTGGGCACACAACGAAGAGTTCTCAGTTGCGGAGGTGTATCGCGCGCTGGACTCAGCGGGGATTCTGCTGCGAGCTGTCGGCGCGGATGAGGCGGCTGCACGACTCGCGCCCCTCGCAGCGATCACACTCTTGGCTCTCACACCGGAGCCAGCGGTGACATCGTCCTCAGGCACCGACACGACCCATCCGGATCCCGAGCCGATCGACGCTACGGACAGACCATCGACTGATGGTCCGCGCGGCCAGGCCACGATCGATGTCTCGACAGTTCCCGTCGTCAGCTACGTGCATGCACGAAATGGTGTGCCCCTCCTCGATGAGATCACTATCAACTACACCGGTACCGATATCGACGCGGCATCGGTCGAGATCGAAGTGGTGGGTGAGCTCGGACCGCTGAGCGATCCCCACGTCGTCATCGCCCGACTCACCAATGCTGCCGCGACGATCATCCGCGGCCCGGAGCTGAGACTCGACACGGCCCGTATGGCAGACCTGCAGCACCCGACCTTAGGCAGCATCTGTGTCACCGTCCGTGACGAGGCCGGTCGCCTGCTCGCCTCGCGCGATTCCGACATCAAGATTCTCGCTGCCAGCCAGTGGCTCGCCGAGCCACTGCAACTCAGTCTCGAGCTGCTGCCGGGATTCGTGCAACCACAGGCGGCAGCGATTGCACCACTGCTCGTCGAGGCATCCGACCGTCTTCGAACGAGTACCGGCAGGCCAGATCTCGACGGATATCAGTCCGCTTCGAAGGAACGCGTGGACAAGACCGCGGAGGCGATCTACGACGCGATGCGCGCGCGAGACATCCGATACTCGGAGCCGCCCGCGAGTTGGGGACTCGTCGGGCAGAAGGTCCGCACTCCTGCGGATGTGCTCAACGGACGGCTCGGCACCTGCCTCGATACAACTGTGACCCTCGCAGCTGCACTAGAGGAGGCGGGGATCAATTCGACGCTCTGGCTGTTCGAGGGGCACATCTTCCTCGGCTATTGGCGGGTGGACGGCAGTCTCAGCGCTCCGGCCGACGTCGATGCGAGCGAAGCGATCAGTCACGTCGGTGAAGGGCTCGAACTGATTGAAACCACGAAGCTGACCGGCGGAGACGCATCCTTGGCTTTCGCGGATGCGCGCCGTGCCGCGCACGCACTGCTCAGCCACGAGACGCCGATCGGTGTCATTGATATTCGGGCGGCGCGCAGCGCACGCGTGTTCCCCTTGCCCAGCCGAACCGTCAACGAGGACGGCACCGTCGAGGTGCGCGAGTACGCCGTGCCGAGCATGGTGGACGGGTTGGAGTACGTCCCGAACGCATCAGCGATCGCCGGTGGCACTGCGCGCACACTCCCCCCGCGAATCTCTCAGTGGAAGAACGCACTGTTGGACCTTTCGCTGCGCAATCGCCTCATCAACTACACAGGCTCGAGCGGCTTCCCGATCGCCGTTGCTGATCAGTCACTGCCTGTATTCGAAGACATGGTCAACGCCGGAACATCAATCACACTGATCCCCGGTGATCGGATCCCACAGGTCGACCGCGCTCGCGGGCTCCAGTCGGCTGCACAGCTTCCCGCAGCGACGCTCTCCGCGCAGTTGACCGAGCGTAAGTCGGCCTTCATCGGAATCACGGACGCGACATATACAAGCCGTCTGCGCGCCCTCGCTTACAAAGCCAAGACGATCGTCGAAGAGACCGGAGCGAATAACCTGTACCTCGCCTTCGGCATGCTGCGGTGGACGTTCAACGACCGCGAGCTGCGCTCCCCACTCGTCCTCGTCCCTGTCACTCTCGAAGCTGCAGGCCGCGGGCAGAGCTTCCGCATCTCACTCGACGATGCCGGCGAGTCGACGCCGAACTACTGCCTGCTCGAGAAGCTCCGTCAGACATTCGGGCTGCAGATCCCCGGGCTCGCCAACCCGGCGAAGGATGACTCAGGCATTGACCTGCCTGCGGCCTTCGGGGCGACCCGGCAGGCACTGGCGAAAGAACGTCTCCCCTTCCAGGTGGAAGACACCGTCGATCTCGCGATCTTCCAGTTCGCGAAGTATCGCCTCTGGAAGGACCTCGACGAGCACTGGGAGAGCTTGGCCGGGAACCCGCTCGTCACACACCTCATCCACACCCCGACTTCTGCGTTTTCGGACCCGGTCGCGGCCGTCGAATCGATCGACCTCGATGCGCTCGGCAACGCCGTGCCCGTGCCTGCTGACTCATCCCAGCTCGAAGCGGTCGCGGACGCAGCCGCGGGGCGCACTTTCGTGCTCGAAGGCCCTCCCGGAACCGGGAAATCCCAGACGATCACGAACATCGTTGCCAACACGCTCGCTCAAGGAAAGCGGGTGCTGTTCGTCGCTGAGAAACGTGCCGCGCTGGATGTCGTCAAGCAGCGCCTCGACGCGGTGGGCCTCTCCCCCTTCGCCCTGGATCTGCACGACAAGGGTGCACGTCCCACCGCGATTCGCGCGCAGATCCGCGAGGCGATCGACGCGGCGGCCCACCCCGATGGAGCCTCCCTGAAGACGAACACCGAGACGGCCGCATCCAGCCGTGGCGCGCTGCGGCGCTACGCAGAGCGTCTCCATGACGCCAACTCCGCGGGGCTCTCGCTCTACGGGGCGCGGTCGCAGTTCCTCGCGTCCACTGAGGACGTCGATGCGCTCGAAGTCCCGGCAAGTCTGGTGTCCGGTCAAGCGGCGGAGAAGATCGATGAAATCCGCGGCGTCCTGCGCACTTTGCCGGAGACCGCCGATCTCGCCCACCCCGCGCCACTCCACCCGTGGGGATTCATCGACCCGCGACAGCGGGATCAGTCGGCCGCGGTTGGCATCCATCGTGCTGCGCAGGAATTCGACGCGGCGCTGACAGAGCTCAACGCTCTTCCCGGAGTCGCAGAACTTCTCCGCGATGCGCGGAGCCCGAAGGATCTCGAGGAGTGGGCTTCACTAGCTCGCGCGCCGCGGCACCCGCTCGACGCGGTCGACGCCGTGCATCAGCGAGTGTTGAGCGGCGAGATCCCGGCACTCCAACAGCAGCTCGCCGCTGCGGCGCCGGCACGCGACTGGTTCGCTCAGGTGGGGCCCGAGGTTCTCACCACCGACATATCGCCCATTCAGACCGCGGCAGCTGCAGCAGATGCGTCGAGCTTCTTCGGCCGGAAGAAGCGACAGCGAGCGGTTCTGACGCAGTTCGGTGCGGCGCTCAAGGTCGATCCGAAGACGATTCGTCCCCGCTCGGTCACGCCTCTCGTCGCCGAGATCGCCGCCGCGAGCGGCGCCCTGGGCGGTCTTCGCCAAGCGCTCTCGACCCTGCCAATCACGGTGGTTACCCACGGCTGGAATCCGTATCTCGCGGACGACGCCAAGACCGCGACAACGACACTCGAGTGGGCTGTGTGGACCGGTCGTGCGCTTGCGCCCTCAACGACGGACACGAGCTGGCGTCATGGACTCCGCTCTTACTACGCCCAGAGCGCAGCTGATCAAGCCCTATCGGCGCAGATCACGAGAATCGCCAACGCCTGGCGCGCACTCGCTGTGGCGATCGGTGCGACGGAGGAGGCCGGCATCGAGCTCCTCGACCGCTGGGGGACAGAACGCGGCGTCATCGAGACCTGGGAGGCAACTCGCGCAGCACGCCACCTTGAAACGAGCACGCCCGTGACGCTCGAGCGTTGGTACGCCTTCGTGTCCGCGCTCGAACCTCTCCGCGCGGCCGCCATGACCGACGCCCGCGAATCGCTCATGACGGGGCGTGTACCGGCCGACCTCGCGGCACTGGCGTTCGACAAGGGCATCGCTGCGACGTCCGTGATCGAGCGCAGCGAGTCGCAGGCCCTGATGGAGTTCGACGTCGCCGCTCACAGCCGTACCATCCAGCGATTCACCGACAGCGCGGCAGCTATCCGTGACGAACTACCGCGGTGGGTTCCGGCGGAGATCATCGCTAAACGCCGGATCAACCCCGCCTATGACGGCGGCGCCATGGGCGAGTTGAAGCGTCAACTCTCGCGTCAACGTGGCGGCATGAGCGTACGTGCTCTCTTCGAGAACTACGGCGACATCATTACGCAAGTCGCTCCCTGCGCGCTCATGAGCCCAGAGTCCGTCTCGCGATTCCTGCCCGCAAACGAGAGGCTATTCGACGTCGTCGTGTTCGATGAGGCCTCGCAGATCCGCGTCGCGGACGCCGTCGGCGCCATGGGTCGTGCCGGTTCGGTTGTGGTCGTCGGCGACAGCAAGCAGATGCCGCCGACGACCTTCGCCGAAACCGCCGTGGATGACGAGGACACCGCGCCCGGCACCGTCGCAGATGAAGAGTCGATCCTCACAGAGTGCGTACAATCCAGGGTTCCGCAGAAGTGGCTGTCATGGCACTACCGCAGCCAAGACGAGAGGCTCATCTCGTTCAGCAATCATGCCTACTACGACAGCCGCCTGTCGTCGTTCCCCGCTCCATGGCCAGCCGCAGGAGCAGCAGCGAACGCCGGTCATGGTGTCTCCCTTATCCGCGTCAACGGGCACTTCAACCGTTCCGGGAAGGGTCGCGACCTGCGGACGAACATCGTTGAAGCCGAGGCGATCGTCCAGGACGTATCGCAGCGTTTCGCAGAAAGCCCCGGTCGCACCCCATCGCTCGGGATCATCACGTTCAACAGTCAGCAACGGACGCTCATCGAGTCTCTGCTTCGCGAGGCCCCCGACGAACGGATCGCGCAGGCTCTGGATGAGCGTGATGGTCTTTTCGTGAAGAACCTCGAGAACGTGCAGGGTGATGAGCGCGACCTGATCCTCTTCTCGGTCGCGTTCAGCGCGAACGATCGTGGCATCGTGCCCCTGAACTTCGGACCGCTAACGCGCGCCGGCGGAGAGCGGCGCCTGAACGTAGCGATCACGCGAGCGCGACGCGAGGTTGTGCTCTACGCGAGCTTCGATCCTTCGGAGCTTCGCGCGGAGCAGACCACCTCAGTCGGAATCAAGCATCTAAAGGGGTACCTCGAGCTCGCAGCATCCGGTGTCGAAGCCGCTTCCGACAGCCCGAACCGTTTGCGGGTCGTTGACCGCCACCGCGATGAGATCGCCGCCGAGTTGCGCATGCGCGGGTTTGCTGTGTCTACCGACGTCGGCCTCTCGGACTTCCGGGTCGACCTATCTATCGCTGCAGTTGATGAACCGGATCAGCCGCTTCTCGCCGTCCTCCTGGACGGCGACCTATGGCGCGCACGCCGCACCGTCGCCGATCGCGATGGGTTGCCAATCGAGGTACTTGGGAAGCTCATGAAGTGGCCCGGGGTCGAGCGCGTCTGGATGCCGGAGTGGCTCCAGGAACGCGAGCAGACGCTTGAACGACTGGCTGCGGCTGTTGAGGTCGCCCGTGATCGGCTCGTTGAGATGCGGCAAGCACCTGATGTTCCGATCGCGATCACGTCGGAATCTGAGCGGATTTCCGCGACTTCCCGCTTCCTGGCCGACCAGACTCCCCCGGTCAGGAGCTCGGCGACTCCCGCGGCGGTTACCTCGCCCGAAGAGATTGAACTGAGTCATCCGAACCTGCGCGATTTCACACCGTGGCGTCCCAACGGGCATGGAACGACGCAGACACTGGACGAGCTTCCTCGCCCTGCGGCGGTGGCGCGGGTTCGTCGCGCCATCCAAGACGCGGTCACAGCCGAAGGCCCCATCGACAAGATGCGCCTGGCGAAACTCGTCGCGGAGTCGTTCGGCCTGTCCAAGGTATCGGCGAAGCGCGCCGAGTCGATCCTCCGGTGTGTACCTGCGGAGCTGTTGCGTAGCTCCGACCACTCATGCGTGTGGCCGGAGGGTGCCGATCCGGAATCGTGGCGGACCGCGCGTCGTAGCGAACCCGGTGAGGGACGTCCTCTAGACCAGACACCGATCGATGAGATTGCGAACGCCATGGCCGTTGTGACGGAGCTCGCGGGTGGAATGTCCGAAGAAGAGATCAAGCGTGAGTCGCTCGCCCTCTTCGGCGGCAAGCGACTCACCGAGGGCATCTCAGCCCGTCTCTCTGAGGCTTTGGCACGGGCGCTCGTCACCGGTCGTGTAGCTCTGGACGATCGCGGCCGCTATCTCGCCGTAATCCAGTAAGCGCCGGCGTTCGGGCTTCTTTACGCCTCGATCTTGCGCAGCCTCGCTTTGATGCTGCTGCCCTCTCGGCGCTCGGGCGGGCAGACCGCAAGCCACCGCCTCAACACAGCCACCTCATCATCTCGGCGACCGAGCTTGCGGTAGATGATCGCCGCTTGTTCGGTATACCAGGGAGCCGGTTCGCGTCCGTCACGACCTGCTTCAGCACCTTCGATAGCCGCGAGACACAGCGTAAGCGCCTCGTCGAGGCGGTCCTCGCGTTTTAGCTGCTTGATGGGTTCCACAAGCTGCAGGTAGTGGACACCGTTGACCATGCCCGCCTCAAACTCGTTCGCGCGCTGCCCGCCTCCTGCCAACGCATCGGCGACCAAACTGTCGACATCGGCCTGGTGCGCCGCGGCCTTTGCCGCGGACGACAGCGGCGGTCGCTTCTCCGCCGTCCACTGCCATCTCGGCGCTCCTGCTCCGAGCCAAGCCCAGGCTTCTGCGCGCAAGCCCTTCGGAAGCAGCTCGGTGAAGATCTGTACACGAACCGACTGTGCTCCGCCCGAAGAGAGACGGAGATCCCGCGCAAGATAGCCCGGAAGGTATCCCACCTTTTCGCCTTCGACCTGCACAGAGACCGCCATCGGGTCGGCAGGGTTCTGGGGCTCGCGTTGGAGACTGCCCTGCACCTCGAGATATCCGCCCTTGTCGATCGCATG
>NZ_JBBWSA010000018.1:0-16202 GCF_038150145.1 Microbacterium schleiferi
ACTAGGCGGGCGGCAGGATCTGGCCGATCGGCTCGCGCTTCTCGGCTTGGAACCGGTCTTCGGTACGGCCGCGCGCCCAGTAGCCCGACAGGGACACTTGTCCGCGCTCAAGGGTGTGCTCGTCGAAGAACACGCGCCGCAGTTCTTTCATCGCTTCGCGCTCGCCGTGGGCGAAGACGTGGACACGCCCGTCGCGCCAGTCGATTTCCCGGACAGCATCGGCCACCGCCGACACCGAGTGATCGGGGTTGGTGATCCAGACCAGCTCGATGCCGGCGGGGTGATCGAGGTCGAGGATGTCGGCGTCGCTGTCCACCTCGATGACCGCCGCGCCCGTTGCATGTGCGGGGAGCGTTTCGAGGGCCGCCGCGATGGCGGGAACTGCTGACATGTCACCCGCGAACAGGTGCCAGTCGGCGTCCGGATCGGGGGAGTAGCCACCGCCAGGCCCCATGAGACTGATCGTCGCGCCAGGCTTCACCGTCGCTGCCCACGGACCGGCGAGTCCCTCGTCGCCGTGGATAACGAAGTCGACGTCGATCGCCTGCGCGGCATGGTCGACACGGCGCACCGTGTAGGTTCTCGTCACCGGATGTGACTCGGGTTCGGCAGTAGTGAACTTCAGCTTCACGTACTTGTCGGTCTCGGGCCGGTCCTGGAACTGCGCGAAGCCGGGCCCACCGAGGCGGACGCGTACCAGGTGCGGATTCAGCCACGTCGTTTCGAGCACGGTGAACTCGATCGTCGGTCGGGGTGCGCGTGTCGTGGTTCGAGAGGAAAGTGCCATCGCCTCCACGGTAGCCCTGCTCGCAGCAGTGAAGGGCAGTGCTGAGCCGAATCGGCCCCGCGCCTGCGGCGTTGCGCGCGGAAGGGCGCGAGAGATCGCCTCGGGAGCGGCGTGCGAGATCGCCTCTAGAAGGGCGCGGGTGCAGGTATCGGTTCGGGATCGGGTATGAACCGCACGGTAGGTGCCGGGTTGTCGGTGTAGGTCCTGCCGCTGGGGCTGGTCCATTCCAGGACTCCGCCGGGGAGCTGTTTCACGGTCCAGGCGGTGTCGTGTTTGAGGATGTGATGTCGTTTGCAGAAATGGGCAAGGTTCCCGGGGGCGGTAGGCCCGCCTCGGGCCGCGTCGATGGTGTGGTCGATGTCGCAGCTCTGGGCGGGGCGCCGGCATCCGGGGAAGCGGCAGTGTTCGTCTCGGGCCGACAGGTACCGTCTCAGAGCGGCGTCGGGTCGGTAGCGGTCCACAGCGACGGGGAGCCCGGTGCTGGTGTCGGTGAAGATGCGGTCCCAGCCGGGGGCTCGGCCGGCGAGATCGCGGATGAGGGCGGGATCGACAGGACCGTAGCCAGCGAGAATACCGGGTTCGTCGGTGGCTCCGGCCAGGGACCTGAGGGGGATGCTGACCTGGACGCGCCCGGTGATGGCGGCGGTGATCTCAGGGTCGCCGTGGGCTGTGGGGGTGGCGGTCAGCAGCAGGTCGGCGAGCACGTCTGCGCGCAGCTGATCCATCGTCCGGGCATCTGCTGCCGGTTCGGCCGGGCTCTGTTCGTCGCCGGGCACCGCGACGCGGGTGTCGCAGACGTGGTGGGCGGTTTGGGTGAGGCGGTCGTGAATGGCGTACGCGAGCGGTGCGGGAAGGTCGGCAATGAGGCGGGCGAGTCCGTCGTCAAGATCCTGGACGCGAACAGCGTGGGCCTCGGCTGCGAGGCGCCGCAGCCGAGCTGGGGACTCTGGGTCAATGCTTGCGGCGATCGCACGTGCCGCGGGCCGGAGTCGGTTCGGGCTTTCGCGGCGGGCGATCTCGAGCGCGAGCTGTTCGTACCGGGCTCGCGCGTGATCATCGGAGATTCCGGCGCCGGCGTCCACGATGACCCGGGCGTGGCTGGCATCTACCTCGCCGTGTTCGAGGGCCGCGTGGGTTCCGCCGAATCGGCCGAGAAGGGTGGATGCCTCGCCCATGCGGTTCTGGACGGTGCGGTCGCTGATGCGCATCGCGGCTCCGAGTTCGGCGGCGATTTCGCGGATGCCGAGGTCTGACCCGGACCGAGAGGATCCGAGCTCCGCGGCCCGTTCCAGGGCCAAATCAACCCCGTACGCGAGCAACCGAGCCTCACGGGCCTGCAACGCTGCGATCTTCCGCCGCGTCGCGACCAGATCATCCACCAAAGCGGTCACCCGACCGTGCACCCGCGACGACACGGAAGGACCGCGGTGTCGGTCGGGGGATGCGGGGGTGCCCATGCTGCTCCGAGAATCGTGAAGCCAGAAGGCTCCGCCGGAAGCGCTCCATGGGCACGTGCGCTGCTAACCACTACTATAGAACAAAAGTACGAAACTCGCAAGCGCATTCGGCACACCGGCGCGGTACGCTGACACCGATCGAGGAGGAATGATGCGGTTCGAGCACCTCGGGGCGCAGCCCCGCATCCATCCCACGGCCGTCATCGCGCCGAGCGCGGTGATTTCGGGGGAAGTCACGATCGGCGCGCATTCGCAGGTCCTGCACGGCGCGGTCATCACGGCCGAGGGCGGTGCGATCACGATCGGTGAGAGCGTCATTGTGATGGAGAACGCGCTGATCCGGGCGAGCGCGACAGATCCCGTCCATATCGGCGACCACGTGCTGGTCGGACCGATGGCGAGTATTTCGGGAGCCACCGTGGCTGATGAGGTGTTCCTCGCCACGGGAACGCGCGTTTTCAACGGCGCGCGAATCGGCGAGCGCAGCGAGGTTCGCATCAACGCGGTCGTTCACCTGCGCACCGTTCTTCCCCCAGAAGCAGTCGTGCCGATCGCGTGGGTTGCTGTGGGAAATCCGGCGCACCTGTACTCGCCGGACCGGCATGACGAGATCTGGGAAGCGCAGAAGGAGTTGGACTTCCCGGGCTACGTGTTCGGGCTCGACCGTGAGACGCCGGATCTGATGGTTCAACTCACGGAGCGCTACGGACGGAGTCTTGCGAGGCACGCTGACGACGTTCGCCTCGACTGAGACTTCAGTCCCAGGTCACCCCGCATTCGCGGCACAAGAACACGACGGCATCCTGCACGTCGACATCACTCAGCAGCTCGGCGCGGCGCTCGAACGCGACAGCGAACCACGCGACGTCGTCGACCCGGACGTCATCGGTGCCGCACAGCGGGCAGGTCTCCGTGGTCGTGATCGCCATGCCCAGACGCTAACCCTGCCCACCGACACGGATGGCAGCGACGCGCGATCCGTGCAGGATCATCCCGTGTTCTGCAGGCCCGCCGCGACACCGCTCACCGAAAGCAACAGCAGACGCTGCTGATCGGGATCGGCGGGGGAGTCGGATGCCGCGGCATCCCGAAGCCCGCGCAGCGCTCGCAGCTGAAGCAGTGACAGCGCGTCAACATAGGGACTGCGGAGCTTCACGGCACGCTGCAGGACGGGCTTGTTGGCGAGCACCTCGTCGCCGCCGGTGAGCCTGACGACCCAGGAGCGTGTCAAGGTCATCTCATCGAGCACGAGCCCGGCGAGGTCGTCGCGGTCGCCGAGTTCGAGATACCGGCGCGCGATCCGCGGGTCGGTCTTGGCAAGACTCATCCCGACGTTGTCGATCATCGTCCTGAAGAGTGGCCACTGCTCATAGGCCTCGCGCAGCAGCTCTTCATCACCGACGGCATCCAGCGCGGTCCCCAGGCCGAACCAGCCCGCGAGGTTGATGCGCGCCTGCGCCCAGGCGAACACCCACGGGATGGCGCGGAGGTCAGCGAGGGATTCGACCGACAGGCCGCGCCGCGCGGGACGTGAGCCGAGGGCCAGCAGCCCGATCTCTTCCATCGGGGTGACCTGCGCGAACCACGGCGCGAATCCGGGGGCTTTGACGAGATCGAAGAAGCGCTGACGGGATGCGGCATCCAGCGTCGCGGCCACGTCGGCGAACTTCCGCGCCGCGCCGGAGTTGCGCCGCTCGATCGACGGTGCGGATGCCAGCAGCACGGCGGCGGCCACCTGGTCGATGTGGCGCATCGCGATCTCCGGGTCGCCGTACCGCGCGAAGATCACCTCACCTTGCTCTGTGAGCTTGAACCGGCCGTCGACCGAGTGTGGCGGCTGGGCGAGGATCGCGGAGTTTGCGGGCCCGCCGCCGCGTCCGAGCGCGCCGCCGCGACCGTGGAAGAGCGTCAGCTCGATGCCCTCCGCCTTCGCCCACGCGGCGATTTCGGCCTGCGCCTCGTAGAGCGCGAGGGTCGCAGCGACGGGGCCGACATCCTTCGACGAGTCGGAGTAGCCGAGCATGACCTCCAGGCGCCGGCCGGTGCGTTCCAGCCGATCGGCGAACTCAGGGTGCTGCACGATCTCGGCGAGGATCCCCGGTGCTGCCTGCAGGTCCGCGAACGTCTCGAACAGCGGGACGACGTCGAGCACCGGCATCCGCCCGCCCTCGCCGACCGCGTAGCGGGCCAGGCGATGAACGTTCGCGAGGTCCTCGGCGGACTGCGTGAACGACACGATGTAGCGGCCCGCCGCTGCAGGTCCGTACCGCTCCTGCAGGTACGCGATCGTGCGGAAAACCTCGAGGACCTCGTCGGCCTGCTCGGAGAGCTTGCCGGTCGAGCCGGCGGCAGCATCCAGCTCGGCAAGCACCTTCGCGTGCACCGCCGAGTGCTGGCGCACTTCGAGCTCGGCGAGGTGGAAACCGTAGGTCTCGACCTGCCAGATGAGCTGCTGCAGGTGTCCGTAGGCCTGGCGGGCAGCTCCGGCAGCGACGAGCGAGTCCTGAACCGTGCGCAGGTCAGCGAGGAATTCGCTCGGCTCGCGGTAGGCAAGGTCTGCATCCCGCAGCCGCGTCGCGTCGATCTTCCGCGCGAGCATCAGCAGGATGCGGCGGTGCGGCTCATTCGGCGATCGCTTCGCGATCTCGGTAGCCGCCTCTTCGTCCGCAGCCTTCAGGCGCTTCCAGAGAGCAAGCAGCGCGTCGGAGGGCGGTGTCGTGTCGGCATCCAGGGTGAGCGTGCGCCCGATGCGCTGCGTCGTGCGCTCGAGCCCCAGCAGGATGTGCTCGGCGGCGATGCCCGCGGCCTTGCGGGTCACGGATGCCGTCACGAACGGGTTTCCATCGCGGTCGCCGCCGACCCACGACCCGACACGCACGAAGGGGCTCACCAGCGGTGCGCGACCACCCGCATTCGTGCCCTGCAGCATGTCATCGAGGCGCCGATACACGGCGGGGACCACGGTGTAGAGCGTCTCGTCGAAGATCGCCATGACCGAACGCACCTCGTCGACCGGCGACGGCTTCTCGGGGCGAAGCGGCGCGGTGCGCCACAGGGTGTCGATCTCTTCGACCATGCGCCGTTCCAGACGCGTCGGGTCGTTGCCGTCGCGCAGGCGGTCATCGTGCTCCTGCAACAGGCCCGCGAGGCGACGGATGCTGGAAGAGATCGCCCGGCGACGCGCTTCGGTGGGGTGCGCCGTGAACACGGGGTGGAAACGCAGCGCCTGCAGGCGGGCGAGCGCGGCATCCTCACCGATTTCGTCGGCAAGGCGCGCGTAAGCGGCCTCGATCGAGTCGGCTGCGCCCTCGCTATCGGGGCGGCCGTCGCGCTCGCGGACGATCCGCACCCGTTGGTGCTCTTCGACCAGGTTCACGAGGTGGAAGTATGCAGTGAAGGCGCGGGCCACCTCGTGGGCACGCTCGATCGAGAACGACTCGGCAACCTCGGTGGCATGCGCGAAGGCCTCAGGTGTCTCATCCGTGTAGGCCTGGATCGTCGCAAGGCGCAGGCGCTCGACATCCTCGAACAAGCCGGGCGACCCACTCTCGCGGAGCACCTCGCCGAGGAGGGAGCCGAGCAGGCGCACGTCGGCGCGCATCTGCTCGGGGATCTCTTGACCCGCTTCGTATCGGCCGACGAGGTCGATGGCTTCGGTCCGGGTCAGTTCGTACATGCAGTCCACCGTAACGGCCAGGTGTTTCATCAAGGTGACGTGTGACGACTCGTGACAGGGTGCAATCCGAGTCGTCTTCGAGGCGCAAGAGCCCCGCCGGTAGGATAGGGGGTGGAGAGCCGGGAAGTCTGGTCGGCATCGGCTGCCGCATCCCCGAAAGGACTCCATGTCGTTGCTTCGCTCTGCGCGCTTTCCCGCCATCATGCTGCTGGTTGCAGCCGCCGCGGGACTCATCATCGCGAATTCTCCGATCGGCCACACTGTGCAAGATCTGCAGCACACCTATGTGGGCATCCCGGGTATCTTCGAGCTCTCGGTGGGTCACTGGATCGCTGACGGGCTCCTTGCCCTGTTCTTCTTCGTCGTCGCGGTCGAGCTGCAGTTCGAGCTCACCAACGGGCAGCTCAACTCTGCTCGGAAGGCGCTGCAGCCGGCGATCGCCGCGGCAGGCGGGGTGATCGTTCCGATCGTCGTCTACCTCGCGTTCGCGTGGGGCACAGAGTCTGCTGACGGATGGCCGATCCCGACCGCGACAGACATTGCGTTTGCCCTCGGTGTCCTGGCCGTCTTCGGCCGAGGACTTCCCTCCGGCGTCAGGATCTTCCTGCTCGCCCTCGCGATCCTCGACGACATCGTCGGCATCATCTTCATCGCGGTGCTCTTCACCGACGGCGTGAACATCGCGCTCCTTGCGGGCGCAGCAGTGCTCGTCGTGCTCTTCGGGTACCTCAGCCGTAAGCTCGACACGCGGGCGCGCGCCGCGGTCATCCCGATCCTCCTCGTGCTCGCGGTGGCTACCTGGGTTCTGGTCTACCTCTCGGGGGTCCACGCCACGATCGCTGGCGTCGCCCTCGGCCTGGCAATGGCGCAGCAGCCAGCTCTTCACGCCCGGCATGCGATGGAGCCGTGGGTCAACGTCATCGTGCTGCCGCTGTTCGCCTTCTCGTCGGCGCTTGTCATTATCCCGGCGGTGTCGATCGAGGAACTCACGCCGGCCTTCTACGGCATTCTTATCGCCCTTCCCGTCGGAAAGATCATCGGAATATCGCTGTTCGGGTGGATCTCGCAACGCGTCGCGCACGACCCCGCGATGCCGCGACTGCCGATGGCTGACCTCCTTGCCGCCGGCGCGCTCGGCGGCATCGGGTTCACCGTGTCGCTGCTGCTGTCCGAGCTCGCGTTCGAAGGCAACGACCTCCTCACCGACGAAGCAGTGCTCGGCGTGCTCTCGGGCTCGCTGATCTCGGTCATCATCGCCGGCATCCTCGTGTCTGCGCGTGCCCGTCACTACCGCAGGCGGGCAAGCGCCGTCACCGAATCCAGCGAAGCAGCAACGTCATGACAGACCCCATCGAGCCGACGTCGGCAGACCCGTTGCGCCGCGCTGCCGAGACGATGCGAGCGGTGCGCGACCGGTGCGTCTGGACGCAGCAGATCGATCATCGGGCACTCGTTCCTTACCTCGTCGAAGAGAGTGCCGAACTCATCGACGCAGTCGAGGTGGGCACGCGCGCCGATTTGCGTGAGGAACTAGGCGACCTGCTGTGGCAGGTGCTTTTCCACGCTGAGATCGCCTCGCGCGACAGTGAGGATCCGTTCGACATCGATGATGTTGCCCGCACACTCACCGACAAGATGGTGCGTCGGCATCCGCATGTCTTCGCCGGCGAGACCGCCGACACGCCCGAGCAGGTTCTCGTGCTGTGGAACGCTGCGAAGGCCGAAGAGAAGCGCAGTCGCACGAGTGTGCTCGATGGTGTGAGTGAACGGATGCCGACCCTGGCGCTCGCGCAAAAGCTGGTGGGCAAGGCCTCCTTGCTGCCGGCAACCGTAGTGCCACCGGTGCGTGAGGCCGGTACCGACGATCCCGCCGCGCCTTCCTCCGAAGCCGCACTGGGCGATGCGCTCCTCGCCCTCGTCGCGGTCGCCCGGGAGCACGGTTGGGATGCGGAGCGCGCACTGCGCCAGCGACTGCGCACATTATCGGAAGAGATCCGGGCTGCGGAGGCTGAGCCTCCCGACCTGGAAGAATAGGCCGGTGCCACCCGTCACCCCGCCGCGCGGCATGCGCGATTTTCTCCCCGCCGACAAGGCTCGCCGTGAGCGCGTGCTCGCCGTCATCCGTCAGCGCTACCGCGCCCACGGTTTCGACGAAATTGAGACTCCGGTGGTCGAGGACTACGAGCGGCTGCACGCCGGTATCGGTGGCGACAACGAGAAGCTCGCCTACAACGTCCTGCGCCGCGGACTGGATGCCGACGGCATCCGTGCGGCAGCCGACGATCCCACGGCCCTCTCGGATCTGGGGCTGCGGTATGACCTGACGGTGCCGCTCGCACGCTTCTACGCGAGCCACCGGGCCGAGCTTCCGGGGGTCTTCCGTGCCGTGCAGATCGCGCCGGTGTGGCGGGCAGAGCGCCCCCAGAAGGGTCGATATCGGCAGTTCGTGCAGTGCGACATCGACATCATCGGCGATGCTTCCTCGCGCGCCGAAGCCGAGCTGATCACCGCAACCCTCGACGCGCTGGATGCCCTCGGGCTCGAGGGCGGCATCGTTCGCGTGAACGACCGTCGCCTGTTGGATGCGATGCTCGATCACTTCGGCTTTCCCGAGGCAGAGCGACCCGGCGTCCTTATCACGATCGACAAGCTCGACAAGATCGGCGCCGCCGGCGTCGCCACCGAGCTGCGCGAACGCTCGGCGGCGCCCGAGGCTGTTGACGCCTTTGCGGAGTTCCTGTCGCGTGAGAAGGGCACGGTTAGCCGTTTTGACGACGAGCAGATCCGCGCTGCGCTGCCCAACGGGCTGGAGGGTGATGCGATTGGTGCCCTTGCCGCGATCGGCGAGGCGGTAGCCGCAGCTCGCGGGGGAGAGGCGCCCCTCGTGTTCGACCCGTTCCTCGTGCGCGGTATGGGCTACTACACCGGCACGATCTTCGAGATCGCCCACCCGCTGGTGTCCTATTCGCTCGGTGGTGGCGGGCGCTACGACGGCATGATCGGCCGGTTCCTCGGCCAGGACGTTCCCGCCGTCGGATTCTCGCTCGGCTTCGAGCGGATCGTCGACCTTGTCACCGATGCGGCCGATGACGACATCCACGCCGTCGTGCTCGTTCACGATCGCGAGGTCGACGTTGCTGAGCTGATCGCCCTGAAGTCAGCGCTGGTAGCCCTCGGAAGCCGCGTGCGGCTGGAGCAGCGTCCGAAGAACCTCAAGCCGCTGCTGGAGCGCGCGACCGCCGATGGGTACACCCACTTCGCGGCAGTTCGCCCGGGAGCAACGGTCGACACCCTCGAGATCAAGCCGCTCGGCTGACTCTTTCGGCGCTCATCCGTTCACCGGCGCGTCAACGGCGATTCAGCTCGAGCGGGTCAAATCGCCCCATGAGCCGGATCACGACCCGAGTGCTCTGGGGAGCTGCCGTGGTGGGCGCTGTTGCGACGACGGCGCTCGCCGCACGCACGTTGCTCGACCGCCAGGCCGCGCAGGCGCGGCGACTCATCGGCAAACCGCTCGGTGAGGACGCGCTGGAGGCAGACCGAGTATGGCGCCGAAAGCTCGAGGGTGACCCAATCGAGCTTCTTGTGCTGGGGGACTCGATCGCGGCCGGTCTCGGCGCGCAGCGGCGCAAGGAAACGCTCGGTGCGCGTCTGGCGATCGGACTCGCGAAGAAGGCGAAGCGCCCCGTGCGACTACGCACCGCGGCGGTCGTCGGGTCGGAATCTTCGGCCTTGGGTGCTCAGCTCGACGAGCTCGCTGATGACTATCGGCCGGATGTCGCCGTCATCATCGTCGGCGGCAACGACATCACGCACCGCGTCGCCGTCTCCACCGCGGTGCGGCACTTGGTCGTGGCGATCGAACGGCTGCGGGCACGCGGTGTGCAGGTCGTGGTGGGAAGTTGCCCAGACCTCGGGGCGCTGCGACCGGTGCCGCAACCGCTGCGATCACTCGGGTCACGGATGTCACGACAGCTCGCCGACGCACAGGAGGACGCGGCTGTCGGCGCAGGTGCGTACGCCGTATCACTGCGTCACGCGGTCGGGCCGTTCTTCATCTCCCAGCCGGACGAGATGTTCAGCCTTGACCGCTTCCACCCGAGCCCCCTCGGATACCGGCGCACTGCCGAGGCTCTTCTCCCGGCGGTTGCGGGAGCCCTGGGCTACGGGAGAACAAGCGCCGCGACCCGGCATCCGACGGGGGAATCAGACCCAGCGCGCTGACCCGTTGACCGCGCGAGCCGGGCACGGTTGGCTGATGCCATGCCAGATCCCACCCCGGACGCGTGGACCCGAGTCGATCACTACCTGACCGAGACGCTCGTCGACCAGGATGCCGCGCTTGATGCCGCGCTGGCAGAGCAGGGCCGCGCGGGGCTGCCAGCCATCGAGGTGGCTCCCGTGAACGCGAAGTTCTTGCACCTGCTCGCCCGGATCGCGGGCGCCTGCAGGATCCTCGAGATCGGCACCCTTGGCGGCTACTCGACGATCTGGCTCGCCCGCGCTGTGCCGAGCAGTGGAACGGTGGTCACGATCGAGGCAGAGCCGGTCAACGCCGCAATCGCGCGGGCCAACCTCGACCGAGCGGGAGTCGGGGATCGCGTCGATGTTCGCGTTGGGCGGGCCGCTGACGTCCTGCCGACCCTAGTGGGGGAGGATCCCTTCGATCTCGTCTTCATCGACGCCGACAAGGAATCCAACACGGTCTACCTTGACTGGGCGGCGCGCCTCGGGCGTGCGGGAACTGTCGTCGTTGTCGACAACATCGGCCGATCGGGCCAGGTCGCCGATCCTCACGACACCACGAGCCAGGTCGTCGGTACCCGGCGCGGGCTCGAGATGCTGCGCGATGATCCGCGGTTCGATGCGACAGCCCTACAGACCCTGGATCGCAAAGGGTGGGATGGAATCGCGGTCGCCGTGGTGGTCTGAGCTTTTCTCCGCCCGAGCGGGCCTGTGGCGCGGCATCCGTCGTCACTAGACTCGACGTGGACCGACGACGCTCCGACACAACCCTCCCAAACAAGGAGTCCTTTCGTGGCATTGATTGAGGCTGTAGGCGCGCGCGAGATTCTCGATTCGCGCGGCAACCCGACCGTCGAGGTGGAAGTCCTCCTCGAAGACGGCACCGTTCAGCGGGCGGCCGTCCCGTCCGGTGCATCGACCGGCGCATTCGAGGCGTATGAACTGCGTGACGGTGACAAGAGCCGGTACGGCGGCAAGGGCGTGCTCAAGGCCGTCGCTGCCGTCATCGACGAGCTCGGGCCGGCGCTCGAGGGTGTGGATGCCAGCGAGCAGCGCATCGTCGACGAGATTCTCATCGAGACCGACGGAACCGACAACAAGTCGCGCTGCGGCGCCAACGCAATCCTCGGCGTGAGCCTGGCCGTGGCCAAGGCCGCGGCCGACAGCGCAGACCTGCCGCTGTTCCGCTACCTCGGCGGACCCAACGCGCATGTGCTGCCCGTTCCGCTGTTCAACGTCATCAACGGCGGCGAGCACGCCGACAACGGCATCGACTTCCAGGAGTTCTTCCTGGCCCCCATCGGCGCCGAAACCTACGCGGAGTCGCTGCGCTGGGGCACCGAGACCTACCACGTCCTCAAGGGCGAACTGAAGGCCGCGGGCTTCGCTACCGGCCTCGGCGACGAGGGCGGCTTCGCTCCCGACCTGCCGAGCAACCGCGAGGGCCTGGACTTCCTCATGAAGGCGATCGAGAAGGCCGGCTTCACCCCCGGCACCGACATCGCCGTGGGTCTGGATGTCGCGGCCACGGAGTTCTTCTCCGACGGCGTCTACACCGTTGAGGGCAAGCCGTGGACGGCAGCTGAGCTCACCGACTACTTCGCCGACCTCGTCGCGAACTACCCGATCGTCACGATCGAGGATGCGCTGGCCGAAGACGACTGGGACGCCTGGAAGGCGCTCACCGACGCGATCGGTTCGAAGGTGCAGCTGGTCGGTGACGACCTGTTCGTGACCAACCCGAGCCGCCTGCAGCGGGGAATCGACCTGGGCGTTGCCAACGCGCTGCTCGTGAAGGTCAACCAGATCGGCACGCTGTCCGAGACCCTGGATGCCGTGGCTCTTGCCACCTCGAACGGCTACCGGTCGATGCTGTCGCACCGCTCGGGCGAGACCGAAGACACCACGATCGCCGACCTCGCGGTCGCCGTGAACTGCGGTCAGATCAAGACCGGTGCGCCTGCTCGTAGCGAGCGTGTCGCGAAATACAATCAGCTTCTGCGCATCGAAGAAGAACTCGGCGACGCGGCGGTCTTCGCCGGTCGTGGAGCCTTCCCCCGTTTCAAGGGCTGATGCGCTCGAACTGACCTGACGAGAGGGGAGCCGTGATGACCAGTCCGGCTCCCCGTTCTCGTTCCCCCCGTCCTCGCTCGCCTCGCCGCGTCGACGTGCGGGGCTGGCTCGGCGGCATCCGGCTCTCGGGCTTCATGGTGATCATGCTGGGACTCGTCGTCCTCGCAGCCTTCGTGTTGGTTCCCACCGTCGGCACCTACCTGGAGCAGCGACAACGGATTGCTGCGCTCGAGCAGGCAGTGCAGGTGACCGAGGACCAGATCGCTGCCCTCGAGACCGAGAAGGACCGGTGGCAGGACCCGGCCTACATCACAACCCAGGCCCGCGAGCGGCTCTACTACGTGCGCCCTGGTGAGGTCGTGTACCTCGTCGACAATGACTTGCCCGATTCGGCGATACCCGCCGAGCAGGCGCCGGTGAGCGACGAGGTGGTGCAAACCACGACCGACTGGATGTCGCAACTGGTGCGGTCGGTGACCGCGGCGGGGCTTGCGAAGACCGCGGCCCTTCCAGTCATCGGGGTTCCCGATCCGCAGCCGTCTTCCTCGGAGTCGGCTGTCGCCCCGTGACGCGCAGCGGGACTTCAGGAGCGGGTCGGTAGCCTGGAGGAGTGTCCAGGCCCCCGTTTGCTCCCGTCACCGAGGCTGAGCTCGCCGTCCTGCGCGAGCAACTGGGTCGCCCGGCTCGGGGAGTGCTCGGGATCGCCGCTCGCTGCGCGTGCGGAAACCCCACGGTTGTCGCCACCGCCCCGCGGCTCCCCGACGGCACCCCGTTCCCGACGTTCTACTACCTGACGCATCCGGGTGCGACGGCGGCGATGTCAGTGCTCGAGGCTGACCACACCATGCACGAGCTCGCCGATCAGCTCGATGTGGACGAAGAGATCGCGGCCGCGTACCGCCTCGCGCACCAGAGCTATCTCGAGGACCGCGCTCAGTACGGCGACCCGGAGGAGATCGCGGGGATCTCGGCGGGCGGGATGCCGACGCGGGTGAAGTGCCTGCACGCCGTGCTGGCGCACTCGCTCGCGGCGGGTCCGGGGGTGAACCCGATCGGGGACCGGGCGCTCGCGCTCTCGGACTGGTCGCCGGATCGTTGCGTGTGCGCCGACCCGGGAGCCGCAACGCGCGCAGTGGACGCGGTCTCCGAGGAGCTGGCGTGAGTGCCGCGGTGGCGACGGATCGCCGCCGCCAGCTCGGTCGACTCGCGGCAGTTGCGCTCGCGATCGCAGGCATGATCGCCCTGCCCGGGTTCACCGTCACGCCCTCGCCGTCGCCCTCTGAATCCGACCCACTGCGGGCAGCCGAGTACTGGCTCGACGATTACGGCATCCGGGACGCTTGGCAGACCTCCACGGGCGCCGGCGTCAAGATCGCCGTCATCGACACCGGGATCGGCAAGGGCCCCGTGGAGTTCTCGGGAGTCGTCGGCGGCACGGATGTCTCGGGTCTCGGGTCCCCGGACGGGCGCACGCCCGTGGGAGCCCGCGACCCCGATCACGGCAGCTGGGTAGCATCCCTCGCCGCCTCCCGCGGTACGAGCCCGGTGACGGGCATGCTCGGTGTGGCACCGGATGCCGAGCTCCTCTCGATCTCCGTGGGATTCGGTGTCTCGGCATCCGTCCCCTTCGCCGAGCAGATCGCGCAGGCGATCTATTGGGCTGTCGATAATGGCGCCGACATCATCAATCTGTCGTTCACGACGAACACCCCGGACTGGGATCGCAGCTGGGACGACGCGTTCATGTACGCCTTCGAGCACGACGTTGTCGTCGTGGCAGCGGCAGGAAACCGGGGGAGTGGAACGGGAGTCGTCGGTGCGCCGGCGACGATCCCCGGTGTCCTCGTTGTCGGTGGTGTGGACCCCCAAGGGCGCGCGAGCCGCGAGGCATCCACGCAGGGCATCACGATCGCCGTGGCGGCTCCCAGCGAGAACCTGCTCGGAGTGTCAGCGGACGGCAAGGTCGTCGAGTGGGACGGCACGAGCGGCGCCGCGCCCATCGTGGCGGGGATCGCGGCACTCGTGCGGTCCGCGTATCCCGACATGGATGCCGACGATGTCATCAATCGCATCATCCGTACCGCCACGCCACCTGCCGGGGTGACAGACCTTCCCGACCCGCTCTACGGCTACGGACTGGTGGATGCCAAGGCCGCGGTGACGGCATCCGTACCCTCGGTCAGCGAGAACCCGCTCGGCAGTCTCGCGGAGTGGATCACGATCTACCGTCGAGCCAATCTCGTGCCTGATCCCGAGCCGACAGTTCCCCCCGCCGCCGTCGAGCCCCTCCCTCCCGTCGAGCAGCAGGCTGCGGGATCGCCGCTCCTGCCGAGCACCGAGTCGCTGCTCTACGGGACGGTCCCGCTCGCGGCGGGCACTGTCGCGGCTATACTGGTGGCGCTCGGCGTCACCGCTGCTGTCCGACGCGTCCGATTGGCGTCCCGCGCCCCCCGCCGCTGAAACATCTCAGGAGTTCTCCCATCGTGAGCAACACCACCCCCAGGATCCTTATTGTCGGCGGAGGGTATGCCGGCTTCTACACGGCCTGGAAGCTCGAGAAGCATCTTCGCCGCGGCGAAGCACAGGTCACGATTGTCGACCCGCTTCCGTACATGACCTACCAGCCGTTCCTTCCCGAGGTGGCTGCGGGCTCGATCGAGGCCCGCCACTCGGTGGTGTCGCTGCGTCGTCACCTCAAGCGCACGCGCGTCGTGACGGCGAAGATCACCGGTATCGACCACGCCAACAAGGTAGCGACGGTGACCCCGACGCTCGGCGAGCCCTGGCAAGAGGAATACGACCAGATCGTCGTCACCGCCGGCGCTGTCTCGCGGACCTTCCCGATCCCCGGAATCGCCGACAATGCGATCGGCCTGAAGACGATCGAAGAGGCCGTCGCCATCCGCGACAAGCTCTTCTCGAACTTCGACAAGGCAGCGACCCTTCCCCCCGGGCCCGAGCGGGAGCGACTGCTCACCGTCGTCGTGGTCGGTGGCGGGTTCGCGGGCATCGAGGTGTTCGCCGAGTTGCGCTCGATCGCATCCGCGCTGCTGAAGAAGTACCCCGAGCTGAGCTTCGAAGAGACCCACTTCCACCTCGTCGAGGCGATGGGTCGCATCATGCCCGAGGTGTCGCTGGAGACCAGCAAGTGGGTCATGAAGTCGCTCGGTGAGCGCGGCGCAGCTGTGCACCTCGACACGCAGGTAACCGGAGCGGTGGGCGGCAACGTCGAACTGTCCACGGGTGAAGTCATCCCGAGCGACCTGATCGTCTGGACCGCCGGCGTCATGGCCAACCCGACCGTTGTGCGGGGCAGCGATCTGCCCGTCGAGGAGCGGGGCCGCATCCGCACCCGCGCCGACCTGCGCGTCGGTAGTGAAGACGAGATCGTCGAGGGCGCCTGGGCTGCCGGTGACGTTGCCGCGGTGCCCGACCTGACCGGCGGTGGCGTCGGCGGCTACTGCGTCCCGAACGCGCAGCACGCCGTGCGTCAGGCGAAGCTCATGGCCAAGAACATCACCGCGGTCCTGCGCGGTGAGCTTCCCGTCGAGTACGTGCACAAGAACCTCGGCGCCGTCGCGGGTCTTGGTCTGTACAACGGTGTGTTCCAGTCGGGCAAGCTTGCGCTCAAGGGCTTCATCGCCTGGCTTGCGCACCGCGGCTACCACGGCCTGGCGATGCCGTCGTGGGAGCGCAAGTGGCGCGTCATCTGGGGTTGGTGGAACAACCTGTGGCTGGGTCGCGACATCGTGAACCTGTCAACTGTGCAGCACCCGCGGTACGTGTTCGAGGAGTTTGCGGCGCGTCCGAAGCCGAAGCCGGCTGAATCGGAGCCTGAGAAGGTCGCCGCCACGTCCTGACACTGTCGGTCGCGGGCGCCCCTGCGGGTAGCGTGGGATCGCCGATAACGGCGCGCCCCCGTAGCCCAATGGCAGAGGCAGGCGACTTAAAATCGCTCAAGTGT
>NZ_JBBWSA010000019.1:0-1356 GCF_038150145.1 Microbacterium schleiferi
CGCCTTGCCTCACGTCAAGATGTCCGGGTGTGATTCGTGGTTGCCTCACGTGAAATGTCCGCGTGGGTCATGCGGCGGGTCGGGTTCCCTGGGTGCGGGCTGAGGCCAGTTCGATGAGTTGTTGCTGGATCTGGTTGATCCGTCGGGTGATGCGTGCCGGGTTCAGCTTGGCATGCTCGTGCTCGAGGCGCGTCTTGGTCTTGGCGTCGAGGATGCCGTTGTCCAGGAGTCGCTGGTACGGGGTCCGGGGGGTGTCGTAGATCCGCTTCTTTCGGCCGGATCTCGTGGCGGTCCAGCCGGTCGCTTTCACGCAGGGCAGCAGGTGGTTCTTGCGGGCCATCACCAGGTCCCATAGCTCGTTCAGCAGCGTCATTTCCGCGTCGGTCTCGTACCGGTAGCGGAACGCGTGTCTGCGGATCCAGTCGCCGTTGCGTTGCTCGATGTGCGCGTTGTCGTTGTGCTGGTACGGTCGTCCGCGGGTCAGGGGGATGTCGCGGTTGTCGGCCCAGGCGATCACTGACCAGTTCAGGAACTCGGATCCATTGTCGAAGTCCATCCCGGCGATCGGCACCGGCGCGTGCTTCGCGATCCAGTTCAGCCCTTCGTGCACGTGCACGAACGCCTTGTTGCGGACGGTGCGCATCATCGTCCACCCGATCACCGGGTCGGTCGCGTTCAACGTCCACAGGTGCTCGCCCTTGAGGGTGTGGCCGCAGTGCGCGACGGTGTCCAGCTCCAAGAACCCCGGCACGGTCAGCGGGGCATCCATCGCGGTGCGCTGCGGGATCGACGACCGCAGGATGTGCGACGGTTTCGTGCCTGACAGCGCGACCGGGTATGCGGCATCCTTGTGCGGTTTCAGGTACCGGTCGATCGTCGCCGCGGACATCGACCGCAGTTCGTCGAGCACCAGGTCGGTGACCCGAGGGCCGACCTTGCCGAGTTCACCGAACCGGACGAGCCGTTCCAAGGTGTCGTCCATGACCGCGGCGAGGTACTTGCCCGAGGGCTGACCGGACAGCCGCCAGACCTCCTGCAACACCACGAGCGCGTCGTAGGAGTACTTCCGCTCCCGCGGTTTGCGGGGCTGCCGGCCCGCGGGACCGGTCCGGGCGTTCGCGGATCGGATCGCCCGCCGCGCATGATCCCGCGTCCACCCGGTCGCCGCGACGAGCCCGTCGAGGATCTCGCCCTTCGCATGCTTGTCCGCCCGCACATACTCGCGGGCGAACTTCTTCGTGATCTCACGGCGCGCGGCCATCGACAACTCCTGACTCACACGGCCAGAGAACTACGCGGACATTCCTATCTGAGGCAAACGCCACCGTTCCCGGACCTTTTACATGAGTCAAGTCG
>NZ_JBBWSA010000020.1:0-1247 GCF_038150145.1 Microbacterium schleiferi
TGGGCTGCCCCCGTCATTCGGTCCGGTCGCTGTGCGAGTCGTCGGTTTCGATTTGATGGGTGCATTGCCGAGCGTAGTCGACGGGTGCGAGGTATCCGAGCGATGAGTGCCGGCGGTCGTGGTTGTACTCGGTCTTCCAGTCGCCGATCACGACCTGGGCGTGCAGGAGCGAGTAGAAGCTGTTGATGTTCAGGCATTCGTCGCGGAGACGGCTGTTGAACGACTCGACGTACCCGTTGTGCCAGGGCGAGCCGGGCGGAATGTAGAACAGGCCGGTGCGGGTGCCGGCCCAGTCGGCCATCGCGTCGCTGATGAACTCCGGGCCGTTGTCGGATCTGAGCACCGCGGGAGCGCCGCGGACGGCGACGAGGTCCTCGAGGTGCGCGGTGAGCCGGTCCGCGGTGATCGACCGCTCGACAAGCCCGCCGATGCATTCACGGGTGTGCTCGTCGACGATGGAGCAGATCTTGATCGCACGGCCCTGCTCATCGGCATCGAACTGGAAGTCCACCGCCCACACGAGATTCGGCGCGACCGCTGCCGGGGCATCGATGGTCGAGGAACCGACGCGTTTGCGGCGACGTCGCCCAGGGACGCGGAGGCCTTCCTCGCGCCAGAGCCGCTGGATCTTCTTGTGGTTCACGGCCCAGCCCTCGCCGCGAGCGTCGTGGTACGCCCTGCGGTATCCCCACCGCGGGTGCTTTTTTGCGTACGCACGCAACCAGTCCCGCAACGCCCTATCCGGGTCGGCGGCCGTGTCGCCCTTGAGCGGGCGACGGTACGCGGACCTGCTCAGCCCGGCCAGACGGCACGCCATCCGCTCGCTCACCTGCAGTGTCCTGATCAGGTGAGCGACGGCGGCGCGGCGTCTGTCCGGGCCTAGAAGTTTCCCTCAGCCAACTCCTTGAGCGCGGCCTTCTCCAACTCCGCTTCGGCCAGCAGCCGCTTCAAGGTGGCGTTCTGCTTCTCGAGCTCCTTGAGGCGTTTCGCGTCGTCGGCCTTCAGCCCGCCGTACTGGTTGCGCCACCGGTAGTACGTCTGCTCGGACACCCCGAGCTCGCGACACACTGCCGCGATGTCACTGCCGTCGGCGAGCATCCTGTCGGCCTGTCCGAGCTTGCGGACGACCTGCTCCGGGGTGTGACGCTTCCTGCTGTTCGTCATGATCTGACCAGTCTCCCTGCCCGAACCCTCGGGCGACAGGGCGACTCACATAACGACCGGACCTACAAAACGGGGTCAGCCCA
>NZ_JBBWSA010000021.1:0-1234 GCF_038150145.1 Microbacterium schleiferi
GGCGGATTCAACCGGTCAACGCAACGGGTGCTGTGAGATGAAGCAGGCGCTGATCTCGGGAGGCATTCGTTGCAGGGCAAACATGGTCATCTCAGTCGCGAGCAGAAGCAGCTCGCGCTCCGTCTCCACTCGAAGGGGTGGCGGCTCATCGATATCGCCCGCGAGATCGGCTGCACGGCGCCGATGGTCGGCCGCATGGCGAGGGAGGGCCGTCACCTCGACGGGAAGCCGTTCGGCTGGGAGCCGCGCGAGGGGCATCTGACGGTCTTCGACCGTGAGGAGATCCTGGTCGGCCTCGCCCGCGGTGACACGCTTACTGCGATCGCGCGTGCCCTGGGACGCGCGGTGTCGACGGTCAGCCGCGAGGTCAAGCGCGGCGGCGGACGGGAGGAGTACTCGGCGTGGCGGGCGCACGAGGACGCACGAGAGCAGGCCCGCCGACCGAAGCCGTTCAAGCTCGACAGTGGACGGCTGCTCGAGGTCGTCACGACGCAGCTGGAGCAACTGTGGTCGCCGCAGGAAATCGCCGCGCGCTTACGTTTGGAGCATCCCGACAACCCGGAGATGCACGTGAGTCACGAGACGATCTACCAGTCCCTGTTCGTGCAGGGACGCGGGCAGCTGCGCCGCGAGCTCGCCCGCTGCCTGCGGTCGGGGCGGGCGGCGCGGAAGTCGCGGACCGCGACGGACGGGCGGGGCCGGCTGCCAGGGATGGTGATGATCAGCGAGCGCCCCGCAGAGGTCGAAGACCGTGCCGTGCCGGGGCATTGGGAAGGCGACTTGATCCTCGGCGAGAACAGTCGCAGCGCCGTGGGAACCCTCGTCGAACGCAGCACCCGCCTCACACTTCTGCTGCACCTGCCCGACGGGAAGAGCGCCGACAAGGTGGAGGCCGCAATGCGCGAGGCGATCACCGCGCTTCCGGCGTCGCTGGCGCGGACGATCACCTGGGATCAGGGCGCCGAGATGGCCAAGCACGCCGAGTTCACCACAGCGACCGGCATCCCGATCTACTTCTGCGACCCGCACTCCCCGTGGCAGCGCGGAAGCAACGAGAACACCAACGGACTGCTACGCCAGTACCTGCCGAAGAGCACCGATCTGAGCATCGTCACCCGCGCTGAGCTGACCGCGATCCAGGACTCGCTCAACGGACGACCACGCAAAACGCTCGGCTATCTGACACCATCGGAGAAGTTCACAGAACTCATTGCGACCACCGCTTGAATCCGCC
>NZ_JBBWSA010000022.1:0-1105 GCF_038150145.1 Microbacterium schleiferi
TGTGATGTCCAGGCAGGTTGTTGAGTCTGCTGAAGGGTGCGGCTCCGATTGCGGAGTGGCGTCTGTGCTGATTGTAGAAGTGCAGCCAGCCGGGGAGCGCGGCGCGACGTTCGGTGTCTGAGGGGTAGAAGCGGGCGTAGGCCCAGCCGTCGGCGAGGGTGCGGTGAAAGCGCTCTATTTTCCCGTTGGTCTGTGGGCGGTAGGGGCGGGTCCGTTTGTGCCGGATGCCGAGCGCGGTGCAGGCGTCGCGCCAGGCGTGGGAGCGATAGGCCGACCCGTTGTCGGAGAGGACCCGCTCGATGGTGACGCCGCGGTCAGCGAACCAGGCGACGGCCCGCTCGAGCACGCCGATCGCGGTGACGGACTTCTCGTCCGCGCAGATCTCGACGTAGGCGACGCGGGAGTGATCGTCGATCACGGTGTGCAGGAATGCCGTGCCGATGTTGGGATGCCCCTTCTCGGTGTATCCGGCGCCGGCGCGGGCGGCGCGCTGCTTGTTCTGCTTGCCTTGCTGCTTGCCGACGAAGCGCCAGCCGCCGCCGTCGGGGATGTTGCCGAACTTGGTCACGTCGACGTGGATCATTGACCCGGGATGGTCGTGCTCGTAGCGGCGGATGGGCTCGCCTGTGACCCGGTCGATGTGGCTGAGCCGGTTGATCCGTGCCCGCACCAGCACCGCGTGGACAGTCGAGGCGGGAACGCCAAGCTCGCCGGCGATCTGCACCGGACCCAGCCGTCGACGCCACCGCAATCGCACGATCCGTTTCACCATCGCGGGCGGCGTCTTGGACGGCATCGATCGTGGACGGCTGGAGCGATCAATCATTCCCGCGGGCCCTTCGGCCCGGAACCGGGCCGCCCACTTCCGGGCGGTCGGCGGTGAGGTCATGAACATCTTCGCCGCGGCGCCGACCGGCCAATGCTCTTCGACGATGAGCTTTGCCAGCCGCAACCGAGCACGCGGGGTGAGAGCAGCGTTAGCGTGGGACACGAAGGCCTCCTGTGTGTGTGAGCGGTTCCTAGACAGCTCCACTCTCGCAACGGGAGGCCTTCGTCCGTCAGCAGATCACACTCGATTCACGCAACAACGTCCCTGGACATCACA
>NZ_JBBWSA010000023.1:0-1082 GCF_038150145.1 Microbacterium schleiferi
TGTACCCGGCCATGAGGTTGGTTCCGCGGTGCGGGTTGTGAACGGAGAGGACCTCCGGGCTTAGTGGAGATGTCTGACGTCTTCACAAAGCACACGGAGGTCCCATGGCCCACGCTAACGCCCGCCTAACCGTTCACGGCAGGCGGCTGATCATCGAACGTGCCCGGGCGGGCTGGAAGCAGGCGCATATCGCCGCGGCGATGGGAGTGTCGCGTCGCTGCGTGACGCGGTGGATCGCCCGCTACCGCGACGAGGGTGAGGCCGGGCTGCGTGACCGGTCCTCACGTCCGCACACCAGCCCGTCGCGCACGAGCGCCGAGGTTGAGGAAGCGGTGCTCGAGCTGCGCCGGAAAGAGCGCCTCGGGCGCGATGAGATCGCCGCGAGACTCGGCGTCTCACCCCGGACGGTCTCGCGCATCCTGGCCCGCCACGACATCCCGCCGTTGCGGGCGCTGGACCCGATCACCGGGGAGGTGATCCGCGCGTCGAAGACCACCGCTGCCCGCTACGAGCGGGACCGTCCCGGCGAACTGGTCCACATGGACGTGAAGAAGCTGGGCCGCATCCCCGACGGCGGCGGCTGGAAAGCACACGGCCGCGCCAGCGGATCGATCCTGCGGGACCGGAACATGAAAGTCGGATTCGACTACATCCACTCGCTCGTCGACGACCACTCCCGGCTGGCCTATTCGGAGGTCCTGCCCGACGAGAAGGGGCCCACCTGCGCAGCGTTCCTGGAACGAGCGCTCGCCTACTTCGCCGCCCATGGGATCACCCGCATCGAGCGGCTGATCACCGACAACGCCTGGGCCTACCGGTTCTCGCTGCGGGAGGTCTGCACAGCGCACGGCATCCGGCAGAAGTTCATCAAGCCGCACTGCCCCTGGCAGAACGGCAAGGTCGAACGCTTCAACCGCACCCTGCAGACCGAATGGGCCTACCGACAGGTCTTCCTCACCAACGCCGACCGATCCGCCGCGCTTGCACCCTGGCTCGAGCACTACAACACTGGACGACGCCACTCAGCCCTCGGAGGCCACCCACCGATCACACGCCTGGCACCAACGTGACGGCCGGGTACA